>NZ_DS989915.1:3793092-3800634 GCF_000155615.1 Alcanivorax sp. DG881 | reverse complement strand
CAGCGCCTCGATTCTCGCTTTTGCCTCTTCCAGAGTGAATTTTCCCGGCAAAGACTGCCCATTGGGTTTGGCAATCAGGTAATGATGCACATCCAGCGCCCAGGTCTGCCGGTTCAGCTCGCCCTCCTCGATGATGGAGTAACCGGTTTTCCCCCAGGCTATGGCATTACCAATCATGGTGCGGACTCACCAATGACCCGGGCCAGCATGATATCGGCCAGGTCATCCAGGCTCAGCGGGCCTTCGCGATCAAACCAGTTCGGCGCCCAGCCGGTCATCCCCGTCAGCAGACGACGAATAATGAAGGGGTCCGTGGTGAATGCGCCCTGATCGTGCAATTCCGACAATACATCCAGCCACAGCTGCTCATAAATACCGCGCAATTTGAGTGCTCGGGCCTGCTTGTCTGCACTCAGGCAACGCCATTCGGTGACCATCACGGTCATCGCCTCAGCCGTATCACCCACAATGGACTGCAGCTCCGCCCGAATCAGCGCCCGCAATTGCTCCTTGCCGGTCGCATGGGACGCCACCGCCTGGCGCAGCCGCTCGGTATTGAAGTGAATCACCTCCTCCATCACCGCATAGAGGATATCCTCTTTGGTCTTGAAGTGATGAAAGATGGAACCGCTTTGAATCCCCACCGACGCCGCAATATCACGGACCGTGGTGCGGTCGAACCCCTTGTCCCGAAACAGGTGAGCTGCCGCACTGAGCAGACGCCCGCGGGGAGAATCATCGATTCCATTAATTGCCAGTGACTCAGCCATTGGTACCCTCTTTTATGTATCCCCGCATTATCCCGATTCCGGGCTGCAAGCTGCAAGGGCAGCACCATCACCATGCTCCCTATAAAAACTGTAGGAGCGCCACTTGAGGCGCGAACCACTCAGCTCGAGTTACGCGGAGCAAGTTTCAAAAGAAAGACCCAACTCCCGAGCGCCGACTCCGCAACTCGCGTCTCTGCAAAGCCTGTTCGCGCCTCAAGTGGCGCTCCTACAGCGGCATTCGAATAAATGCGCCGTCGACCCTCCAAGCCCTTTACAAACCAAGCGCTTGCTTGGTAGCTTACGAGACCATGAACTTACACGCAAATGGAGCCACCATGTCAAAGCCTGTTCGCATCGGTTGTGCCGCCGGATTCTGGGGCGATACCAACAGCGCTGCCTTCCAGCTGGTTCACCAGACCGAGCTGGATTACCTGGTGTTCGACTACCTGGCCGAGGTGACCCTGTCGATCATGGCCGGGGCACGGATGAAAGACCCCAGCGCAGGCTATGCCCACGACTTTGTCACCAATGTGATGGCCCCGCTGGCCAAGGACATCAAGGCGAAAAACATCAAGGTGATCAGCAACGCCGGCGGCGTAAATCCCCGTGCTTGCCGCGATGCCCTGCACAAAGCGTTTGCGGCCGCAGGCGTGGAAATGAAGATTGCCCTGGTAGAAGGGGACGACCTGAATACACGCCGCGACGATTTTGCCAACGTAACCGAACTGGACAGTGGCGCCCCCCTGCCCCCCATGACGGTCACCATGAACGCCTACCTGGGCGCCCTGCCCATCAAGGCGGCGCTGGATGCCGGCGCCGACATCGTGCTCACCGGCCGCATTGCCGACTCCGCCGTGGTGCTGGGCCCGCTGATGCACGAGTTCGACTGGTCCGCCGAGGATTACGACAAGCTGGCCCAGGGGTCACTGGCCGGGCACGTGATCGAATGCGGCGCCCAATGCACCGGCGGCAACTTCACCGACTGGCGCGACGTACCGGACTTCCACAACATGGGGTTCCCGGTGGCCGAATGCCATGCGGATGGCCACTTTGTGATCACCAAGCCTGACAACACCGGTGGTTTGGTCACCTGCGCCACCGTGGGCGAGCAGATCGTGTACGAAATTGGCGACCCCCGGGCCTATTTACTGCCAGACGTGGTCTGCGATTTTACCCAGGTGACACTGGAGCAGGTCGGCGAGCATCGGGTCAGCGTCTCCGGCGCCCGGGGCCTGCCCCCCACGGACAGCTATAAAGTCTCCGCCACCTACCCGGACGGCAACCGGATTACCGCCTCCTTTTTGATGGGGGGCATCGATGCACCCGCCAAAGGCCAGGTGGTTGCCGACGCCATACTCAAAAAAGTGGCCGGCCTCTTTCAGCAGCTCGGCATAGCCCCGTTCCGCGATACCAGTGTGGAAGTGCTCGGCAGCGAAAGCACCTATGGCGCCAATGCCCGCCGCGCGGACACTCGTGAAGTGGTGGTCAAAATCGCCGCCCTGCACGATGACAAGAAAGCCCTGGGCCTGTTTGCCCGGGAAATCGCCCAGGCCGCCACCGGCATGGCACCGGGCCTTTCCGGCCTGGTGGGCGGGCGCCCCAAACCCATCCCGCGCATCCGCCTGTTTTCTACCCTGGTAGAAAAAAGCGCGGTCACCGCCACCGTGGATCTGGACGGCAACACGCACTCCGTCGACATGCCCACCGGTCAGGTCTTTGATGCCAGCGCCCTGCCCCAGGACACGGATTACGGCACCGCCAACGGCGATACTGACACCGGCACCACAGTGCCACTGGTCAAACTGGCCTGGGCCCGCAGTGGTGACAAGGGCAACCATGCCAACATCGGCGTCATCGCCCGCAAGGCGGAATACTTGCCTTACCTGAATGCGGCGTTGACCGAACAAGCCGTGGCCACTTACATGCAGCACGTGCTGGATCCGGACGCAGGCAGCGTTCACCGCTGGTCCATGCCGGGCATGAATGCCTTCAACTTTCTGCTGAAAAATGCCCTGGGCGGCGGCGGCATCGCCTCGCTGCGCATTGACCCGCAAGGCAAGGCCTTTGCCCAGCAGTTACTGGATATGCCTATCTCCGTCAGCCAGACCATCGCTGACGAAGTAGGCAAATAACGTTGATTTTAGCGTGCTGCATGCAGCGTGACGCATGCAGGCACCTTTAGGACTTCAAGGACTAAAACATGTCATACCGTTCCGTCTTTAAAGAAAACCTGTTTGCCGGCCAGAACATCATTGTCACCGGCGGCGGCTCCGGCATTGGCCGTTGCACCGCCCACGAACTGGCGGCCCTGGGCGCCCGTGTCGTACTCATCGGCCGCAAACAGGAAAAGCTGGATGCCGTGGCCGCCGAAATTGCCGAAGACGGCGGACAGGCGCTGGGCTTTTCTTGTGATATCCGTGATGAAGAAGCGGTAAAAGCCACCGTCGGCGACGTCTACAAGGCTGTAGACGTGGTCCACGGTCTGGTCAACAACGCCGGTGGCCAATTCCCTTTCTCCGCTGGCCTTGATCAGTCAGAAAGGCTGGGAAACCGTGGTGCGCACCAACCTGACCGGCGGCTTTCTGATGGCCCGGGAAGTGTTTCTGCAGGGCATGAACAAAAACGGCGGCGCCATCGTCAACATTGTCGCCGACATGTGGGGCGGCATGCCGGGCATGGGCCACTCCGGCGCCGCTCGCGCGGGCATGGTCAACTTCACCCAGACCTCTGCCTACGAATGGGGCAGCTGCGGTGTGCGCGTCAACGCCGTCGCACCGGGCTGGATCATGTCCAGCGGCATGGACACCTACCCTGATGGTTTTAAAGAGACGCTTAAAACCTTGCGCGCCGCTGTGCCCCTGCAACGCATGGGCAATGAATCGGAAGTCTCCGGCGCGATCTGCTTCCTGCTCAGCGATGCTTCCGCCTTTATCAGCGGCGACACCCTGCGCATCGACGGCGCCGCCAGCCAGGGCAATGTGGCGATCTTCCCGCTGCCCGCCCACGACAAGAGCAAGCCGTTCGATGGCTTCCACCGTGCCACCACCCCGGACGTGTTCAAGGATCTCTAATGGCGACTCTCGACAGCGCACTTGACCCCAACAGCGAAGAATACCGCCAGAACCGCGACGCCTTACTCGCGGCCGTGGAGGAATTCCGTGCCATCGAACAGGCCGTGGTGGATACCGCGGAAAGCAAACGCGCCAAGTTTGAAAAACGTGGCCAGCTGCTTCCCCACGAACGCATCTCCCGGCTGCTGGATGCAGGCTCCCCGTTTTTAAGCCTGATGAATCTGGCCGGCTACAAGATGCACGACGACAAGGACGGCACCGAAGCCGGAGGCAGTACCATTGCCGGCATTGGCTATGTGTCCGGTGTCCGTTGCCTGGTCACCGCCTCCAACTCGGCCATCAAGGGCGGCACCATTTCCCCCTCCGGCCTGCACAAAACCCTGCGCCTGCAGCGCATTGCGCTGGAGAACAAACTGCCGGTGGTCAGCCTGGTGGAATCCGGCGGTGCCAACCTGAACTACGCCGCAGAAGTCTTCGTGGATGGCGCCCGCACCTTTGCCAACCAGGCACGCCTGTCCGCCGCAGGCATCCCTCAAATTACCGTGGTGCACGGTAACGCCACCGCCGGCGGCGCCTATCAACCGGGCCTGTCTGATTACGTGGTAGTGGTTCGCGAACGGGCCAAGATGTTCCTGGCCGGCCCGCCCCTGCTGAAGGCAGCCACTGGGGAAATTGCCACCGACGAAGAACTGGGTGGCGCAGAGATGCATGCGGGTACGGCCGGCACAGCCGAGTACCTGGCGCAATCCGATGCAGACGGCATCAGCCAGGCTCGGGATCTGGTGAAACTACTGGGCTGGCGCCGGGCGGCAGCAACCGCTCCCGAGCATGAAGAACCCAAATTCCCGCCGGAAGAACTGCTCGGCGTGGTCCCCGCCGATGCCAAGAAACCCTACGATGTACGCGAAATCATCGCCCGCGTCGTTGATGGTTCTGATTTCCTGGACTTCAAGAACGAATGGGACAGCGCCACCGTCTGCGGCTGGAGCACGATCGAAGGCAACCCCGTGGGCATCATCGGCAACAACGGCCCGATTACGCCGCGCGGTGCAGCCAAGGCCGCCCAGTTTATCCAGCTCTGTGACCAGACCCGTCGCCCCTTACTGTTCCTTCACAACACCACCGGTTTCATGGTCGGTACCGACGCAGAACAGAACGGGGTCATCAAGAACGGCTCGAAAATGCTGCAGGCTGTGGCCAACGCACGGGTGCCGAAAATTTCCGTGCTGGTGGGCGGCTCCTACGGCGCCGGCAACTATGCCATGTGCGGCCGGGGACTGGATCCACGCTTCATCTTTGCCTGGCCCAATTCCAAAGTCGCGGTCATGGGTGGCCAGCAGGCCGGCATGGTGTTGCGCATTGTGGCCGAGGGAAAACAGCGGGCCAACGGTATCGAACCGGACCCGAAAGTCCTCGACATGCTACAGCAGACCACCGCCCAGAAACTCGACAGCCAGTCCACGGCACTCTACGGCACGGCGCGGTTGTGGGACGACGGCATTATCGACCCCCGCGACACTCGCCGGGTGGTGGCCTACGCCCTGGATATTTGCGATGACGCAGAACAGCGCCAGCTACACCCGAATTCATTCGGGGTGGCGAGACTTTAAAGGCAGTTGAATGTTCAAAGTTCAAAAGCGCGAGTTGTGCAGTGGCAAACGAACACGGCTCTGCCCGCGTACAAAAAATTCAGCGCGCCTACCAATGGCTTCAGTCAATGACATACCAGTGCCGCGTTTCAACTTTGAACTTTGAACTTTTAACTTTCAACTCAAACAACCGAACATAACGAACACAACAGGGAGCCTCCCATGCAATTCACTCAGGAACACGAAGAACTTCGCCGTACAGTCCGTAATTTTGTCGACAAGGAACTGAACCCCCATGTCCGTGAATGGGAAGACGCTGGCCGTTTCCCGATTCATGAAGTGTTCAAGAAAATGGGCGATCTGGGTCTGCTCGGTGTAACCAAGCCGGAAGAGTTTGGCGGCATGGGGCTGGACTACTCCTACGGCATGGTTATGAGCGAAGAAATGGGCCGGGTCCATTGTGGCGGCGTACCGCTGGCCGTGGGTGTACAGACCGACATGGCCACTCCAGCCATCGCCCGCTTCGGCTCCGATGAACTGCGTCGTGACTACCTGGCCCCCGCCATCGCCGGCGACATGGTGGCCTCCATCGCGGTTTCCGAACCCCATGCAGGTTCCGATGTGGCAGCCGTGAAAACCACCGCGGTCAAAGACGGCGATGACTACCTGATCAACGGCACCAAAATGTGGATCACCAATTCGCCCAGTGCCGATTTTTTCTGCCTGTTGGCCAACACCTCCGACGCCAAGCCCCACGTCAACAAATCCCTGATCGTGGTGCCCAAGGATGCCGCCGGCATCACCGTGGACAAGCCTCTGAACAAGCTGGGCATGCGTTCTTCGGAAACCGCCCAGGTGTTCTTCGATAACGTGCGCGTGCCCCAGCGCAACCTGATCGGTCAGGAAGGCATGGGCTTCATGATGCAGATGATGCAGTTCCAGGAAGAGCGTTTGTTTGCCGCCGCCAACAGCCTCAAGGGCATGGAGCATGTGATCGATGAAACCATCGCCTACGCCAAGGACCGCAAAGTCTTCGGCATGTCGCTGATCGATAACCAGAGTGTGCATTTCCGCCTGGCCGAATTGCAGACCGAAGTGGAAGCCCTGCGCGCCCTCACCTACCAGGCCTGCGAAATGTATGTGAACGGCAAGGACGTCCTGCAGCTGGCCTCCATGGCCAAACTGAAAGTGGGCCGCCTGAGCCGCGAAGTGGCCGACAGCTGCCTTCAGTACTGGGGCGGCAATGGTTTCATGTGGGAAAACCCCGCCGGCCAGCTCTACCGTGATGGTCGCCTGGGCTCCATCGGCGGCGGCGCCGACGAAGTCATGCTGGGCATTATCTGCAAGACCATGGACATTCTGCCGGGCAAGAAAAAATAACAGCAGGCAAAACCCTCCGTAGGAGCGGCCGGGGTATTCCCCACACCGATGCGCCCTGCTCCGCCATGAAGGCCATCAGGCCATTCACGTCATAACGGGCCTGCAAGGCACTGCTGCCATCATCCAGCGTGTTGTAATCGTAGCGGGTCACCCAACGATCCAGCCGCGAGGCCGCCTCACTGGCCACCGCCTCATTGAGTACATCCCGCTGCCCACTCAGACGCACCAGCATCTGCTCCAGGCCCTCGGCCAGCGCGTCCTGCCGCTGCGCGTCGCCACGGCCATCCACCGGCACCTGCACTGTATCCAGCGATTCCGCCTGGGCCAGCAGGCTCCATCCTAACAACACGGCCAACAATCCAATAAAACGCATGGGCGCTCATTCCAACCGAAAATTCAAGCGCGCTATTATCACCTATTCACCTCAGCCACGCGAACCCGTTTCCGGCAAATCACAGGGCAAATCACTGAGCGAAACGACCTTCTCAGTCAGACGAAACCCGCTTTCGCTGAGTTTAACGCCCCAAGGCGTCACGCAGAGGTTCCCCAGCAGGCAGGCCCGTTGCTAGAATACGCGCCTTCACCAACCCGGAGCCCCCCATGACCGAACAGAAACGGCCACTGACGTACCGTGACGCAGTGTCGATATCGACGCCGGTAACGAGCTGGTTAAACGCATCGCCCCTGTTGCCAAGCGGACCCGTCGCCCGGAAGTGCTGGGCGGTCTCGGCG
>NZ_DS989915.1:3781536-3793072 GCF_000155615.1 Alcanivorax sp. DG881 | reverse complement strand
AACGAGGTGAAGCATGAGCTTACCCAGCACCGAAACCTTGCTAATCAACCTTGACGGCCCCGTCCTGCATATCACGCTGAACCGGCCCGAAAGCCGCAATGCCATGAGCCTGACCATGGTGAACGAATTGATGGCGGTGTTTGAAAGCGTGGCCGGCGATACAACCATTCGCGCCATCGTTCTGCGCGGTACTGGCGGGCACTTCTGTGCCGGCGGCGACATCAAGGACATGGCCGGAGCGCGACAGCAGGCCGCCGGCGGCGACGATAATGCCTTCCAGACACTGAACCGCCGCTTCGGGGAAATGATTACCGCAGCCAACCGTCAGCCACAGGTAGTAATCACCGTGCTGGAAGGGGCTGTCCTTGGCGGCGGCTTCGGCCTAGCGTGTATCTCGGACGTGGCCATCGCCAGCGAAGACGCCACTTTCGGCCTGCCGGAAACCGGGCTGGGCGTGATCCCCGCACAAATTGCCCCCTTTGTGGTGGAACGCATCGGCCTGACCCAGGCCCGCCGCCTGGCGTTGACCGGCATACGCTTCAAAGGGAACGAAGCCTTGCGGCTGGGTATCGTGCATGAGGTTGCTGACAACAGCGACGCCCTGGATACCGCCCTGGAAAACACCCTGAAGGCGGTGCGTCGCTGCGCGCCCCATGCTAACCGGGTTACCAAGGAGCTGGTGCTGAACGTGAGCCACATTCCCATGAATACCTTGTTGGACCAGGCCGCCACCGACTTTGCTGCGGCGGTTAACAGCGAGGAAGGCCAGGAAGGCACCATGGCGTTCGTACAAAAACGCCCGGCGGCCTGGAATCAATAAGAGCACACCTTGCGAGGAGCGAGTAACGAGTCGCGAAAACCCGGAACCATGGGCTTCGTTTTGCATTTGGTACTCGTCACAGGCTCCTCGCTCCTGAGCTGTTCGCGCCTAAAGCGCCGCTCTGTGCGGGAAAGCATTTTCAACCGGAACACCGGTAAGGAATCACAATGAGCTTTGAAAAAATCCTGATTGCCAACCGTGGCGAGATTGCCTGCCGGGTCATCGCCACCGCCCAGTCCCTGGGCTACCGGACCGTGGCGGTCTATTCCGAGCCGGATGCCGGTGCCCGTCATGTGCAACTGGCTGACGAAGCGGTCTGCATCGGCCCGGCCCTGGCCAGCGCCTCCTACCTGAACATGGACGCCCTGCTCGCCGCCTGCCAGCAAACCGGTGCCGATGCGGTGCATCCCGGTTACGGCTTTCTCTCCGAAAATGCCGCCTTTTCCAAGGCATGCAAAGAGGCAGGCATTATCTTTATCGGCCCCGATGAAGACGCCATTCAACTGATGGGTTCCAAACGGCTTTCCAAGATCGCCATGCAGGATGCTGGCGTGCCGTGTATCCCCGGTTATCAGGGCGAAGAGCAAAGTGATGAGCGCCTACAACAGGAAGCGGAGCGCATCGGCCTGCCGTTGATGATCAAGGCCAGTGCCGGTGGGGGTGGCCGGGGCATGCGCGTGGTTACCGACGCCGGTGATATCAGCGCTCAGCTGAAAAGCGCCCGTCAGGAAGCCAAAAACGCGTTCGGCAGTGACGAGCTGATCCTGGAACGCGCTGTCCTGCAGCCCCGGCATGTGGAAATCCAGGTATTCGGTGATCGCCACGGTAACGTAATCCATCTGGGCGAGCGCGACTGCTCCGTGCAACGGCGTCACCAGAAAGTGGTGGAAGAAGCGCCCTCCCCGGCCGTGGACGAACCCTTGCGCCAACGCATGGGCGAGGCCGCCGTGCAGGCGGCCAGGGCCTGCCAGTATGTGGGCGCCGGCACGGTGGAATTCCTGCTTGCTCCGGAGGGAGACTTTTTCTTCCTGGAAATGAACACCCGCCTGCAGGTAGAGCATCCGGTCACCGAGCTGGTCACCGGCCTGGATCTGGTCGCCTGGCAAATCAAGGTGGCGCGCGGCGAGCCCCTGCCTTTAACCCAGGATCAGGTACAGCTCACCGGCCACGCCATGGAGGTTCGCCTCTACGCGGAAGACCCCGCACAGAACTACATGCCGCAAACCGGCCCGGTGTTGCGCTGGCAACCGGCCAGTGGTGACGGTATTCGCATCGACCACGGTCTCGTGGAAGGTGCCGAAATCGGCAGCCATTACGACCCCATGCTGGCCAAGATCATTGCCGTGGGTGATAGCCGTGAAGACGCCCGTCGCCGCCTGATTCGTGCCGTGCAAGACACCACCCTGATGGGCGTCAACGACAACCGTCAGTTCCTGGCGGCAATCCTCGCCCATCCGGTCTTTGCCCGTGGTGAGGCGACTACCGCCTTTATTGGTGATGACTTTGCCGACGACAGCAGCCTGGCCGGCGATGCCCCGGACGCCCTGCTATGGGCACTGGCGGCCTTGTATCACTGTCGCAGCGAAACCCCCTCTGATGCCCTGCGCGGCTGGCACTCCAGCACCCTGGGCGCACAGCCGGTCACCCTGCGCTGCGGCGAACACACCCAGACGCTCTACATCCGCTATCAGGATGACGCGGCACAGATCAGCGTCGGCGACCCGGCACAAGCCATCACCCTGGCGCCACTCAGCGACAACCGCGTGGCCGTCAACGGCGTCGCTGTGGACGTCAAGGTGTTACAGGATGGCAAGCAATACTGGCTGCAATGTCAGGGCCGCACCGCCTGCTTCACCGATGATACCCACACCGCTGCCGGCAGCAGCGACCAGGCCGGTTCCGGCCTGATCCGTGCCCCCATGGACGGCGCCATTATCGACGTGAACGTGAAAGCCGGCGATACCGTCAGCAAGGGGCAGGTTCTGGTGGTCATGGAGGCCATGAAAATGGAACACAGCCTGAAGGCAGACTGCGACGGCAAGGTAGAGGCGCTTGATCTGAGCCCCGGCAGCCAGGTAAAACGCCAGCAATTGCTGGTTACCGTCACCCCGGACGCAGCTGTCACATCCGGTCAGTGACAATTTAGCCACGGAGAGGGATGCTCCGCTGTGCTCCAATAATTTGCACCGGGCAAATTGGGCCAAAACGGGGCCCAACAATTTCCCCGGGCACTGCCACCGGGCAGGGCGCTTGCCCTGCCCTGGTGCTACGGTTAAGGTAAGCGCCCGCTTGCCAACACTGGGCTCCCGGCTTTTCCGGGCCTTCCAAGAACACAGACAATGGAGATCCTATGAGCAACGCCGACATCATCACGTTGCCCAAGCTTCTGTCCAAGGTTCCAGAGGTAATCACCAATCTTCCCGGCCTGATCAAGGGCTCGAAGATGGCGAAAATCACTGACACCAGCAAGCCATTGGGGCTGGGCGTTGCTATCGAGCGCGCCACCAGCATGAACCCGAATGGCGCTGCCGTGATCTACCAGGACACAGAACTTACCTACAAGCAGTTCAACGCCTGGGCCAACCGCCTGGCAGACTACCTGGCCTCTATCGGCCTGAAAAAAGGCGATACCGTTGCCGTCAACGTGGAAAACCGCCCCGAGCTGCTGGCCACTGTTCTTGCCTGCGCCAAGCTGGGCGTCTGCGCGGCCCTGATCAATACCTCCCAGCGCGGCAAGGTACTGATCCATAGTTTCAATCTGGTGAAACCCAAAGCCGCCATCGTTGGCGAAGAACTGATTGATGCCGTGGAAGAAGTCCGCGGTGATCTGGATCTGAAAGACAATTTCTTCTTCTTTGCGGATCAGAACACCTTGGAGAACCCCGGTGAAGCCCCCGCGGGTTACAAGAACCTGGCCAGCGAAAGCCGTGACTGCTCCAGTGAGAACCCGGCGTCCAGCAAGCAGACTTTCCTGCGCGACCCGCTGTTCTACATTTACACCTCCGGCACCACTGGTCTGCCCAAAGCGGTGGTCTTCAACCACGGCCGCTGGGAAAAAGCCTATGGTGGCTTCGGCTTCTCCGCCGTACGCCTGACCAAGGATGACCGCATCTACACCACCCTGCCGTTCTACCACGCCACCGGCATGGTGATCTGCTGGGCGTCCGTGATCGCCAGTGCCGGCGCCATTGTCATTGCGCGCAAATTCTCCGCCAGTGGCTTCTGGGACGACATCCGCCGCCATAACTGTACCGCCTTCGGCTATGTGGGCGAGCTGTGCCGTTACCTGCACGAGCAACCGGAAAAGCCGAACGATCAGGACAACAAGATCCACACCATCGTCGGTAACGGCCTGCGCCCGAGCATCTGGAAAGACTTCAAGAATCGCTTCGGCATTGATCGTGTGGTCGAGCTGTATGCCTCCTCGGAAGGCAACGTGGCTTTCACCAACGTATTCAACTTCGACAACACCGTAGGGTTCTCTCCGGTCAGCTACGCCATCGTCAAATACGACAAAGAGCGTGACGAGCCGGTGCGTGACAGCAAAGGCCATATGATCAAGGTCGGCAAGGGTGAATCCGGGCTGATGCTGGGCGAGATCACCGAGAAGACCCCTTTCGACGGCTACACCGACCCGGAAAAAACCGAGAAATCCATCTACCGTGATGTGTTCGCCAAAGGTGATGCCTGGTTCAACACCGGCGACATGATGCGCGATATCGGTTTCCGCCACGCCCAGTTCGTGGACCGCCTCGGGGATACCTTCCGCTGGAAAGGTGAAAACGTATCCACCACCGAAGTGGAACAGATTCTCGATGGCTACGACGGCATCCAGGAATCCGTGGTCTACGGTGTGGAGATTCCCAACACCAACGGCCGTGCCGGCATGGGCCAGATCCGCCTGACCGGTAACCACAGCGACTTTGACTTCCAGGGCCTGTGTGAGTACCTGAAGCGGGAATTGCCGCCTTACGCCATCCCGGTTTTCCTGCGTATCAACGAAGAAGCCATGGAAACCACGGGCACCTTCAAGCACCAGAAAAACAAGCTCAAGGAACAGAAGTATGACCTAAGCCAACAAAGCAACGCGGTGTACGCACTGCTGCCTGGTGAAAGCTGCTACCAGAAACTGGACGAAGCCACGCAAAACGGCATCGACGGTGGTGAGTACCGCTTCTAGCGCACTCGTTGCAAAGAAGCACAAAAAAGGCGCCTCACGGCGCCTTTTTTGGTTCTGCAGTCCACAGATAAACACATCGCAGGCATCAGCCTGTTAACACCAGCACAATTACTCACACCCGGTTTTCTATCCACGGCATCTGTGGATAACACTGTTAGCGAGTGTCGGATAACGCGGCCAAAGCCAGTGGTGGCGGGCCTTCCAGCGACTTGCGTGGTTTTTCACCAGGCTAACACAGGCTCGGACAAACAACGAAAGGTCAAGCCCATCATGATTTTTTCTGTGCTGGGGATTATTCCACAAAAGCTGTGCATAACTTTGTGAACAACCTGACTAAAAGCCCCCGAAGCGCCCGGCATACGCCGCTTCCCGCAAACTGGTTTATTTTTACGCGAATCAGAAACCATTGATTATTCAGTGACTTATTGGTGTTTTTTTACGCTATTCACAGAAAGGGGTTGACCCTGTTGGCAAAATGGCGGGAGCGATCAGCTTGTGCAAAAGCGCCAGACAAATCATATATCTGTCATAACGAACCTGTGTTTTCGGTCTATGGCAGATTAGTGTCTCCCTGACTGCCAGACTTTTTCCACAGATCCTGTGGATAACCCTGTGCATAGACGGTAGAAAACATTGCAACATCACCCAAAAATCACGCCTCAGGACGACATGATCACTTTTTGATCAATCATTTTTTCATTTTAATATCAACAGGTTACGCTATTTTTTATGGGTATTTAACGTAGTTGTCATTTTTTTCTGCAGAAAAAGAGCATTGACAAAAAACTGTGTACAAAATTGGGGCAGCCACACGTTACCAAGGGTGACACCCTGGTACAGCCGTGCATATAACAGGCCACTTTCCTTTCCCCCTATCCCGTTCGCCATTGCCACCCTGCCCCTCAAGCACACACCTTCAGAGCAAGAGTGGCAGGGTTCGCCTGTTAGCCGAAGGCCTGCAAGCCGGTCTGTGCCCGGCCCAGGATCAAGGCGTGAACATCGTGCGTACCTTCGTAGGTATTCACCGCTTCCAAGTTCATCACATGACGAATCACATGGTATTCATCGCTGATCCCGTTGCCGCCATGCATGTCACGGGCCTGACGGGCGATATCAATGGCCTTGCCACAATTATTGCGCTTCATCAGCGAGACCATTTCCGGTGACCAGTCTCCTGCATCCATCAACCGGCCCAGCTGCAAGGCGCCCTGTAAGCCCAGGGTGATCTCGGTCTGCATGTCAGCCAGCTTTTTCTGAATCAGCTGGGTCGCCGCCAGGGGGCGGCCAAACTGTTTGCGGTCCAGGGTGTACTGGCGAGCCGCATGCCAACAGAATTCCGCCGCTCCCATGGCGCCCCAGCTAATCCCGTAGCGCGCCTTGTTCAGGCAGCTGAACGGCCCCTTCAGGCCTTCCACGTCTAACCGGTTTTCTTCCGGCACAAAGCAATCGTCCAGCGAGATCTGCCCGGTGATAGATGCACGCAGAGAGAACTTGCCTTCGATCTTCGGGGTGCTGAAGCCGTCAAAGCCCCGCTCCACCACAAAGCCGTTGATCTTGCCGTCCAGGTTGGCCCACACCACCGCCACATCCGCGATCGGCGAATTGGTAATCCAGGTCTTGGCCCCATTTAGCAGGTAACCGCCATCCACCTTTTTGGCACGGGTGCTCATGGAGCCCGGATCAGAACCATGGTCCGGCTCGGTCAGCCCAAAGCAGCCCACCCACTCACCGGTGGCAAGCTTCGGCAGGTATTTCTCGCGCACCGCTTCACTACCAAAGGTGTAAATAGGGAACATCACCAGGGACGACTGCACGCTCATGGCTGAACGGTAGCCGGAATCCACCCGCTCCACTTCACGGGCAACCAGGCCATAGCTGACATGGTTCACGCCGGCGCCACCATATTGCTCAGGAATGGTGGGGCCGAGAAAGCCCAGTGCCCCCATTTCCGTCATGATTTCCCGGTGAAAAATCTCGTGACGATTCGCTTCAAGCACACGCGTCATCAACTTGCTCTGGCAGTAGTCCTGCGCCGCATCACGGATCATTCGCTCGTCTTCGGTGAGCTGGGTTTCCAGCAACAAGGGATCTTTCCAATCAAATCTCTGCATCTTCAATCCTGTTCGGTTCATTCCCGCAGAGCGGACATGTTCATCAGACAATGTCCGCGCTGCGGCATCGTTAATTGTTCACTGTCTTTCAATCACCATGGCCACACCCTGGCCTACCCCGATACACAGGCTCACCAGTGCATAGCGACCGCCAGTGGCTTCCAGCTGCCGCGTGGCGGTGAGGGCCAGGCGGGCGCCGGAGGCACCCAGCGGATGGCCCACGGCTATAGCGCCGCCATTCGGGTTCAGACGTTCATCATCGCCAGCCAGCCCCAGCTGCTTGCAGCAGCCCAACACCTGGGCGGCGAATGCCTCATTGATTTCGATGACATCCATCTGCTCCAGCGTCAGGCCGGCCCGGGCCAATGCCTTGTTACAGGCCTCAACCGGCCCCAACCCCATGACGCGAGGCGCCACACCAGCAACGGCCCCGGCCAGAATACGGGCACGGGGGGCAATGCCAGCGGCTTCTCCGGCCGCTCGGGAGCCCACGATCAGCGCCGCCGCCCCATCATTCACCCCCGACGCATTGCCGGCAGTAATCACCCCACCGTCCACAATCGCCGGCAGTTTGGCCAGCTTGTCCACGCCGGTTCCCGGACGCGGGTGCTCGTCATCAGTCACCGTCAGCGGGTCTTTCTTGCGACCCTGCGGCACCGTTACCGGTGTTATTTCTTCACGGAAGAAGCCCCGCTCACGGGCGTCTTGGTAACGCTGCTGGGATCGGGCGGCAAAGGCGTCCGCGGATTCACGGCTGATGCCCAGATCCTCAGCCACATTTTGTGCCGTCTCCGGCATGGTATCGCCACCAAACTGCTGGAGGATGGTCGGGTTGGGGAAACGGGCACCAATGGTGCTGTCGAAAATCGTCATATCCCGGCTGAACGCTTTTTCCGCCTTCGCCATGACAAACGGCGCCCGGCTCATGGATTCCGTACCACCGGCAATGATCAGCTCCCCCTCCCCCACAGTGACCATACGGGCGGCATCCAGAGTCGCGGCCAGGCCACTGCCACAGAGACGGTTCACGGTAATTCCCGCCACCGATTCCGGCAGGCCGGCAAGCAAACCCGCATGGCGAGCCACGTTACGGGCATCCTCACCGGCCTGATTGGTGTTGCCGATAACCACGTCTTCAAAGCCCGCAGGCTCGAAACGATTGCGCTGTACCAGCTCGCGGATCACCCCGGCCAGCAAGTCATCCGGCCGCACCGGCGCCAACGCGCCGCCGTGGCGGCCAAAGGGGGTGCGCAGACCATCGTAAATATAGGCATCAAGCATTACATTCTCCGAATGCGCAGCATGCTCCATGCAACACGCAGCAACGCGTAAACGCCCTCGGCCAGACGTCACGGCCGTGCCCACGAGTCAGTGTGGGGCGCGCGCCAAAAGGTCACCAAATCCAATGGCTTCCACCGCGTTGTTGCGTGCTGCCTGGAGCGTGCTGCAGCCAGTTCGTCCGCTATGCGGAATGATGTTTTGAAACTTGACGGGCAGAATAGGCCGTGACAGAGTGCGATGCAAGTGGTGCAACCGGGCAGTCACAGGACATGCCTCCCCTGGCCGCAACCACCCAACAAGAATCTGCCGTTACCGCCTCGAACCACATTATAGCCGCCGGACCCAGCCATGATTCGTGATGCCGAAATCCTCTCGCAGTTGACTGACACCATTGCCCGTTTTGTACGCGAACGGCTCGTTCCCGCCGAACAGCAAGTGGCCGAAAGTGACGCCATTCCCGACGACATTGTCGCCGACATGAAGGCCATGGGCCTGTTCGGACTGTCGATTCCGGAAGAGCTTGGCGGACTCGGGCTGACCATGGAAGAGGAAGTGATGGTGGCCTTTGAACTGGGTCGCACCTCGCCTGCGTTTCGCTCCCTCATGGGCACCAACAATGGTATCGGCGCCCAGGGCATCCTGATTGATGGTACCGACGAGCAGAAACAGAAATACGTTCCCCAGCTCGCTACCGGGGAGGTGATCGGCGCCTTCTGTCTGACCGAACCGGACGTGGGCTCCGACTCCGGCGCGGTGAAAACCCGTGCCGAAAAAGACGGCGACCACTATATTCTCAACGGTACCAAACGCTTTATCACCAACGGCCCCCACGCCGGCCTCTTTACCGTGATGGCGCGCACCAACCCGGATATCCCAGGCGGTGGCGGCGTTACCGCCTTTATCGTCGATGGCGACACCCCCGGCATTCACCGCGGCAAGGCGGACGTGAAAATGGGCCAGAAAGGCGCCCACACTTGCGACATCATTTTTGAAAATTGCCGGGTACCCGCAGAGAACATTATCGGCGGACAGGAAGGCAAGGGGTTCAAAACCGCCATGAAAGTGCTGGACCGGGGCCGGTTGCATATTTCCGCCATCTGCGTGGGCGTTGCCTACCGGCTCATCGAAGACGCGGTGAATTTTTCTGCCGAGCGCAAACAGTTCGGCAAGCCCATCATCGAGCACCAGCTGATTCAGGCCATGCTGGCTGACTCCCGGGCAGAAGCCTTCGCCGGCCGTTCCATGGTACTGGAAGCCGCCCGCAGCAAGGACCGGGGAGAACGGGTCAGCCTGGACGCCTCCTGCTGCAAGCTGTTCTGCTCGGAAATGGTAGGCCGGGTGGCCGATCGTGCCGTGCAGATTCACGGCGGCGCAGGTTACATGGCGGACTATCCGGTGGAACGCTTCTATCGCGATGTGCGCCTGTTCCGCATTTATGAAGGCACCACCCAGATCCAGCAGATCGTCATCGCCCGGGAACTGGCACGGCAGGCGGGGAATAGTTGAAAGTTTAAAGTTGAAACAGCGAATCGCTGTTGCTGCCAATCGAACAAAGTCGGAGCCGCGCCGACAGGCTGTATTCACTATGCAAGCATAGTTTCCCACAAAAACAGCCGCCATTTTGATCCCTGTGGGAAGCGATGCTTGCATCGCGAATACGACATTTAATCGCGGGCACTGATTTCATCAATTAGCTTTGACCCTGAACGCGCCTTTTAACTTTAAACTTTCAACTTGCAGCTCATTCATGCCCTTGACCCGCCCCCTCGATTACACCCTCCCCCTGTGCATGATCGGCACAATACTGTCTCTGGTGTTCGATCTGGACGCCGGGGCCTGGCTGGCGCGGGTCACACTGCTGCTTTACCTGCTGGTGCAATGGCCCCGGCAAGCGCGGATGGCCAAGGGAATTCTGCTGGTGGTTATCGCCATGGCCGGCGTTGTTATCTGGAGTGAAGCTCAGCCTGTTCCGGTTTTGCTCCAGGCCCTGGACCGCCTCTGTTTTTTCGCCACTTTCGTTTCATCACTGGGCCTGCTGCGCGTCTCTGCCATGCGCTCGCGGCTGGTTCGCGATGCCGGGCAGACCCTGATCCGCCAGAAGCCCGCCCTACGCTACCCCACACTGTCCCTGGGGACGGCGCTGTTCGGCATCATTATTAACATCGGAGTGCTGAACCTGTTCGGCGCCATGGTGATGCGCAGCAATACCCTCAAGGCCGCTGGTGGCCACGATGATATCCAGCAAGCCCGCGAACGGCGGATGATGCTGTCCATTTTGCGCGGCTTTGCCCTGGCCCCTCTGGTATCGCCTCTGGGGGTGACCATGGCAGTCATTCTGGCCAATATGCCCAGTCTCACCTGGGCCAGCCTGGCCCCGGTGGCGCTGCCCACCGCCGGGCTCTTTTTTCTGCTCGGCTGGTGGCTGGACTGGCAGCTCAGACCCAAACAACTGGCGCAACGGGTCCCTGCAACACAACCGCCCTCGCTATCGCCACTGATTCGCTTCACCTTGCTGGCCCTGCTGATCACCCTGAGCGTATTTGCCGTCGCCCTGGCAGGAAATCTGCGTTTGCCCGTCGCCGTCCTGATTGCCTGCCCGCTTGCTGCCATCCTGTGGATGGCAAAGCAGAGGCGGCGACTGGGGGGCGGCACCGGGCTGCGCCGATCGCTCACCTTGCTCGCCCGGCATTCGCGCTTGATCTTCGGTTCCAACCGGGGAGAAATTGCCGTGCTGGGCGGCTCCGCCTGCCTGGGCGCATTGATTACCCCCCTGGTGGATCAACATGCCCTGCACGAGCTGCTACTGGCCACCCATCTGCAAGGCGCCGCCATGGCCGTGGCAGCCATGTTGCTGGTGGTCGGGCTGGCGCAAGTGGGCCTGAACCCGATTGTCTCTGTCACCCTGCTAGCCTCCCTGCTGGGTGACGGCGTCGGGGTGGACCCGAGAATTCTGGCGGTCGGGTTGATGTGCGCCTGGAGCCTGTCGATGATCTCGTCCCCGTTCACCGCCTCCATGCTGGTGCTCAGCCAACTGATCCACCGTTCCCCCTACCGGATCGCCTGGCACTGGAATGGGTTGTTCTTTGTGTTGGTGGTGCCAATGCTGGCGTTGTGGATTGGGGGGATGACGCAATGGTTGTGAGA
>NZ_DS989915.1:3698846-3781502 GCF_000155615.1 Alcanivorax sp. DG881 | reverse complement strand
GCGAGCCTGTCGTGAACAGTTAAGCCGTGCCCTCGTTGCCCACTTTGTGGAAACGCGAGGGAAAGCACTTATCGGATGGCTTTGCCAGTTTTCGCGCTTTTTAACTTTACACTTTGAACTTTCAACTCACCCTCAGATCAAGCCGCGAAGAGCCAGATCCCATCGCGGTCTTCGCGCTGCACCCTGCCCTGCTCCAGCAGGCAATTAAGGTGCGCAATGCTCTCGCCCATGGCAAACATCATTTGCTGCACATCCAGGGTCCGCTTGAACATCACCGGCAACACATCATGGGCATTATGAGGCTGCTCACGGCAGGCAGCATGCACCTGATCCAGCTGCTCGGCATGGTGATCCGCCAACGCATTAATCCGCGTATGCAGCCCCCGGAAAGGCAAACCGTGGGCGGGCAACACCAGCGTGTCTTCCGGCAATGCATCGCGGATTACTGTCAGGCTATCCACAAAAGCGGTTACCGGATTGGCGTCCGGCTCCGTGGGGCGCACCATCAAATTACTGGAAATGGTCGGCAGCACCTGATCCCCGCTGAGCAATACCCGGTCACTGCTGCGATACAGACACAGATGCTCCGGTGCATGGCCGCGGCCGATATACACCTGCCAACGCTCCCCATTGATGGTCAGCGTGTCACCCTCGGCCACCAACTCGGGGCTCTCAGGCAAGGGCATCACCACCCGGCGAAAACCGTTCCCCTTGCCCGCCACCTTGGCCAGGTCTTCACCTTGCAACCCATGGCTACCCAGAAAGCCCTTGAAACGCTCAATGGTCTGGGCATCGGTGGCATCACAAATACTGGTGGCCAGCTGCCACTCGCCGCGGCTCATGATCACCGGCGCCTCGCACTGCTGCTGCAGCCAGCCCGCCATACCCAGATGATCCGGGTGATAGTGGGTAACGATCACCCGGGTGACCGGTTTTCCGTCGAGCTGCTCTGTCAGCAGCTGCTGCCAGATTTCCCGGCTGCGCCGAACACCAAGGCCGGTATCCACAATCACCCAACCCTGGTTATCTTCCAGCAACCAGAGGTTGATATGGTCGAGCGCAAACGGCAGCGGGAAACGCAGCCAGAAAACGCCTTCGGCCACCTTGAAACGCTGACCTGCCGGCGGCAGATCAGTAAACGGGTAGATTAATGGGGACGTCGTCATAACGTTTTCCTTCTACTGCTAAATACGGCGAATAGGAGCACAACCATGCGCGCCTGGTGTATTGAAGATCAGCAACTGCAACTGGACACCCTGCCCGACCCGCAACCCGGGCCGGAAGAAATCCGCGTTGAAGTCAAAGCCATTGGGGTTAACCGGGCAGACCTGCTGCAGGTGCTGGGCCGCTACCCGGCGCCACCGGGCACCAGCAGCCGCATCCCCGGGCTCGAATATGCCGGTGTTGTCAGTGCCGTGGGCGAGCGAGTGCAGCAACGGAAAGTGGGCGATGCGGTGATGGGGCTGGTGCCCGGCTGCGCCTATGCCGAACAGGTGATCACCCATGAACGCGAAGCCCTGACCATGCCGGAAGGCATGGACTTTGCCCGCGCCGCCACGCTGCCGGAAGCGTTTCTGACCGCCTACCGGGCATTGTTTCTGGAAGGCGGCCTGCAACCGGGACAGTGGTGTCTGGTTCGCCCGGCCACCGCCGGAGTAGGCCTTGCCGCTACCCAGCTGGCCAACACCCTTGGCGCCCGGCCCATCGGCAGCAGCCGGGACTTGAGCAAGCTCGACACCGCCAACGACATGGGCCTCGCCGCCCAGGTGAGTGACGACGGTACCCTCGCCACCCAACTCAACGCCATTACCCACGGCGACGGGGTAGCGGTGATTCTGGATATGGTCGGCCCGGACTGGAATGACCTGCTCGGCGGCCTCCGTGCAGAAGGCAGCCTGGTGAATATCGGCGTTCTTGGCGGCTTGAGCACCGAGCTGAATCTTGGTGCTCTGCTGATGAAACGCCAGACCCTGAAAAGCATGACCATGCGCAGCCAGCCGCTGGAAAACCGCATTCGCCTGGCGCAGATTTTCAATGACCGGCTGGCGCCACTGTTTGCCAGCGGCGCACTGCTGCCCCTGCCACTGGAAACCTTTCCCTTTGAAGACGCAAACGCTGCCCACCAACACATGGCCAGCAACGACTTCAGTGGCAAGCGCGTGATCGTGGTCGAATAACGGAAGCGTTGGACGGTGCATGGTGGTCCACAGGGAAACAGTATTCGGAATACTATTTCACATTACCTTCCGGCGCCTCAATGACCAAAACGATCAGCCCGACTGAATCCGGCAAGCGCCCGCCCTCGCCCTGAGACCAAAAAAAGGTTCTTCACGGATTAGGGTGAATAACTCGCTTTTCGCCGTCTGATGGGTTTATCGCGAATACCCGGCACTTTGCCAAACGCTCGAGGCCGAATGCCTGACGTAAAACCCCATAGCCTGAGAGGTTGTCGTTCTTGTGGCATCTCCTTTAAGAGGTATTCAGGGGCATCATTCAGGCAATAATCGGGTAATGCATTCTGGGCAGAAAGCATGGCGGCCAAGGTTTTCAGGTTTTGAATTCAAGCGTCCGTCGTCGGGCATCCGGCGTCCAGCGGTTGCCAGGGCGGGATAATGAGACAAGCTTTGAAGTCGGCTGATCACTCAATGCCGCGATGAACCAAAAAAAAGCGGGTACCCAAGGAGGGTACCCGCTGAAAGACACCACTAAGGGGTTAGCGGTGTGCGCTACAACACGGTTTGAATGCCGTTAACTCTTTTTACGAGTCTGGCGTTTCGGGGCAGGTTTTTCCTCGGCGTGATCCAGCGCCTGAGTCAATTCCTGCACCCGTTTTTCAAGCTGTTCGACCTCCCGCTTGTTGGGCAGGCCTAAACGGGATAAAGCCTTGTTAAAGCGGTCATCAAAGGCTTTTTCCATTTTATCCATGGTCTCGCCGGTATGGTGGCGAACCCGTTCTTTAATCTCTTCCACCCGGGACTCGGTTTTGTCCTTGGTGTGCCGCTCCACTTCGCGACCCGCTTCCACCAGAGCATCAAAAAAGCCGCTGCCCTCTTCTTCGGCGCGAGCAAAGGCGCCCAGACCGGCAAGCCAGATCTGATGGGTGTACTTGCGAATATCTCGTGAAGCCCCACTCAGGGCTTTCAGCGGGTTTTGACGCCCGTCTTTTTCGTTCTGGTTCTGTTCTTGGTCGGACATGGTCCAAACTCCCGAAGGCAATTCCACGAGCGAATGCAGCGGGAAAACAACACACAAGCATTATCAGCGCGCGGAGTGAATTATAGGGGGGTAGTGACGCCGGGTAGCGGCGCATTGTCGAACAATGAAACAGTGTTGGTCAGGAGATCCCTTCCTGTTATGCCAAGTGCTCAAAATCCAGACAGCCTGCACTATTCAGGCTTTATTCGCCGGTATCATCCTTGTCGCTGGCGCCTTGCCGACGGCCACTGATCAAACCGACACCACGGGCCAGATCCCGGGCCCTGTCACGGATAACGTCCCGCGAGCGGCCGGTCAGCAGATCCAGAAAACGCTGCCGCAACCGTTCTTCAAGTTGTGCTGCACCCTCTTCAAGGCGCCGGTCTATCTTGCGCTCAACCCGGGGAGCCAACCAGAAATGCCCGATAATACCCAGCAAAATCAGGGTGAGCAGCGAGGAGCCCGCCGCCGCTGCAAACAACAACCACCCAAGGGTGGCCATGTCTATCTGCAGCACCTGCATTCAACTGACTCCAAACATAAACACTAGCTGGAAAACACCGGCCATGGCCCCCAGGAAACCACCCACCACAATCAGGATCCATTCGTCTTCCTGAAAGGCCGGGCGCAACAAATCCTGAAATTCATCGGAGCTCAGTGCCTGCATGCGCTCGGACATGAGCCGTTCCACAATTTGTCCGCGCTCCTTGTTGAAGCCCTGGTCCTCAAAAGGCTCCACCGCCAGATCCACCGCCTTTTCTTCCACCGCCTTTTTCAGGTCAGCGTAGCCTTCCGGCCCTACAGTAAGCTGGGCTGCCGTACGCACCACGCCACCGTTCAACAGCGGTTTCAAATGGCGTTTGATCAGCGCTTTGGTACGGTCACCTCGCGGCCCATTCACCACCTGATACATAATATTGCGCAGGGTAATAACCTGATCCGTGGACAGGCGGGCAAAGGATTCCGCCACATCCTTCTGACGTTTCAGGAATAGCCCCTGAATCCGGAATGGCCCAACCTTGATGGGATTGAGTGGACGGAAAATCAGGTTCAGTGCCAGCCAGTTGGTAGCAATCCCGACAATAAAACCGAACAGCGGCAACACCCAGTTTTCCGGCATAAAGATAAAGACAGGAACCTGGATCAAGCCGAACAGGAAACCAAAATACAAACCGGAGTTGGTCACAAAGCGGAATTCGGGGTCGCCCACTTCACGAAACATCTGGACCATGAGCTGCTTGTCTTCGCTCATCTGGGTGACAACCATGTGCTTCATGTCCACCAGGCTGTCCAGATTACGGCTGATATCGTCAACCACGTTGTCCATGACGGCCGGAATGGCCCGGCGGGCACGGCTATAGACCCGCTTGCGCACCAACAGCGGCAGGTTTTCCCACAGCACCGCATTGCGCTCGGTCATGACTTCGTCGGTGTATTCTTCGATACGAACCTGAATGGTGCGGGTGAGGTGGGCAGAGATTTTTTCCGGTTCCATTTCGCGGAAGAACTCGTCCAGGCTGCCCAGCTTCGAGAGCGCCTTGTCTACCACGATACCCGCCATCTTTTCGACCTTGGAGGGGATGATGCCCTGCCAGCCGAAAAAAGGGCGGATGCCCAGAAATTCCAGGGGATAGAATGTCATCTGCACGGCCATCCAGTTGGTTGTCCAACCGACGGCACCAGCGATGAACGGAATACTGACGTACTTCCAGAAATCCGGGTACGCAAGCAAAGATTCCAGCATTTAAAAACAACTCCCCTCCAAGGGCTGGTGCACTGTAACGTGACAGTGCCAAGGCGAACAGGTCCCGTGTACACCTATCCAAGTCAAAAAAGCCAATGTTGTTTAATTATGAAAATGCATAGTATAGGGAGCCGTCATGCCAAATATAAGCGACATCGCGTAATTTTTGGCAACAAAACGGGACCGAAAACATCACTTCGGCCCAACATAAAGACAGGACCGCGCTGCCACCATGCCTGAAACCGGTAGTTTCCCCCAGCTTATCGTGCTCGGGGGCCTGGAAAGTGCCCTTAACCAGGCCCTGACAGGGACACAACAAGGACGAGAACGCCTCGCCGCCCTCCATGGAACCGTGGTGCGCATCCGTGCCGAACGCCCGCGTTCGGTCCTGTACGTGCTGATTTATGAAGACGGCGTCGAGCTGCTGACCGACTACGAAGGCAATGTGGACATCCGGGTTCGCGGCCCTCTGGGCGGCATGGTCCACTGGTTGTTTGCCAGCGAACCACTGGAAGACCACGAATCATTACGCATCACCGGTAGCGACGCTCATGTGGCCCAACTGGCCGAGCTGATCAACCAGTTCAGCCTCTGGCCATTGATCCGTAACTGGCTGGACGACCACGTACGGCTCAAGGAGCTGCTGGCACTGCTGCGCCGGGAAGATCCGGTCTGGCTGGAACAGCTGGCCACCCTGCCCCGGCAAGTGGGCCAGCTGGCTGAGCAGATGGCGCAACAACAATTGTTGCAGGAAGACATCCTTGATGAGCTGCGGCAACTGCGCGGCGAATTTCAGCGCGCGCGTAAACTGGACCAGTTCTTTACCCTCACAGGCATGCTGCTGATTCTGCTATCACTGATGAAGGCATCCGATCTCTGGGAAACCACCTGGCATGCGCTACAACAGGACTTCCTGTCCCTGGCCATGCTCAGCCTGGGCATCGCCTGCCTGGTGATTCGTTTATTGCCAAAACGGCTTCAATAAAAGCCCGATGCTGGAGGCACCACGCCTGACGCTATAACCCGGAACCGGCAAACCGGGCCAAAGTCAGGGCTTGTCTTTGCGCCCGAAGATTTGTCCAAGACGCTCACCTACCATCTCGGCACTGGTGCGCGCCAGGTTGCGGCTCGCGCCTTCCAGTAATTCCTTGGAGGGCAAATTACGCACCCCTTCCACCAGGCCCCGGCGAACCCCTTCTTCTACCCGGTCCGAAAGCACTTGTGCGGCCTTCTCCACCTGCTCATCCAGTTCCCGTTGCAGGCTGTCACGCAAACGGGGCTGAAAATAGAAATGTGCCCACACCCCGACAGCCAGCAGGGTGAACAGGGAGCTGAGCAACGCCGACGCGACAATCCAGGTAACCGACATGATTGATCCCTCTGAGTGAAACCCGTTCCGGGCCACGCTTGCTGGCAACTGTTTGCGTAACAGTGACCGACATTGTTGTTAAATAGAGTATGCACCCGATGCCGGACAGCCGTGAACCCGCTAAAGTTATGTCAGCGGGAATGGAAGCCTAGAACATGAGCAGGATGCCATCATAATCTCTGGTCCCGAGGTGCCAATGACTGCCGTGACAAGCCCGCAACGTGCAGAAAGCCATAGCCAACATGTTTTGCAACAGGCGTTATCGTTTTGCCGGCGACACAAACAACCCTTCGCACTCCTTGCCATCGACCTGCAGGAACTGAAAACCCTGCAGGCTGAAATTGGTGAGCATTACATTGCCCCACTGTTCGCACAATTCTGCCAACAGCTGAATAACCGCAAACGCTGTGAAGATATCCTGGTTACCACGCGCAGCAATCAGGTGGTGTTTCTGGCCCTGCCCGGCACCCATGCAGACGGCGCGGACATCGCCGCCGGGCGACTACTGGACTGGCTAAACCAGCACGAATTCAGGATTGATGAATTTCGCGTCACGCTGAACGTGCGTATTGCCGTTCATGTGCACAGCGGCGCTGACGATGAAGGCACCGGGCGACTGGTCAACGATACCCTGAAGCTGTTGCGCCAACCCGCGGAGCGCGGCCAGCGCATCCTCTCCCCCCAGGCGCAGAGGCAACAAAGCCAGCAGGCCCAGGCTCAGGAAGACACACAACAAAATGAAGCAAACCAGCCCCAGGCGCTTAGCGATGCGTTACTGGCGCAGGCCCGCAAAGATGGCTTGCTCGACACCCTGACCCCCTTCATCAATGCACTGGATGAAAGCGCGCGCCTGGAGTTGGTGGATCACCTGCTCGACGCCTCCACGCGCACGACATCGACGGCCAAACCTTACGGCTTTCGGGCAACCAACACCGCACGGCGAGGGGCCGGATAACCTTCACGGGTAAGGCGGTGGTCGTCCGGATCCAGAAAATCCGGGAGCGACTGGAAACGCATCCAGTCCGTGGATCGCTGCTCTTGCACCGTGGTGTTGCTTTCATCCACACATCGCACATCCACAAAACCACACCGTTCCAGCCAGCGGGTGAGCATGGCCACCGAAGGCAGGAAAAAGACATTGCGCATGACCGCGTAGCGATCTTCCGGCATCAACACGGTGCGCTCGTCACCCTCCACCACCAGGGTTTCCAGCACCAGCTCGCCGCCGGCGCATAACGCGCCTTTTAATTCCAGCAAGTGATCCAGCGGTGAACGCCGGTGGTACAACACGCCCATGGAAAACACCGTATCAAACTGCCCCCCTTCTGCCGGCAGCTCTTCCATGCGCAGGGGCAGGAACCACACGGGCAACTCAGGGGCAAAGCGGCGCACTGCCAGGTACTGCACCAGGAACAGAATGGTCGGATCAATCCCCACGACCGCACTGGCGCCGGCGGCCGCCATGCGCCAGCAGTGGTAACCGCTACCACAGCCAACATCGAGAATCCGCCGCCCCGCCAACGGTGACAAATGCGGC
This sequence comes from Alcanivorax sp. DG881, assembly GCF_000155615.1. GTDB lineage: Bacteria > Pseudomonadota > Gammaproteobacteria > Pseudomonadales > Alcanivoracaceae > Alcanivorax. The sequence continues at coordinate 3,773,657 of NZ_DS989915.1, read as the reverse complement.
GCCACCCGTTGCCACTTCCAGTCCGAGCGCCATTCCGTCTCCACCGGCACGCCGAAGAACGCAAACGGGCCCTTGCGCCAGGGAATCAACCCCTGCAACGCCTGTTTCACCGTCTCCTGGTCTTGCTCACCGGCCCCACCAATGGTCAGCGTGTCCTGGTCCAGGGCGCACTCGGCAGGCCCCGCCGGCAACGCCTCCAGTGCCGCCAGCCAACGGGGCAAATCCCCGTGGGGACGGTCGACCAGACGCTCCCGGGACAGCGTCATCACGGCGGACAAGGGTTGCGGAGCAAACAGGGGCGCAAGCCCGCGTTCACAGGCCTGAAGGTAATCGGTAAGCATCAGCGTACGGCCAGTAGAGAGATGAAATTAAAACAACGGAACCAGACATGAATATGCCGGTAGCCCGCCTTTTTCAGGCGCGCCTCATGATCGGCCAGGGTCTCCGGGATCAACACATTTTCCAGCGCGGTACGCTTCTGGCTGATTTCCAGATCGGAATAACCGTTATTGCGTTTGAAGGCATGGTGCAGTTCGGTCTGCAAGGCATTTTCGGCCTCATTGGCAAAGCGGATTTTTTCCGACAACACCAGAATGCCGCCGGGCACCGTGGCCTCCGCCAGTCGCTGAATCAGGGCGTCACGTTTTTGCGGGGCAATGAACTGCAACGTGAAATTAAGCACCGCCATGGAACAAGGCGCGAATGCCATCTCGGCCACATCGCCCTCTTCCAGTGTCACCCGGTGGGCCTGCCCGGCGTCTGCCAGCAAAGTGGCAGCCTGCTCAATCATGGCGCGGGAATTATCCACCGCCACAATCGGGTTACCGCTTTCTTCCGTCAGCGACGCCATGGCCGTGGCCGCCGCCCCCAGGGAACAGCCCAGGTCGTACAGGCAGGTATCGGGCTGGGCATAACGGGCCGCCAGCACCCCGATCATATCGATAATGGTGGGGTAACCGGGCACCGAACGACGAATCATGTCGGGGAAAACCCGCACTACCGTATCGTCGAAGGAAAAACGCGCCACCTGCTGGTGGGACGTGGCGTAAATGCGATCATGCTGGTCTGACATAGAGGCCCCGGTATTCGTCTGCGGGCCGATTATAGCGGTGTGTGGAGCCGGGGAGAAACGGCTGCGAATGCAGCCGTCTGAAAAAACAGGAAACGCGGGGCGACAGGAACGATGATTACTTCAGGCTGACCCGCAAGTTGGGATTGAAGTCTTCGTCGGCCAGATCATCCAGGTAGCTATCTACAAAGTCCCGGGTGGCGGCATCGCTGTCAGCACCAAGACGCGCCAGGGCATCCCCCAGACTCACCGTCTGGCCGTCCAGACTCACCTGGGACGCTGACAGGCTCAGACCCATATCAATCACCGCATATTCCAGATTTTCCGCGTGACGACCTTTGACCATATGGGTAAGTACGGTCTGCCCATCCTGACAATCGATGGAAAGCAGGGACTCACCGGCCGTCATTTGCACTTCTCCGGTTTCAATCAACTGATCCACCAGCGCGCCAAAAGCACTGTCCTGGGACGCCGCCTGGCACAGCCGGCCCTCCATCCCCGGATTCAACTGGGCCTGGGCGGGCAGCACAGCGGAAAGAGTCAGAATAATTGCAAAAATACGCATATTTCCCCCATTTCTCTCTGTTGCCAGCCCCCATTGGCTTGCACAGCAAGAAATCAATAAATCACGATTGCCGGTATTGCGGCGGGCATTATACGAACTAATGCGTACATATGTTAACCATTTTTAATCATTAATGGGGTAGAAAAAAGACAAACATTAACCTGATGCGCTGAGGACATTCACACAGGTTTCATAAATAATGCTTAGCCTTCAGATGAACAAAGGACAGGTTTCGGCACGGTGCTTGCTTGCACCATCCGTTACCACGGGGATTACCTTTCGGATGTTGAACATGCCAGCCACTCACCATCACTCGTCATTTTCATCCCTCACCGTTTGCGCTGCAGCACTCACCGCCTGCGGCATCGGCCTGACATTCAATGATGTTCAATGGCAGCTGGTCAGCATGGCCAGTTTTTTCAGTGGCCTTGGGTTGGCAGTCGTCGCCTGCCTGTTTCACGCCATACGCCGTCACCGGGCCTGGCGTATTGAGGGCGCGATTCTGGCAAGCCTGATGGCGCTGGTGTGGTCTGCGCCGCTGCTACCGCCGGCCATGCAGGACACCTTGGTCTACCTTATGCCGTAACGCCCAGATACTGGGAAAGCGCCTGCTTCATGGCCGCCAGAGACAGGGGCTTGATCAACTGCCCGTTCATCCCCGCCCTGGAAACCCGGCCTCCCTGCTCGCTAATGGCATGGGCACTGAGCGCCAATACCTGACAGGGTGCCCAGCCATGCTGCGCCTCCAATTCGCGGATATGATGGGCACTGGTAAACCCGTCCATCACCGGCATGTCCAGATCCATCAACACCAGGTCCAGCTCCCCATCCTCAGCGTCAAAACAGTCGACCCCCTGCTGGCCATCTTCCGCGACGATGATGTGCGCAATGCCCAGCCGCTCCAGATAGCCTTTGGTGACCATCTGATTGACCGGGTTATCTTCCACAATCAAAACACGCAGGCTGGAAATGGATTCCACTGCCACCGGCTCGGTGACAATCGGGATTGCCCCCGGCACATAGCTTCCCAGTAACTGCTGAAGATCATTGACCGTGACCACCGAGCGGCGCAGCACACGCACCTCCCTGGGTAACCAGTCCGGCGTGTCACAACGCATGCCAATCAACACCAAGACCTGGATACGGGCCGGGTTCAGACGCACCATCTGCAACGCTTCATCGAGCAGCGCCTGTTCCGGCAGGCCATTGATCAGCAAAACGCCACTGCGGATTTCCCCGTTCGCTTCCGCCAGTTGCCCGGTGTTTTCCACCACTTTCACGGTTTCAAAACGTGGGTCATCGACCAGCCAATCCTCCAGGCTTCCCTGCACATCCCAAAGCCAACTGGCTGGCGGCAGCTCGGCCATCATCGGAATTTCATCCTGCTCGCTGGCCATCTGGATACTGAAACTGAACCGGGAACCCAGCCCCGGGGCACTGTGCACATGAATCTCACCGCCCATCAGCCCCACCAGTTCCCGGCTGATGGACAGCCCCAGCCCGGTACCACCATAACGGCGGGCGGTATTGGCAGATGCCTGGGTAAAACGCTGGAAAAGTTGCGTTTGCTCGTCCTGGGTCAAGCCAATGCCGGTATCGGTCACCGCAAAGGTGAACAGCGGCACTTCACCGCCGTGACGACGGCACACCAGCGACAGTACAACCCGCCCATTGCGGGTGAATTTCACTGCATTGCCAATCAGGTTGATGAGGATCTGGCGCAGCCGGATCGCATCCCCCACCACATCCGACGGGGTGTGCGGATCCACATCCAGAATCACCAGGGTACCGTTATCACTGGCCGGCAAATTGAACATCTGCACACATTCCGCCAGCAGCGTCGGCAGATCAAAGCGCTCTTCGACCAACTCCAGTTTGCCGGCTTCAATTTTGGCAAAATCCAGCACGTCGTTGATCAGCGCCGTCAGGGTTCGGCCAGCGCTATCAATCAGGCTGATATATTCCTGCTGCCGTGGCGACGGGTCGGTCTCGCGCAACAATTCCGCCAGGCCGATCACACCGTTCAGTGGCGTCCGGATTTCGTGACTCATGCGGGCCAGGAACAGGCCCTTCGCCTGGCTCTCGGCACGGGCATTGATCGCCCGGGAATTGGCCCGGTACACCCACAACGCCAGCCCCAGCACCAGCACATACAACAACACAATCCCCAGCATCATCCAGACCGTGGCCCGGGCCTTCTCCTGGCGAGCATTGCTGAGCAACTGGTCCGCCAGTGAAATCAACGTGGCAGACAGCCCGTCCAGTGATTTCATGGCATTGCGGCTGCGGTCGTAGGCACCTTCCCAGGACACCTGAATCCGCGGTGCCAGAATCAACTCACGTTCGGACCACTCCAGAAACGACAGCAAGCCGCCCTGCACCAACCGCCACTGCTGCTGCAACTCAATGGCACCGGTACGGGCTACCAGCGCCTTGATTTCGCTGTCGATGATGCTCATCTGATGCTGCAATCGCTGCCAGGCATTCTCCAGGCGCCGGGCATCATTGTCCCCCAGATAACCACCACGCAGGCTCACATACAGGGCCAGCGCCCGAATCAGGCCAATGTCTTCCTGGGCCTGACGAAATGAGCCCAGCGGCAGGGACAGCACCTCATTGGGTTCCAGCCCCTCACCAATCGACAGATCCGAGACAAACAGCACCGTGGACAAGGCATTGCTCAACCGCTGGGTAATCTGGTTGACGTTATCGAAGGGGCCGACCACATCCTCCAGGGGAATACCGGTTTTCACCGTCAGGTCGCGCCAGGCTTCGTTCAGCAAGCCGCCCTGATCATTCAGCCCCGAAATATCGCGTTGCCGGACAAGCTGCAGGAAGGCCAGCAAACGGCTGCCGGCACGGGAGCGGCTGAGCTCAAAACGGGAGACAATTTCCGGCTCCTGGGTATGAATTGCCGCCGGGGCCAGATCGCGCATGTCATTTAGCGGCGGGAATGCGGCCAACCCCTCATCGAACAGGCGCACGTCTTCACGCATGGTATCGTAGGTATCGAGCATACCCAGGCGGTGTTGAATCAGAAGCACCGATGCGATGGCGAACGGCACGGTGATTAGCGCAAACAGCAACAGCATGGCCGCACTGGTTCGCAGGCCCACAACCGGCAAACCCGGCGCTGACCGCGATCTGCCTGGCGACACATTATGTGATGGCTTTTCCATCCGCCTGCCCTGAAAACGGTTATGCTCGTAGTTTGCCATTACTTAGGCTTTGCCACATCTCTGAACACAACGGCATATCCTTACAACAAGATGTTTACCTTGCCCTATGCTGCGACCCATGAATGTAAAAGCTTGCTATCTCTTGCCTGCCTTCACACTGGTGCTTCTACTGGCGGGCTGTGCCGGCAAGCCCGTGGAAGACACCCCGGATACACCGCTAAACGTGCAAAAGCTGGACAAGGCCAGCCTGAAAGCCACGGGTTCGGAAAATCAGGCCCGCGCACTGCCCGATCGCCAGGCGCAGCTTGGGCTCTATCAGGCGCCCAAGACCCTGGCCGGCCTGCAATTCGATGGAGAGATCAGCTCCGAACACGCGCGCACCCTGCGTTACCGGGATCCGGATGGCAAGGAGCAGCTTTCGCTCACCCTGTCCGGCTTGCCCACGGGCTGGGATACCATGAAACCCGAGCGCGCCGTGGCCGGTTACTACAGCGAGCTGCGCCAGCGCCGGGTCGACAAGGCGCTCAGTGACAGCGCCAACGCGCTCAGCATCATCAGCGAGCGACTGGTCGACCTGGAAGGCAACCCCAGCGCCCAGTCACAAATGCGCTGGATAGAACCCAACCGCCCGATTCAGAACCAGGCATTACTGGTCACCCTGATCAACGACGACTTCATTCGCATCAGCAACGCCAGTTATCGGCAGAAAACCGTCTGGCTGCTACAACAGGCAAAGCGTGTACTGGCAGAATTCAAGGCGGCCCAGAGCGTGCCGGCCCCGTAATCGCAACGTGTTACCCTAGGCGCTCTGCGAAGCCGCCAACCACACAGGTTCCATGATCACTGCCCTGTCTACTGCCCCGATCTCCACCCGATTAAAGGGGCCGTCTTTGCCATGACCGAAACCGCAGCCCCTGTCTGCCCGCATGCCATCGTCATCGGCGCCGGGCTGGCCGGATCCACCACGGCCCGCGCCCTGGCCGAACGGAACTGGCGAGTGACCGTTGTGGACCCCCGGGGCATTGCCACCGGCGCGTCCGGCAATCTGGCCGGGGTGGTATATAGCACCGCCAGCCCGCACCTGACACCACAGAACCGTTTCTACCAAGTGAGCTACCGTCATGCGTTACGCTGGCTGCACCATTACGGCTTTCCCGCCAGCGATCAGGACGGCCAGCTCAACGGGGTCATCCAGCACTTTGTAAACGACAAACAACGGGACAAATTCACCGCGGCCATGGACAGCGGCGCCTGGCCTGCCGACCTGCTGCGCCCGGCGCCGGCCGGCAATGGCGTGGAAATGGTGGGCGGCGGCTACCTGCGCCCGGATCGCTGGTGCCAGCACCTGCTTGATCACCCGGGCATCACCCTACTTCGTGAAACCGTGACCTCACTACACGAAGGCACGCCCGCCAGCGTCATGCTGGACAATGGCAGCCAACTGTACGCCAACGCCGTGGTGGTCTGCGCCGCCGGTGCCAGCCAGCAGCTACCGGGCCTGGCCTGGCTACCGCTTAAACACATTCGCGGCCAGGTCAGTTATTGCCAGGCCACCGAGGCCTCCCGGCAATGGCAGCAGGCCCAATGCCATGGCGGCTACCTGACGCCGGCACTGGATGATCTGCATTGCGTAGGCGCCACCTTCAATCTTCACGACAGCCAACCCGGCCCCACCGATGCAGACGACGCTGACAACCTGGCACAACTGAAACACTACCTGCCCGAACACTGGCAGGCGCTAGGCGGGGAAGCCATTGTCATCCAGGACCGGCGCGTGGCCTTTCGTTGCCAGAGCCTCGACTTTGTTCCTCTGTGCGGCCCGTTGCCCGTGGCCACCGACAACCCGCATCGCGCGGCCACCGGCCTGTACCTGAACCTGGCCCACGGCAGCCGGGGCATTACTGGCACACCGCTATGTGCCGACCTGCTGGCCGATTTGATAACCGGGCAAGCACTGCCCGTAGACTCACAATTGGTTGACGCCCTGGACCCATCCCGGTTTATTGTTCGCAAACGCAAAAAACAACCTGAGTGGAAACCATGCAATTAATCAGCTTGCCCATTACCGCCCTGTACGCCGCCCTGTGCGGTTTTCTTGTCGTCGCCCTGGCGGCTAACGTGGTTCGCTACCGCCTGGGAAAAAAAGTGTCCCTGGGTGACGGTGGCCACAAAGACGTAAACCGCGCGATCCGTGCCCACGGCAACACGGTGGAATACATTCCGCTGGCGCTGATCCTGATGGCATTGCTGGAAATCAATGGCGGCGGCAATAGCGCCCTGCACGTTTACGGCATCCTGCTGCTGGCCGGGCGCGTGTCCTACGCCTATGGCATGCTGGTGCCCCGCAGCAGCGCCAACCTGCCCCGCCAGCTGGGCATCCTCACATCCTGGATTGTCATTGTCGGCACCGGCATCCAGTTGCTGTTGGTATAGGCTGGAAGCGTGACGCTCCACGCCGGATGCCTGACGCTAAAGACGAAAGAGAAAACTGAAATTCAGGGTTTTGCACGTCATCGAATGCTTCCCTGACAATATTCACTTTTTTATAGAACTGGATATATGCCCATCATCGTTCCCTGGAAAGACCTGCCACCGGATACCCTTCACAACCTGATTGAAGAATTCGTGACGCGAGACGGCACCGACTACGGCGACACGGAAATTCCCACCGCCACCAAGGTGAAGCAGGTACGCGAACAGTTGAAAAAGGAACAGGTCTTTGTGGTCTTCGATGAGACCACCGAGAGTGTTTCCGTGCTGAGCAAGGAGCAACTCGCGGAAATAGAAAACGGCCAGTGACACCGGCCTCGTTTCCTTGACGAATGGCTGGGTTACGCCGCAACGCGGCGTAACCCAACTGGCAACGCGCTTCAGAAGGTGAAACCCACCCCCAGACTGAACGCATAGACATTCATGTCAGCGTTGAACTCCGCATCCCCCACTTCAGCATACTGGTACTGCGGCAAACCCGGCGCCCGGATGAAAGTTCTTTCCACCGTGGCCGAAACATCTTTCACGCTGATGTATTTAAAATCCGCCGCCAACCACCAGTAGTCCGTCATCCGCCAATCCACCCCCACCTGGCCAACCCAGCCAAACTTGTTCTCGATCTCCAATTCCGGCTCGCCCACTTCAGTAAGAATGGGGTTAGTCACGTGGCTGTCGTAGGTGAATAAATACACCACTCCCAACCCGGCATAAGGGCGGAAATTTCGCTCGTTACGAAAGCGTTTCACCAAAGTCACCATGGGCGGCGCCACCTTGGTTTCCGCCACTTTTTCCCCCAAGGCCGGAACACCGGTGGGAATCCCGTTGGCTTCGGTCACCAGAGGCACATCGGCAATACGCCCCTTGGCTTTTAGCTCAAGAGTCGGCGGCATGGCCGCCATCGTTTCTACTGACCAACCACCACCCCAGGCTCCCCATCGCAGTTTATAGCCAATCGTTGCCGCCGGAATCATCAGCGGGTCACTAAAGGCATCGCCTTCCTGTTCGCCTGATTCCACCGCCACTTCAGCAATTTCCGACAGGTTGCTCAAGGTGATCGAGTTGGTCTTCACATCCGGGCTCATATAGAGAGCCCCGAGACGAAAATAAAGCCGGTCCTCACCAAACAGTTTTTGCGTGAACTTCACCCCGGGATAGTCCGGTCCGTAAAGATCCTGAGCGGCAGTGGCGTTGCCTCCCAGCAGTGTTAATACGGCAGCAAGGTAAACCCGTTTTTTATTGGTCATTGTTATTTTCATGATTACCGATCTCCCGCGTTTTCCTGGCCAGCCGAGGTAAAGCGCGCGTGGGCCGGATTGTTGACCACCCGGATGCGGAAGTCGTCCTTGGCAATGCCCAGCTCCAGTGAGCCAACGCCCTCTTCCGGCAGCACCCCGCCAATAATCAGATCAAGCAGGTCACCCAATACCGGGATAAGGGCGCCCAGGTCGATACTCAGATTCAGAGAGGCAGCAATGGCAGACGCATTACTCGATTCCAGCGTAATCTGGCCATTGCGCAGGAATTTCACCGGCCCGTTCAGATAGGCAGACACCGGCAGGCTTCTCACGTTGGCGTCAGCCACATTCGGAATGGCTGCCCCGCCGGGGAGCAACGCCGAGAAAAGTCGCACATCCGGCGCATCCAGCCAGGCATCCAGACGGGTAATAAAAACCGGGTCGTCAATTTCCTCCCCGGTGTCCGGGTCGATAGCGTTGATGACAAAACCCCGCAACGGCTGCGGCGGCATGTCGTCATAGGGCCGGAAACGCAGCACCAGCGCTCCCGTTTCCAATGGCAGAGGTATCAAATCGCCCAACACGGGAATGGCCAGGTTTGCGTTGGCAACCAGCGACGTCCCCATGACATGCTGGGCATTAATTTCCACCGGAATAGCCGTGTCCCCCACCGTCTGGATGCAATAAATATCTCCATCGGCATCTTCCTCGGTGGCACACCAGCGACCATTCCCTTCATCCACCAGACCGATGTAACTCAGGTCCAGCGGCACCTTGGGCAGAAACGCCATGGGCAGCGCCGCATTGGTAAAGATCTGGTCGCCCTCATCGAGATTGGCGCCGCCGATCAAACCGCCGGTGCTTTTGATAAAGCCCCGGGCATGGTTTTTTTCTGCGCCCGGCTCGTCAACATCCTGAACACCGTTACCGTTTACGTCCGTGTATTTGCGAGTCAGCACCGTGGCATAGGCCGCCCCCACATCCGGCGTCGCGGTAAAATCAATCAGAATGGGTGGGCCACCTTCGCAGGGCATATTGGACAGAGGGCCACAGGTGCCCATGCCATTGAGCGGATCCGTATTGATACCCAGATTGTCGAATCGGTCATGGCTACGGAATACCTCCTCCCCATTGTCACCACCGTTGATCACCAGCCGGTATGCCCTGCCCGGCACCAGGGTGTTGGGCGGCGGTACCGCACGCAGACGCAGACTGTTACGGCGGGCTGACAGCGGAATAGATGCCCAACCGCTCTCCGTTGCTTCTGCCAGACACATGGCTCCGCCTTCACAGGACTCACCATCAGCCGCAATGGTGCCGAAGGTCATGGACGCCAGCTCCATGGGCATATTGAAGCTCACCTCAATGGGGCGGCTGACGTCATAAAAGAAGGGATAGTAAAGTGAGTCGTCGGCCAGACCGCCCACGCAGCGCCCCGCCATTTCCAGCGTATTACCCTGGGCATCCTGGCGCTCGACACCACGGTCTTCCAGGGCACAGCCGATACCCGGGTACAACCCCAGCACCACCGGCGGCAGCACCGGAGCATCGTTGTTGGCCGCGTAGCTGGCGGTATCAAAAACAATCTGCCCGCTGCCGTCGGTGGCGTCACCGGGCACAAACTCCAGGTAAGAAGGATCGAAGATATCCATGTCTTTCAGGTTATCGCCCAGATCCAGGTTATAGCGTTCACCCGCCGTCAATTCATCGAGCGGCGTGATCACCAGATTGGAGCCACTGCTGCGCACCTGAATCGGCACCGGCTCGCTGCTAGCCTGGCGGAACAGTTGAACCCCTTCCATTCCCTCGTCACTCACTGGCTCGTTGAATACCACGATGATATTGTTGCTCGGCTCTACCTGGGTTTGGTTATGTTCGGGAAAGGAGCCGGTAACCTGCAGCGGATCACGGTTGAGCTGTTCAAATTCGAATGCCGAATCCGCACGCACCCCCAACGCAAAGTCCGCACTCACTTTGGCTGCACCACTGAGGATATCCAGCTCCAGGGTACGGAAGACTTCGAAAGTCAGGGCCCCATCCTTTACGTCCACCACCCCGACTGCCTGCACATGCATCAGGTTCTGGTTAACCGACGCGTTGCCTCGTGGCTCCACCGCATGCATGGCGAGATCGAAATTCATGTGGACATACATCGGCGCAAAATCGTCATCGGGCTGAAAGCCCTCGGGCCGATAGGGATTGGTGGTCAGGTAACCGGTGACGTCAGTGACAAAGGTGCCGATCAGGTCACCGGTGAACATGGGCGTGCGCACTTCACCGCCCAGCAGGATTGGATCGATACCGGTAATACGCAGCTGCTGACCGGCGCGGGCCACCACCGGCACGGCTTGTACATGCTCATCCGGGCGCCCCATCCAGCCTTCCAGCACCAGCGGCTTGGCATCCACCTGGGTAAGGCCCAGGGCCTCGGTGACCAGGTTGAACTGGTTGAGCGGCAGCCCGTGCAGGCGTGACGTTTCCGGGTACCCCGGATCACCCAGCGCAGGCTGGGCTTTCATCAACTGCTTGATCGGCGGATTGAGATCGGCCACATCATCCTTGGATAACCGGGGCGTCAGTTCATAAACCACCGTCTCCAGCACGTCCTCATCAAAATCCTGCAGCCCCTCCAGCGTCAGCGTGTAGGTATCACCGCCGATCAGATCGGTTTTCGGGTCGAGAGTAATGTAATGACGCTCGCTCAGAATGTGCGCATCCACCAGCTCGCCGGATTCCTGATGCACCAGTTGCACCGTGTCACCATAGCGTACGGTGGTTTGCACCAGCGGCTCGGTAAAGGTGATGCGTACCGGCGAAAAATCCATGAACGGAAAACGTTCAGCCCCTTCAGGCTCAGGCAGATAGACCGCGGGGCTTTCCTGATTGATAACCAACACCTCAGGCACCTGATCAGGCACTGGGTGGTACTGGCGAGTGCGGAAGGTGATCAGCGGACCGTCCTGGCCCAGGTTTACCACTCCCGGGGCAATCTCGGGTGACACCCAAAGGCGGTATTGCTCACCGGCACGCAGGTTTTCCATGGAAAACGTCAAGGTCCGATTCCGGTTCGACACCTCGGCACTGGCCAGGTCAACAAGATTCCCTTTGCTGTCCGCCAGGCAAAGCGCGCCGACAAAGTTGTCACCGTCGGGCTGACAATCTTCCCTGGCCGCAGCCTCATCAATACCGTTGGAAAACGTCAGCAGCAGCTTGCTTCCCAAAGGCAAGTCCACCATGCCACTGGAGGGGTAAGCGTAAATGAGGGCATTGCCAGGGTCCGGCGGCACGAACACATCCGGTTCTTCTTCACAGGCTTGCAGCAATGGCAACAGCAGCAGGCAGGCGATGGCGGGGAGTTTTATTATACGCATCATGTCACCCTTTTCTTGTTTTCGGACTACATAGTCACGGATGCATGCGACAGCGCGCCAGTGCCTGCGCGTTAGCGTTTGTAATTTAAAAATCTACAAAAATCAGGCTTTTATCTACTTTTACGGTATACGGGGACATTTCCTGTGTATCCGTCTCAAGCGCTCACCCCTTCTTTTACAGGCTCGTCCTCCGGCCGATCTTCATTGAGCGCTTTTGCGCTGATCAATTTATTGCTTAACAAAAAGGTGACAAAAAAAACCGCAACATGACGATAAGTATCATGTTGCGGCCTGATTGACATGATTCGCTTCAGTGGCGAATCGTCATGCCTGCCGGATGCGCAGCGTTACCAGCACAGTGCGCAGATGGGGAACCGGCACATTCAGGCGGTCCGCTATGGCGACCACGTTGCCAAGAATCGCATCCAGCTCGATGGGCCTGTCGTTCAGATAATCCAGCGCCATGGAGTTTTTATACGCGCCCATGGCCCGGGTTCCTGACAGGTTCTTCTCGATAATGCCGTCCGGCATGGGGTAGCCATCGGCCTGGGCCACCGAGATCACCTCTTCCATCAAGGTGCGAATCAACGCTTCACCGCCTGGCGCATCGAGCATGGTCAAGGTATCGGCCCCGTTGGCCAGCACGCTCAACGGATTGAACGGGGTATTCCAGACGCACTTGCGCCAGCGTTCACCCACCACCGCATCCGTCTCGTTGATATCGATGCCCCCCTCGCGGAACAAGCCCGCCAACTGCGCGCAATGATGATCAAATCCCGTGGGAAAACTCCCCATGACCAGCTGCCCATAGGCCTGATGGTTAACAGTGCCCGGGCCAGTGCGACTCACCGCAATAAACGCCAGACAGCTCACCAGAGGATTGCGCGGGAAGGCATCCGCCAGCTCACGCTCGATATCCAGACCATTCTCAATCAACACCAGCCCGGTATGCTCGCCCAGCCAGGGGCGCACCAGTTCAGCCCGGTCCACACCGGGTAGCACCTTGACGCACAGCAACACATAATCCGGATGTCGTACCGGGGTATCGCCAGGTTGATAGACCTGATCCGGTGTCCACGACAGCTCTCCCAGAGGGCTGGTAAAGCGAAAGCCGTCGGCCTTTACTGCGTCATAATCCGACCGCAGCACCACGCTCACGGTACAACCCGCCCGCTTCAGAATCGCGCCATAGAAACTGCCGATAGCACCGGCACCAATTACCAGAATGTCCGGCTTGTCATTCCCGGTCTTGTTCATGTTCGTTGTTCTCCCAAATGTCGCATGCCCTGCTGCATGCTGCGCAGCGGCAACAGTGCCGCCACAAAGATGGCCAGCAACAGCAGAAATGCCATATCAAAACCCGCCTCGAACGATTGCGCCGCCGACGCATCCGGCCGAGTCTGGGCAAAGGATTCACTGAAAAACTGAATACACAGGGCGCACAGGTTCACACCCAGTGCGCCACCAATCTGGCGACCAAAATTAAAAATGCCCGAGCCCTGGGGGATCAGCGCCGGCGGCAACAGCCCCAGAGCCCCGGTGGACGATGGCGGCATCATCAGCCCCAATCCCACCCGGCCCAGCAAGGTCCACCACACCAGCCACACCGCTGACGTGCCCAGGTTAGCACCGGCCATCAGCACCATGTTGAAGATAAACAACACCAGCCCCGCTGCCATGATCCGCGTTTCCGGGAAACGATCGGTCAGGTGGCCCGCTACCGGAAAGGTAAAGGCCATGGCCAGGCCCGCCGGCATCAACATCAACCCCGCGCTGGCCGCGTTCTCGCCCAGCACTTGCTGAAAATACAATGGAGTGATGTAGGTGGAAGCGAACACCCCGGCACCAATCACCATGGACATGAGGAAACTGCCAGTGAAGCCCCGGTAGCGAAACACCCGCAGATCCATTAACGGATGCTGCAGACGGGTTTGCCAATAAACAAAAAACGCGGACAGCCCCAAGCCACCGAAAAACGCCAGCAACAGCAGTGGGTCGATCCAGTCGCGGCGATGCCCATTGGCCAGTGCCCACAGCAAGGCCGTGATACCCAGCGCCAGCGAGATCAGCCCCACCCTGTCGAGTGCAACCGGGTCCGCCTCGGCTTCACGCCGTGGCAGGTAGCGGGCTGCCATGACCATCCCCACGACACAGGCCGGCAGCACCACCAGAAACACCGCCCGCCAGGACAACGTATCCACCAGCACCCCGCCAATGGCCGGAGCAATGGCCGGGCCCAGGACAACACCCAGCCCATAGATACCCATGGCCTGACCGCGACGATTGAGAGGGAACACCTGGAAGATGGTAATCATGGCCAGCGGCTGGATCAGCCCGGCCAGCAGGCCCTGCCCTACCCGGGCAGCCACCAGCAAGGGGAAATGTTCACTGGCAGCGCCAATAATGGACACCACCACAAACAGGCCCATGGCCAACAAATAAGCACCACGGGCCCCAAATCGTTGGGTACACCAAGCATTGAGCAGCATGCCCACTGTCATTGCTGCCAGGAAACCGGTCGCCAGCCAGTGCACTTGATCCTGCGCCAGCTGGAACTCGATCATGATGGTGGGAATAGCCACATTGATAATGGTGGACGCCAGCACCACGGACATGGTGCCCAGCATCACCGTTATCGTTGCAAGCCAGCGGTAGCGCGGGCCATGCAGAGCAAAAAGCGCCTGGACCTGCGCCTCCACTGTTGCCATTACCGGGAGGTATCTTCGCTGACCCGTACCAGCAGCTTGCCCCGGTTACGCCCTTGCAGCAGCCCCTGGAAGGCATCCACGGTGTTTTCCAGCCCTTCAACCACATCTTCCTGATACTGGATTTTGCCGGCCTGCATCCAGGTGCTCATGTCGCGGACAAAATCTTTCATCAGGTGAGCATAATCGAACTGGATAAAGCCCTTGATCAATACCCGTTTCACCAGCAGCTTGGTCAGAAACGCGGGCAACTGATCCGGCCCCTGGGGCGCTTCGGTATCGTTGTAGTGAGCAATGCGACCACACAGGGGAATACGGGCGAAGTCGTTCACCAGCTTCATCACCGCATCGAACACCTTGCCACCCACGTTCTCGAAGTAAACATCAATGCCATTGGGGCAGGCGGCTTTCAGTTGAGCCTCGAAATCGTCGTCCTTGTAGTTCACACAGGCATCGAAGCCATAGGTGTCCACCACGTGCTGGCACTTGTCCGGTGCACCGGCAACACCGACCACGCGGCAGCCTTTGATCTTGGCGATCTGCCCAACAATCTGACCCACCGCGCCGCTGGCCGCAGACACCACCACGGTTTCGCCTTCTTTGGGCTGACCAATTTCCAGCAGACCTGCATAGGCGGTAAAGCCCGGCATACCCAGCACGCCCAGCGCCGTGCTGATCGGCACCTGCTTCGGGTCCAGCTTGCGCAGCATCTCCTTGCCCTGCACGGAGTATTCCTGCCAGCCACCGAAGCCCAGCACGTAGTCACCGGCTTCATAGCCTTCCAGGCGCGATTCCACAATCTGGCCGACGGTGCCGCCCTGCATCACATCACCCAGCTCCACGCTGGCCGCATAGGACTTGGCCGGGCTCATGCGCCCACGCATGTACGGGTCCAGGGACAGGTAGATGGTCTTGATCAGGACCTGGCCCTCTTTCGGCGAAGGCATCGCGCCTTCTTTCAAAGGCAGATGTTCAGGCTGGGGCATCCCCTTGGGGTACTCGGATAAAATAATCTGGCGATTCACACTCATGCTTTCTCTCCCGTAAAACGCAAAACAGTAAAAGTCAGTCCACACACTGGGGGAAGGCAGGCCCGCTTCAAATAGCGCATTGCGTGGATTGTCGTTTCAGGCCGCCCCTGTGTCGTTAGCGACCGCCACAGACAACGAAAAAGGGCGGCCGAAGCCGCCCTTTTCGTCTACTTATGCTGCATCGTCATCCACATCCAGCAAGCTTTCCAGCTGCTGCATGTGGTAACCCAGATCACCCAGCTGGTGATCAATGAGCACAATCCGCTTGGCGTAATGGGCCACTGCGGTTTCTTCCATCATGCCCATGCCGCCATGCAACTGGATAGCTTCTTCCGCCACCTTGCGACCGGACTTGCCGATAATCGCCTTGGCGGCGGCTACACGCTTGGCGCAAACCTGGGCCGGAGCGTCCAGAGAACAGGCCGCAAAGATGGTCATGGAACGCGCTTTTTCCAGCTCCATACGCATTTCCACCATGCGATGCTGCAGCGCCTGGAACTTGCCAATGGCCACACCAAACTGCTGGCGTTCCTTGATATAGGCCAACGTCTGATCACAGGCCACTTCCATGGCACCGGTGGCTTCTGCGCACAGGGCAACAATGCCCAGCGCCAGGGAAGCTTCCAGCGCATCAATGGCCTTGCCTTCTTCGCCCAGCAATTCCGCTGCCGCCTTGTTAAAGGTAATTTCCGCCGCACGCAGCCCGTCGATGGTTTCGTAACCGCGACGGCTGACACCGTCGGCGTTGGCATCCACGATAAACGCAGACAAACCATCACGGTCCGTGCCATTACCGCCGGTACGGGCAATCACCACCAGCTGGTCGGCGCTGTCACCGTGGAGCACCACGGCCTTGTTACCCGTCAGGCTGTAGCCATCGCCACTTTTCTCTGCGGTGGCTGCCACGTGGGTGTGGTCGTAACGGCCTTCCGGCTCGTAAGCAGCCAGTGCCAGACGCAACTCACCACCAACAATCGCACTGATCAGTTTTTCTTTCTGCGCATCGCTGCCCAGTGAATTGATCAGCGTGCCGCTCAGCACCACTGTTGCCAGGTAAGGTTCCAGTACCAGGCCGCGGCCAAAGCCTTCGGCCACGACCATCAGTTCCGGGCCGCCGCCGTTGAAGCCACCAAAGTCTTCGGAAAACGGCACGCCCAACAGGCCAAGCTCGGCAAACTGCTGCCACATTTCAGCGGAATACCCCAGCTCACTGGTACGGGCTTTTTCGCGTACGTCGAAGGGATAGCCATCGCGAACCAAGCGGCCCACGGTTTCTTCGAGCATGCGCTGTTCGTCGCTCAGTTTAAAATCCATGCTCAATACTCCTTACAGACCGAGAATCATCTTGGCGATGATGTTCTTCTGAATTTCATTGGAACCGCCGAAGATCGACAGCTTGCGCATATTGAAGTACTTGGTGGATACCGTGTTGGCGAATTCCGGGCCAACCGGTTCACCGTCATAATCCGCCTCGAAACTTTCCGGCAGGAACGGCTGGGCGTAAGGGCCAGCGGCTCGGCGGAACAGATCGGTAATTTCCTGACGCAGTTCGGTACCCATGATTTTCAGGAAAGAACTTTCTGCACCAGGAACACCACCGGCCTGGGCCGCAGCCACAGTACGCAGGTTGGTCATTTCCAGCGCCATCAGTTCCATTTCCACGTCCGCCAGACGGTTGCGGAACAGTGGATCGTCAATCAGCGGCTTACCGTTCTGCTGCACTTTGCGCGCCACCTCTTTAAGGTGTTTGAGGGCCGCCTTGGACTGGCCCACACCGGCGATACCGGTACGCTCGAAGGTCAGCAGGTACTTGGCGCAGGTCCAGCCCTTGTTCTCTTCACCCACCAGATTTTCTACCGGCACTTTCACTTCATCGAAGAACACTTCGTTGACTTCATGCTCGCCGTCCAGGGTGATCAGCGGACGCACCGTGATGCCCGGCGTTTTCATGTCGATCAGCAGGAAAGAAATGCCTTCCTGTTTTTTGGCGCTGGGGTCAGTGCGTACCAGACAGAAAATCCAGTCGGCATGCTGGCCCAGGGTGGTCCAGGTCTTCTGGCCGGTGACCACGTAATGATCGCCTTCGCGCACCGCCTTGGTTTTCAGGCCGGCCAGGTCAGAACCGGCACCCGGCTCGGAGTAACCCTGGCACCACCACACATCACTGTTGAGGATCGGCGGCAGGTACTTCTGCTTTTGCTCTTCGGTACCGAACTTGATGATCACCGGCGCCACCATGTTCACACCGAACGGCAACACACTCGGGGCACCGTACTCTGCGCATTCTTCTTCAAAAATGTGCTTCTGAATCGGCGACCAGCCCGTGCCGCCATGCTCTTTCGGCCAGTGCAGGGCCATCCAGCCCTGTTCATTGAGAATTTTCTGCCAGCGCACGGTGTCGTCTTTGCTCAGATGCTGGCCGTTCTTCACTTTGCTGGCGATTTCTTTCGGCAGCTTGGTATCCAGGAAGACGCGCACTTCATCACGAAACGCCAGTTCTTCCGGGGTAAAGTTAATATCCATGATTACCTCAGCTAATGCTTATTTGCTGTAGAAGCCCTTGCCCTGCTCTGCCAGATCGCTAAGCAGCTTGGCAGGCTTCCAGACATCCGAGCCGGTTTGTTGATAGATCTCGTTCACTTTTTCGAAGATGGCTTTTACACCCACCTGATCTGCCCAGAACAGCACGCCACCCCGGTACACCGGGAAGCCGTAGCCGTAGATCCAGATGACGTCCACATCCAGTGGACGGGCAGCGATACCTTCTTCCAGGATTTTGGCGCCTTCGTTCACCATCACGTACATGCAACGCTCCAGAATTTCCTGGTCGCTGATCTCACGCGGGGTGATGCCGTTATTGCTGCGGTATTGTTCAATAATGCCGTCCACAGCAGTTGAAGGTACAGGGGTACGATCGCCGTCTTTATAGTCAAATACGCCGGCCTGGGTTTTCTGGCCCAGACGCCCCGCTTCCACCAGCTCGTCAGTCCAGTTACGTGCCGGACCATTGGCCGGATCTTCCTTGCGCAGCTCTTCACGAATGCGGTAACCCACATCCATGCCCGCCAGGTCAGACATGGCGAACGGCCCCATGGGAAAGCCCAGGTCGAACAATACCTTGTCCACCTGCTGGGGGCTGGCGCCTTCATTGACCAACTGTACCGCTTCCGCCTGACGGCGATGCAACATACGGTTGCCCACAAAGCCGTGGCACACACCGACCAGCACACCGACCTTGCCAATCCGGCGGCTCAGGTCCATCACCGTGGCGACCACCTCATCAGAGGTTTTCTCACCACGGACATTTTCCAGAAGTTTCATTACATTGGCAGGGCTGAAGAAATGCATGCCCATGACATCTTCCGGACGCTGCGTGAAGCTGGCGATACGATCCACGTCCAGCGTGGATGTATTGGTGGCGAGAATGGCACCGGGCTTGCACACCCGATCCAGTTCGCTGAACACGGCTTCTTTCACATCCATGTTCTCGAACACGGCTTCAATCACCAGGTCCACATCACTCAAATCATCGTAGCTCAAGGTGGGCTGAATCAGCGCCATGCGCTGTTCCACCTGCTCATCGGTGATACGGCCTTTTTTGGCGGTGTTTTCGTAGTTCTTGCGAATCACCGCCACACCGCGCTCCAGCGCGTCTTCCTTCACTTCCAGAAGGCGCACGGGAATGCCGGCATTGGCAAAGTTCATGGCGATACCGCCACCCATGGTTCCGGCACCGATCACCGCCACCTGATTGATCTCACGTTTGGGGGTGTTCTTGTCCAGGCCTGGTACCTTCGCCACTTCACGCTCGGCGAAGAACACATGACGCTGGGCCGCCGATTCCGGGGACACCAGCAATTCGAAGAACAGCTCACGCTCGCGCTCCACGCCTTTGTCGAACGGCAGCTCCACCGCCGCTTTCACCGCCTTGATGCAAGAAAATGGCGCCTTGAAACCGCGCTGTTTACGGGCGATGGATTGCTCGAACTGGTCGAACAAACCGTCCTGCGCATCCGGCACAGCCAGATCACGGAGTTTTCTCAGGGGGGCGTTATCGGCCAGCAATTGACGGGTATACGCCAGCGCGCCGTCCAGCAGATCACCGCTGACCATCTCATCAACCAACCCCAGCGACAGGGCCTCTTTGGCTTTCACCGGGTTACCCCCGACGACCATTTCCAGCGCTTTTTGCGCGCCCACCAGGCGCGGCAAACGCTGGGTACCGCCGGCACCGGGTAGCAACCCCAGCTTCACTTCCGGCAGGCCCAGCCGTGCGCTGTCCAGCGCCACCCGATAGTCACAGCCCAGCGCCACTTCAAGACCACCACCCAACGCAGTGCCGTGGATGGCCGCTACCACCAGCTTGTCGCTGGCTTCGTATTCGTCAATGACCGCCGGCAATGCCGGCTGCTGGGGGGGCTTGCCGAATTCACGGATATCGGCACCGGCCGGGAAGGTTTTGCCTTCACCGATCACCACCACCGCCCGAATCTGTTCATCTGCCAGCGCGTCACGCAGGCATTGCTGCAGGCCTTCACGTACGCCATGGCCCAGCGCATTGACCGGGGGATAATTGATGCGGATAACGCCAATGTCGCTATCGCGACTGAGGCTGACCGGGTTACTCATTGCGACTCTCCTCAGGACGTCCTTTCCAGTCTGCATCGCCGGTACGGCGTAAAAGGCAGCGCCAGCCCTGTTAACGGACCGCACTCGAAAGGATCAGATTCATACCAGTATAAGCAAAGACAAGCGGGTTTCAATTATTTCGGAATATAATTTCATTATTGAAAAGGGACCGAAAAACGGGGCGCCTGGCGCCCCGCTTTCGTGATAACGGCTTATTCAGCCAGCACTTCAGACATACGCTGCAATACCACTTCGCCATTTTTCACGGTCGCGATATTCGGATCAGCCATCATGCCGCCCTTGTCATCAATTGCCGTCACGCCGTAAGGGTTATTCTCCGGCTTCAGGCTCTTCAGCGCCGCGCTGAAAGCACCACGAATTGCCTCGGCATCTTCAACGGTACCGGCTTCCTGCATGGCCTGAACCACTGTGTGCAGAGCGAAGTAGTTATAGGCCACTTCAGTGGTAGGGTCCTTCTCCGCGTTCTGCTTGTGATACTTGGCCACAAACGCCTTGGCACCCGGCTCTTCATAAAGCGTCAGCGGCACCACGCCCACGGACCCTTCCAGCATTTTGTAGCCACCGATGATCTTGGACATTTCCCCCATCTTGGCCTGGTCCATAATCACGAAACCACCCTTGAAACCCAATTCACGGGCCTGTTTCGCCACCAGCGCGGTGGGTTCGGACGCACCACCAATGAACATCACATCCGGCTTCTCCGCCAGCACCTTGCTCACACCGGTGTAGAAATCAGCGGATTTGTTGTAGTCCATCGGGTTATCCGCCACCACTGTGCCGCCCATGGCTTCCCAGGTGGGAACAAAGGCTTTGGTCCAGTATTTGGCATAGTCGTGAGTGGCGTTGGCCACGGCCACTTTCTTGCCGTTTTCTTTCATGGCGATTTTGGTAAACGGCTTCATGTAACCGGTAAAGGTGGGCGGAATCCGTACGGTCAGCTCATTGCCTTTCTCCGTCACCGTGGGCACCGAGGTGTACGACATCACCACAAAACCATCGCGTTCGTTGAACGCTTGCAGCGCAAAGGTCCCGCCGGAGTGCGGAGTAAAAATCACCGGCGCATTGTACTGCTGCACCAGCCGCTTGCCGTTCACCGCTGCCTGACTGGGCGAATACTTGTCATCCAGCGACACCAGGTTGATCTCGTAGGTCTCGCCATCCACGGTGAAACCACCCGCTTCGTTGATTTCCTTTGCAGCCATCTGCAAACCTTCCAGGGTGTTCTGGCCGTATAACGCCGCACCACCACTCAAAGGCCCGGTGAAACCGATATTGACCTCTTCTGCTGCCTGCGCGCCTGTGGCTGCCAGGGCGATTGCGCTGGCGCAGGCCAAGCGACGAAAGCGATTAACCAGAGTCTGTTTTCCGTTACCCATGAAACTCTCCCGTTGTTGTTTTGCTCAAAACCGTGAGTCTTGTGTTGTAGCAATTGATTATGTTGTAGCGCACACGCTGCTACCGGATAACAATTACGCGCCGATATAGGCTTTGCGAATAGCTTCGTTACCCAGCATTGCGTCTTTATCACCCTCCATGACCAGGCGACCGTTTTCGATCACATAGGCACGGTGGGCAATCTTGAGTGCGGCGAACGCATTCTGCTCCGCCAGCAAAACCGTGGTGCCCTGTTCGTTGATGCCCTTGATGGTTTCAAACATCTGCTTGACCACCAGTGGCGCCAAACCCAACGAGGGCTCGTCCAGCAACAGCAGCTTGGGCCGGCCCATCATGGCGCGCCCGATGGCGACCATTTGCTGCTGGCCACCGCTGAGAGACCCGGCAGACTGATCCTTCTTTTCATCAAGAATCGGAAACAGTGTCAGCACGTCTTCCAGTGTCTTTTTAATGGCCGCCTTGTTGCGGCGATGTACATAGGCACCCAGCATCAGGTTTTTCAATACCGACATTTCCGGGAACAGCTTGCGCCCTTCCGGGCACTGCACCACCCCATTCTGCACCAGCCCCGACGGCTTCAGGCCGGTGACATCGGTGCCATCCAGAGTGATGGTGCCCGCCGATGGCTTGATCAGTCCGCTAATGGTATTGAACAAGGTACTCTTGCCTGCGCCATTGGCGCCCAGCAGCACCACCAGTTCGCCCTGCGCCACCGACATGGAGACCTGCTCCAGCGCCTTGAAGCTGCCGTAACGGGCTTCCACGTTTTTAAGCTGCAGCATCTTCATCACTCCCCAGATAGGCTTCGATCACCAACGGATTGTTTTTGACTTCATCCGGCGTGCCTTCGGCAATTTTTTCGCCATGGTCGATCACCATGATCTTGTCCGCCAGGCTCATGATCATGTCCATCTTGTGTTCAATCAGGCAGACGGTGACACCGTGGTCCACCATCTTGCGAATCAGGGCCGCCAGATTTTCAGTTTCTTCCGGGTTGATCCCGCCTGCAGGCTCATCCAGCAATACCAGCTCAGGATCTGTGGCCAGCGCCAGGGCAAACGCCACGCGCTTTTTTTCTTCCTGGCTGATATCCGCCGTAATGCGGTGACCGATGTGAGACAGGCCGACAAAATCCAGCACTTCCTGCGCCCGGGCACGACACTTTTTCTCTTCATCACGCAGGCGTTTGGAATTGATGATCACATCCCAAAGGCGGGACTGGGTGCGCAGACGGTGCCCCACAATCAGGTTGTCCAGCACCGTGGACTGATCGAACAGCATGGTGGTCTGGAAAGTGCGCGCAATGCCCAGCCGGGCAATGCGATCACAGGCCATGCCGGTAATGTCCATGCCCTGGTATTCAATGCGCCCTTCGGTGGGCGCCATGGCACCGGCCACCAGATTGAAGAAGGTGCTCTTGCCTGCCCCATTGGGACCGATGATGGCGTTGATCTTGTTGGCTTCGAATTCGATGCTGACGTTATTGACCGCCGCCAGCCCACCGAAACGCTTGGTAAGGTTATGAATCTTAAGCATGGTTACCGGCCTCCTGCGTGGATGCTGCCGAGGGCTTGTTGGACGACGCATTGCTGGCCGCCTTCTCTTTCGTCTGGCTGGCATCGTGCGCCGCCGCAAGGCGACGACCGCGCCAGGACAGGAAGGAACCCACTACCCCTTTCGGGAAGAAGATCACCAGCACCACCAGCATCGGCCCGAACACGATCATCCGGTACTCTTCCAGGAACTGCAGTGACTGGGTCAGCCAGGTAATCGCCAGGGTGCCCAGCAGCGGGCCCATCAGGGTGCCGATGCCGCCGACCAACAGGTAGGTAATCATGTCGAAGGTGTGTGTCACCTCGGCTTCCGCCGGGCCGATGAAACGCACCATGCCGGCATACAGCGCACCCGCCACACTGGCGTAGGTGGTAGACAGCACAAACGCCAGCACCTTGTTACGCATCAGGTTGATCCCCAGCGACGCCGCCAGATCATCACTGATACGAATGGCCAGGAAGGTCCGCCCCAACAGGGAATGCGCGATCCGCGATGCCAGCCAGATGGACAGCACCATGAACGCCAACGCCAGATAATAGAACGGGGTAGTCTCGGTGAAGTCCACCAGCCCGAAGCCACTCGGCGCAGGGATATTGATAATCCCCAGAGCACCGTGGGTCAGCTCTTCCCACTTATCCAGCAACAGATAAATGATAAAGCCCACGCACAGGGTGAAAATGGCGAAGTAGTGTTCTTTCAGGCGCAGGGAGATCACCCCCACCAGAAAACCGAGGATAGCGCCCACGGCCCCTGCCGCGATAAACGCCGGCCAGAAAGCCCAGCCATTATCCACAGTGAGAATCGCCAGGGTGTAGGCCCCGATGGCAAAGAAACCACCGTGGGCCAGATTCAACTGACCACACAGGCCGGTGATGATGTTCATGCCGTACACGGCAATGGCCCAGACAAACGCCAGTGCCATCACGTAGATCTGGTACTCGTTGCCCGCCACAAAGGGGAACAGCAACGCCGCCACGATCATTACGATTTTCATCGCCGGGGTCATGAAGAAATTGGAAATCTTGGTCAGGGCGTTCATCAGTGGACCCCCTTGCTGAACAGGCCAGTCGGCTTGATGGAGAGAATCACCACGAGCAGCGCAAACGCGATGATGTCCTTGTAATCGGTGGAGATATAAAAACCACCGAACGCTTCGGCAAAGCCGATGATCAGGCCGCCAACAATGGCACCGGGAATGGAGCCCATGCCACCGAGGATGATGATCACAAACGCTTTCATGATCAGCAGATGCCCCATGGCCGGGTAGACCAGGTTGATCGGCGCAAACAGGGTCGCACCCACCGCCGCCAGTGCCCCGGAAATGGCAAAGGTCATCATCGCCACCCGGTTGGCATCAATGCCGACCAGAAAGGCGCCCTCACGGTTCTGGGCCATGGCCACGATGGTGGAGCCAGTCATGGTTTTCTTCAGGAACAGATGCAATACCGCCATCAGTGAAAACGCACCGGCAATAATCAGCACCCGCTGAGCCGGAATGGTCATGCCGGCAATATCCAGAATCTCGGTATAGGGGGTCGGCATGCGGCGGAACTCGGCGCCCCACTGCATCTGCACCAGCGCTTCCAGAAACAGCATGATGCCGATAGCCGCAATTTTGTCGTGAATTGGGGGCGCATCGCGTAACGGGTTGAACACCAGCCGTTCGCACAGAACCGCCAGCGCCGCCACCGCTACAGCAGCCAACAGCATGGCCACCCAGTAGTTCACACCGAAGTCGACCATGGTGATATACGAGACATAGGCGCCGACCATATACAGCGCCCCGTGAGCAAAATTCGGTACGTGCAAAATGCCGTACACCAGCGTCAGCCCCAGGGCGACCAGCCCGTAGATGCTGCCCAGCGTCAGGCCATTGAGCACTTGTTGAAAGAACAGTTCCAAGGCAAAGCCTCCTGTTTGGGAGAAACCCGCCGGCGACATGACGCCATTCCCTCGCGGTTACAGACCACGTAAGGCACCGGTTTCTCGTTTTGCGTTGTTATTCAGCTCCGCGGAGTAGCGCTTCCGCTTATTTGTTTATGCTGGAGCTGACTCGGCCTGCCCACCATTAGACAGACCGCTATGGGCAAGCGCCGTTACGACGCCTGCTGTGCTTTCTGGCTTTCCCACTCCTGTTCCTGCAGGGCTCGCCACATCACTTTGCCGGTGGGCGAACGGGGAAGCTCATCGCGGAACTCCACCACATTCGGAACCTTGTAGGCCGCCATTTCCTCTTTGCACCAATCGATGACGGCCTGCTCGGTGAGCGTGCCCTTCATGTCAGCACTCAGAACCACACACGCCTTCACACTTTCACCGCGGCGCTCGTGGGGGGTGGAAATCACACAGCTTTCCTGGATCGCCGGATGGCGGTACATCAGGCTTTCCACTTCCGCCGGCCACACCTTGAAGCCGGACGCATTGATCATGCGTTTGACCCGATCGACGATGAAGAAGTAGCCCTCTTCGTCGATGTACCCCAAGTCACCGGTGCGGAAGAAGCGTTTTCCATCCAGTTCGATAAACGCTTTTTGCGTTTCCTGCGGACGCTTCCAGTACCCCTGGAACACTTGCGGACCATGGGTAACGATCTCGCCCACTTCACCGGGCGCCAGTTCCTTGCCGCTTTCCACATCAATGATGCGCGAATCGATATCGAATACCGGAATACCCAGGCACTGGGACTTGGGGCGGTCGGTGGGGTTGATGTGGGTGCCGGCAATGGTTTCGGACAGGCCATAGCCTTCCATGTAACGCAGGCCGGTAAGCTTGAAGAGTTTGTCGGACACCGCCGCCGGCATGGCTGCCCCGCCGCCACCGATATTTTCCAGCGACGACAGGTCGTAGTTTTCCACTTCCGGATCGGACAGCAGATCGATGGCCATGGTGACAATGTTCACCCAGCGACTCACCTGATAGCGCTCGATCAGCTTGGCCGCCACCCGGCGGTCCCAGCGCGTCATCAACACCACCAGCGAACCACAGTAAATCGGTGAGTTCATGGAGCCCTGCATGCCGGTCACATGAAAATACGGCAGCGTGGCCAGGGTGACGGACTCGGTGGTGCCATGGCTCCACACCGCCCCCTGCACGCAGGTGGCCATCACCGACGCATGGGTATGCATGCAACCCTTGGGTGCACCGGTGGTCCCCGAGCTGTAGGGGAAGACCGCCAGATCGTCCGGGCCGACCAGCAATTCGCTGGGCTGCCTGGCAGCGGCGATAACGTCCTTCCAGGCCAGGTGTGCCGGATCGGTCAGCGCAACCGCAGGCGTTTCCACCTCCGGCGGCAGGGGCAGGTCCGTGTCGCGGACGATGTAATCGTTGTAGGCCGCCACAATCACATGGCGCAGGTTCACCATGCCCACCACCGGCGCAATCGCTGACAGCAACTCCTGGCCACAGATCGCCACAGATGCCTCGGTATCTTCCAGGTAGTGCTCCAGCTCTGCCGCCCGGTTCATGGGGTTCACCGGCACCACAATGGCGTTGGCCCGCAGGATGGCGTAATAGCTGATAGTGAACTGGGGGGCGTTCTGCATGAACAGCAGCACCCGGTCGCCCTTCTCCACCCCCAGTGACTGCAGGTAACCCGCCAGGGCATCCACCTGCTCCTTCAACTGGGAAAACGTGATGGGGCTATCGTAATAATTGATCGCGTCCCGCTGTGGGTAACGCAGTGCAGACACCTCCAGATTGGTATAGAGGCTGGTCTGCGGCAGGCTCAGATGCTTGGGAATATTCTCTGGCCAGACCGCATGATGCCGATCAGACATGACTTACTCTCCCGAATGCAGCCCTACAGGGCCGCTTTTATTGTTGATGCCCGGAAAAAGCGGGCAAAACCGACAAGATCCGGCTAGCGCAGCCTGCTTATCGGTGAATACAAAGTGTTGACTCGCCGGTCAATCTGACACGGCCCACGGAGAGCGTCAATACTATTTTGGAACTACGTTTTGTTTTTTGAAAACAAATATAACAAAGGGAAAAAGCGGGAAGGCAGGGAAGAGGACCAAGAACATACCACCGGGTATGCCCAAGGCACACACCGGCTATCGGAAATTCGGACAAGTATTTTATTGGTGGGAAAGCGTGGCACCACGCCCCGTCAGGCCGGGGCTTCAGCCCCGCCGAGCAGGAAGGGGGAATGCTGCAGGCTGAACAGAAAGGTATCCACATAATCCGGCGCAGACTCCGCCAGATCGAAGCCCGATGGCTCCAGCAGCCAGTGCATAATCAGCCCGGTTAGCAGGCTGTGCAGCATGGTCACCGCACGACTAACGTCTAACCCGGCAGGCAACTGCCCTCTGGCCATGGCATTGCGGAACGTGGTGGCCAGCCCGTCGGACGCGTCATTGCACGCATCCTGCTGACGATGCAGCAGATCCAGGTTCTCACCACTGAATTCGCACTTCTGGAACATGATCTCGAATACCCGCCGCTGTGACGGGTCCCGTGCCACTTGCTGCAACAAATAGACCATAAACTCGCGCAGACGGCCCAACGGATCCATTTCGTCATTCGCCTCCGCCCTTTGGGCCAGGGCCTCAAAGGGCAAACGCCGACGGTCCGCCATGGCCACAAACACATCGTGTTTGTTCTTGAAGTGCCAGTAAATTGCCCCTCGTGTCACGCCCGCCTCACTGGCAATATCATTCAATGAGGCGGACAACACACCCTTGCGGTGGAATACCTGCTCAGCCGCATCCAGAATCCGGGTACGGGTTTCCATCGCTTCTGCCTTGGTGCGCCTGACCATAGGAGGCTCCCAAATGGAATTAAGGTTTTTTTGTGCAAGTTGGCCTACAGGCCTATACATACATTGTCGAATGTATATACTGAACCTGATTCAATTTTCATGCAAGCGTCACTGGTCCGTCTGCACGGGACCGGTCTGTGGCGTGCTTTAGCGTGTTTCCAAGCACTGAGGTGATTATGCGCAGCGGTTTCATTCTCCCCCTGATGGCAGGCGCACTCGTCCTGCAGCTTAGCGGCTGCGGCGATGCCGGCCAGCCCGGTCAACAACAACAGCAAGCCCCCAAAGCCGGTTTCGTCACGGTAAAAGCCGAAACCATCACCCTGAATCGGGAGTTACCCGGGCGTACCACTGCGCATCAGATTGCCGAAGTGCGGCCCCAGGTCAGCGGCGTCATCGAGAAGCGCTTGTTCGAGGAAGGCCAGGAAGTGGAAGCCGGCCAACCGCTGTACAAGATCGACTCGCGCACCTATCAGGCCGCCGTGGCCACAGCCAAGGCCGAGCTGGCACGCTCCCAGGCAACGTTGAAGTCCAACGACCTGCGCGCCAAGCGCTTCAAGAAGCTGCTGGATTACAAAGCAGTGAGCCAGCAGGAGTACGACGAAGCGCAGGCCCAGCTGGATGAGAACAAGGCCGCTGTGGCAGCCGCTCGCGCCAACCTGCAAAGTGCCCAGATCAACCTGGACTACGCCACCATCGAAGCGCCCATTAGTGGCCGCATTGGTCGCTCCAGCGTCACCGCAGGTGCCCTGGTCACGGCGAATCAGGCCAACACGCTGGCCACCATTCGTCAGCTGGATCCGATCTACGTGGACCTGACCCAGTCCAGCAATGAGCTGCGCCAGCTTCGTCAGGCCATGCAAGCCGGTGAGCTGCAGCAAGTCAGCGAGGATGAAGCCCGCATCACCCTGATTCTGGAAGACGGTTCTCATTACCAGGAACCCGGCGTTTTGCAATTTTCCGAATTTGCCGTGGATGAAAGCACCGGTTCAGTGACATTGCGCGCCCTGTTCCCGAACCCGGAAAGCGATCTGCTGCCCGGCATGTTTGTGCGCGGTCGCCTGCCGGAAGGCCAGCGCGAAGATGCCATTCTGGTGCCCCAGAAAGGCATCACCCGCGATCCCACAGGCCAGGCCTATGCCATGCTGATCGACAGCAATGATCAGGCCAAGAAGGTGAAGGTCAGCACCGAACGGGCAGTGAAAAGCCAATGGCTGATCGCTGATGGCCTGAAAGACGGCGACCGGCTGATTATCGACGGCCTGCAACGCATTCAGCCCGGCGCTCCGGTCACTCCGGTAGACACCGAGAATGGCGACAACACAGGCGAAGCCGCCCCGCAAGCACAGCCCCAGTCCCCCGCCGAGAACACCGGCGAGGCACAAAGCGCAGCGCAATAACGCGCAACGACGAGAAACGGGATTCCCATGGCCAGATTTTTTATTGACCGTCCAATTTTCGCCTGGGTTATCGCCATCATCATGATGATGGCCGGTGCCCTGGCCATTTACACCCTGCCCATTGAGCAGTACCCCACCGTTGCGCCACCACAGGTGTCCATTGCCGGTAACTACCCCGGCGCCTCGGCGAAAACCGTGGAAGACTCGGTCACCCAGGTGATCGAGCAGCAAATGAACGGGATCGACAACCTGCTGTACATGAGCTCCAGCAGTGACTCCTTCGGTAACGCCGCGGTGAACCTGACCTTCGCCCCCGGCACCGACCCGGATATCGCCCAGGTACAGGTGCAGAACAAACTGCAACTGGCGACCCCGCTGCTGCCCCAGGAAGTACAGCAGCAGGGCATGCAGGTCACCAAATCCTCTGACTCCTTCCTCATGGTGGCGGCCTTCACCTCCGAGGATGGCAGCCTGTCACGGGCAGACCTGGCCGATTATATTGCCTCCAACGTCCAGGACCCGGTCAGCCGCGTACCGGGCGTGGGCCAGATCCAGTTGTTCGGCTCCCCCTACGCCATGCGTATCTGGCTGGACCCGAACAAACTGAACAAGTTTGATCTGACTCCCCAGGACATCACCCAGACCATCCAGGTGCAGAACAATCAGGTGGCCAGTGGCCAGCTGGGCGGCGCGCCGGCCGTGGAAGGCCAGCAACTGAACGCCACCATCATCGCCCAGACCCGTCTGGAAGACGTGGACCAGTTCAAGAACATCCTGCTGAAAGTGAACCCGGATGGCTCCCAGGTCTTCCTGAAAGACGTGGCCCGGGTGGAACTGGCGGCCCAGAACTACGATGTGCAGGGCCGCTATAACGGCCAGCCCGCCGCCGGCCTGGCCATCAACCTGGCCACCGGCGCCAATGCCCTGGACACCGCCGAGGCCCTGCGTGCCCGTCTGGCAGAGCTGGAACCCTACTTCCCCGACAAGATGGAAATGGTGTTCCCCTACGACACCACGCCCTTCGTGAGCATCTCCATCGAGGAAGTGGTGCACACCCTGTTCGAGGCCATCATCCTGGTCTTCCTGGTGATGTACCTGTTCCTGCAGAACTTCCGCGCCACCCTGATCCCTACCCTGGCGGTCCCGGTGGTATTGCTGGGCACCTTCGCCGTGCTGGCTGCCTTCGGCTTCTCCATCAATACCCTGACCATGTTCGGCATGGTGCTGGCCATTGGCCTGCTGGTGGATGACGCCATCGTGGTGGTGGAAAACGTGGAACGGGTGATGCACGAGGAAGGCCTCCCGCCCAAGGAGGCCACCCGCAAATCCATGGGCCAGATCACTGGCGCCCTGGTGGGCATCGCCCTGGTGCTGTCGGCGGTATTCATTCCCATGGCGTTCTTCCCCGGGTCCACCGGTGCCATTTACCGCCAGTTCTCCATCACCATCGTGTCGGCCATGGTGCTGTCCGTGCTGGTGGCCATGATCCTGACCCCGGCATTGTGTGCCACCATGCTCAAGGCCAAGGACAGCGAACACCAGACCGATCACGGCTTCTTTGGCTGGTTCAACCGCACCTTCGACCGTGGCACTCGCCGTTACCAGGGCAGCGTGGAAAAAATCCTCGGCCGCCGGGGCCGCTACCTGTTCATCTATGTGATCATCGTCGGCGTGCTTGGCTTCAGCTTTATGCGGTTGCCCTCCAGCTTCCTGCCGGAAGAAGATCAGGGGATCCTGTTCACCCTGGTGACCCTGCCCGCCGGTTCCACTCAGGAACAGACCGTAGACGTGCTGAAAAAGATGGAGGACTACTATCTCAACGAAGAGTCCTCTGCCGTGGATGGTCTGTTCACCGTGGCCGGCTTCAGTTTCACCGGCCAGGGCCAGAACGCCGGCATGGCGTTCGTGAACCTGAAAGACTGGTCGGAACGGGACCTGTCCGTGGACGGCGCCAACAATGTAGTTGGCCGCGCCATGGGCTACTTCTCGACCATTCGTGAAGCCATGATGTTTGCCCTGAATCCGCCCTCGATTCCCGAGCTGGGCAATGCCAGCGGCTTCGATTTCCAGCTGCTGGACCAGTCCGGCCAGGGCCATGAGGCCTTGATTCAGGCGCGTAACCAGATGCTCGGCATGGCCGCCCAGGACCCGCGCCTGGCCGGTGTGCGCCCCAACGGCCTGGAAGACAGCCCGCAATACCAGATCGACATTGACCAGCAGAAAGCCAAGGCACTGGGCCTGTCCATCAGTGACATCAACAACACCCTGCAGATTGCCTGGGGCTCCAGCTACGTGAACAACTTCGTGGACCGGGGCCGGGTGAAACGGGTGTATGTACAAGCCGATGCGCCCTACCGGATGCTGCCCGAAAACGTCAACGACTGGTTCGTGCGTAATAACCAGGGCGAAATGGTGCCCTTCTCGACCTTCGCCACCGGCCACTGGACCTATGGCTCGCCCAAGCTGGAGCGTTACAACGGCGTATCCTCGGTGAACATTCAGGGCAACGCGGCACCCGGCTACAGTACCGGTGACGCCATGGATGCCATGGAAGAACTGTCTGCCAAGCTGCCCGCCGGCTTCGGTTTCGAATGGACCGGCATGTCTTACCAGGAGCGTCAGTCCGGTGACCAGGCCCCGGCCTTGTACATCATCTCCCTGCTGGTGGTATTCCTCTGTCTGGCCGCCCTGTACGAAAGCTGGTCCATCCCGTTCGCGGTCATGCTGGTGGTGCCACTGGGTATCCTGGGTGCGGTACTGGCTGCCACCTTCCGTGACCTGAACAACGACGTCTTCTTCCAGGTGGGGCTGTTGACCACCATCGGGCTCTCGGCAAAAAACGCCATTCTGATTGCGGAATTCGCGCTGGAGCTGGAGCAGAAAGGCGAGCACTTGCTCAAGGCCACACTGGAAGCGGTACGCATGCGGCTACGCCCGATTTTGATGACCTCACTGGCCTTCATGCTCGGTGTAACCCCGCTGATGATCAGTACCGGCGCCGGCGCCGGCGCCCGAAACGCCATCGGCACCGGGGTATTCGGCGGCATGCTCACCGCCACCGTCCTCGCCATCTTCTTCATTCCGTTGTTCTACGTGGCGGTGCGCAAATTGTCCGGCGTGCCCCTCGACGGCAAGAAGAAAGGCAAAGAGTAAGTCCAAGCGGAGTAACCCTGATGACCCGTAACCCTCTGACGCTCGCCCTTCTGGGCGGGCTGATGCTGGGTGGCTGCACCCTGGCCCCCAGCTACGAACAACCAGCCTCACCGGTACCCGCCCAGCTGGGCGAAACCACCGCTGACGGCACCGCCGAATTGACACTGCCGGGCTGGTCCACGCTGTACCAAAGCGCCGAGTTACAACAACTCATCCAGAGCGCACTGGATAACAACCGGGATTTGCGCCTGGCCGTTCTGGATGTGGCCGCCCTGCGCGCCCAGTACCAGATCCAGCGCGCCGACCTGTACCCGAACCTGTCCGTGGATGGCAGCGGCACTCGCCAGCGCCTGCCCGGCGACCTGTCATCCACCGGCAGCTCCACCCTTTCTGATCAATACGGTGTTCAGGTTGGCGTCACCGCCTGGGAACTGGACTTGTTCGGACGCGTACGCAGCCTCAAGGATGCGTCTCTGGAAACTTACCTGGCCAGCGAAGAGGCCCAGCGCAGCACCCAGCTGGCACTGGTGGCCCAGGTGGCGCAAAGCTACCTGACCCTGGTCAGCGACCGTCAGAATCTGGCGATCAGCCGTGAAACGGTCGCCGCGCAAGAGAATTCGCTGGCACTGATCCAGCGGCGCTTCGAAAGCGGGCTGGGCACAGAACTGGATGTACGACAGGCACAGATTGCCCTGCAAGGCGCCCGCGCCAACCAGGCCAGCTTTGAGCGCCAGGTCAGCCAGGATTACAACGCCCTGGCCGTATTGGTTGGCGGGCCCCTGCCCGCACTGGAATCGGTAAACCTGAACAGCGACACCCTCTCCCTGGTGGCGCCGGTACCGGAAGGGCTATCGTCCAGCCTCCTGACCCAGCGACCGGACGTGCAGCAGGCCGAACACCAACTGCGCGCCGCCAATGCCAGCATCGGTGCCGCCCGTGCCGCCTTCTTCCCCAGCATTCAGCTCACCGGCGCCTATGGCAGCATGAGCAGCGAATTGTCTGGCCTGTTCGACAGCGGCTCCAAAGCCTGGTCGTTCAGCCCCAGTATTTCCCTGCCGATTTTCTCTGGTGGCCGTAACAAGGCCAATCTGGAGCTGGCCGAAGTGCGCCAGGACCAGGCTGTGGCCACCTACGAGAAAGCCATTCAAACCGCCTTCCAGGAAGTGGCCAACGCCCTGCAGGCCCGCGACACCCTGGCCCGCCAGCAACAGGCCCAACAGGCATTGGTCACCGCCACCGAGCAATCGCTGACGTTGTCACAGCAACGCTACGAACAAGGCGCGGATGATTACCTGGCCGTGCTGGACGCCCAGCGCACGCTGCTCTCCGCCCGCCAGCAACTGGTAACGCTGAAGCTGCAGCAGCTGACCAATGAAACAGAACTGTATCGCGCACTCGGCGGCGGCTGGGAGGCACAGCAGCCCACCCACGTGGCCAGCCGTTAGTGTGTTTTGAAAAATACAGACAAATGTCGGATTACGCCGCTACGCGGCTAATCCGACCTACAAAACAAAAGGGGCAGAGGCCTCTCAAGGCTGCAAACGGCAAGAGATAACGCGGAAGGACATTACTCGCTGCGTAAACGGAAGGTTGCCTCACCCAGCGCCAGCAGCGTGTCCTTTTCATCGAACACTTCCATGGTGCTGTTATAGATCCGGGTGCCTCCGGCACGGCGGATACCCACCGCGCGGACCAAGCCTTCACTGGCCTGCCCGGTAAACGTGGTGGTCATGGACAGGGTAACGGCCTTACGAATGTGCGCAGGGTCCGGGCTCCAGGTCCCGGCACAGGCCCCGGCCACATCCATCAGGGTCGCCAGCACCCCACCATGAATGACGCCGCCCAGATTCAAATGCCGGGTTTCGATCTGCAACCCCAGCACGGCCCTGCCCTCTTCCCATTCCAGGAAATGAAACCCCACCAGGGAGGGAAAACCCATATCAAAACGGGTATTGGCATCAGCCAGGGAAAACCCTTTGGAGGGCGGAACTGCACTCATACTCTCGCACTCATTGTTAGGGAACCTCTGAATAACTCCTTGCATGCTCAGCGTGACCTGAAGCGTGCAGCTGTTGTGTCTTGTCTCGATGATCAGGGTGGCTCCCTTTCCGAGAGACAAGGCGCAGCAGATGGGCGCTCCAGGCCGCGCCCTTCGGGTCTTTCAGGCTGGCCCGCACTCGTTGTTGCGCTTTTTTGATGGATGGACATATCTCGATCCCAGTTAGGGGACACCTTCAAAAGCGCGCCCTCTGTGCCCCGAATGGGGTATAGATTGCGAACCAGCCTGAAAGACTGAGTACGCAAGGAGTTATTCAGAGGTTCCTTAGTTTTACCTGTGGCCCGGTACCACTGCTCAGCGGTTCAGGCGCGGCCCTGTACCATCTGCGCGACCTGCCCAACCACGTCTTTCAGCCGTGGCCCCAGATTCTCCAGCAGCGTTCTGCGGCTCAAGCGCAGTGATGACCCCCCGCAGTTGAACGGCACCACCTGAGCGCCACCATCCAGAATCAACGGCACCGCCACGCCGCTCACGTCGCGGTTCCATTCTCCGTCAGAGGTACAGAAGCCGTATTGTTCATATTCGTCATAGGCACTCTGCAGGCTGCGCTCCAGCGCCGGCCAGGCCGCCGGGTCCTGCTGGCGAATCTGCTCGTAGTACATTTCCCGCTCGACTTCCGGCGTGGCCGCCAGGAACGCCCGGCCCAATGCCGAGGTGGCCATGGGCACCCGCGAACCGATATCCAGCCGCAACACCAGTGGGCCATTGCCCTGGCAAACCTGGATATACGTCACCTGAGCGCCATCCGGCGCGCCAATGGCGACCATGCAATCGGTGGAATCTGCCAGCTCCTGCATGTAAGGCCGCGCCAGATCCCGCACCCCCTCACTGGCCAGATAGCGGTAGCCCAGGTCCAGTACGCCCGGCCCCAGCCGGTATTTTTCCAGCTGCGGCACATAACGCAGGTAGCCCAGCTGTGTCAGGGTCGCGGTCATCCGCGATACGGTGGGGCGGGGAATGCTGGTCCGCTTGGCCAGCTCCGCATTGCCAAGGTATTCATCCGAAGGCCCAAAGCAACGAAGAATATCCAGCCCCCTTGCCAGGGCCGTGACGAAATTACGGTCTTTATCATTGGCGCCGAGATCGGCAACAGCTCTACGCATTCTTCTCGTTCCTGTATCAGGCTTCGGGTTGGCTGAAACCGGTTGTTCCGGCTAACCGGACATCGATTCCATTTATAGTTATGTATTAGGCTCGCAAATATAACAAAAAGCGTTTCGCCTGCCTAAGACACCGCTTGCCCGCGGCTCAAACCGGCCATGGCCCGACGTCCCTCTCTCAAGCACAATGGGGTCGCGGGCACGGCAGGAACATTTACCATGTCACGCTTCAGCCATGGCGGTCAATATTTTAAAATTACGTTCCATTATTGTAATGTTGACCCACCACACACAATGGAAGACCGATAAAAGGACGATTCCATGGATACGCTGCAGCAGTTCTACATCAACGGCAGCTGGGTTTCTCCCGCGCCGGGAGCCACCACCCACGCCGTTATCAACCCCGCCAATGAAGAACAGATTGCCACCTTGCCGCTGGCACAGGCTGCCGATATTGATGCGGCAATCGACGCCGCCCACCAGGCCTTCCCCACCTGGTCCGCTCTGTCACTGGAAGAGCGACTGGGCTATATGGAAAAAATGCTCGAAGCCTATCAGGCCCACCTGCCGGAAATGGCCGAGGCCATCAGCCAGGAGATGGGAGCCCCCATCTCCCTGGCCAGCAAGGTGCAGGCCCCCATGGGCCTTGCCCATTTGAAAACCGCTCTGGGCATCGCCCGGGAGTTCCCGTTTGAAGAAACCGCGGGCCAATCACTGATCCGCCGTGAGGCGGCCGGTGTCTGTGCCCTGATCACGCCCTGGAACTGGCCCATGAACCAGGTCATGTGCAAAGTCGCCCCGGCCATGGCCGCCGGTTGCACCATGGTGCTCAAGCCCAGTGAATTTGCCCCCCTGTCCGCCAACCTGCTGACCCGGATTATCGACGAAGCCGGCGTACCCGCCGGGGTCTTCAATATGGTGTATGGCGATGGCGCAGCCGTCGGGCCCTTGCTGTCCAGCGATCCACGCATTGATGTGGTGTCTCTCACCGGCTCCACCCGCGCCGGGGAATCGGTGAGCCGGGAAGCGGCCAGCACCATTAAACGCGTGTCGCTGGAGCTGGGCGGCAAGTCCGCCAATATCCTGTTGCCAGGCTGCGATCTGGAGCAAGCTGTTACCCACGGAGTGCGCTCCATGATGACCAACACCGGACAGAGCTGTAATGCCCCGTCACGGATGCTGGTGCCGGCGGATCAACTGGCCGAGGCCGAACGCATTGCAACACAGGTCTGCGACCAGGTCGTGGTCGGCGACCCCGCAGATAACGCCACCGTAATGGGTCCCATCGCCAATGGCCGCCAATACCAGCGCGTGCAGGCCATGATTGAGAAAGGCCAGAAAGAAGGCGCCAAACTGGTTGCCGGCGGCCCCGGCAAGCCCGACGGTATCACCAAGGGTTACTTCGCCCGCCCCACGGTATTCAGTGAGGTGAACAATCAGATGACCATCGCCCGGGAAGAAATTTTCGGTCCGGTGCTGGTGATGATCCCCTACGACACCGTGGACAATGCCGTCGCAATTGCCAACGACTCCGAATATGGCCTGTCCGGCTATGTCTTCGGGGATGATGCCCAGGCCCGCCAGGTGGCCGCACGCCTGCGTACCGGCAACGTCCATATCAATGGGGCCGGCCCGGATGTACAGGCCGCCTTTGGGGGCTACAAACAATCCGGGATTGGCCGGGAATGGGGCCGCTTCGGCTTTGAAGAGTTCCTGGAAACCAAATCCCTGTTCCTTCCGGGGTAATGCCTTCCCTGTCATAACCGGACACAAAATCCCTCATTTTGTGTACTGGCACTAGCGCCCCGCCCGGGGCGCCAAAGTGCCATTTACCTGGTCTGCTGTAACCTCGACTATCGTTACATCGAACAATGTCACAGTGTGACATTCAGCGGCGCCCCTGCCGCCAGAGATCAGGAGGACACCATGACAACAACAGCATCCACCACCATTGCGTCCGGCCAGGCAAAGGCCCAGAAAGTCCCGTTAGGCGCCACCGTCAATATTCCGCCCCGTCGTCTCGACTTCCAGTTCGATGACAAGACCACGGCGCGTTACTTCTATGACAATGACCCTTTCCTGAGCGCATTCTGGTTGAGCCTGTCGGCCCTGTTCCCGGAAGGTGAAGCCTTTTTCGTGGACTCCGTGCGCCACTACCGTAAAGACATCACCGACGGCAAGCTGAAAGCGCAAGTGGCCGGCTTTATTGGTCAGGAGGCCATGCACAGCAAAGAGCATGAAGCCTGGAACGAAATGGGCGTGAAATTCGGCTACCCCACTGACAAGCTGGACAAGTCATTGGGCAAACTGCTGGGCCTGGTGCAAAAACGCACCCCCAAGATCTTCCAGCTGGCCGCCACCGTGTGTCTCGAGCATTACACTGCGATCATTGCCGAACAACTGCTGCGCGAAAGTGAGCACCAGGCAAAAATCCTCGATGAAGCCACCGCAAAACTGTGGCTATGGCACGCTCTGGAAGAAAACGAACACAAAACCGTCGCCTATGATGTCTATGAAAAGGTCAGCGGTAGTTACGCTATTCGTGCGGGAGCCATGATCCCCACCACCGTGATTTTCTTTGCCGTACTGGCCGTGTTCCAGGCCCGCATGCTGGCCTCAGACGGCCGCCTGCTGCAGCTGAAAAACAACTGGCAGGGCATGAAATTCCTGTTCGGCCGCAAGGGGCTATTCACCAAACTGGCGCCCCAGTACCTGGATTTCTTCAAGCGGGACTTCCACCCCTCCCAGCACGACACCGACGCCCTG
The DNA here is from genome assembly GCF_000155615.1 of Alcanivorax sp. DG881. Taxonomy (GTDB): domain Bacteria; phylum Pseudomonadota; class Gammaproteobacteria; order Pseudomonadales; family Alcanivoracaceae; genus Alcanivorax. The sequence continues at coordinate 3,735,179 of NZ_DS989915.1, read as the reverse complement.
CTGGACGAATGGCGCGAAAAACTGTTCGGTGCCGATGGCATGCTCACCGAGCAACATGCTCAAGCCAGCCAGCGCAAGGGCAAAAAAACTCACTGAGTTTCTTTTCCTGCCATAAAAAAAGGCTGCTTCTCGCAGCCTTTTTTTATGGGACTCCGTTACGGATAACAACAGCGAAACTGCGACTTACGGAGAAAATGCCTACTACTTTCGCACTGCATCTATTGAGAAGGAGCGCCGAAGCCAATAGCGTAAACCTCACACTAACAACAAAGCCGTAAATCCCATGCTCTCATTGAAGCGAATCGCCTTTGGACTTGCGACAATCAACATTCCCTTAACCGCCCTGGCCGAGCCCTCAGAGCTGGATGTCATAAAGGTTGATGGCACGCGGATGGAGCGCAGTCTTCTTGATACCCCTGCCGCCGTTAGCGTCGTAAATGCAGACTCTGCCCAACAGGGGCAACAGAATATTCAACTTGATGAAAGCCTCGCCCGGGTGCCCGGTCTTTACCTGCAAAATCGCTACAATTTCGCTCAAAATCAACGCATTTCCATTCGAGGCTTTGGCGCGCGCGCGCCCTTTGGTGTTCGCGGTTTACGAGTCCGGGTAGATGGATTTCCCGAAACACTACCGGATGGACAATCACAGGTAGACAATATCGACTTGGACTCCATGCACCAGGCAACAGTATTACGTGGTCCAGCCTCCGTTCTCTATGGCAATGCCACCGGTGGCGTCATCGATATTGAAACTCTTTCCGGGCGGAACATAACGGGAAATGGTGAGCTGAGGTTATCGAGTGGCGCAGATGGCTTTCGCAAAGCCCACTTAAAGAGCGGCGGCCAGAAAGATAATGCTCATTATTATATTGGCGTCAGCGGTCTCAATTACGCCGGCTACCGTGATCAAAGCGCGGTGGAGAAATACCAACTTAACAGCCGGATTGGTTGGGAGCTCGGCAACCATCAGGAAATAGACCTGTTCCTGACGGCATTAGACACTCCTTATGCCCAGGATCCTGGCGGACTAACCCGTTCCCAGGCTCACACAGACAGAAAGCAGGCCACAATGCTTGCCGATCGACTGGATGCAGGCCAGGAGGTTGATCAACAACGCCTAGGCTTCCGTTATCGCAATACCTCCTTGGCAGGAGGCGTATTACAGACACGGGCATTCATTAGCCAACGCGACTTCACCCAACAACTCCCATTTCCCGGTAGCAGCCTGATTGATTACCAGCGGACGTTTTATGGTGCAGGCGTAGAGTATAGTCATAATCTAGACCTCTTCGGCTTGAGGCACCGCTATCTGGTCGGCGTTGACGTAGAACGTCAACAAGACGACCGAGGTCGCCAGGGCGTTAGTTTCAACGGGGTGATTACCGGGCTCACCGCCAATGAAGACCAGATCGCCACCAGCAGTGGCATCTTTGTACAAACCGATACCTTTCTAACCGACAATCTCACTCTTTCTTTAGGAGCAAGAGCCGACCGAATCCAGTTTAAGGTGGAGGATGATTTCCTGAGTGATGGTGACGACAGCGGCGAACAGCAGTTTAATGAAGGTAGTTTTAGTGCCGGCGTTGCCTGGCATGCCCTTCCTGCTCATACACTCTATGCCTCTGTCAGTTCAGCCTTTGAAACCCCCACTTTCACTGAGCTGGCAAATCCGTCCGGCGCAGGCGGGTTCAATCCAGACCTTGAACCACAAAAGGCATTAAATCAGGAGCTTGGCATCCGCGGCACCATCAGTAACGATCTACTCTATGATCTCACGCTATTTAGCGTAGCCGTCAAAGACGAGATAACCCCTTATGAACTGGGCGGCCGAACCTACTACGAAAATGCGGCCCGCACACGTCGTGAAGGCATTGAACTATCGTTAGAGCATTTCACCACAGAAACACTGACCACAACGGTCGCATGGACATGGGCACAATACCGCTTCGATCGATTCTTCGATGAACAACAAGGTGTCGATGTAAGCGATAACCACATGCCTGGCTTGCCACAGCATATCGTTTTTGCCGAAGCCGCCTGGCGTCCTCAAAACGGCTTTTTTGTTATTGGTGATGTTCGTTTTGCCAGTGAAGTGTATGCGGAGAACACCAACCAAACTCGCATAGGAAGCCATGCAGTGGTTAATGCGCGATTTGGAAAACGCTGGCATTTCAATCACCAGGAGCTGGAGTTGCACGCCGGCATTAACAATCTTTTCGACCGTGACTATTACAGCAACATTCGAATCAATGCCAATAGCGACAGGCCAGACCCCGCTGACCGCGGCTATTTCGAAACAGCGCCTGGTCGAACCTTGTATGCTGGAGTAACTTTGCGGTGGTAAGCATGAAATATTGGTTAGTGGCGCTACTGATATACTCCCTTCCCCTTCGGGCTCTCCAGCTGGGTGATGCAGCGCCGGATTTTGAGGCCGAAACCACTATGGGGCCCGTGCACCTCGATCACTGGAGGAAGGATCACTGGGTCGTGTTGTTTTCTCATCCAGCCAGCTTCACTCCGGTATGCACTACCGAGCTCGCTGCAGTGGAGCGTTTACAAGGCGCCTTTGAAAAACGAAACGTACGCCCACTCGCTTTGGCAGTGAGTCCACTGCGTGACCTCAAAGAATGGCTTGATGACATTGAAGAAAGCCAGGGTGTCCGCCCATCCTTTCCTGTTATATCGGATCAGTCGCTAAATATCAGCACACGCTACGGCATGCTGCATCCACGTTCGAATAACGTAACAACAGTGCGCAGCGTTTTTATCATTGATCCGCGTGGGCGCATTCGCCTGAAAATAGATTACCCACCCAGCATTGGGCGGAATTTTGATGAGATTCTACGAGCTATTGATGCCTTACAAACCACTTATCGTTACCCGGTATTAACACCTGCAGACTGGCAACCTGGTGACAACGCGATTATTTCACCAAAATTATCTGACAGTGATTCAAAGGCTCTCTTTCCCGATCAGGAGGAAGCCATTCTTCCCTACCTGAAATACACACCCCTCCCCTGATAAAAAATATATTATATTTTTTTATTAAATTGATCCTTTAGTCGCACGACCAAACGCTATATTACAATCACTGAATACAGTACCAAGGCGGTATTCTTCCTTCATTTTACGCTCCCCATACTCACTGCTATCACATGATAGAAACTTCAGGGAGCGTAAGATGAAAAAAACCAGAGTAACAACTCTATCCCGGTCGGCATTATGCCTTCTACCCCTCCTCGCAGTGCAGCCAGCCAATGCCGAAATAACACTGTATGACGATGACGGAACCAGCTTCAGCACTGACGGTTACATTAATGCCTTTTATGTAAACAACGATGTAGACCGTGCCGGCGATCAATTCGATCGCAGACAATCCAGAGTTAAAATGGGTTTCCTGCCAAACTATATTGGCTTCAATATGAAGCGAGAAATAGGCGATCTTACACTGGGTGCAAGGTCGTCCTTCTGGGTCACCATTAATGACAGTGAAACTGCCGCCACCGGCACGGCTATTGATGTACGTCAGTTTTATGGAACTATTGGTGGCAGCTTCGGCGAGGTGCTTATTGGTAAAGATTTCGGGCTCTTTGCCCGTTCCAACATCCTCCGAGACGAATTGCTCACAGGGTTTGGCCATTCCAGCGATGTCGTGGGCCTCGTTGATGGCGGAGGCGTATCTTTCGGGAATATCGGCACCGGCTACCCCTACCCCTTCCCCAGCTCGCAGATCACCTGGCGGAGCCCTGAAATGGGCGGCCTGAACATTGCGATCGGCATTCTAGACCCATACGACACCAATGAAGTGGGTGCTCCAGGGAAGGCATATCAAGACACCCCAAGAGTAGAAAGTGAAATCAGCTACCAGGCAGAAATTGCGGGAATGGAGGTTTATACGTGGGTTAATGGCGCTTATCAGAACTCAGAAAATACTGATAGTACCGTTGCTGATATCACCTCAGAAGGCGTAGGCTACGGCGCCCAAATTAAAGTCGCGAATTTAACCCTCACCGCTTCCGGTTTTGATGCTACAGGCATCCACCCTTTGTTCACAAATAATGCCGGCCAACTCCCTCTCCAGGAAGTTGATAGCAATGGCCACCTTATGCAAGCGGGTTATCAAATCGGAAAAATGCGAGTTGCAGGAACCTATGGCCGGACCGAAGATGATGGCGTTACTGGTGGAACAGCGATTGATTACGAAAATAAAGGCGTAATTATAAGCTACGCAGCAAATGATTATCTTAACCTGGTAACCAACTTCAGTCGTGTTGAGTTGGATGACGAAGTAGTAGGCGAAATAGAAACAACTGACACACTTGCAGTGGGGGCCACTGTAGCCTGGTAATTGATAATCCCTAAATATCAAAGGGTGAGCGCCAAGGCTCTCACCCTTTTTTTATTGAAGAAAATTATGGTACGGCTGTGTAATTCGCTTTCTCAAACGAGCCAAAGGGATGAAATCGCCGGCCTCCACAGCAGCACTAACGTCACAAATATCGCGCTCTCTAAGCATTGTTATCGGATTAACTCCAGCCATGAAACGGTAGCGTTCACGGTAGGTAAAACATTCATTTTCAAGACGTTTACGATAATCATTTAACCACTCACCCAGAAGTCTATCGTTACGCTCAAGACCTAACTTATCAGCCAAATAGTGGTCACTGGATTCATCATCTTTCCATTCCATTAAATAACGGAATGAAGAATTGTAATCTGCCCCCTTGCGATGCAGGATGGATAGCCACTGGTTAATCAATGCTGAATCTTCATCTCTCGACATCATCAACCCCAAGCGAGAGCGCATGCCACATAGCATCGCTTTTTCAAGCTGATCATCAAAGCTCTCTAATATGGCGTTTATTTGCTCTTCGTGCAGCAGCAGTCGTAATGCCCTGCCCAACACCTCAAGACCAAACCTGATAGATTCTGACTGAGAAGAAAATGCATATACACTGTCAACTGCATCGCAGTCTTCTGTCAGTGAAGCCTGGCAAGATTCCAGAAAAGCTCCTGAGCCGGGATCAAGAGTCACACCTAGAGCGGAAATATCATCGGTATTCAGTGTGCCAGCAACAAACCCCCAGACCTGCCACGCAGCAGCAAGATGAGCTGTGCGTTGCACAGAATGTTTAAAAAACTGCTCCACGCTCATATCACCACCTTCGCCATAACAACCACCAAGGTGGGCAATCAAAGCCTTCATGCCTGCAGCACTCCCCCTGGCAGCCAGCCATTCGAAATGGCCAACTCGAGCATGAGATGGAGAAAGGCTGATCACGGTTGCAGACTTCTCCAACTGATTACGGAAAATTTTTCTTTCATGATTACAAAGACTTAGCGGAAGACTGGTTGGTATCCCGATACCATAGAGAGCGTGACTGACAAGATATTCCTTGATCGCACTACGCAACCCCAAATAACCATCGCCCCTAAGAGCATAAGGGGTTCTTCCTCCACCCTTTAAGTACATTTCCATACGGCCTAACGGCGTAGCCACTTCCCCCAAGAGCAAAGACCTTCCATCACCAATACGATCGTTGAATATCCCATGGCGATGTCCTGCATACTTTTGTGCCAACGGAGACATACCGGGCAAGAGAATGTTTCCAGCATGAAGGTTTTTCAACGTTGAGACGCCTTCAACATGGGTCCGGAGCTGCTGAACATCGAGCTGCAATAAACGTAGCGCCATAGGCGAAATATCAATCAAATCTTCCACAGGCGAGAATTCTGGCGCCTGGGCTGACCACAGCATAGGTGGAAGGGTCTTCCAGGAATTGGATATCGAGAGAACTGCCCACGGGTTATCTTGCTTATCAGGAAGTTCAAGCATTTTTCATTCTCACAACAATAAAAAAGCCGCCCTGAGGGCGGCAAAAAGACGTCAAGACGGACGACCAGGAGAAATCATTCAGAAAAAACCAAGCGGATTGGTATCGTAGCTAACCAGCAAGTTCTTTGTTTGCTGATAGTGGTCAAGGATCATCTTGTGAGTCTCACGACCGATGCCTGATTTTTTATATCCACCAAAGGCCGCATGTGCTGGATAAGCGTGATAACAGTTAGTCCAGACTCGACCTGCCTGAATGCCACGTCCCATCCTGAAGGCAACGTTCATATCGCGACTCCATACACCAGCCCCAAGACCAAATTCAGTATCATTGGCGATCTGCAGTGCTTCCGTTTCGTCCTTAAAGGTAGTCACACCTACAACTGGACCAAAAATTTCCTCCTGGAAAACGCGCATTTTATTGTGACCTTTAAGGAGGGTCGGCTGGATATAGAAGCCGTTACCAAAGTCCCCTTCAAGAGATTCACTTCCACCACCCGCAAGTACCGTTGCACCTTCTTCTTTAGCAATACTCATGTACGACATAATTTTGTCATACTGCTCTCGAGAAGCCTGTGCACCTACTTGAGTTTCAGTATCAAGCGGATTACCACGCTTGATCGTCTTGATTCGTTTCAGTACGCGCTCGATAAAGTCGTCGTACATACTCTCTTGGACCAAGGCGCGAGAAGGACAAGTACAAACTTCGCCTTGATTAAAATAAGCCAAAACCAAACCCTCAACAGCTTTATCAATAAACGACTCTTCTGCGTTCATAATATCTGCGAAGTAAACATTTGGAGATTTTCCACCCAACTCTACAGTAGAGGGGATAATATTCTCGGCAGCACACTTTAGAATGTGAGATCCCACAGGGGTTGAACCGGTAAAGGCGATTTTTGCAATACGCTTGCTGGATGCCAGAGCCTGACCAGCCTCTTGACCGTACCCGTTCACCACATTCAGGACACCAGCAGGCAGCAAATCGCCAATACACTCCATTACCTTGAGAATGGAAACCGGAGTTTGCTCGGCAGGCTTCAAAACAATGCAGTTACCCGCCGCTAGCGCTGGAGCCAACTTCCATGTAGCCATCAAGATTGGAAAGTTCCATGGAATGATTTGCCCAACAACCCCAAGAGGTTCATGGAAGTGGTAAGCCACTGTATTTGAGTCGATCTCTGCAGCAGACCCTTCTTGGGCACGAATACAGCCAGCGAAATAGCGAAAATGGTCAACTGCCAGGGGCAAATCGGCATTCAATGTTTCGCGTACAGCTTTACCGTTATCCCACGTTTCTGCGACCGCCAGAGCCTCGAGGTTCTGCTCAATACGATCCGCGATTTTCAACAATATGTTGCTACGTTCTGTCGCTGAGGTTTTTCCCCATTCCCCAGCAACTCGGTGAGCGGCATCCAGAGCCAAATCCACGTCTTCCGCACTTGATCTGGCCACCTCACAGAAAACGTTACCATTTACCGGACTAACATTATCGAAATATTGTCCTTTCACCGGTGCAACCCACTCACCCCCAATATAGTTTTCGTAACGCTCTTTAAACGAGACAACTGAACCTTCGCTACCAGGATTTGCATAAATCATTGCCTGATTCCTCTTCTAATTGCTTGACGTCCGCGCTTTGATAAGTAGCGCCTGCATAGTCAGAATAGGATGATGAGGCCCAAGTACGCATGCTACCAAGGGAGTAATTCTTCTCCTCATTTGGTCTTAACGGTTAGCGTTTTCCCACCATGAATCTTCATATTTTCGATAGAAATGACTAATACTTCGGGTTAGCTCAAACTTTGCCATCGGGATATCAGAAAGCAGTTCAGGAATATCACTATCTATAAGCGCATTAGCAGAACGTCCAGCAGCAACTCCTTCTCTCATCAGGGAGTCAAGCCATACAAGCCATGCACGTGTCTGCTCAATCGGCCCCGAATCATGAGCGAGAGGGCCATGGCCGGGAATGATCACTGCTGGGTTTAGCTCTGCTAGTCGGTCTATTTCTTCCAGCCAGATATCAATTCCAGGAGAGTGAGGAGTGGTTGGTGCGCGGTTCCAAAACAGCATGTCCCCGGCAAACAGAATTTTTGTCAGAGGGTCATATACAACGAGATCATTGCCACTATGACCAGAAAACCTGATTAATTTTAGTGGGTATCCAGAAAAACTCTTCACCCCACCTTCAACAGTAACACTAGGTAAAATAACAACCGTGTCTTCGCTAGATATTCCCACACGTTCGTGCACTGTTTTGAGAAAAAAATCACCATTTTTCATTAACAAATTTCGTGTTTCAGAAAGCGCCATTATCGGCACATCTGAAAATGCACTATTACCAAAGGTATGATCCGGGTGATGGTGGGTATTGATCACCCAGCGAACGGGCTCATCGGTATATTCTGAAATAGCCTCTCTGAACCTCCGACCGTACGCAGCTGTTGCCCCCGTATCGATTACCACTACCCCATTCCCCGTGGCAATGAATGAGCTGTTACTTATGTCACCCCTATTTTCTTCACTAAGCTCCTCTGGCACCCCCTGGACCATCCATACATTTTCCGCAACTTGATGAATATTAAGATCTTCTCCATGCACTGGGGCCGAAATTGCCGCAAGAAACAAAGTAGCTAACGATAACAAGACTCGATAATCAAATTTGTGATTCCAGTAAATTAGCATTGTTATCTCTAGCCTTCATCTTGTATGGGGTTCTTTCATCGCCTTTCATTTCAATCGTTAAAACTGGATTTTCACTAATGGAGGCATGCCATTTCATATCCGCAACCGTTTCCCCTTTACTGCTGATTTTCAGCTCTTCGATATAGAAAGGGATCTCACTGGGAAGGAGACCGCTTTCCATCGGATGAATAATCAAAAAACGAAGCCGACTACCCTGCTTGGCAGGAAACCTGCGCCCTCTAACCTGACCAAAATCTTTGGACCAATTCTTGCCGGAATTAGCGATACCTGGTGTTGAACAACCACCCCCTGCGCCGTCAATAAAAGTGCTTCCAACATGCCATACACCCTGGCTTAACAAGGCCACCCTGACAGGAGAGCCTTGCTCCAGGCGGATATTCAACCCTACTTTTGCCAGCCCTTGTGTACCGGGGTTGTACTCAAAAACCATAGGTATAGGGTTGAGCTCAACCCAAAGCAGCATTTTTTCAAACTTGCCATTAAGATGACTGGCATCTATTTCTACCGGAACCTGCCCTGAGTCTTCGGCAAAATCAGGGGCGGTTATTTTCACTCTCGAGTCAAAATGTACTGGTGCGTTGGACAGATAACGATCCTGATATAGCTCCCACATGAATGAATCAAGAGGATCCTTATCTTGATTAGTATTGTTCTCTTGCGCTGAACTTATACTGATAAGTAGAAGGAACAGTAGCCCGGGAAACACCATTACAGATCGCATTTTACTGTCCCATTGTTTCCATGCTGACCGTCTCAAGCCAGGTTCGGATAGCCCACAAAGCTTCCTGACTGAGATAATCGGCCATTTTCGGCATCAGAACGCGACCATCGCGCACAGCTCCATTTACAACCCGTTCTTTGTACCATTCGTCACCGTAATCACCGTTTTCCAGCTCTCGCAGATCAGGCGCTATACCTCCCGACTTGGCTTCCAGGCCATGACAAGCTGCACAGTTCTGGTTATACGCAGAGCTGCCAATATCCACAGCCAATTCATGCTGCGGATGATCTTCACGGTAAGGGTTGGTATCGCGCCACTCCTCACCAAGAGTCTCCAACCCGCGAAGATCTACGCCTTGTGGAGTCACATTACCGTGGCCATGGACCACCACAGAGCAACCTAATAAGGCCACACTTCCCACTATGCGCATCATTACATTCATACTTCACTCCAACCAATGGATTGCATTATGGAAATTAATCTAACAGTCACCTGACAGATTCAGCACTAGCCCTTCGGGCCATCATGCGTACTCCCTTAGTCGTAGACCCAAATGGTTAGATCATTTACTTCCACTGACGGTATCTTGCATCCCCCTCTCTCTGCCTGAATGGATACACCGCGTTGCTGGGGATTATCGATAACTGGCACGCCGTAACTTTCCATACCCTGATCGCATTTCTGCCAGTGTGATCAGATATTAAAATCAAAGCAGAGGCTGCGTTATGAGTAAAACAACCCACAACCCACCGCATCGCGGGAGACTGTCCCGCATGATCGGTGTCATATCGATGTCCACCATGCTGACCGCATGCAGTAGCGGGACAGTTATTGCTGAAGAAGGGGTCACCTGGAAAGATATCGCCAATGACCATAAAACCACTGAAGATGTTCTAATGTATGGCATGGGCACCAGCGCCCAGCGATACAGCACGTTAGCGGACATTAATAGCGAAAATGTCTCTATGCTTACCCCCGCCTGGTCTTACTCATTCGGTGATGAAAAGCAGCGAGGCCAGGAATCTCAAGCCCTTGTGCATGAAGGCGTGATCTACGTAACGGGTTCCTACTCCCGTATTTTCGCTGTTGATGCCAAAACTGGAAAACGCATCTGGACTTATTCACATCGTCTACCTGACGACATTCGTCCTTGCTGTGATGTTGTAAACCGCGGTGCCGCCATTTATGGCGACAACATTTTCTTTGGCACTCTTGATGCCAGCGTAGTGGCTCTGAACAAAGACACGGGTAAGGTCGTTTGGCGTAAAAAGTTCGGCGATCATAAAGTCGGTTATACAATGACTGGCGCGCCAACCATTGTTAAAGATCAAAAAACCGGTAAGGTTTTGTTAATTCATGGCTCTTCCGGTGACGAATTTGGTGTTGTCGGGAAACTGTTTGCCCGCGACCCTGCAACGGGCGAAGAAGTCTGGATGCGTCCTTTTGTGGAAGGGCACGTTGGCCGCCTTAACGGTGAAGACAGCACCCCGAGTGGTGATCCCAGAGCGCCTAGCTGGCCTGATGACCCCAATACAGAAACAGGTAAAGTGAAAGCCTGGAGCCAAGGTGGTGGTGCACCATGGCAAAGCGCTACCTTTGATGCATCAACCAACACCATCATCATCGGCGCTGGCAACCCGGCTCCCTGGAACGGCTGGGCGCGTACTGCACCAGACGGTGACCCTGCCGACTACGATAGCCTATACACATCAGGCCAAGTCGGTGTTGATCCAACTACCGGTGAAATCAAGTGGTTCTATCAACATACACCTAACGATGCCTGGGATTTCTCGGGTAATAACGAAATCGTTCTCTTTGACTACAAGGACAAGAAAGGCAAGAAACATAAAGCCGGCGCTCACGCTGACCGCAATGGTTTCTTCTATGTGACCGACCGTGCTAACGGTAAACTTCTCAATGCATTCCCATTCGTAGACGGCATTACTTGGGCTAAAGGTATTGATCTGGATACCGGCCGCCCCATTGAAGTCGATGGTCAGCGTCCTGCACGTCTCAAGGATGGCGAAACCCGATCCCCTGCAGCGGAAGTCTCTCCTCCCTTCCTTGGCGGCAAGAACTGGAACCCTATGGCGTATAGCCAGGACACGGGCCTGTTCTACGTTCCTGCCAACCACTGGAAAGAAGATTACTGGACTGAAGAGGTTGAATATCAGCCTGGTTCTGCCTACTTAGGCATGGGTTTCCGCATCAAACGGTTGTTCGACGACCACGTTGGCATTCTCCGTGCTATGGATCCGGCTACCGGTAAAGTGGCCTGGGAACATAAAGAACCCATGCCTCTCTGGGCTGGCGTGCTCGCAACCAAAGGCAACCTGGTGTTCACCGGTACCGGTGATGGCTACTTCAAAGCCTTTGACGCGAAAACGGGTGAAGAGCTGTGGAAGTTCCAGGTCGGTACCGGGATCATTTCCCCACCGATCACGTGGGAAATGGATGGCGAGCAGTACATTGGTGTAACAGCCGGGTACGGCGGTGCAGTACCTCTCTGGGGCGGTGACATGGCAGAACTAACCAAGCCTATCTCTCAAGGCGGTTCTTTCTGGGTGTTTAAACTGCCCAAATTTGCCAAGGATCTAGCGAGCAAGTAACAAAAAAGTCAGCCCGCATTGCGGGCTGACTTCTTTCAGGAGCATAAAATGAAATATATAACGCTACCTCGAGCAATAACCCTAATCGCTTTTCTGGCCCTTAACGGTGGGACTTATGCGGATGACTTTAGCGCGGACATCCCCAGCCACAATGGATGTTCACTCAAGCCTGCGACGGAATGTGCTGGTGCAGATCTAAAAGGTGCAGATCTCAGTGGCCTGGACCTGACGGGTGCTAACTTTGCAGGCGCCAACCTTGAAGGCGCTGATTTGCGGCACAGCAACCTTAAAGGGGTCAATTTAGAAAAAGCCAATCTTCGCAACGCGAATATGAGCCGGGCGCGCCTAATGAGCACCAACCTGCGCATGGCAGACCTTACCGGCGCTCGCTTGCTTGCCATACAAAGCTGGAACCTGTTTGCCCAGAAAGCAATTTTTCACAACGTGGATGCAACTGGTGCGAATTTGGAGTTTGGCCGGCTGACTCGTTCTGAATGGAACAATGCCAATATGACAGGCGTCAACCTGGAGATGGCCTGGTTTAATAAAGCAAAACTCAATGGCGCGAACCTCCAGGATGCCAACCTTCAAGAGGTTAAGCTCAACCTTTCCAGTTTACGCAATGCCAATCTTGACGGTGCAAACCTGCGTTATGGGAACTTTCAGAGTATGGATATGCACGGCTGCACCGCTTGCCCCTTTGATTGGGCGTATAAAGACGGACCGGGACCCTAGGGCCCTCTCTTCTATCAGGAGGAGGCCTCGCCTCCTTTCCTTTTAGCCTTCAAGATAAGCTTTTCAATGCCATTTTCAATTTCAGCGGCTTCAGCGGCTTGTAAATCTGCGTAAATCCATTTTGAACACAGCGTTGTTTCAACTCTGCACTGCGATCAGCAGTTACCAATATTACCGGTAATGGAATTTGACGACCGGAATTGATAAAGGTTGCGACAGTAATACCGTCATCTGTTCCTGGATCCAGATGATAATCCATCAGCAAGACATCCGCGTCGTCAGAGCAAGTGTCCACCTTGGATCGTAAAGACGCTAAAGAATCAGCCACTACCACATCACAGCCCCAACCCTCCATCAGCGTTCGCATACCTATGCAAATTGCCTCGTCGTTATCCACGACCCAGACACGCAACCCCTGCAGAGACTGATCAACAAAAGGATCTGCCGGCAATGTCCGGTGGATATATTCGTCAGGTTCAGCAATCGGGATCAACAAGCCAAAGCTTGACCCTTTCCCTTCTTGAGAATGAAAACGCAACGGATGTGAAAGTATCTCGCTAATTTTTTCTACAATTGCCAGCCCTAGCCCGAGCCCTCTTTCATGATGCCTTACCGCCTGCTTGCCACGTTTAAACTCTTTAAATATCTCGTTACGCTGGTCATCACTGATACCAATCCCTGTATCAGTGACTACGACTTCAATGCCCGCGCCACGTTTACGGCACCCCAATAGAATTGACCCGCTCTCGGTATAACGAACCGCGTTGGAAAGGAGGTTACGAAGGATTCTGCTTAATAATTGTGAATCAGATCTAACCAGTGAACCACAAGACACATAGCGAAAACGAAGTCCTTTCTGCTGAGCAATTTTCCTAAACTCTTCAGCAAGCACATCCAGCAAGCGGCTCAAGGGAAAGACTTCAAACTCAGCCGTCACCACGCCGGCATCCAGCTTGGAAGCATCTGAAAGTGTCGTTATGAGTGACTCAAGGTCAGTAAGCGCCGTGCCGATATGAGCAAGCTGAAACGCCATATTATCGGGCTTTTCCTGCAAGGCACTGGTGAAAAGTCGTGCCGCATTCAACGGCTGCATCAAGTCATGGCTCACTGCTGCAACAAAGCGAGTTTTGGAAAGGTTAGCCTGCTCAGCTTTTTCCCGCGCTTCACGCAACTGCATTTCTGTGTGCCGACGTTCTTCGATTTCTTCCAGTAGTTTCTGGTTTACATCACGTAGGGCCTGTGTCCGTTCACGCACCTGTTCAGCCAGAACCACGGAATGCTGAAATGCTGCGTAGGGGGCTGTAGGGGCCATATTGCTGGCCTCCACCCTTTCTATAAGGGCATCACAAATCCTGCTCAGCCTGGCATTCTCCGCCATCAGCCGTGCTTCATGGAGATCCCAGGGAGAGCGTTCCCCCTCCTCTGACGGCCCCTGCTCAGAGACGGTTTCTTTGTCCAATGACGACCCCGGTCAGCGTGTGGTTAAGATGCATACCGTCAACATGCTCCCCATAGGTACTAAAACCAATCACCCCGTATCGACGGAGCAATGCAGATGCCTGATCCACCAACCCCTCAGATTCAATTTGCGCATAACGCATGCAACAGTCACATCCTAGCGTTAACCATGACGGCCCCATGCGACGCTCAATAGCACTGAGTTTGGTCTCAAGATCATCAAGCAAAGAGTCCGTTTTCATAGCTGTTAAAACGATGCCATTTTCAACAGCACAATAAAACGTCAGGCTAAGGTCATCATTAACTCGCTGGATTGAACGCGCATAGTAGCCATCATTAATCCGTACAGCCAAAGGCGAGCAAGCAAATTTCATATCGTCCAGATCTTCAACTGAAGCACCAATCAGCCGTGCGTAGGCTTTCGCCGCCGGTTCAGCGTTTAATTCGTAGACGGTACGTTTTTCAGGATCTGCGGAGGTAACGACAAACTTGTTTTTTTCCGGGATTAAGTGATGGGTGCTGAACACTTCAAAATCTAATGAGGTAGAAATCATTATCACCGTGGCGGCTTCGCTGGTGAATCCTCCATCACTATAGACATAAGTGCCATTTAATCGATATTCATCACCTGCGGAACCGCCAAAACAAGCAATACTGCCTAATGCCGAGTTAAGGGTAGCCAAAACCATCTCTTCATTTACTGATAGTCCATCCATTAGCGTCAACACAAAGGTATTGTTCTCAGATGCTGTCCCGGTAACGCCGTCACTGCACTCGGTTAGCAAACTATCAACAAGCTGTTGAGCATCGAGAAGACCGAAACGGTCTACATCTTCCACAAGCTTCTGGCTGACAGTGAATAGCCGGCGATCAAAGCCTATGGCCACAATCGATCCTTGATCATAGCCCTTGGAGGTAATTTCACCACAGGAAGTACAGCCTGACATGGGGATCCCAGCGAAGTTGTCCCGCATGGCTGCGGCCAAACGATCAAGATCATATTCCACTGAGCAAAAAAACAGCACGAAACCCAAGTTCGGGTTTTTTAACTTTGCAGCCAGCTCAGCAGCTGCAATCTCTTCATCGACGGCATTACTGAACGTGGTTAGCACAGCGTTTAGAGGAGCGGCAGTCATCAGACTCTCCCGGATTTTTATTGTCGCGCTCTTTCCTGGCGCCTTTGCTGGCTAATTCTGCGGAATATTGTTGTCCTAGTGAAGGAAACAGTCGTTGGGCTTTTGTTACTCGATTTGTCATAACAAACCGAGCCACAGAGCATGCCTACTGTTCCGCCATACGACCTGGATGTTTCAAATAGGCCCCAAAATCGATATCACTTGCTGACAAAATCGCCTGTACACGATTAGTGGCTCCCAGCTTTCGCAGAATTGCTGATACATGCGCTTTCACGGTACTTTCGGCAATGCTTAGCTCGTAGGCAATCATTTTGTTGGATTCGCCCCTGGTCATTCTTTCAAACACCTGGAGCTGTTTACGCGTAAGGCTTTCCAACAGCTCAGGCAATAGCCCTGGCTCCTGATGCCGTGTCTGCACAGAAGTCCCTCCTGATCGAATAATATCTGAGGGAAGGTATATTGAACCGGAAAGAATCTGTTCTAACGCACTAATCATCTGCTTACGAGGAGTAGATTTCGTAATGAACCCCACTGCCCCATAAGTCACTGTTTGCAATATAACTTTTTTATCTTCTTCGGCGGAAACGATCACCGCGGGTACACCGGGGAACTGGTTTCGCAATTGCACCAGCCCACCCAGCCCCTGCATACCAGGCATATTAAGGTCCAATAGGACCAAGTCGATATCGTCATTTTGATCGATGATTTGTAAGGCACTATCCAGCCCCGAGGCTTCCAGCAAATTGCTACCGGGAAAACCATCATCAATCACACGAGCAATAGCCTCACGGAAAAGAGGGTGATCATCTGCAATCAGGATCTGGTACATGAACGGCGCCCTCCTGTCACCCTGAAGTACTGGGTTATTGTACTTATCGTCAGAGACTCCATGTTTAGCTGGCTCAAACAATGACCAAACCAGTCTAAACAGCCTGTATCTTCCATTACTCTATGGTCTTAAGACTGAAGGCGCTATTGTTCTAAAGTAGTATTTTCCTGAATAGGAAATAACGCCCCGCTGGACAGCAGGGCAAAGAAATGCATAAAACCGATCAGAATGCAGAGACACCGCCGTCCACCGCCAGAGTCTGCCCATTCATATAGCTGTTGGCCGGGGACAACAGCATCAGCATGACCGTAACGATTTCTTCCGGTTGCCCCAGGCGCTTCATCGGGCACCCTGCGGCCAGCATGGCATGCACGCTGTCCTTGTTCTCCGAGAGGTTGCCTTCATCCACCATCGGCGTGTGCGTGTAGTACGGGCATACCGCATTAACGCGAATATTACGCTTGGCATATTCGATCGCCGCCGTGCGGGTCAGGCCGATAACCGCGTGCTTGGCCGCCGAGTAGGCACCGATCTTGGGCGCGCCGCCCAACCCGGCCATGGAACTCACGTTGACGATACTGCCACCGCTGGCCTTCATGGCGGCAATCTGGTGCTTCATGCCGAACATCACGCCTTTCACGTTCACATTAACTTGCTGATCCAGCACTTCTTCGGTCAGCTCCGCGAACGGAATAAAGCCGTGGGCGATACCCGCATTGTTCACCGCCAGGTCCAGGTGGCCGAACTGGGACAACGCCGTGTCCACCATGGCCTTGCAGTCAGCCTCACTGGAGACATCACAACGCAACGCAGCGACCTTAACGCCCTGCCCCGCCAGCGCATCGGCCAGCGGATTCAGCGCATCCATATTGATATCGCCCAGCACCAAGGCGGCACCGCGCTTGCCCAGTTCTTCTGCCAGCAACTTGCCAAACCCGCTGGCGGCACCGGTAATCAGTGCCGTCTTGCCGGTAAAATCGAGAATCGGATCCATTGTGTTCTCCTTCGTCGAACCGCGGCGAGGCAAACTCACTCTCCGCTTTCAACATCCATCACTTGCTACAAAGCCGCTGTAGGAGCGCCGTTAAGGGCGCGAACGAAGGTGGCAAAACGCTAAGCAGCAGTACGCTAAAAATCCATCCCGCCCTGCCATACCGAGAACGCCCTTCGCGCTGCGCGCGGTTCGTCCCCTGGAAGGGAACTCCTACAGCGGTTTGATAGCAACGTTAGTGTTAAATGGTAAAGCCACCATCAACCACAACACACTCACCGGTCACGAAGCTGGATGCATCGGAAACCAGGTAAAGGACTGTGCCGGCCATTTCCTTTGGCTCCGCATGGCGGCGCATGGGAATCTGGCTGAGGGCTTGTTTGTAGATGTCTTCGTTGGTGAACAGGGCACCGGCAAACTTGGTTTTGGTCAGGCCCGGCAGCAAGGCATTCACACGCACGTTGAACTGTGCGCATTCCTTGGCGAAAGACTTGGTCATGCTGATAACAGCCGCCTTGGAAATGGAATAGACCCCCTGACCTTCACCGGGAGTCAAACCGTTCACTGAAGCGGTATTCACGATGGCACCACCGCCGTGTTCACGCATCAACCTGGCCCCTTCCACCGACATGTAGAAATAGCCGCGCAGATTCACGTCGACAGTCTTGTCGAAGGCATCTACCGGGGTATCCAGGATATGGCCAAAGAACGGATTGGCGGCAGCGTTATTCACAAGGATGTCCAGCTTGCCGTGCACGTCACGGATATGGGAAAACACTGCTTCAATCTGTGCCAGTTCACCCACATGGCAAGCAAAGGCTTCCGCGCTGCCACCGTCAGCCTTGATGGCATCAGCAACCGCCTGACAGCCATCAATCTTGCGGCTGGACACAATCACATGAGCGCCCTGCTCTGCCAGCAGACGGGCAATTTCTTCGCCAATACCCCGGCTTGCACCGGTGACCAGGGCAATCTTGCCCTCAAGGTTAAAAAGCTTGGTACTCATTGGTTTTTCTCCCGAAAAAAGCTTCACGCTACACGCTGCACGCAACAACGCGAACCAGCCTGTAGCCATTCGAAAAAGAAATCACCGCGCCGCACGTGTTGCGTGCAGCGTGCGGCGTGAAGCGGCTTTACGCCCCTTCGTTGATGATCTGCATGGCCATGGTGGCCAGCGGCTCGACCAGGGCACCCACTTCGGCAGCCTGCTTGTTGGAGGCATTGCCGTCTTCAGCCCGTTTCGCTACCCCCTGGCAGATGGCAGCAAGACGGAAGAAGCTGAACGCCAGATAGAATTCCCAATTATCGATCTGGGAAATACCCCGGCGCTCGCAATACATGGCCACGTATTCTTTCTCGGTGGGGATACCCAGCGCGGTGCGATCCTTGCCCTGCAGGCCGGCCATCTTGGCGCCACGCTGTGGCATTCGCATGCCCATGCACTGATACGCCAGGTCCGCCAGCGGGTGGCCCAGGGTGGACAACTCCCAGTCCAGCACCGCAATGACTTGCGGTTTTTCCGGATGCCACATCATGTTGTCCAGGCGGTAATCACCGTGCACCAGCGATACCTGGCCATCGTCTTCCGGCTGATTGGCCTGCAGCCATTCAATCAGCGAATCCATGGCTGGAATTTCCTGCAACTTGGAGGCTTCGTACTGCTGGGTCCAGCGGCCGAGCTGGCGCTCAAAATAATTGCCCGGCTTACCGTAATCCGTCAGGCCAACGGCCTCCAGATCCACACTGTGCATGGCCGCCAGCACCCGGTTCATCTCCGAGTACATTTCACCACGCACCGCATTCGCCGCTTCGCCCTCACCCATTTCAGGCAGCCCGGCACTCCACAGGATGCGCCCTTCGCAGAACTCCATCACATAAAACATGGAGCCGATAACATCACGGTCTTCGCACAGGTGCAGCACATTGGGCACCGGTACATCGGTGTCCTTCAATGCGGCCATAACACGAAATTCGCGATCCACCGCATGGGCGGACTTGAGCAGTTTGCCCGGCGGCTGACGACGCAGCACATAGGCGCCGGAGGCGGCAGTGATCTTGAAGGTGGGGTTGGACTGACCACCCTCGAACTTGTCCGCTTCGATGGGGCCTTTGAAGCCGTCGATATGCTGCTCTAGGTATTCAGCCAGTTTCTGTGTATCCAGTGTATCCACCTGGGACATGGAGCTCTCCTGTTCTTCTCTGTTCTGCTGCGCTAATAGCAAAGCCCGGAGCGCTGTTAACGCTCCGGGCCAGCACCTGAAATCAGGCGAATTGTTTGGCCATGTTCCGGCCCAGCTGCATCATGTGCACCTGATCCGGGCCATCGGCCAGACGCAGGGTGCGCGCATAGCTGAAGAAGTGAACCAGCGGCGTATCCTGGCTCAGGCCCACGGCACCGTGGATCTGAATCGCCCGATCGATGACATTTAACGCCATATTGGGCGCAATCACCTTGATCATAGCAATCAAATCCTTGGCGTCTTTGTTACCCGCGCGATCCATGGCGTCTGCCGCTTTCAGCGTCAGCAGCCGGGCCTGCTCGATTTCACAGTAGGATTTGGCGATATCTTCGCGCACGGAACCCTGCTTGCTCATGGGCGCACCGAACACTTCACGCTGGTTGACCCGCTTGCACATCAGCTCGAACGCTTCCTGGGCAGCACCAATCAGGCGCATGCAGTGGTGAATCCGGCCCGGGCCAAGACGACCTTGAGCGATTTCGAAACCCCGGCCTTCACCCAGAATCATGTTGGCCTTGGGAACACGCACGTTGTCGAAAATCACTTCCGCATGGCCTTCCGGAGCATCGTTGTAACCAAACACCTGCATCGGGCGGACGATGTTCACCCCCGGCGTATTGGTGGGCACCAGAATCTGGGATTGTTGCTGGTGGCGGTTGGGGTTGTCCGGGCTGCTCTTGCCCATGACGATCATGATTTCACAGGTCTTGCGCATGGCCCCGCTGATGTAGAACTTGCGGCCATTGATGACGTAGTCATCACCGTCTTCGGTGATACGCGTCTCAATGTTGGTGGCATCGGAAGACGCCACTTCCGGCTCGGTCATGGCAAAGGCACTGCGAATACGGCCTTCCAGCAGCGGCTGCAGCCACTCTTTCTTCTGGGCTTCGTTGCCGTATTTGGCCAGCACTTCCATATTCCCGGTATCCGGTGCGGCACAGTTGAACGCCTCGGAAGCGATGCGGCAGCGACCCATTTCCTCGGCCAGGGGCGCATATTCCAGGTTGCTCAAGCCGGCACTGTATTCCCCGTATTCCTTGGGCAAGAACAGGTTCCACAGACCTTTGGCTTTGGCTTTTTCCTTCAGCTCATCCATGATCGGCGGGGTTTCCCACGGGCTCTTTTCCAGCTGCTCGTGGTACAACCCTTCCACCGGGCGAATTTCGGTGTTGATGAAATCGCGCACCTGGGCGATCAATGTCTGCATTTTTTCTGTGTACTGAAAATCCATGAAGCTCTCCCATTGAAAAATGCGGCACGCAGCACGCCTCACGCTACAGGCAAAGGCGCCATCAAGGGTGCTGAATGTCTTTCTTTAATAATAAGTAATCGCCTCGAAGCGGTCCGGGCGATCCAGGTGCGGCACGTTATTGAAACTGGCCATGCGCACCACCTTTTGATTGAAAAAGCCGTGGCTCACACTGCTGTTGCGAATCTGCAGATTCAGCTCTACCACCGCATCATCCGACGCCCCCAGAACATGCTTGATAAACATGGCCATGGCACCGCCAGAGCTGACAATCAGCACCCGGTCCTTGCCGCTGTACTGTTGCTGGATGTGATCGCGGGCACCGGCAACCCGGTCGGAAAAGCCCTGCCAGGTTTCCGGTAGATCGCCAGTGAGTGTATCCATGCGCCAGTGTTTCATGGCGGTTTTCAACGCCTTGTAGAACGCCGCCACCGGAGCCCCTTCACCGGGTACCTGATCCGGATGCTGCGTCAGATAGGCATCCACCAGCGACTGGAAATCGAATTCGTTAAGCCCCGGCTGAATGTCTTCGGGCAAGGCCACGCCCAGGCCTTCGCAAATGCCGGCCCCGGTTTCCCGGTGACGCACCAGGTCACCGCACACCAGGGCATCAAAGCCCATATCGCGTTCGGCAAAATACTCGCCCAGCCAGCGTGCCTGCTGGTGACCCAGTTCGGAAAGGCGATCGTAATTATCGGTACCGAACGACGCTTGCCCGTGGCGGACAAGATAGAACTGGGTCATGCGCGAATCCTCGTGATCTGAAAAGCGATTGGACCAGACTAGATCAGGGTCTTTAGTTAGTGAAATTGATATTTTGCATCCCGCTCAATAAATTCCATGCATTCCGCAATGACTATTATTCGGAACACTGTTCCGATATCGTCCATGGTTTTCCCTTTCCGGAGATACGCCATGACGGACCTGACACTCACCAGCGGATTTATTCAAACCCGTGAGCACAACGCCGTGCTGCACGTCACCCTGGATCGCGCTGACAAGCTCAACGCGCTTACCGTCGCCATGTATCAGGACCTCACCGCAGCGGTCCAACACCTGGCGGAACGGGATGACCTGAATGCACTACTTATTACCGCCAAAGGGCGCAGCTACTGCGCGGGCAACGATATCCAGGACTTCCTGCAGGCGGACCCGGCCAGCCGCGACGACGGCAAACTGAGCCCGGCGATGGTGCTTATTCATGCCCTGATGGCTCTGGATAAACCCGTCATCATGGCGGTACAGGGCAACGCTACCGGCATCGGCACCACCATGTTGCTACACGCCGACCTGGTCATTGCCGCCGATGACGCCCGCTTCCACACCGCCTTTATCAACCTGGGCCTGGTGCCCGAAGCCGGCTCCAGCCTGATTCTTCCCGCCCTGATTGGTCGCCAGAACGCCAACCGCTTGTTGCTGGCCGGCGATACGTTTAACGCAGAGGAAGCCGAACGAATGGGGCTGATTGCCTATAGAACGGGGGTGGATGAGCTGGCATCAGAAGCGCTGGCGTTGGCTGAGAGGCTGGCGGAGAAAACTCCCGCCGCCATCGCCATGACCAAACAGCTGACGCGCCTGAGTGACGCAGCCATCAAGACACAGATAGAAAAGGAAAGTGTGATGTTTGCCGAGCGCATGTTCAGTGACGACACGCGGGCGATGTTCGCCGGGTTCCTGAAGAAATAAAGTTCATGACGCCATTGAGGGAATGGCATTGGTTTGAGAGTGTTGCCTGATCCATTCACGGCGGAGGGCGCCAGGCGCCTAACGCCCGGCGCCTGAAGCAAACAGCCGAAAAACCTAACTGCTTCTAGCGTCTGGCGTCTGGCTTGATGTCACTTCATCACCCCACGCAGCGACACCTGCACCACTTCGTTGATCAACTCGGTGAGTTGCGCCGGCGTATCGCCCTCGCGGGGGTGGTACCACTGAATCACCGAGTTCATCGCTCCGAACACCGGCTTGATGGACACCCGGGGGCGAATGGCCTGCATGGTGCCATTGCCAATGCCTTCTTCCAGAACGGCCATAAACAATTCTTCACAGCGATTGCGCCGGGCCTGGAGGCGTTCCAGCTGGGCACGCTGCTCCGCTGTGGTGCTACTACGCAATAACATCTGCACCGCTTCCGAGACCGTGCGCTGATAAGGCTGAGTCAGAATGAGGGTGCGTACATAGCTTTCCGCCATGGCGGTAAAACGTTCCGGGGCGGGTAACCCGGATTCAGCAATCGGAGTCAGACCGTCAAACAGCGCATCCATGGCACGGTGGTGAATCTCGAAAAAGAGCTCTGCCTTGGAGCTAAAATAGTGATACACCATGCCCTTGGTGGCAGACAGGCGACGGGCAATATCATCAATACTGGTCGCATTGAATCCCCGCTCCATGAAACACAGCGCGGCCGCGTCGAGAATCGCTTCACGCGGTTCGTTTACCAATGCCTCATTCGGATTCGCCATACTCGTGTCTCCCGTCCTTTCATCCTTGCCTTTTGCCCCCTTCTCACCCTTCCGCCATGGTGATTTAAAGGAGCCCTGCAACCGCCTTTCTTTGTGACTGCTCGCTCTTGGGACGGTTTGCGACCGGAGTCTGACATAACTTGATAGAGCCACCATTGACCACACAGGCAAGCCATGACGGATTTCTCGCCCTCCATGGCGCTTTTCACCCTTTACGGCTGATTACGCCGCTCGCATACTGATTCTTTTTAAAACAACATTTTGAAAAGCAGGTCTCGGTAGCCATTATCCGGGCCACCAACGGGAGAGCACCATGAGCAAACAGCAAACCAGCATCGAAGAGCTGCAGGCAAACGTTGGCAAGAACGTTGGCGAATCTCAGTGGCGCACCGTCGACCAACAGCGCATCGACGGCTTTGCCGAGTTGACTGAAGATCCCCAGTGGATCCACACCGACCCGGAACGAGCCGCCAAGGAAAGCCCCTTCGGCGCCACCATCGCCCACGGCTTTTTGTCCCTGTCACTGCTGTCTGCCATGGCCATCGATGTATTGCCCACCATCAAGGGGCAGGTCATGGGCATCAACTACGGCTTCGACAAGGTTCGCTTCATGAACCCGGTCCGCGAAGGCAGCAAAATCCGAGGCTCGTTCACCCTGCTGGAAGTCAAACAGCGCTCCGACAATGAATGGCAACTTCGCCACGGTGTGCAGGTCGAGATCGAAGGGCAGGAAAAGCCCGCCTTGATTGCAGAATGGTTGAGCCTGGCAATCGTCAAATAACAGTCGCGAACGACGAGCTGCGAGTAACGAGTAGCGAAAACCAAAGCCCGGGGTCGGTCTTTCTTTCGCTTCTCGTAACTCGGTACTCGCAACTTATCTTCAGGAGTAAAGAAGCATGACAATTCGTTTTGATGATCAGGTGGCCATTGTCACCGGCGCGGGCAACGGCCTGGGCAAATCCCACGCCCTGGAACTGGCTAAACTCGGCGCCAAGGTGGTCGTCAATGATTTCGGGGGTGCCCGCGATGGTAGCGGTGGCTCCAGTGAAGCCGCCGAACAGGTGGTTGCTGAAATCAAGGCCGCCGGTGGCGACGCCATTGCCAATGGCGCGGATGTGTCCAACGTGACCCAGGTTGAAGCCATGGTCAAAGAGGTCATGGATACCTGGGGCCGTATCGATGTGCTGATCAACAACGCCGGCATTCTGCGCGACAAGAGCTTCGTCAAGATGACCCAGGACGACTGGGACAAGGTGGTGGCCGTCCACCTCACCGGCTCACAAATCTGCAGCAAGACCGTTTGGCCAATCATGCGTGAGCAAGGTTATGGCCGCATCGTGATGACCACCTCCACCTCGGGCCTGTACGGCAACTTCGGCCAGGCAAATTACGGCGCCGCCAAGACCGCTGTCGCCGGGCTGATGAACACCCTGTGCCTGGAAGGTGAAAAGTACAACATCAAGGTGAACTGCATCGCCCCTACCGCCGCCACTCGCATGACCGAAGACCTGATGCCCCCGGAAGTGCTCGCCATGCTGGAGCCAAAGGAAATCACCCCGGCCGTGCTCTTCCTGGCAAGTACGGAAGCGCCCACCCACCGCATTTTGCTGGCCGGTGCCGGTTGCTACGCCATGGTACGTCTGATGGAAAGCGAAGGCGTTTACCTGAGTGACGAAGAGCGTAATGTGGATGGCGTAGCCGCCCACTTTGAACAAATCGGCAACATGGACAACGCCAGCGAAATGATGGCCGGCGGCGACCACGTAACCAAGATTCTGACCATGGCCGCCAAAGCCAAGGGCATCAAGCTGGGTTAAAGAACCGTAGCGAGAGGCGAGTACCGAGTTTCGAAGCACAAAACCGGGCTGCTAACATGTTCTGGTTTCGCCTTTCGAAACTCGGTACTCGTCACTCGCTTCTCACATATTTCAGGCTGCTGCATCCTCCCCTCACAGCAGCCCTTATCAGGACCAGGAGAGAGCAATGACCAGAGAAGCCGTAATCGTATCCACCGCCCGTACCCCCATTGGCAAGGCCTACCGCGGTGCCTTCAACGACACCCAGGCTCAGGCACTGGGTGGTCACGCCATCAAACATGCCGTGGAGCGCGCAGGCATTGATCCTTCCTCCATTCAGGACGTGATCATGGGTGCCGCGCTGCAGCAAGGCAGCACCGGTGGCAACGTGGCCCGCCAAGCGGCCCTGCGCGCCGGCCTGCCCACCAGCGTATCCGGCATGAGCATGGACCGTCAGTGCGCCTCCGGCCTGATGGCCATCGCCACCGCCGCCAAGGAAATCATCGTCGACAACATGGACGTGGCCGTGGCCGGTGGCCTAGAGTCCATCTCCCTGGTGCAGAACGACAAGATGAACACCTTCCGCGCTGCCGATCCGTGGTTGAAAGAAAACCGCCCGGACATCTACATGTCCATGCTGGAAACCGCCGAAATTGTCGCAGACCGTTATAACGTGTCCCGTGACAGCCAGGACGAATACGCCTTCCAGTCACAAATGCGCACCGCTGCCGCCCAGGAAGCCGGCAAGTTTGATGACGAAATCGCCCCCATGACCAGCGTCATGAAAGTGATGAACAAAGAGACCAAGGAAATTTCCGACGTGGAAGTGACCCTGGACAAAGATGAAGGCAACCGCCCGCAAACCACCCTGGAAGGCCTGCAATCTCTGCAGCCCGTATTCAAGGGTGGCCAACAGGTACAGGAAGGCGGCTTTATTACCGCCGGTAACGCCTCCCAGCTGTCTGACGGCGCCAGCGCCTGCGTACTGATGGACAGCAAGGAAGCCGAGCGTCTGGGCCTGCAACCGCTGGGCGCCTATCGCGGCATGGCCGTCGCTGGCTGTGATCCCGACGAAATGGGTATTGGCCCGGTGTATGCGGTGCCCAAACTGCTCAAGCGTTTCGGCCTCACCGTTGATGACATCGGCCTCTGGGAGCTGAACGAAGCCTTTGCCAGCCAGTGTCTCTACAGCCGTGACAAGCTCGGCATCGATCCGGAAAAATACAACGTCAACGGCGGCGCCATCTCCATCGGTCATCCCTACGGCATGTCCGGTGCCCGCATGACCGGCCACGCACTTATCGAAGGCAAGCGCCGCGGTGTGAAGTATGTAGTCGTGACCATGTGTATCGGTGGTGGCATGGGTGCTGCAGGTCTGTTCGAAGTGTTCTAAACGGAATCGCGCTGATTCTGTTTCCCCTTGGGGGCACCGCCTGGTGCCCCTTTTTTTGCTGCATCACGCATTAGGGAACCTCTCGCACTGTGCAGGACGCGCAACGCCGAATGCCAGACGCGACAACCACACAAACAGGAAATAAAACCCTGCTACAGCGCCGCTGCAAGCGCTTCTCTTGAGGGACGAACCTGGCGAAGCGAGGGGATTTCCAGCAGGCTGACTTCTTTCGCAGATAACGTCGGACGCCTGCCTGATAACCGCTGCCCAACCCTTCCTGCGATGCCTGTGGATCAGCCCTGGCCACCGCAAGCTTGCAAAGTCATCACACGGTACTTCGACGATAAAATTCATCGCGTAGCCATGCCTCCTGAGACCATCGGCAATCTCATTACGACACGAACCAGCGCCCCCTCCCAACAGAGAACCACCTCACAATCATTAGAAAATGTGTCTGCCGGCAAAAAAAATTACCAAAAACGAAACATTCTTTTGCTTGTTACCTGAGGTAACGAACAAGGTTCAAAAGTAAACTTTATATATTCCAGTGTTTCCTTTTCTCGGTTTACACGCAGATATCCTGGTACGCCTGCCCCAAAAAAAGCCAGATCCACCCTCATGACACTCCCTCCCAGCCTCTTTTTGCCCCCTTTGTCGTCTTGACCACATACCAAGCGGTATGTATGAATTAAGCATGACTTGTCGGTTTTCGGAATCATGATTCAAAAAAATGATAACGCTGACAGGATCAGAAATTTAACGCCCGATGGGACAGGGCGAGTTTCAGCAGTGCGCTACAACAACGTTCACAACAACAAACGGAATGTCTGCCCGGTTCATCCCCGGTGCAGTGGGAGAGCAAAATAATGCGAAGCAAAGCAATCGCTGTCGGCTACAGCAGCGTCCTGGCCTTGGGCCTGCTGTCAGCTGCCGCCCCGGCCATGGCCGGCGGTGAATACAAGTTCAACGATGACTTCAGTGCCAAATGGAACCTGAAGGCCTCCGTGGGCGCCATCTCCCGGATGGAATCTGCCAGCAAGGAAAACCTGTTCGCCGGTGACACCCCCGGCGGCACCGCCGGTTCTGCGGTGTCCGATGACGGTAACCTGAACTATGACGGTGGCGAAGTGGTTTCCTCCGTGGTCAAAGCCGTGGGTGATTTCAACCTGCAGTACAAGAACTACGGCCTCTTCGTACAGGCCAAGACCTGGTACGACTACACCCAGAAGGAAGGCTATGTTCCCCAGGGCAACTACCCCAATGAATTCCAGGGGGGCAAGCTGAGCGACGACGGTTTCCATCGCAATTCCCAGTTCCAGGGTGCAACGTTCCAGCAGGTCTTTGCCCACGGCACCTTCCAGGTGAACGAACAACCCCTGAAAGTGGCAGCAGGTCGTAAACTGCTTCTGTGGGGCCGTAGCCTTTATTCACGCGGCTCCTTCAGCTCACTGAATGCGGTCGACCTGGCCGCATTGCACCGCCCCGGGTCGGAGTACACGGAATTTCTGACGCCCTCTGGCATGGTCACCGTGGATTACAACTTCACTGACCGCCTGAGCATGAAGTCCTTCTATCAGTATGAGTGGCGTGCGGCGAATCTGGACGGTTGCGGGACCTTCTTCTCTACCCTGGACAACACCGCACTGGGCTGTGATGCCACCTTCTCCAGCTCGGTCATCATGCCGAACCAGGATGCCTACAATGCCGGTGTTTATATTCCCCGCAGGGATGAAAATGAACCCAAGGACGGCGGCCAGTACGGCCTGAAGTTTGACTACGCGTTCCCGGAATCCAAGGCCAAGATCGGCACCTACTTCTTCAATTATCACAGCCGACTGCCTTACTACTCGGTGACCAAGGAAGACAGCCCGCTCCCCCAGGGCATCACCGCAGGCAACGATATCGCCTACTTCTATGAATACCCGGAAGACATTCAGGTATTCGGCCTCACCGCCGACAAGACCTTTGAGGGCGTGGGCAACCTGGCGCTGAACCTGAGCTACCTGCCGGACATGCCGATCCAGATCAATACCCCTGACCTGACCACCTCCCGCGTACTGGAAGCCAACGGCGTTCCTGCAGCAGCGGTACAGGGAGCGGGTTTCTCCATCCCGCAGGGCACCATCGACTACGTCTACAACTCCGGCAGCGAAGTGCACGGCTTTGAGGAGTTTGACATTCAGCGTGCCGAGCTGGCCTTCACCACCATCATCCCCAAGTTGATGGGCGCGCAGAAAACCGTCGTTTCCATGCAGGTGGGCTCGGAATTTATTCCTGATCTACCCAAGCAGGACCAGATGCGCTTCCGTCGCCACACCAACTTTGGTGTCGGCGAACTGGGAGAAGACGGTTATGTCACCGACTTCAGCTGGGGCTATCAGCTGAGCCTGACCTCCACCTACGCCAACGCCATCGGCGCGGTCTCATTGACCCCTGGCCTGACCTTCAATCATGGTGTTGAGGGTTATTCCAGTGATGACGCGATGCAGGAAGATTCCCGTACCGTCGGCGTAAGCCTGGGCATGGCCTACAAGCAACTCAGCGCCAACCTGTCCTATACAACCTATAACGACGAAGAGTACAGCGTGGTCGAAGATCGGGATTACCTGTCCCTGAGCACCACCTACAACTTCTAAACGGATAGTGAAACAGCCGGCCACGGCCGGCTTTTCTCAAGAGGATGGAAACCATGAAAAAATTGCAATTTACCCTGGTGGCCCTGTTCGCTGTACTGCTTACCGCCTGTGCCAGCGGCTATCACGACACCAAAGTCATCAGCGCCGAAACCGGCTCCCAGCCTGCACCAAAGGGCCCGTACCAATCCCTGGTGGTTGGCGTGCTGGTCGATCATGAACTGCGTGAACATCTGGAAGATGCCATTGTGGCCAAGTTTGCGGCCATGGGCGTAAAAGCCACCGCAGCCTACACCGTTTATGGCGACAAGGGCGTCGAAGGCAAAAGCCTGGACTACCTGGCCAAGCGCATGAGAGATAACGGTTTTGACAGTGCTCTGGCGATCCATCTGGAAGACCTGACCACGGAAACCACTGAGGTCAAAGGCGATCCAGGCGTGGCCATTCCGGCCAGCGCCGGCATGACCATGACCCCGCAGGTTTACAGCCCGGACTTCTATGTGAACGAAGATATCTACACCGCTCGCCTGGAACTGTGGGACGTGGACCAGAAAGCCATTGTCTGGACCGGCAAGACCGTCAGCTTCAACACCGGCGGCTTCAAGGGACTGGAAAAAGGCGCGGACCACTATGCCAAAACCATTACCGACGCCATTGAGGATGCCAACATCTTCTGATTCTGATTTCTCCGTTTTGTCTTAAATGTGGATTGTCTCCACCTTCCTCGCCCACTTCGGTGGGCGTTTTTTTTGTCGCTCTGCGACCGCAGCATGCTTCACGCTGCATGCACCACGCTAAATCGTCCTGCTGCGCGTGATTGCGGTGGACCCGAAAGCACTACCCGCATCCAGAAATAGCCACCGGCTATCGTGCGGCATGGTTCCAGCCTCTTGCACCCTCCCCGCGCTGCCGCTACTCTTTGACCTTCAATGAAGCGAATTCACGAGACATGACCATGCACGCAGCACAGCTCAACACACATACCCTGACTGGCCCAATGGCCGGTATGGCGGTGTCTGCTGCGTCTTATTACGGGTATTGGTTTAGCCGCTCGCGCGCCTGACCCGTACTCAGGCGCGCCCGTTAAGGGACGCCTGCCGAACACATGAAACCCCGGCCGGTAACCCGCCCGGGGTTTTTTATTGCCCAGACAAACAGACAAATGCAACACAGGGACAACACCATGTATCGCTATCGACCGAACCACCTGACCACCCGATTTAGTCGCTGGCTACGCCAGCGCACCGCCACACAACGATCGACGAATCACGCGCGACGATAACGCGCCGCAGTATTAAGGGAAGATCATGCAACAGGTAAACAGCCAACAGACAGAGAACACCGACAGCACAATCCACGACCGTCAGGCCTCGCCGCGACGCAGCCTGCCGCTGCCCTCCCCCACGGTACTGCGTCAGCGCCTGCCGGTGGGTGCCGCACTCGCCGCGCAAATTGAGCACCAGCGCCAGACCATTCGCAACATTCTCAATGGCGAAGACTCCCGCCTGCTGGTGATCACCGGGCCCTGCTCCCTCCACGACCCCCAATCCGCCCTGGAATACGGCCACCGCCTGGCGGAGCTGGCTACGCAGCTGGACGACAAAATCTTCATCGTCATGCGCGCCTATGTGGAAAAGCCCCGTACCACCGTGGGCTGGAAAGGCATTCTCTACGACCCGCATCTGGATGGCAGCAATGACATTGCCACCGGGTTGAATGTGTCTCGCCACCTGCTGCTGGATCTGGCCCGGCTGGGTTTGCCACTCGCCACCGAGCTACTGCACCCCATGGCCGCCGATTACCTGGGCGACCTGCTGAGTTGGGCAGCCATCGGCGCACGCACCACGGAATCGCAGATTCACCGGGAAATGGTCAGTGGCCTGCCCCTGCCGGTGGGGTTCAAGAATGGTACCGATGGCAGCATCGGCGTGGCCTGCGACGCCATGGGCGCGGCCATCCACCCACACACGCATCTGGGCATGGATGAGCACGGCCACAGCGCCCTGCTGCAAACCGCCGGCAACCCGGATACCCACCTGGTGCTCCGCGGCGGCCACGACGGCCCCAACTACGATGCCGCCAGCGTGCAACGCGCCGCCGCCGCACTGGAGGCCAAGGGCTGCAACCCGCGCCTGATCGTGGACTGCAGCCATGCCAACAGCGGCAAAGACCCGCTGCGCCAGCCTGCGGCGTTACAGGATCTGCTACAGCAGCGTACTCAGGGGCAAACGGCTATCGCCGGGGTGATGCTGGAAAGCCATCTACACGATGGCAGGCAAGGCCAGGAGAAACCGCTTCAATACGGCCTTTCTATCACCGATGGCTGCCTGGGATGGGACAAAACCCGGTCAGAATTGTGTGCGATTAAGTAAGATGAAACAGGATAAGGCAACCCACACTCCTCCCATTGCGGGAGGGGTGTGGCGTGAACGTTGCAAGCACCGCTTGCGCTGCCATACTTTAACGATTCTCAGGGCCGACGACTCCGCAAGGAACCCCACATGCTCAATAACCTGACTCTCGATCAACTGATCACGGCTTTCGTCGTTTTCCTTGGCGTCATCGCCACGGTGGCCTTCATCGTCTATCTGAAAAATCGCTCAGGTAACGAATAGTTTAGGGTCACGAATACAACAGTGATCCCGTCCCCATCTTGATTACGTTGCCACCAATGCGGCAGCGCACTTCCTTGCCCGGGCGCTTGTCGAATTCCGCATGCAAAATGCTCTTGCGCGTCTCATGGCTGCCCCGGTCCACAGACAGGGTATGCGTACCCGGCGCGGCCTCACCCTGCTCTGCCAGGTAAGCAATAAACTCTGGCATCACCGCCCCGATGGGAGGGAAAGCATCACGCGGCAATGTCGGGTTGAGCAAACGGCCATGGAATTCCGTGAAGCCGGTAATGGTCCCCGGTGCAAACAGGAACAGCTCCGAGGTATACACATCACCGAACAGGTCCGACCAACGATCCGGGTTGAGACTCGCGGCCAGTACGTGCTCAGGTTTGGTAAACGGCACAATCAGCGTGGGCTTGTCCACACTCACCACCATCGGCTTGTACTTGCTGAAAGAGATGTGTTTCTCATCAATATTCAGCGCCGCCGCCAGACGGGGAATTTCCGGGGTGTAACGGTCAATGGTCGGTGTCAGCACCCGGGC
This sequence comes from Alcanivorax sp. DG881, assembly GCF_000155615.1. Lineage (GTDB taxonomy): Bacteria > Pseudomonadota > Gammaproteobacteria > Pseudomonadales > Alcanivoracaceae > Alcanivorax. The sequence goes on along the minus strand of NZ_DS989915.1, from coordinate 3,703,229 downwards.
AAACTGAATCGCACCGGGGGCACTGTCCCCCTTATCAATAAAGCTCTCAATCCATTGTTCGTTTTGCTTGAGCAGAAACGAAGCGAACTCGCCCTCGTCTTTTGTCATCCCCATTTCATAGGCCACATAAGACGCAGCCAGAATGGTATGGGCACCGAATAATTGCCGGCCTTTGCTATTAAACACCGTCACTGGCGAGGCGCTGTTGCCCGGCTCGATAAACACCGTTTCGGTTTGCTGAAACTCACCGGCAATGGCCGTTTTACTGGCGTCACTACTGTTAGCCGCATCCAGTGTCACCACCGGCACCTGAGTGCCCTGAAAGGGTGCACCCGCGAATACATCAAGCAATGAATAATCGAGAGCCATCATCCTCACCTTTTTTATAATCGTCTCTCTCGACTATGCCGCAAGGCAAAAAGAATGCAATCACAGAAAGGGGAAAAAAGACAAAGGGGAAGGGGTTATCGCGTAGGTCGGATTTACCCAAGGGCACAGAGAGCCTAAAGGCGTAATCCGACATTGGATTTTACCACAATCAGCGAGGCCAGATGTCGGGTTACGGCTACGCCTAACACGACCTACAAGCGGGAGCCGATGGAGCAGTCGTTATTAGCTGTAGTTTGAATTAGGCCGAAGGCCGTAATCCGACACTCAACAGGACCGTTACAATATGAAGTGAAGAGTCAGGCAATGGCGCCTTCACGGGCCCATTCGCAACGTACTCGTAGGGGGGCGTCAGAGGGTTCGTGGTACACATCGGCACTGTCCCACACGAAGGTATGAAACCCGGACAATTCGGTTTCCAGGTGCACCACCGCATTCACCCAGTACATGTTCTTGAGCAAGGATTCGAACTTGGCGATCCAGTGTTCCCACTCGTACTCCACCGCCCGGTAAGACATGCCGAAATGAATCACCTGGGTCTGGAAGGTGCCGCCCATCAAGTCATCGCCGGGCACGGAAAACATCTCCCGGCACAGGAACGGCCACTCATCCGCCTGCGGCAATTGCCGAATGGCTTTACGGTTCTGAAAACAGCTCGTCTTGCGCTCCTGCAAATTGCCAAATGGCAAATGCTTGATGCAACCGTAAACGATGGATTCGTTATCCAAAAAAACACCCCAGAAATCAGCGGCAAGCTACAAGCTTACAGCGACAAGTAAAAATCGAGAACCATTCAAATCAAACCAAGTCACAAGGACGGAACTTTTCTACTTTTCCTAATCCAATCGAGCGTAGCTCGTAGCTCGTAGCTCGTAGCTCGTAGCTCGTAGCTCGTAGCTCGTAGCTCGTAGCTCGTAGCTCGTAGCTCGTAGCTCGTAGCTCGTAGCTCGTAGCTCGTAGCTCGTAGCTCGTAGCTCGTAGCTCGTAGCTCGTAGCTCGTAGCTCGTAGCTCGTAGCTCGTAGCTACCCCCTCCCGCATCCCTGCATTTGCTGCTGGTACCGGTTGGCCATGGAGGCCGTGCGTTGGGCCGCGCCTTTCATCCATTTGTTGTTTTTCCAGGTGCCACGGGCATAGCCGCCGTGGCCGGCGTAGTAATTGAGGTAAAGGTTATAGGTGTCGTTCCGGGCCACGCCGTTTTTCTTGTAGCTCTGGTAGTGATACCAGCCAACAAACTGCACCGCATCCTTGAAGTCATCCCGGTCCGCGCCACGGCGACCGGTGGCGTCCTTGTACCAATCCCAGGTGCCATCCAGCGCCTGGGGATACCCATAGGCCGACGACGGGCGTTTCCAGGGAATAAAGCCCAGCAGCTTGGTGCGCGGCGGTTTCGCCTTGGCGTTGAACCCGGATTCCTTATAGATGGTCGCCATCAGCACGGGCACCGGTACCCCGTACTCTTTTTCCGCGCTCTTGGCGTATTTGTACCAGTTGTTGAACCAGCCACCCCGCTGATCGAACACCGCGCAAACATTATCCGTGTTGGTCGGTGTGCCAGCACAGCCACTCAGGGTCAGTACTGCCAAAAGCAGGGTTAGCCAGATTTTCATAACGCTCCCGGATCAATGCCGTGCTGGGTCAACATGGACAGTAGCGCAGCTTCGTCGCATACCTCAACGCCCAACGATTCCGCTTTCGCCAGTTTGGAGCCTGCCGATGCGCCCGCCACCACCGTACTGGTGTTTTTGGACACCGACCCCGCCACTTTTGCTCCCAACTGCTGCAAGGCCTGTTTGGCCTGGTCACGGGTAAGCTGCTCCAGGGTGCCGGTAAGCACCCAGGTTTGCCCTTCGAGAGGCCGACTTTCGGCCTGGACCGGGGCGCGAGCAGCCAGGGCGGCAACCTGATCCTCTGCATCCTGCAAGCGGGCTTGCCAACCGTTCTCCGCCAGCGCCCTGGCCAGCTGTGTCATGACCCCGGAACGCACGCCCTTGGGCTCGGCGCCCGCGCCTTCAGCCGCCGCAGCGCTCAATTCAGCCACGGTGCGGAAGTGCCCGCCGAGGGTTTCCAGCGACTTGTCACCAATGCCCTCAAGATTCATGCCCAATCGCTTGGCGGATTTGAGCAACTGCGCCAGCGTCAGGCTGTTCACAAAGGCTGCCGAGGGCACGCCGCTGGCCTGCGGGTTCACCCCTTCCGCCAACAAGCCGTCGATCACCACCTCGTTATCCGCTTCCGCAAAGAAGGCGCCAATGGCCTTGGCCACTTCCATCCCCACATCCGGCACCGCCAGCAATAGCAGCAAGGGGGCGCGGCGAATGCCCTCCAGATCACCAAAACAGTCCGCCAGATTCTTGGCGGTCTCTTCACCGATCTGCAAAATGCCCAGTGCAAACAGGAAACGGCCCAGCCCCACGGTTTTGGACGTCTCCAGTGCGGCAATCAGGTTATCCGCGGACTTCTCGCCCATGCGCTCCAGGCCAGCCACCTGCTCGGCTTTCAAGCGGTACAGGTCGGCAACGGTGGCAATCAGCTCCTGATCCACCAGCGCATCCACCAGCTTGTCACCCAACCCATCGATATCCATAGCCCGGCGGGACGCAAAATGCTTGATGGCTTCACGCTGTTGGGCCCCACAGATCAGCCCGCCGGTACAGCGAGCCACCACCTGATCGTCGCCGCGGAGAATGTCGCTACCACACACCGGGCAGGACGGCGGCAAGGCAATATCCCGGGCGTCCGCCGGGCGGCGCTCGGGCAGCGCCCGCACCACCTTGGGAATCACATCCCCGGCCCGGTACACCACCACGGTGTCACCAATACGGATATCCAGCCGCTGAATTTCATCAATATTGTGCAGGGTGGCGTTGCTGACAATGACCCCACCCACGTGCACCGGCTCCAATCGCGCTACCGGTGTCAGTGCACCCGTGCGGCCCACCTGCCAGTCCACGCCGTTAAGCACGGTGAGCTCTTCCTGGGCAGGAAACTTGTGGGCAATGGCCCAGCGCGGCGCCCGGCTGACAAACCCCAGATCCTGTTGCCAGTCGAAACGGTCTACCTTGTACACCACGCCATCGATGTCGTAATCGAGATGATCGCGTTTTTCCAGAATCCCCTGGTAGAACGCCAACAGTGCGTCAACGCCTGCACACACACGCACTTCCGGGTTCACCCGCAGCCCCCAGCTGCGCAGGGCCTCCAGCATGTCGGCATGCGTGGCCGGCTCGGGCACACCTTCCAGCTGAGCCATGGAGTAGGCATAAAATTCCAGTGGCCGGCTGGCGGTGATGCGCGAATCCAGCTGACGCAGGCTGCCGGCAGCCGCGTTGCGAGGATTGGCAAACACCTTCTGCTCTGCAGCTTCCTGGCGGGCATTCAGCGCGGCGAAGCCGGCGTGGGGCATCACCACTTCACCCCGCACTTCCAGCCGCGATGGCACTTGGCTACCCCGTAGCGTCAGAGGAACAGAACGAATGGTCCGGGCATTAACGGTGATGTTTTCTCCGGTCTGTCCATCCCCCCGGGTGGCCGCTCGTACCAGTTGCCCGTCCAGGTACAACAGGGAAATCGCCAAGCCGTCCAGTTTGGGCTCGGCCACGTAGTCCACGGTTTCGTCCACCCCCAGGCGTTCGCGAATCCGTTTATCAAAGGCGCGCAAGTCATCGTCATCGAAGGCGTTATCCAGACTCAGCATGGGCACTTCGTGCTGCACCTGCTCAAACGCATCCAACGGCACATCCCCAACCCGCTGGGTAGGCGAATCCGCGGTAATCAAATCCGGGTACTGGGCTTCCAGGTCTTTGAGCTCACGAAACGCCCGGTCGTACTCGGCATCCGGCACCGCCGGATCGTCCTGCACATAGTAGCGATAAGACCAGTCGTTGAGCTGGTCACGGAGGTGTTGGGCTTTCTGGATGATGTCTGGATTAGGCACGGTAGCAGCAGCTAATAATGAATAGTGAATAATGGATAGCGAACGACTCGCTCTGTAGGAG
>NZ_DS989915.1:3667639-3698826 GCF_000155615.1 Alcanivorax sp. DG881 | reverse complement strand
ATCTTAAACGTAGGGCGCATCCTGCAGATGCCAGGAGTCTCGAGGTACGAGTAACGAGGTACGAGTAACGAGGTACGAGTAACGAGGTACGAGTAACGAGGTACGAAAACCTTTTGTATTTCGCTTCACGAAACTCGTCACTCGCAACTGCTTTTACGCGCTGGGTACCCGCTGGCGACGCTCGAATTCCTGCACGCGCTGGCGCAGGTGTTCCATGGTCTGCGGGGTCAGCACGCTGTGCTGTTCATCCTTGAGTTCACCGTCCAGCTCAGCGGCCAGGCGCTGACAAATGGACAGCATCTTGTCCAGAGCGCCAATAGCATCCGTCGGCCCCGGCAATTTCAGGAAGAAAGTGACGCCGGCAAAGGTCTTGTCTTCCATGGTATCCAAATCGAAGGTACCCGGCTCCACCGCGTTGGCCATGGAGAATTGCAGCTCATCGGCACCCTGCACGCTCACATGCCGGTGGAAAATATTCATGCGGCCATAGCGCAGGCCCGCTTCCAGCAACATGCGCAACAGCGCATTGCCTTCGAACGGCGCGCCACGGTGGGCAATCAGGTGTACCACAATCACTTCCAGCACGGGCTGGGGCTCACGGGGCGCCTTGGGTGCCGGCCGGGCTTCTACCCGCGCTTCCTGGCGAGGCGCCTGACGCGGTGAAACCCGAGGGGCCGGTTCGGGCTCGGGTTTTGGCTCAGGCGGTTTTTCCGCTACCGGTTGTGTCGGCGCCGGGGCGGGCTCGACATCAGGCTCCACCGTGCGCTCTGGCTGGGGCTCTGGTTCCTGCTCACCGTCGAACAGGCTTTGCTGTTCTGCAGTACGCGCTTCCGCCGCCGCTTCATCGGGTTCCATCACCATGGGCGGACGCTCATCCTGCTCTGCATCCTCCATGGCCCGGCGGATCACCCGAGCAGAACCAATCAGCTCCGGGTTGTAACCGCTACTTTCTTCTTCCTCCGCCTGATCGCGATAGCGCGGGTCGATGCGCATACGCAACCGCCCGTGCCGCTCCCGGATCATCCGCCGCACGCCGTCGGCCAGAATCAGCAGAATCAGAATAACCAGAATACCAATCAATGTTTCCAGGTTCAGGCCCATTGCCTCTTCTTCCTTGCTTGTGCTGAAGTGCCGCTGTTACAGCGGCACCGATTCCTCACATCGCCGCCATTTCGGCCGCTTCTTCCACATCCACCGATACCAGACGGGATACACCGGGTTCATGCATGGTGACCCCCATCAGGGTAGCAGCCATCTCCATCGCAATCTTGTTATGTGTGATGTAGATAAATTGCACTTTTGCAGACATTTCCGACACCAGGTTACAGAAACGCCCCACGTTGGCGTCATCCAGCGGCGCGTCCACCTCATCGAGCAGGCAGAATGGCGCCGGGTTGAGCTGGAAGATACTGAATACCAGTGACAAGGCGGTGAGCGCTTTTTCACCGCCGGAAAGCAGGTGAATGGTGCTGTTTCGCTTGCCGGGTGGCCGCGCCATGATGGTGACACCGGTGTCGAGCAGGTCGTCGCCGGTGAGCTCCAGGTACGCATGGCCACCGCCGAAGACCTTCGGGAACAGCTCCTGCAGACCACGGTTGATGCGGTCGAAGTATTCCTTGAAGCGCGCCCGGGTTTCCCGGTCGATCTTGCGGATGGCGTTCTCCAGGGTACCGAGTGCGTCTTCCAGGTCTTCGTTCTGGCTGTCCAGGTAATTCTTGCGCTCGGACTGCTGCTGATATTCGTCAATGGCCGCCAGATTGATCTGCCCCAGGCGGGAAATCCGCTGGCCGATCATGTCCATTTCCTGGGCCCACTGCTGCTCATCCGCCTCGTCCGGCAGGTTTTGCAGCACGGTATCCAGATCAAAATTCTGTTCAGAAAGCTGTTCGGCCACGGTCTGCCGGCGAGTACTCAGGTCCTGCCACTGCATGCGCTTCTGGTCCATGGTGCTGCGCACTTCCTGAGCCTGACGCTCAAACTGGCCACGCTGCCCTTCCAGGTTACGCATTTCATGGTCAACCGTTTCCAGCTCACGGCGGGCTTCGGCGAGCTTGTGCTCGGCTTCCAGACGCACTTCCAGCTTTTCTTCCAGCTGCATTTGCAGTTCCGTACCCGGCTCGTCGCCCTCATTGGTCTGCTCTTCCAGCAGCGCCTTGCGCTCCGCCATCATCTGCACCTGGGTCTCCAGGCGGCTCAGGTTCTGGCGCAGGGAGTCTGCCTGGGTGCGGGCACCCTGTACTTCCATGGCCAACTGGTGAGACTGATCGCGGTCGTGGCGCGCTTTCTGGCGGGACTCGTCCAGCCGCAGGCGCAGCTCATCCCGGCGGGATAGCAAGGCTTCGCGCTCACCGCTGTCGGTTTCCATGGCGTCCAGCGCTTCCGCCAGCACCGCCCGGGCCTCTTTCAGGTGTTCCTGTTCCTGTTCCAGCTGCTCGTTGGTCTCGTCCATTTCCCGGCTGAGACGCTCACGGCGCATGGTGATCTGCTCCAGGCGCACCTGCCGGGCGCTGACCTGGGCATTGATCTCGCCCAGCTCACGGTTGATCCGGCTCGCCTGGCGCTGTACTTCTTCGCGCTCTTCTTCCAGTTCGGAAATCTGCTCGCGGGTGCTTTCCAGCTGTTCTTTCAGGCTATCCACGGTGGCCTGGAGCGTATCAATCTCGCCTTCCAGGGTCTCCAGCTCACGGCGGCGCTCCAGAATACCGGCTTCCTGATCTTCCTCTTTGGCCACTTTCAGCCAGTCCGGGCCCAGCCAGATACCATCACGGGTCACCACGGATTCGTGGGCGTCCAGCTGGCCACGCAGGGTCAAGGCCGCATCCAGATTATCGGCCACGTACACCCCGGCCAACAGGCCTTCCGGAGCCTGCCCCTGAACGTGTTCACGCAGTAGCGTGGATTTGCTGCCCGCCGCCGCCGTGGCGCTGGGGCTAACCAGCGCCACACGGCCATGGGAAAGGTCATCCAGCCATTCACCCAGCTGATCAAAGCCGCTGACGGCGACGGCCTGAATGCTGTCGCCCAGCACCGCTTCCAGGGCTTTTTCCCAGCCTTCCGCCACTTGCAACTGGTCGGCGAGACGCGGTTCGTCATCCAGTTCATGCCGGGTCAACCAGTCGCTGACCGCGCCATCGTCGCCCATGGCCGCTTTCTGCAGGGCTTCCAGGGAGGTGCGGCGGCCCTTCAGGCTTTGCAACTTCTCGCGGGCCTCATCCAGCTGACGGCCCCGGTCGCCGTTATCCCGGCGAAGCTGGTTGATCTCTTCCTGCAGGGACTCGCTGCGCAGTTCGTTTTCTTCCGACTGCCCGCGATATTGCTCCACCTGCTCTTCCAGCTCGCGCATTTCCTGGGCCAGCGGGCCAGCATCCAGGGATTCCTGCTCTTTCTTCAGACGGTCGATACGGTCGCGCAGCCGCTCCTGGGACTTGTCCAGATGCTGAATGCGGGACTGCTCCACCTCGGCCTGGCGGCGAGATTCCCCGGATTTGCCGTTGAATTCTTCCCACGCCTGCTGCCAGTTCTGCATGGTCTCTTCGGCCAGTGCCAGCGCTTCGCTGGACGCTTCCTGCTGCTCGGAGACCATTTCCAGTTCCGGCTCGCGCTCGGCCAGAATGGCATCCAGTTCCGCCACTTTCTCACTGTCGATGCGCAGGTGCTCGTCGCCTTCTTTCCAGCTGGCACGTACCTGGTCCAGCTCCTCGTACAGCTGCTGCTTGCGCTCGCGCTGATGCTGGATGCTCTGCTCCAGGCGTGCCACTTCCGCCCCCAGGGCGTAAAAATGCTGCTGGACTTCGTTAAAGCGCTCCTGCACTTCGTGGTGCTTCTCGCGCAGGCGTTCCACTTCCGCGTCCACGTGGCGCTGTTCTGCCACTTTCGCTTCCATGGACACGTCCAGTTCGCCAATCACATGGTCCAGCTGCTTGACCTGCACATCCAGCCCTTTCCAGCGCAACGCCTTGAGCTGCGCGCCTTTCAGGCGTTCTTCCTCTTTGTACTGCTTGTATTTCTCTGCCGCGTTGGCTTGGCGGCTCAGGCGTTCCAGCTGACGCGTCAGCTCGTCGCGAATATCCGTCAGGCGCTCCAGATTCTCACGGGTGCGACGAATACGGTTCTCGGTCTCGCGGCGGCGGGCCTTGTACTTGGAGATCCCCGCCGCTTCCTCGATATACACCCGCAGCTCTTCCGGCTTGGCTTCAATCAGCCGGGAAATCATGCCCTGCTCAATAATGGCGTAGCTGCGCGGGCCCAGGCCGGTGCCCAGGAAGATGTCGGAAATGTCCTTGCGCCGGCACTTGGTGCCGTTGAGGAAATAGTTGGACTGGCCGTCGCGGGTGACTTGGCGCTTCACGGAAATTTCGTTGAATTTGCCGTATTCGCCAGTAACGGTGGCATCGGAGTTATCGAAAATCAGCTCGATGGACGCCTGCGCCACCGGCTTGCGGGCATTGGAGCCATTGAAGATAACGTCCGCCATGGACTCACCGCGCAGGTGCTTGGCGGAGGATTCCCCCATCACCCAGCGTACCGCGTCAATGATATTGGACTTCCCACACCCGTTGGGCCCCACCACGGCGGTGAGGTTTTCCGGGAAATTGGTGGTGGTAGGGTCCACAAAGGATTTGAACCCGGCCAGTTTTATTGATTTCAGTCGCATAGTGTCTGCTTAACTCGGGCCAACAGGCCAAAAATTGGGCAAAAACAAGGGTTTTCGCCACCCCTTGAAGCGATTACGGCGCGCCTGGCCACTAAAAGGGCTAAGTCTAGCGACAACCGCAGTCGAATTCATCAGCCGAGATACCGATAAAGGCCACGGCACGCTTCATCCTGCACGCAGCACACCGCAAACCCGGACACGTTTTACGGCATTTGATGTTTTCAGGGCATATGCCAGCCTTCGCGGTCGAAGGACCGCTCTCGCAAAGGAGATTGACCGCAGCCGTCCCAATTATTCGCTGCGCTCACCCCTTCGGGGCCGCCTTTACAGGCGTTCCCTCGCTTCGCTCGGTGAGGGACGAACCGCGCGCAGTGCGCAAATGCCCGTAGGGTACCGGCAACGGCAAAACGCCCCAACATCTCTCGCTTTCCCTTGCAGCTTGAGGCGTACCGCTTGCAACTTGCCTGCACACTGTGCAGCACGGGACACGACAGGTAACATTCTCCACAGCCTGTCTTCGCGTCAGCGCGTGCTGCATGATCCGTGAAGCGTCTCTTGATACAAGGATTACCCGTGTCCCAGATAGCCGATGCCATTGCTTACCTGTCCCGCAGCCTGAAACTGGCCCGCACCCCGGAACTGCGGCGCTATGTGATCATCCCGCTGATCTTCAACATCCTGGTCTTTGGCGGCCTGTACTGGCTCAGCGGCAGCTGGATTGCCGGCTGGATCACCGCCGCCACCGCAGACTGGGCGTTGAGCGGCTTCTGGAGCTTCCTCAATGGCGCTCTGCACTTCCTGGTCGATGCGGCAGTCATACTGGTGTGGATTCTGCTGTTGGGCCTGTTCGCCAGTGTGTTTTCCATTGGCGTACAGCTGATTGCCGCGCCCTTCATGGGCTTTCTGGCGGAAAAAGTGGATATCCAGGTCACCGGCCACCCCATGAACGACGAATCCATCCCCGCCATGATCGTGCGCACCTTCAAGCGCGAGCTGCGCAAAACCTGGTACTGGCTGTGGCGTGCCGCGCTGATTCTGTTTGTGGTGGGGGTGGTTTACTTCATCCCGGTGATCAATGTGTTCGCCTCGGCCATCTGGTTCCTGTGGTCAGGCTGGCTGCTGGGCATGCAGTACATCGATTTCGGCGCCGACAACCGCCAGGTGCCCTTTGAAGTAATGCTGGAGCGGCTGAAAGAAAAGCGCTGGCTGGTGCTCACCTTCGGCGCCATCGTCATGGCCCTGACCATGATCCCGCTGGTAAACCTGTTCATCATGCCGGTGGCGGTGATTGCCGGAACACTGATCTGGGTGGAACAGCTCAGTGGAGAATTAATAGTTAATAATGAATAATTAATAACGTCGCGAGACGGTTTTTCATGTTCGGAAACGCATGAGGCCGCGGCCAGAGTCTGGGCGCGGCCTCATTGCTTTTACAATACGGTTACCGCTGCTCGCGCAGCTATTAATTATTCATTATTAACTATTAATTACTCTCTAGCTACCGCATAAAGCCCAGCTCCCGGAGCTGGTGAATCTTGTCCCGGGTGGCGGCGGCATCCTCGAATTCCAGGTTTTTGGCGTGCTCCAGCATCTTGGCTTCCAGCACCTTGATCTCCTTGGCCACCTGCGCCGGGGAGCGGGCATCTAGGTAATCGGCGGCGGATTCCGCCACTTTCTTCTCACCCTTGTACTTGCGATCGAAACGGCTGCCGCCGCTGTCATCCATGATGTCGCGGATTTTCTTGTTGAGCCCCTGCGGGGTAATGCCGTTGGCCTTGTTGAACGCTTCCTGCTTCTCGCGGCGGCGGTCCGTCTCGCCGATGGCCCGCTCCATGGAGCCGGTCATTTTGTCCGCGTAGAGAATCGCCCGCCCTTCCACATTCCGGGCGGCGCGGCCGATGGTCTGGATCAATGAGCGATCGGAGCGCAGGAACCCTTCCTTGTCCGCATCCAGAATCGCTACCAGCGCCACTTCCGGCATATCCAGGCCTTCACGCAGCAGGTTGATCCCCACCAGCACGTCGAACTTGCCCAGACGCAAATCGCGGATAATTTCCACCCGTTCCACCGTATCGATATCGGAATGCAGGTAACGCACACGGATGCCGTGCTCGTTGAGGTATTCGGTAAGATCTTCCGCCATACGCTTGGTGAGCGTGGTCACCAGCACCCGCTGCTCTTTGGCAATGCACTCCTTGGCCTCCCCCAGCAGATCGTCCACCTGGGTGGTCGCCGGGCGGATCTCGATCTTCGGGTCCACCAGGCCGGTGGGCCGCACCACTTGTTCCACCACCTGCCCCGCGTATTTCTGCTCGTAGGGCCCGGGGGTGGCGGATACAAACACCATTTGCGGTGCCAGTTGCTCCCATTCCTCGAATTTCAGCGGTCGGTTATCCATGGCCGAGGGCAAGCGGAACCCGAAGCTCACCAGGGTTTCCTTGCGGGAGCGGTCGCCTTTGTACATGGCGCCCAGCTGCGGAATGGTCACGTGGGACTCATCGGCAATCAGCAGCGCATTGTCCGGCAGGTAGTCAAACAGGGTGGGCGGTGCATCACCGGGCGCACGGCCAGAAAACAACCGGGAGTAGTTTTCCACGCCGTTGCAGTAACCCAGCTCCTGCAGCATCTCGATGTCGAACCGGGTGCGCTGCTCCAGCCGCTGGGCTTCCACCAGCTTGTTTTGCTCCTTTAGCTCCGCCAGCCGTTCGGTGAGTTCTTCCTTGATCATCTCCACCGCCTTGAGCACCGTTTCCCGGGGCGTCACGTAATGGCTCTTGGGGTAGATGGTGGTGCGCCCGATACGCCGGATCACCTCGCCGGTGAGCGGATCAAAGATGCTGATGGACTCCACTTCGTCATCGAACAACTCGATGCGCACCGCTTCCTTTTCCTCTTCCGCTGGGAAGATATCGATCACATCCCCACGCACCCGGTAGGTGGCGCGACGAAAATCCATTTCGTTGCGGGTGTATTGCAGTTCGGCCAGGCGCCGCAGCAGCTCACGCTGATCAATATGATCGCCCCGCACCAGATGCAGCACCATGGCGTGATAACTGGCCGGGTCACCCAGACCGTAGATGGCGGATACCGTGGCCACGATAATGGTATCCGGACGCTCCAGGATGGCCTTGGTGGCAGACAGGCGCATCTGCTCGATCTGTTCGTTCACCGAAGCATCTTTCTCAATGAAGGTATCGGAGCTGGGAACGTAAGCTTCCGGCTGGTAGTAGTCGTAGTAGGAAACGAAGTACTCCACCGCATTTTCCGGGAAAAACTCGCGAAATTCCCCATACAACTGCGCCGCCAGCGTCTTGTTGGGCGCCATGATGATGGTCGGCCGGCCAGTCTGCTCGATCACATTAGCCATGGTGAAAGTCTTGCCCGAGCCCGTGACACCGAGCAGCGTCTGGTGGCCCAGGCCGTCATCAATACCCTCAATCAGCTGGGCAATGGCCTTGGGCTGGTCCCCGGCAGGCTGGTAATCGGAATGGAGCTTGAAGAGGCTTTCGGGCATGGGGTCTTCCTGATGGCTACCCTTCCAAGCCAGGAAGGCAGCAAAATCATGGTTTTAAAAATCGAGACGTAGTGTAACAGAGCCGGCGTGAATGCGCGGTGGAACGACAACCCCGGAAACACCGGATTTCCCTGTGGGCAATTCAGCTTGCTAAACGAATCGGTGCCAAGACCGCTGTAGGAGCGGAGTAACGCCCGTAGTTCCGTGCGGCCCGAAGGGTGAGCGTAGCGAATAGCTCCTCTGGAGGGACGAACCGCGCCCAGCGCCAACCCCCATAGAGCGAGGGTTTTGGATGATGATAGAGTCTCCGACCAGTATTGAGCGGGCCCGGAAGCGCCCTTTCTTCGCCAAGGCCCAGATTCGTCCCCTGGAAGGGAACTCCTACCGCGGCTTTGTAGAGAGCTCGCACCCAGCAGCCGCGCTCTGGTTGCAGCCCCCACCCTCACCGCCCACAAGGAAACACGGGACATTCCCCGCCTGATCCGGTAAAATGCACGCCCCTTTCTGGGTCGATTGCTGCGCCAAAAGCGCGGCCCAACGACTCTCTAGATGAACGAGGAGTGCATGTCCGATATCAGCCTTTCCGACCGCGTACAACGCATCAAGCCGTCTCCCACTCTTGCCATCACCGCCAAAGCCGGTGAATTGCGCGCGCAGGGCAAAGACATTATTGGGCTGGGTGCCGGTGAGCCGGATTTCGATACGCCGGATCATATCAAAGACGCCGCCATTGAAGCGATCAAGGCCGGCAAAACCAAATACACCCCGGTGGACGGCACTCCCGGCCTGAAGAAAGCCATTATCGACAAATTCCAGCGCGATAACGGCCTGTCCTATGAGCCCGGCCAGGTGCTGGTCTCCAGCGGTGGCAAGCAGAGCTTCTTCAATATGGCACTGGCCCTGCTGAATGACGGCGATGAAGCCATCATTCCGGCCCCCTACTGGGTGAGCTACCCGGATATGGTACTGGTTGCCGGCGGCGTACCGAAGATCCTCGAAACGGACGTGAACAGCCGCTTCAAGATCACCCCGGAACAGCTGGAAGCGGCCATTACGCCGAAAACCCGCCTGTTCGTGATCAACAGCCCCTCCAACCCCTCCGGCATGGCCTATTCCCTGGAAGAACTGGCGGCTCTGGGCGAGGTACTGAAGAAGCACCCGAACATCATCGTCGCCACCGACGACATGTACGAGCATATCCTGTGGACCGGCAAGCCGTTCATCAACATCGTCAATGCCACCCCGGAGCTGTACGACCGCACCGTGGTCATGAACGGCGTCTCCAAGGCCTACTCCATGACCGGCTGGCGCATCGGCTACGCGGCAGGCCCGCAAAAGCTGATTGCTGCCATGAAAAAGGTGCAGTCCCAATCCACCTCCAACCCGGCCTCCATCAGCCAGGCTGCCGCTGAAGCCGCACTGGCCGGCGATCAGGGCTGCGTGGACGAGATGGTCAAAGCGTTCAAGGAACGTCACGACTACCTCACCGCCGCACTGGATGCCCTGCCTGGCGTGAAATGTGCCCAGGGTGACGGCACTTTCTATGCTTTCCCGGACTTCTCCGAAGCCATTGCCAACATGGATGGCGTGGAATCCGACACCGACCTGGCCACCCTGCTGCTGGAAACGGCTGAAGTCGCGCTGGTGCCCGGTTCCGCCTTCGGCGCCCCCGGCTGCATGCGCCTGTCCTTCGCCGTCGGCATGGACACCCTGAAAGAAGCCATCCGCCGGATTGAGCAAGCATTGGCTAAATAAGCAACAAACGCACCCCCGGGGTGTTGACGACCCCGGGAGGCGTCACTAATATACGCGCCTCAAGACATTCCGCCTTAGCTCAGTTGGTAGAGCAAATGACTGTTAATCATTGGGTCGCTGGTTCGAGCCCAGCAGGCGGAGCCAAATAAGAGAAGGGCTTATCCATCGGGTAAGCCCTTTTTCTTTGTCCTAATGATTGGGCGCCCTGCGGCCGCCAGTTAATCATTGGTGAATTCAGTTGCATTCGCCTGGTTCGAGCCCGGCAGGCAAAACACAATAAGAAAAGCCCGGCATCTTTCGATACCGGGCTTTTCTTTGTCTCATGATTGTTCGCGCGTCCTTTCCTAAAACCCTTCCGGATTCTGTTTCTGCCAGCGCCAATGATCCTCGCACATTTTCTCAATGCCCCGCTGTGCCTCCCAGCCCAGCACGGCATTGGCATGGGCCGGATCTGCATAGCAGCTCGCCACATCGCCGGGGCGACGCTCTACTATTTCATAGGGCACAGGGCGTCCAGATGCCTGTGAGAACGCCGTAACCATTTCCAGCACGCTGTACCCCCGGCCGGTTCCCAGGTTCACTGTTAACAGGCCGCCATCCGCGTCCAGCGCCTCAAGCGCAGCCAGATGCCCCTGAGCCAGATCCATAACATGGATATAGTCTCTGACCCCGGTCCCGTCCGCGGTCGGATAATCCCCACCAAAAACGCCCAGCTTTTCACGTTTACCCACCGCCACCTGGGCGATATAAGGCATCAGATTGTTGGGGATACCCGCCGGGTCTTCGCCGATCTGACCACTCTCATGGGCCCCCACAGGGTTGAAATAACGAAGCAACGCCAGCTTCCATTTTTCGTTACTCCGATAAAGGTCCCGCAACATATCTTCAATATGCAGCTTGGTCGCACCGTAGGGGTTAGTGCTACTAAGGGGAAAATTCTCCCGAATCGGCACTGTTGCCGGATCGCCATAGACCGTCGCAGAAGAGCTGAACACCATGGTGCGCACGCCTGCACGCTCCATCGCTTCCAGCAACCGGAGGCTTCCCGTCACATTGCAATCGTAATAACTGAGCGGCATGGCGACAGATTCCCCCACCGCCTTAAGGCCCGCAAAATGGATTACCGCCGCGATGTCATAATCTGAGAACAGGGTATCCAGACAGTTCGCATCGCGAATATCGCCTTCCACAAACGCCACAGCCTTGCCCGCAAGCCGCTCAACACGGTTCAGACTCTCCCGGCTACTGTTACTCAAATTGTCCAGCACCACTACCTGGTGCCCAGCTTCCAGCAACAACAAAACGGTATGAGAACCGATGTAACCCGCGCCGCCCGTTACCAGAATACTTTTCATCATTTTGCCTCCGAGCCTTCAGCTCTCGCCTCAGACTTGTCTTACTCAAAAAGTGGTTTCTGGATGACTCACCGGCCCCCTTCAACCACGTAGGGTGCCTAGCTGAACGGCAGAGGAATTCAACACTCCAGCACAGCCATCACCACAAGAGCCACAACAGGTATGATCACTATGCCATTTTACCGCGCCAGTTTCCGCCATACCTTCAGCACCGGGGACACTGTTGAGCTTACCTCCAGCCCCTACCCAGCCAATAGCTGGGAGCACGCCCGGCAACTGGCCGATGCATTTGGTTATGTGGATGTGCGGATTGCTGTCGAGGACCGACATAGCGATGGCCGAATTACCGTATACCCCATGCTCACCAGTGTTGAATGACCGCGCTCCTGGAACAAGCCACAATCAATGAGCACCGCAACACTATCGCTCACCTCCCACTCATGGGCAGCACCGATCACGCCGCGCCCCGCGCCGTGGTGGTAACTACGAGGGAGCCCGCTCAGGCGCGGCTTATGAAGATGATCCTTGTCGTTTCCTGAAAGGGGTGAGAGGCAGACCATCCTTGGCCTGAGGACAAAATCCAATCACTGCATTGTGTCGGATTACGGCTACGCCTAATCTGACCGACCTACGCCAAATCAGCCTGAAAGGCGCAATTCTGTAGGTCGAATTAGCCTGAAAGGCGTAATCCGACATACTGCTTAGCCAACACCCACCCTACACAATCGCAGCGATCAGTTGCTTCACACAGGCTTCAATATCGTTTTCAGCGGTATTCACCACCAGCTCCGGCTTGGCCGGGGCTTCGTAAGGGCTATCGATACCGGTGAATTCCTTGATAATGCCCTGGCGCGCTTTCTGGTACAGGCCTTTGGGGTCGCGCTTCTCACACTCTTCCAGTGGCGCGTCCACAAACACTTCCACGAACTCGCCATCTTCGAACAACTCACGGGCGGCATCACGGTCCGCCCGGAACGGGCTGATGAAGGCGGTGACAACAATAAGGCCTGCATCCACCATCAGCTTGGCCACTTCAGACACCCGGCGGATGTTCTCAGTACGGTCTTCATCGCTCATGCCCAGGTTCTTGTTCAGGCCGTGGCGCACGTTATCGCCGTCCAGCAAATAGGTGTGTTGACCCTGCTCGGTCAGTGCCACTTCCAGCGCATTCGCCAGTGTAGATTTACCGGAACCGGACAGACCCGTCAGCCAGATACACTTCGGCGTCTGGCCCTTAACCTTCGCGCGATCTGCCTTGGACACATTAGACTCATGCCAGACGACATGGGCCTTGGATTCGTTTGCTTTTTCCTGGTATGGGGAAGACATAAATACCTCACTTTGTTCGAAGAGCAGCGGCTAGCTGCGAGCTTCTAGCTACTAGAAAAACACAACCGGGCCTTTGGCCCAGCATTATAAATTCACTTCAATTTGCGCATGATCGCGAACAGCATTTTCGATAGCTGCTCAATCTCATCGCCCCACCTTTTGCTCATTTCATCAGGGATATAACCGATTCTGCTGCCGATAATTAGCTGGGTCTTCAATTCACCCGCCGAGCCCTTAGCATAGTTCAGAAACAACGCTTTCTCTTTGTCGGAAGCTCGCTCGAAGCCCTCTGCAATATTCGAGGGCAAGGACAGCGAGGATCGGGTTATCTGATCCCTAAACCCGAAGTCACGGTGGCCAGCAAAGTGTTGATAGATCTCAACACTTAAATCCACTGACCGACGCCAGATATCCAAATTTTCAAGACGCATCCCTGCCTCTCCATATTATTAGCACCCCTATCCTTAGGAACTTTACCGGTTTTCTCTATCCAATTGAGCGTAGCTCGTAGCTCGTAGCTCGTAGCTCGTAGCTCGTAGCTCGTAGCTCGTAGCTCGTAGCTCGAAACTTTCAAAACCCCCAAACCATCGGAATAACCGTCAGGCTAATCACCGCCACCACCACACTCATCGGAAACCCGATCTTCAGGTAATCCCGGAACGTGTAGCCCCCTGGTCCCATAACCATAAGATTGGTCTGGTAGCCCAGCGGGGTCATGAAGCTGGCAGAGGCGGCGAACATGACGGCAACGATAAAGGGCATGGGGCTGACGCCCAGCTGCTCAGCAACACCGATGGCGATGGGAAACACCAGCACGGCGGCGGCATTGTTGGTGATCATTTCGGTAAACACGGCCGTGAGCAGGTAGATGATCACCAGCGCCATAAAAGGCGACAAGCCCCCCTCCGGAATCACCTGTTCCACAATCCAGGCCGCCGCACCACTGGACTCCATGGCTTTACCCAGCGCAAAAGAGGCGCCAATCACCACCAGCACCGGCAGATTCACACTCACGTTCATCCGCGAGCGGTTCACGGTCACACAGCGCAGCGCAATCATCAGGCCGGCCGCAAACATGGCCGCCTCCAGAGTCGAGGCCAGCCCCAACACATTCGCCATCACCATCGCCACCAGCACCGCAACGGCCACCGGCGCCCGGCGAAAGTCCGGGGGAGTGGAATCTTTCAACGGACTCACCAGCATGAAGTCACGACGATACTGATACTGCTCCACAAACTGCTGGCTGGTTTCCAGCAACAAGGTATCCCCCACCTTCAAACACTGCTCGCCCACCTTGCCGGGCACACGCTTACCATTGCGGCTGATACTCAAAATCGCTGCCTGGTAACGGGTCCGGAATCCGGTTTCCTTCACGGAACGGCCAATGCCGGGAAATTCCGGACTCAGCACCACTTCCACGAGGTGGCGCTGGTGGTTATTCAGGCCCAATTTGTGGGCCCCACCATGGGCAGCCTGCAAGCCGTTAATACGTTGCAGCTCCCGCGCGCACTCCGGCACTCCGACAAACGCCAGCAAGTCCCCTTCCTGCAACGTCATTTCCGGACCAACCGCCGTGAACAGTCGCTCATCACGCTGAATGTCGGTCAGGAAGCCATAGGTCAGGTTCCGCAGCCCGGCATCCTGAATGGTACGCCCTGCCAGCGGGCTGCCTTTCGCGACCAGCATCTCGACGTGGTACTCACGGGCATCTTCCCACTGGGACGCCATACTGGCCCGGTTCGGCAGCAAAAAGCGGCTGATTAACAACATAAAGGCCGCACCGCCGAGCAACACCGGCACACCGACCCAGGCCACATCGAAAATGCCAAAGGCCGGCAACCCTTTTTCCTGTACCAAACCGTCCACCACCAGATTGGTGCTCGTGCCGATAAGCGTACAGGTGCCGCCGAGAATCGCCGCATAACTCAGCGGTAACAGCAGTTTGGAGGCAGACAACCGTAAGCGTTGCGCCCATTCCTGCACCGCAGGAATCATCATGGCCACAACGGTGGTGTTATTGAGGAACGCACTCAGAATCGATGCTGGCGCGATCAAACGGAACTGGCTGGAGAGTACCGACTTGGGTTGTCCCAGCAACCGATGTGCCACCCAGTAAATAGCCCCCGTATCCCGCAAAGCCGCCGCCACCACATACAGCGCCGCGATGGTCATCAAGCCGGGGTTGGCAAAACCGGACAACGCCTCGCCCGGGGAAATGATGCCCGTGACCAACACGAGTACCAGCGCCGCCATCATGGTCATATCTGCAGGCACACGGTTGCTGGCCAGCGCCCCTAGCACAGCCAGTACGATCAGCAGTGTTATCAGTATTTCCACGGTCATTCGGTAAACCACACAAGCCCGGACGCCACGCGACACACGCAGCAAAAGAGCATTTTACAGGGCAAAAGGAATATAA
Organism: Alcanivorax sp. DG881; assembly: GCF_000155615.1. Taxonomy (GTDB): domain Bacteria; phylum Pseudomonadota; class Gammaproteobacteria; order Pseudomonadales; family Alcanivoracaceae; genus Alcanivorax. The sequence continues at coordinate 3,683,800 of NZ_DS989915.1, read as the reverse complement.
AAAGAGAGGACTTAGTTAAATATGATATAAGCAAAAAACCAACGTCTCAGCCAACAATGTCGGATTACAGCCAAGCCTAATTCGACCTACACACTGACCGGCGAAACAACGGCGACGGCTTCAAGCTCGGGGTTTGTAGGTCGAATTAGCCAGAAAGGCGTAATCCGACACTCAGGGCAGACTTATTCCACCGCGCTGGCGGTTTTCGCCACCAGAGCCGGCGCCTCGCGGCTTGGCACACTTTGGGGCGCCTCGATGTCCAGGCCACCTGGCTCGTAACCATTCACATAGCTGCGCAGCAAGGCACGCAGGGCGTCCTGATCAGCTCGGGTCAACGCCTTGCGGAAGGCTTCCAGAGCAAAATAGATCTCATCCCATTCCAGCTTTTCTTCATGGGCCTGCATAATCATCTCGTGCTCGGTGCGTGTACTGCAATCACCGATCAGCAGCTCTTCATAGAGCTTCTCACCCGGTCGCAGGCCGGAAAAAGCAATCTCGATATCACCATCCGGGTTCTTCTCATCCCGCACGGACATACCCATCAAATGCACCATAGTTCGCGCCAGGTCCACAATGCGCACCGGCTCGCCCATATCCAGCACGAAAACTTCACCACCCTGGGCCATGGCACCCGCCTGGATCACCAGCTGGGAGGCCTCCGGAATCGTCATGAAGTAGCGAATCACATCTGGGTGGGTCACCGTCACCGGCCCGCCTTTCTGAATCTGGTCACGGAACAGAGGCACCACCGAGCCGGACGAGCCCAGCACATTGCCAAAACGCACCATGGAGAACACCGTCTCCGAACCCCGCGCGGCAATGGCCTGGAGCACCAACTCGGCAAAACGCTTGGTGGCGCCCATTACATTAGTCGGGCGAACCGCCTTGTCAGTGGACACCAGAATAAAGTGCTTCACATGGGCGGCTTCCGCGCCCAGTGCCGCTTCCAGCGTCCCCAGAATGTTATTACGCACGCCAGCAGAAGGGTTGGCCTCAACAATCGGCACATGCTTATAGGCGGCCGCATGATAGACCGTATCTACCCGATGCTCACGGCACAGCCGTTCCATCAAGCCACGATTGACCACCGAACCGAGCACTGCCTCAATTTCAATGTCTTTGCTTCTATTTCCTGCGAACGCCTGCAATTCCTTCTCGATGGCATACAGACCGAATTCACTTTGGTCCAGCAACAGTAACTTGGAAGGGCTCAACTTGAGAATTTGCCGGCACAACTCGCTGCCAATGGAACCACCCGCACCGGTCACCAGCACATGCTTGCCACTGATACAGCGTGTCAGCAAGTCAGCGCGGGGCGGTACGGCATCCCGGCCCAACAGGTCCTCAATGGCAACTTCCTTGATTTCCTCCAGGCGTGCCTTGCCGCTGGCAATATCGGCAAACGACGGCACCGTCTGCACATGCACATTCAGCGTTTCCAGCCAGCGCACCACCGCCATTCTCGTGGCACGGCTCTCGGAAGGCAGCGCCAGCAGCACAGTGCGAATCGCGCCACGTTCCACGGCCTTTTCCAAGGCTCGGCGACCCACCACCGGCACACCACAAAGTAGCGTGCCTTGCTTGCCGACCGCATCGTCCACAATCATTAGCGGGTGCAATTCAGCGGTGGACAGCAGCCCCGATACCAGCTGCGCGCCGGCACCACCGGCACCAAAAACCGCAACGGCTTCGCGGTCAATACGGTTACCCAGTACGTGATAAAGGAAACGGCGCATCATGAAACGACTGCCGCCCAGATACAGCACCAGCACCGCCCAGAAAATGATAAAGACCGATCGCGGCGTGGAGGCCGATGCCATATATGACGCGGCAGCCAACAGCACCACCGACAGAGTCACCCCAGCGAGAATGGACCACGCCACCTCGGCACCAAGGTAACGGACAATAGAACGGTAGAAACCCAAGACGTACAGCGCAGGCAACAACACCAGCGGCGCAGCAACCAGCAACCACAAGTCTGCAACCTCAGGGGTTGCCGTATTCAGGCGGAGCCCATAGGCCAACCAAAGCAGCAACGGTGCCGCCAAGGCATCCGCGCTGAGCATGACCAACCGCTTGGCGGTGCGCGACAGCGACACCATCCGGTGTATAGGGGAATAGAGATACTTGTTCGTCATAACAGGTCCATCCATACGACCGCAGGGCCGACTAACACGGCAAAGTCCCTCTTAGCCATAAGACTGTGACTTTCATCACACTGTTTAGCCGGGGGAGCATTATAAGCCGTTACTCAGGATATCCAACGGGTAAAAAGCACTAATTTCGAGGCAATCTAGTCATGAACGGTGACAATTAAGCGACAAACGGATACTGATGTCCGTGATAATCACCCGCAATCACAGATCTTTTTCAATTTGTTGCAAAGTCGCCCGCAGGTCGTGTTAGGCCGAAGGCCGTAACCCGACATGCGAACTATACACGTGGGCGGACACCCAATAACTTTAGAACATTAGGCCCCGGTAAAGTCCAGATACCTAGCTTGATCCACACAAAGAACATAGCCATGAGATTTTGCGCAACCAAGACAAAAGCCAAGGCAAGCGCGGCCCCCAATGCGCCCAACCAAGGCGAAAGGAGGAAGAACCCTAACAATCCAACGCCGTTAGAAAAAAGTGAGATATTGCGCATAGCGCGGTCATGGCCGGTCATGTTTAACAGAAACCCCACGGATCCTGTCGCCACATTTACCAGCTGAGCCAATGCCAAAATCCGCAGGAGATTTGCCGCCGGGTCAAACCCTTCACCAAGGAAGCGCAATATCCACTCTGGCACCAACAGACAAGCCACTAAAAACGGTGCGGACAGCCCAAGTCCAAATAAAGCTGCTCGACGAGCCGTCCCACCCAACTCCGTCATACTTCCCTGATAATAGAGCGCAGCAAACCGGGGAGGGAAAATGGCATTGATCACCATAAGCACAAAAGCAACGGAGATAGCGATCTGCTGTGCAGACTTGAATAGCCCCAACTCCACAGAGCCAAGGAACTTTCCGGCGATCATAATGCCAAGAGCCCCCTGCATGAAACCAGCGAGCCCCATGATGAAAAAAGACAAAGACGCGCCACGAAACTCGGTCATATCCTTTGGACCAATACAAGATGACTGCTCAGAAGAGCTATGAGAACCGAGCCATCTTAGTGCTATCACATGGCCCTGAGTCGCAACCACAATCGCCGCCAACAGATACACCCATCCCAACACGTCGAGCCCTGGAGAGCCGGACTTGTCCAGCGTCTCCAGCAGCAGAATCAATCCACCAGCGATCAGCGCAATCGCGCCATTCTCCTGGAAAGCAGCCGTAGCAGGCTTGCGTATTCCTTTAAAAAAACCCGCAAGCAAAAAGCTCCAAGTATAGAAAGGAATAGCAAGACTGATCCCCAGAAGCATGCCGGAAAGTCCAGGCATGTTGAAAAAATTCTCAGCTTCGGCTCGCAACAAAAAAAAAGTCAGCGACAAGGGGATACTCACCCACAAACTACGGAACCCCGCCATATAGAGGTAGCGCCTGACTTGCGGAGATTCAAAATCGCGGCCAATAAAACGGAGTAACGCATTGTCCATCCCGCCTCTAGCCAGAATTCCTGAGCCCAGTAGAATACTTTGCGCCAGAGCATAAACGCCCACACCTTTGGGGCCGTACAACTGGCCAACAATCACTACAAGCCCCAGAGCACCAAAGGCCGACACTCCTTTTGCCAGAAAGGTACGAATTAAAGCCCTGCCCGTTTCACCACGCAACCGGGACAGAAAGGACATTGCCATCTCAGTAAGAACTCCTGCCCGCAGACATTACCCTGCCTACGGCGGTATGCAGCACCGAACAGGTTTTCTCCACCTCTTCAGCCGTCAATGTAGGATGCACCAGAAACATCAACGCGCTATCACCCAGCGATCGAGCAACAGGAAGCCTCTCCTCAGGCGCGAGCCCAAGATCCGTAAACGCTTTCTCCAAGTACACCTCGGAACAAGACCCTGAAAAACACGGCACGCCTTCCGCCACAATCGCATTCATAATCCGGTCACGCACATCCGCAACAGGGTCATTAGCAACAGCCTCATCCACAAACACATAACACTTATAACCGGCATGACCGATGTCTTCCGGCACCACCGGCACGCGTAACCCAGGCAGTGATGCCGCTGTTTCCCAGATTGCGCGGCAATGAGCTTGGCGTGCGGTAGTCCACTCCGGCATCCGCTGCAATTGAATCCGACCAATTGCTGACTGCATTTCTGTCAAGCGCCAGTTAGTGCCCACCGACTCATGCAACCAGCGAAATCCCAGCGGATGCTCACGCTCGTACACCGCATCCCAGCTCTTGCCATGGTCCTTGAAGCTCCACATCCGGGACCACAAATCGCGATCATTCACCGTGACCATACCGCCTTCACCACCGGTGGACATGATTTTGTCCTGGCAGAACGACCAGCAACCCACATGGCCCAGGCCGCCAACCGGCTTGCCTTTATAGGTGGCACCGTGAGCCTGGGCGCAGTCTTCAATCACGAACAACCCCTGCTCCACAGCCAAGGCCATCATGCCATCCATGTCGCAGGGCCAGCCCGCCAAGTGTACAGCCACCACGGCGCGGGTTTTCGGCGTAATCGCCGCCGCAACAGTCGCGGGGGTAATATTTTGGGTATCCGGGTCCACATCCGCGAATACGGGTGTAGCCCCGGCGTTAATCACCGCCGTTGCCGACGCCAGAAAGGTACGCGGTGTCACCACCACCTCATCACCGGCGCCTATACCCAAACCTTTAAGGGCGAGATCCAGTGCCAAGGTGCCATTGGCTACAGCAATGGCATAGTCAGCACCCGCAAAGGCTGCGAATTCCTTCTCGAATTCACGGCCTTCCTGGCCGGTCCAGTAATTGACCTTATTGGAAAGGAGTACGCGAGACACTGCATCAGCTTCTTCCTGGGTAAAGGAAGGCCAGGGAGAGAAAGGGCCGTTAAGCATTAAAAACCTCGAATGGAAAAATTAACGGGAACGGGCAGGCGTCCCCACCACCGTCAAGTCATTATCAATATCAGAGACAACCGTTGCACCAGCACCAACAATAACGGCATCACCAATGCTAATGCCTTGTTTTACCTGACTACCAATACCGATCCAGCTGTGAGCACCCACCTTAACCGTTCCAGCCAACGCCGCTGCAGGACAGATATGGGAGTAAGTGCCTATATGGCAATCGTGGTCCACACAGGCACGGGTATTCACGATCGCCCCCTGAGAAATATAGCTATCCACATTCACGACGGCGCCAGCCACAATCAACACACCCGGCTCGATGGTGGCGTACTCACTGACGACGGCAGAAGGGTCAACCAGAGAAACCAGTGGCAAACCGTTATCCAGCAGCCAATCACACCATTGCTGGCGCTCTTCGCTATTACCGATAGCAACAAAATAGCCGTCACACTCATGGGCTGCCGCATCTTCAGGCGCAGCAAAAAGAGGCCAGTGAGCATGCGCGCAGTCACCCGAGGTAAAGCGGGCATCGAAGAAAACCACTTGAGTCCAGCCAGCGCGTCCTGCAACGTCCGCCACTACCTTGCCGTGGCCGCCGGCACCGATCACACCTAGCCGTTTACTCACTTGTTACTACCCGTGAATTTGGACATGGTTGCCTCACCATCCTGGCTAATGCCATCACGCTTAACTACCTGCCAGACCGTAAGAAACAGAATTTTAATATCCAGCCACAGGGTACGGTTTTCCACATACCATACATCCAGCTCGAATTTCTCTTCCCAGGAAAGGGCATTGCGGCCATTAACCTGTGCCCAGCCAGTGACTCCAGGTCGCAACAAATGACGCTTAGATTGGCGCTCGTTATACAGCGGGAGATACTCCATCAACAACGGGCGCGGTCCCACTAGACTCATCTCACCTTTAACGACATTCCAGAGTTCAGGCAGCTCATCAAGGCTAGTGGAACGAAGAAAACTCCCGAAACGAGTCAAGCGCTGAGAATCACACAATAGGTTGCCGTTTGAATCCCGCTGATCCGTCATGGTACGGAATTTAATCATCTTGAATGGTTTGCCTTCTATGCCAGGCCTAACTTGACGAAAGCAAACAGGGGAACCATGTTTGGTACGAACGAGAATGGCAAGCAAAATAATTATCGGGCTAAGCACAATCAGTCCACAGCAAGAACCAATGACGTCCATAATTCGCTTCATTGGATACCCATCTTATTAAGCATAAAGGAGTTTACTTTATTAACATCATATTTATTTTCCGCAATAGTTCGTGACCTGCCACCCATAACAGAAATAATCTCTGGTGATTCAATAAAACGAAGAATAGCAGCAACCAAACCGTTAACATCTTTGACAGGAACTAAAAATCCGTTGTAGCCATCGACAAGAGTCTCTCGACAACCGGGAGCGTCTGTCGTTATTACTGGACGCCCCATTGCCATCGCCTCCAGAACAGTTCGCGGTGTACCCTCCCTATACGAGGGCAAAACATAAACGCTACTATTAGTGATGGCAGGTTTTACATCAGCTAGCTTGCCAAGGAAATCTATCGTTCCTGCTTTTACCCAAGAATCGAGTTCAGCCTTACCAATTGCGTCAGGATTCTCATCAATCCAACCAACCAAACCAAATGAAACTTTGGGGTATTTCAGTTTCACACTTTCAGCCGCTTGGACATACTCTCTTACCCCCTTGTCACCTAATAGGCGGGCAATAAGCAAAAATGATGTTCTAGAAGGAAATGGAGCAGGCCTATATTCAGAGGTATCAACCCCTGAACCATTAACAACAAAAGACGGCACAATACCAGGAAGGATATCAAGACCACGAAACAAGGCTTCATCATCAGGGTTTTGAAAAAAAACGCCATGAGACCTCGCCAAAGAAAAACGATAAAGCAATCGAACCACACGTTTTAAAAACTTACGCTTACCAGAGGCATTCCCGGTAAAGGCGTAACCCAATCCAGTAATTAAAGAGAACCTACATTGAACTCTAGCAAACCAAGCAGCGATACCACCATAAATAACAGGTTTGACAGTATAGGAGAGCATTACATTTGGCTTCACGGCTCGAAGCATAATAAAAATACTAAAAAATGTAACAATATCGAAAATAGGATTTAAACCGGCACGTCTCATTATCACGTCGTGCACAACAACCCCCTTACACTCGAGCTCTTTAGTTATTTTTGAACAACATGTTAGCCCCGGTGCAGCCACATGCACCTCCGCACCAGCCAATATAGCAGACTGGATTAAAGCTCCACGAAAGTTAAGCAATGAATCTGCATAACTTGCCAATATCAAAACCCGTTTCACTTTTACCACCTAATTAATCAAGAACCACATGATATAGCTACACCTTCCCAAAACTGTTTTCTTCTTTCTTCAAGCGCGTCAGAGTAATACTGTTTAGCCACTTCAAAATTTTTATACGAATCTGCGACCATCAGGTCAGGTTCGATCAGTAATTCGCTGATCTTAGCGGCTAAAGCAGCCGAGTCACCACTTTCTACAAGGCGCGACTCTGGCAACAATTCGGGTATACCGCCGACAGTAGTAGCTATGGCTGGACAACCACGGCTCATTGCCTCTATGAGGGCTCGGGGCAGCCCTTCTGTGCGACTTGGCTGACAATATAAATCCAGAGCATCTAGCCAGAGAGCTACTTCCTCACTTTTTTTTCTTCCATCAAAGAAAATCCAATTTTGAGCTGAGAATTTCTCAATAGCTGGTTTAAGCACAGTAACCTCGCCCGAACCTAAGACATGCAAATCAATATCCAACAAGGAGGACTTCCTACAAATTGATACAGCCTCAATTAAAACATCGATCCCTTTATAATTATTACTAAATGAACCTATAACGCCCACTTTAAATTTTTCATTTTTTACCATGGACCGAATATGGTTTTCACGATCAGAAATCACCGACTCACAAACCCTGCCGATAGAAACATTGGAGGCATAAGAAACCATCTCTCCTCCTTTATACTTTTCTTGAAGCTTATACCTTGTAACGTATATAGCACCAACAGCTCTAGAGACTATTATTTTAGTATAAAAATCAAAAAACCAACCTAAAAACTTGTAACTTGCCCTCCTCCCCCCAGAATTATAGATCGCCTCAAAGGCGTCACCAACAACCTCTACCGCATAAGGTTTTCTCTTTATCATCAAGATAGGAAAAACAAATAAGGAAAATATACAAGGCAGGCGAATAGCAACAATATCAGCCTCATCAATTAAAGCTATAACATGCCTGATATTTGAAAAGAAATATCGCCCCCATATACTTAACCAAGTACGCCCCGTGACAGGGGAAAAACCCACCGAATCAGATGAGGAAATAACAAGCCCATCGGCATCATTGGTATCTTTACTTCTGCAAAGAACCGTAATCGAGTCAGCAATATTTAAAAATCGCTCAAAAGCTGAGCTTGGCAACTTTCCCTCTGAATAGTAGCATCCGTCTTTTGTTTTAAAAAATTTATGATCATGGATAAAAAGTAGTTTGCCGCTCATAATGCCCTCAACTTTTTCGCAGGCACTCCACCGTAAACCCAGCCAGAATCGAGCCTCCCTTTTACAACCGCACCCGCCGCCACAACCACTCTAGATTCAATATGTGCACCAGCCAAAATACGCACACCACACCCGATCCAAACATCATCATCAATCACAATTTCTGCGCCTTTGACTTTATTGTATTTTATTGGTTTAGATGGATCCCCCCACGTATGCTCAAAAGAAATTAGCGAAACAGCGTGAGCTATCGAAATATTGTCCCCTAGTTTTATTCCACCATATCCATCCAAATAGCAAAAATCATGCATACTTAAATTAGACCCAATCACAATATTTCCTGGGTTTCTTATAACAGTATTAGCGGCAAAATATGAAGCTCTGCCCAGCTCTTTTACCATGGCCTTAACCAAAACGTAACGCATCCCTGCACCAAACTTTCCTCTAAACAAAAAGGTGGAGGAATATAGAAACTGCTTAACTGAAAGCGGAAAAATACGAAACAGAAAATAAAGAAAATCGAAAACAAAAATTAGCTTGGAGTACAAATCTCTTCCAGTCATATTTCCTTTCCTCCAGACTTAGCCAAGACAACATAGGAGCCCCAGATTACAAAGAAAGGGATCAAAGTCCATTTAACAAAAAGGCCAAGCAAGTTAGCAAAATCTGCTCTAAAGCTATAAATGAGTGCTGCAACAAAGAAAAAGAATAGCACCCTTCCTGTTAGCGTTCCCTCCAAAGCTTTAAATAAAAAAGATGATAGAAATGAAAGCGCAAAAAAACCACCAAAAACAGCAAGATTCCCAGAAACAGCATATAATTCTGGCACAATACCGAATCCCCAACCAGAGTTGCCCGCCACACCTGCATAGTTCCTATATACTGAGTTAAACCATGCCGTGGAACTCTGAGCATTATCAACCAAACCAAAAACATCCAGAAATCTAACAAAATCCATCCAGATTAAATTTGGAGTATCATAATACCCTCCGCTCAACATCAACTGCCTAAGATTTCTAGAGCCAGAAGCGAATTCATTATAAAACATCCACTCCCACCCTGAATAAGTAGCAGAATGCATTGAACCTGTAACCAAAACACTTTTAATTTGCTGACTAAAAGAAAGAACAGATAAAATAATAAAAAAAGACATCACATAATATTTTTTCTTGAAGCCAGCCAAGCACGAGAAGTAAAAAAGCACAACAACAAAACAAAACCTAAAGAAAATATCTCTTTCCCCTAGAACCAGCAGAGCCACGAGTGAGAGAGTTGCAAAATAAAAAAAAAGCAATTTAAAATCTTTTCCATGTTTCATTTTGAAACACAAATAAAAGCTTGCGCACATAAATAAAACATAGAGCAGCTCTTTTGCTACAGCCACACTTCCGCCAGAATCGTTGATTTCTCTTTTTGACGACAAGCCAAGCTTGTATACTGCAACGCAACAAAATAAAAGAAGCAACGGGGTAACAAAAACAGATACCCGACCAATAAAGTTGTAAAAGGAGGTTTTTTCAATCCGTGTGGTTTCTTTCATTTTCACCACCCCCACTAATGGGAACAGTGAAAAACCAAGAATAAAACCGGAAAGAGACAGGCTGCTTGTCTCAATTAATTCACTTAGAAAATAATTGTTTCCGGTCAAAAACAGGAACACAGGATAAGAAAAACTATAAAGATAGAGAAAAAAAGTCAGCACACCTTCCGGCCGCGAAAAGTCATACCACAAAAAAAACAACCACGGAGCGGCACAAAGAACAAAAAGCTTTACAGTCAAGTCTTGAAAAAAAACAGTTGACAGAAGAAAACCTGCAACCGCAATTCCCAATACTTTTTTTTCAATTTCACTTGGTTTATAGGTTACCATTTAGAGATATCCACTTTCGCGACATCCTTTAGCTTAATATTTTTTTCTTCAAAACCTTTCCTTAATAAGGATATTTGAGAACTGTCAATCGACCTCCTTTTTCTCCCCTCTGAAAAAAACCTGTAGACTGGACGCATAATGGGCCTTCCTTTCATTAAAGAGGTATTTTTTAACCACTCTTTAACAACACCCAAAAACCCCGGCGGCCTCATAACAAAATGAGCAATTCTAGGAAACCTGTGCACCCTATTAGAGTTAACCTTCTTAAGTTCCACCCCTTCAGCAGACTTCAAATTTAATCCCAAAAAACTCATGACATCGGTCAAACCAGACTCTACACTTTTAAAAAAATCTTCGTACAAAACAATCTTGCAATTTTCTTCGCCAAATAATTCGATGTACCTAGAGACCTGCTCCTCATAAGAATAAACTTCTGAATATAAAAGATGCTCATTTACAATGCTGTTTTTTGGTAAAAAGTTGCCCTTCGATCTTTCAGACTCCAGGTTGACAGCCTTCGTAAAATCATTGACATCCTCTCTTCCTGAGAACAGCAGTTGAGAATGCAAGGACTGCATCGCAGCCACAGGCTCTCGCAGCATAATTATAATTTTCGCTTCATCATTGTAATTCTTAATATTCTTTGCTGACTCTTTCGAATACAGATACCAAACAGAAGCATCACCGCAAAGTTTATTCCCAGACCTGTCATATAAAGCGTGATACTCGTCGAAAGTACGCACTCTTTGGAACTCGGGCCATTCAAAACAAAAAAAATGAGGCTCTTTTATTGGTGGAACAAAAACCTCGTTAGTTGCATTCAAGTATTCCACCAATGCAGTTGTTCCACACTTTGGAGCACCAACAATAAAGAAATCCACTTTTTTGTGCATATCAAAAAAACCTACTCAAATATTTTTAGCAAGTGTTGCGACATACCAGCTCATTGCTTTTTCAATACCATCCCCGACACGGTAGAGCACTTCATAACCAACCAGCCGACCAGCCTTACCTATATCTGCCTGTGAATGACGCACGTCACCTGCTCGGAAATCTCTATATTCAGGGTTTTTCTTATAATGGATCGATTGATTATTCAAAGCCTGTCGAATGAGCTCAAAAAGTTGATTTAATGTAGTTCTGTCATTACACGCCACATTAATAATTTCACTGCTTTTTAATTCACCATTAACCGCTGAAAGGATATTTGCTTGTACCGCATTATCGACAAAGCAGAAATCCCGGCTGGTTTCACCATCACCATTAATGTATAGCGTTTCATTCTGGATCATTGCAGCTGTCCACTTTGGGATAACCGCCGCGTAAGCGCCATTCGGGTCCTGACGTGGGCCAAAAACATTGAAGTAGCGAAGCCCGGTGCTATGGAAATTATAGGTTCGAGAAAAAACCGATGCATACAGTTCATTGACATATTTTGTTACGGCGTAGGGTGAGAGGGGGTTGCCGATAACATCTTCCTGTTTCGGTAAAGCTGGGTGATCACCGTAGGTCGAGCTGCTGGCAGCGTAGGTGAAGCTCTTGACTTCTTCATCCTTGCTGGCCACAAGCATATTCAGAAAACCATCGATATTGGCTTGGTTCGTGGTGATGGGGTCGTATATAGAACGGGGAACAGAGCCCAGCGCCGCCTGGTGCAGTACATAATCCACACCACTGACCGCCTTATTGCAATCGTCCAGATTGCGAATATCACCTTCAATAAACTTGAAGCGCAGCCATTGCTGCTCTGTGACCAACCCTTGGACCTCATCCAGATTGTGCTGATGACCAGTGGCAAAGTTATCCAGCCCGACCACCGTTTGATCAAGCTTCAGCAGGGCTTCCAGCAGGTTTGAACCGATAAAACCGGCGACACCGGTGATCAACCAGATTTTGGGGTTGGATTGGAGATCAGCTTTCACTTGTTCGTAGCGGGTAGTCATGGTTTAGCCTGTGTTTGTATGTTGCTTTCGCGCCTCAAGTGGCATTATTCGCTGCGCTCACCCCTTCGGGGCCGCCCTGCGTGCGTTCCTTCGCTTTGCGAAGGTCCTACAAAACCTTCTTTTGCAGGTAAGCTCCTACAGCCGGAGGTCCACCTGATCTTTGGGGAGCGTGTATTTCAGGTCGTACAGGACATGTTCGGGCTTGCCCAATCCACGAATATCGTCTGCGCCCATGGCCTTGAACTGGTTGTGGCCCACCGCCAGAATGATGGCGTCGTAGGCACCTTTCTGCGGCTGCGCCACCGGGCTGATACTGTATTCATGCTCTGATTCGGCAGCGTCGATCCAGGGGTCATGTACATCCACGGTAATGTTGTAGTCCTGCAGTTCCTTGACCACATCCACAACCCGGGTATTACGCAAATCAGGGCAGTTTTCCTTAAAGGTTAAGCCCATCACCAGAACCCTCGCACCATTAACCTGAATGCAACGGTGGAGCATGGCTTTGACCAACTCGCTGGCCACATGGCGCCCCATACCATCGTTGATGCGGCGGCCAGCAAGAATGACTTCCGGGTGATAACCAATGGACTGCGCCTTGTGGGTCAGGTAGTAGGGGTCCACGCCAATGCAATGCCCGCCAACCAAGCCTGGGCGAAAAGGCAGAAAATTCCATTTGGTGCCCGCAGCCTGCAACACTTCTTCCGTGTCAATTCCCATGCGGTTAAAAATCATGGACAGCTCATTGACCAGTGAAATATTCAGATCACGCTGGGTGTTTTCGATCACCTTGGCCGCTTCTGCCACTTTTATGCTGGATGCCTTGTGCGTGCCAGCGGTAATGATGGAGCCATACAGCTGATCGACCAGCTCTGCGATTTCCGGTGTGGAACCGGACGTCACTTTGGTTATAGTGGTTACACGGTGCTCCTTATCGCCGGGATTAATCCGTTCTGGACTGTAACCTGCAAAGAAATCCTGGTTAAACGTCAGCCCGGAAACCGCCTCCAAGACAGGCACACAATCTTCTTCTGTGGCACCGGGGTACACCGTGGACTCGTAAATCACGATGTCACCTTTTTTTAAGGTCTTGCCGATGCTTTCTGAAGCCTTGATTAGCGGCGCGAGATCCGGGCGTTTGTGCTCATCAATTGGCGTTGGCACGGTAACAATGTAAACGTTGCAATCACCAAGGCTGGCCGGGTCAGCGCTGAATTGCAGTTGACTGGCGCTGGCCAGCTCTTCATCACTGACTTCCAGAGTGGCATCATGGCCCGCATTCAGCGCATTAATACGGGCCTGGTTGATATCAAAACCGATAACAGACCGGTGCTTGCCAAACTCCACCGCCAGTGGCAGCCCAACGTAGCCCAACCCAATTACCGCCAGTTTGATGTCATTCAGTTCCATTCTTTATCCATTCCGTTGTGTGCTGATATTTAGTCGTTGTTACCACATCGCGCCGCCAGCGACGCTTTTACTGGTTAGTTGCTGCTTTTACCGTATTCGTAAGCGTAGTAGCCGTATTCGTTGGAAGCACGGCGCTCCATACAATTGAGAATCGCCCCTTTAATCTCTACATTATTCTGCGCAAAGCGTGTCAGTGAGATGTCCACTTCCTTAACACTGTTTACGCCAAAGCGGGTGACAATCAGGCTGCTGCCGGCCAGCTGGCCCACGATGGCGGCATCGGTTACCGCAAGGATGGGCGGGGTATCCACCAGCACGATGTCGTATTGAGCACTCAGAGATTCCATCAGTGCTTTAAACCGGTCGTGCATCAGTAGCTCAGACGGATTCGGTGGCACCTGCCCGCGGGAAATAAAGGCCAAATGTTCCATTTGGGTCGACTGAACAATGGCGTCTTGTTCGACCTGGCCAGACAAATAGTCTGACAGCCCTGCATCGTTGTTGTTTTCGAAGAAACGGTGCATATGGCCCTTGCGCATATCGGCATCGACCACCACCACTTTTTGCCCCGTTTGGGCGAGCACCGCACCCAGATTGGCAGAAACGAAGGATTTGCCGACCCCCGGGCTGGGACCAGAGACCATAAGCACCTTGTTACTGGCTTCCATCATGGCGAAGTGCAGGCTAGTGCGCAGGCTACGCAAGGCTTCCACAGCCAGATCGTTTGGGTCTGACAGGGTTAGCAACGGGATGGGGTCTTTGTCTTTCTTGCGCTTGCGGCGGCGCTTCAGGGCCTCCAGGCGGTCTACCTTTTGCTGGTGTTCAGACAACGGGATAGAGGCATACACAGAGATGCCCTGCTCTTCCAGCTGTTCCGGGCTTTCGATACCACGATTAAAGGCCGCTTTAAGGAGGACGACACCGACAGAACCCATGCCCCCCAGCATGGCAGCCAGAATGGCAATCAGGGACTTTTGGGGTTTGACCGGTTCAGGTTGCACCAGGGCTTTATCGATAATGCGCACGCTACCGACAGTGCCGGCTTTCATGATGCGCAACTCCTGCACCTTGTTAAGCAGGCCCACGTAGATTTCCTGGTTTACTTCTACGTCACGCATCAACCGCAGCACTTCCTGCTGGGTTTCCGGTAGTTGTTTTATTTGTTTGTTGAGCTCGTCTTTTTCCTGAATCAGGGAGCCCCGCTGTTGAATCAGGGTTCGGTAAGCCGGGTGCTCGCGGGTAAAGCGGGCAGAGACTTCGCTTTCCTTGATTTTCAGTTCATTAATTTTCGCTTCAATGGCGACCAGGCGTTCCAGCACAGACTGGGTTTCCAGTGACAGGTCTACCGATTCGCTTTTCAATCGATAGGCATTGAGCTTTTCTTCTGCCCCATTGAGTTTTTCTTTGATTTCAGGGAGTTGTTCGTCCAGGAAATCTAGGCTGTTCTCCGCTTCTGCAGACATGCGTTTGATGTTCTGGAGCAAATAGGTTTCGCTGATTGCGTCCAGAATAGCGCGTATCCGGGCTTTGTTGGGGCCAGTGATGGACAGGGCAATAATACCGGTCGCCTTCCCTTGCTCGCTGACAGAAAGGCGGCCACGAAGTTGATTAACGGCTTCGGCGCGGGTTTGATGCACCAGCGTTAGCGGCTCTTCGCCGTAATCCCATTCCCCCAGCTCCAGCGTAATGCGTTTGTCTTCACTGGTGATCACGGTGCCTAGCGGAGCGCTGCCCACTTTTTGCTCGTCAAAATACAGCGCGGGTTGGCCGTTTTCTTCAACCAAGGTGAACAATTCTCCCTCCAGATTTTCCGGGACCTGGAAAGATTTGATAGTCACGAAAGTTTCGTTGTCCCTATAACCTGCAAACAAAGGTTTGGGCACAAATTCAGGCGCGGGATCTGCCGCGCCGATCCCGCCAATTAAAGGAAGGCGGTCAGGCTCGACCTTAATATCCAGCTGTAGCTGGTCAATGATTTCACCCAGCACCATCCGTGAACGGATGATCTGGATCTCCGCATCGGCAGAAGATTCTTCTGTAAACAGTTCGTTCAGTTCAGAAAACCCAGGCACGCCACCCTGCTTGTCTTCCACTTGCAGTAACGCATCAGCCTTATAGATGGGGATGGCCATAAGGCTATAAGCTACGCCCAGGCACAGAGCGATAAGCGTGGTGCCAATAATCAGCCAGCGGTAGTCGACCAGTAGCCCCCACAGACGTTGCAGGTCAATTTCGTCGGCCATACTGGAGGACGACTGGGGCTGGCGTGTTGTGTTTGTTGCGTTTTCTGCCATGTTTTTTTGCTCTGCTGTCTGTTTGCTGTTGGGCGTTTTTGCGGTGGAACCGCCTCTCCCAAATGACGAGTTAGCTCGCCAGTTTTATCGATGCCACTGTAGGAG
>NZ_DS989915.1:3656989-3667614 GCF_000155615.1 Alcanivorax sp. DG881 | reverse complement strand
GGGCTATCTCCGCGCTGACGCTTGGTTCGTCCCCTGGAAGGGAACTCCTACAATCGTCTAATCGCGCTCTGGAAGGGAGCCCTCCCGGGTGTTGCCCTTACAGTTTTTCGGCCCAGGCTTTTGTGGCTTCGCGCATGGGCGGGTAGATCCTTTCAAAGGCATCCCGGCCGCGTTTGTAGGGGTCCGGGATGTCGTGGCCGCCATTCCAGTGACTAAGCAGGAACGTCTTGCCGCTGGCTTCGGGAAAAGCTCTACCCAGCCGTTCCTTCTGGCGGCTTTCCATGACCAATATCAAATCGCTGTCGCGGCACAGTTCGCTGTCCAGCTTGCGGGCCACGTGCGCGCCGCAATCCAGGCCGTTTTCTTCCGCCACCGCCCGGGCGGTCGCTTCCATGTCCTGACCCACCAGCCCCACCAGGCCCGCAGAAGAGATGGCTTTTTCCGGCTTCAGCTCCCGCAGCATGGCGGCGACGGTGGGACTGCGACAGATGTTGCCGTCACACACCACCAAGATGCGATTAAACATTACTCGTCCAAATCCCTTATCCGGTCTGACGCCAGCGCCCCGTAGTAAATGGTCTGGAAGGTCGGCAGAATATTCTTGATTACGCGATTCCAGCGGGCCAGCGGCGCGGCGGTGACATAGACAATGTCGCGGCTTTGCAAATCGAAACCGTCCGCCAGAATCAGGGCGGTAGCGTCTTTGGCATTGAGCTGATACAAGTCAATCAGGTGATCACTCCCCTGCGGCGCGCGGCGCAGTACAAAGATGCCACGGGCATCCGCAGTGTCTTGTGTATAACCGCCGGATGCAGACAAGGCTTCCGCCAAAGTCAGGCCGTTACGGGTCATGGGTACGGGCTGATTCTCACCCACTTCACCCAACACAAAGACTTTGTTGTCATCGTTGCGGGCCACGTGGACCACGTCACCGGGACGCAGCAACACGTTGTAGGCCGGGTTGCCTTCCTGGTAGACCGCCTTCAACGACAGGGTATATTCCTGCCCGTTACGGGTAAGGGTGACATCGTTCCAGTCGGCCATTTCGGTCAAGCCGCCGGACGAATTCACCGCATCCAGCAGGCGTAGCGGCACGTTGGTCACCGGGTAGGCGCCGGGTTGTTTGACCGCACCGGACACATACACCCGCTGGCTACGGAAAGCCGCAATGGTCACATCCACTTGCGGATCTTCGATGTATTCCGCAATACGCTGGGCGATCAGGTCACGGATTTCGGTGACACGCAGGCCGACCACTTTGATCTTGCCGACATAGGGGTAAAAGATGGTGCCATCGTTGTGTACCCAGTTACCGGACTCGGACGGGCTGCGCATGGAGCCTGCCGGGATGGTCAGTTCCGGGTGATCCCACACCGTGATTTGCAGCACATCACCGAGCCCGACCACGTAATCGTAATCTTCCGGTTCTTCGAGCAATACCGGGGCTGGCTTGGCTTTGTCCTGGGGCTCGGCTTTCAGCACATTGGTGGTAATGGTATGCACCTGCACCACATCCGGCAGGGGTTCGGCCTCTTCCGCACTTTCGTCTTCATCGAGGAACCAGCCCGGCGACGTGGAAATGTGGGAGCCCGGCACAACCGTGCAGCCTGCCAACGAAGCCAGGAGGCCAACAGCCAGAAATTTCCCGAAAGGATTCATAGATACCTGCATAAACTCTGTTACCAATTCACGTGGCGGGTCCACTGAAGGCCGGCGGTGAACCGCTCCCGCTCTTCATAGGTCACTACGGGTTCATCCGTAGCAGAAAGCAGCCAGTTCAGGCGGCCGCCGAATAAAGGGTGGCCAATGCGTAATTCGGCCAGGGTGATGTCCTGTTCTTCAACGGCCTGAAGGATAGCGTCGCCATCTTCCGTGACCACCGCGCGTATCCCGCCCTCTTCGTTCAGGGTCGCTTGCGACAGGCTCAGGGCCACCGCCACGTCGTGGCGGAAAAACTGCTGAATGCCGAGGGTAACGGCCTGGGCGTCACCTTCCCAGGTGCTGGCCAGGTTACGGCCATGGTAGCGGAAGCCGCTCTTATAAGTGCCATGCTCATACATGACATTGTGGCGGCGGTCACTAAACCAGCTACCGGCAACGGTGTCGGTGGCTTCCACAAAGAAGCGCTGGGAGCCCTTGCCCCAGCCGGTGACCACATCCACGCCAGCCAAAGACGATAGCTTCGAGGGCAAGCCCCCCGCTTCGTCTTCACCCATGAATTGTCCATAGATACCGAGGGGGACGTCGCCCGGGTTCAGAGACAGACGGAAATCCACTCCCCCAATTTGGTTACTGGGGTCCTGCCCTTCTTCCAGGCCGGATGTTTCACCGTTATCGCGACCAATAACCGCATTCCAAAAGTCATCCAGGCCCTGCGGACGCCCTTCCCCACCCCATTGCGCCAGGCGCGACAAGCCGATTTGCAGGGAATCCAGTGGCTTGAAGACAAAGCGGGCGCCCAGCAGGCGAGCATCCGGGATAGCGCGGTCGTGCTCCAATTGTCCGGCAATCAGTTGCAGGTCCCAGGGGCCGATCCAGCTAAGCCAGGGGCTTTCCGGTGCCAGCGGCATTTGTCGGGATAGCCATAGCCCGGGAACCGGGCGAGCATTATTGGACAGGGCCAGCGAGCTTTGCCAGCCCGGACCCCACCAGCGATCGACAGCACCGACGCCCAGCTGCCAGTTGCCGATGATGCCGGCCAGGTAGGTGTCGTCCAGACGCACATACTGGTTGTCGCGCTCGCCATCCACATACCCCACCGCCAGCTGCCCGGCCCAACGATCACCCATGCCGTAAAGTGTCACCTGGCTGGTGAATTCGTCTTCTACCTGGGTATCGAAGCTGGTGTAGAGCGGCTCCTGGTTGGCGCCACCCAGTTCAATGGAAACACCACGGGTGTTTTGCTGGGCCTGCTGTAGGGCTTTTTCGAGGAAGGCGGCATGCTGGTTTTCACAACGTTTGGCTTCCGCTTCCGGGAGGCTGTGACGGGCAAGGCGGTAGCTTTTCATCAGCGCGGCCCAGCTGATCGGCCAGCTGAGGGTAACGCCATCCAGGCAACCCTGGGACTGGAGCGCTTCGATATGATGGCGCGCGGATAGATCGCCGGCTGGCACCCAGGGCGAAGCGGCCTGTGCGCTGGTGGCGCACACAAAGGCCAAGCCCCCGAGGCACCAACGGGTGAGCTGTAAAGAAAACTGCACTAAGGACATCCTATCCAGCTGTTCTAACATCGAGGGGCGGATTATGCGTACTTTTTTTTGTCATCCATATGACAAGCAGCGGCATTTTACAGTTTGTTTACTGCAATGCGAATGGGTTTCAGCACTAACTCTACGTAATTCATACGTATTGGTGACGCAGGCCTCTTTATACCTAGGGGAAGGATGAGGGAGGGATCAATCCGATTGTCAGACAATTCAGGGGATAATTTCCAATGGAGAGCGAAGAGGTGTCGGTTTACGGCCTTCGGCCTAAACCGACCACTACCCCGCCTTGGCAATACTTACCGTAGGTCGGCTTAGCCTTAAGACATAAGCCGACATGTATACCTCAAACGTTTTGCAGCGCATCCCGGATGGGCGTCTCTCCGGTGATCACATCAAATTCCTGATTGCGAATCTCCATCCGGGTGACTTCCGCCAGCACCTTGGCGACATCTTCGCGGGAGATTTCTCCAAAGTCCTTTATTTTCGTCTCCAGCCGAACCTTCTCCAGCGGCGGCTCTTCTGTTAGTCGCCCCGGGCGGACAATGACATGGTCCAGACCACTGCTGCGCAAGTGGTTGTCCGCCTTGCCTTTGGCTTCAAAGTAATGGCGCATTTTTTCCGGGCCACTGTCCGGGTCATCGGCGCGCATGGAGCTGACCATGATAAAGCGGTCCACACCCTGCTCTTTCGCCTGATCCACCAACGCAATGGCGCCATTCTGATCCACGTCGAGGGTTTTCTCCGGACCGGTGTGAGGACCAGAGCCTGCGGTAAAAATCACCGTGTTCTGCCCTTTCAACGCCTCACGGCAATCACCCTCCAGGTCGGCAACCACCACATCGTTGGCGCCCAGCTCTTTCAGAGACTGGGCTTGGGCCGCATCGCGCACCATGGCGGTAACGTGGATATCGTCTGCCACCAGATGGGGAATCAGCCGGCGACCAATTTTGCCGTTTGCACCTGCAATAAGAACGTTCACGCGGTTCTCCTTTTCCGGTTAGGTATTAACAGGGGTTGTGATGACGTGGAGGACTTTCAAGGGTAACGGGTGTGTGTAGGTCAGATTTACCCAAGGGCACAGAGAGCCTGAAAGGCGTAATCCGACATTCAACCATTGTGGATGGGCAGCAAGGCTTGGTTGTCGGCTTACGGCTACGCCTAAGTCGACCTACGGAATCACCAAGATTCACCCGGCGTTGCACCGGCGGATGCGATTCTCTCTTTCATGGAGAAACCTATGCGCCCAATGTTGTTGATAGTGAGCCTGATTATGCTCAACGCCTGCCAGACCACGCCGACTGACCCCATTGAAGTGGCGAGTCCACTCGATCTGGACCGCTTCATGGGCCAGTGGTATGTGATTGCCAATATTCCCACCTTTCCGGAAAAAGGCGCCTATAACGCCATCGAGACCTATCGCCGGGCTGGGCCCAATGAAATTGCGACCACCTTCACCTTCCGCAAAGACGGCCCGGACGGTGAATTGAAAACCATGGCCCCCACCGGCTTTGTCAGCGACGAGAATCCGGCAATCTGGAAGATGCGGTTTCTCTGGCCATTCAAGGCAGACTTCCGGGTGTTGTATGTAAGCCCGGATTACCAGACCACCATTGTAGGACGGCAGAAACGGGATTATCTGTGGATCATGGCGCGCAGCCCGCAACTGGATGCCAGCGTCTACCAGCACTTGCTGGATACCGCCAAAGACCGGGGTTATAGCTTGGAAAAACTGCAGAAAGTGCCCCAGGTGTGGTGAGATCCAGTTTCGCAGGCCGATTAACCTGAAAGGCGTAACCTGATATTCAGACAAAGCACCGGAAAGCCCGCTCAAGCGTTAGAAACTTTCGCCCAGCTGAATAAAGAAAACGGTATCGTCATCGGTGAAGGCCACATCCACACCGATGTGCAGAGGCTTGCTCGGGGTGGTTTGCCAGCGCAGGCCGGTGCCGATGCTATGGGCGGTCTTGCCCTGGAAAATCGGCTCATCCCCGTCGTTGACCCAACCATAATCGTAGAACCCCACCCATACCCAGCGCGGCAAGATCGAATAGCGACCTTCGATGCTGGCTTTCAATGCATCGTCATCCATGTATTCGCCCCGGTTATAGCCGCGCACCCCGGCCGACGCCTGATTGAAAAACGGCGCCCGCCCGGAGGTGCTTTCCCACGCACCGTTGGTGGCGAGGACCAGATCCGGGAACAGCTGTTTGTAATAGCTCAGGTCCAGCCGGGTTTTGCCGTAGTCGAAATCACTGCCCAGGGCCTCGGCAAAATCAAAATAGGAGGCACTGAAATTGATCCCCTGGGTGGGGAAATAATTGTTGTCGCGGGAATCATAGGTCAACACCATCCCCGCTCCGCCGACGGCGATATTTTTGCTCAACCCCGGCAGCCCGATAATACGCTGATCGAATTCCATCTCCACATCCCCGTCCGAGTAGATCAGCGCCGGGCCCAGGAACCAGTGATCGGATTGCGGCAAGCGCCACTGGGCACGGGCAAACCCCATGGCCATGTCGATGGTGTAATCCAGCGGATTGTTGGCGAAAAAGCCCTCCCCCCCAAAGCCATAATATTTGAGCTTCAGGGAGCCGGTGCCGGCAGCGGCCGTTACCCGCAAACGATCATCCAGCAAATAGTCCTGATGGAATGCGCCCACCACCCAGCTATCGGTGTCGGTGTACATGGCGCCCAGACCGCTGGTGGGGTTGGGGCCGCCGTTGCCATCACGAGACGGGTGCAAATACAGGGTCGCCAGTTGCAAGCCAGTGCCCATGGTGGGGTTCGAGACGGGGATCGGCGCCACCACCCAGTTACCCTTTTCCAGGTTGGGGGCATGGCTGCCCTTCTCCACGTTCGCCATAAACGCATCGGTTTCGGTAACCGCCGCTGCGCCGGCCAGCGGCACCCAGCCGGCCATAAACACAACCCGGCACCACGGAGCGACACTCACTGGCATGGGGTCACAGGGGCCAGTGTTACGGGAATGCCGTTGAGCTGCGCCATGGCGGTCACCGCTTCCACCCGCTCTGTGCCGATCACATCGTTAACACTACTGCCCTGGGTAGAGCGGGCAATTTCCAGTTGCACACCCTCGCGGTCATGGCCCCAACCGTGGGGCACACTGATAACCCCAGGCATGATGTCGTCGCTGATATTGGCCGGTAATCTGATACTGCCAGCGCTACCACTGACCGTCACATCTGCTCCTTCTTCCACTCCCAATCGCAGGGCATCGTGCGGGTGCACAATCACAGTGAAACGGCCTTTGCCCTTGATCAGGCGCTGACTGTTATGCATCCAGGAATTATTGCTGCGGATATGGCGCCGGCCAATCATCAGCAGTTGATTCTCTTGTGGAGCAGATGGCACCGGCAAGCCCTGCAAGGCGCGGTGGTAAAGTGCGGGAACCAGATTGATGCGCTGGTCCGGAGTGAACAGGCGCTGCGGCAGCATGGGCGTCAACGGCCCCAGATCAATACCATGCGGAGCCGCTTGCAGGCGCTTGAACGTCAGCCCCTCACCCTTCCCGCGCAACAGGCGCCAGGCCACATTGGGCAGCGTATGCAGGCCGTTCTTCTTCAGGCCGGCCATGGCCTTGCCGCCACTGCCATACGGGCCCAGGCGCAGGCCCAGATCAATAATCCCCCGGTCACCCAGCTTGCGGATAAAACGGTCGGTGGCGGCCGCTTTCACTCGGCTGCGACGAGTACGCGCTTTAAGCCGGTTCAACCGTGAGGTGAGCCCGAGAAAAATCTCCCAGTCATGCAGCATGCCTTCCGGCCGGGGCACCAGCGGTGGCGTATATTTCACCACGTTGCGCACCGCCACCGCCTGAAAAATCGGGTCGAACTGGCCATGCTCCAGCTGCCCGGTGGGGGGCAGAATAATGTCGGCATGGCGGGTGGTTTCGTTGATATAGAAATCAATACTGACCATGAAATCCAGCCCGGCCAGGGCCCGGTCCAGCTTGCTGCCATCCGGGCAGGACAGCACCGGATTGCCGGCATGGGAAATAAACGCCTTCACCTGGCCCAGCCCCGGGGAGAGCATTTCATCAGCCATGGTGGTCACCGGGAATTCGCCGCCGAATTCCGGGTAACCCTTTACCCGGCTGCGGTAGCGGTCGAAGCTGCCGGTATCACCGCTGAGGCCACTCATGGCGAGGATATCAAAGGCCGGATTGGTGAACATGACGCCCCCTTCCCGGTCCAGATTACCGGTAAGGATATTGATCACGTAGACCAGCCAGGCGCTGAGCGCACCATGGGCGCTGGTAGTGACGCCCACGCGGGAATACACCGCCGCGCTGGGGGCACTGGCAATGTCACGGGCGAGTTTGCGAATGGCAGCAGCAGGCAGCCCCACCGCCGCTGCGGCTTTCTCCGGTGTCCAGGGCGCGACCAGTTTTTCCAGCGCTTTCTTGCCGTCGAGCAGACTATCGAGCCGCCCCGGCGCCACCAGCGATTCCGCGTACAGCACCTGCACCAACGCCAGCAGCAGATAGACATCGGTCCCCGGACGGACAAAGTGGTGCTCGTCGGCGACCTTGGCGGTCTCGGTCCGACGGGGATCGATCACCACCATTTTCCCGCCCCGCTTTTGCAAGGCCTTGATGCGGTTCTTGACGTCAGGGACCGTCATGATCGAGCCATTGGACGCCACCGGGTTGCCCCCGATAACCATGAAGTAATCCGTGCGATCGATATCCGGGATCGGGAACAGCGCCTGGTGGCCAAACAGTTTGTAGGTGGCCAACTGATGGGGAAGCTGATCCGCAGAGGTGGCGCTATAGCGCTGGCGAGTGTTCAGCGCCCGGGTGAACGGCAATAGCGTAAACAAGGCACCATGGTTGTGGGCCGTGGGGTTGCCCAGGTACAGGGACACCGCGTTCTTGCCGTGTTCCTCCTGTATCTGGTGCAGCCTCTGGGCAGTTTCGTCCAGGGCGTCCTCCCAGCTGATCGGCACCCAGCCATCGGCGGTACGCTTGACCGGGTGGCGCAGGCGGTCCGGGTCGTTGTGCAGATCCTGCAGGGCCACCGCCTTGGGACAGATATGGCCACGGCTGAACGAATCGGCCTTGTCGCCACGAATGGCTTGTATGTCATCGCCGCAGTGCTCTATTTCAATACCGCACATGGCTTCGCAAAGATTGCAGGTGTGATAGTGCAGGTGCTTCATCCTTGGCCCCGTTCGTTGCGCTTAGAGTCCTTGTTTATCAGATTCACGTGAAAAAGGCGCGGTGGATGTGTGTGCTTCTTTAATTCGCTGCGCTCATCCCCTACCCCAAGGAGAAAAACCTCATCCAGATTGCTTGTCGGATTACGCCTTTCAGGCTAATTCGACCTACTTGATGCTTGGGTTTTGTAGGTCGAATTTACCCAAGGGCACAGAGAGGCCGAAGGCCGTAATCCGACAATGAACACTGTCTTTCTCCCGCAAGCGGGAAAAGGATTGGGCAGCATGGTTGCGTGTAGCATGCCGGCGTGAAGCGTCTCACTTTCCCAGCACCTTGAAGCGCTGCTTTAACCGAAAGCCCTGATCATCCACCAGCGTCAGGGTATGCCAGCCGGGCTCGGCGGTGAGTGCCCATTCGTGGAAATGACGGGTCTCGCCCAGATAAGCAGAATCCAGATGCCAATAGAGCGTGGCATCCGCTCGTTGGTGCACCGCACGGAACACGGCCCTGCCCAGCCGGCCATCCAGCTCCACCGGAATATAAATCGCCGTGCCCGCATGGGGGTAAATCAACGCCATGGGCGGTGCGCTATTCATGGCCCGCGCCCCGGCCAGACAATCGTCGCGCCAGGCGGGTAGCGGCCGGTAGTGCGGGTGGCGGCGCTGGTAGAACCAGGCTTGCCCCGGCGGCAGCACAAACCAGTCCCGGTGGCGCATGGCATCGACCGACTCGCACTGGCTGTGAACCCGCTGCCCCTTATCGTCCAGATGCACCCGCACATGGTACGGCGTCACCGTTTCAAAATGGCTGTGCAGCGGGGCCAGCCGCTCCTCCGTGGGGCAGCGACCGCCGGCCAGATAGCCATCATCACTGCACACATGCACAGTCTTCAGGTCTGCCAGTGGCGGTTCCGGCCAGGCCGCTGGCCCCAGCAGGCTGAACACATCCAGCATCAGCGGTGCAGCGGTGGCCGCGCCCCCCAGGCTGGGCGCCGGCTCGCCATTGCCGTTACCGGCCCAAACACCCACGGTGTAGCGGCCGTTACTGCCGATAGCCCAGGCATCGCGCAGGCCATAGCTGGTGCCGGTTTTCCAGGCGATGGGCTGGCTGGAGCTGAACAGCCGCCACTGGCGGGCGGTGCCAGGGCGAGCCACATCACGAAGGGCATCCAGCGTCAGCCAGGCCGACCCCGGGCTAAGCACCGGGCGAGCAGATTCCCGCCCGGCCAATAGCGGCTGCAGCGTTGCCACCGGGTAGGACGGTGCCCGCATGGCACTGGCAAACAAGCGCGCATAAATGCCCGTCAGTTCATCGAGCGTGCCTTCCGCGCCACCCAACACCAGAGTGAGGCCGTATTCTTCCGCACCGCGGAACAGGGTACTCATGCCCATGCGCTGCAATTGGCTGTGAAAACGGCCGAGCCCGTATTCACGCAGCATGCGTACAGCCGGAATGTTCAGGGACTGGCTAAGCGCCTGATGGGCCGGGACGGCACCACGGTATTCGTGATCGAAATTTTCCGGGCTGAAGCCTCCGTAGTTGGTGGGCAAATCCGGCACCAGAGTGTCAGGCAGCAGCAGGCCGTCATCGAGCATTAATCCATACAACAAGGGCTTGAGCACACTGCCGGTGGAGCGCGGCGAACGGGCGATATCCACGGCGGCCCCGTATTCGCGGGCATCACCGTGGGTCATGTTGCCCACGTAGGCCCGGGTGGCCAATTCCGTGTGGTCGATCACCACCACCGCCACGTTATGCACCCCCTCCCCCGCTAACCGCTGGCCATGCTGGCGCGCCAGCTCGCGCACCCGGCGTTGCAGGTCGGCATCCAGGGTGGTGTGGAACAGGTGTTGCCCACTGCGAGAGGAAAGTGAGGTAAGCAGGTGGTCGGCACTGCCGGGTAACCGTCGCGGCGCATCGGGAAGCGGCTCCAGCAAGGCCAGTTTCAGGTCGGTGGCCGACAGCTCCCCCCTCTCGTGCAGATCGTTCAGCAACGTATTGCGCTTGGCCAGCAAGCGCTCGCGGTTTCGGCCCGGGTGGATCAAGGCGGGGGCATTGGGCAGCACCGCCAGCAACGCAGCCTCTGCCCAGCTCAGCGCCGCCGCCTCCCGGCCGAAATAACGCCAGGCCGCGGCACGCAATCCGACGATGTTGCCACCAAACGGGGCGCGGCTGGCGTACTGAATCAGCAAGTCGTCCTTGCTGAAGTGCCATTCCAGTTGCAGGGCGAGCAGCGCTCG
>NZ_DS989915.1:3613795-3656906 GCF_000155615.1 Alcanivorax sp. DG881 | reverse complement strand
ATGCGGGCACCAAGCAGGCGGTCATGCCGGTCCAGCATCAAGGTGGCGTAAGGGGTGTTCGTGAGCCGATCCGGCAGCGGCCAGAACTGCAGTGCGGCGACGATCGGCACGGCGGTGATTAGCGGGATCAGGAAGACGTAGCGCAGGTTCATTGTCGGTGAGAGCCCGGAACAAGTCCCATTGTCGGGTTACGGCTGCGCCTAACACGACCTACGACCGAGCTCCTGCATGTAGGTCGAATTAGCCTAAAGGCGTAATCCGACACAAGGGTTAGATGTGGCCGTACCCTGGGCTGTCGGATTACGGCCTTCGGCCTAATTCGACCTACACGGAGGGCTGCACGGTGGGCATAACGCCGACAATGGGTTGCGCGAATGTCCTCTCGTTTTCTCGCGTATTGGGTCGTAATCTGATATTCCAAAACAAACAATGAGGCCCCATGCACTACCGGCGCAATTATCTCTCCGGCGGCTGCTATTTTTTCACCTTGGTCACACATCAACGCAAACCGATTCTGACCAATGAACCGACGATTAACGCACTTCGCCACGCTTTCAAAACCGTACAAAAACGTCACCCTTTGCGCATCGACGCCATCGTCATCCTTCCGGACCATCTCCACTGCATTTGGACCTTGCCGGAAGAAGATCATGATTTCTCAACCCGTTGGCGTTTACTCAAAGGAATGGTCACAAAAAATCGCCAAATAGACACCCCGATCTGGCAAAACCGCTTCTGGGAACACACCCTTCGAGATGAAAGCGATCTGTATAATCACACCGACTACATTTACTTCAACCCAGTAAAGCATGGTTACGTCCACCAACCCGCCGCTTGGCCCTACAGCAGCTTCCACCGCGACGTGGCCCGTGGCCTGTATCCGGCTGATTGGGGCGGCAATCCGCTGCTTCCGGACGACATTGGTAACGAATAACCCCTGCGTCGGCTTAGCCTGCAAGACGTAATCCGACATTGGGCATGTGCTGCAAGCAACGAGGCAGGGTGTCGGGTTACGGCTACGCCTAACACGACCTACACGCCGAGCACCAAAATATCGCGTGGGCACTCCCCGTAGGTCGGCTTAGCCTGAAGGCGTAAGCCGACATTGAGCATTTGGGTCTAATCGCGTTTCACCTCAATCCATTGCCCTTTACTGCGGGCCTGGCGGGTGCCGTCGTACATGGCTTCCACGTTCCAGGCGGGCAGGTAGAAACGCCCGGCAAAGGACGCGTTGAGGGCCACGCGCACGGTGAGACTGTGCTTGCTGCCGGGCTTCAGGTCGAAGTAATGCATGACACGATCGTCGCGCAGATCCTGGTACGTGACGCGCTCCTGATCGTCGGCGCTACCATCCAGCCGGCTGCTGGTAATTTGCCAGCCAGACGGCAGGATCTGGGTGAGCGCCAGGTTCTCCAGGCTGCTGTTCCCGGTGTTGGTCACGGTGACTTCGACAACAAAATCCTGCCCCTGGGGCAAGCTGGCCGGGTTCACCGGTTTGCCCTCTGCCAGGAAGCGGGTGGTCAGGCTGAGCCCGTCACTGCTGGCCTGTTCGTTCCCCGGCAACGGCGTGCCGGTGTTGCTCAGGGTGACAAACAGTTTGCGTTCGCTGTCGTTGCGGACACTAAAGGCCCGGGCGGTTTCGCTATCGGTCAGTGCCTGGCGGTAAACCGGTGAGGTGGCCGCGATGTCCTGCCAGCCCTGCTTGCCTTCACGCATCGCAAATTGATAGCCCTGCTCATCGCTCTGGCTACCCGCATAACGGGCCATGGCCATCAGCGACCAGGCCGTGGTCTGGGTGCTGTACCAGTGATCGGCAGAAAGCTGGCTGGCGATGTCCTGCGCCAGAGGCCAGGCCTCGGCGGTATCGCCACGGGCATCGGCCACGGTGAGGCGGATAGCCTGATCGCGCAGCAAGGAACCATAGGTGTAACTGGCGCCATCGTATTCCAGATCGGCAGCAGCGTTGGCGGTGAGTTCCGCCGCCACATCGCTAAGGCCCATTTGCAGGTAGGCCGCTGCCAGCAACCAGCGGCCACTGTGATAACTTGCACTGCGTGAGTAATCCGGCTTGGCCATTTGCAGCCGCTCGCGCAGCCGGTTCATGGCGCCGACCTGCGGTTTGCCCGCCAGGGCCAGGGTGTACTGGCGATAG
Source organism: Alcanivorax sp. DG881 (assembly GCF_000155615.1). GTDB lineage: Bacteria > Pseudomonadota > Gammaproteobacteria > Pseudomonadales > Alcanivoracaceae > Alcanivorax. The sequence goes on along the minus strand of NZ_DS989915.1, from coordinate 3,654,754 downwards.
GCTTCCGCGCTCCACTGCCAGGGGCGATCGCCCTGGCTCTGGCTGCGGCGAACCTGATAGGCCGTCCAGTTATCCAGCATGGTGGCCGGCACCGCGTAGCCAAGCCGTTTGGCTTCCAGCAGGAAGTGGCCGGCATAGCTGGTGCCCCAGTCGCTGGCATTGGCCAGGCCGGGCCAGTAGCTGAAACCGCCATCGGCCAGCTGGAAGCGCTTGAGGCGCTCGATGCCCGCGGTAACGTTGTCCTGAACCTCCTGCTTTTGCTGCTCGTCCAGTTGCAGTAGCTGATTCAGGTATAGCTGCGGCAACACCGATGAGGTGGTCTGCTCGATGCAGCCATGCGGGTAGCGCAGCAGGTAGTCCAACCGGCGCTCCAGACCCATGGCGGGCAAAGCACTGACCACCACGGTGCTGCTATTGGTCCCGGCCATGCCATGGGGCTGCGATTCCAGCGCCCAGATTTCACCGGGCGCCAGCACCTTGCGGGTATCGCGGGTGGTGGGCGGGTTAGCCGCGCGCACCGGCAGGTGCACGGTTTCCGAGGCACGGTGTTTGCCGCCTTTTGCGGTGACGGTGATGTCGCCAGTGCCCACCTGCTGTTTGGCGGTGATTTTCAGCATGGCAATCTGATCGGACGGGCCGGTGAAGGTCAGTGTGGCTTTGCCCTGCTCCACCTCGAACAGGTCTTCATCGGCGTCCACGGTCAGGGTGACTGTTTTCAGGCTGTCGTCGGTGACAAACACGGTAACCGGCAGCGACACGCTTTCGCCCGGCCCCAGCACCCGTGGCAAGGTGCTCAGCACCGTCAGCGGCTGGGTGACGGTAATGTCCTGTTCGGCCTTGCCGTAGGCGCCGTTGTCACCGGCCACCACCATGGCCCGCACCTGGCCCATGTACGGCGGCAAGGTAATCTCGTGATTGGCGGTTTCATTGGCATCCAGCGTGAACGGGCCCAGGAACTTCACCACCGGCGGGAAGCGGCGACGCTGCTTTTCCCGGCCATCGTCAGCCCCGTCGGAGCCGCCCAGTGCCAGCAGCTGATCCAGCTCTGCCCCGTAGGCCCCCACCACCATGTCGAACAGATCCCAGGTCAGCACGCCAAGGGCTTCGCGACGGTAGAAACTGTCGTGAGGGTTCGGGGTCTGGTAGTTGGTCAGGCCAAGCAGGCCCTCATCCACCAGCGCCAGGGTGTAGGTCATCGGCTTGCCCTGCTTTTCACTGACCTTCACGGTAAAGGTGTCTTCCGGTTTCACCTTGTCGGGGGCGCTCACTTGCGGGGCAAGACGGGTATTCGGGTCATCCACCAATAGCGGCACCAACCCATAAAGTCGGATGGGCCGGTCGTTGTTGCGGCCGCTGTGCGGCTGCAGCAGCGCCACGTGAACGTACACGTTGGGCGCCATGTTGGCGGTGATGGGGATATCCAGGGTTTGCGCTTCACCGTTGGCGGGCAGCCAGTAGTGATCCAGTACCCGTGAACCGGTTTCCAGACTCACCAGCAGGCGGCCCTTGGCCACAGCGGGCAATTGAATATGGGCCGTGTCGCCAACGGCGTAACGGTCCTGATCCGCTGACAGGGACAGCCGTGTGGCTGCATCCTGGCTGCCACTGGCTTGCTCCCAGCTCCAGCCCAGGTACACGGTTTGTGCGGTGCAGTGATCGCTTTGCCGGTCACAAATGCGGATCAGATGGCGACCCCAATCGTAGTCTTCGCCGTTCAGGTTCCACTGGGCGCGGCCTTCTGCGTCGGTGGTGATCTGTGCATCGGCTACGCGTTTGGTGTTGGGGTCACTAATGTAGTTACTCAGGTCGTCACCGGCCCGGTCCCACCACCATCGCCAATCAATCTGATAGACGCTGATATCCAAAGGCCGGCTGGCGTCGGGCTTGCCGTCGCTGTCCAGGCTAATCAGGTCGATGGCGTGCAGGCCCTCACGGGACAGTGCCCCGCCCCAGCCACTGCCTTCGGGAACACGCATGCCGACCCAATGCTTGAACGGGTACACCGGCACGCTGCGAATCTGGGTGCTGTAATCGCCACTGTTTTCAAACACGCGCGTGGTCAGGGTGGCGCGCAACATGCCCGGGGTCTGCTCCACATTCACGGTGAGCGGCACGGTGGCGTTGCCCTTCGCATCCACATTGCCATCGAAGGCAGTGAAGGGTTCGCTGCTGAGCTTTCGGGTGGGGTCGTCGAAGTGATAAGCGTCGTAACCACTGAAACGGGTGGTGCGCGCACTCACCCGCACTTTCATGTCGGCGTTCAAATTGGCGGCGGTGGCGCCGTTAAGCCATTGGGTGAATAGCCCGATGTCGGTGGCTTCGTTAGTGTAGAGCGTCTCCGGCAGATCCAGCTCGATTTTCAGCCGATTGGGTTTGATCGCTTCCACCCGGATCGGGGTATCGAAATAGCGTTGCCCCAACCGAGCCACCGCGCGCCAGTTCCCGGTGGGCGCGTCCTCATCTGTCTGTAGTGTAAAGGCATAAAAATCGCCCACCGGCTTGTCCAGCGTATAGCTTTTCACCTTGTTACCACGGGGATCAAACCAGTCCAGCGTCAGTGGGTGGCCAGCGGGAATCGTGTTGTCCTGGTCTTCCAGAATAAAGGTCAGGTGAATGTCATCACCGGGGCGCCACACATCCCGCTCGCCGTAGAAGAACCCTTTCAGACCATCGCGTACTTGCTGGCCACCGGTGTTGAACTGGTTGGTGGGCAGGGCCCGGTTGCGAGCCAGTTTCAGGTAACCGTTGTCCCGGTCCTTGACCGCTTCCAGATAATAGGCGGAACCATCCAGTGTCAGGCTGGCCATGCCCTCGGCATCGGTGAGCCCCATGCCCACTTGTTGCAATTGGTAGTTGTAGGCCTTGAGCACCACGTCTTCGGCGGGGGTGTTACTGTCCAGCTCGGTGGCCACCACCAGCAGGGTATCGTTCTGGCCGCGTTTGGCGATCAGGCCCAGATTGGAGGCCAGAAAGGCGCGGGTGCTGCTGGCCAGATCGTTGTATTGGTAGTAGCTGTCGGAACAGGGATTATCCTTCTCGTACCAGCTCAGGTAGCCCGCGTCGGCATAGTAGTTCTCGTAGAGGTCAGAGCGGTCCTCATCCTGCCCGGGGCCTTCATAGCTGTCCGGCAAAGTGGTTTTTTTCTTGAGGGCACCATCCGGGCAGCTGTAGCTGATGTCGTCACCATCAATCGCCAGCGTCAGGTGCACCAGGCCGTTGGGGTGTTTGGCCATGAGCTCGGTGAGATCCAGCTGATAACGTTGCCAGCCATCGCCATTGCCCGGCAGGGTCAACGTTTTCTGCCACAGGTAGCGACCGCTGCGAGAGTCCATGTCGGCTTCATTCAGCTCGCTGCCCTGCAGATAGCGGCCGATGTTGTCATCGAAAACCCGGAACGCCTGGACTTTCACCGAGCGCACCCCCACCGCTTCAAACGGCACGCTGAGCTGTTTGCCGTCGGGCAGGATGGTACCATCACCCACAAAGCGCACACCGGGCTTATTGGTCATCAGGGTGACGGTTTTTTCCAGTTTGTCCGTCAGACGACCCTGGCTGGCGGAGCGCAGACTGCCGTCGATCACCAGCTTCACATCGTCTTCCAGCTCATCCTGCGGATAAATACGCAGGGTACTGCCATCCACTTCCACGCGGGGCGCCTTGCCATTCAACGTGACCAGCCCTTTCAGGTTCTGGGTCGCTTTCAGGGCTTCGGAAAAATTCACCTGGACGTGGGGTTTGGGGTAACTGACCGCCCGCACATTGGTTACCGCGAAGTTTTTCAGTGCCGGCACCGTGTAATGACGGTTGCCCTCGTTGTTCACGCCAAGGGGCGCCGCATCCCAGCGCAGTGATACATCACTGGCCTGCTGTTCGCGCACAATCCCGGTCACCGAAAAATCATGGCGCAGGCCGGCGCTGTCATGCTGCCAGTTAATGGCCAGAGTCTTGTCGTTCTGGCGGGCATCCAGTACCGCCTCTACGTGAGCCTGGTCCGCCAGATCGCGAGTCTCCAGACTGCCGCGCAGTACCATTTCGCCGCCATCGTCCGTGGGCAACAGGGACTCCACCGTCAGGCTCAGCTGCTGACGCAGCACCTGCAGGGAGAACTCAGCGGGACTCAAGGCGTCATCCACATTGCCCAGCCCCTGGGCGTACAGCACCAGGGTCAACGACTCCCCGCCGGGTAACGGCTCGGCGGGGCGAATTTCCAGCCGGTCTTCGGCGGTAAACACCGCCGTGACAGCCCGCTCCGGCAATAGCCGCGCGACCCCGGATTGAGGTTTGTCGAGTTGATCAGGAGTCACCACCGGGTGATTAAAGCGCACAACCAGTGGCGCCCGGGCACTGATGGTACCGGCCGGCAGGGCTGCCAGATGGGTTTGCCAGCGGTCATCCAGAGGGGAGACGGCTGGGTCGGTCTCACCCTGCTCTGCAACAGCGCCGTTACTTTCCCCCTTTCCGGTGGTGTCACTCTTATCATCACAGGCCGCAATCAGCAGCACAGCCCACAACATCAAGAGACGAAAAACAGACAAACCCCGACTTGGCATAACACCCTTCCCTGGCAAAATGGTTAACGTGGGAAACATACCACAGACATGGGACTTCCGTTCGACGATAGTCGCAACTATCACATCAAGAAATCGCGCAGAAACAAGGCCGCACATTCGGAAACAAAATACGGTACAAGTGGCTAAGCAGGCGGCGCACAGCAGTAAGTAACGGCATCCAGGGGATGGATTTGGCAGCAAGGATAAAAACGGGTTTCCTGATCATTGCGGCGGTTTTTCTGGTGGCATTCACCTTGTGGTGGCTAATGCCCGGCAACGGCAGCGAGGCCCGCTGGGAGGATTATCTCTCACGCCTGGCGCGGCTTTCACAACAGGCCGTTCCCGAACGGGCACCCCTGCCGATAGTGCCCTACCCCGGCAACCGGGAACTGCACCAACCGATCCCCGAGCACCGGGTCGACATGCTCGATTATCTGGAACTGCGCCACTGCAACTTGATGTCGCTGATCAGCGAACGCAATAGCGTGCTCGGCAAGCTGCAGGCCGACTCCTTGCGATTCAAACATGAAGTGACCTTTATTCGCCGTGCCCGCCAGTGCCTGGCCAGTGACAAACTGGACAATCAGGCACTGATCACCCTGCTTGAACAGGTGGTCACCGAGAAGCAGGCGGCGCTACCCGCCCTGTACTGGAATGCGCTGGTGGCCAGCGCGGAATTTCGTCAGTTTTTCAGCCAGTCGCCCTCTGCCATGGCCGGCGACAGCCAGGCAGCGCTGTTAAGCCTGGAGCAACTGGCCCAGTCTCCATTTCAGGGCGAGACCCTGCCAAGCCCGGAGCAATTGTTCGGGCTGGAAGCCCGCTTGCAGCAAATCGCGCACAGCCAGGCCGGCGGGCAACTGCTGCGGCGGCTGGCGCTGGCGCTGCGAGAGCTGGAACGAGGCAACACCCTGCTCGAAAACATTGACCCGGTAGCGCTCTGCCCCAAAGGGCGACCCACGCCTCGAGCCCGAAAACTGCGCAATGTGCTGGACAATATCTGGGGCAGCCAGGTGCAACAGGCCCTGGCAGACGCACAGCGCCAGCGCAAGCAACTGGCCAACGCGCTGGCGAAGATAGAAGCATTGCTGGCCCCCACACCCCCTGCTTTTGCACAGTGGCAGGACCATTATTTTTCCAATACAGGCCTGCAAAGCCAGTTAAACCGGGCGCTCAAGCACCATGTCTCGCTCTGGCAGGAGCGCCTGCGGCAATGCAATCTGATGCCTGATGGCGGGCAAAAACTGAACGACAGTGCAAATATTGACCTAGAAGGCTAAACAAAAAGTCTACAAAGCGAATGCTTGTGAGAACAGTTGTCCACATACTTCCGGGTGTCGGTGAGTCCCATTCACCGGCTCCGGAGTTTTACTCCGTGATAGCTCTCCCGAGCCAAACTATTCACGGCGCCTTTTGGCGCCGTTTTTTTTTGCCGCTCTGCGGCCGCAACACGCCTCACGCAGCATGCTTGACGCTTTCCATAAACCCGCTGCAGGCGTACATCTTGAGATTCGCCCCCAAAAACCGGGGCCTGGCAGGCTGTCAATTAAGCATAAAGGTGGAATATTCCAGTTCTGCCATTTTGCGACTCACCAGCCACAGGCCAAGCAGCACACACACGGCCAACGCCAGCAGGAAACCGAAGCCAAAGAACTGGGGCCCCAGGTACAGGCTTATGCCGGTAAAGATCACGTTGAGCACAAAGAATAACCCGGTCAGCAACACCAGCATGCGGCGCTGATCCAGATAACAGAACACGTTGATGATGGCCAGGAAGACCACCTGCAACGCGGTGGCGATTAGCTGCACCTTGAGCAGCGGCAAGTACAGCTCCGAAATGCCCAAAGCGTTAAAGATCTGCGCGCCGGCCACCATGATCACCAGCGCCGAGATCGCCTGAATCTTGAGAATCTGAAAGATGCCCTGGCGAATGACGAACACCATCTGGTTGCGCATGTCTTCGATATAGGACAACGATCCACCTTCACGGACCGCGTCATAAAAGTTGGAATAATACTCCACGAAGTCCGTTTCCATACGCACCAGAAACACGGCCATGCCCGGGATCAGTGACAGATAGGACAGGAATACCGGAATGTCATAGATCAACGAGGCCCGCAGCGGCCCGATCACATCGCTACCGGTGCCGTCGTAAAACCAGAACATGGCCTTGTCCGCCCACACCCCGGCATTATAGAAAAAGCCCACCAACATCAGGCTGGGGTACAGGTATTTTTTGCCGAACATGTCGAACGAGACGATGCTCTCCGCCGGGTAGCCTCGCACAATCAGTACCAGCATCCCCGCCAGCAGGGTCACCTGCCCCAGCAGAAACCCCAGCAGCAGGCCATCCAGGTCCAGAAACCGCAGCATCAGGGCACCCACCACCGTAATGGTGTAGCCCAGGGCATAGAGCAACAGAATGGCCTTGTACTGCTTCATACCTGACAGAAAGACCGTGGCAATCCAGATATTGCTCAGCACCACAAAACAGGCGATCAGCAACACCCGGAACAGCACGCTCTGCCCGGGAAACAGGAACATGGCCGCCGGCAACGCCAGCACGCCGGAGATAACCGTCACCAACACCGTAACGCCACCAAAATTGGGCAGAATCAGGTCTTCACGGTTTTCAAACGAGCGATCCGCGCAGAAGCGGGTAAAGGCCAGCTGCACAATGCCGGTCAGGATCAGACTGATGGCGATAAGGTAGGTCACCGTGACCTGAAACTGTGTCACCGAGGCATCCGGCACCACCATACCCAAACTGAAGATACCGATAATCAGAATACCGATGATCGACAACACCCAGGGGCCGGAGCTGATTACACCGGCATAGGCATAGGCCCGTATCAGGCCAAGCAGGGTGTCCTTGCGCAGCAATCGACGCAGTTCAAAACCAATGCCGGCCATTAGTGGCGTCCCTCCCGGCGACGATTGTTGCTTTCTTGCGGGCTGGCTGCGTCCGTGTCCTCCACCAGCGACTGGTACAGGTCACGGTAGGCGCCAAACATCATTTCCTGGGTGTAAAGGTTCTCCACCCGGCGAATGCCTGCCTGCTGCGCCTGGTGCCAGGCGTCCTTGTCTTTCAATAGCGCGGCCACCGCATTGCCCAGCGCTTCCGGATCGGCAATGCCCACCACTTCGCCCGCTTTTCCATAGGCACGGTCGGCTTCACCCAGGCCTTCAATCAGCTGACGGCAGGAACCCACATCCGTGGAAACCGCTGGCACCCCGGCGGCAAAGCCTTCCAGCAACACCAGCGGTAACGCCTCACTGATGGAGCTGAGCACGATCACGCCCACTTTCGGTAACAGCTCATCAATTTTCTGGAAACCCAGAAACTTCACATTCTTTTCCAGCCCCAGGCTGGTTACCAGACCGTGACACTCCTTGGCGTATTCCTTGTCCTCATCTTCCGGGCCGGCAATCCAGCCTTCGGCATCTGGCAATACATTGACCAGAGTACGCATGGCGCGCAGGAAGGTTTTCACATCCTTGATGGGCACCACACGACCAATCAGGCAAGCCACCGGGGGAATGTTGTCACCCCGGGCGGCACGCACTTTCTGCATGCGGGGCAGATCAATGCCATTGGGGATATTCAGGGTGCGCTCTGGCGGCGCGCCATCTTCCATTTGCCGCTCACGGTTGCGCTCATAAAGCGCCACAATGCGGTCCGATGCCTGGTAGCACTCGCGCCCCAGCTCGGTGAAAAAATTCACCCATTTTTCGCGAAAATAGGCCATCTCCGCATTGTTCTTTTCTACCAGGCCGCGGTTATCGCTGATCCATTCGCTCTGGAACAGGTCGATCTTGCGCTCCTTGGTATAAATACCATGCTCGGACAGCAGCAACGGCTTGCCGGTGCGGCGTTTGAGCATGGCACCAAGAAAGCCCGCATAACCGGTAGAAATGGTGTGGTACATCTTTGCCGGCAACAAGTTGTCGGCAATATCGTTAAGCACCCAGATGGGCGAATGCATGATGCGGATGGTCCAGAAATAATCCACAAAGGACGGGTCACGGCTGAACTCGCGGTACGATTCAGCAATGTAATCCCAGCTGGCCCGGCTGTGCAGGAAAGATTCCTCGGAATAATCCTCGCCTTCCCCCAGGTGCGTGACAATGCGACTGAACAGCTCGCTACGCTCCCGGGAATGAATGCCATCTTTCACCATTTCATGGAAACGCCGCAGATCGGCATAGGCCTTACGATTGCCCTTGAGGGAACGCTTTTGCGCCCCCCGCTGAAAATTGTGCAGGTAGTGCACTTCCAAATGCACCACGTTATCCGGCAGCTCATATTTCATGTCGCCGTAGTCTTCCGGGCGACTGCCCACAAAACAGCAGGCAAAGGTATATTCGGGAAAACCACGAATAATCTGATTTACCCAACTGGACACGCCGCCACTCACATAGGGGAAAGTGCCTTCCAGTAATAAACAGATATCGGCGCTATCCGCCCGTGGCAGGCTCATGGGCCCTCCAGAATTCAACGGATTTATTGAGTTGGGTGAATTGGCTGTCATCGGTAATTTCACGCATCAGCAGCCGCACCAGCGGTATTTGCCGACGTTGCAGCGCGATCTCGGCCAGCCAGGGGTTCACTTTCGCTGCGGACAATCCCAGGCGACGGGCGAAGGTCATGGACTGGTGTGCTTCACCGATTTCCCCCTGGCTTAACTGAATACGCCCGCGCAGCAACCACAAGCCGGCGTCTTCCGGCGCTTCCATCAAGCCCATGTCGGCATAGAATGCTGCCCGTTCCAACGTCAGGGTACGGATATCCCCGCGCACCAGGTCCTGATAATTCAGCTCCCAATACAGCTCGGACAGGCGACGGGCCAAACGGTAGCGGCGTGACTCCTTGGCCCGCTCCAACAGGTGCAGGGCGCGCTCGATATCCCGGGTAATTTCCTTTTCTTTCTGATCAAGAATCCCGTAGGCCAGTAGCCGCAAATCTTCAAAGGAATCCCCCAGGGTATGGCGTAACAAATTGCCGGTTACCTTGGCGGGCATGTCCTTGAGCACCAACATGCCCTGCACCCGCAGGGCATTGGGCGCCCTTGATGTGGTCAGCAGGCTTTTCAGATCGATTTGCCGAAAACCGGCCGCGCTGTTGACCTGTACCGGGGAAAAATAAGGCTGCGCCACCAATCCGAAGGGTTTGTCCCGAAACAGCGCCGGCAGCCAGATACCCAATGCCACCCCACCCAGGATGGTGACCAGCCCCACCGCCGGAATAAAAAACGCAAAGGAAAAAATCAGCACCCAGGAAAGAATCTTTGGCGTTCTGAAACGTGCCGGCAACAGTCCCCAGGCCACAACTGACAGCAATGCCGATGCCAAACCGTGAGAGAAAAGGTACAGCACGAACAGGGACAGGTCTGCCTGTCTGCTCAACAGCAACAGCAGGGAAGCGATCTCCGCACTGATCGCATAGATAAGCAGCTTGAGACTAGACACCCGCCGCCTCCAGTAGCTCGGCCACCTGCTCCATTGCCTCACGCTGATCCAGGTGACGGTAATAGAACTGCACCCCGGCCTGACGCAGGCTCATAAAGGCATACTCATCGGCCAGCCATTTCTCGGTACGTAACACAAAGCCTTCCAGACTGGATTCCCCGGTCATCGGCATCATGATCATCAAGACGCTGTCATTTACCCACCAGGCAAGATCCAGGCTGCGCAGGCCGCGGGCCAGGTCATCAAGAATCAATCCAGCCTGCTCGCTCTCGTCAGCGACAAACAAGGTGAGGGAGGTATCCACCCGGCCACCCTCGCGCAGGCGCACCAGCGCGGCCAACTCACTGGCAATCCGGAACGGCATGGTGGGCCAGCGATCCAGCATGTCATCGACTTCATCGCCGGCATGCACGATATCGGCATAGAAGTTAAGCAGCACAGACAACAGCTGCAGGTTTTCATAATTGATGGACAGGAACGGCAAACGCTCAATCACCATCACCCCGATCAAGGCACCACCGCTGTTGATAATAGGGGCCACAACCAGATACTGGCCATGATAATTACTGTCGTGGTCATGCTGCTGCACATGGGCAAGCAGCTGGTTTTCCAGTGCATGCTGGAGCAAGGCGTTGTTGCGCTCCAGTGGACGCATTTCACCCAGTTGGGAAGCGGGCTCATCATCGATTTCGCCATCCACCACCCGGTAAAGCGCGGCACGTTGCAGCTGGCAATATTCTGCCAACATGTGGATCAGGTCATCCGCCGCCGGAAGGCGCACCTTGTCACTTTCATCCAGGGTCAGATCACGTAACCGCACCAGCGCATCGCGCACGGTATACGGCTTAATCAGCAGGTTTTCTTCCAACCGGTCGTGGGAGAGGCGCAACAGCACATACCGCTGGGTCAGGTTCTGCAAGCGCTCCAGTGCATAGCTGGCGGCACTGTCTGCGCGCATCAGCTTGACGCGCCACATATCCGCAAACTCACCGCAGATAAGGGTAATCACGAAACCACCAAGCATGGTGGATTCCGGAAACTCCATCCCTGGATAGAAGCCCAGGGCAGTCAGCACAAACCAGCTGGCCACCAGGCACAGCATGCCGAATACCCCAAGCAAACTGCCATAACGCAGCGCCAGCAATATCGGTACCAGCAACACCCAACGGAAGGTCCCGATAAGTGTCAGCGGATCCTCCTCACGCAGCCACAACCCCATGGCAACCGCCAGCGCCATCAGAATCACTGCTTCGCACAGCGACCACAGCACTCTTGGCTCGGGCATGAACAGCCCCGCCAGTTTGCCGTTGCTGATGCGCTCAAGCATTACTGCACCACCGGGGCGAGCAATTTATCGATGACCTTCTGCCCGGTTTCACTGAGCGACTGGCGTGCCCAGCCGGCCCGTGAGCCGGTACCGCTGTAGACGATACGGCCTGCCGGCAACTCACGAATTTCGATCATCACCCCCACCGCAGGTTCACCATCAACGCCGGTTTTATAGCGCCATTCGTGCACTACCCCGCTCACCACATACTGGGCCGATTGCGAGGCAACCCACTGATTCATTTTCTTGCGGTTGGCCGCCGAGGTGCCTTCAAACAACACCCCTTCATTATCGCTTTCCGGGTAGCGGGTTACGTTATTCACGCCATGGCGGTACAGCACGGATTCGACAATGGACGCCGCCCGTAAGCCCGCCTGGGGCGTCGCGGTACGGTTAACCATCGGCAGAACCAGCCAGTTGCCCTCGCCGGACAGTTCCACATCCTGGCTGCTGCGAACATGGGTACACCCGGCCAGCACGGTGGCTAACAGCAAGGTTCCCAGTAGCGGAATGCTCAGTCTCATTGGATTCACTCCTAGTAATAAACTCTATATTGCAGCCCGAAGCGGTAGCTGTCTTCACCACTGCCCCCACTATTGAGCTGTTGTTCTGCATACAGCTTCCATTCATCCCGGCCGATCAGCGGCCCTTCCACACCGAAGCGGCCGGTAAAACCCGCTCCCGAAAGACTGTTATGGCTGTAACCTATTTCTGCCCAGCCCTGCAAACGGTGCGGACGAATATGCACATCCGGCTGGCCCAGCAGGAGCACCACTTCCGACTCGTGATAGTCCTGCGGCAGCGGTAACGTCTGGGCACCCGGCGGCAGCAAGGCACGCACTTCTGCCATGCTGTCTTCACCGGCGGTAAAGTCAGCCCGGGTATGCCTCACCCGTACCCCGGGAGAGAAGCGCGACAACCAGGGGCGCCAGGTACTCTGGGCATTGATAATGCTGCCACTGCCCAGATCACTATCATTGAGATCCTGATAGTCATAGTTGGCCCAATCCACACTGCTTTGCCAGGTAGAGGATGGCGTCCAGTTCAGCAACCACTGGCTACCCGTGCGCGACGCACCGAGAATCAGCAGGGACGACTCATCTGCGGGCATGCGCCATTGGTAATTCAGGCTACCGGACCAGTACCGGGTCCAGTTGGCGCCCAGCTCCAGGTCCGCCATGGTTTCGCTGTTGCCCAACAGGTTGCGCTGGCCCAGCTCCAGGCGGCTGCGGAACCGTTCGCGCTGGTAAGCCAGCGCCATCGACAGCCGCTGCTCGTCATCACTGATTTGCAGCAGTTCATCATCATTGCTGCTGAAATTGCGCTGGCGGGCTTCCACAGACAGCTGGGTGAAATCACTGAGCGGCTGGTACTGCACAAACTGCAGATCCTGAATATCCAGCGCCCCCAAACGGCGCTGTTCAATATGAAACTGTGACGAGCGGGCCGTGGGCAATAGCAGGCTTTCCTGCAGGTTATTGCTGCCGGCCAGTTCCGGCGACCCGGCCTGAATGGCCATAAAGGTACTGGCAGCACGGCGCGGTTCATCCAGCCGCACCTGGGCTTCCAGCTGCTCGGACAGGGTAAGCTGGCCCTGATACTGCTCACGGATCTGCGCCACCGCGTCCAGATCATCCTGCACCAGTGCAAAAGCCAGTGCCGAGCCGGCTTTGAGCGCCCCTTGCGCCTGCTGTTTACGCAAATACCAACTCTGGGCCAGCAAGGGCTCTGACTGCCCGATCGCCCATTGCGCCAACCACTCGGCCCGGGCCACCGGATCACTGTCCATGCCTTGCGTTTGCGCCCGAGCCAGCTTCAGCGAGGTATCGCCATCGTCAAACAACAGACTCAGCGTCAATTGCATATCCCGGTAAATGGCCTGCTTTTGCGGCTCGACCGTCAAGGGCAATTGTTCCTTGAGGTGCCGCAGCACCGGCCAGGCCTGCCCGTTTCGACCGGTGGCAATCAACGCCTGGGCGTAATACCACTGGCGCTCCCAGTTCTGGCGTGCGGTTTTCAGTAATTCGGTTTCATAGCGCAGGGCCTGTTCCGCATTGCCCAATGCCATGTGTGACGCCGACAGCACCTCCCAGTAGCGCCGATCACTTCGGGCCGCGCCTTCCCAGGTGACCAGGGCCTGGCGAAGCTCCCGGTCCTGGCCGGTGGCAATCAGCAGCCACATCCAGCTGACCCGGGTTTCCCGGTCAGCCGGATTCAGGGCCAGTGCTTTCTGCAACCAGCGCTGCGCGGCTTGCGGGTCCCCGCGACGCAATTGCAGATTGGCATAGAAGCGCAGAAATTCCGGAGTCTGTATCAGTGTTTGCCACTGCTCTTCACTCAACCCTGACAGGAAAGCATCAATGGCCTCATCATCACGGCGATCGTTCAGCTGATAGAGCGCCCCCAGGGCAAATTGCGGATTGCGGTTCTTCTGCCAGGCCCGATCCATCAGTGATGCCACACGATCCGGGCGGTAATAACGGGCCAGCGTGATGTAATGGTACAAATCGGTAATCTGGTCGTCGTCGTTATCCACCAATTGCTGGTAACGATCCAGCGCCAGATCCCACTCGCCCAACTCTCCGGCCATCACCGCAATACGCCGGGACAGTGCCGGCGAATAGGCTAAATCACTGGCGTCACGGTCCAGGTCCTGCAGGGCTTTTTCGCGCTGACCATTAAGCCAGAACAAGTCTGCCGCCTGGGCAGCCATGGCCTCTTCCGGGCCAAAGCGGTCCATATATTCCCGTGAATAGCGCGCAGCCAAGACATCCTCACCCTGATTCAAGGCGAGCCGCTGCATTTCCCGTAATGCCGCTTTACTGGGGTAACGCCGACGCCAGTCTGCGAAGAAACGCAGGCCCTCATCCGGTTGCCCCAGCAGCTCATACTGCTGACTGATGGTGGCAATGATGTCGGCATCGTAGGGAGAGGCGCTTAACAGCGCCTTGTTGGCCCGCAGCGCGAGGCGGTTGCTGTAAGTCAGCGGTGCCAACACCAGCACCTGCTTCCAGGCCTCCGGATCATTACTGCGCAAGGCCACCTGCCGCCAGGCTTTCAGTGAGGTTTCCGGATCCCCCTGCCAACGGGATATCTCCGCCAGCCGGCGCCACCAGCGTTCATCATCCGGGCGCCAGTAAAGCGCATTCTCAGCCACCTGCCGGGCCCGAACCAGGTTCCCCGACCCCACGAACACCTGGTAGCTGCGGTCGTAGTAGCGCTCCACATAAGGCGCCGGCGTGTCCGCATGGGCAAGCGGTACGGTAGACAGCGCCAAGGGGAAAATGGCCGCATGGAGCCATCGTCGTATCAGCGGGCGGCGGGTCATCGGCTGCCCTCCTCGGACGGCAGACCCAGTAACAACACCGCATAGTGCTCGGCCAGGGGCATGTTGCCGCCGGCCTGGGCTAGGGTCATCAAGCGATACAACACCGCCTTGTCGTTATAAAAAGCACGCTCCCGCGCCTGAGCCAGGCGCAGCGCCTTGTCATGCAGGCTACCCGACTGCAGTGCGCTGAGTGCGGCGAGGAAATAGCGTTTACGCACCGTGTAATTGCCACGCGCATCCATGGCTGCAATGTAGGCATCCGCAGACTCGGAATAGCGCCCGTGGGCAAGCAGTACTTTCGCCGCCTTGACGTACCACTGGCTGGGGTTGGCCGCGCTGTCAGCCAACCGGCGGTAGGCCTGCACCGCCAGGTCCACGCTGCCCATGGCCAGGGCCATCTCGGCGAAACGAATGCGTTTTTCACTGTTCAGGGCCGCCCAGTCAATCGCGCGCAAACGGGTCAGGGTTTCATGCTCAAGCATGGTGCCACGACGGTTGTCGGCGTCTATGGCCATCAAACGGGTAAAATCCCGGCGCAGTTCCAGCCAGGCAATCTGGGTGTCATAGCGCCCATTACTGTCCGCGGTCACGACTTGCAGCTGCTCATCCGCCGCCACGAAATCACCTTGCAGAATCAATTCCCGGGCCATCAACAGGCGCAATTCGTGGTCATCCGGCTTGGCTTTCAGCCAGGCTTGCATATAGCTGAACGTCACCGCGTCCAGCCGCGCACTACGCAGGGACGAAGACAGGTCCCGCGGGAACACCATCCAGCACACCACCCCGATAAGAATCAGAAAGGCAAATAATTCCGGTAGACCAAGAACCCGCAGCCGTTCAGTGCGGACATTGTAGCCGTAGCTCATTGAGCTCACGCGCCGCACTCCTGTAGTGGTAGAGCCGGCCTTCCCTGCCGGCAGGTTTCAGTGTTTTTCCCTGATGAGACAACGTGCAGCCCCGGGCATTGCCCAGGGAAAACGCCAGCGACGTCATGGCTTCCAGAGAGAAGCGCAGGTTTCGCCCGTCGCGGGAAAAAGTCGTCAGCCGGCCATTCGCCTGCTGCAAATACGGCACCCGGCTGCCGTTCTCGCTGGATGCCTGGCCTCGCCAATGTGCCTGCTCACCGCTCAAATGCACATAACGTCCGGGCTTGTCCTCGCGGTAGCCGGCCACACCACTGCTTTGTGCCAAGGCGGGAAGCGCCAGCCCGTCCGGCAATCGTAACGTACGTAGCTGGCCGTTGCCCTGAATCCACCATTGATCGCCCCGGCGGCCGATCACCATGTCGTTGAAATCCAGCACTTTGCGGCTGTAGTCCGATGCGAACAGCGGAAAATACGGCTGATCGCTGGCCCATTGGTACACCCGCCGCAGGGACTCCAGTGACGCATTCTTGCTGGCAATATAGGTGTGGTAGTAAATATCCACCGGCTTGAAGCGATGAGGCGTTTCGGTCAGTTTGAAGGTTTCAATAACCCGCTCAAAGCCGTAGAAAGGCCCGGTCCAGTTATTGGTATAAATATTTTCGTTCTGGTTGGGCGCGTAGACCTGATACTCATCCCCTTTCGGGATACCAATGCCCTTCACCAGTGTCCAGGTGGGCGCGCTGTTGGTAATGGTCGTGTCGCTGCCGTTCATGTTCAACAGCCCACCTTCACGGGCCGCTTTCAGCGCTTCCGGTGTGGGAATGGTGTCACCGCTCCACAGCACCATGCGGGTCTTCTTGCCGGGAGGTAACAGCTCGCGCTCGATATAATTGGCCGAGCCCACCACTTCGCGCACCGGGTCCATGCGGTAGTCCGGCAGCGGTAGCCGCAGCTGCCCTTCCGGCCCGTACAGCTCCCCGGGGTTTGCCTGGGCGTCGTACCAGAAAAAGGGATGCGAGTAAGTGTGCGTTGCCGCTTCCACATGGGGCAGGGCAAACACGGCACGGGCAATACGCTGCAGTTCGGGGGCCATTTTGGGGTACAGCCCATCGCTGGACACTTCCCCTTCAATCACGGAGATGGTGGTGGGAATATCAAATTTCTCGAGAATTTCATCCAGCAGCACCAGGGCATCCGCCCGCCCGCGGTACCCTTCCACTTCTGCCAGGCTGGGGAAACCATCGCCGTCCATGTGCGCAAACAACAGTCGCCGCCCGTTTTCGGTGGTCACGTCCGGAATAGGCATGTCGGGCAATTGCAGGGCTTCGCGGGTAAAACTGAGCGGGTTCAACACCCAGCGATCCATGCCGTCGCCTTGCACGCCGGGCAAAATGGAACGAATCAGAAAGGGCTGGAAGGCGTAACCGCCCCAGGGGGTTGTCGCTGCGGGGGTAAACGTCTGGTTCTCGCTGCGTAATTTTAACCAGGGAGTGGCGTTGTCGTTGTCCACCGGCGCAGACAGCTCCAGCAGTTTCGGCAACGGAATCTCAAAGCCCATGTCCGGGTGCTGAGAGACAATCTGTGGCGGACTTGCCGGTGTGTTGCGCGACTCAAAACCGAAGTCCCGAGCATGGGGGCCCTGCGGGTCAATGGCAGGATACCCCAGCATAAGGATGGGCACACCGGCCTCTTTCTGTTGCGCCAGCCAGTCTTCAAAGCCATCACTGGCGACTTCCGAATCTTCCAGCCAGATAACAATGCCCGCGTAGCGGCCGGCCAGTGTGCCCGCCGGCATGGGCGCATCCACCGCACGAATATCCGGCACCAAGCCCTGAAACTGCAGGGGCATCAGCCCGTAGCGCACCGCATCGGTCAACTCCCAGGTGCGCTCCGAGCTGCCGCCGTACACCAGCAGCACCTGGCGGGGCAGGATTTCCAGCTCCCCCACGCCCATCATGTCCAGCGCCGGGTTAGTGACCCAGGGGATGACGTTGTGTTGGGCAATGTCGCTGGCGATCTTGCGCGCCTGGTCACGGGACGCAGGAGGCGCATAATCAATGGCGATAGTGCTGACGCCATAACGCTCACGGACCTGTTCAAACTGGCCCAGCAGCCAGGCCCTGTCTTCCTCCGGGACAGCAGTAAACTGATCCTTGTCCGGCAACCACCGCTGGTAGAGGGACTCGGCCGCCACCGCATCCACCCGGGCCTGCACCAGCGGCATCAGTTCGAAACCACGGTTAAAAATAAAACCCGCCTGGGGATGGCGCTCGGCGATGGCATTAATCAGCGCTGCCAGCCCCTGCCGCTGGCGTTCACGCTCGGCCTCGTCTTTGGCAACCAGCTGGTAACTGTCCAGGGTATCGAGGAAAAAGCCACGGTAGCCTTGGGCCCAGAGCGGCTCGATCACCGCATCGATAAAATAACGGCGTAGCGCCGGAGAAGATTGATCAAGAATGAACGAGCCCCAGTCCGGGTTCTCTCCCAGCAACCAGGCCTTGTCCAGCCCGGCAAAATAATGCCGTTGGGCCAGCACCTCACCCAGGCTCACGTAGGCATAGAAGTCATCGTCCCGATACGCCTGCGGCACGCTGTCGGCCTGGTCCGGCTCCACCACAGGAAAGTCATACGCGGCCAATGAAGGCCATGGAATATCCGGGCCGTAATAAAAAGCCGCCGTTTTGGAATCAGTCCCGCTCTCTACCGCGCTGGCGGCAACAGCAATCAAGCAGCAGAAAGAGAAAATAACGTGGCGAATGGATTATCCCCTGGGCAATAAAATGCGAACGCGATTTCAGTGTAACTGAATTGCCATCAAGACAAAGTGAAATATGGTAAGTGGAACAGTGGCGGGATAAATAAAAACGCAGCGGCCTCTGCATTTTTTACATTTTGTTTTATAACAACCGGCTTTCTTTACCAAACTGACTGCGCAGAAACTCCATTTGATCGCCGCGAATACGGTGGCTGTTAATCAATGCCAGGTATTCCGCCATATTCGGCACATAGGGCAATGCCAGTAATTCCATTTCGATTTCGTCAAGCCGATGACTGCCCTTGCGCTGGTTACAACGCCGACAGGCTGATACCACATTCAGCCAGCGGTCCCTGCCCCCCCGCGAAGTGGGCACGATATGATCACGGGTGAGCACGTTTTCAGGAAACGGTTTGCCACAATAAAGGCACAGATGCTGGTCGCGACGGAACAACGCCCGGTTGGTCAAAGGCGGTGCTGGGCGCTTGTGATTATGGGTCACGCCATCGCAGGCGATGATCGAATGCAGCGACAGGCAGGAGCGGGTACCCGTAAGGCGACTGGTGCCGCCGTGCAGCTGGAAGATCACATCCCCCAGCGTCCAGGTCACCAAGCCGCGCGCATACAGGGTGGCGGCCATTTGCCAGTCGAGCCACTCGACCGGTGTACCGGCTTTATCCAGACGCAGAATCCGTTCACTCATGGGCAACCTCAGCAATGTGATCAGGCACGGCTGTGTCAGATATAAACGTAAAGTAATGACGATTCTGCGACACAAGGGGCGGCAGCAAGGGACAGGGAGAGGCAGGGG
Source organism: Alcanivorax sp. DG881 (assembly GCF_000155615.1). GTDB lineage: Bacteria > Pseudomonadota > Gammaproteobacteria > Pseudomonadales > Alcanivoracaceae > Alcanivorax. The sequence continues at coordinate 3,635,651 of NZ_DS989915.1, read as the reverse complement.
CACCGTCCGGCACGGACCGGCGGAGGAAAGTGAATTGCCTGTGGCTGTGTATGAACACGATGGCAGCGCCTTTACCCGGTTATCTCTGATTAATCTGCCTCGACAGGCTAATCACAAACACCGGATTGAATAAATAATAAACAGCTCGCGGTGATGGCCGCAACTTTCTTTATCCTCCCTTATCCCTCGCTTATCCGTTTCTTCACTCTCGTTCATCCTGTGCAGCAGCACGAAACACCGGCAAACGGTAACAGCTCATTACCCGCGTGCCGGTATTATCGCCATCCGTCATGATCGCCACGGCATCCACCACATCCACCTCCATGCCATGAAAGCGCTTGAAATCAGCCTGCACATTGCGCGAGAACCGGTGCCAGGGGCCAGCACCACCCGGCCCCTGCACCACGACCATCTCTGCCTGGCTGGCAAACGGGTTGGGCCAATGGGCGCCAGGCTCAGCGTCACGGGACCAGACATAGTTGATGGCGCGCGTCTGCCAGGGCAACCAGCCTTTTTTCACCACGTACACGCGAGCCTGAAAGTCATCCCCCGCCTTGGTTTTCTCCAGCGTGTCAGGCCAGGGCGGGATGACTTCACCCTGCCACTGCCAGATCAGCCAGGGTGTCTGGTTGAGATCCACCTCCTGCTCCCTCACCAGGCCCGAGGCCGTTCCTTTCGCAAGAGCTTGCCAGCAACCGTTCACTTGCCGGTACTCCGTATGCCCCGCGAACTCCACTTCCCTCCAGCCCTGCGGCGCGCCCGAAACCGCCAGAACAGGCATTAGGGCCAAAGACAGCGCCACCCAGCGTGGTATACATTGGACTTGCCGGTCACAAACAAACCTCGTTTTCATGGGCCAAATTCCTAGAATGCTCTGTTTACTGTGCCATTAGCCGAAGGCAGACACCATGCAGTTTGATTACATCATTGTCGGCGCCGGTTCTGCCGGCTGCGTACTCGCCAACCGCCTTTCCGAAAATCCGAATAATCGCGTATGCCTGCTCGAAGCCGGCCCCGCCGATAACAGCCTGTTCATTCGCATACCGGCAGGCATCATTTTGATGATGCGCTCCAACGCGCGGAACTGGCGTTACTACACCGTACCGCAGAAGGCCCTCAACAACCGTCAGCTTTATATTCCCCGCGGGAAGACCCTGGGCGGCTCCTCCGCCGTTAATGCCATGTGCTACACCCGGGGCCACCAATCGGACTACGACCACTGGGCGGCCCTGGGTAACAAGGGCTGGGGCTTTGACGACGTGCTCCCTGTTTTCAAACGCTCTGAGCATTATGAAGGCGGTGAAGGCCCCTTCCATGGCACCGGCGGCAAGTTGAACATCGCCGACCTGCGTTTCACCCACCCGGTGAGCAGTGCCTTTATCAAGGCCGGCGTGGAAGCCGGCCACCCCGCCACCGACGACTTCAACAATGATGTCCAGGAAGGCGTGGGCATGTATAAGGTCAACCAGAAGGATGGGGAGCGCTGCGGCGTGTCCAAGGCCTACCTGCACCCGGTCATGGATCGCCCCAACCTGACCGTGCTCACCAGTGCACTGGTAAACCGCATCCTGTTCGAAGGCAAGCGCGCCATTGGTGTGGAAGTGGAACACAACGGGCAGATTCGTACCCTGAAAGCAGACAACGAAGTCATCCTGTCCGGCGGTGCGATCAACTCTCCCCAGGTACTGAAATTGTCCGGGGTGGGCCCGGCTGCCGAGCTGGCCGAGCACAACATCCCGCTGGTTCATGAGCTACCCGGTGTCGGCGAAAACCTGCAGGATCACCCGGATGCTCTGGTGGTGCACAAGAGTCTGCGCAAGGACACCCTGAGCCTGGCCCCCGGCGCGCTGCTCACCACTGGCCTGAAAGGCATCTTCAATTTCTTCTACCGCCGTAATGGGCAGCTTACCTCCAACGTGGCGGAAGCCGGCGGGTTCATTAAATCCCGCCCGGAAGAGACAATCCCGGACCTGCAGCTGCACCTGACCGCGGCCAAGCTGGACAATCACGGCCTCAACACCCTGTTCAGCATGGGCTACGGCTATTCCGGCCATGTCTGCATCCTGCGCCCGAAAAGCCGTGGCAACATCACCCTGCGTGATGCCAACCCGCGCTCACCAGCGCTGATCGATCCGCGCTTCCTGGAGCACCCGGACGACATGGAAGGCATGGTTCGCGGCGTTAAGGCCCTGCGCAAGATCATGGCCCAACAGGCGCTGAATGACTGGCGCGGCGAAGAGCTCTTCCCGGGCAAGGACACGCAGAGTGATGAAGAGATCCGCGAGTTCTTGCGCCAGAAGTGCGACAACATCTATCACCCCGTGGGCACCTGCAAAATGGGCAGTGATGACATGGCAGTGGTGGACGCGGAACTGCGCGTACACGGCCTGGAAGGCCTGCGCGTGGTAGATGCTTCCATCATGCCGACACTGATTGGCGGTAACACCAATGCCCCGACCGTGATGATTGCCGAAAAAGCGGCTGACGCCATTCTCGGCAAGTAACAAAGCAACAAGCAGCAACGCTGGTTGAGAGCGGGGGGACGGACGCCACACGGCAACCGCCCCGCCTGCGAAGAATGGGTAGGAGTTCCCTTCCAGGGGACGAACCGTGCGCAGCGAGGCAACAGAGGCACCGGGTTCCCCTTTTTGCTGACCTGTCGAACCCGGATGCCTGACCGGCCCTAGCTCGGATTCATCCCTCAAGAGGAACGCCTACAGCGGCTTCGTAGAAAACCCGAAAGCTGGAGCACGTTTCCAGCCTTTACTATCTATCATGCTGTAGCTCGCAACTCGTCGCTTGTTTCACCCTACTGTCATATTTATTTTACACACTGCCCCCCTTCTGGTGATTGCGTGATATCCGTTTGGGGGGATGTATGGTCGATGCAGTTTCATCACCGCGTGCACAATTGGTCGAGTTGCTGTGGCAGCTTAAACAGAATTTTGATCAGGAAAATGACAGCAGCTTGCGGTTTGTTCATTTCAACACGCTGCTGAACGACCCGGTCTACCGAGCGGAAATCATTACCCGCGCCATTCAAAGTGACAACCGAAAAATCCGGGCATTGGGGCTGAAGCTGCAGGAAGCCAATCGGGACGGCGTGTTGCTCCACAAACGCCCTTCCGCCAGCCTGCCGACCACACTGACCAACCCGGATATCGCGGAAACCCTGGGCCGCCGACAGACAACCACCGGCAAACCGTCAGGCATGTATGCCTGGCTGGCCCTTGCCCTCGTGGTGCTGTGTATAACGGGGTACTTCGCCTATAACCCGGTACGGCAAATGATCGCCGGACAGCAAACCATAAAAGGCTCCCTGTTCGGGCAGAACACCTGGCATGCCGGCACCACCTGGGTACTGGATGGCATTGTCTATGTGGAAGCGGGCGGCAGCCTGACCATCGAGCCGGGCACACGCATTGAAGGCAAACCCGGCTCCGCCCTGGTGATTACCCGGGACGCCACCCTGTTTTCCCGTGGTCAGGAAAACGCACCCATCGTATTCACCAGCACCCAACCGGAAGGCACCCGTACCGCCGGTGACTGGGGCGGTGTAGTCATGCTCGGCAGCGCGCCGGTGAACGTGGCCAACGCGCATATTGAAGGCATTCCCGACGGCGATACCCGGGGAGCCTTTGGCGGCAGCGATGCGGACAGTTCCTGCGGTGTGATGGAATACACTCGCGTGGAGTTCGCCGGCTTCGAGGTCTACGCCAACAATGAATTGAATGGCCTGACCCTGGGTGGCTGCGGCAGCAGCACCATTGTTCGCAATGTGCAGGTCCATCGCGCGCTGGACGATGGTATCGAAGTGTTCGGTGGCACAGTGGACCTCAAGCACATCATTATTACCGGCGCCGCGGATGATTCACTGGACTGGGATATGGGCTGGCGTGGCCGGGTGCAGTTTCTGGTGGCGCAGCAGCATGCCAATGTGGGCGACAATGCCTTTGAAGGCGATAACCTCAAGGCGAATCCGGATGCCACGCCCATTTCCGCCCCGGTCATGTATAACGTGACCCTGATCAGCCCGCGCAGCCATGAAAAATACCACCGTGCGATGACCCTCAAAGTGGGCACCGGCGGGCATTTCAATAACATGATTATTGACGGCTTCTCCGGGGAAACCATCGACCTGAAAGGCGGCGAGACCGTGCGCCGGATTCAGGAAGGCGAGCTCACGTTCAACAGCATGATGGTTCATAAGGTCGGCAACCGGGGCCTGACGTTCTTCGACGCAGAAAGCATGGACAATGATGACGACAACGGTTTTGACGAGCGCCGTTATTTCCAGAGCCGTACCGTGGGCGCCCAGTTTGGCACCGACCCGCTGCTGACCCGTGATGCGACCAGCACGTCCCACCCGGATTTTGCCCCCACCTCACGCTCTCCTGCACGCAATGGCGCCACGGCGATTCCGCAGGGAGAGTTCTGGGATGAAGCAGCGGATTATCTCGGTGCCATGCGCCCGGGCAGCGCGCAGACGTGGGCAGACAACTGGACAGCGTTCCCGTTGAATTAGGGAGCCTCTGAATGTCGGCTTACGGCTACGCCTAAGCCGACCTACGGGGCTGTCCGCGATACATCGAAAGTGCAAAGTGAAAAAGCTGAAAAGGAAACCGGGAGCCGACACCTGCGCTCCTTCGCTGGCGCTACTGTAGGAGCCCAACTTGAGGGGCGAACCGAGCGTAGCAAGGCGACAAAAATCCGAGCCTACCCGCAACGTTTCATGAAACCTGCCAAGCTCGAACACCCCGATCTTTCTGCGCTAGCGTCATCCCAGGGAAAGAAGTTTTCAGGTTTTCCTGTCTATGTTCCGTAGCGTGTAGCGGATTAAACTCTCACCTCGGTCTGCACTTTTTTCGCAGCGCGACCCATCATCTCGATGACTTTTTCACGGTCACGTTTTCTCATGATGTCGCTCTGCACGTGCAGACTGAAGCCTTCCGCTTCATAGTCCACGGCCACCGTTTTGTCCTGTTTCAGGTCCGTGGCGGAACGGGCCAGGGTGCGTAAAATCGTGTTCTTGTCGAAATTACGGATGCGCTCCAGATCGATGTGGATGCCAAACCCATCGGTTTGCGCAGACACATAACGGTTCTTTGCCCCCGCATCCCGTTTGGCACCCAACGCCTCGAACACCGGTATCGGCCGGTTAAACCCCTTCACCTGAATGTCGCCCATGCTGCGGCACTGAATCCGGTTATTCACCAGCGCCTGGGTCTCCTCCGAGATCAACACGCCACCTGGCCGGCAGGCCGATTCCAGGCGGCTGGCCAGGTTCACATCCGTGCCCAGAATGGTGTAATCCATGCGCGAATCGGTACCAAAGTTGCCCACCGTGGCGTAACCGGTATTGATGCCAATACGGATTTCCAGCTTGTGGTCGATGCCTTCGCGCTGCCAGCGCTGGCGCAGCAGCTTCATTTGTTCCTGCATCTCGATGGCCATCAATACACACCGATACGCATCTTCCTGGGCGCCTTCGCTTTTCGGATCGCCAAAAAAGATCATGACCGCGTCACCAATGAATTTATCGATGGTGCCACCGTGACGCAGGGCAATACGCGTCATCTCGCTCAGGTAGGTGTTGAGCATTTTGGTAAGCGTGGTCAGCGGCAGCTCTTCGGAGATGGCACTGAATCCCTTGATGTCGGAAAAGAACACGGTCAGGCGCTTGCGTCGGGTTTCCAGCTTGGCGTCACGTTTGCCGGAAAAAATCGATCCCCATACCTGGGGCGGCAGGTACTTGGCCAGCTTGCGGGACATATCCACCGCCTGCTTCTGCTGGCGTCCCACCAACTCCTGTGCCTGCTTCAGGTAACGGGCCTGCAGGTGGGCAAACGCGGAGGAGGCGCCCACATAGATACCCAGGCCAAGCATGGAAATAACCGACAACAACACCGGCGTCTGTTCCGGCGACAGCACCTGAAAGCCCAGCATCCAGCCCATCAGCAGGGCGCCGACCCCGGTCATCAACACATTCAGCAACCAGGGCTTGAGACCACCACTGCTGACGGAGTTGGCATGCACAATAATCAACAACACCATGGCCGGCACCAGCGCAAAGTGCAGCAAGGCACAGACCAGCCCAATCACCATGGCATCAGCCTGCATTAACAACTGGTGAACGGTTTTGGTGGGCCGGTCCTGCTTGTCGAACAGGAACAACAACCCCTGGGCGGACATGGGATAGATGAGCAGCCCGGCCACCCCCAGCATGTACAGCTCGGGGAACAGGTTCAGCTTCAGGCCCGCCATCAGAATCATGGCGGCCACCAGAAAAGCCAATAGCCGGATGTAGTTTGCCTGACGGCGCGCCCGCTCCATGGGGCCCAGCTGGGGGCGGCGAGCTTTCTTTTTCGTCATGGAGGTCATGTGAACGGTTTCACGCGATTTCTGCGAAGCTTAGCGGTTTCCCTTCTAAGAAAAAAGACTGGGATGACTAAAGGTCTGCTATTCCCTGCCACCGGAAAACCGGCACACCCTGCAACTGGGACTCATCTGCAATTCGGGCTACCATGGCGCCGTTGTAATAGGAGCCCTGAATGGACACCCTCACCGCCCTGACCACCCGTGTATCCGCCCCGCGCCTGGAAGCCCCCGGCCCCAGCGATGAGCAACTGGACATGTTGCTGCGTGCCGCCATCCGCGCCCCGGATCATGGCCTGCTGCGCCCCTGGCGCTTCATCGTTCTACAGGGCCGCCAGCGCGAGCGCCTGGGCGACATCATGGTCGCCCACCTGCTTGAGGAACAACCCGACGCCGATAACCGCGCCCGGGACATCGCCCGCAACAAGGCCCTGCGTGCCCCTACCATTATCGTCGCCGTGGCCGAAGTGACCGAAGGCCACAAGATTCCGGTCTGGGAACAGGTGCTGGCGGTGGGTGCGTCAGTGCAGAACATGATGCTCGCCGCCTACGAACAGGGTATTGGCGCCATGTGGCGCACCGGAGCCATGGCCAATTCCACCCTGGCCAAGGAAAAGCTCGGCTTCGCGGCCAAGGATCAGGTCGTCGCCTACCTGTACCTGGGCAAACCCGTGGGCAGCCTGAAATCCCTGCCCAACGACAGCCCCGCTGATTTCATCCGCGAACTGCCATGATGGATCTGGCGAAGTTGGCAGAACAGGTGCGCGATGCCATTCCGCTTACCCGGCATCTGGATTTTCAGCTTGAGACCTTCGATGGCCAGTCGCTGACCCTTACCGCGCCACTGGCACCCAACCACAACGACAAAGGCACCTTCTTCGCTGGCAGCCAGTCGGCCCTGCTGACCCTGGCGGGCTGGAGCCTGACGACCCTGTTAGCCCGGCAAGCGGGGGCAACAGCGGATGTGGTTGCCGTTGAAACCGGGCTGAAGTACCTGCTGCCGCTGGACAGCGACATGCATATCACTGCCTCAGCCAGCGCCGACGACATCCACCGCTTCGAGCAGCGGCTGCAACGCCGCGGGAAAGCCACACTGTCAATTTTGGCGCAGGGTACCAGTGCCAACGGTACACAGGTCTGCGAATATCAGGGTCTTTATCTTGCGAGGATCGGATTGCCATGACTGCTGACATCACCATTCTTACCACTCACCTTTATTTGCTTGCGTATGCGGGCTGGGCACTGTTTCTGCTTATCCTGCTGATCACCGCCCGCTCCCTGGCCGTGTTGAGCGGCAAGAGCAAAGCGGACGGGTTTCCGCCCTACCACTACAACCCGGCCTGCCCGCTCAACCGGCTGCATCGCGCTTACCAGAACACACTGGAATTGCTCGGCGTTCTCATCGTTGTCGTAGCCACCGCATTGTGGCTCGGCAACACTGCACTGAGTGACACCCTCCTGCCCTGGATCGTTGCCGCCCGTGTGGCCCAGAGCACGATCCATCTGGTTGGCGTCAATCACTGGCTGGTACAGATTCGCTTTGGCTTCTTCCTGGTGCAGGTCGCCCTGGTCAGCTGGCTGGCCGTGGATCAAGCCTGCTCTTTGTTGTCACTGCTCAAACCCTGAGCAACCGGCGGCGGGACGCTTGCCTCCCGCCGCGCCCTCCGGTACTCTACGCGCCCTCAAGAGTTGCCCAGTGCGCTGTTGACGACAATCTGGTGAGGTGTCCGAGTGGCCGAAGGAGCACGCCTGGAAAGTGTGTATACCGCAAGGTATCGAGGGTTCGAATCCCTCCCTCACCGCCAAACATGAAAAGCCCCGCAAACGCGGGGCTTTTTTTATGCTGCTTTCGCGGCCGCAACACGTCCGGCTCCGCCGGATGGTTTCGATCGCATCAGGTTATCCTGCCCCTCCTATTACCGTTACTTGCCCGGGATTCCCCCCAGTCGCTAAAGTAGAGAGTTCATTTTCAGGGGAAACCTTCATGACCCGCACCCATGGCTGGCTGGCTCGGCTGGAGCAACTGGGCAACCGACTGCCCCACCCCACCTTGCTGTTTGTCTGGCTGTGCCTGCTGCTGCTTCCCCTTACCGCATTGCTGGGCGCACTGGATATCACCGCCGTCCACCCCCTGACCGACGACACCATTACCGCCCGCTCGCTGCTCGACGGTGACGGCCTGCGCTACCTGTTCACCACCCTGGTGGGCAACTTCACCAGCTTTGCTCCATTGGGCGTGGTGCTCGTCGCCATGCTGGGCTTGGGGGTGGCAGAACAATCAGGCCTGCTTTCCGTGAGCCTGGCCAGCCTGGTAAGGCGCGCCTCCGGCAGCACCCTGGTGTTCACCGTTGCGTTTGCCGGCGTGCTCTCCAGCCTGACCGTGGACGCCGGCTATGTGGTACTCATTCCCCTGGCCGGGCTGGTATTCCAGCTGGCTGGACGCTCTCCCATCGCCGGTATCGCCACCGCCTTTGCCGCCGTTTCCGGCGGCTTCAGCGCCAACCTGCTAGTGGGGCCGGTGGACGCGACCCTGGCCGGGCTGTCCACAGAAGCGGCGCATATTATTGCCCCGGAACGCACCGTGGATGCCACCGGCAATTACTGGTTCATCATCGCCTCCACCTTTCTTGTGACCGGGCTGGTGACACTGGTCACAAGGAAGCTGACCGAACCCCGGCTGATGCATTCCGCTGCAGCGACGGCCGCCTCCCCGGAGGTGCCACATACTCATCCCCGCGCCATGCGGTGGACGGGTTTAACCCTGGTGGTGCTGCTCGCCGGGCTGGCGTTACTGGTACTGCCAAGTGACGCGCCACTGCGCCACCCGGAGACCGGCGGAGTGCTGGGCTCGCCATTCATTCATGGCCTGGTGGTCATCGTGGCATTGATTGCGGGGATCTGCGGAGCAGTGTACGGCCGGGTCAGTGGGCAATTTCGCAGCAGTGGTGACATTATTACCGCCATGGAAACCACCATGGCCTCCATGGCCGGGTATCTGGTGCTGATGTTCTTTGCAGCGCAGTTCGTGGCCTGGTTTAACTACAGCCAGCTGGGCCTGCTACTGGCAGTGAAAGGCGCCGCCTGGCTTGGCGCACTGACCATGCCCAAAGTGGTTCTGCTATTGCTGTTTGTCATGCTCACTGCGCTGACCAACCTGATGATCGGCAGCGCCTCAGCCAAATGGTCCATTCTCGCCCCGGTCTTCATTCCCATGCTGATGCTGCTGGGCATTTCCCCCGAAGCCAGCCAGGCGGCCTACCGGGTTGGCGATTCCAGTACCAATATCATCACCCCGCTAATGCCCTACTTCGTGCTGGTCCTGGGCTTCGCCAGGCGCTATCAACCGGACACCGGCATCGGCACCTTGATTGCCCTGATGCTGCCCTACAGCCTGACATTGCTGCTGGGGTGGTCGGTGCTGTTGGGCGTGTGGATCGGGTTTGGCTGGCCGCTGGGGCCGTAGCAACTCACCTCGGCGCAGGAGCGTCGCTCGCGGCGCGATCACCAAACTCAATTCCGAGAGACGAGAGACGAGAGACGAGAAGCGAGAAGCGAGAAGCGAAAACCTGACTTTCCCAACGTCCAGATTTGGATTTTCGGAACTCGCTTCTCGCAACTCGTCACTATTGATCTATCGCGCCGCAAGCGACGCTCCTACGATGAGGATGGAGGCTATTTGATCAACCGAATCGTCAGCGGATAACGGTAGTGCTCTCCACCATTGGCCTTTACGGCAGCCACGATGGTCATCACCAACCAGAAGATACCAATAATCGGCAGCAGGATGGCGCCAATAACCACGAAGGTGAGCAGGAAGGCGACAAAACCTGCGATGGAAATAGTGATATTGAAATTCAACGCTTCCTTGCCCTGATCGTCCACGAAGGCACTATCGTCTTTTTTAACCAGCCAGATCACCAGTGGCCCCAGAATATTGCCGAACGGAAATACCATACCGACAAAGGCCAACAGGTGGCATGCCAGACCGAGGCTCCGCTCTTCCTGCTTCGCCAGACCATTGCTGTTATTTTCTTCGCTCATTCAAAGGCTCCTTGTTGAAAAATAAAACCCGCCACCATCCTTGCTACTGACGAATGGTGCGACGGTTGGGGAGGGGTTGTTCGCTGTTGGAGCGGAACGGGTTGATATCAATGCCGCCCCGGCGAGTAAAGCGGCCGTACACGGTCAGGTGACGGGGCGAACACTGGGCCATCAGATCCACGAAGATCTGTTCGATAATCTGTTCGTGAAACCCCTGGTGATTACGCAGTGACACCACATAACGCAAGAAGCTGGCCGGGCTGATGGCACGGCCGGTATAGCGGATCACCACGGTAGCCCAGTCTGGCTGATCGGTGACCGGACAATGACTGCGCAGCAAGTGCGAATAGAGCTGGCCAGTCTGCTCGGAGCCCTGATCGCAGAGCAACAGATCAGGACGGTACTCATAATGCTCAAAGGACAGATCGATATTGTCCACACAGTCACCACGGTCTTCCCAGACGGGGAAACCGGCAGACTCTTGCAACGAATACAGCAGCACCTCGATATCGCCACCCACGGTGTGAGCCACATCTTTTTCGATGGCTGCACGCACTGCATCGCGGCTTTCAAAGCGGGTATTGGCAAACGAGTTCAGGTACAGCTTGAGCGACTTGGACTCGACAATATTGGGGGTGGTGCAGGGCACACGCAGCTCGCACATGGCCACCAGGGGCTTGCCCTTCTCGTTGAGCCAGGACAATTCGTACGCATTCCAGATATCGGTACCGTGGAACGGCAGTGTGGTGTCTTCCAGCTCCAGAGACTCGCGGGCATCCCAGCGCGGCACCGGACACAACAGCGAAGGCATGTACTCGTCAACATACTCGCTGGAGCGACCCAGCGGCGTTTCCTTCAGATAGCTCATGATAACCTCTTGGCACTCCCGTCCATGGGACTGACTTTAATCATAGCCGGATTTAACCGGTTTCGTTAGTGCCGAATACCGGTACCACGATGCAGCAACCACAGCGCGAATAAGTAGAAAGCGATCACAAACGCCAGAATGACGCCCAGCGAGGCATAAACATTCACGTCACTCACGCCCAGCACCCCGTACCGGAAGGCGTTCACCATATACACGATGGGGTTTGCCAGGCTCACGGTGCGCCAGAACTCCGGCAGCAGATCAATGGAATAAAACACCCCGCCCAGATACGTCAGCGGCGTCAGGATAAACGTGGGCACGATGGCGATATCATCAAATTTGGTGGCGAAGGTGGCATTGATGAAACCGCCCAATGCAAACAACGCTGCGGTGAGCACCACCACCGTGATGGTGATAAAGACATGCTGCATGGACAGGTGAGTAAAGAACAGGCTGAGCAGGCTGACAATCAGCCCCACCAGCATGCCACGCACCATGCCGCCAACCACATAGCCATTGAGAATCACATGGGACGGCATCGGCGAGACCAGCATTTCCTCAATGGAATGCTGGAACTTGGTGGAAAAGAATGAGCTCACCACGTTGCCGTAACTGTTCTGGATTACGCTCATCATGATCAGCCCGGGCACGATGTACTGCATGTAATCGAACCCGCCCATATCCCCGATACGACTGCCAATCAGGTTGCCGAAAATCACGAAATACAACGTCATGGTGATTGCCGGTGGCAGCAGGGTCTGCGGCCAGATACGGGTGAAACGGCGAATTTCCTTGGTCACCAGGGTCAGGAACGCCACCCATTGCTCGCGTGCACTCATGAGGCTTGCTCTCCTGGCAGATTTTGCTCGACCAACCGCACAAACAATTCTTCCAGCCGGTTTGCCTTGTTACGCATGCTCATGACCTCAAAATTGAGTCGGGCCAGCTCCACAAACAGGGTATTGAGGCTTTCGCTTTTCGGCACCGCCACTTCCAGGGTCTTGGCATCGCGCAGCCATACCTCAAAACCTTCCAGCTGCGGAGCCTCGGTCACCGGCCGGGCCAGGTCCAGAACAAAGGTCTCCACCTGCAGCTGTTCCAGCAGGGATTTCATGTCCGTATTTTCCGCGATCATGCCATGATCAATAATGGCGATATGCCGACACAGCGACTCGGCTTCTTCCAGGTAGTGCGTGGTCAAAATGATGGTTTTGCCTTGCTCATTCAGGCGGGTAAGAAAATCCCACATGGAGCGACGCAGCTCGATATCCACGCCAGCGGTAGGCTCATCCAGAATCAGCAGTTCCGGCTCATGAACCAGGGCACGGGCAATCATCAAGCGCCGCTTCATGCCCCCGGACAAGGTCCGCGACTGTTTGTCGCGTTTGTCCCACAGGCCCAGTTGGCGCAGGTATTTTTCTGCCCGCTCACGGGCCAGAGGCGCCGGAATGCCGTAAAACCCGGCCTGGGTCACCACAATATCGAACACTTTTTCGAACTGATTGAAATTGAATTCCTGGGGCACCACACCAATCTGCTTCTTGGCCAGGGACCGCTGGGTATCCAGAGAGTAACCGAAGATACTGACGTCCCCGCCGGTTTTGTTCACCAGCGAGCTAATCACACCAATGGTGGTGGATTTGCCAGCGCCGTTGGGGCCCAGCAAGGCAAAAAAGTCGCCCTTCTTCACCTCCAGATCAATGCCTTTAAGCGCTTGCACGCCATTGGCATAGGTTTTGGTCAAATTGCGAATTGTCAGCGCGGACAAGGCACACCTCGTCAGAAGTCGGTAAACGGAGAGATCGGTTTAGAAATGTGGTTACAACGCACGGTGGCCGTGATCACCACGCCATATCCAGTGAAGCTGGCCGCCACTGAACCACAGCCACAGCCCTTCCATCATCCAGGGCCAGTCATCCTCGGTAATACGCCGATGCCCGTGAAGCTCGGCCACCAGCACGGCAAGAATGGTGTCGTGGGTCACGTGCACATTCAGGTGCCCCGGGGCCGGTTCGCGCTCACTCAGGTAGCGCGCCAGCTTGGCGCGGCCTTCCGCCGGCGACAGCATGCCCTCAAAGGGTTGCTGCAAGTGCTGATTAAGGAATTTGAACGCCCCCATTTTCAGGAACGTGGGGCCAACCTGGTTCAGGTCTTCCACGTAACAGCCTGGCTCTACCAGGGTGGTGTCGGTCGTAATCTCGGGAATCGTCTCAAGCAGCCCTGCCTTGCGGGCCCCTTCAGCCATGGCCTTGGCGGTGTTCACACAACGCCCCACCGGGCTGGAAAAGAACGCATCCACCGGACGCGCCAACTGGCTACCCCACTCCCGGGCCATATCGATGCCTTCCGGCGTCAGGGGCAGGCGGTAATCCGCAAAACCGTTCTTGGCCAGTTCACGCACAGAGTGCCGCGTCAGCAAATGAACGGGTTTGTCCTGCGGTAACAGGTTAAGGGCTTCCAGCAATCGCGGGTGTAGGCGCGCCATAGTCTCTTCACTTTGGGTCAGGCCTTAGTGTACGGAGCGCCATAGCGAAAGCAAACCATGAGAGGGGGATTAGGTGTGGGTCACGTGTATGCGTGTTGCGTGAAGCGCGTTGCAGCCGCAGAGCGGCACAAAAAAAAGGGACCCGATTGGGTCCCTTTCTTGTTTGGAGCGGGAAACGAGATTCGAACTCGCGACCCCGACCTTGGCAAGGTCGTGCTCTACCAGCTGAGCTATTCCCGCTAAACTTGCTGCCAGCTAATCACTAGCGAATTAGTGGCGTCCCCTAGGGGAGTCGAACCCCTGTTACCGCCGTGAAAGGGCGGTGTCCTGGGCCACTAGACGAAGGGGACCCGGGCTTGACTTGGTACGTCAAAGCGGCGCGTAGAATAGGTATCTGCCGGGCAATCGTCAAGGAAAAATTTTGTCGCAGACCATCATTGACCCGAAAAAGTCATGCTGCTCTAGTAATGACGCGCTATAACCCTGCCGATTCCATCAAATTGGCGAAAAAACATTCACTTATCGGGAGAGAAACATGTCCATCAAGCTGTACGGGGCCGCCCTGTCACCTTTCGTCCGCAAGACCCGGGTTGCTCTGGCACTGAAAGGGATCGAATTCGAATCCGTCCACATTGACCCTAACAACACCCCGGAGGGCTATGAAAAGATCAGCCCCATGAAACGGATTCCTGCGCTGGAAGTGGATGGCCAGTTCCTGGCTGACTCCGCTGCCATTTGTGCCTGGATGGAAAAGACACACCCGCAACCGGCGCTCTACCCCAGCGACGCCATGGAAATGGGCCAGACCATCTGGTTTGAGCGTTTCATCGATTACGACCTTGCCATGCGCTGCACCTTTGCGGTGTTCCGTAACCGCGTGGTGATGCGGCTGCTCGGCAAGGAATGCGATGAAGAACAAGTCCAGCATGCCCTGACCACCACTATCCCGCCGCTATTCGCTTATCTGGAAAAGACCCTGGACGGCCGCGAGTTCCTGGTGGGCGACAACATGACCATCGCCGATATTGCCCTAGCCAGCCAGATGGTGAACTTCCGCCATGGCGGCGAAGTGATCGACCCGGCCAGCTACCCGAACCTGGCTGCACACATTGAGCGCATGCACGCCCTGGCGCCCTTCGCACAAACCATCGAGAAGGAATCCGGCTTTATCCAGAAAGTCATGGGGTGAAGCAATTAATAATTAATAGTGAATAATTAATAACGACGCGTGAAAGCGCGTATAAACCTGAAACGCAAGAGGCCGCGCCCAAGCCATGGAAGCGGCCTCTTGCGTTTCAAAAGCAGGAAACCTGGATCGCGCGTTATTAATTATTAATTGCCTTTGCCTCCACTGTCACCAGCGCGGCTTTGCCGTTAGGTGCCACACGTACCACCGCCACCGCGCTATCGCGCAGCTGTCTCTCCAGCGCCAGTGCTTTTTCCTTGGGGGCGAACAACGCCTCAATGCCATACTTCACGGTATTGCCTGCGCTCCAGGGCTGGCCGGCCACGCGACCCCGAAGGTACAACCCGGTTTCCGGCTCAGCAGCCTGGGGCTCACCGCCGCGCCACAGCGCTTCATTCGGCTGTTTTTCCAGAGGCAAATACACCACATCGCCCGGCCGCAAATCTGACGCTTCCACGGTGCTGAAGTCATAACCCAGGCGGGCATAATTGCCGCGGAACAGATCTCGCGGGTCCACCGGCCGGGTTTCCAGGCGGATTTCCTCACCGACCCACAATGGATAAACCCCACCGAGGAACACCCCGGCCATCACCACGACCTGTAACCCAAGGGCCACCATCAATCCCATCACATGACAGCGCTTCATGATTGCCCCTCCCCGGCGGCGACGGCCTTGCCTGCCGCCTCCTGACTGTGTTGTCGCCGCCAGAAGCGGGCAGCGCCGTATAGCACCGCGGCGGCCACCAGGAACATGGCCGCCGCCCCCAGATAGTCCCCGAACAGATCCAGATAACGCATCAACGCCAGCAGCAGTATCAACACAATGCCGCTATAGAAGTATTGGGTCAGCCCGCGCTTGAGACCTTCCTGAATCAACACAATGGCAGACAGCAGCGCCAGCAGATTCACCGCCACCACAAACAGCCATGCCGCATCCCCACGCGCCATTTCAGTACCCCCAAAGGCATGAATACCCAGCAACAAAAAGGGCAACAGCATCACCAGCAGGCGGGGGCCACTGGATCCCAAACGACGAACGACCACCCACACAGACGCCAACAGCGCCGCCAGCAACCCGGCCCACAACCCCGGATCGGCCAGCCCGACCAGCTCATGCAGATACCCTTCGGAAAACTCCCTGAATGAGAACATCAGCAGCAACAGTAAATAGCCACGCAGTGACCACAGCCCCACCAGGCTGCCTGAGCGTCGCAGATAATGAGCCTCGCTTTGCGCCGCCCAGTGGCTGAATGCATACAGTAACGCCAGCAAGCCCATATTCAGGGACAGGTGGCCGGCTTCAAAATCCGGCCCCCAGCCGTCACCGTACACCCAACCGAGTAGCAGGTTCAGCCAGCTCACCAATACCGCAATGACAACCAGCAACAGGCCTCCGGAATGCGCCCGCAGGGCAATGGCACCCGCCACGCCCAGAAACAGCACCATGGCCCAGGGCGGCGTGTATTGACCTTGCGCCCCCATCCACAGAAACGCCACGGCCAACATCAACAGCGCCAACAACCGGCTGCGTACCAGCCAGGCCATGGGCGCTACCCCCAACGCCCAGTAGAACAGGCCATCGGGAAAGTGTTCGCCCAGGTGATAAATCTGTGCGATCAACATGATGGAGGCGCCGTAGCTGATCCCGCCCAGAAACAACCAGCCGCTGCCCTCCCCCTGCTTCAGATAACCCCGGATGCCGATCAGGTTCAGCGTAATGGTGGTGGCGATCAGCCCCAGCATGCGCACCGCACGGGGAATCTCTTCCCAATTGGCGGACACCAACAACAGTATCGCCAGACCCACGAACAACATCGCCACGGTGACCAGCACCTTGTAGGCCAACGAGCTGTCAGCATCGTCGTCCAGCCGGGTGCCATAGCGGGCCAGGATCCGGTTACCCTGGTCTTCGCTGATATCCCCGTCGGCCACCCACTGGCGGCATTCGCTACGCAGCTCGCGCCGCAATAAACCAAGCAGTTGCATGCAGAATCCCTGTGCTTTTTTCCGATCAGACAGCAAGGAAGACGCAAAGGCAATCCATGTGGGTAACCGGGGATGTCACGGGGTGTTCAACAGGAAAGGGACGGCGAGTAACGAAAACCGGTAACCGAACGGGCTTTTCGCGACTCGTAGCCCGCTTCTCGTCACTCACCTTTATACCGGCAGGCCGATGCGCTTGGCCTCCAGACGTCGCAGGAATTCCAGCATCACCTGCCGATACAGGTCTTCACCCAGCCAGGCATCCTCCACCCCGGCATCGATATTGGGATTGTCGTTCACCTCGATGACGACCACATCATCGCCGGATTGCTTCAGGTCCACCCCATACAAGCCATTCCCCATTAACCGGGCGGCCTTTAAGGCGGCTTTGAGCACCCTGGGCGGCACTTCCTGCACCGGCAAGGTTCGGCTGTTGCCGGTCTCGGTTTTACCGCCACTCTGGTGATGGTAAATCTGCCAGTGCCCCTTGCTCATGAAATACTGACAGGCAAACAACGGGCGATGGTTCAGCACCCCGATGCGCCAGTCGTAATCGGTGTACATGAACGCCTGCGCCAGCACCACGGAGGACTGTTTCAGGTAACCACGCAACGCCTCTGCCAGCGCTTCACGGGTGGCCACCTTGCTGATCCCCCGGGAAAAACTGCCATCCGGAATTTTCAGCACCATGGGCAGTTTCAGTTCTTCAACCAGCTGGTCGATCTGGGCGTCATCGTCGCTGAACACAAACGCGGTTGGCGGCACAGGAACGTTATTGGCGTGCATCAACTCCGCCAGATATATCTTGTTGGTGCAGCGCAGAATGGAGCCCGGATCGTCGATCACCACCATGCCTTCCTGCTCCGCCTTGCGGGCAAACTGGTAGGTGTGGTGATCCAGCGCGGTGGTCTCACGGATAAACAGGCCATCGTATTCGCCAAGGCGCGTATAGGCATCGCGACCCACCAGGTCGACCTTGATACCCAATTGCCGGCCCGCACGAACAAACCGCTTCAGGGCCGTCTTGTTGCTGGGCGGCAACGTCTCTTCCTCATTGACCAGCATGGCCAGCTCGTAGCGGTCGCCACGACGCCGGCGCGGGTTGCGCCACACTCGGGCATTGAACTGCTCCAACGCCCGGGCAAACGCATCCTCCTCGGCCCCTTTCAGCTGTTTCAGGGTCAGCGGTTTTAGCGCCTCGATGCCCCACTGCTCTCGGCGGCGAAAATCCACCTTCAACAACGGGCACGGCAGCTGGTCGAAAATCTGTCGGCCCAGGTCAGCCAGGCCTTCCTGCTCGGTATGCCCGAAGAACAACAGCAGACTGAAATGATCCCCACTGCCGCCCTTGCGTTTCATGGCCTTGTCCAGGACCGCTTCAAACTGACCAAAATGCAGGCCATAAAGCGCCTTGCGACTCAGGTCATTCACCGTGCGTACAGACGGCAGCACCCGCTGCCCCCGAGCTTCCGCCAGCAACGAGCAGTAATAACCCGGGCTCAGGTATTTATAGCTGCGGCACAGGTTGATTACCTGCACTTTCTTGTCGGTGCAGACCGGCTGCTGCGCTTGCAGGTAGTCCTTGGCAGACAGGAGATGGCGGGCGGGATAGTAGGCGGCCCAGTCGGCGGGATCGTCTACCAGAATGATGACCTGACTCATGAAAAGCCCTGACAAAAAGGGGGGCACCGCGACGGGGTGCCGATAGTGGCGAATTTAGGGCTTGTGGGAGGGTGAGAGCAAGGAAAATTAATAGTTAATAATGAATAATTAATAACGACGCGAACCGGCTCCTCCGGCCTCTAAACACAGAAGCCGCGTCCATGGTTTGGACGCGGCTTCTGCGGGAGGGAAACACCGCGCTATCACGCGACGTTATTCATTATTAATTATATTCGCCTGCCTTCTTCGCACCAGGATGCCCTGCCTTCTCCAGAGCCTCCTGCACTTCCGGTGGCATGTAGGTTTCATCATGCTTGGCCAGCACTTCCTCGGCTTCAAAGCGAGTTCGGCTCACCAGCGTGCCATTGGCCACAATGCCCTGCCCTTCGCGGAACAGGTCCGGCAGGATGCCCTGATAATGCACGGTGAAGCGCCCCTTGCCATCGGTGAGCCCGAAGGTAACGTCCAGGGTATCCGGGTTGCGGATTACCGTGCCGGGCTCTACCAGGCCGCCCACGCGCATCTGTGCATCCAGCGGCGCTTCCCCTGAAGCAATCTGCTGCGGGGTGTAGAACAGGTTGATGTTCTGACGCAGCGCATAAAACATCAAGCCACAGGCAATGCCCAGCCCGATCAGAACGGCGAGTACCACCAAAAGACGCTGCTTACGTACCGGATTCATCATCTACCTCAGGTTTTTGCTCAGTGTGTTGCTGGCGGCGCTGCGTTTCTTGAGCCTGCTCCTTGGCCAGGGCCTCAAGTCGCCACTGCCGCGCCAGCGTTTGGCGCACCTGTCCCTGCCCGCGCATCGCCAGCACCATGCTGGCAATAATCAGGAACGCGCTGATTCCGTAGGCGCTCCAGACATAAAAACCGTGTTTCCCCATGGCCAGGAAATCGGCAAGGCTATCGAAATACATACTATTGCCCCCCGCCCTTCACCAGCTTGCGCACCCACTTGCTGCGCCGCTCGCGCCACACCACTTCGGTGCGGGCTCGCACCAGTACATTGACCGCATACAGCAGCCAGGTTCCCAACATGCTGATCAGCAGTGGGTATTTCATGGCCGGGTTGATGGTGGATTCACCCACCAGTTTCAGGGTGGAGCCCTGGTGCAGGGTCTGCACCCATTCCACCGAATATTTCACGATGATCACATTGATCACCCCCACCATGGCCAACAAACCGGCGGCACGGGCGGCCTGGCGCGGGTCACGGATCACGTTCTGCAGGGCAATCACACCCACGTACATGAACAACAGAATCAGCATGGAGGTCATGCGGGCATCCCACTGCCAGTAGGTGCCCCAGGTGGGCTTGCCCCACAGCGCGCCAGTGGCCAGGGAAATGGCCGCCAGTGCCGCGCCGAAAGGGGCAATGGCCTTCATCATCACTTCCGCCATTTTCATGCGCCAGACCACGGCCACCAGGCCCGCCACGCCCATGGCCATGTAGCCCATCAGCGCACCGCTGGACGCAGGCACATGGATGAAGATGATCCGGTAGCTGTTGCCCTGCTGATAATCACTGGGGGCAAACGCCAGCCCCCAAACGATGCCCACCGTGAACACCAGTAGCGCAATGGGCGTCAGCCACGGCAGTAACGCAGAACTGAACGTATAGAAGTAACGCGGCGAACCGAGCATGTGGTACCAGCGTTTTATCGTTTGCCAAACCATTCAGACACCTACCTTCACCTACGTACTTTCAATACCGCCCGCTTTCCCGTCGGATAGCCACGCGTTTAATTCCCGGAACTGATTTTCAGGCCAGCGGCCACCGCCAGCGGCCCCAGGCTCACCGTCAGCGCCAGCAAGGCGCCAAGAATGGCCAGGATGCCATTCACCGCACCGCCGTCGACTGCGGCACTCACCGCTCCAGCGCCAAAAATCAGCACCGGAATGTACAGCGGCAGCACCAGCACCGCCAACAGAATACCACCCCGGTTCAGGCCCACGGTGAGCGCCGCGCCGATGGCGCCGATGATGGTCAGCGCCGGGGTACCCAGCAACAAACTCAGCATCACCGTGCCCAGCACCGCATCGGGCAGCTGCAGCATATGCGCCAGCACCGGGGAGATCAGCACCAGCGGCAAACCGGTCAGCAGCCAGTGCGCCAGCAGCTTGGCGCTCACCGGCACCACCGCCATCACCGGCGCGGTGAGCAACAATTCCAGCACGCCACTTTCCTGGTCGCGCCGGAACAGGCCATCCAGCGACAGCATCACCGCCAGCAGCGCTGCCACCCAGAGTACGCCAGGGGCCACCAGCGCCAGCAGTTCCGGTTTCGGCGATATGGCCAACGGAAACAGGCTGATCACCATGACAAAGAAAAACAGCGGATTAATGATTTCTGCCGGGCTGCGCCACAGCACCAATAACTCCCGGGAGAGGGCCGCACGGAACACGCTCATGCCAGCCCCCCTGACGTCACTTCTGCCTGCCCGTGGGCCAGATGCAGCCGCCGCACGCCATCGCCCACCTGGTGATGGGAGGTGTAGATCACCAACGCGCCAGCCTGAGCCGCCTGCTGGATCCGCTGGTCCAGCGCCGCCACGCCATCCTGATCGATGGCGGTATAGGGCTCATCCAGCACCCACACAGCCTTGTGCTCCAACCACAGACGCGCCAGGGCAATACGGCGTTTTTGCCCGGCGGACAAGTGCGCCGCCGGCACGTCTTCAAAACCTTGCAGCCCCACCGCTGCCAGCGCCGCCATGGGGTCGCCCCCCTGCTCGCTCAGCGCGCAGGCGTAACGCAAATTTTCCAGTGGGTTGAGCTCTTCACGTACTCCTGGCTGGTGGCCCAGGTAGAGTAATTCCTGTTGCCATTGAGGCTGCCACCACTGGCATACGCCCTCGTAGAAGCCGTGCAGCCCTACCAGAATGCGTAACAACGTGGTTTTGCCAGCGCCGTTGGCACCGGTGATCTGCCAGATTTCACCGGCCGATGCGGTCAGGCTCAAACCACTGAACAACAGCCGATCATCGCGCTCACAGCTGAGCTGCTCCAGCACAAGCCGGGGGGCGGTTTCGGCATCGGAATGGGTGGATGGCTGGCTCAAATCGGGCTCCCTAAAACAGCGCCGAAGTATAGCACGACAGTTCAAAACGGGCTTGATCGCCAGCAAGAAGCCGATAGCCTGTAGCTAGGGAGCCTCTGAATAACTCCTTGCATGCTCAGTCTTTCAGGATGGATCGCAATCTAGGCGCGTTTTTGAAGGTGTATGTCCATCCATCGAAAAAACGCAACAACG
>NZ_DS989915.1:3605729-3613759 GCF_000155615.1 Alcanivorax sp. DG881 | reverse complement strand
CAAGACTCAACAGCTGCACGCTTCAGGCCACGCTGAGTACGCAAGGAGTTATTCAGAGGCTCCCTAGTTCCACCCCAGAGGAGACATTGATGTTCGTAACCCACACTGCCCGTGCCACCCGATTCCTGTCTATCGTGCTGATCAGCGGGGTACTGGCCGCCTGTGGCGGCGACAAACCTCTGGCCACGGTGGATCAGGTAGACCTGCAGCGCTATGCGGGCACCTGGTATGAAATCGCCCGCCTGCCGCAATGGTTTCAGCGCGGTTGCCACGACTCCACCGCCACCTACAGCCTGAATGACGATGGCACCCTGAAGGTGGTAAACCGTTGCCAGCGCGAAGGCGACGAACCCAGTGAAGCCGAAGGCACCGCTCGCATTGTCCCCGATTCCGGTAATGCCAAGCTGAAAGTGCGCTTTGATAATTGGGTATCGAAACTGATTCCCACCATTACCGAAGGCAACTACTGGATAATCGCCCTGGACAAGGACTACCAGACCGTGGTGATCGGCGAACCCAGCCGCGAGTATCTGTGGATACTGGCGCGCCAGCCGGAACTCAACGATGACCAGTACCAGGCCCTGGTACAGGTGGCCGAGGACAAGGGCTTTCCGGTGGATCAGCTGGAACGCAACCGCGCCCTGCGCCCGGGTCAGCCATAATGGAACATCACGTCTATTTTGCCGTTTTCGGCTTTGACCACGACCCGCAACAACTGGACCTGTTACTGGGCCAGAGTGCGGACGACTACTGGTGCGAAGGCGAGAACTACAGCGACGCTGTCCCCGAGGCCCTGCGCCAGGAAAATCGCTGGATTCTGTCCAGCCAGCTGGACCACACCGCCAGCCACCGGGACCACTTTGAAAAGCTGCTCTACAAGCTGCAGCGCCTGGCGCCACAACTGTCTGTCCTGGACAACCCCAACGCGGATAATCCCGATCCGCATAACAGCATGTGGGAAACGCACTATCGTTACGGCATCGGGGTGTCACAGTACTTCTTTATGGACGAGCCGGCGTTTTATCTGCCTGCGGACATCATCGACGGCTACAAGGCACTGGGTTTTGACATCAGTTTTGATCAACTGGGCATAGACCTGAATAATTCGGCATAGCCCTCATCAATGAATCACCGTCAACATGAACCGCTTGGCGACAAATGATGGGGAAGTGCTATTGGCCAGTGTTACGCTTGCCATGCATTAGACAACTAATCAGGCAGCTAGCCATGGCAACGGAAATTGAGCGCAAGTTTAAAGTCAGTGACATAACCATTATCGATACCCTGGCCGGGGAACGGCTCACCCAGGGCTACCTGAGCCACGACAAGAACGCCACCGTGCGAGTGCGCACCACCGGGGACACCGCCTGGCTGACCATCAAGGGCAAAACCGTGGGCGCCACCCGCAGTGAATTCGAATACCCCATTCCGCTGGCGGATGCTCACCAGATGCTCACCGAGCTGTGCGGCGCCGGCGTCATCGATAAAACCCGTTACCGGCTGCCACAAGGTGAGCTGTGCTGGGAAATTGATGTGTTTCACGGCGATAACGACGGGCTGACCGTGGCAGAAATCGAATTGCCCAGCGAAACCACGCCCTTTGAAAAACCGGCCTGGCTGGGGGAAGAGGTCACCGGTGACAGCCGTTATTACAACAGTGCGCTAAGCACCACACCCTATAAGAACTGGTCGTAATCACAGCCAGCATTATCCAAAAATACCATCGGCAAGCGCCGATGCGGGGGAACAGCGAATGGAATCCAACCTTTACCAGGCACCGGACAGCGAGATCATCACACCGGAATCAGACACCTCGGGTTTAGCGCTCTATGTTGTCGCTCCCTGGAAGTTCAATCTGCTTTTCTGGGCGACCCTGGGCATCTATGACGTCTACTGGAATTTCCGAAACTGGCAGAACCAAAAAGACATCCGGCAGAAAAAAGTGCAACCCGTAGCACGCGCCCTGTTCAGTGTATTTTTCTTTGGCTCGCTGGTGAAAACCATCAATGACGAAAACGAAGGAAAGGCAAAACCTTTACCGGTCACCACCATGGCGACCCTGTATATTCTCTCCTACCTGATCAGCACCGTGTCTGACCGGGCCGCCGCCAACATGGAAACCTTTGGCATTCTGGACCTGATTTCACTGGCGCTTCTACCCGTCACTTGGGCCGTCCTGTTCAAGGCACAAAAAGCCATCAACCTGTCCCAGGGGGATGAGCACGGCCTGCTCAATAATCGACTGACGCTCGCCAACGGTATCTGGATCTTGCTGGGCATCAGCCTGTGGGCGCTCATTCTGCTGGGCCTGGCCAGCGGTTATTTTCCAGAGCAAACGGATTCCTTTCTCTCCAGTCTGATAGAGACCGTGTCATGATCAGGTCATCCACAAAGAAGGCACTCGTCTACCCGCTGCTTGGAGCAGCACTTGCCCTGCTACTGACCGGCTGCATCCCCACTATTCAACGAATGTGGGATGCCCAGCCCGTCAGCGGCACAATCATCGATGGCGACACCGGCGCCCCGATCAGCGACGCCACCATCAGTCTGATTGTCTCGCCCGATGACCCTGAGCCGCCCCGCACTACCACCAGCAATGCGCAAGGGGAATTTACCCTGCCCGGCAGCTCCCATATCGGTTTCCATATGGCCATGCCGGCCAGCTATCTGGCCTCGGACCAGTGGACAATTCGCCACCCGGCTTACCCGGATGCGGTGGCCGAAACGCGCACCATCGCACCCCCAACCGGTGAGCAGCACCGGGAAATCACCGTACCGCTGTTCGCCCATATAGAAACCACACCGGTGCAAGACTGCCCCTACTTCCATTACCAGCAGCAGCTCAGGCAGTGGATACAGCAACATTTCAACGAGGAAGCACAGCGCCCCTTCCAGGACTCCCTGCTCACGCTCTGCCATGACCCCGAGCGCATCGAAAAAATTCTCGCCCCACAGGAACCCTGATTCCGCCAGTGGGTCTGAGCTATACTTCACACCAATGGATACCGGGGACGACCCCGGCATTCACCGCCACCGCATCAATCACATAACGGGGACGACCCCATGACAGGAGACACGTCATGGCATGGGCCCTGGTTATACTCGCAGGCATTATCGAAACCGGCTGGGCGCTGGGACTAAAAGCCAGCCACGGCTTCACCCGCCCGCTTCCCTCACTGCTTACTCTCATCGGTATGGTCGCCAGCTTCTGGCTATTGGCAAAGGCCATGCAGACCTTACCCGTAGGCACCGCCTACGCGGTGTGGACCGGCATCGGCACTATCGGCACCGTGCTGTTGGGCATTCTGCTGTTCCAGGATGCGGTTAACGCCCCACGGTTACTCTGTCTCGGGCTGATTCTGGCCGGCATTGTGGGGCTGAAAATCTTTACCCCCTGAAACGTCGACGGACATGCAGGCGTGTTCCCGCCATCGGTTCCCTGTACTATTACATTTGAACCATGGCGGTCACGCCTCTCCGTTTCCCTTACCACAGGTCCCGCATGCTCAATAACGACGTCCTTCGCCGCACCCGGTACATCTTCGATTTCGACGACACTCGCATGATCGGCGTTTTCGCCGAAGCCGGCGAAACTGTCACCCGGGAACAGGTCAGCGACTGGCTGAAAAAGGACGACGACCCGGCCTTTCAAAAATGCACCGATCGTACCCTGGCGATTTTTCTCAACGGCCTGATCAATGCATTGCGCGGCAAGAAACCCGGGCAGCAACCGGAACCGGAAAGCCGCCTCACCAACAACATGATTTTCATGAAACTGAAAATCGCCCTGAACCTGCAAGCCGAAGACGTGCTGGCGGTGCTCGAGCTGGCCAACTTCCGCATGAGCAAACACGAACTCAGCGCCTTCTTCCGCAAACCCGGCCACAAGCACTACCGGGACTGCAAGGACCAGATTCTCCGCAACTTTCTCAAGGGCTTGCAGATCCAGTATCGGGACGGGGAATAGCCTGCCAGCCGGATGCTGGACGCCTAAGGCCTGACGCATCGCACTCAATAATTAACGCACAGCCTTGATACCACTCAAGGTCTTGAAACACAGATAAGAAGGGGCTGACATGGACGTTATCGCCGGCCTGATCGAGCTTAAGCCGAACAGCGACGAGGAAGTACAAGACTGGAAAGCTTTTATCGAAGACCATCGCGAACAGGCACTGGAAAGCCTGCACGCGGAAGGCGTCAGTGTGGAGTCCTGGTTTTCACTCACACTGGGAGGCAAGGACTATCTTCTCTGCTATATGCGGGCAGACTCCATCGAGAAATCGCAGCAAGTCATGGCGGATTCCGATAACCCGGTGGACGCACGGCATCGTCAATTCAAAGAAAGTGCCTGGGTGTGGGGCAGCCATGTAAAGACCGAGCTACTGCTGGATCTGGCGACCTGAAAAGGCGCACAACAGATCGCGCCGCCAGCGACGCTCCTACAGCAAAAAACCTCATTAAACTCTCATCAATCCACAACCTTATGGCTTTTCGATAGAGTATTAGCTGCCCTTCACAGCCCGTACTCCGCTCAACGTTTTGAAACACAGATCCCGCGCAGTACCGAGAAACTCCTGCACATAAGGCGTCTGTTCGTCTTCCGCGCGCACTGCTGCATAGAGCGTGCGCCACACCCCCTTTTCACCCAGCCGCACAGTTTTCAATAAATCGTGTTCGGTGTATTCGGTGAGCGCCCAGTTGGGTAGCGCTGCCACACCCCGGCCTGCCGCCACCAGTTGTGCGGTCATCGGGGTCAGCTCCGCGGTGCGGATAGCAGCCGGCTCGGCGCCGGCCGGGTCCAGAAAGGCGGTGAACACATCCAGTCGTTCCCGCTCCACCGGGTAGGTAATCAAGGTCTGGTCAGCGAAGTCTTCCGGAAGAATCCACTTTTGCGCCGCCAACGGCGATTGCCGTGACACCGCCAGCACCAGCTCGTAACGAAACAGTGGCACATAAAGTACAGCCTCGTTTTCCACCGGATCGGAACTGATCACCATGTCCAGGTCCCCACGCACCAACGCAGGCAACGGCGCAAAGCTGAAGGCCGCGGACAAATCCAGCTCCACCTCCGGCCAGTGCTCCCGAAACGCATCCAGTGCGGGCATCAGCCACTGAAAACAGGAATGGCACTCGATGGCGATATGCAGCCGCCCGGTCTGCCCGGCGGCCAGACGCTTCAGCTCCCGTTCCGTCTGCTGCACCCGGGGAAGAATCTCCCGTCCCAACGCCAGCACCCTCAGCCCGGCTGTGGTAAAGCGTACCGGCCGTGTACGTCGCACCAACAACGCTACCCCCAGACGGTGCTCAAGATCCTTCAACTGGTGAGACAGCGCCGACTGGGTGACATGCAGCCGCTCTGCGGCCTCCACCAATGATCCCGCCTCTTCAATGGCACGCAGGGTGGCCAGATGTCTGAGTTCGAGCATGGAAATCTCCGTGGTGGACAAAACGGCTGCAGGCGCGGCTACAGCCAGGCCAACGCTAGTTGAGTAAAATTCATAGTTAGGATTAGTTATTTGATTTTGCCTCAACTTAGCAGAGAGACACAATAGCCTCGATCCCAAACAAACCCCGGGCACAGTACATCTTGCATAAACCCTGTTGCCCGCCAGTCATCCCAAGGAATCCAACATGACCACCCTGCATAATCTCGGCTTTCCGCGCATCGGCGCCCGCCGCGAACTGAAACAGGCACAGGAAGCCTACTGGTCAGGCGACCTGCAACAGAGCGAACTGGAGCATGTGGGCAAAAGCCTGCGCGAGCGCCACTGGGCCCTGCAGGCCGACGCAGGGGTGGACCTGATGCCGGTGGGCGATTTTGCCTGGTACGACCAGATTCTGGAGTTTTCCTGCCTGCTGGGCGTTGTTCCGCCACGCTTTGAACAGGATGCCAAGGCACCGGTGGACCTGGACACCCTGTTCCGCATGGCCCGTGGCCGCGCGCCCACCGGCAGCCCCGCCGCAGCCTGCGAAATGACCAAGTGGTTTGATACCAACTACCATTACATCGTCCCGGAGCTGGCCGCCGACCAGACCTTCCGCATCGCCCGCGAAAGTCTGTTCGAGCAGGTTGAAGAAGCCAAAGCACAGGGCCACAACCCGAAACCGGTGATCCCCGGCCCGCTCACTTACCTGTACCTGAGCAAGGGCGATGCCTTTACCAGTGCCGACGATAGCGCCAAGCTGGCGCTGCTGGATCAGCTGATCCCGGTCTACCGCGACATCCTTCAACGCCTCGCCGACCAGGGCGTGCAATGGGTACAGATTGATGAGCCGATTCTGGTGCTGGACTTGCCAGACAGTTGGCAGCGCGCCTACCTGCGCGTGTACGACCAGCTGGCCTCGGCCAGCCAGGCCAAACTGTTGCTGGCCACCTACTTCGGTGGACTGGGCAATAATCTGTTCACCGCGCTGGAGCTCCCGGTACACGGCCTGCACCTGGATCGGGTACGCGGCAACGATGACCTGGGTCAGGTTGTTCCCCGGCTCGGCGACAAGGTGTTATCGCTGGGGGTAATCAACGGTCGCAACATCTGGCGCACCGATCTGGACGCCGCCCTGGATGGTCTGATTGGCCTGCGCAATGAACTGGGCGGCCAGCTCTGGCTGGCACCGTCCTGTTCCCTGCTGCACAGCCCGGTGGATCTGGACCAGGAAGACAAGCTCGATAGCGAACTGAAAAGCTGGTTGAGTTTTGCCAAGCAGAAACTGGAAGAGCTGGCGCTGCTCGGTGGCGCCCTGCGTGGCGACAGCAGCGTCAATGCCGGCCTGCACACCCAGCGGGCAGCCTTGCAAGCCCGTGGCTTGTCCTCGCGGATTCACAACCCTGCCGTTGCCCAGCGCCTGACAGACGCCAGCCAGGTTTCCCGCGACCGCCTCAGCCCGTTTGCCGCCCGTATTACCCGGCAGCAACAAACCCTGCAGCTGCCCGCCTTCCCCACCACCACCATCGGCTCTTTCCCGCAGACCCGGGAAATTCGCACCGCTCGCCGGGACTGGAAAGCCGGCAAGCTGATCGACGCCGACTACCACCAGCAAATGCAGGAAGAAATTGCCCGCTGCATTCGCTACCAGGAAGAAGTGGAACTGGATGTGCTGGTGCACGGCGAAGCCGAGCGCAATGACATGGTGGAATACTTCGGTGAACTGCTGGACGGTTTCGCCTTCACCCGCTTTGGCTGGGTACAAAGCTATGGCTCACGTTGCGTCAAACCACCGATCATTTTCGGCGACGTGCAACGCCCCCATGCCATGACAGTGGAATGGGCCCGTTACGCCCAGTCCCTCACCGACAAGCCGGTGAAAGGCATGCTCACCGGCCCGGTGACCATTCTGCAATGGTCCTTCGTGCGGGACGACCAGCCCCGCGCCGACACCTGTCGCCAGATCGCCCTGGCCCTGCGCGATGAAGTGCAGGACCTGGAAAAAGCGGGCATCAAGGTGATCCAGATTGACGAACCCGCCCTGCGTGAAGGCTTGCCGTTGCGCCAGGGGGAGTGGGCACAGTATCTGGACTGGGCAGTGGATTGCTTCCGCCTGGCCACCGTGGGCGTGGACGACGACACCCAGATTCACACCCACATGTGCTACTCGGAATTCAACGACATCATCGAAGCCATCGCGGCGCTGGATGCGGATGTGATTACTATCGAAACCTCCCGTTCCAACATGGAACTGCTGGATGCCTTCCGGGATTTCCACTACCCGAACGACATCGGCCCGGGCGTCTACGATATTCATTCGCCCAACGAACCCGACGTGGAATGGATGGTACAGCTGATGGAAAAAGCCGCCGAGCGGCTGCCCAAGGAACGGCTATGGGTAAACCCGGACTGCGGCCTGAAAACCCGTAAATGGGAAGAAACCCGTGGGGCGCTGGCCAACATGGTCAATGCGGCCAAACAGTTGCGCCAGGCAGGCTAGTCCCGCTGTTAAACGGGGGAATGTCGGATTACGCCTTTCAGGCTCTCTGTGCCCTTGGGTGAATTCGACCTACAGACTGTTAAACGGGTTTAGCCGTCCCGTAGGAG
>NZ_DS989915.1:3590669-3605668 GCF_000155615.1 Alcanivorax sp. DG881 | reverse complement strand
ACAACCGGTCCGGCCCCAGCTCCAGGGGGGTCGGCTCGCCGGGCAATTGCCAGTGGCCCGCATGACGTTGGTCCGGCTTGCTGTCCATGAGCGGCAAGCTTTGAGATCGGCCACCGCATCGCGGAACAGATCCGTACGGTAGCACTGGGCCGCAAAGGTGTTGGTTTCTTCCAGCGAACACTGTCGCCAGCGCTGCATTTCCTGCAACAGAAAGGCAGCGTCGGAGCGCCACGGAAAATTGGCGTGAAAACCGGCAAACACATGAAAGTGATGAGCCGGAAACGGCTGGCCCGTCAGGCCACCGGGCAACCGCTGGCTGAACGGTGCACGAATGATTTCTGCCGGCACATCCAGCCACGCGGGATGGGCCAGTAACGACAAGCTTTCCACCAGATTCTCATCCGCATGGCAGGCCGCCTTGTACAACGCCCGCAGCAATGCACGATGGGTATCCGGATAACGTGACACCCAGTCACGGGATACCGCCAGCACCTTCTCCGGGGCATTTTCCCAAATCTGATAACCGGACAAAATACAGTGCCCCGCGCCGGTCAGTGCGGCCAAACTATTCCACGGTTCGCCCACACAGAAACCATCAATGTGGCCCATACGCAGGTGATCCACCATTTGCGAAGGCGGCAGCACCACCAGCTTCACATCATGATCCGGATCCAGCCCGGCCACACTCAGCCAGTGGCGTAATTGATAGGCATGGCAGGAAAACGGAAAGACCACCGCGAGCACCAGCGGTGCTTCGCCGCTGGAAGCCCGCGCGGCCACCAGCTTGTTCATGGCGGCGGCGATGTCGTTGGGTGTCGGCCCTTCCGACAAGGCGCACAATCCCTGAAACAGCATCGGCGAAACGGTCACACCATTACCGTTCAGCCCCATGGAAAATGCCGTGGCGAGGGGCTTCTTGATACAGCCCAGCCCCAGCGACGTGGACAACAGCATCGGCGCCAACATCGGCGCCGCATCCAGTTGCCCCACCAATAGCCGATCGCGCAGGCTGGCCCAGCTCCATTCCGGTTGCAGCTCCACATCCAGCCCTTCGGCGGCGAAGAAGCCTGCCTCCTGGGCCACTGCCAGCGGCAAGCTGTCTGTCAGCGGCATATAGCCGATACGCACCTTCATGAGGTTTGCTCCATAAATGCCGGACGGCGAATGCTGGACGCCTGACGGCGAACCGGCCTAACGCCCTCTACAGCAGGTGCCCGGCTCACCGTCTTCTCCGGTGTCTCGATCAGGCTGCGCGCCTTCATCAATGGCATCACTCGTCGCATCTTGTCTCCTGCTTTTTCGTCGGGCTTCCGGCCTCAGGCATCCAGCGTATTACCCTTGCGCCTTGAGCATTTCGGCATAATCCAGCACCGACCGGGCCACCTGAATCAACGGCTGCCCGCTGTTCATGGCCTGGCGACGCAGGGTGCTGTAGGCATCCTGTTCATTGAGCCGGCGACGCTGCATCAGCAACCCTTTCGCACGCTCAATGATCTTCCGCTCAGCCAGGGCCTCACGGGTTTCTTCCAGCTCTTCACGCAACGCCTGGTATTCCCGGAAACGGGCCGTCGCCACGCGCATAACACCGCGCACCCGGGTCAGGTCGGTTTCACCGGCTACGTAGGCGCTGACGCCCGCGCGCAGCGCGGCCACCACCAGCTCTTCGTCGTCCTGGTTGCAGAACATGACCATGGGCCGCGGAATATCCCGCTGCACCAGGGCCATGCTTTCCAGGGTGTCCCGGTCGGGCGCATCCATGTCGACAATCACCACATCCGGATTACTGCTGCGCACCTTCTCCGCCAAACCGGCAGCGCTGGTCAGGCGGCACAGGATCTCGTGGCCCTCATCAATGAGGGCCCGCTCGAGAATCGCGGCACGGGGTGGCTGGTCATCTACCAGCATGATTTTCAGAGCCATCTAATTTTCAGAACCATCATGTCAGGCGCGTCCGGAATCGTTGTCGTTACGGGTTGTTTTGCAACGGTTGTGCCAGTCATCACATCCCTAACCTGATGATTTTCAATGTGTTTAGTTTCCCTCTGATCCAGCACCGAAAAAGTGCACCAAGGCGACGCACTTTTCGGCACCAAAATGTGATCAGAATTTAATCTCACCCCAGGCCCAGTACTTGCTGGTGTCATCCTTGAAGTCGTCGGCGCTGTACTGCGCATACTTCAGGCCAACCACATAGTGCTTACCGATGGGGCGAGCCATCAGCAGGTCGGTTTCCGTGCCGTAATCCGTGCTGCCTTCATTGGACTGGAAGTCGTGGTAGACCGCCGCCAGCTTAAACCCGGCCAGCTTGCCGCCCACGGTCACGAAGGTGTCCTCCAGGCCATCAGCCGGCGTGGCCAGGAACTGGTCCGCCCACCCGTTGAAGGCATGCTTGGTCGCCAACGGTGTCTGGAAAGCCACCAGGCCGTCATCTGAACCAAGCACTTCCTGTGCCACTTTTACCGTTACTCCGGCCACCTCTGCGCCCAGCTCGGCAAAGTAATAGTCGGTATCACCGGCTTCCACTTCCTGCTGAGCCCCTTCCAGCGTGAGCAACAGCTTTACCGCATCCAGATCGAAAGCACCGGCATAACGCACACCGTAGGTATCGTTCTGCGAGTCGGTTACGTTATCGGTTTCCAGCAAGTAGGCGTACGCGGTTAGCGAGCCACCCGGCATGCCCGCCCAGCTGGCATTGAAAAGATTGTTGGTCACATTGGCATCAAACCCCGGCGTAATGCCGTTCACCTGGGTCAGATGGGCCGCAGAGACACTGAAATCACTGATGCCGTAATCAATCCGCGCACCATCAAAGGTCTGTTCATCCTGGCGCCAGCCCACGTTCCCCACAAAACGGGCGTTGTCGTAGATGATCCGCTGGCGACCGTAAGTCGCCACCAGGCCTTCCAGGGCATGGCTGCCGGTATAACGAATGGCGGCGCGGTTCAGCTCGGTGACTTCCGGATCTGCAATGACCGGGTAACCGGCCTGCTGCGGCGCATAGTTGTCCACCTGGCCCACGATGCGGGTATCTTCAAACTCCCCCATCACATCAAAGCCGTGGAGCTTGCCACTCTGGTAACCCAAACGGGTACGCAGGGTTAGCGCCTGGCCGTCTTCGGTAAAGGCATCACTGTCCACGTCTTCATAACGCAGGCGCATGTTCAGCAGCGGTGTGCCGTCTTTCAGTGCGGTAATAAAGGCATCGTCTTCCGCGTTGGCTGTCCCCGTAAAGCCCAGCGTGGACAGAAGGACACCGGCAGCAATGGCAGAATATTTCATCATCGTTTCCTCAACACTTCCCAAAATTAAAAAAGTTAACGTCGTAAATTCAGGGCGCACCTTCCCTGTTCCCGCTTTTCGGTGCGCGAAAAAGCGGAAGGGTTAATCCAGGTTTTATGCGTTTAAATCAGGCCCGCTTGCGGTTCGCTTCAGCTTTAGTGCTGTCACGCTTTGGCAGCGGCTCCACCTTGCGCTGTTTCTCATACAGGAACTGAAGCACCTGCTGACGACAACGAACAAAGGTGGGGTCATCCGCCAGGGCCAGGCGGTCCCGTGGACGTGGGACCTTCACATCCAGAATCTCGCCGATGGTGGCGGAGGGACCATTGGTCATCATCACAATGCGGTCTGACAGCAGTACGGCCTCATCCACATCGTGGGTAATCATGATCACCGTGGTGCCCAGTTGGGCATGGATCTCCATCAGGGAATCTTGCAGGTGAGCGCGGGTCAGCGCGTCGAGAGCACCGAAAGGCTCATCCATCAGCAGCACCTGGGGCTGCATGGCCAGCGCGCGAGCAATACCAACACGCTGTTTCATGCCACCGGAAATTTCATCCGGTTTCTTGTGCATGGCGTGCGCCATGTGCACCAGCTCCAGGTTATGCTCCACCCAGTCACGAATTTCCGCTTTGCTCTTGGTCTTCTTGAAGACCTGTTTGACCGCCAGCTCCACATTTTCGAACGAGGTCAGCCAGGGCAGCAGCGAATGGTTCTGAAACACCACGGCACGTTCCGGACCTGGCTCGGTCACCTCATGCTTGTCGAGAATGACCCCACCATCGGTGGCCTGAAGCAGGCCCGCCACGATATTGAGCACGGTAGATTTACCGCATCCAGAGTGACCGATCAGAGAGACGAATTCGCCGGACTCAATTTTCAGATTCACATCTTTCAGCGCTTCGAACTGGCCTTTTGGCGTATCGAATTTCATGCCGACATTGGAGAGTTCCAGTAATGCTTTCATGTTTTTTCTCCTCACCTGATGGCTTAACGCTGTACCGAAGATTTATCCCACACCAGAGCGCGCTGCAGCATGAGCATCAGGCGATCCAGCAGGAAACCGATCAGACCAATCACGATCACCGCCACCATGATCCGGCCCAAAGACTGGGAGCTGCCGTTCTGGAATTCATCCCAGACGAATTTCCCAAGCCCCGGGTTCTGCGCCAACATTTCGGCGGCGATCAGCACCATCCAGGCAATCCCCAGACTCAGGCGCAGGCCGGTGAACATCATCGGCAGCGCGGAAGGCAGTACGATCTTGCGCACATGGCTCAGCGCGTTAAGACGTAGCACCTTGGAGACATTGGTCAGATCCTGGCTCACCGACGTCACACCCACCGCCGTGTTCATCAGCGTTGGCCACAGACAGCACAGCGTCACGGTGAACATGGAGGTGAGGAAGGACTTGGCCACCAGCGGATCGTCAGTCACGTACACCGCACTCACCACCATGGTCACCAGTGGCAACCAGGCCAGCGGCGACACCGGCTTGAACAACTGAATCAGCGGGTTCATGGCCGCATGAGCCGTGTTGCTCAGGCCGATAAAAATACCCAACGGAATCGCAATCACAGAGGCCAGCAGGAAACCGCTCATTACTGTGATCAGGCTGGTGCCGATCTGATCAAAGAAGGTCGGAGCCCCGGTGTAATCCCGGTGGACCGGCTCCCACTCCGGCTGCTGCTGCAGCCGCGAGGCGATGTATTTTTCCTGGCGTTCATGAAACGCCGCTTCCTTGGCTCGAGACGCCTGATGCTCATCCACCAGCGAACCGGCCTGCTCCCAGACATCGGCTGGCCCCGGGAACTGTCCCAGCGAGGTATCGATACGCTGGGCCGCCAGTTGCCATAGCAACAGGAAGGCGGCAATGCCCATTACCGGCCAGATCAACTGTCGCAGCAGTGCCTGCCACTGCTCACCGGTCATCTTGCCGGTGGCCAGGGCGCGGTAGGGTTCCATCCAGGTCGGGAATGTCAGGGTCACCATGATTGCTTCTCCTCAGGGGAGCGCGCCCTTAAAGCGCGTCACCCTCTTTCAGGCCAATCGGGAATTTCTTCAGGTATTCGTTAGGCTTGCGACCGTCGTAGGTGATGTTGTCGATAAAGCCTTTCTGCGGCGGCTTGAAGCCATCTTCCGTGGCAAAGTCGGGGAACTGGTCAGCCGGGATCTTGCCTTCAGCGATCAGGGCTTTGGCCGCCTGGGCATAGATGTCCGGGCGATACACGTTCTTGGCCACATCCATGTACCAGCTGTCCGGCTTGGTATCGCTGATCTGGCCCCAGCGACGCATTTGGGTCAGATACCAGATCGCATCGGAGTAGAACGGGTAAGTGGCGTTGTAACGGAAGAACACGTTGAAATCCGGAACCTCACGCACATCACCTTTTTCGTACTCGAACGTGCCAGTCATGGAGTTGGCGATCACGTCATAGTCCGCGCCCACATAGTTCGGCTGGGACAGAATCTTCACCGCTTCCGGGCGGTTGGCGTTGTCGTTTTCATCCAGCCACTTGGCCGCACGGATCATCGCCTTCACCACACGAATGTGAGTGTTGGGATACTTGTCGGCCCAGCCCTTGCTCACACCGAATACTTTTTCCGGGTTGTTTCTCCAGATTTCGTAGTCGGTAATCACCGGCACACCGATACCCTTGAACACCGCTTGCTGGTTCCAGGGCTCGCCCACGCAGTAACCGTAGATGGTGCCGGCTTCCAGGGTCGCGGGCATTTGCGGCGGCGGCGTTACCGACAGCAGCACGTCAGCTTGCAGCTGGCCGCTGGTGTCGCCCTTGTGCGGCGCGTAGTAACCCGGGTTCAGGCCACCGGCGGCCAGCCAGTAACGCAGCTCGTAGTTGTGGGTGGACACCGGGAACACCATGCCCATGTTGAAAGGTTTGCCTTCCGCCTTGTACTTCTCCACCACCGGCTTCAAGGCGTCCGCCTTGATCGGGTGCACCGGCTTGCCGTTCTCGACCGGAATGTTCTTCTTCATTTCTTCCCACACCGCATTGGAAACGGTGATGCCGTTGCCGTTCAGATCCATGCTGAATGCGGTAATGATGTGGGCTTCGGTGCCGTAGCCAATGGTGGCCCCCAGCGGCTGGCCAGCAAGCATGTGCGCGCCATCCAGCTGACCGTCAATGACCCGGTCCAGCAGGACTTTCCAGTTGGCCTGGGCTTCCAGGGTCACAAACAGGCCTTCTTCCTCGAAATAGCCTTTCTCGTAAGCGATGGCCAGCGGGGCCATGTCGGTAAGTTTGATAAAGCCGAACTTGAGATCCGCCTTCTCAGGCCAGCCCAGCGCATCATCCGCCACGGAGGTAGCCGACAGGCCCAGCGTCATCGCGGCCAACACGCCACAAAATGTTTTTTTGAAACCGTTCATCATCCTTCCCTCGTCTGCCCGTTTTTTTCAGGCATAAAAAAAGCGCTCAAAGCCCCCCGCCTTCGTTGGCCGGGTCCTCTGAGCGCCTTTGCTCGAATCTGCACGTGGCCGCCGTTGGCCACGAAGATGGTTGTCCTGCACAGCATTGCCACTGTGCTTACCCTGTCATAAGGCAAATGCTGTGCCAGTTTTTAAATACCTTGGTTTTCATCAACTTAACGGTAAAGTCAATCGCCACCCCAATTTCCCGCGCCCGCTTATTGCCCAGCCAGCACCGTTGTGAATCAGCCACGGCTCACCAAAATGCATCACCTCTTTGCTGCAACAGCGCTTTCCGCCCACAACCCCCGCGCTTTGCCCCGTCCTGGTGAAAAAACCACGCACTGCCTGGGAGCCTTTGCGACCAAAGCCGCATTTATCACTGGGGTGAATAATGAACATCATTCGAATGATGAAGCCGAAAACGCCACGGCCTGTTAGGCTGCGCGCTGGATTATCGGAGAGACCCGGCACGTCGCCCTATATTGGTTTTCCCGACTTCGCCTTCCCATTTGATTGCCTGCGAGACACTGCGTGACGACCACCGAAAGAGATCACCTGCTCACTGCGATAGCCGGCGCCTTCAGTCTGGTTATTGCCCTGGGTATTGGCCGCTTCCTGTTCACCCCGGCCCTGCCCGACATGATTGCCGAGACAATGCTCACCGCTGTCAGTGGCGGTTATCTGGCCGCCATCAACTATGGGGGCTATCTGGCCGGTGCCATGCTCGCCATGGCAGTGCCGGCCCACCGGGCACGCACGGCGTTCTGGCTGGCACTGTGGGCAAGCGTAATCACCAGCATCCTTATGGGCCTGAGCACTACCTTCACGCCCTGGGCCATTAACCGGTTTCTCGCGGGTGTGGCCAGCGCCATCATTATGGTCAACGGCTCCGCGCTGGTACTGGGCGCCATGCCCAATCACCTGCGTGCCCGGCTGGGCAATATTCACTATGCCGGCATCGGCCTGGGCATCAGCATCGCCGCCCTCACCGTTGCCTTTATTGAACGCCTGCACGGCAGCTACGCCACCATGTGGCTCGCCTGTGGTGCACTGGCGCTGATCATTCTGCCGCTGCTGCGCCGCATCCCTGCCCTGCCCCACGCCAAACACAACCAGCACGAACACGCGCCGGTGAACCGCTCGGCCCTGGGCTTTCTGATCGCCAGCTACACCCTGGCCGGTTTCGGCTACATCACCAGCACCACCTACCTGCCGGTGATCGCCAAAGCCCAACTGCCGGGCCTGGACAGCGCCGCCTTCTATACCTGGCTGGCCGTAGGCCTGGCCGCCGTGCCCGCCAACCTGCTGTGGGGCAAGCTCGCCAGCCATGCCGGCGAACGCAACGCGCTCATGGCCGCGCTGCTAGTGCAGGCAGTGGGCGTCAGCGCCCCCGCCTGGCTACCGGGCCTCACCGGGCTGATCATCAGTGGCCTGCTGGTCGGCGCCACCTTTACCGCCGTGGTCGCCCTGAGCATGTACTGCGGCCGCCAACTCGCCCCCCACGCCGCCAGCGCCGCCCTGGGCGCACTGACAGCCTGCTATGGGGTCGGGCAGATACTGGGGCCGGTGGTGACGGCACGGTTGCTGGAAAGTAGCGGCAGTTTTGCGCCCGGGTTGCTGGGGGCAGCAGCAGCGTTAATTGGCGCGGCGGTGCTGTTGGTGCCGCTGGGGAAGGTGCGGTTTTAGGGCTTACTGAGCTGGGACAAGTCTGTGATGATGCACTTACGCACGATTCAAGAGCTGCCAATTTATCGCCGGAGCAGCGATGGCCCGGTGAGGGCTTTGCAGGAATCGAAGAGACCTAGAGACTGCGGGCCCTTCGATTCCTGCATTATTTTGGCTGAAAACAGGTTTTCTAAACCGAAACCCGCTTTCTCCTCAACAAGAAGAGGGCTAGAGCCATAAGAAAAAGGGATGTTGGCTCCAGGAAGGCTCCCCCACCCCCTTTCTTAGACGCTGCTCCTTTGCCTGCCCCACCTGAACCTTTTGTCGTTGCAGAAACAGTACTGCTCCAGAGGTTTTCGCTCGTAGATGAGCTGGACCGCATTCGAAAGGCATACCTTGTTCCCTCCGCCAGTCCAGAAAGAATGGCACCGCTTTCCTCACCAGGGACATAGCCCAGATCGTACCAGGTCGGATCACCCTCTTCCCTGATTTGCAGGTAGTAACCGTACTCCTCAGATTCATCGGTCCAAGTCAGGACAATCGAATCCAATGTTACCTCTGCAATGCTAAGTACAGGCGGAGGATTAAAGACTACAGTCACCATAGCTGGCGAGGAGATTTCCGAATCGTCATCGCTGACCACATAGCTGAAAGTATCGGTCAGGCTAAAGTTATCACCAGGCAAATAGGTAACATCCCCGTCTGAATGAACAACCACATCTCCAAACTGTGGCTCTTCAACAATCATTATTGAGTCAGCCTGCACAAACCCATCGATATCAAAATCATTGGCGACCACACTGAAACGTTTCCCAGAAGAAAGGTCAGCCAGCCATATAGAATCATCCATAGCCGTTGGTGCCTGATTAGGCTTCACCTGAGATGTTGCAACAGCGACATTACTCCAGGGTGAGCTATAGTCCGGCGTCCGTGCTCTTACACGAAATTCATACGTCACACCTTCAGATAAGCCACTTGCCGTCCAGCTAGTGACGTTAGCTTCCGTAGACTTCACGTCATACCAGCTACTATCACCTTGCAACCTCTGCTGAATAACAAATTCCATCTCAAGCGATTCATCACTCCAGCTCAAGTCGATTGATTGATAGGTTGCATTCCCCACCGAGAGGACCGGTGCAGGAAGAGAGGCCGGCGACGAGAGAGAATAAAATTTGAGCTTGTTACCTACCTGCACAACCAGTTTCTGAGTGGTGGAGTTGTAGCCACTCACAGTTGTACTGGCGGGCATCGCTAGCGTCTGACGACGGAGGTTAATGTCGTAGATCGCCATCTCAGCAAAAGCAAAGCGTCCCTCAGTTGAAGTGGAGTATATTGTTTCCCCAATTCCCCATTCAGGCTCAAGATCTTTGTCCAATACCGTTCCGGCCCAGAAAACCCGCGAGCCATCTTCCGATACCACAACGGTCCTTGAACCGTGGTAGCTGGACATTGCCGGCGGACGGACTGCAGCTAGCTGGGTAAAAGTATCGCCACTGGTGTCGAACTTGATAATTTCTGCAGCGGAGGAGTTATTCTCACCGTGATAATAGTATCGTCCAGCTGGCCCAAACGCCCCTCCACCTTCTCGTACAAACTCAGTAGCCAAGCTGTTCTCTGTATTCGTATCTACAAGAGAAAGATCAATCCACTGGTCTTCCTCTTCTACAATGATTCGTTCAGAAACACCTGCAGCCACACGGTATACATCGCCGGAAGAATACCCTGTGCCGCCAGACGGCTGAAAAGCAATGCTCTTAATAAATGTAAAATTATTTTTATCTATGACCAGAAGATTTCCAGACTTCCAGTTTGTAACGTAGATAAGATCATCTGAATAATGAATAGCAAAATCAGTAACGGACGATCCTACCTCTAGCGTTCGAAGGACTGTCTCAGAGGCAGAGTCTATTTCAAGAAGATATGCCCTGGCTGTTACATCACTATCTTCTTCGCTAATGGCATAGATTTTTTCTGAGGTTCTATCACTCCTTATATGAGTGACCGAAAGTGGTTCAACCTCAATTTCAACTGGAATTTCTACCCCACCAGTCTCACCGGTCAAGGTAAAGAATGAACTGTGTATACCTGGCGACAGCAGAGAAGCATTAAGATGGACATTAAGAGTCCCAGGCGTCTCACCAGAAAGTTCACCAAATGTAATCCATGGAACAGGAGAAGAAACACTCCAGGGCAAACCTGATTCTTCAGAGGAAAGTTGAATATCAACTTGATAATCAGGGTCATTTGCAACCGTTTCCACATTGACCTCGGCGACATCAAGGCCAATTTCTGAAACGCTAAATGTATAAACGGTACCTCCCTGAGGGCCAGAATCTGTCACCGGGTCTACCCTCCAGTAATAGACCCCACCATTACCAAGAAGCTCCGACAGAGAAACACTTGTACCTGTGAATCTACCGAGATAATAAGGTGATGAAGTGTCTGCTGAAGCAGTCATATCATAGTCTGCACTCAGATAAACATCATACTCACCAACTTCTGGCAATGGAGACCATGAAAGACTTTCCGGAGAATTGACGACGGCGCCATCTTCAGGCGTAAAGACTATCCCCATTCTCTCCAAACCGATTTCTTCCTGAATATTAACAACACCCAGAGTCCGTTTTGATTCGTTGAAGTAGATAAAGCGAGTGTAATCTGACGTAAAGACCTGAGCCTTGGTATAAGTATAGCCTACGCCGCTATTGCTACCGTCCGGGATCGTATACAGCTCCTCACCAGTGTCATAGGCATAAAGTTTATCGCCCGTCCCGATAACCGATCCATTCCGGACCATTGACCAGATAGCAGAAGGGAAAGTGCGATCAAGAGAGTCCGTATCCGCAGGATCAAGTGAGACCGTTTTCATCACAGCGATTTCGTCATCGTCACGGAGCAGAACAGGGGACTCGAATGGCTCGCGGTTGAAACCGGAAACTGTTGTTTGCTTGACCAGAGATACGGTTCCATCCTGATTAATATCAAGGTGACCAACCTTAGGCGTATGCACACCTGCAGACCAGCCATACTGAGGCATGGCAACCATGTTTGACTTGTCATCGGTTACAGCAAAGTCCATGAATCCATAGGAATCGAAAAAGAGTGTTGATTGGATAACATCTTTTTCGTTTCTGCGCAGCACATGGAGCATTGGTGCCCAGGCACCATCGGTATAATATATAACCCCATTCGGCCCCAGATCTATATTCGCTGTTGTACTACTGTTACTCGCTTCAGAATAAACCGGTAGTAAAATATTCTCTTTTATAGAGAAGGCATCCAGATCAACAATATCAATTTCCTGCCCAGCGCTGTTGATAACAAAAAGCTCTGAAGCATCATCGCTGATAACCATATCAGTTGGCCCCTTGCCAACCGTAAGGCATGCCGTAAATGACTCTTCATAAGGATTAAATGCCACGATGGAGCCATTATCCTCGCCATCCCGCTGTATTCCGTAAACAACAGGCCGGACAGGGTCATCCACCAAACGATATATATCCAATGGCGGAACAACGGCATTAATAAACAACTCAGAAACAGAATCGTCGTGTTTTACCTCAATGGTTGCTGTATATGAAGCAGTCAAGCTGTCCATTGAAAAAGAAACGTCAATCTGATTCAAATTGCTGTTAACAGAAGGCTTGGCCCATGAAGAATCAGAAGTTACTGAAATCTGAGTTTCGTCATATGGCGCATCAGTAGAGGTATAGGGAAAACTAATGGGTGCATGATTGCATGTGGGGGCAACCACAATTTCGATCTGGTTCTTTTCGAACAAAACATTGGCCATAGACGGCGAGACGACAAACAACAATTGCACCGTTAACAGGCACAAGAGGTTTCTTAGCTTCATTAATAATTCCCCCAAATATAATCATAACAGTGCCTGATTAAGTGCTTTTGCCTTATCCCTTGCACCAACCCGAACATTTGCATACCCCCCAGACATACCTCTGGGCCACAGGTTTACGGAATTGCATAATGGAAATTCCCGTGGTTTTCACCAATATTTCCCCCCAAATAAAAGTTGCATTATATACGAGCCATCCAGCATTTCCTGTAAGCCATATCCTACAAAACTACCGCTCTTGCTATTTGAAAACGCCCTCACCACAAACCTTCATCGCTCCCCTATCCTCAGCAATCATGCGGTGAACAACTATCCGCGTTCTGTCACTTGTCTATGGCATCAGGCCCAACACAGAATGAGACATCATAAAATATTCGTCTCAACCTGTTTGGCGCGAAAGGAGCAAGCCATGGCAAGCCCCACTAACAAGCACGCCTCCCCGGTTGCGCTGGGTCCGGATTCTCTGGCCTGGACGCATGCGGGCGATAACCTGCAGTTGCTGATGGCGGGGACCACCCTGTTGTTGCAGGTGTCTCACCCGGTGGTGGGCGCCGGGGTGGGTGACCATTCCGTGTTCAAGAAGGATCCCTGGGGGCGGCTGAAGCGCACCACCGAATGGGGGCTGCGGCTGCTGTATGGCGGCCCGGACGGTTCGCTAGAGGCCGGGCGGGATTTGCGCGAGATGCATCGAGGGATCAAAGGCGAGGATGATAAGGGCCGAAAGTATTTTGCGCTGGACCCGGAGGCCTATGCCTGGGTGCACATGACCACTTACTACACCATGGTGACCACCCAGCGACTGTTCGGCCGGCAACCCTTCACTGTCGGCGAGGAAGCGCAGCTGTATCAGGAATGGCTGCAACAAGGACGAGTACTCGGCATTCGTGACCAGGATATGCCGCAGACGGTGCCGGCTTTTTGGGAGTACTTCCACAATATGGTGGAAACCCGCCTGGAAAATACGGACACCGCACGCTATCTGCTGGATGTGAGCCTGAAGTCAGTCAAAAAACCGCCGCAGCTATCGCTGATGCCGGACTGGATGTGGAACCAGCTATATCGTGTACTGGGTAAGAACGCCACGCTGACTACCTATGCCACCCTGCCGGACAGTTTGCGCAAGACACTGCATGCGCCCTGGGACGGGCGACTGACGCGCCGTTTTGACCGCAAGCGTCGTTTTCTTAAGCGGGTGGTGCCGCTGGTGCCAGCGAAAATCCGTTATCTGCCACCGGCGTATCTGGCGGTGACCGGCCAGCAGGATCGGCTGCGACCGGTGCTGAAGGGAACGGTGTAGGCCGGCCGGTGTAGGAGGGCTCGAAAACCCGTGGCCCTGACCCCTAAGCGGAGGGAAGCCATGCTTGCATGACGAACTCCGTGCCACACCCTTCGCGATTCAAGCATCAGCTCCCACAAAGTCCGTACGAATTTGGAAAAGGAATGCGTTCAGGGGGTGATGGTGAAACGCATGACACCGATGATCTGGTTATCCCCGGTACGCACTTCTACCCGCCAGCGCCCCTCTGATGGCACAG
Source organism: Alcanivorax sp. DG881 (assembly GCF_000155615.1). Taxonomy (GTDB): domain Bacteria; phylum Pseudomonadota; class Gammaproteobacteria; order Pseudomonadales; family Alcanivoracaceae; genus Alcanivorax. Next base: position 3,591,903 of record NZ_DS989915.1, on the reverse strand, counting down.
GAATATGGCGCTTGTGAGACCAGGTACGAAACCCGGATTCGCGGCCGCCGAAGACCTTCAAGGGAATACGGTCCACCTGTTCGCCATCACGAAACCAGTAGTGATACACCTCCTGCCCCAACCCCAATGGCGCCTTGATGGCGGTGTAGGCATACAAGCCGCCTGCCACTTCGTCTGCACTGAATACTTCACCGCTGACCAGCGGCTTGCGCTCGGCGCGATTGAATGACAAGGCCACGGCGCGCTCTTGCAGGGACAGGGTCAGCGGTGGCACCAGCGGGGCCAGCCAACGCGGGGACAGGGCGATCAGGCACGAGACCAGAATCAGCCCGAGCCAACGAAACCATTTTCGCGGCCCGCCAAACCGCCAGAAGCTGGGCAACGCAAACAGGGCCGTGAGCCAGCCGGCCCAGGCCAATGCCGAATCCGTGCCCCAGTGGAAGATGAGCGGCAACAGCACCAGCAACGCCACAAACAACGCCCAGGCGTGAAAACCGAAATACAGTGCCCGGTGTCGGGCCAGCCAGAAATAAACCGGATCGATAATGCTGATGGCCGCCGCACTGACTACCAGGGTGGTGAAGAAAATATATTCCGCGCCACCGGACCATTGCAGCAGCACGAACGGCAGACTGAAAAAGAACGCCTCCTGGTGCACCGCCTGCAACAACAGCTTGAGCATGCCCTGGGGCAGGCCATCAAAACGGGTGCCTATCACCTTGTTCTGCCAGATCCCTTCGGTGAGCAGTAATAGCCAGCTGAACACCAGCAGCCCGGTCAGCACTGCGGCCAGCCAGGGCTGTCGCTCCACCAGAAAGTAACTGCTCAGGCCCAGCGAAAAACTGATCAGCGCCCAGATATGGCGGACCTGATAGAGCTTGTCAGTGAGAGTTTGTAGCGTCAGCGGCAAGGTGTGGCTCCGTCGAGGGGGTTGCGTCTTCGACGTACTATAGCCCTGTGGGTTCCCGATGGCAGCAGGGGTTCCAGACAAAGCCCTCCCGCTGTAGGAGTCCCATTTGGCCACGCTTTCAGGGGTTTCTTCATATAACGTCTGGGCCACCTTGGCCGGGCCGCGCTTGCTGCTCAAATCGCGGACGATGACCTCGAAATGTTCGGTGCCCTTGGTAATGGTCACCGTCTGGCCGGGCTGCACCGCCTTGCTGGGCTTGGTGCGGCTGCCATCGATATGGATCTTGCCGCCTTCCACGGCGGTTTTGGCCAGGGTGCGGGTCTT
>NZ_DS989915.1:3528144-3590649 GCF_000155615.1 Alcanivorax sp. DG881 | reverse complement strand
CGCATCTTTCCGTCTATTGCGATAATAGAAGGACAGGCGAAGCTCAGACTCAACCGATGATCCTTCGGATCCTTTTCGCGCTTCGCGCGGTTCGTCCCCTGGAAGGGAACTCCTACAGGGATGGGAGAGGAAGGAAGCGCGTGGCGCGAACGCCACGCGGAGAAGATCAGCCGGCGAAGTTGAGCAGGACGCCGGCGGCCACGGCGGAGCCAATAACGCCGGCCACGTTGGGCCCCATGGCGTGCATGAGCAGGAAGTTGTGGGGGTTGGCGTCCAGGCCGACCTTGTTGGCCACCCGTGCCGCCATGGGCACGGCGGACACACCGGCTGCGCCGATAATGGGGTTCACTGGGTGGCGACTGACGCGGTTGAGCAACTTGGCCATCAACACGCCGGTGGCGGTGCCGATCATGAACGCCACCAGACCCAAGGCCAGGATGCCAAGGGTTTCCATCACCAAAAACTTGTCCGCACTAAGTTTCGAGCCCACGGCCAGCCCCAGCATGATGGTCACCACATTGATCAGGGCATTGCTGGTGGTGTCCACCAGCCGGTTCACCACCCCGGATTCTTTCATCAGGTTACCCAGGCAGAACATGCCCAACAGTGGCGCCGCATCAGGCAACACCAGCGCCACCAGAACCAGCAACAGGATCGGGAACAGAATTTTCTCTACCTGGCTCACCGGGCGGAGTTGCTCCATTTTAATCTGCCGCTCTTTTTGCGAGGTCAGCGCCCGAATGATCGGCGGCTGGATAATGGGTACCAGCGCCATGTAGGAATAGGCCGCCACCGCAATCGCGCCAAGCAGATGGGGCGCCAGCTTGGTGGTGACATAGATGGAAGTGGGACCGTCTGCGCCACCGATGATGCCGATGGCGGCAGCATCCGACAGGGAAAATTCCATGCCCAGAAAATTCAGCGCCAGTGCTCCGAGCAAGGCAGCAAAGATGCCAAATTGCGCCGCCGCGCCCAGCAACAGGGTGCGCGGGTTGGCCAGCAGCGGACCAAAATCGGTCATGGCCCCCACGCCCATGAAGATCAGCAGTGGGAAAATACCGGTGGTCAGGCCTACGGTATAAATCAAATAGAGAATACCGTCGCCGTAATTGGCGTTTACTGCCAGATAATGCAGCTGGTCCTGCACCGCTGGCCCTGCCGCCTGCGCGGCCGTATAAAGCGCGTCACGCCCTGCCCCGGCCTCCATGCCCAGCACCTGTGCCATGGAGGCCAACAGGTCGACAGAGCCGAAATGCAGCGCCTGGCTGATGGCGGATTCCGCCAGCCCGGCCATGGGAATATTGGCCAGCAGGCCACCAAAGCCGATGGGCAACAACAGCAATGGCTCAAATTTTTTGTGGATGGCCAGCCACAGCAGGCCCAGGCAGACCAGCAGCATGACCAGCTGGCCGCCACTCATGTGAAACAGCCCGGTGCTGTGCCAGAGGGTTTGCAGCTTATCCATTGGCGGGCTCCACGCTGAGCAGGGTTTGCCCCACGGCCACGGCGTCGCCCTCTTTCACGGCCACCTCGCTGACCACGCCTGCGCTGGTACTGGACACATCCGTTTCCATTTTCATGGCTTCCAGCACCATGATTTTCTGACCTTCGGTGACCTGATCGCCAGGCTTCACCAGTACCTGAAAAATATTCCCCGCCAGCGGCGCAGGCACCGGCACGCTGTTGGCCGGGTTACCTGGAGAGGGTGCGGATGGCGCAGGGGCAGAGGCACCACCCACCGCACGCAGGCCGGTTACATCACCGCCCTCGTTCACTTTCACCGTGTACTGCTGGCCGTCCACCTCAACGGTATAAACCCCGTCTGACTGGGCGTCGCCGCTGGCGGTGTCTTTACCTTCGCCGGGCGCCGCTTCAAACGCCGAGGCATCGCCCCGGTTTTCCAGAAAACGCTGGCCGATTTGCGGGAACAGCGCATAGGTCAGCACGTCATCGGTTAACCGCTCCCCTTCCGCCAGCCCCATGCCCTTGTCTTTTGCCAGGGCCAGCACTTCATCGCGGAGGTTGTCCATTTCGTTATCAAGTAAATCACCCGGACGGCAGGTAACCGGTTCATCCCCCTCCAGGGCGCGCTGCTGTAGCTCCGCGTTGTACGGTGCCGGTGCGGCGCCATATTCGCCACGGAGGATGCCGCGGGTTTCCTTGCTGAGCACTTTGTAGCGTTCGCCGGAGAGTACATTCAGCACCGCCTGGGTACCGACGATTTGCGAGGTGGGTGTCACCAGCGGGATAAACCCCAGATCTTCACGGACGCCGGGAATTTCCTGCAGCACTTCATCGAACCGGTCCGCTGCGCCCTGCTCCTTGAGCTGGCTCTCCATATTGGTGAGCATGCCGCCGGGCACCTGCGCCACCAGGATGCGCGCATCCACACCGCGCAAGCTGCCTTCGAAGGCGGCGTACTTCTTGCGAACCTCACGAAAATAGCCGGCGATACGATTCAGTTTTTTGATATCCAGCCCGGTGTCTCGATCCGTGCCTTCCAACATGGCGACTACGGATTCCGTAGGGCTGTGCCCGTAGGTCATCGACATGGACGAGATGGCGGTGTCCACGTTGTCGATGCCCGCTTCTGCCGCTTTCAGGGCCGTGGCGGTGGACAATCCGGTGGTCGCGTGGGATTGCATGTGCACCGGAATATTCAGGGACGCTTTAAGTCGGGTTACCAACTCGAACGCCACGGCCGGGCGCAGCAGGCCAGCCATGTCTTTAATGGCAACAGAATGGGCGCCCATCTGTTCGATCACTTTGCCCTGCTCCACCCACATGTCCATGGTGTGCACCGGACTGACTGTGTACGCGATAGTGCCCTGAGCGTGCTTGCCCTGCTTCACCACAGCGGCGATGGCCCGCTCAATGTTGCGCATGTCGTTCATGGCATCAAACACACGGAACACATCCACGCCGTTTTCCGCTGCACGTTCCACAAAGGCATCCACCACGTCATCCGCGTAATGGCGATAGCCCAACAGGTTCTGCCCCCGCAGCAGCATTTGCTGCGGCGTTTTCGGCATGGCCTGCTTCAATTCGCGGATGCGTTGCCATGGGTCTTCGCCCAGATAACGGATACAGGCATCAAAGGTCGCGCCGCCCCAGGATTCCAGTGACCAGAAGCCAATGTCATCGAGTTCCGCGGCAATCGGCAACATGTCATCCAGACGCATGCGGGTGGCAAACAGGGACTGGTGGGCATCGCGTAGCACCACATCGGTAATGCCCAACGGTTTCAGGTCACTCATGGAATAATCCGGTATCTATGACAGAGAAGACTGGCGGTGCTGCTGCACCGCTTTTTCGATGGCTTTGATAATGGCCGGCGAAGGCATGTCCTGCGGGGGGGCTGAAGCAGGCTGCGGCGCCGGTTCCTCGCGGCCGAATTTCTGCACCAGCGTCGACATGGCTGTGGTCACGGCCACCAGAACAATCAGAAAAACAAACACGACACCCATGCCAACCAGCATGAGCTCGACACCCTGAGCCATCATAGCGTTCATGGAACACTCCTTTTGGTTCCAAAAGCGGATTCAGTCACCGCGTGCGAAAGCGAAGGCGCCGCCGTTTGGGCGGGCATCAAGGTGGCCTTGTGAGCCGGTATTGCTCTCGCGGGGTTAAGGGCAATGTAGACAGATTGTCGACAATCCGCAATGAGACATACGAGGAACGGGTTGGTGGTTTTGATCAATTGACGGCGTGCAGGACAGATTTATCCAGACCGTAGAGTAAAAAATATCGCTATGGAATGAAGTGCCATACGGCGTCGGGAAGACTGAGGGGGTCGCTACCTCTACTCGGACAGCGTGCCAGCGAGGCCCGTAACCTGTTGCATGCGGCGTGAAGCGTGCAGCGGCCGCAGAGCGGCATAAAAAAAGGCCCCCGATTGGGAGCCTTCTTTTATTCGTATGGTGCACCGGGAGGGAGTCGAACCCCCGACCTACTGGTTCGTAGCCAGTTGCTCTATCCAGCTGAGCTACCGGTGCAAATCTCGTTGCTGTAACGCCGCGAGAGGCTGCGCATTATTCCGAAAGCCCCGCGGTGAGTCAAGCGTAGATCGGTTAAAAGTTCGGCAATCAGCCTTCTGCGGCAGCCATTTGTTTTTGCATGTAATTTTCCAGGCCGACTTTATCGATAAGACCGAGCTGAGTCTCCAGCCAATCGATGTGCTCTTCTTCGGATTCGAGGATATCCTTGAGCAGGTTACGGCTGATGTAATCCTGGATGGATTCGCAGTACGCAATCCCTTCACGCAGGTCTGGCACAGCCATCTGCTCCAGCTTGAGATCGCACTCCAGCATTTCCTTGGTGTTTTCACCAATCATCAGCTTGCCCAGATCCTGCAGGTTGGGAATGCCTTCCAGGAACAGAATGCGCTCGACCAGCATGTCGGCATGCTTCATCTCGTCGATGGATTCGTGATATTCCTTGGCATAGAGTGCCTGCAAGCCCCAATCCTGGTACATCTTGGCGTGGAGGAAGTACTGGTTAATCGCTACCAGCTCATTGCCGAGTGCACGGTTGAGGAACTCAATCGCTTTGGCGTCGCCTTTCATTGGGGGTATCTCCGTCACATGAACTTGGGGTAACCCCTATTGTTCAGCAAGTGTGTGACAGAGACAAGGCAGGAGAGAAAAAAAGCGCTTCAAATACAAGCGCTTATGCAAATGAGAACGATTGTTTATGCGGTTTGTGGCCAGAAAACAACCGCCTCACCGGCAGTAGAAGAGTTCGAGAAAGAGGTCGCCTCGTTTGCGCTACGGGTCTCACGCAAAATTTGGCGGGCGTGACGGGCACACTTACCACACTGACTTCCAACCCCAAGTTCCCGACGAAGATCACGCAGGCTGTCGCAGCCAGAATCGACCGCTTCCCGTATATGGTTGTCAGTAATGCCCTTACAAATGCATACGTACATAAGTCGCCTTTCCTCAATCTCTGGAAAGGATGCTAAACCTAACGCGAATCATTATCAACTACTTTTGGGAATCTATTCTCCAGGCCCTGATTTCGCGTTACCGAGGCCGCTCGACCGATATGCAAAAAATTAAATCGTCTGGGCTTTCCCCTTCTATCACCCAGCCAATCCCAGGGTCAGGCCTTGCCTGGCAGGCATAAAAAAGCCCCGCAAAGCGGGGCTTTTGGCCTTCATAAACCCTTCTGACGTATCAGGAGGACTTCTTCTTGGCCGGGGTACGCTTACGTGCCGCTTTCTTGGCAGGCGCTTTACGGGTTGCTGCCTTTTTTGCTGCAGGTTTCTTGCTAGCCGCTTTTTTGGCAGGCGCCTTTTTAGTGGCAGGCTTTTTGGTTGCTGCTTTTTTTGCAGCTGCCTTGGGCTTGCGAGCGGTCGCTTTCTTGGCAACACGCTTGGCTTTCGCTGCCGCTTTACGTGCGGCTGCTTTGGCTTTCTGCTCTGCTTTCTTCTGCTCGGCCTTGGCTTTCTTCGCCAGCTTGCGTTCGTGATCACGCAATTTGGCTTTGAAGTTGCGCTCAGCCGTACGCAGTTTCTTCACTTCGCGGGCAACCACTTTCTTGGCGGCCTGGATCTCGGCACGAATCAGTTTTGCTTCGCCACGAATATCCTGAAGTTTCAGACGCGCAGTGTTCATACGCCCGCGTGCAGTTTCAACGGCACGCTTGGCTGCGGCAGTGGAGGTCTTTTGCGCTTTTTCACGCTTGGCGGCAACATCGGCACGCAGTTTCGACAGCTTGGCGTTCTCTGCGTCGATTTTGGCGCGATGCTTATCGAGTTTGGTTTGCGACTGGGTGACTTTCTTTTCAGCCTGGGCTACTGCCTTGTCCTGCAATTTAACCTTGGCTTCAGCGTTAGTAACAGACTTGGGAACGGCCGGTGCTTTTGCAACGGCGGCTTTCTTCGCTGCGGGTTTGCGCGCCGCAGTTTTCTTCGCGGCGGCTTTCTTTGCTCGAGCCATGATTGATCTCCTAAGCTATGGCATTGTCATCAGTACTGCGACAAGTGGAAAATAGCATAAAAAAAAATCAGTTGGTACATTATTTAATCAACCTACTTTTAATTTTTCTGATTTTTTTCACAGCCGTTGATCATCACTCTTTTGTTTCGTTTCTCTTTTAGCCTTCTGCGTTTTCTTTTTTAAGTGGTTTAATTTACTCGCCAGCGACGACGGAATCTTCTTGGGGCAGTATTTCTGCACGTTTTCTACGCTCTCTGTTGTGAACAATACGCCCTGTTTCACACAACAACACAAATCTATTCCCATGTGAAAAGGCGCTTTGCCAGGGCCTGTTAACACTACCGAGATAACGTCTTTACGTATAAAAGACACCGCCGGAAAGAAACGACGCCACCGCTATCGCGCCAAGAAAAGACAGATTCTCCCCGCCAAATACGCAGCCCTTGCCGGGCTATTCGCAGGAAACCGATAAGCTCGATTGTGTAGAACCGTTACAACGTGTCAGAAAAAACAGTCCCATTGCTTGGCGAGAAACGCCGTTCATTCTTCACTCTTCAAGGCCCGAGACTGAGTCGCCCCCTCCATGGGCTGGCTTTCTAAATAAGCAAAGACCAATCCCCGCACGAGCTTCTTTCTTCTTGCTCAAGGCACTCGCAACAGGACGCCAACCCTTTTCTGAACGCGGAAGAAAATACCAACACGCCGCAATGCGGCTTACTAAAGAAGGTTCACTGAAGGGAGAAGGCTTCATCTTCGATATACGGCCCACAAGGCCCTGCCACTTGCTGGCTTAATGGATTTCGGAGCAGCGACGGCGAAGACCGTCGCCAGCGCAGGGGTGATATTCACACTATGAAGGGCCGTGAGGGCGCTACGGGGAAATCATTACTACCGGGCCTCATGGGGCCAGGCTCGCTCTATCCGCCACAGTGCGCGCGCATAAAAAGGCTCATCGCAGAATTAGAGAATGGTGAGGATATTTGATGTCTTGCCAGACGAGTACACCGCACAGAGGCGCTGGCGCCTGATACCCGGTGCCTGCCTGAGAGAATAACCCCCTCCGCTTGACGGTGAGCAATGAGGACACTTTCCCCGTTGCTTTAATCGCCAGGCAGCGGTGATCAGGCAGGCGCCCGACGTTATCTGCAGAACAAGCCAGCCTGCTGGGAATTCCCTCGCTTCGCGAGGTTCGGCCCTCAAGAGGAACGCCTACAGCGGCGCGGTAGCAGGGTTTGGTTTCCTGTTTGTGTGGTTTTCGCGTCTGGCATTCGGCGTTGAGCGTCCTACGCAGTGCGAGAGGCTGGAACGTGCTTTTCGCTCTAATCCGCGATACACCCCAAAAAAAACGGGAAGCCGAAGCTTCCCGTTTTTGATCATCAGCACCTGATCGGTACTGACAAGCGGATAATCAGCCTTTCAGGGCGGACAATACCCGATCGCGGATGTCATCCACGGAGCCCACGCCAGCGACGCGCACATAACCCGGCGCTTTTGTCTCAGCGTTCTTGGCCAGATCCTGATAGAAATCCACCAATGGGCGAGTCTGCGCCTGATAAACCTCGAGACGCTTGCGTACGGTCTCTTCCTTGTCATCATCACGCTGAACCAGCTCATCACCGGTTTCGTCGTCTTTGCCTTCCACTTTCGGCGGGTTGTACTTGGTGTGGTACACACGGCCGGAAGCAGGATGAACGCGGCGACCGCTCAAACGCTCAATGATTTCCTCGTCGTCCACGTCGATTTCCACCACAAAGTCGATATCGACGCCCTGCTCCACCAGAGATTGCGCCTGGGGGATGGTGCGGGGGAAGCCGTCGAACAGGAACCCGTTGGCACAATCATCTTCCGTAATACGCTCTTTCACCAGGCCGAGGATGATATCGTCGGAGACCAAACCACCCGCATCCATCACTTTCTTGGCTTCCAGGCCCAGTGGAGTGCCTGCTTTGACCGCAGCGCGCAGCATGTCACCGGTAGAAATCTGAGGAATATTGAACTGTTCCTTGATGAACTGCGCCTGGGTGCCCTTGCCCGCACCGGGGGCACCAAGCAGGATGACACGCATAGGATTCTCCATCTTACTGTCGTCAGAAGAGGCAAAAAGTCCCTCTGATTTATTCACCCCCATCGCCACGGCCAGATGCCTTACGGCTCTGGATACGGCCCACGCTCACCCCACGAGAGGGCGCAATGCCCGCTGCAGACAGCGTAAACTGGCGTAATTTCCAAGCGTATGGGTGTACAAATCAGAGGAACCCTGCCTCCGAAGGGGTGCAACTTTACCTTGAGGCCCCCTTCATCACAAGGGATAGGGGCTGCGACCTAGGTCGCAGCCCGGGGCGGCAAGCCCCTATTGGCGGGACAAATTGAGGGTTGCAGGCTGCGCCTGGGGAAGTTGTAACGAAACTGGTACGGCGGTAATCGCCGCCTGATCCACCGAGGCACCCGGCGCTGGCGTATAGCGGGCACCAATGACCAGGTCCGCCTGCTCGTCTGGATAGCCCTGCAGCCAGTTGGCCGCGGTCAGCGACACCGTGATGGGGAAATGCGTGACCACTTTGCGTTGCGCCGCCAGCGGCTGGCCGGCACTGCCGGCCTTGCGCAAAAACACAAACAAGGTGCCGCCAGCCGGCAGGCCTTCACCGTTGACCGTAGCCGCAAGGTTGGCAAAAACGCCTTCCCGCTGCTTCTGTTCCCGGGCCCGATCCAGACCGCGCTGCAACAGCTCTGCGGTTTCACCTTCGCTGTGCCGCGACAACAGGGATGCCCAGGCCTGCTCTGACAGCGCATAACGCCCGGCCCGGTCTGCGGACATGGCGAGCAACATCCAGGCACCATCGTGATTCGGTTCACGGTCCAGCACCCAGCGGATTTCCTCCAGCGCCGGATCGGTCAGCCGTGCTTCGTTCTTTTCGATCAAGGCGCGAGCCAGCAGCAAGTGCATGGCGGCATCATCCGGGTTCAGCTGCAGGGCCTTGCGAGCCGCTTCTTCGGTCTGCGCCGGCGCGCCCAGTTGATCGTACAGAGCGCCCAGGGCGTACCAGCCCACGGCAGAGGGCGTCTGGGAGAGCTCGGACTGCAGCACCCGCACCAGCGCCCCGGCGGGCACTTCCGAGGCCGCTTTCTCCGGCGGCTGGCCGGCAATAATCTGCCGGGCCACCTCACCGTATTCCTGCTGGTGCTCCAACCAGGTGGCGGTGTGTTCGTTAAGGCCGATCAGCCCGTAACCGGCACCGGCCAGAACCGCCATGACCAGCGGGATACCTAGCGCCCCCTTCATATTCTTGCCGGCCTTGCGACCTTCACGGCGCCACATCATCCACAGCACAGCGGCCATCACCAGCAACAGAACCAGCGCCATTACCCACAACATCATTTCGTGCCCTCTTCCGGTTCTTTATCCTGGGATGCCTCATCGTCTGCTGCCGCTTTACGGCTGGCGTTACGCAGCAAAATGACGATCAGTACAGCGCCCCCCAGTAACAGCAAAATAGGCCCCAGCCACAGAATGGATGTACCGGCATTCACTGGCGGACGATAGCTGACAAAATCACCATAACGGGACACAAAGTAGTCGACGATGTCCTCATCGCTTTTGCCTTCCAGGATCATGGTATGCACTCGCGTTCGCATATCCTGGGCAATGCCGGCATCGGAATCCGCGATGCTCTGGTTCTGGCATTTCGGGCAACGCAATTCCTCAGAGAGGATACGAAAACGCTGTTCCTGCTGTTCATTATCGAACTGATAAACATCAATGGCCGCAAAAGCCGGCATGGACAGCATCAGCAGCAACACAATACGCAGCATTATTCTTCTCCCTCACCCTGCCCCGGCGCTGGCGCCTGTGTGGGCAATAAAGGAACAAACTTTTCGTCCCAGACGCGGGCGTTCAAGTCACCCGCATGGCGTAACACGATCTCCCCTGCCGGGTTGATCAAGAAGGTTTCCGGGGCCCCATAAACCCCCAGATCCAGCCCCAGTTGACCGTCGGCATCCACAATCACATGGGTGAAGGGATTGCCCAGATTGGCCAGGTACTCGCGGGCAGCCGGCAGCTCGTCCTTGTAGTTCAACCCGGAAATGGCCACACCTCGTGCCGCCAGTTCCAGCAGGTACGGGTGCTCCACATGGCAGGTCGGGCACCAGGTGGCCCACACATTCAATAACTGCCAGCGCCCTTTCAGGGAATCCTCGGTATAGGTTTCTTCGGTCAGCAAGGACGGCAGGGAAAATGACGGCACCGGCTTGCCCACCAGGGCTGAAGGCAGCTCCTGCGGATCACGGCCCAGGCCACTGGCCAACAGCACCGCCAGCAGCACAAAGCCGACCAGGGGCAGAAACACCCAGGGTGAATTAGCTTTCATTGGCAGCTCCTGCGTCGTTGGTCGCAAAACGGTTGCGGCGATAACGTTTGTCCGTCAACGCCAGGGCGCCACCGAGAGCCATGATCAAGGCGCCCAGCCAGATCCAGCGAATCCCCGGTTTGAAGTAAATGCGCACTGCCCAGGCATTGCTTTTATCCAGCGGCTCACCCAGGGCCACATAAAGGTCGCGCCAGAAACCGGCATCAATCGCCGCCTCGGTCATGACCTGACGGCTGGCGTGATAGGTGCGTTTTTCCGGGTGCATCACCGCCACCGGGTCACCGTCATGGCTCACGTGGAAATGACCACGGGTGGAATCGAAGTTGGGGCCACGGTATTCATCCAGGCTGTCGAACACAAAGGTGTAGTCCCCCAGTTTGGCTGTATCCCCCGGCGCCATGCGAATATCACGCTCCACTTCGTGGAAGCTGACCAGGGTAATGCCGGCAATCAATACCGCCAGGCCGCAATGGGCCAACACCATGCCCCAGTAGCCGCGGCCCAGTTTGCCCAGCCCGGAGACAAAACCTTGCTTGTAGGCACGGGCCCGGCGAACCACATCGTCCACGTGGGCAAACACCAGGAACAGCGCCAGCATGATCGCCAACACGCCCTGCCAGGGGCTTGGCTCTGGCAGGCGGGAGCCAAACCAGCCGGCAATAATGGCAGCGGGGGCCAGCAACGCCATGCGCTTGAGCAGGGTGTTGCCGTCCTGGCGTTTCCAGTTGCTGAACATGCCCGGCACCATCAGCAGAATCAGCACAAAGGCCAATGGCACAAAGAAGCCATTGAAATAAGGGCTGCGGATGGAGATTTTCATGTCCAGTGCTTCGCCGATCAACGGGAACAGCGTCCCCATCAGCACCACAGAGGTGGCCGTAAGCAGAATCAGGTTGTTACCCAACAGGAAGGCTTCCCGGGATACCGGCTTGAATCCGGTATTACTGCGCAACGCCGACGCCCGCAGGCCAAACAGGATCAATGCCCCACCGGCGACCACAATCAGGAAACCGAGGATAAAGGCCCCTCGGGCCGGGTCATTGGCAAAGGCATGGACCGACGTCAGCACCCCGGAGCGCACCAGGAAAGTCCCCAGCAAACTCAGAGAGAAGGTAATGATCGCCAGCAACACCGTCCAGGCGCGGAACATGTTGCGCTTTTCGCTCACGGCCAGGGAATGAATCAGGGCGGTGCCCGCCAGCCATGGCATCAGGGAAGCGTTTTCCACCGGGTCCCAGAACCACCAGCCACCCCAGCCGAGTTCGTAATAGGCCCACCAAGAGCCCAGTGCGATCCCCACGGTCAGAAAGCTCCACGCCACCGTGGTCCACGGCCGCGCCCAGCGGGCCCACGCCGGGTCCAGATTGCCCATCAGCAACCCTGCCACCGCAAACGCGAACGCCACGGAGAAACCGACATAGCCCATATAAAGCATGGGCGGGTGAATAATCAGCCCGGGGTCTTGCAGCAGCGGGTTCAGGTCGGCGCCATCCAGCGGGAACCAGGGCAGGTTGCGGTCAAAGGGGTTGGAGGTGAGCAGCATGAACAACATGAAGCCCACGGAAATCATCCCCATGACCGCCAGCACCCGCGCCACCATCGGCAATGGCACACTGCGGCTCAACAACCCGACCATGGCCGCCCAGCCGGACAGCATCCAGCCCCACAGCAACAGGGACCCTTCGTGGCCGCCCCAGATAGCAGACAGACGATACTCCAGCGGCAGCGCAGAGTTGCTGTGTCCGGCCACATAGGCCACGGAAAAATCATTGATATAGAAAGAATAGCCCAGCGCGACCATGGCAACGGTCATGGCCAACCACTGCACCCAGGCCAACGGACGGGCATACCACTGCCAGGCAGGCAGGTTGCGATAAACGCCAATCAGGGGAAAAACTGATAGGCACAGGGCAGCAGCCAGTGCCAACCACAGGGAAAGATGCCCGATTTCTACCGCCACGAGAGCTCCTTACTTATACGACTGGATATACGACTTGCGTTTTTGACTGGTCAAGGGGCGGCCGGACGCGGCTATTTGGCGCGATCCGGCGCGCATAGCATCGGTAGATGGTCCGGCAATTGCAAGTCCGTGGCGGTGCCGCAATGAAAAGACCCCCTGAGCGGTACAAGAAGATAGACCACGGTCATTTGACTCCGTTCATCGGTCATTTTCGGTAAAACGGCGCCAAGACATATTTTGAGACGGTTGCTATTCGTATGCTCTCACTTCGCTTTGCTACTATCAGCGCTTACATGACAGGGTGTCACCGCGCTGAAGATAAAACGTCACAAATAATCCATATACTCAAAATGCGCCGCCCTGGCCTGCATGGAGTAAGACTTTGAGCACTACGACAACACAGAAATCTTCCTATTCTCGCGAGGACCTCCTCGCCTGTGCGCACGGTGAGCTGTTTGGCCCCGGCAATGCGCGACTGCCTTTACCCAACATGCTGATGATGGACCGCATCACCCATATCAGCGAACAGGGCGGCAAATACGGCAAAGGCGAAATCGTTGCCGAGCTGGATATCCGGCCGGACCTCTGGTTCTTTGATTGCCACTTCGAAAGTGACCCGGTGATGCCGGGCTGCCTGGGCCTGGATGCCACCTGGCAATTGCTGGGCTTTTTCCTGGGCTGGGTGGGCAACCCGGGCCGTGGGCGCGCTCTGGGCGTGGGCAATGTGAAGTTTTCTGGCCAGGTGCTGCCCACGGCCAAGAAACTGACTTACCGAATCGACCTGAAACGGGTCATTTCCCGCAAACTGGTGCTCGGCCTGGCCGATGCCACCGTGTCCGTGGACGGGAAAGACATCTACCAGGCCGACGACCTGAAAGTTGGCCTGTTCACTTCCACCGACGGTTTTTAGGAGCGACTCATGCGCCGCGTAGTAATCACCGGGATGGGCATTGTCTCCTGTCTGGGCAACGACACAGACAGCGTCACCCGTTCATTGCGGGAAGGCCGCTCCGGTATTCGCTTTAAAGAGGAATACCAGGAAATCGGCATGCGCAGCCAGGTAGCAGGCACACCCACTATCCAGCTGGACGACTTCATTGACCGCAAGCCACGCCGCTTTATGGGCGATGCGGCTGCCTACGCCTACGTGGCCATGCAAAATGCCATTGCCGATTCCGGCCTCAACGACGAACAGGTCAGCAATGAACGCACCGGTTTGATTGCCGGCTCCGGTGGCCACTCCTCCCTTAACCAGGTGGAAGCCGCCGACATTGCCCGCAACCGGGGCGTGAAACGGGTTGGCCCCTACATGGTGCCCCGGGTGATGGCGTCCACCGTGTCGGCATGCCTGGCGACGCCGTTCAAGATCAAAGGGGTGAACTACTCCATCGCCTCCGCCTGCGCCACCAGTGCTCACTGCATCGGCAACGCCGTAGAACAGATTCAACTGGGCAAGCAGGATGTGGTCTTTGCCGGTGGCGGTGAGGAAGAACACTGGACGCTCAGCTGCCTGTTCGATGGCATGGGCGCCCTGTCCAGCAAGTATAACGACACGCCGGAAAAAGCATCGCGCGCCTACGACGCCACCCGCGACGGTTTCGTGATTGCCGGCGGTGGCGGCATGGTAGTGGTGGAAGAGCTGGAACACGCCAAGGCCCGTGGCGCGACCATCTACGCCGAAGTGCTCGGTTACGGCGCTACCAGCGACGGCCACGACATGGTCGCCCCCAATGGTGAAGGCGCAGCGCGCTGCATGCGCCAGGCGCTGGCGACAGTCGAAGGCTCGGTGGATTACATTAACGCCCATGGCACCAGTACGCCGGTGGGGGACGTGGCAGAGCTGAAAGCCATCCGTGAAGTGTTTGGCGATCAGTGCCCGTCGATTGGCTCTACCAAAAGCCTGTCCGGCCATAGCCTGGGCGCGGCCGGGGTACAGGAAGCGATTTACTGCATGTTGATGATGCAGAATGACTTCACCGCCATCAGTGCCAATATCGAAACACTGGATGAAAAAGCCGAAGGCATGCCGGTGCTGGTGAAAGGCAAAGACAGCGGCCCGACCACCGTACTGAGCAACAGTTTCGGTTTCGGCGGCACCAACGCCAGCCTGGTGCTGCGTAAATGGGAAGGCTGAGTTCGACCTTGTGCAGTAATGGCTGACGATGCCAAAAGCGTTATTCGGCCCTCACCAAAAAAGCCCGGCACTTACCGTAGCCGGGCTTTTTTGTGGTTTCCGCTCCCAGTGGGACAGGCGCCGAATCAGAACTTGTGGATCATGCCCACGGAAAACGCCATGCCGGACTCGTCCACGTCATTGATGGTGCCCGCCGGATCGAAATCCGTGTCTGAGGCAGAGACCAGGCCATAAGCAGTGGTGAAATCACCCAGCTTGTAGTCAGCCCCCAGCGTCAGCGTGGCCACATCCAGATCCAGATCGCTGCTATCGAGCATACCCGCCTGCGCCTTCAGGGCCACACGCTCAGAGACACCAAACTTGCCACTCAGCAGGTACGACATCAGGTCGCCGTCAGCGCCACCATAAGGATCCAGATTGCTGCGTTCTACAATGGCACCGAGTGCCACATTGCTGCTCACGTTCAGGCCCAGAGAGCCACGCATCGTTTTCAGGTCAGCACCAACGCCAAGCGGCCCGACGGCCACCTCTGTATAGCTTTTTTCATACGCCAGAGCCGCATAAAGCGCATCTTGCTTGTAAGTGGCAGACAAGCCCCAGGTATCGGTAAGACCATCCTTGGTTTTCGTGTTGGGAACGCTGCCCACCACATCGTCTTCACCCGGTGCCACCTGTGCCCGCACCACAATGCCGCCCAGATCCATGCTTTCCCAGTTCAGGCTGTTGCTGTTGCGGCGCTGGCCGAGAAACACGGTATCCATATCCGCCACGGTATCGTTGAACTGGTCAATTTTTCCTTCTGCCAGTTTCACCACGCTGTCGTAGCGGCCGGCAAAAATCTTGCCCACCTGGGTGCCCAGACCAAGAAAGCTGTTCCGCGTGGAAAAGGTCGCACTGCTATCACCGTCCGCGTCGTAGCCCACTTCCATCTGATAGATCACCGACAGGCTGTCGTTATACAGCGGCTCTTCACCTTTCACCCCCAACCGGGAGTTGTTGCTGGACACAAACCAGGCATCAGACAGATCATCCTGACTAAATACCAACGCGCCATCCGGATAATCACTGGTTTTATCCACGCTCAGATTCAGCTTGCCATAGAAGGTCGGCGCCGCCATGGCCCCCACAGGCAACATGGCCGTAGCAACCGAAGCCGCAAGTAGCATTTTTTTCACGTTAATTCCCCGCTCAATGAGTCGCTCGCAATTCATGACGACTATATGACTGTTTTGTGTCACCAACAAGAACAAGCAAGCACGGCGAGCCCCTGGTGTTGCGTGTTGTGTGAACTCCGTTGTGGCCACAGAGCGGCAAAAAAACGGCAAAAAAAAAGCCCCCTGGCGGGGGCTCAAAAATACCGTCATAGCATCTCCTGCCAAAGGCAGGTCCCGAGCCTGATGACGATAGGCACACTCGGTTGGTCCAGTGACCACGGCAAAGCCATGATCAGGACATAATCAGAACCAGCCTGGATCCATCTCCATAAAGGTATCGTCGCCATTAATCAGCTGTTGAGCATCCCATTCCACCCGGGGCAACTCCCAGCGGAAGAAATAACGTGCAGCCTGCAATTTTCCTTTGGCAAAAATCGCATCGTCAGGATTGCTCAGCGCCACCGCCGCATTGGCCTGGCGTAACCACATCCACGCGGCCACAGTATGACCCAGCAACTGCAAGTAGGCGTTGGCATTGGATAATGCCGCACGCGGACCATCGCTGGCCATTTGCTTGCCCACCGCCTGGGTGGCCTTTTCAATGTTCGGCAGCATGGCCTGTAACGCCTCGGCCATGGGCTTGCAGCGTTCATCCGTGGTGGCTTGCACATCGGCCATGATGCGACTGGCCAGCAGCATCATGCCCTTGCCATTGTCCATCCACACTTTACGGCCCAGCAAATCCAGCCCATGCACACCCGTCGTACCTTCATGAATCGGGTTAAGGCGGTTATCACGCCACACCTGTTCCACCGGATATTCACGGGTGTAACCCGCGCCCCCGAAGACCTGGATCGCCATATCATTGGCTTTCAAACCAAACTCAGAAGGCCAGGTTTTCAATACCGGAGTCAGCAAATCAAGCAGTAGCTCTGCCTCTTTGGCGGCCGCCTCTTCCCCGGTCTGGATCTCGTCAACCAGACGGTAGCCGTACAGGCTCATGGCAATTGCCGCTTCCGCATAGGCTTTCTGGGTGAGCAGCAGCCGTTTCACATCAGCATGCTCAATGATCGGCACCTGTGGCTTGGAAAAATCGGCATCATCCGGATGGCGGCCCTGCACACGGTCACGGGCATAATCCAGCGCAAACCGGTAACCGCGATAACCCAGCAATCCCGCACCAAACCCTACACCCACACGGGCTTCGTTCATCATCTGGAACATGTAACGCAGGCCCTGATGAGGTTCACCCACCAGATAGCCATGGCAATCATCGCCGTCACCAAACGTCAGAGCGGTGCTGGTGGTGCCACGGTAGCCCAGCTTGTGAATCAGTCCTGCCAGAATCACATCGTTGCGCGCATCCGGATTACCGTCGTCATCAAGACGGTATTTGGGCACCACAAACAGGGAAATTCCCTTCACCCCTTCCGGGCCGCCGGGAATCTTTGCCAACACCAGATGGACGATATTATCCGCCAGTTCATTTTCACCGCCGGAAATAAAAATCTTGTTGCCCTTGAGCCGGTAGCTACCGTCATCCTGGGGCACCGCACGGGTGCGGATATCGGTAAGGGAAGAGCCGGCATGGGGCTCGGTCAGGGCCATGGTCCCGGTGAAACGCCCTGCCATCATTGGTTCCAGGAAGCGGGTTTTCAGGGTGTCACTACCGAAGTTGCGGATCACGTTGGCCGCCGCCGCTGTCAGGAAAGCGTAGCCGGTAGAACTGGGGTTCACGCAGGTGAACATACCTTTACAGGCCGCAGCAGCAATTTCAGGTAGCTGCATCCCGCCTTCTTCAAAGCTGGCCCGGGAAGAGAGAAAACCGGCGTTGATATAGGCGTCGAAAGCCTCCTTCACTTCCGGGCGCATTACCACTTTGCCATCCACAAAAGTAGGCTCTTCCTTGTCGGACAGCGCGTTGTGGTTGGCGAATTTTTCCCGTGCCAGTTTTTCTGCGGTATCAAGTGCCGCTTCGATGGTCTCGCGGCTGTGATCTTCAAAACGCGGGCGGGCGAACAGGCTGTCGGTGTCCAGCACCTCAAAAAGCTGAAAGCTCAAGTCACGGCGGTCGAGAATCACATCACTCACAATAGCGCTCCGGTTATTTTGGACAACAGCTTGCCATCGTTAGGCTGTGTCTGGCATTGTCGCCTATGACTAATTCATGGTGGAACACGACATATGTTCACGGTAGCAGTATTAGCCTTTGACGGCGTTTTTGCCTCTGCCCTCACCGGGGTGGTAGATCTCCTCAATCTGACCGGGGTGACCTGGAACCGCATCCACGGGCAACCCCTGGACCAGCAGTTCAAGGTTCAGATTGTGTCTCGCGGCGGCAACCCGGTGCGCTGCACCAATGGCATTCGCATGGCCGTGAATTGCTCCCTGGAACAGATGGATCAGGCCGATCTGGTGGTGGTGCCGACCATTGGCGGAAAAATTGAAACCGTGCTCGCCCAGGAACAGGATGCACTGCCCTGGCTGCGTTTTCTGCATCAAGGCGGCGCCGATCTGGCCAGTAACTGTACCGGCGCTTTCCTGTTGGCTGAAGCCGGTTTACTGGATGACAAAACGGCCACCACCCACTGGGGCTTCAGCCAGGAATTTCGCCATCGCTACCCGCAGGTGAATCTGAATGAACGGGAATTGATTACCCGCGACGGCAACATTTTCTGCGCCGGGGGCGGAACCGCCTGGCGTGACCTGACGATCCTGTTGGTAGAACGTTTTTGCGGTGCCGATCTGGCCCGGGAACTGGCCCGGGCGTTTGTCATCGATGTGCGTAACGATCTGCAAAGCATCTACGCCGGGCTGCCGGCACATACCTATCATCAAGACGATCAGGTGCAGGCCATTCAGGGCTGGATTCATGAGCACTACAAGGAAAATACCAGCCTAGGGCAATTGGCCGAACGCGTGCATTTAAGTCCGCGTCAGTTACAGCGCCGCTTCACCACCACACTGGGCGAACCACCATTGCAGTACCTGCAACGAGTGCGCATCGAGGCTGCCCGAAAAATGCTGGAACGAGGTACCAACAACCTGGCCAAACTCTCCGAGCAAGTGGGCTACCAGGATGTCAGCAGTTTTTCACGGTTATTCAAACGGCATACCGGCCTGTCCCCCAGCCACTACCGACAGCGCTTTGCCCGCACCGGCGCCCTGAATGACTAAGGAACCTCTGAATAACTCCTTGGTGCTGTTTCTGTTCGACCGTTGATCGCCTGCGGATTGCGCGGTGGAAAGAAACCGCTGAAAGTGGACCGATCGATGCGCGTGAAGACAATTGACGGAACCTTGACGCGCAAGCCGTGAGGATACTCACAGATAAACAAGGAGAGTCCTGTGAATAACCTGTCCATTCTACTGGTAGAAGACCATCGCCAACTGGCCCAGACCGTACTCGAATACCTGGAGCAGGAAGGCGCCAGTGTGGATTATGCCGGCAACACGCGGCTGGCCCGGGAGCTGGTTCAGGAACATCACTACGACCTGATGCTGCTGGACGTCATGCTGCCCGGCGAAGACGGTTACAGCTTCTGCCAGTACCTGCGCAAGGAGCTGGCGCTGGATATGCCGGTGATTTTCATGACGGCCCGGGATCAACTGGAAGACAAGCTGGAGGGGTTTGATCGTGGCGGCGACGATTACATCGTCAAACCCTTCGCCCTGCCGGAGCTTTCTGCCCGTGTTGCTGCCCTGGTACGCCGGCAGCGCAAGGAAGTTACCGCCAACACCCTGCAGATTGCCGATCTTGAACTGGACCCGGCCCGCCAGGAAGTACGCCGTGACGGCCAGTTGCTGAAACTTTCCCCCACCGCCTTTCGCATTCTGCGCATTCTGATGCGCGAATCCCCCAAGGTGGTCAGCCGGGAACAACTGGAGCACGAACTGTGGGGCGACCTGGTGCCCGACTCCGATGCCTTGCGCAGCCACCTGTATAATTTGCGCAAAGCCGTGGACAAACCTTTCGAGCATGCATTGCTCAACACCTTGCCCGGTGTCGGCTTCAGCATTCAGGCAACACCGGAAACCGCACAGTAAGGCGCTGCGCACTTGCACATTGATAGGAACCCGGCTGAGAATAGGGAAAAAGCCATTTTCCCTATTTATGCCAGCCGACCAAACTGACACACCGTTAGCCAGCTATTCTTCCTGCCAGGAATTACTGGACGCCCACCTTGCCGAACTGCAACAGCGCTTCGGCATGGCCCTGTGGATGATCACCCGCCTGCGCGACGACGATCTGGTGATACTGCGTGCCCGCGACGATCACTATGGGCTGGCACAGGGTCACCGCCTGCAATGGCAAAAAAGCTACTGTGTCCGGATGGTGGAACTGGGCGCCCCCTGCATTGCCACCGATGCTCAGCATACCCCCAGCTACAACGATGTCCCCATCAACAGCGACCTGACCATCGGCGCCTACATCGGGTTGCCGCTTGTGGATCGGGACAACCAGCTGTTCGGCACCCTTTGCGCGCTGGATCCCAACCCTCAGGATCCGTCACTGGAGCAGGCTCTGCCCGCTTTGCAGCACGAAGCCCGCCTGATCGGTTTTCTGCTCAGTAATGCCCTGCAGGAAGCACAACAACAGCGGGTCAGCATTTTTGTGGAACACCCTGATCGCTGTGCCGATACCGGCCTGCCCGGAGAACAAGGCTGGGCGGACATCAAGGCACAGGAGCAACAGCACAGCCGGGATTTCGGCATGGAATCATCAACGCTCTACCTGCAAGCGCCAGAGGACAGCGACAGCATGATGATCGCCGATTCCCTGGCAGCGCTGCTGCGCGAGCAAGACAGCATCGCCCATCTGGGCAAAAACCATTTTGGTATTCTTCTGGCCGACACCAACGAAGAAAAAGCCCAGCGCGTGATTCATCGTATTCGCGACGCCCTGAACGCCAAGCAATTACTGGTGCGCATTGATCCTTCATCACAGGCTTCGGCGCAGTAACGTTAACGGTGTGCTGAAACGCGCCTCAGGAAAATTGCACCCGAACCTCGGTTCCCTTACCCGGCTCACTGGCAACCATCAGCTCCCAGTCATAGCGTTCACACAAGCGCTGCACAATGGCCAGCCCCAGGCCATGCCCCCCTTCCAGGCTTCCGCCGCGCTCAAAGGGTTGCAGCACCCGGGCCAGTTCATCCGCATCCATGCCCGCGCCATAATCCACAACCTGCACGGCCTTATCCATCACCACGATGGTGACATCACCAGAACCACTGTAGTTGATGGCATTGCGGACCAGGTTCGTCAGCACGATCGTGAGTGCCGCCTCCGGGCAGTTCACGCTCAGTAGCGCCGTCTGCCTGACCTGCAAGCGAATTTGCTTACGCTCGGCCAGCGGGTTCAGGCGTTCAATCAGGTTCACCGCCAGATCGTTGACGATCACATCCTCACTCTGCTGGCTGTGTTGCTCCGTGCGCGCCAGCATCAGCAATGTTTCCAGGGTCGCTTCCATGTCATCGACGGTATCATCCATACGCCGAATCAGAGGGCGGTCACCCACCTGTGTCACCAGTAATTCCAGATTGGCGCGAAACACTGCCAGTGGCGTGCGTAATTCATGGCTGGCATCGCGGGTAAACTGACGTTCACGCTCCACAAATGACACCAGCCGGTCGGCATAGCCATCCAGCGCCGCCACCAATACCGCCACTTCACTACCCGAATCCGCAGCAATGTCACTCAGGTCCGGGCGGGCCACACTGGGGTCATTCACCGGGGTATGCCGCAACGCATCAGAAAGCTGCACAAGAGGGGACAATAAATCGCGGGATTTTTTCCAACCGAGAAACGAGGTGATATAGATCACCAACAGCACACCGGTTAACGGCAGGATGCCAAACAGGAACGCCAGCACCGACACCCGTTTTTCATCAAAAATCAGATACAGCCGGGCGCCGTCGCGATGCTCGATATACACAATGGGCCGCTCACCGGCCAGATCCACACGCTGATAGCCATCGGGCAAATCCGCCAACACGTCAGGAACCGGGTCCTGCACCGCATCACTGCTCAGCAGGCCAAGCAGATGCCGGGTATTGGGACGCGGCTGGGTGGGATTTTCCTCCACCAACGACCAATAGTGGTCGGCTTCCTTGATCAGTGCCTGCTTGACCAGCACATGCTCGATGATATTGGCCGTCGCCCACACCCCCAGCACAGTGGCCAGGCTGATCAACAGCAATTGAACCAGATAGACGCGGGTAAGACGGTGCTGAACGCCGGTTTTTTTCATGCCTTGCTCGTTTTATGGCTATTCACCATGGCTCGCGAAAACAGCGCTCAATTCGCCACAGGCTTGGCGAAACGGTAGTGCGCAACGAACCACTCTTCGCCCCCACCATAGTTAAACAGCTCCGCACACGCCATGAAAAACATACGCCAGCGTTGCAGCCATACCTTCCCCTGTCCTTTACCGTAAAGGTCGTCCAGCAGCCGGGTCAGCGCGGCCTGTTTTTCATCGGCTAGTACCAGCCAGGCCTCCAGAGTGCGCGCATAGTGGGTGCCATTCACTGCCCAGCGCTGCTCCTCCTGAAGATCACCGGCACAATGTGGCAGCCAGTCATAGGCCGGCATCATGCCACCGGTAAAGAAGTACTTGGCCATCCAGTCCTTGCTGCCCTCGGTTTCGAACAGGTAGGTCAGATCACGATGGCAGAACACATGAATGAAAAGCTTGCCACCCGGCTTCAACCAATCATGAATACGCGACATCAGGGTTTTGTGATTACGCATGTGCTCGAACATTTCCACCGACACCACCCGATCATAGGGCTGCTGCGGCTGGTACACGGAAGCATCCGCAGTGATCACATCCACATTGCTCAGGCCCCGCTCTGCGGCACGGCCAAGAATAAAGGCCCGTTGGGATGACGAATTGGAAATCGCGGTAATCCGGCTGTTGGGATACTGCTGCGCCATCCATAATGTCAGCGATCCCCAGCCACAGCCCATTTCCAGCACGTCCTGGCCATCTTCCAGCTCTGCCCGCTCACAGGTCATTGCCAGCATGGTTCGTTCTGCGTCTTCCAGGGTGCTTGAGGCATTCGGCCAATAACCGCTGGAATATTTCAGATAGGGGCCCAGCACCTGCTCATAGAAACGGGCATCCACTTCATAGTGCTGCTCATTGGCCTCGTCCTGCCCCACCGCAACAGGCCCCTGTCGCAAGGCCTCTTCGAACGTCTGGCGGTTACTGCGTTGTTTTTCCTGTTCCAGGCGCTGCCCCAGCAGGCGGCGAATACCAAAACGCACCAATCCATCGGGCAACAGCCCGGATTCCGCCATTTGAATCATCATGATTTGGGTCTCCAGGGAAAGAACGCACTGGTTGTGCGCTGATAATCGCGGTAGTCATCGCCGCGGGATTTGAGCGCCTGCTTTTCGGTATAAGGAATCCCCGTGACGAACCACAGGAACACGAACATGGCCAGGGGCAATACCCACAGCCAACCCGCATGCGGCGCACCGATGGCAATCACCGGGTAACTGACCCAGTGCAACCACTCGCAGAAATAGTTGGGATGGCGACTGTAGCGCCAGAACCCTTCACGGCAGGTTTTGCCCTTGCTGTCCGGGCGCTTTTTGAAAGCTGCCAACTGTTTGTCTGCCAGCGCTTCCCCGGCGATGGCCAGCAATCCGATCGCAACGCCCAGCAGCACAAGGGGGGGCGCAAACTGATCCTGCTCGGCCACTACCCAGAAAGTAAGTGCAAAACCCCAGGCCAGTAGTGCCTGACCCCAGTAAAACACCAGAAACACCGGCTGCGCCTTACTGCCCAGCGCCTCGCGCATGGCGGCGTAACGGCCGTCCTCCGCGCTTTCCTGGCTAACCCGCTGAAAAATATGGCTCCCCAGACGCAATGACCACAACAATAACAGCACGCCTGCCGCCACACGGGGAACCAAGGCTCCGTTTCCGGTCACCAGAAAACTCATTCCGACAATGCCCACCGACCAGGCCCAGAACACATCCACCCAACCGGCGTTGCGTGTCTGGCGTTGTTGCAGCCACAGTACGGTGGACACAATCAGCAAGGCGATAAGCAACAAGTAATGGATTTCAGGCATGTTTGGTTCCCTGTTTTGTGATCGTCGCAACCTGCGCCAGCAACGGTACCGCTATCGCCCAACTGACACCGTAAACCATTGCCAGCAACAGCCAGCCCTGTGGCGCAGTCGCCGCCCCCAGGCGAATGCCCATGGTGACGGAAAACACGCCTCCCAGGGCGCCTAACAACGCGGCCAGTACCGGTCGGCCACACAGCCAATTCAAGCTATAGCGAAAACTCACCGCAAAGCCCAGCCACAACGTCCATACCCAATGTGGCGCCCACCAGTGTTGCTCCCAGTTGCGGTACTGCAATACCTCCGGCCGTAACCACAGCGGCTCCATCAACACACACAACAGGCCACCGGCAGCGATCAACAGCAGGTCCTGGCGCCACTGGCGTGTCAGCGCGACTTGCGCGACAACCATGACGCCCAGCACGCCCCAGGCCAGCACACTCACACCCTGCGCCGCCCCCAACACCGCGGCCGCCCAGAGCAACTGGAACGAAATGACGTTAACGATGACGGCGCGTGCATGAAGTCTCATCGCCTTACATTGCGGCATCCCTCGTCAAAGCGCTGTGAATCGTGGCGCAACGCCTGTTGCCAGCCCCACTCCTGACTTCAGCGTTTACAGCTTCACAACCGATTCACCACCCCCGCGCCAAAGTCAGCTTATGAATGCTCCCATGACATTATCGTTGTCACTGCTGCTGACGCTGCTATTAACCGCCTGCAGCAGTGCCCCCAAAGGCCCTTACGGGTATACCGACCGGTATCAACAGGCGCTCACGTCTGCCCCCAGCGGCCACCCGGTTGATTCAGCGACAATTGATCGCTTTATTGCGTTCTTCAACCCACTGGATGCCAGCACCATCCCTGCACAGATCGACACCCTCTATGCTGATCCCCTGTATTTCAACGACACCCTGGTCACGCTGACCGAGCGCGACCAGCTGGCAGAGCATTTACAAGCCACCGCCGAAGGGCTGAACAGCATGTCCCTGACCGTCAACCACATCATCAAAGACGGTAGCGATGTGTATCTGCGCTGGGTCATGGAGGCACGCTTCAGCCTGCTCGGCAGCGAACGTCTGTCTCGCACCATTGGCATCAGCCAGCTGCGTTTCAACGCGCAGGGGCAAGTCGTTTTTCAGCAGGATTTCTGGGACAGCAGCCAGGGCGTGGACCAGCATTTGCCCGTAATAGGACCGATGACACGATGGCTAAGAGAGCACGACTAACCCCGGCCGCGCTGCTACTGGCTGGTGCGGCAACTGCCGCACCAGGTTATGCCAACGCCAGCGACCAACCCTGGCAGGTTTGCACCCGCAGCGATGTGAAAGCCCTGCGCTTCATCACTGTGGGCGAAGCCACCCTGTCCCGGCACGACTGCCAGACCGACGACCTGCAGTCACCGCCGTTGCGGCTGACTTTCCGTTATTTTCGCGACGTTCCTGGCGATGCCTTTGCCAAAGCCGCACTGAACTTTCTGGAAAAAAACCTACAGGCAACGGAATTCAACCGGTACCAGGCCCGTTTCCAGGCATTCAACAGTCATTACCAGGACATCACCGATGGCGACGCCTACAGCCTGACCTATCGCGAAGACGGCCTGACCCTGGCCCTGAATAACCAGCCCCTTGCCAGCGAAACAGGCGCCACGTTTGCCCGCTACTACCTGCGTATCTGGTTTGGCGAAACGCCCTATTCCCAGTCGCTGAAGGAAAACCTGCTGGATCAATGACCTCCCCTGCCTGCTATTGCACGGCATGCACGCAAACGTGATACTGAGAGGCATAATAATCAGCACGTTTATTGGGGATTACCGAGCATGGCCAAGCTTTTTCATGTGGTAGCGACGTCCGCCAGACTGGTCAGTCGTAGCGACCGCCGTTCCGCCCTGAAAGGCACCGCCGTCATCACCTTGAGCTCCATTCTTGTCTCCCTCGTGCTTACCAGCATCGCCATCATGCTGGTGGGTGAACGCGACTGGCTGTCACCCCTGGTACTTGCCGCCCTGCTCCCTCTGTTACTGGTGGCCCCGCCACTTTATCTATTCAGCTGCCGATTGATCGCACTGGACCGGTACAACCATCAGCTGCAGCAGCTGGCCCGCGAGGATCACCTCACCGGCCTTTTCAACCGCCCCCATCTGCTGGGCATGTTGGAGCGGGAGCTGGCCCTTAGCCAGCGACACAATTACACCGTCTCTATCCTGCTCATTGAAATCGAGGATTTTACCCAGCTGCTGGATAGCTACGGCCGCCACACAGGGGAAAAAGCGCTTCGTCTGTTTGCCGACTGCATTCGTGAAAAAATCCGGGAAAGTGATCTTTTTGGTCGGTTTGATGGGGCCCAGTTCCTGCTGGTACTTCCCCACACCAATTTTGATGATGCCGCCCGCATGGGTGAGGGCTTGAAGGCCCTGGCTGGCAATCTCAAGCTTTCCAGCCCGGGCACTGCCGCACAGCCCGAGGAAGCGGTTACCGTATGCGCCCGTATCGGGGTCGCCAGCACAGAAAACAGTGGACGCAGCCTCAACCCGCTACTTAACGAAGCGGACTACGCGCTTTACCAGAATCGCAACGAAGGACGTGAAAAAACGTCGCCGCCAGCGCTTTCCTGAACAGCCATCAACCGGCGACGTGACCAGCCTAAGCCCGCCCTAGTATTAAGGGCCCACCAAACCTTACCCCGTTAATACTTTCACACTACAACATTACAAAAAAGTGTCTTCCCGCTACCAAATAAATTCCATATTTGTAAATTTTTTTATTAATCTCTGTAGTGAGGATTTACATGGGAGACAGGCTAGCCAACACTGGCACCGTGTTTGATCTGCCTACTGAATAAGACAAGGAAGGAGCTTATGAACGCTAAACGCTTTTTAGCGGCGAGCATTGCTTGCGCATCGGTCACCGCGACCACCACTGTCATTGCTGACGAGATCCCCGAACAGTACTTCTACTTCGGTGGGCACATCAGCGAAAACTGGCTGGATGTGGGCGACCACATTGACCAAAACACCAGCGAAAACGAAGTTACCCTTCCCGGTGCCCAAATGGGTTACCGTTTCAACCGTGACTGGTCTGTTCAAGGTTGGTGGGAGCGTAACAACTCCAACACCGATCTGCTTGGCGACGCGGACATCAACATTGCTCACGGCGCTATCCGCAAACACTTTGCCGGCAACTCCGCATTCGAACCCTACGTGGGTATCGGTGCCGGTGAGTTCCGCACCGAGCCGAACAGCGACAGCTCCAACGATTTCAAAGAAACCATCGGTACGCTGGAAACCGGTTTTCAAACCATGCTGCACCCGCATTTCCTCTTGGACGTGGGCGCTCGCCCTTACTATAGCTTCCGCACCGAACGCTGGGATGCAGAAGTCTATGCAGGCCTGAACTTCATCATTGGCGGTTCCAGCGAGAAAGAAGAGCCGGCGCCGGTTGAAAATGTCGTTTCCGACAGCGACGGCGATGGTGTACCGGACGAGCGTGATCAGTGCGCCAACACCCCGGCAGGCGCTCAAGTGGATGCGACGGGTTGTGAGCTGGACGACGATAACGACAGCATCGTCAACAGCATGGACGAATGTCCCAACACTCCGGCCGGTGCACTGGTTGACGACAAAGGTTGTCAGAAGTACCTGGACAAGGACGTAAAAGAGACCCTGTACGTTGAATTCGGCCACGACAAAGCCGAAGTTCGTCAGACCTCTTACCCGTCTCTGGAAAACCTGGCCGAAGGTATGCGTCAGTACCCGTCCGCCAACCTGGTACTGGAAGGTCACACTGACAGCACCGGTTCTGCGGCTTACAACAAGAAACTGTCCCAGCAGCGTGCAGATGCTGTGAAGACCGTACTTGTTGATCACTACAACGTAAGCGCGGACCGCATCACCACCGTAGGTTACGGCGAAGAGAAGCCCATCGCTGACAACAAGACCAGCGAAGGCCGCGCCGAGAACCGTCGCGTGGAAACCATCATGAAAGCCACCACCAAGGAAGCGCAATTCCAGTAAGGAATCACGCTGACTGAAAAAAGGGCCGGTTTTTACCGGCCCTTTTTTTGTGCCGCGCTGCGGCCGCAACACGCTTCACGCGGGCATGCAACACGCTAAAAACGTGGCGGCCATCCGCGTTGTGGGAACGAAGCCGCTAACCGGTTTCGCTCAATCTCACCTATCGCTACTTTTTCCGGCGTTCAGCAAAAAAACCTTTGAGCAGTAGCGCACTCTCTTCTGCCAACACGCCCCCCTCCACGTCCATCCGATGATTGTAGAAATCCACCGACGGCAGTTGTAGCTGGCTTTCGCACACCCCTGCACGCGGCTCACTGGCGCCATACACAAGCCTGCCGATACGCGCATGAACCATGGCACCAAAACACATGGTGCACGGTTCCAGGGTGACATAGAGCGTACTGCCACTAAGCCGGTAATTACGCTCCGCTTGCGCAGCGCTACGCATGGCCACTATTTCCGCATGGGCGCTGGGGTCGCTGGCGATAATGGGCTGGTTATACCCTTTACCCAGTAACCGGTTATCCCGGACAACCAGGGCACCCACCGGCACTTCCCCGTTATCTGCAGCCTGGCGCGCCAGGGCCAGGGCTTGCTGCATCCAGTATTGATCGTCCACCCGCTCTCCTTATCCTGTCTCCAGGCCCGCAAATGCGCGCTTGGCACCGCACAGGCGAAGTGTACCGCAAGCCCTACCTGCACAGAACGTGGCGCTCCATTCCCGACGACGCCGTCAGCCGCTGGCACCGGCTCCGCTTTTCATTACAATCAGGGCACCGAACATATTGAGACCTGTTATGACTGTCATTGGCACCCCTTTCACCGACAACGCCACCCGCGTCATGCTGCTGGGCTCCGGCGAGCTGGGCCGCGAAGTCGCCCTGGAATTGATTCGCTATGGCTGCGAAGTCATCGCTGTAGACCGCTACGCCCATGCCCCCGCCATGCAGGTGGCGCAACACAGCCATGTCATCAACATGCTCGATGGCGCCGCCTTGCGGGCACTGGTCGAACAGGAGAAACCGGCACTGATCGTTCCGGAAATCGAGGCCATTGCCACCGATGAACTGGTCAAACTCGAAGAGGAAGGCTATACCGTGGTGCCCACTGCCCGGGCAACCCAATTGACCATGAACCGCGAAGGCATCCGCTGTCTGGCCGCTGAAGAGCTGTCACTGCCTACGTCCCCTTATCGCTTTGCCGATAACGAAGCAGACTATCAACAGGCCGTACGCGAAATTGGGTTTCCCTGCGTGGTGAAACCGGTCATGAGTTCGTCTGGCAAGGGGCAAAGCACGTTAAAGAACGACGACGACGTTCTACCCGCCTGGGAATACGCGCAATCCGGCGGCCGCGCCGGCCAGGGTCGGGTCATCGTGGAAGGCTTTGTGGACTTCGACTACGAAATCACCCTGCTGACGGTTCGCCACAAGGCCGGCAACGAAATAAAGACCAGCTATTGTGCACCCATCGGCCACCGGCAGGAGAACGGCGACTACCAGGAATCCTGGCAACCCCAACCCATGAGCGAAGCCGCCTTGCAGGGCTCCCGCGAGGTGGCGCTGGCGATTACCGATGCATTGGGCGGCCAGGGCATCTTTGGGGTCGAGTTATTTATCAAGGGAGACAAGGTGTACTTCAGCGAAGTCTCACCCCGCCCCCACGACACCGGCCTGGTAACACTGATATCCCAGACCCTTTCCGAATTCGCCCTGCATGCCCGGGCCATTCTCGGCCTGCCTGTGCCGGCGATCGAGCAACGGGGCCCTTCAGCGTCATCCGTGCTACTGGTACAGGGCCAATCAGCGGCCATGCGTTACCGTGGCCTGGACACCGCCCTTGCCGACACGGATACCGAAGTGCGCCTGTTCGGCAAGCCGGACATCAACGGCAGCCGCCGCCTGGGTGTAGCGCTGGCCAAAGCTGACAGCATTGAAGCCGCACGCAATAAGGCAAACACCGCCAGCGCTGCACTCAACGTCGACCTGTAATCCCTACTAACAACAAGGAATCGCACATGCAGAATCAGGACACGCACAGCAAGGTGATCGGTTACTTACTCTGGATTTTCGGATTCATGGGCGCTCACCGTTTTTACTATGGCCGCCAACTCACCGGCACGCTCTGGTTTTTTACTCTCGGGTTGTTCTTCATCGGCTGGATCATCGACCTGTTCCTGATCCCCGGCATGGACGACGCGGCCGACACACGCTATGAAGCCGGTAGCGTCGATTACAATATCGGCTGGATTCTGCTCACCTTTCTCGGCATTTTCGGCATCCACCGCTTCTACATGGGCAAGGTCATCACCGGTATTGTCTACCTGCTGACTGCCGGGCTGTTCGGGCTGGGGATTCTCTATGATTTCTGGACACTGAACGGCCAGATCACAGAGAAGAATCGTCTGGTCTAATGCATTTCGAGGCCTGATACCAAAAGCCCGATGCCTGACGAAGAAAAGAACGGACGAAACCGTCTTATCTTTTAGCGTCCTGCATCGGGCTTGTAGTCATACAGCGTATTAATCAGTTCTTCATGGCGTACTTGCCGGCCCCCAGAAAGACCAGCGCGGCAGCGGTGAACAGATAGAACGCCTGCAACTCGATTGCCCAGCCGCCAGTGTTACTCAGGCTGAACAGTTCGCCCATATGGGCCAGAACCAGGGCGACCAGCATATTGCCGACAATCAGCGCGGCGCCAATCCGGGTCTGATAACCCACAATCACCATCACCGGCGCAATGACTTCGCCAATGAATACCCCATAGGCAAGAAACCCCGGCAAATGGTGTTCCGCCAGGACACCTGAAATCCAGCCAACGCCAGCATGCAGTTTGTGCACACCGTGTAGCAGCATCATCAGCCCCAACGACAGACGTAAAATCAACTTCCCTATATCCGGGTTATTCAGCATGGGCAAACTCCATCCGTTGCGCTTTCCGAAGAGGCCATTCTTCCCGTTATTTCTGCAAAAGAAAAGGCCGCCCAAGGGGCGGCCAGAATGGTACAAAAGTACAATTACCAAGGTCTGCGCTAGGTCGGCGTCCCCGTTACTCGGTAAATGTGGTTATCGTTCATGCTGCTGAACAGGGCGTCCTTTATCTTGCGCACTGCATACACCCGCTGCGCCTCGATACTGGCATCCTGCACGCTTTCGGCGATCAGTGCGGCAGCCACCGTACTGTTACCGTTCACGCCATTGATCTGGACCTGCAGGTTCTGTTCTCCGGCCCCGGTGCGGCCCTGAACATCCACTCGGACCAGCCCTTGGTTGACGATAGTGCCGGCACCGCGCCAAACATCAGCAAAGTCGATGGCATTAATGGCAAGCCGGGCATCATGCCCCTGGTTTGCATTCATGTTGCCAAACGCATTATTAATATTGCCCATACGTTGTACTTGTAGCATAGCCGACTCCTAGCGGGGGTTAACCACCCAGTTAGTACCCAGACCAATCACCGTGCCCCAGTTACTGCTGGAGGTGCAGGTAATGGTTTCGCCATCCACTTTCACCGTGCCCTTATCGCTGTCGGAACCACCAGCGCCACCAAACTCAAACGGTCCGATGAAGAAGCCACCTTCACCGCGAATGGTTTCAGTCACTTGCTGGGCAAACTCGGAACCGGCATTGATAGTGATGGTTGGGCGATAACCAACGATCATCTGTGACACGATACGTGCCAGGTTGCCGCCCTTACCAAAGTAATAGGCATCGTCGCCGTTTTTGAAACCGGAACGACCCGGCATGAACGGACCATTCAGGTAGTTGGCCGGCATGGCCGCGTTAAACCAGTTGCCCGGGGTCACCGTGACGATGGAGACATCTTCAAAGGCAAAGCTGATGTCGTACTGGCTGGAGAAGTGTTCTGTCGACACTTTCTTGTATTCGCCCCCGGCTTCAAAGCCAAAGAAATCGAACAGCCCGCCCAGTTCTGTTTCACCATAGACGGTGCTGTCTGACCATTGCTTGGTGGAGGAATCCAGAGAGAAGGTTTTGGCAGAGCCGGCGGTAGCGGATCCACCAAAGTTGTTACCGGTAATCCGGTTAACATAGTCCCAGGGCGTTTCACTGATTTGAAACGCCGACTGGTCTTTCACCGGGTTACCATCCTGCCCCATCACCGTCACCAGGTTATCGTCATAACGTTTGGTCGCGTCCTTGATCGGGCCTTGCAGCTTCTGCAAGTATTCCGTGTAATTGCTGTTGGCTTCCTTGAGTTGTGATTTTGCCTGATTCAACTGCGATGCGGATGCCAGCCCTTCGTTGGCCAACCAGTCATCGAATGACTCGCTGCTGCTGGTCTGCTGTTTGAAGTTCTGATAAGCCACATTCACGCTGGACTGGATCTGAAACAGGTTGTGCGAGGCATCCGATATCTTCTGCTGCAACGCCTGACCTTCTTCACCGCCATCGGCCATCAGGCAGTTCAGAAACATGCGGTACTGGTCGCCGAATCCCTGCTTCATGCCATAAGTATTCGGGTCCACCTGCGGGCTGGCGGGCACAATATTGAGAAACTGTACTTGCTGATACGGCAGCGAGCCCATCGGCGGGTTCTTGCCACCCCAGTTCCACGGGGTCGGCCCGGTCAACATTTGCGGTACGCCTTCGATCTTGATCTGATCCTGGAAGGCGGTCATGAATTGTCCCCAAAGCGTTTTCGTCATATCGCTCATAATCATTCTCCTGATGATATTTTTTATCGGGCATTTCCATGCCTCACGATGTGCCATTTGGCGCAATCAGTATCAGAGCGAAATATCAGCGTTGGGAAATTATGGATGGTGATGAAATCCATCATCACAGATGCATTATCCGCGATGATCACAACCATCATTAACGATAATGAATCGGGGAAAAATTACCGGGTAGGATGGAGACTACCCGGCAACCAGGGAAGCGATCCACAGCGTACCTTGGGGGGAGCCGGCAATAAAAAGAGAACAAGGACGATTCATGAGCCTCGACGCATCTCTGGTACCCGAGACCCTGCTCAACGCGCAACGCATCATGGCGCTACCTGAAAACCCCGATCATCTGCCTGCGGTGGACTGGAAGAACCTGGGCGCTCCGGATAGCCGGATCCCTCATACTGAAACAGCCACAAACCACCAACCCGATTCTCCCTTACCCAAAGCCGACGTGGTCGTGATGACCTGGACCCTGGCAGAGTGGGCCGCCATGAATCAGGTACTCACCAACCGGCGTGATCCACTCACACCGGATCAGTTGCACAGCCATGAATGGCAGGAAGGCTGGCTGTCTTACCAACGCGACTACTACCAGATTTATCAATATATGGTGGATGTCTCCAAGACCTTCCAGGGCGGCGCGCCTTCGTTGTACAACGAAAGCTGGGGCAGCTTCCGCCAGGTCCGCATCGGCGACTTAAACGTCTTGCTGGTCAAATCCGGCATGCACCTGGCCCAGGATGGCAGCCAGCTACCGCTAATACGTTTTGTTGAACAGATCTGCCAGGAAGCCCGACCCTCATTGCTGTTGTCCATCGGTACCGGCGGCGGCGTACGCAGCGAAGACGCCCTGGGCAGCGCCTTGATTACCAACCAGGCCTATTTCCATTGCCTGAAACACTTTGCCAATGCCCGTTTTAATCACAGCACGGTGACGTCCACCTGGCAGCCAGATAACCGTTATCTGTCCCTGGCCCAGAAAGCAGTACTCCAGACTCGTGGGCCACAGATCCTGCCAGTGAGCCCACAGTACCCCGCCGGTTCCCACATTGACCCTGACCCGGCCGCCGCTCAACTGAAAGTGGTCACGGAACAGCCCATCATCACCACCGACACCTTCCTGTTCGGCACCACCGATAACGGCCTGGAAAAGCTGGGTTGCCTGGTGGAAATGGACGATGCCGTGGTCGGCATGGCATGCCAGCAACAAAAAATCGCTTTCGGCTTTGTGCGCAATGTGTCCGACCCGGTTATCAATGGCGCCCTGCCCGCCTCACTGCAGGACAGCTGGGCCGGTTACATCTACCGGGAGCAGGGCCTCTACACCAGTTACAACGGCGCACTGGCCACCTGGGCCTTGCTGGCCGCCGAAGCTGACCGAAAGGAGAAAGGATAATGAGTACAGCAATTCAATGGTTTTCCGCGTGTGCCCAGGAACAACGGGACCGGGTCACCCTGACGCCACTGGCACCCTTCAGCGGCGAACAGATTCTGGGCAACGCCAGCAGCCTGTGTGCACGTGGCAGCGAGCTGTTCATCAGCCAGCACAATGGCATGCTGTCCATGGTTCTGGTGGATGAAAAAACACATACCTTTAGCCCCATTATCGAGCTGGATGCGGAGAAACCGTATCAACAACTCAGCCCTTTTATGCTGGGTAACCAACTGCATCTTCTCGCCTACAACGATTCAGACGGTATTTTTGATTTCTTCCGCGTGATGCCCGACCACTTCGCGCACCAATGTCGCTTCCAGAAAACCTACGGTGACATTACCGCCGGATTTAGCACCGTACATGCCTTTGCTTACAGGGATAGCTGCCAGTTCATGGCCTACAATAAAAGCACCGGCACCAGCCGCCTTTATCAACTCACTGTACCTCCCAACACCCCGCTTGGCGTGGACATGACCTGGCAAAAGGAATGGGCAAAAGGCTGGGAGAATTTCAGTTTTTTCACGTTGGGCGGGGAGAATTTCTTCTTCAAGATGAACCCACGCTACAACGCGGTGAACATCGACCATTACATGGACGATCCCTCCCAGGGATCGCACCCGGTGGGCACCAAGCTCCCCTTGTCCATGGACACCACGCAGACCGCTACGGTTGCCCTGCAGGAAGGACCCGGCTTTATTGCCTATGAGACCGGTAATGGCCAGCTCACCGTTAATCGTTTTCACACGGACTGCCAGGGCTGGACCTGTCAGGCCAAACAGGCGGTGAACGCGGGAAGCAGTCGGCTGCTGGTAATCAACAGCATACAGGGGCCATTAATCGCACTGATCTGATCAGTGTGTCATGTCGAAAAACCAGTCGATTACCTGTTCCACCCGGGATGGGTAATCGTGGCCTTTAATGGTGGTGATATAGATATTGTTCATCAGTGGCTTGCCCGTTTCCACGCGATGAAGGGTCCCGTCTTCCAGCTGTGAAGCAACGCAATGGCTGGGCAGAACAGCAACACCCAGGCCGCCCACCACCATATCAATGGCACCGTGAATCGAGTTAATTTCCCCGGCATAGGTCAACGAATAGGCATTCAGGTTACAGCGCTCCGGCAGAGCATGCTTGAGCCAGCGATCATAGTAATACCCTGAGCCTGGATAATTGATAAATGCCTGCTCCAGTATCACGCTTTCGCTGGGCCGTTTGCCATCAGACGGATCACGGCTTACCAGCACATATTCTTCCTGGCAGAACAGCCGGTACTCCAGCAACGGGTGATCATTTTTTTCCGTCACAAAACCAAAATCGGCCCGGTCATCCAGCACCATCTGCACCACATCCTGGGTGGAGGTAAGGGAAATTTTCAGCTCGATATCCGGGTGTGCAAGGCGTCGCTCCAGCAACATGGGAAAGTGCGGCGACATCAGGCAACTGGGCGGCATTGCATAGGACACCAGCCCCACAATTCGGGTTTCCATGGCATGCACTTCATCCATGAACTGCTGGGTGGTGAGCATCTGGTGGCGAATGTACTGGGTCAGCGCATCGCCCGCATCGGTGAGCACCACCTTCTTGCCGATCCGCTTGAACAAGGTGACCCCAATCTGCTCTTCCAGCTTGGCAATATGCTGGCTCACCCCGGATTGCGTCATGTGAGCCCGCGTGGCCGCGTGGGTAAAACTGCGCGTTTCTGCTGCTGCCATAAAGGCCTTGAAAAGACGCGTGTCCAGCAAGGTGAAATCCCGGTTGGAGAACCCCATCAGCCGGTCTCCTCCGACGGCGCAGACACCGCGAGACGCGTGGCGAACTGCAGATTCAGGCTATCGCCTGCCTGCACGTGCAGCCCGGCATAGCGAGCAAAGGGGGAAGGTGGCACAGAGCAAGGCACGGATTCGCTCAGCAACGCTCGTTCGCCCAGCCCCTCGGCCAGCGGTTGCGGGTTCCTTGTCCAAAGCGACCAACAGACACAGAGATCATCGTCCAGGTACAGGAACACGCCAGACAGCCCTGTGGGCAATACCTCCCGCAAGCCCGTAAAGCGGTTACAGACCGCGCCCCGGAATACCTCTGGCGTCTGCTCTGTACGCACCATCACTTCGCTGATGACCCGCCCGGATTGCCAGCTCTCACCGTGATCAAGAACCTGCATGGCCCCGGTCTGGGAGGGGTCACCGCGAAACTGCGCCGGGAATGCACTGTGGCTCGCCGGCCGGCCCGCCTCTGTACTGAAACTGAAAACCGTACTGTGCAGCGATGCATAGGCACGCCCGCCACAGCTTTCATGGCACGCCGACTCGTAGGTCGCCTGGTCCGGGTAAAACACCAGGGCAATTTCGTCAGGCACCACCGCATGGCGGCTGGTCGGTACGATGGAAGGAATATAGGCCTGTAATCCCAACGGCCCCATAAACTGAACCGTGGCCGGAATAAAAATCTGGCCAAGCTGGTCATACAGTTTCTGCCGATGCGGAGCCGGAGCCAGTGTCGGCAAGGCATAGCCCAGCCAGACGCGCACCGCTCGTCCCTGTGGCGACGTTTCCATGTCGTTATTCTCCTTGTTGTCCGCCGGCAATCGGCTGACATAGATCCAGGGTAAAGACTGACATGAAGAAACCTAGGCAACAAGATGAATATGCAACGTATGACTCCCATTCTGCGGAGAGCTTGAACAAGCCCAGCCCCTGAATCCCACACGCATTGAGCCCCAGCCTGCGGCACCGCATACTGAACGTTTCACCGTCGGAAACCACCATGCCAAAGGTAACGGTTTGGGAAACGCCCAAGGCAGGCAGCTTGGCCAATCTGGTTCAAAAACAGCGGCCATTGCCTCCTCTGTCCGCCGGGCACCTCCGGGTGCAGGTTCATGCCGTGGGGCTGAATTTTGCAGATATTTTCGCCCTTACCGGTCTTTACTCCGCAACCCCGGAAGGGGCCTTCATTCCCGGGCTGGAATTTGCCGGCACGGTCATCGGCACAGGCTCTGACACCGACAATACCGACAGCGCCTTCCAGATTGGCGACCGGGTGATGGGCGTCACCCGCTTCGGCGGTTATTGCTCCATTATTGATAGTGAACCGGATTACCTGATCCCCCTGCCCGACGACTGGAGCTTCGCTCAGGGCGCCGCCTTCCCGGCCCAGACCCTCACCGCCTGGTATGCTCTGACCACCCTCGGCGCCATCCAGCCGGAGCAGCGTGTGCTGATTCACAGCGCCGCCGGCGGAGTCGGCCTGCAGGCCATGAAACTGGCGACACTGCTGGGCGCCAACCCTGTTGGAACGGTAGGCAGCCCCGACAAAGCCGCGATGCTGCAGGAAATGGGTTTTGAGAATGTGCTGGTACGCCAACCGGATTTTTCCCGACAACTCACCGAAACCGGCCACCGTTTCGATCTGGTGCTCGACGCCATCGGCGGCACCGTCCAACAAGCCAGCTTTGCCGCACTCAAGCCGATGGGGCGTTTGGTGGTTTTCGGCGCTGCGGAATTCACCCCCACCGGCAACCGTCCCAACTACCTCAAAGCTGCCTGGCGCTACCTGCGCCGCCCCCGCTATGACGTTATGGATATGATCAGCAGCAACCGGTCGGTGATGGCCTTCAATCTGATCTGGCTATGGGAACAGAAAGCCAGCATGAAGGCCTTGCTCAGCGAACTACAGACCATTGCCCTGCCCCCACCCCATGTGGGCCATCGCTTTGCCTTCGACGATGCCCAGACGGCATTGGCGCTACTGCAATCGGGGAGATCGGTGGGCAAGGTGGTGCTCGAACGTTTGTGACACCAACAGCTCTGAATTTCTGCCCTCTTTAAACTGCCACAACGATCACACCCTCTGACATTAACGTGATGGCCTACAGCATTGTCCGATATATCGCACATTCCCGGCCCTGGCGATTCCTATACTCCTTGTGACACCGGTATCAAACCAGACCAAGACCACACAAGGGGGAACGATGAAACTGACGTTAATGAGCCTTTTGCCTTGCATTCTGGCGCCCGCAGTTGCCACAGCAGGAAGTGCAATTCACCTCAACAGCGAACCAGGGGATTATATTGGAGGCGGGATTACGCAAACTCTCTCTGACAGTACCGGAACCATCAGCCTGGATTACACACAATCCCAGCTGACCCTGGGATACGAAGATACGAACACCGACCTGGACATGGTTTTTTCTTCACCGGACAACCAGGTACTGGAAGAAGAGCACTATTTGAATGCACAACGAAATGCCTTTAAAGGTGCCTTGCGAGCAGGCCTTTCCGTCTCCATGGATCACCGCGGTTGCAACACCATTGACGGTGACTTCTTCATTCATGAACTGGATCTCGCAGCAGCGAATCCGGTCATAGCACTGGACTTCGTACAGTACTGCGGCAATAACGATGCCCCACTGAACGGTAGCATCCGCATCAACTCCACCCTGCCAGAAAATTTACCGCATCCCGTTGCGGTTATTGAGCGCCCCATGCGCCAGCTCACTGACGACATCCATGTAACCCTGTCTGCCGAAAAATCCTATTCCGATAGCGGTGTTATTGCCGGCTACCAGTGGGAGCAATTGAATGGCCCGGCCATTACGTTGACGAACACGAACAGCGCAACACCATCTTTTACCGTTCCTTCCCTGCCCCTGGATGGCGAAGAGCTCACACTAAAACTCACCGTCACTGACAGCCTTGGGCAAAACAACTCCCAAACACTAACGCTTCCACTGGTGAGTAAAAGTGCGCCATTAACCTATATGCAGATTAACAGCCCTGAAGGTGACTATATCGGGCAAGGCGAACAGCTGTACTTCGATGATGCTTTCAGCACCTTCAACTCCAGCATTAACTACGACAATGGAGTGTCCGTACACATTGATGATGGCGATAACTGGCGGGCCGATTTTGCCGCGCCCTACAACGCGGCGTTACAACCTGGCAACTATCAGGCCGAGCGCTTCCCCTTCCAGAGCGATGGCCTTGGTGGACTCAGCATTTCCGGCGACGGCCGAGGGTGCAACACGATTTCCGGTGGCTTTACCGTTCATTCCATTGAACAACAGGAAGACCAGGTCGACAGCTTCATGGCCAGTTTTTCCCAGCACTGTGGAGGCACTCAGAACCCTGCCCTCCTGGGAACCATTGCGCTTAATGCTCGCCACCCCAGCGTCCCGACAGCCAATGCTGGCCCTGGATTCTCAACAGGCCAGAACCAGACGTTCACCCTGCACGGGCAATTTTCCTCCGACGACAGCAACATCGCAGAATATCAATGGACACTGGATCAACCTGATATTGATATTACCGGCGCAGACCAGGCCGTGGCACAGTTTGAAACGCCCAACCTTGGTGCCAATGACGATGACATCATCATAACGGCGACGCTGACCGTGACAGATGACGAAGGGTTTAAAGACCAGGACTCCACCACAATCACCGTCTCCTACCAAAACAGTGCCCCCCAGGCCAATAACGACAATCTCTCTATCGGCTATTGGGGCTGGCAGTACCTGAGCCCACTGGAAAACGATACCGATGCGGAAAACAACATCGATCCAGCGTCTCTTGAGATTACACAAGGCCCGAGTCGGGGCTACGTAGAGAATCTTGGAGATGGCCAGCTACGGTATTTTCCCTTCTTCTTTGGCAATAAAACTGACTCGATTACATATCGGGTGAAGGATCAGGCGGGCGCCTGGTCCAACACGGCCATCATCACGCTTAGCCACTAAGTCACACGGCGGGGCCCTGCCCCGCCATCTTGCTCGCGTTCAACAGCTGCGAAGAAACTCCTTCAGATCTTTCTCACTCTCCGGCCGGACAATACGCCCGGTTTCTTCACCGTCCCTGATCAGAATCAACGTCGGCCAGAGCTTAACCCGGAAACTACGCCCCAAGGGCCTTCCCGGCCCATCCGCTATTTTTATATGCGGAAGCTCGCGGTGCTCCGCAAGCGCCGCTTCGATATCCGGCTGGGCCGCAATGCAGTAACCACACCAGTTGGCGCCGAATTCAAGCAGTCTCAACCCGTCACTCTGATCCAGCTGCTCGCGGGTAATGCTCTCATCTTCGTACTCACGCACATACGCCATCACCGTCTCCAACAAACTCGCCCGCTACCGGCAGACATACCGGCAAGTCTTATGCTTAGATGTTCCCACCTGTAGAGAACCCCACTGTAATGATTCCCCTGTGGCAGACAACCAAGGTGACCTTGTGAGCGACCCGGTTTTAACAGAACAACGCGACGGCCTTTATATCATCACCCTGAATCGCCCGGAAAAACGCAACGCCGTCGACCGGCCCACCGCCGATGCGCTGCGTGCGGCCTTCGACCACTTCGAGCAGGACCCGACTCTGCATGTGGCCATTCTCCATGGCGCTGGCGGTAATTTCTGTGCCGGGGCCGACCTGTCGGCCATGGGCGACCCGGCACTGCGAAATGAGGTGGAAGCCACAGGAACAGGCCCCGGCCCCATGGGGCCGTCGCGCATGCTGTTAAGCAAACCGGTAATCGCCGCCGTATCCGGCTACGCGGTAGCAGGAGGACTTGAACTGGCCCTGTTCTGCGATCTGCGCGTGATGGAGGACACCGCCACCTTCGGCGTATTCTGCCGGCGCTGGGGAGTGCCTCTGATTGATGGCGGCACCGTCCGCCTGCCCCGCCTGATCGGGCATAGCCGCGCCATGGACATGATTCTCACCGGCCGTCCGGTTAACGCGGAAGAAGCTCTGCAGATTGGCCTCGCCAATCGGGTAGCCCCGGAAGGCAAAGCCCTGGACGAAGCCATCACCCTGGCCCGCCAGATCGCCGCCTTTCCACAACGCTGTCTGCGTGCAGACCGGCTATCCGCCTACCAGCAATGGGATAAGGACCAGGAAACCGCCCTACGTGACGAAGGTGCCGGAGGGTTCCCGGTAGTGTTTGAAGAAGCCCTGGCCGGCGCAGAACGCTTCGCAAAAGGCGCAGGCCGCCATGGAAGCTTTGAAAAAGATGACACGTAAAGCGTCTTAAAGTAGGTCGGATTAGGCGTAGCCGTAATCCGACAATCGGCTTTATTTCGGGCTACGCAACAACCCTGTCGGCTTACGGCTACGCTTAAGTCGACCTTGTGTCTCTCCGGCGGAAGGATTTGCTACCCTTTCGCCACTGCTGGCGGGCAACCCGTAGTCGACCTGAGGCCCTGAGCCTGTGATGTAGATAGGTCCCGCCAGCATTTCTCTCAAAACTTGAACGGTATCCGAGCCCGCCGTTGACCGGATGAGGCTGCACGAACAAGGAGAAGTGGAGAGATGGCTACCATCGGTATTGATGTCAGTAAGAAAAAGCTCGATCTATGCTGGTTGCGTGATGCACAGGCCGGCAAGGTAAAAACCCGGGTATTTCCCAATGCCCACGATCACTATCCCGCGCTGCTGGCTTGGTTGCTCAAACAAACCAACGAGGAGGCAGGCGACCTCCAAGTGTATCTGGAAGCGACGGGCATCTATCACGAACCCCTGGCGTACTGGCTGCACCAATCTGGCGTGACGGTCTACGTGCTGAACCCTGCGCGCGTGCGTTATTACGCCCGCTCCTTGGGCGATCAAGGCAAGAGTGACAAGAAAGACAGCAAACGGATCGCTTATTTTGCGCAGGCCAACCCTGAGCTGACACCTTGGCAGCCTGAGCCAGAGGAAGTGCGAACCCTCAGGCAGCTAGCCAAACGCCTGGAGACTGTGCAGAAGGACATTCAGCGCGAACAGAACCGGTTAGAAAAGGCGCAGTTCAACCGTGACACGCAAGCGGAGCACTCGATTACGCATGTGCTGGCGTTGCTGCGACGGGAGGCCAAAAGGCTGATCAAGGAAGTGGATGATCATATTGATCGCCATGACGGCCTTAAGCGCGACAGGCGCTTGCTGGAAAGCATTCCGGGTATCGGCGAGGTGCTGTCGGTGCATTTACTGGTGACGCTGCGATCAAGGCGCTTCAAAAGCGGCCGACAAGTGGCAGCCTTCATGGGTCTAGTGCCGGTGGAGTGGACCTCGGGCAGTTCGGTCAGGCACGCACCGCGACTCTCGAAAAATGGAGGTCCAGCCTTGCGGCAGAAATTGTATATGGGTGCCGTTGTGGCGATGCAGCATAACCCCAGCATCCGGCGGCAATATCAACGGCTGTGTGCTGCAGGCAAACGAAAGATGTCAGCACTGGGCGCGGCGATGAGAAAACTGGTGCACATTGCTTATGGCGTGCTGGCACACCAGAAAGAATATGAACCACAACCCACTTGAGAGGGGTTGTGGCTCATTGGGAGAGACGGTATCTACGAAAACTGGAACGCCCACAAAAAAGCCGGCAATTAATGCCGGCTTTTTGATACAGCTTATATGGTTAGTCGATCAACGTACCACCACAAAGAACACACCGCCGTTGCGGTTAACCCGCAGCAACAGAGCCGCTTCTTTATCGTTCACGGCCTTGCGTAACTCGTCCATGGTGTCCACGTCCTGGCGGTTCACGTTAATGATCACGTCACCATTACGCAGCCCGGCGCGCCAGGCCGGGGAGCCTCGCTCTACTTCATCCACCAGCACGCCGGCGTCGGCATGTTGCAGCTCGCCCTTGCGCAGGTCGCGCAGGTTGGCGCCTTCCAGGAATTTGGAGACAGCCTCACCGCCAGCGGTTTCCCGTGATGACTCACTGATCACGGCGGTGACGTCTTTTTTCTTGCCATCACGCAGGATGCTCAGCTCGACCTTCTCACCGACCGGCGCCATGCCCACCTTGTTACGCAGGTCGGCCGCGCGGTTTACCGGTCGACCGTCCACGGCGGTAACTACATCACCGCTCTTCAGGCCCGCTTTCTCTGCCGCACTGTCTTCCACCACCTGAGTGATCACCACGCCGCGCTGGCGCTCAACACCAAAGGCTTCCGCCAACTCCGCCGTCAGGTCCTGAATGGTGACACCGAGCATGCCACGGCGCACTTCACCGTGTTCGATAAGCTGCTGCATCACGTTCTCGGCCATCTCGGTGGGGATGGCAAAGCCGATGCCCACATTGCCACCGGCCGGCGCCAGAATCGCCGTATTGATACCGACCAGCTCACCACGCAGGTTGAC
Organism: Alcanivorax sp. DG881; assembly: GCF_000155615.1. Taxonomy (GTDB): domain Bacteria; phylum Pseudomonadota; class Gammaproteobacteria; order Pseudomonadales; family Alcanivoracaceae; genus Alcanivorax. The sequence continues at coordinate 3,547,772 of NZ_DS989915.1, read as the reverse complement.
CAGTGCCCCACCGGAGTTGCCCGGATTAATGGACGCATCGGTCTGGATAAAGCTTTCATAGCCTTCAATGCCCAGGCCTGTGCGACCCAACGCGGAAACGATGCCGCTAGTCACCGTCTGGCCGAGCCCGAAGGGGTTACCAATGGCGACCACAAAATCGCCAACCCGCAGACCGGTGGAATCGGCAATGGCAATTTGGGTAAGTCGGTCCGACTCTTCCAGCTTCAGTACCGCCAGATCCACTTCCTCATCCACACCCACCAGTTCCGCTGACAGTTCACGGCCATCGGTAAGGGTGACTTCGATATTGTCCGCGTTCTTGACCACATGGGCGTTGGTCAGCACATAGCCTTCAGCAGCATCCACAATTACCCCGGAGCCGGCACTGGCAGCGCGGCGCTCAGAGGGCCGCTGGCGTTCCGGCATGTCGAAAAAGCGACGAAAGAAAGGATCATTCATCAACGGATTGCGCGCCGCCCGTACCCGGGTTTCGATGGCAATATTCACCACCGCCGGCGAGGTTTTTTCCAGCATGGGCGCCAGCGAGGGAAGCGCGTCCCCTTCTGCCGTGACAGCAGGCAAGGCAGCCTGAACCGGGGAAAAGGCAACGCATAACAGCGTCAGCACCCAGACGACGGGAAGGATTGGTTTTTTTTGCGTAGACAACGTTTTTTCAAACAACGGTTGTTCCTCCTGTTTCAAGGAAAACATCATCGATAAAAGGGATGATGGGCTAAAAGTCCAGTACCGGATGCCACCCAGAAATGCCCGGCCCCCAATCGCTGGTACCGGGGATTGGGCGTCACCCACTTTTTTCTGACCAGCGCAAGCGTCTACGGTTCCGAAGCAAACAGACGAACGCCGTTATACTCCCGCGATTCCCCCAGATCCGGCCAGGTACAGGACTGCCACTCCCCTAGCAGTCGGTAGCCCGGAGGGTTCAGGTCCGGTACCCGGGAATCCGCCAACAGCACCGCACCCGCGGCCTGGAACCGGGCCAGTAACGGCAGGTTATCGCGGTCATAGAGAATATCTGCCGCCGTCACCAGGTCCGCCTCTGCCAAGGCGGAGTCCAGATCATTGCTCAGTACCACCTCGACGCCGTTCTCCCGGGCGTTCACGGCCGTGGCGGTGAGCGCATCCTCGTCCAGATCACAGGCGATGACCTTGCGTGCCCCAGCCAGGGCCGCAGCAATGGCAACCACTCCGGAACCCGGTCCCACATCCACCACACAGCGCCCGGCTACCTGCTCGGGATTGTCCAGCAGATACTGCGCCAGCACCTGCCCGGACGCCCAGCAGAACGACCAGTACGGCGGCTCTTCCATGATCGCATTGACAATTTCCGGGTCCAACGCCTGCTCCGGAAACAACTCGTCCAGCAGCCACAGGCGCAGGCCGGGGGTTTGCGGCAAAGCCTGGCAAGACAGGGACACCGCCGGCAATACGCGATGGAGCCGCTCGTGCAAGGCGTTGAGGCCTACTTTTTCCTGTTCTGTTGTCATACTCTAGGGCCTTCATTTTCCTATCCGAAATCGTCGAAGAGAATAACAAAATGACCGGCAGACAGGGATGGATTGGCGTTATCGCGCTACTGCTCAGTGTGACCAGCCCCCTCAAGGCAAGGGAAATCTGGACAGACGGCGTACCCGACGCCTATTTCAAACATTTCGTGGAGTTCTACAAGGCCGATCCCAGTGCCATGGGCCGCTGGGCCACCGGGTTGACTCGCATCTCCACCGAACAGCTGGATTACACCCTTAAAGCGCTGGATACCACCCAGTTCACCTACCTGTACCCCATGGAAATCAAGGGCTACGACCTGCCCCGCCACAACGGCATCCCTACCGAGGAACTGTCGTTAATGGCCGTGCGGGCCGGCAAGCTGATTCCGGTGCCCTACCAGATAGACGAGTTCGACAAGACCGGCCTGATCTGGATTGAGGGTGAAAACGACAGCAAGGCGGAAGGCGAGCCCGGCATTTTTGACGATTTCGATGAACTGGTTTTCATGTTCCGCGATGGCGGCTGGGACCGCTTCGATCCGGCGCAACACACCCTGGCCGAAGGGCAGATGCTGGAAGAAATCCGTCTCGACTCGCCGCGTAACAAACCCCGCTATCTGTATCTGGTGCGCAATAACAGCGAACGTTCACGGGCGGATTATGTGGAGGTGAATCTGGACGAAGGCTGGATCCAGACCACCCTGATGCGCATGGAGTATGAGCCCAAGGATTTCACCCAGATCCAGTCCATGGCACCGCGCCTGGGCCCCCACAAGGACGAAAATGTCTTTGATAATGTGTATGTGAATATCAGCACCGGCATCCTGAACCAGAACCTGCGCGTTGACCTGGATACCCGCAAGAACATCAAGGCCACGCCCCTGGCCGTGCGTGACGGCGCCGTGCGCGCCTCCATGCTGGTCAAGGCGCGGGTCTGGTATGCCTACCTGCCCACCTTTTTCAGCCAGAAATTCCAGGTGGATTTCTACGAACAGTCGGTGACCATTCCCTCCCGGTTCGCCATCGGCAGCATGAAGGTATTGAAGTTTTTCCTGATGTTCCTGCGTGAGCCGCGCATTCACTTTGCCATTGATTTCCAGAACCTGGATGGCGCCCGGCTGACCTTTGATTCCGTCTACAACGACAAACAATACGGGATCGTGGACGGCACCATGAGCGACTTTGAAACCCGCATGAATGCCACCCGCCTGCCCGGTGACTGGCTACACCTGGATTCCAATCAGGGCTGGGAAATGTTCTTCAGCAATCACATGCCGGTAGTGCCCAACGGCCTGTTCGATGCCTTCCTGGATGGCGTGACCATGAACATGTTCTACGAGGATGATGCCAACAGCACCACCAAGTACGAACACGATCCAGGCGCCACCCCACGGCTGGGTTTCCAGAGCGAAGGCATTCCCGATACGGTGATCGACCTGATGGGCGCGATCCCCAAGCTCGACTTCCAGAACATGGACAGCCTGGGCGAAGCCATTGTGGCCCTGGCGGCAGCCGAACAGGACGGCGCATTCGAGAAATACGATGAAGTGGTCAACAAGAAGCTGGCTGAGTTGAAAGCCGATGGTCGCATCGGCACCGTGGATGAGCTGGCCGATGCCTTTATTGCGGATCTGGACCGGATGAATTTCTCCGGCATTCCCCGAGACACCTTCAACCAAATCGTCCACCAGGCCATTGTCGACACCACCCCGGCGGTGGACCAGATTCATCACGGTCAGGTATTGGCCCGAATGATCACCCTGGCCAGCGATCAGGGCATCGATATCCGCCGCCTGCGCTATGCCACCATGGACAACACCCTGTGGTTCCCGGCCTGGGTAGGCGAAGGTGGGGCCAGCGACTTTCAGTGGCAGGTCAGCCACGCCCCGACAGCGACGCCGCTGGGGCCAGTTGCAGTGCCAGCCAGCAAGCCTGCGCATCCCCCCGAGGCGGCACCTGCAGCGGCCGCCCCCGCCGCTACGCCTCTGTCTGGGTCTTCTGCAACAGCGCCGTAAGCGCGGCGCTGTCTTTCACCTGCCCCTCTTCATCCAGCTCGGGATACGGCACCCCGTGGGCATCACACAAGCGGGCAATCCGGGCATAGCCCCAACGGAAAAGCAGCTCGTGGTAGCGATCCGCCGCCACCCGCGGCTGATCATAAAACCCTTTCGCCCGGCGCTGCTCACAGGCTTCGGAAAGAATAATTGCCGCCGCCACACTCACATTGAATGATTCCACCATGCCCATCATGGGAATGGTCACATTCTGATCCACCACGCTGGCCACCTCGTCGCTGACGCCGAATTTTTCGGTCCCCAACAACAGCGCCGTTGGCCGGGTGTAATCCACTTCACGATAGGGGATCGCATCATCGGACAAATGCGCCGCCAGCACCTGTACGCCCTGCCCCTGCAATTCACGGATCACATCGGTGCTTTCATCACGCTTGTGTACCTGTACCCAACGCTGTGATCCCATCGCCGTGCCGGCGGCCATACGCGCCCGGTTTTTGGGTAACACTGCATGCACATCGAGAATTCCCACCGCGTCGCAGGTACGCACAATGGCAGCAATATTATGGGGTTTGTGCACGCCATCCATGATCACAGTCAGGTCAGGCTGGCGGCGGTCCAGGGTCTCGCAAATGCGGCGGTAACGTTCCGGGGTCATGGCTTTTCCTCGTAGCAGGCCGCGGATTGTATAGGGCGCAGCGCGGATGGCAAAACTTCAACCCTCGCTCTGTACCGGTGGCTGCCACTGTTGTCCCCATGACTGTTACGCCAGACTGACGCCAAACAACCGGGCGCGGGCACTTTGGACACTGCCACTCTCCTGCCCAATCCGCTAGGCTTGTGGGCTTGAAAAAACACTCTCTGGAGGCTCCATGACTCAACCCTCATCACGCCGCCTGCCCCTGGACGGAGTACGCGTTATCGAACTGGGACAGCTACTCGCCGGGCCTTTTACCGGCACCCTGCTGGCCTACTTCGGCGCCGATGTGGTGAAAGTGGAACCCCCCGGTGGCGACCCGATTCGCGGTTGGCGCAAACTGGATGAGGACGGCACCTCGTTCTGGTGGCGCAGCCTGGGACGCAACAAGAAATCCGTCACCCTGGATCTGAAAACTGACCAGGGCAAAGCGCTGGCTCGCAAGCTGATGGTAGGCGCCGATGTGGTCATCGAAAACTTCCGCCCGGGCACCATGGAAAACTGGGGCTTGGGCCCGGACAGCTTTGCCACCGACAACCCGGGGCTGATTTATACCCGCATTTCCGGCTACGGCCAGACCGGCCCCTACGCCAGCAAACCCGGCTATGCCTCGGTGTGCGAAGGCATTGGCGGCCTGCGCTACGTAAACGGCTTTCCCGGCGAGCGCCCGGTGCGCCCCAACCTCTCATTGGGCGACACCATTGCCGGACTGCACGCAGCGCTGGGCATTTTGCTCGCACTGTTCGAGCGACAAAACAGCCAGCAAGGCCAGGTTGTCGATGTGGCCTTGTACGAGTCCGTGTTCAATCTTCTCGAGGGAGTCATACCGGAATTCGACGGGGCCGGAGTCATTCGTGAACCCGCCGGCTCCACTGTCACCGGCATTGTGCCCACCAATACCTACCGCTGCGCCGATCGCAAGTTCGTGGTGATCGGCGGCAATGGCGATTCCATTTTCAAACGCTTGATGACCGCCGCCGGCCGTCCCGATATGGCCAAGGATCCCGCCATGGCCAACAACGCCGGTCGCGTGGAGCACGAAGAGGCCATCGACGCCGCGCTGGACAGCTGGTGCCGCAGCCTGCCCAGCGATGAAATCCTGGCCATTCTCGAAGAAGCCCGGGTGCCCTCCGGCCCTATCTATTCCGTGGCCGACATGATGCAGGACCCACACTTCCAGGCCCGCGGCCTGTTCCAGCAGGTGGAAATCAACGGCAAACCGCTCAAGGTCCCTGCCATTACGCCACGGCTGGCCGACACCCCCGGCGAAACCCGCTGGCCCGGTGGCGAGGTGGGCAGCCATAACCACGCCGTGCTCCGTGATGAGCTGGGATTGAGTGACGCAGAATTTGCAGACCTGCAGGCACAGGGCATTATTGGCTAACGCCAACGGCATTATTGACGGCGACATAGCCACAGCGTTAAAAATAAAAAACGTCATCGAAAGCAGGACATCATCATGACCCAGATTCTCTGGATTGGCGTGTGCGTTGTTGCGGTGGGCTTGCTGGCCACGGGCCTGTATTTTCATCTCCGGCGCCAGGCTCTCGGTTCCGACCCCATCCTGATCGGGAGTTGCTACCTCAGCGGCGCCGGCCTGTTGGCCGGCAACATGGTGCTGCCGCTGTTCTGATCCGCTTGCTGGCGCCCGGCACCGAATGCCTGATGAGAAAGGCCAAAAGCCTGGAATCGGCTCATCACCCCATTCCGCGGTGAGCCCACTTTTCAGCCCTCTCCAGAGCCATGGCCCCGTCGGGCACTGAGCTGCATATACAGATTATGCATGACACGCTGGGCGATCAGCCGAGCGCGGTCGGTCATCGGCCCGGCAAAGCGCCCCTCCAGATTCGCCATAAAATGGCCCAGCCACCGCTCGTGATGCTCCCCGGTAAGCGGCTCGCGATCATCCAGTGCCCGGTGTTTTGCCATCATATGGCGCTGATAGTCCTGCTCGCCCAACAACATTTTGTACCAATACTGGCAGATGGTGGGCAGGTGCTGTTGCAGATCAATTCCCGCCACCTCCAGAAACACCGGCGCCATGACCGGATCCTTCAGCAAGCGCTGATAAAACCCGTGCACCATGGCGTCAATATTTTCCCGGCAATCCAGGTCAGGCAGGTCACTATCCTTGGCCGCCGTTTCTCCCGGCCGAAAAACCCCAACCGCGGTCATTACTCCCTCCGCGTGCCAGCGTGAAGCGTGGTGCGGGATGCGTCTCCTGCTACCACTCAATACGCCCGATGAGGATATCCTTGAACATGACAAAATCACCGGCAAGGCTGTACCAGGGGTGTTTGAAGGTAGCCGGGCGATTTTTTTCAAAAACATAGTGCCCCACCCAGGCGAAGCCATAGCCCACCACCGGTAACAGCAGCAGCCCCCAAAGATTGCCGGTCATGAACACGCCGGCCAGCACGCCAAACAGGCCCAGGGTGCCGAAGAAGTGCAGCCGGCGACAGGTGGGGTTGCCATGCTCCTGGAGGTAATAGGGATAAAACTCCGCGAAGCTCTGAAAATCAGATTGCTTGATGGTCTCCATGGGACCTCCTGTTAAATGCTCTTGTTCTCAGTATTAAGCTTGCCACAGCGCTCAGCCCCATTCTTGTAACCAGCGGCTGACGGGTAAACATTCCGCTCCAGTGTAACGCAATGGCAGGGTTTCAACGGGTCAATTTATTGTGATTTGACGCCAATCGGATGGCACAGCCAGCCATTGCAGTCCCCCCTTGATCATGGACAATGGCGTACTTTCACAATAAATATAGTGTCGACCTTTATACTCGGCGCCCTGCACTCCCCATTTTTTGCGAGACTTTTATGGCCCTTCGCCCGCGTGTACGCCGCCTGATCAGCAAACATGGCAACCCTATTCCCCGCAGCCTCGACGGGCTGATTCAGCACGGTGATGAAGCGCCACTGGACAAGACCGGCATGGGCTCCGAACAGGTTGAGTCTATCTGGCGAGCCACACGCAAGCTCTATCGCAGCGGCATGAGCCCGGCGATCAGCCTCTGCCTGCGCCGCCACGGCGAGATCATGCTAAACCGCAGCATCGGCTACGCCGACCCGACCACCCAGCGCATCATGACACCGGATACCCCCGTATGCCTGTTCTCTGCTTCCAAAGTGGTCAGCGCCATGCTGGTACATCATCTGGTGGAACAGGGTCAACTTGATCTGGACGACCCCGTGACACGCTACCTGCCCGCTTACGGGCAGAACGGCAAGGGCCGTACCACGCTGCGCCACCTGCTTACCCATCAGGCCGGGATTCCCCGCCCGCAGGAACCGGTGGAAGCCGACATTCTCTATCGGCCCCAGGAGATTATCGACATCCTCTGCGCCGCCAAGCCCAGTGGCTTCAATACCCAGGCCTACCACGCGATAACCGCCGGCTTTATTCTTGGCGCCGTGGTGGAAGCGGTAACCGGAGAATCGCTGAACGCCACCCTCGACCGGGTCATTCGCCAGCCCATGGGAATGAAGTATTTCACCTTCGGGAACACCGGCGCCGAACGGGCCGTCGATGTATCCACCGGGCTCCCCCTGAAACTGGTGGACCTGTTCCTCAGCTACGCGGTGGGCGGCAGTATCGATGAAGTCGTGGAAGTGACCAACGACGACCGTTTCCAGGAAGCCACCGTACCGGCAGGCAACCTCTACGCCACCGCGGAAGAAGCCAGCCGCTTTTTCCAGATGCTGCTGAACGGCGGCCGCTATGGCGACCAGCAGATTTTCCAGCCAGACACCGTGGCCCGCGCCCTGGAGCCAGCCTACCATCGCCCCCGCTTCGACCGGACGCTGATGCTGCCACTGAACTTCTCCAACGGCTTTATGCTCGGCAACCGGGGCATGGGCATGTTCGGCCCCGGCGCCCCAAAATCCTTTGGGCATTTGGGCTTCATCAGCATTTACTGCTGGGCGGATCCACAACGGGCGTTAAGCGGCGCCCTGCTGACCACGGGCAAAGGCGTGATTGGCCCGCACCTGCCGGCCCTGTTTGGCTTGCAGCACACCATCAACCGGCATACCAAGTTACGCTGAACGCCTGACGCCTGACGCCTGACGCCTGACGCCTGACGATCGCGAGCCTGCACAAGGGGAACAGACAGTTTCGAGCTACGAGTTTCGAAAGGCAAAACCAGCCGCCTAATTCATGGGGTAGGGTTTTGATCTTCGAAACTCCTTACTCGTAACTCGCTTCTGCTATTTCGCTGTCGCTCGGATCACTTGCAGCCAAGCTCCTACAGCGGCTTCGCCCCCCCCCCGCGTTTGCGCAAGGGATCTCCGCCTAAAGCATCGCGGTGGAACCACCGCTCCTAGAGGGCGTACCGGCTTTCACGGGTTTTACGGGTTGCGTGAAGCGTGGAGCGTGCAGCGGCTCATTCCGGCACTGGCATGCCCCGCTGACACTGGGTGCAGGTCACCACCATATCCAGATGCTGCCGGCGGCCCTCCTCGCTCACCGCCCAGGGGCGGTTAATAAAGGGCGGCTGGTGACGAACGTGCTGGCGGTGGCCGCAGGACAGTAACATGATCCAATCCCCCACCTCGTCCTGCTCAAACCCGTTGACCGTTACCTGAAAAGACATGCGTGCCTCCTCTGTCAGTCTTCCCGTCATGCGCTCGGCATTCGCATATGACACCCAAAAAAATGCCCGCATCAGCGGGCATTTTTAGGGATCAACAGAACGGGATCAAGCCAGTTTAAGGCGCTTGCGTTCCGCCGACAGGGCAATAAACAGGCTGACGCACATCAACAACAACACGATGGTGAACGGCAACCCGGTTGTGACAGCCCCTGATTGCAGAGCCTTCAGGGCTTCCTTGCCACCGCCATACAGCAGTACACCCGCAATCAGGCCTTCCATAACGGCCCAGAAAATGCGCTGGGGCACCGGTGCATCCACCTTGCCACCCGCCGTAATGGAGTCGATCACCAGAGAGCCGGAGTCCGACGAGGTCACGAAGAAAATCAGGACCAGTGCAATCGCCATAAAGGAAATGATGCCGGTCCACGGCAGATGCGCCAGCATCTGGAACATAGCCAGCGATGCATCACTCACCCCGTTGGCCAGTTCACCCACGCCGTTGATGGATTGTTCCAGCCCTGTGCCACCAAAGGTGCTCATCCAGATAATGGTAATCACCGTGGGCACCAACAGCACCGCCACAATAAACTCACGCACGGTGCGTCCCTTGGAAATGCGGGCAATAAACATCCCCACAAACGGTGACCAGGAAATCCACCAGGCCCAATAGAACACGGTCCAGCCATGCATCCACTCACTGTCTTCACGGCCAAACCAGGTACTCAGCGGAATGATATTACTGATGTAATCCACCGCAGTGGTGCCAAAGCCGGTGATGATCAGCATGGTAGGCCCGGCGACAATCACGAAGAGCAGCAAAAAGACGGCCAGGCTCATATTGATGTTACTGAGCAGCTTCACGCCGCCATCTAGACCGCGCACCACCGAGAGCACCGCGACAGCAGTAACACCGACAATAATACCGACCTGAACATTGATCGCATTGGGCGTATCAAATAGGAAATGCAGGCCACCGGCCGCTTGCTGAGCACCCAGACCCAGCGACGTCGCCAAACCGAAGATGGTGGCCAGCACCGCCAAGATATCGATGATATGGCCCGGCCAGCCCCAGCACCGTTCACCCAGTAGCGGGTAGAACGCAGAGCGGATCGTCAGGGGCATGCCCTTGTTATAAGTGAAGAAGGCCAACGACAACGCCACTACGGCGTAAATCGCCCAGGGGTGCAGCCCCCAGTGATACATGGTCGCCCCCATGGCCGTATGTCGCGCCGCTTCCGACCCGGCTTCCACCGCCAGCGGCGTGCCGTACCACTGGCCATTCAGGTAGGCCACCGGCTCCGCCACACTCCAGAACATGAGACCAATCCCCATGCCCGCCGCAAACAACATGGCGAACCAGGAAAGCGTGGAAAATTCCGGTTTGGCACTCTGCCCGCCCAGGCGGATTTTACCCAGCGGCAGCACCGCCAACAGCAGGCAGAACAATACAAAGAAATTGCCACTGACCATGAACAGCCAGTCGAAATGCTCAATCGCCCAGCCCTTGGAGCCATTCAGCAAGGCGTTGGCCTGTTCCGGGAAGATCAGCGTGCCGATCACAAAGGTAAGAATCAGTACAGCACTGATAAAGAAGACAGGATTGTGCATGTCCATTCCCATGACCTGCACATTGTCCTGGCCGACGTCATAGTCGGTCTCGTAATCAATTTTCATTTAAGCTCCGTATTCCGTCTTGCTTCGAGGGGCAGATTATCTGCCTTTCAGCCAGTCGGTCCGGACGATGCGAGGAAACCGGGTTGGGCTCCTCTATAGCTTCACAGCCAGACATCACCTGAACGCGAAGCGACCCTTCTGGTCGCAGCCTTGATCAGATCGTCAACAATACAAATGCGCTGCAATCCCTTGGACAAGGGAGCCATACGGGGCCCCGGTAACGTTTGGCGTCGCCAATAACGATGCTTTCATCAGTCTCTCCCTTCTTTGTCGTCTTTAAACAGACTAAATAGTGGTCGACCAATGTCAAATACCTCTCTGTGGCTATGCACCAGCACGCACAAAGTTCGGATCAGCAGAGAGCAAGACATCAGTCAGGGGTTGGCCGGGAAGAATCCAGCCAAGGCATGGGCGCAGTCAGCCCAGAGAGGAGGTGTTACACGTAGGTGGTTTCAGTAATCTCGACACCGGGTCGTCGTTCCTTTCGCCACAAAAGAGCGCGCATGGTAGCACATCGTGACGATGCCTGCCTTTTCCCCGCGCACCCCTGCAGGCACCAGCGGCAGAGATAACTATAAAAAAACGGAGCCGAAGGCTCCGTTTTTTTATTACGCCTGAAGCGATCAGGACATGTTGGACAGGATCGCGCCTTTCACCGCATCCAGATCCGCATCGATGGTGACCATGCGGCTATCCTGGCACTGGGCAATGGCGGTATCCGGGTCTTTCAGGCCGTTACCCGTCAAGGTGCAGACGATGGTAGAGCCTTCCGGAATCTTGCCGGCCTTGATGTCGCGCATGGCGCCACCGATGGAGGCCGCAGAGGCGGGTTCACAGAAGATCCCTTCTTTCTCGGCCAACAATTTCTGTGCTGTCAGGATTTCGTGATCGCTAAGCTCGTCGAACCAGCCTTTGGATTCTTCCTGCAGTTTCCAGGCCTTGTCCCAGGACTGCGGGTTGCCGATACGAATGGCCGTTGCCACGGTTTCCGGATCGCTCACTCGCTCGCCACGCATGAACGGCGCGGCACCTTCGGCCTGGTAACCCACCATTTTCGGGGCGGCATTGACGATGCCAGACTTGTGGTATTCGCTGTAACCCATCCAGTGCGCGGTGATATTACCGGCATTGCCCACCGGCAGGCAGTGGTAATCCGGGGCGCGGCCCAGCTCTTCGACGATTTCGAAAGCAGCAGACTTCTGCCCCTGCAGACGGTACGGGTTAACCGAGTTCACGATGGTCACCGGTGCCTTCTCGGCCACCTGTTTCACCAGTTCCATGCCTTGGTCGAAATTGCCACGGATCTGCATGATTACGGCACCGTACATCATTGCCTGGGCCAGCTTGCCCATGGCAATTTTGCCTTCCGGAATCAGTACAAAAGCGGTAATCCCGGCACGGGCGGCATAGGCAGCAGCGGCCGCAGACGTGTTGCCGGTGGAGGCACAGATGATGGCATTGCTGCCTTCTTCCACGGCCTTGGTCACCGCCATGGTCATGCCCCGGTCCTTGAAGGAACCGGTGGGATTAAGGCCTTCGTATTTGACGTAGATATCTACGTCCTTGCCCAGCAGCTTGGGGATATTCTTCAAGCGAATCAACGGGGTATTCCCCTCGCCCAGGCTGATGATCGGCGTGTCATCATTCACCGGCAGGTGGTCACGGTAACGGTTGATCAGGCCGGTGTAACGGTCACGAAAAGGCATGGTTTTGGTCTCTGCTGCTAGTGTAAAGCCTCTAAGCTAGGCTCTGCGGTTCTCAAAAATCAGGGGTTCTTGCCAGACTGCCCGACGCCGGAAGCCAAACGCCTGACGGTGAACCTTGGGTGGATTCTAACGCGTCTGGCCTCCGGCGTCTGGCTTCCGGCGTTTAATCAAGCGTCCAGCGTCTCTACCCTGATACGCATTATATCGCTATTCACGGCTTCAAGGGCACCGATCTTGGCCAGGGCTGCGCTCATGTCCCCTTCGCGCACCACGTGAGTCATCATCACGATAGGCACCAGGCCCTGGTCCACTTCACGCTGTACCAGTGCATCAATGCTGACATTGTTATCACTGAGGATGCGAGTCACGTCGGCCAGCACGCCGGTCTTGTCCTGCACGTGCAGGCGCAGGTAGAAGCTGCAGGACACGTCATCGATGGTCAGAATCGGCTCATCGGACATCTGGTCGGTGTGGAAGCCCAGATACGGTACACGCTCGTCGTGGTCCACGGTCAGTGCGCGGCCCAGCTCGATGATGTCAGCCACGACAGCGGAAGCCGTCGGCTCGGCACCGGCGCCGGCGCCGTAGAACAGGGTCGGCCCCACCGCATCGCCATCGATCATGATGGCGTTCATCACGCCATTCACGGCAGACAGCATGGTTTCCTTGGGAATCAGGGTCGGGTGCACACGCAGCTCGATGCCGTTACCGGTGTCCTTGGCAATCCCCAGGTGTTTGATGCGGTAACCGAAATGCGCGGCGCTGGCCACGTCTTCGGTGGTAATCCGGCTGATCCCCTCGGTGTAAACCTTGGAAAACTGCAGCGGAATACCGAATGCAATGGAAGCCAGAATCGTCAGCTTGTGGGCTGCATCAATACCTTCTACGTCGAAGGTGGGGTCCGCTTCCGCGTAACCCAGCGCTTGCGCTTCTGCCAGCACGTCATCAAAGGCCCGGCCACCCTCTTCCATTTCGGTGAGGATGAAGTTGCCGGTGCCATTGATAATGCCCGCCAGCCAGTTCACATGGTTCGCGGCCAGGCCTTCACCCAGTGACTTGAGGATCGGAATCCCGCCGGCCACAGAAGCTTCGAACGCCACGTCCACGCCATTATCCTGGGCGGCCTGGAAGATTTCGTTGCCGTGCTCGGCGATCAACGCCTTGTTGGCGGTGACCACGTGCTTGCCGTTCTTGATGGCGGTAAGCACCAACTCACGGGCGGTCTCAATGCCGCCAATGAGCTCTACCAGAATGTCGATATCCGGGTCTGTCGCCACTGCAAAAATATCGCGGGAAAGACGAATATCACGGGTATCACAGGCCGCATTGTCGCGGCGGGCACCGATATGGGTAATTTCAATCGGACACCCCACGCGGCGAGCAATATCCCGCGCGTTACGCTTCAGTACATTCACGGTGCCTGAACCCACCGTGCCCAGACCAGCAATACCCACCTTCACCGACTTCACGTCATTTCCTCTCTTTATGCAGGGGCGCACAAGGCGCAGCCTGTTAGCCCAGCAGCCCATCCTGACGGAACATCTTCTTGATGCCGCGCATGGCCTGCCGGGTACGTTGTTCGTTCTCGATCAGCGCAAAACGCACATGATCGTCACCGTAGTCGCCAAAACCAATGCCCGGCGACACTGCTACACCCGCTTCGGTGAGCAGCTTCTTGGAAAACTCCAGCGAGCCCATGGCCCGATAGGGTTCGGGGATTTCGGCCCAGACAAACATGGTGGCACGGGGTTTTTCCACCGGCCAGCCAATGTCGCCCAGCCCTTCCACCAGCACATCCCGGCGCTGGCGATACATTTCGCAGATTTCGGCAACGCAACTCTGGTCCCCTTCCAGCGCGGCAATGGCCGCCACCTGAATCGGGGTAAAGGTGCCGTAATCCATGTATGACTTGATGCGTGCCAAGGCGTGGATCAGCTCTTTATTGCCGCAGCAGAAGCCCACCCGCCACCCGGGCATGTTGTAGCTCTTGGACAGGGAAAAGAACTCCACCGCCACATCCTTGGCGCCTTCCACCTGCAAAATGGAGGGGGCCTTGTAGCCATCGAAAACGATGTCCGCGTAGGCGATATCGTGCACCACCCAGATCTGGTGCTCACGGGCAATGGCCACCACTTTCTCGAAGAAATCCAGCTCCACACACTGAGCCGTGGGGTTACCGGGGAAATTCAGCACCAGCATTTTCGGCTTCGGCCAGGATTCCTTGATCGCCCGTTCCAGCTCCACAAAGAAATCCACGCCCTTCACCATGGGTACGTGGCGGATATCCGCATTGGAAATCACGAACCCATAGGGGTGAATCGGGTAGCTGGGGTTCGGCACCAGCACGGTGTCCCCGGGGCCCATGGTAGCCAGTGCCAGATGCGCCAGGCCTTCCTTGGAACCAATGGTGACAATGGCCTCGGATTCCGGGTCCAGCTCCACGTCATAACGACGCTGGTACCAGTCCGTCATGGCCTTGCGCAAGCGAGGGATCCCCCGGGACTGCGAATAACGGTGGGTATCGCCCCGCTGGGCGGTTTCTGTCAGCTTATCGACAATATGCTTTGGCGTGGGCTGATCCGGATTGCCCATGCTGAAATCGATAATATCCTCACCCCGCGCTCGCGCTGCCGCCTTCATCTCTCCAACAATATTGAAGACATAGGGAGGCAAACGACGGATTCGCTGGAAATCGGTTTCCACGACAGCACCTTGGGTGGGAGTAAAAGAAGGCCGACACATTAACGGCGCAACCCCGCGTCGTCAATGTGCCGGCACCGTGTTTACGGCAGCAAAGCGCCGTAATACGGGGGATACAGGCGAATCAGTCCAGCCGCTTGAGCATATCTTCCGGGGTCAGATAGCCGCCCAGCTGCTTGCCTTCGGTGGTGTAGATCGCCGGTGTACCGCGAACCCCGAATGTGAGGCCCAGCTCATATTGCTCATCAACCGGCTTGGCGCACTCGCCCAGCTCTGCATTGTTGATCTTGTCATTGAGTTTGGCATCCGACAGCGCCTGCTGGCGGTCTTGCGCACACCAGATATGACGCATGGAAGCCGCCGCCTTGGTGGTCGGGCCACCGCGGGGGAAGGCCAGGTAGTGGACCGTCACGCCGGACGCCATGTATTCGTCGATATGGCGATGCAGTTTGCGGCAATACCCGCAGGTAATGTCGGTGAACACGTACACTTCCACTTTCTCGTCTTCAGCGGCGTAAGTGATCATGTCGTCCTTGTTCAGCTCCTTGATACCTTCAGCGCGAACCTTTTCCAGGCGCTGCTCCGCCGGATTGACCACCTCTCCGTCTTTCAGCTCAAGCAACTTGCCGATCATGATAAAACGGCCGTCTTCGCTCATGTAAACGGTTTCACTCCCGTTTACTTCCAGCGCCAGCATGCCCGCCATGGGCGCAGCACGCACATCACTGACTTCAACAGCAGGAAAAGCTTTCTCGAAAGCCGCTTTCGCCTGTTCACCATCGATCTCGGCGTTACCCTTGGCGGTTTCAGAACTGGCGCCACATGCGGTCATCAGCCCCAACAATACAAACAGCAAAACCTTTTTCATTGTGTCGTTACTCCTTCTCTTACCTGTGAGAACCCGCCAGCTGGCTCAGGTTCCCGATCGGGGGTGATGTTTCTGGTAGACGTCTTGTAACCGCTGTTGTGCCACATGGGTGTAGATCTGGGTCGTCGACAGATCCGAGTGCCCCAGCAGCAGCTGTACCACCCGCAAATCCGCGCCGTGATTCAACAGGTGCGTGGCAAATGCATGCCGCAGTGTATGGGGAGAGAGCTTTTTTTGCACCCCCGCGACCACTGCCAACTGCTTGATTCGATGCCAGAATGTTTGCCGTGTCATACAGGTGCCACGGCGGCTGGGAAAGAGCAGCTCCTGATTGCCACCCTGCTGATCCGCGGCCAGCAACTGGGGGCGACCCTCCTGCGCATAACGAGCCAGCCAGTGCAGCGCCTCTTCCCCCAGCGGCACCAGCCGCTCCTTGTCGCCTTTGCCGATCACCCGGATCAGCCCCTGGCGCGGATTGATCTGGCTCTGGGTCAATGTCACCAGTTCCGTCACCCGCAGGCCCGTGGCATAGAGCACCTCCAGCATGGCACGGTCACGCAGGCCCAGCGGCGTGGACAGGTCCGGCGCCGCCAGCAGGGCTTCCACATCCGCTTCGCTCAAGGTCTTTGGCAACGGCCTGCCCAGCTTGGGTCGCTCGATCAGCAGTGCCGGATCCTCCGCAATGCGGCCTTCCCGCTTGAGCCAGCGGTAAAAGCTTTTCACCGCCGACAGCTGCCGGGCAACGGAGCGTGCACTGAGGCCTTGCTGGTGGCGGGCGGCAAGGAACTCCAGCAATTGATACCGCTCGCAGGCCAGCAAAGTCGCCTGTTGATGCTGCAACCAGACAGCGAGCTGGCTAATGTCCCGACGATAATTGGACAGGCTGTGCTCACTCAGGCCTTTCTCCAGCCACTGCTGGTCCAGCCAGCTATCAATCAGCCGACCATGCGCATCCGTTGGTTGCCCGTCCGTTTCCGTTCCCATTACGCCATGAAGCCTTATTCAAAGAGAAAAAACAATGAGTTACCCAGCACCAACGCCTTTCCGCCCCTGCGGCTCTTTTACCAAATATTACGCATAGCGCCGACGTCATTAACGACAAACACCGCGATTTAGGGCAACAATGGAGACCAGCAAAATTTCAAGAAATCGTCACCAAGGAGAGGAATCGTGGGAATTTTATCCTGGATTGTATTCGGCCTGATCGCCGGCATCATCGCTAAATGGATTATGCCGGGGAAGGACCCGGGCGGCTTTATTGTTACTACGCTGATCGGTATCGCTGGTGCCGTGGTCGGTGGCTGGCTGGGCTCCATTACCGGCCTGGGCGGTTCCGTCAGCGGCTTCAGTCTGGGCAGCTTCATCACCGCCATCGTCGGCGCGCTGGTGCTGCTGGCCCTGTACCGGATGGTAAAGAAAGGCTAGAAGCCTGATGCCAATGATGGAACCGTAGGGCGGAAATACCCTGTCGGAGATGGGCTCACGCCCATTTCCGACCTACAACGCAGCGGAAGACGTTGCAGGTTTGTCTTGCGTCTTGCGTGAGGCAGCCGCAGAGCGACCAACAAAAAAGCCGCTTCCTTCCGGGAAGCGGCTTTTTTGTTGGAGCAATCTACCGGGCCAGAGGTTGATTTCGCATGCCCTACAGCAAAGGCTAAACCAACATTCGCTCGCGGTAGAAGGAATCCGCAATCTACCGGATTTTTTCTTTGATCCGTGCGGACTTACCAGAGCGATCACGCAGGTAGTAAAGCTTGGCGCGGCTCACATCACCACGACGGTTCACCTGGATGGAATCGATCAGCGGGCTATGCAGCTGGAATACACGCTCAACGCCCACACCGTGAGAGATCTTGCGCACGGTAAATGCAGAGTTCAGGCCACGGTTACGACGAGCGATAACCACACCCTGGAACGCCTGCAGACGCTCACGGGTACCTTCCTTTACTTTCACTTGCACGGTAACGGTGTCACCGGCGCCGAATTCCGGTACTTCGGTTTTCAGCTGGGCATTTTCGATGCCCTGGATAATAAGGTTCTTGCCACTCATGGCAGTGCTCCTAATCAGAGTTTTTTGCTGTACGCGACGACTGCTCGGCGATGTATTCGTCCAGCAGTTGTTGCTCTTCATTGCTCAAGCCCCGCGCCCGGCGGGCCTCCAGCAGGTCCGGACGCTGTTTCCAAGTCCGTCCCAACGCCTGCTTAAGGCGCCAGCGGCGAATCAGCGCGTGATTGCCACTGAGCAGTACCGGTGGCACTGCCTGCTCGCCATACACCTCCGGGCGGGTGTAATGCGGGCAATCGAGCAGGTTTTCGAATTCACCCGAAAAAGAATCCTGCTCGGCGGAATCCTGGTGACCCAGCACTCCGGGAATCAATCGGCTGACCGCATCGATCAGCACCAACGCCGGCAGTTCGCCGCCGCTTAGCACGTAGTCGCCGATGGATATCTGCTCATCCACCTCGGCATCAAGCAACCGCTCGTCTACGCCCTCGTAACGCCCCGCCAACAAGATCAGGCCGGGCTGCTCCGCCAACGCCGCGGCCTTGGCCTGGGTCAGCGGCTGCCCTTGCGGGGACAGATAAACCACTTTCGCTGCCGGGTTGGCAGTGCGTGCAGCCTGCAGGGCTTTCGCCAAGGGCTCCACTTTCATCACCATGCCGGGGCCGCCACCAAAAGGGCGATCGTCCACGGTGCGGTGGCGGTCTTCAGTGAAATCCCGAGGATTCACCGTTTCCACCTGCAGCTGGCCGTTTTCCACGGCCCGCCGGGTCACGCCGAAGTCAGTAATCGCCTGCGCCATCTCCGGAAACAGTGTTACCAGAGTGACGGCAAACGGAGGCTTCGTCGCCATCATTTAAAAATCCGGGTCCCAATCCACTGTCATCTGCCCTTCTGCAAGGCTGATGGCAGTAATCACGTCATCCGGGAGCCAGGGAATCAGCCGTTCACGCCGATCCAGGCTATTGCTGTCACCGCGAACCACGACAACGTCGTTGGCACCGGTTTCCAGCATTCGCGTCACCTTGCCCAGGTCCATGCCATTCACATGTTTTACCCGCAGGCCAATCAGGTCACGCCAGTAGTACTCGCCCTGCCCGGATTGTGGCAGCAAATCCGCGGGTACGCCGATCTCCTGCCCCACCAGGGCCGCTGCCGCTTCCCGGTCGGTAATCCCTTCCAGTTGCGCAATCAGGCCTTTCCCCTGAGGGCGGAATCCGGTCACTTTCACCGGTTTCCACTCTCCACCTGAGGGCTGACCACTTGAATGCGGGCCACCCTGTTTCAGGTGCCAGGGCTGGTACTGCTGGAGGTTGTCCATCGGATCGGTATGGGAATACACCTTTACCCACCCTTTGACGCCGTGCACCCCGAGGATGCGGCCGACGACCTCCAGCCTGGAGGACGCGCCCTCTTCAGAAGAGGATTGTCCTCGCTCTGCCATCAGGCTGCCTTACGGGCCTGCTTGGCGAGGGTCTTAACACGGTCAGACAGCTGTGCACCCTTGGCAACCCAGGCATCCAGGCTTTCCAGGTTCAGCTTGAGAGGGATTTCACCGCCACGGGCGATGGGGTTGTAGAAACCCAGTTGCTCAATGAAACGACCATCACGTGAGTAACGGCTATCAGCAACAACGATGCTATAGAACGGACGCTTCTTGGAACCGCCACGAGCGAGACGAATAACTACCATGGTTTACGTACCTTTTTATCAATCCGGTTTCCCGGCCGGACTATCGGGAAAGACAGCCAGACCATCGTATCCGCTTGAAAGCCACCCGTGAAAAGCACGGAGAGGCCGCGAAGGGCGCGAATTATACAGGGAGATGCACCACGCAACAAGCTCCACGCAACACGGTTGCACAGCAGC
>NZ_DS989915.1:3465194-3528124 GCF_000155615.1 Alcanivorax sp. DG881 | reverse complement strand
CTTCCATGCCTCGCATCATGTTCTTCATGCCACCCTTGGTGCGCATCTTCTTCATCATCTTGGCCATCATCTTCTGCTGCTTGATGAGGCGGTTCAGGTCCTGAATCTCCAGGCCGGCACCGGCGACAATGCGTTTCTTCCGGGAGCCCTTAAGCAGATCCGGGTTACGGCGCTCTTTGGGGGTCATGGAATCAATCAGGGCTTCCATGTGCTTCATCTGTTTCATGGCGGCCGGATCCTGGGCCGCTTCCATCATCCCGCCCATGCCCGGCAACTTGTCGAGCAGGCCGGCCATGCCGCCCATATTACGCATCTGCTGGAACTGGTCCTTGAGATCCTCGAAGTCCATCGCCTTGCCTTTCTTGAACTTCTTGGCGATTTTTTCGGCTTTCTTCTTGTCCAGCTTGCGCTCGGCTTCTTCCACCAGGGAGAGCACGTCGCCCATGCCGAGAATCCGGCTGGCGATACGATCCGGGTGGAACGGCTCCAGGGCGTCGGTCTTCTCGCCCATACCGATGAACTTGATCGGCTTGCCGGTGAGCTGACGCACAGACAGCGCCGCACCACCGCGGGAATCACCGTCGGCCTTGGTGAGGATCACACCGGTGAGCGGCAGCGCTTCATTAAAGGCCTGGGCGGTGTTGGCCGCATCCTGACCGGTCATGGCGTCCACCACGAACAGGGTTTCCACCGGGCTGATGGCCCCGTGCAGGCGCTTGATCTCGCTCATCATGTCTTCGTCGACATGCAGACGGCCTGCGGTATCGACGATCAGCACGTCCATATAACGACGGCGGGCTTCTTCCAGCGCCGCATTGGCAATATCCACCGGGTCCTGGTCGCCGGTGGACGGGAAGAAGTTGGTCTCCACTTCCCCCGCCAGGGTTTTCAGCTGCTCGATAGCCGCCGGGCGGTAGACGTCAGCGGACACCACCATGACTTTCTTCTTCTCACGCTCCTGCAGGAAACGCGCAAGCTTGGCCACAGAGGTGGTTTTACCGGCACCCTGCAGGCCCGCCATCAGAATAATGGCCGGCGGCTTGGTGGCCAGATCCAGGGCGTCGTTGGCATCGCCCATGGTGTGAACCAGCTCGTCGTTGACGATCTTCACAAACGCCTGGCCCGGGTTCAGGCTCTGCAGCACTTCCTGCCCCAGGGCCTTTTCCTTTACCTGCTCGACAAACTCTTTCACCACCGGCAAGGCCACATCGGCCTCCAGCAGTGCCTTGCGCACTTCGCGCAGGGTGTCGCGGATATTGTCTTCGGTCAGGGAACCCTGACCTGCCAGGCTTTTAAGCGACGATCCCAACCGATCGGTGAGATTCTCGAACATGGGTCTACCTCCAAATGCACCATGTCTGCGGCCGGGCGTGCCTGCCGCAGTGACAGGGGCGCGATTATAGCCCTCCTTGGGCACCAACGTCATGGGCCCCGGCCGCAGTCTTCCCTTTCACGGCACAAAATGAGAATGATTGTTGATAGATAACTGGCGGCTATGCCAGACTTCAGCGGGCTTGGCCCGCCATTTTATGCTGGGCGCCTACTTCGGATAACAACGACTTATGAACTTTTCCGTGATCAACGGCTTCGCGGCGTTTGTTTTGTATCTCGCCGCCTGCCTGATCCTCTATCGGCAATTTCGCGGCCAGACAGTCCCGTCCCGGGCCAGCATTCTGATCCCCGGCACCCTGGCCGTTATCGCCCATGCCGCCAGCCTGTGGCAGGTGATGATCACCACCAGCGGACTGCAACTGGGGCTGTTCCCCGTCGCCTCCGCCGTGGCCATGACCGGGGCCGCCGTGGTCGTCGTGTCCAGCCTGTATCGCCCGTTCGAGTGGATTTCAGCGCTCGTCTATCCCTTTGCCGCGTGCACCATTCCCGCCATGCTGTGGGTCAGCACCGGTTACACCGCCCACCCGCTGGCCCACGGCCTGGGCGTACATGTCCTGTTTTCCATCGTTGCCTACGCCGTGTTGGCCCTGGCCGCCTGTCAGGCGATTCTGCTCTGGATTCAGGACCGTCAACTCAAGAGCGGCCATATCCGTGGCGTCATGCGGCTTTTCCCGCCGATCCAGGTGATGGAATCCATGCTGTTCGAGGCAATCTGGCTGGGCGAAATCCTGCTCACCGTTGCCATCTTCAGCGGCTTCCTCTACGTGGACAATCTGTTTGCCCAACACCTGATGCACAAAACCGTGCTGACCCTGGTGTCCTGGGTGGTGTTCGCCATCCTGCTGGCGGGACGCTATGTCCGTGGCTGGCGAGGGCGTACCGCCATTCGCTTTACGCTCAGCGGTTTTGCAGTCTTGCTGGTGGCCTTCTTCGGCAGCCAACTGGTTCTGGAATTCATCTTGAAACGCTAACGCGCTTAACGTTAAAAGAGCCCAAACGCGGCCTCCAGCCTTTGAGTGCCCCCCCAACCCTGGGCCCGCGTTTCAACTTTTAACTTTCAACTCGCTCCTGCTCTCCTTGACACCCTAACCCCCCGGCCCGAACAATAGCGGGCCGACTGGCGGATAAACGATATTTCCTTTGGATACCTACTCTGACGGGTGGCTGATTGGCGCCCTGATTATTCTGATTCTGGCCTCTGCCTTCTTCTCCAGCAGTGAAACCGGCATGGTGGCTATTAACCGCTACCGCCTTCGACATCTTGCCCGTCAGGGACAAAAAGCGGCCAGCCGGGTTGAAGCCCTGCTCAAACGCACGGACCGGCTGCTCTCCGTGATCCTCATCGGCAACAACTTCGTCAATAATTTTGCTGCCACCGTGGCTGCGATTCTGGCGATTCGCTGGCTGGGCGACAGCGGTGCCGCCGTGGCCCCGGTGGTCATCACCATCATCATGCTGGTCTTCGCGGAAATCACGCCAAAGACATACGCCGCCATGCGCCCGGAGCGAGTCGCGTTTCCCGCCAGCCTGGTGCTCAAGCCGTTGCAGGTATTGTTGGCGCCACTGGTGTGGATGGTTAACGGCGTCAGCAGCATGCTGCTGCGTCTGGGTGGCATTCGCCCCAATGAACAGGACGACGATCACCTGAGCCCGGAAGAGCTTCGCACTGTGGTGAATGAAGCCGGCGGACTGATTCCCGAAAATCACCAGAAAATGCTGCTTAACATCCTCGATCTGGAAACCGTGACCGTGGAGGACATCATGGTCCCGCGTAACGAGATGGTCGGCATTGATCTGGATGACGACATGCACGAAATCCTTACCACCTTGCGCGCCAGCCAACATACCCGGCTGCCGGTCTTCAATGGCGATCCCAACAACATGATCGGCCTGCTGCACCTGCGCAAACTCAGCCGCTTGCTGCTCAAGGAAGACATCAACAAGGCTGAGCTGATGCAGTACACGGTGGAGCCCTACTTCGTACCGGAAGCCACCTCCCTGCACCAGCAGCTGATCAACTTCCAGAATGCCAAACGCCGCATCGGCATTGTCGTGGATGAGTATGGCGACGTGCAGGGCCTTGTCACCCTGGAGGATATTCTCGAAGAGATTGTCGGCGAGTTCACCACCGATCTGGCCGCCACCAGCCAGGACATCCACCCCCAGGACGATGGCAGCTTCGTGATCGACGGCTCCTCCACCTTGCGCGACATCAACCGCGCGCTGCACTGGGAGCTGCCCACCGATGGCCCGAAAACCCTGAACGGCCTAATTCTGGAATACCTTCAGGATATCCCCGACGCCAACATTTCGGTGAAAATCGACCAATACCTGATCGAAATTCTGCAGGTGAAAGACAATATGGTGAAGGCGGTGAGAGCCAGGAAAGCAGAGCAAGTTGATAGTTGATAGTGGACAGCTGACAGCGACGCATCCCAGGTTATCTTAAAATCCAAACGAAAGAGGCCGCTTCCAAAGCATGGAGGCGGCCTCTTTCCTTTCAATCCAAACCACAGCTTATCGAGACGCTGTCAGCTGCCCACTATCAGCTGTTTTCAAACCCGATCCGCGATCGGCGACCCAACCCAGGCGAGAATATCGGCCTCGTAGCGTTTCACCAACGCACGCCCTTCGGCGATGGCTTCCTTGGCACGGTGAAAATCCATCAGCGCGAAGTCTTCCAGCATTGGCACCAGCGTCACTTCAGGCGGATCGCCAGCCATACGCGAGCGGGTAATGCGGTCCTGCATGATATTGATGCTGGACGCCACCACATCGAAAAAGCCCGGATCCTGACCGTCTCCTGAAGCGAAGTAATCCATCATTTTCTGCCAGATACTGCGCTCTTCAGCGGTGCCTTCTTCTCCCTCTGCCTGGCTGCGGGTGTCCCGGGACAGGTGGGCGCCAACCAACTGGGCATTGAGATTCACCGCGATCACCACATCTGCGCCCATGGCGCGAGCGGCAGAAACAGGAACCGGATTCACCAGGCCACCATCGAGCATCCAGCGCCCCTGCATCTTCACTGGAGAAAACAGCCCCGGCAAGGCACAGGATGCCCGCGCGGCATCCAGCATCCGCCCTTTGGTAATCCAGACTTCGCGGCCACTTTTCATGTCTGTGGCCACCGTGACCAGCTTCTTGTCCAGGGTCTCGATTTCCGGGTTTTCATGGTGCTCCTGAAAAAAGCTGAACAGCTTTTCCCCTTTCACCATGCCGCCGGAAAAGCTGATATCCAGCAGACCAAACACATCCTTGACCGTCAGGGATTCCACCCAGTCGGCAAAGGCATTGAGCGTGCCGGTCACATAGGCGCCCCCTACCAATGCGCCAATGGATGTTCCGGCCACTACCTGTGGCTGCACACCGATTTCTTCCAGCGCCTGGATGATCCCGATATGCGCCCAGCCGCGGGCGGAACCACTGCCTAAGGCCAACCCGACAACGGGACGCACCGGCTCCTGGCTACCAATCTGTGTTGTCATGGCTTTTTCTCCTTGCGCACCACACAGGGGGCCGGCTCGCCGTTCATTCGCTGATCAATACGGCGAAACACCTCTCGCTTTTCATCATCCGAGAGCAAGCCCCAGATGGAAATTTCCCCGCCGGTACGGAAGCAGCCCACACAGATATCCTCTTCATCCAGTGCGCAGATCGATACACACGGCGACACCAGTTGCCTGTCAGTCATGGAACCGTTCGTCCACCTCCAGGTGTTGATCGAATTCTTTGGCATGGGCCACGTAATGCATGCTGCCCATGGTCAGCATGGCCTTGTGCCCTTCACCAATTTCCTTCACCACCTTGGCCGGCGATCCCATCACCAGGGAGTTGTCTGGAATTTTCATTCCTTCCGGCACCAGCGAATTGGCACCGATAATGCAGTTATTGCCAATCACGGCTTTATTGAGCACCACCGCATTGATACCGATAAGGCTGTTATCGCCCACGGTGCAGCCATGCAGCATAACCTTGTGGCCCACGGTCACGTCGCGGCCCAGTTTCATGGGTACGCCCGGATCCACATGCAGCACAGCACCGTCCTGAATATTGGTGTTTTCGCCGATTTCGATCACATCGTTGTCGGCCCGCAATACCGCGTTGAACCAGATGCTGCTGTTGGCTTCCATGATCACCGAACCAATGACGGTGGCATTGTCTGCAATCCAGTGGCCACTACCACGCTGCTCCAGGCGGCGCTCACCAATCTTGTAAATCATTCGACTCCCCTTTGTTTTCTCTTGCCAGGCAGAGCGTGACCGGCTGAAGGCTAGCCCTTCACCTCAAACTCAATGCCCGCATCATAGACGTGGTTGATCAAATCCAGAATCATGAAGGCCGTCAGGCCCCAAATGCGTTTGTCTTCATAGTAATAGCTGGGAATACGGAACTGGCGACCAAACACATCAATGGGGCTGGACAGCTCCGGAACCTCATCCAGAAAGAACTGCAGGGGCACCTGGAAGATGGTATCGATTTCGCCAGGCTCGGCTTGCAGCTGTGCCTCCGGGCGAACGATGCCCACAAAAGGCGTTACCTTCATACCATACCGGGAAGCCAGCGGAGACAACTGCCCCAATACATCCACGTAATCCGGCGACAATCCCACCTCTTCCTGACTTTCACGCAAGGCTGTCATCAGCAGGTTTTTATCGCCCGGATCCCGCTTTCCACCCGGGAAGGCCACCTCACCGGCATGGGTCGGCATGGAATTGGAACGCACCGTCAGGATGACCCGGGGCTCCGGCACATCGACCAACGGCATCAGAACGGCGGCCTCGGGCAACGCCAGGGGCAATTCTGTGCGTCTGTAATCAGGCAAACGCTGCCTGAGCTGCTCAAGCACACCCTTCTCCAATTCTGAAATTCAAACGGTAGTTTGAACAGCCCGGCCCCCCTGGGCAAGCCTTGTTATCGCTCACACCCGCCGGCCATTCACCCAACCTCATACTGAGACCCGACACACCAACCACGCTGACCGCTTGAGCCATCACATAAACGCTCGACACAACGCCCTGTCAGCTCCCGGGCTCGCTAGCTTCTGGCAGCCGAGATAGTTAGTCTATTGACCATTATCGACTGTCCCCCTGCTCTCCCAAAAACCGGCACCTGACGGAATGAGAGTAAGGCACACCAAATCATTTGCGGATATGACTGATATCCGCCGCAGCGAGTTTTCCATGAAATTCTGCAGCCATTGCGGCAATCCCAACCTGCAATTCAGTATTCCGGAAGGAGATAATCGCCCCCGTTACTGGTGCCAGGATTGCGAGACGATCCATTACCAGAATCCCAAGATCGTGGTGGGCGCCGTGCCAATATGGGAAGGAAAAGTGCTGCTCTGCAAGCGCGCCATCGAACCGCGCAAAGGCTATTGGACGCTACCCGCAGGCTACATGGAAAACGGCGAAACCCTGCAGGAAGGGGCCGCCAGAGAGACATGGGAAGAAGCCTGCGCCACAGTGGCCATCGGCGACCTGTATACGGTTTTCAACCTGCCCCACATTAATCAGGTATACGTCTTCTTTCTGGGGGACGTGGAAGACGGCAAATACGGCGTCGGCGAAGAGAGCAGTGACGCAGGCCTGTTTGCTCTGGATGACATCCCCTGGGATGAGCTGGCCTTCCCCACCATCGGGCGCACGCTGCGATTTTATATTGATGACCTTGCCCGCAACGATTTTCCCGTGCGCACCCAGGACATCCAGCCGCTCAAGCGTCGCCCGAAAGACGAATAAGCGAAGCCCGGCAGCGACTCTCAGTGCGTACCCGGCAGCGGCTCCAGCTTCCACAAATCGATGGCAGGTTCTTCATAGGGGTGCGACAGACGTAACGCACTGATCACCGCTTGCAGGCACGCGCCCAGGCAAAGCGTCTCCACCCGGTACTCTTCCACCACTTCCACCTGGTCATGCTGACCGAGAAAGGGCTGGCTCCCTGACAGGGGCCGGAACTGCCCTTGGCCCAGCGTCTGAAAGCTGCAATGATCATAATCGCCCAGTTGCCCGGCGCCGGCCTCGAAAATAGCCGTTTTCACCTGTTCCACATGGCTCACGGGCACGTAAAAGCACAACTTGTAATGTTGATCACTGGCTTCTGTCATTCTTGCCTCCCGGTGCGTTGAACGTTACGACGCTACCCCGGTATCCGACGGTAGCGCAGACGCGAATTCCGGTTTCAACGCATACTCACCATGGGCCGAAATCCAGATCCCTTCTGCCGAAACCGTTTGCTCACCGTTCACCCAGACACTGCCTTCACAGCGTAATTTGCGGCGCTCCAGCGAAACCAGCCGGGCTTCGAAATCCACCGGCGTGTTCAACGGCGTGGCCGCCAGATAGCGGATATTCAAAGTGCCAGTCATACCGATCTGGCGGACATAATCCTGCGTCTTGGCCATCAGCATATCCAATGCCAGGGCCAGCACGCCACCGTGCACCCGCCCGGGCGGCCCCTGAAACACCGAGCCAAACGTGGCCCGGCCACGAATACGGTCACCATCGATCCACAATTCCAGTGGCGGCGAAAGAGGCGAGGCTTTACCGGTAAGAATTTCAAAGTCCACCAGGTCGGTCACGTCATCACCACTGCCCTGCCCGGCCAGCAGTCGCTGCAAAATCTCGCTGTAATCGCGCTGCCCTTCCTGCTGCAATGCCTGACGCAACTGCTGCACCTGGGCGATATAGTCCTGCAATTTATCCTGCGACGCATCCAGCCTCAGCACCTGTTCGGTAAGGCCAGCCAACTCTTTGCCCAGCTGACGATGCAACTGTGCCCGGGTTGAAGGTTCCGGCGTTTCCGCCACACGAATATCGCGAAAATGGTAGGTGGTTTCCGTCATCGATTACCCCAGACTCTTGGGTGTCAGCCAGACACCTTCTGCGCTGACGGTCTGGGTGTCCCCGTGCCAGATGCCGCCCTCTACAAAAATTTTCCGCCCTTCCTGGCCGGTAATATGCGCCCGACATTCAATCGGCGCTTCTATCGGTGTCGCGGCCAAATAACGAATATTCAGCGTACCGGTGACGCCCAAACGAAACGCGGCATGCAGCGCACGGGAGAGCCCCGCATCCAGCAGCCAGGCGATCACCCCGCCGTGCACCCGTCCCGGCGGCCCCTGATACTGAAGCCCCAGGCTGACTTCTCCACGGATACCATCCTGATCTTCATGCAGCCACTGCACCTGAGGAGCGATCGGGTTGGACGGGCCGCCCACCGGGTCGTAGTCCATCATGTGATAGATATCGTCCGCGGTGGCCTTGCCGGTAAACAGTTTTCGATTCGCTTCACGGGTATCACGACGTTCCGGTATGCCCACTGTCTCCACCATGGCTTCCAGTTGCGCTGCCCAACCGGCGAGGGTTGCTTCATCCGCTTCTGCACGAATCAACCGCTCGGCCAGTAATTGCATGGCCGCACTGATACGGCGGCGCTGTGCAAAATCACTGGGCACAGGCTCGGTTTTATAGGCCTTTTGCAACTCAAAAGGCCCGAAGGTTTTTTCAGACACAGATCACCAATGAATAATTAATAACGAAAGGATTCAAACAATCGTTTGATTTTGAGGGGAGAGACTCTGTAGCTCAAGCTCATAAAAGGACATAAAAAAGGCGGAAATGGCCACCCCATTTCCGCCTTTATGTTTCGTTATTAATTATGAGTTATTCATTATTAATTGCTGTTCACCCCACCCACTTGCGGGCGTTGGCAAACATCCGCAACCAGGGGCCATTCTCGTGGCCACGCCAGTCGTCCGGAATCCAGCTGTTCTGCAACACCCGGAACACCCGCTCCGGGTGCGGCATCATGATGGTGACACGCCCGTCAGTGGTGGTGAACCCGGTGACGCCCTGTGGAGAACCATTGGGGTTGGCCGGGTATTGTTCGGCCGGGTTACCCAGGCCGTCCACATAACGCAGGCTTACCAGGCGCTGCTCGATATTGCGGTTCAGGGCGTCATCCGCCAGCTCCACTCGGCCTTCCCCGTGAGCCACGGCAATCGGGATGCGCGTGCCAGCCATGTCTTTCAACAAGATGGACGGGGAATCCTGCACTTCCACCAGGGAAGTACGCGCCTCAAACTGCTCAGACAGGTTACGCACAAAACGCGGCCAGTGTTCCGCACCGGGAATCAGGTCTTTCAAATGCGACAGCATCTGGCAGCCGTTACAGACCCCCAGCGCAAAGGTGTCTTCACGGAAGAAGAAACGGTTAAACGCTTCGCGCATTGCGTCGTTATAGAGCACGGTCTTGGCCCAGCCACCGCCGGCACCCAGCACGTCCCCGTAGGAGAAACCGCCACAGGCAACCAGCCCCTTGAAGTCATCCAGCTTCACACGGCCTTCGAGCAAATCACTCATGTGCACATCAACGGCGGAGAAGCCGACGCGATCAAACGCCGCCGCCATTTCTGTCTGACCATTAACGCCCTGCTCGCGCAGGATGGCCATTTGCGGTTTGCTGCCAGTATTGATGAACGGCGCTGCCGGATTTTCCGTCATATCAAAGGTCAAACGCACATTCAGGCCCGGGCCATTGCTGTGCGGAATCGCATCGAATTCCTGACGGGCACAATCCGGGTTATCCCGCAGGGACTGCACCTGATAACTGGTTTCCGCCCAGATACGCTGCAATTCACGGCGCGGGGTTTCCAGCAGAATACCGCCCCCCAAACGCAGGCGAATCACATCGTCACCATCCGGTTGCCCCAAACGGTGAACGCACTGCCCGAGACCCGCTTCGGCATAACGAGCAACCACTTCTTCCGCCTGGGATTTTTCCACCTGCAACACCGCGCCCAGCTCTTCGGTAAACAACGCCGCGATGGCTTCCGGGGTATCGCCGGCCAAGTGATCCAGGGAAATATCCAGCCCCGTACGGGCAGCAAAGGCCATTTCCACCAGGCTGGTGAACAGACCGCCGTCGGAGCGGTCGTGGTACGCCAACAGTTTGCGTTCGGCCAGCAACTGCTGGGTCACCTCGAAGAAAGCGATCAGGTCTTTGGCATCGTCCAGGTCCGGTGCGATATCACCGACCTTGCCGTACACCTGCGCCAGGGCGGAGCCGGCCATGCGGTTCTGACCACGGCCCAGGTCCAGCAGCAGCAGTTCGCTGTCCACACCGGTTTTCAGCTCCGGGGTCACCGTCAGGTCGATGTCGGTCACCGTAGAGAAGGCAGAAATCACCAGCGACATGGGGGCGGTGACGCTTTTATCGATACCCTTGTCGTTCCAGACCGTACGCATGGACAACGAATCCTTGCCCACCGGAATGGCGATACCCAGCTTCGGACACAGGTCCATGCCCACCGCTTTCACCGCATCGAACAGAGCCTGGTCTTCACCCGGGTGACCCGCCGCAGCCATCCAGTTGGCCGACATGCTGATCTGGCCCAGATCACCCAGATGGGCGCCGGCAATATTGGTGATTGATTCAGCCACCGCCATCCGCCCGGACGCCGCTGCGTCCACCAGTGCCACCGGGGTACGCTCCCCCATGGCCATGGCTTCGCCGGTGGTTTTGTTTTCTGCGTTGGGGTTAAAGCCGGTAGCGGTCACCGCGCAATCGGCCACCGGCACCTGCCAGGGGCCAACCATCTGGTCCCGGTGCACCAGCCCGGTAATGGAGCGGTCACCAATGGTAATCAGGAAGCTCTTGGAGGCCACGGACGGCAGGCGCATCACCCGCTCACCGGCTTCTTTCAGGTCGATACCCTCGGTGGTGAACGCCTGACGCACAAAATCTTCGCGCTCGAAGCTGCGCAGCATTTTCGGCGGTTTGCCGAACAGCAGATCCATGGGCAGATCCACCGGCGCCTTGCCGAAATGCTCATCGCTCACGGTCAGGTGCTCGGCATCGGTGGCTTCGCCCAGTACGGCGTAGGGGGTGCGCTCACGCTGACAAATGGCGTCGAAGTCCGGCACATCGTCTGGCATCACGGCCAGCACATAACGTTCCTGGGCTTCATTACACCAGATTTCCACCGGGCTCATGCCGGGCTCGGAACTGGGCACTTTGCGCAGCTCCAGCTGGGCGCCCATATCATGATCGTGGACCAGCTCCGGCAAGGCGTTGGACAAACCGCCGGCGCCCACATCGTGAATCGATACGATCGGGTTATCGTCCCCGCGGGCCCAGCAGCGATCGATCACTTCCTGCACCCGACGTTCAATCTCCGGGTTCTCACGCTGCACTGAAGCAAAATCCAGCGCTTCCGCAGACTGGCCGGAGGCCATGGAACTGGCCGCCCCGCCGCCCAGCCCGATCAGCATGGCCGGGCCACCCAGCACAATAATCTTGGCGCCGGCGGGAATCGGGTTCTTCTCCACATGGCCATCACGGATGTTGCCCAGACCACCGGCAATCATGATCGGCTTGTGGTAACCGCGCATCTCGTCACCGTTCACACCCGGTGCGTTAATTTCCAGGGTACGGAAGTAACCGCACAGGTTGGGGCGACCAAATTCGTTATTGAAGGCGGCAGCGCCAATCGGCCCTTCGATCATGATATCCAGCGCGGAGGCGATACGCCCGGGTTTACCATAGGGCTGCTCCCAAGGCTGGCCAAAACCAGGGATGTTCAGATTGGATACGGAAAAACCGTTCAGCCCGGCCTTGGGCTTGGAACCACGCCCGGTGGCACCTTCGTCACGGATTTCACCACCGGAACCGGTGGCGGCCCCCGGATGCGGTGCAATCGCCGTGGGGTGGTTATGGGTTTCCACCTTCATCAGCATATGCACCGGTTCGTTCACGAACTGATACTGCTGACTGCCCGGCGCGGGGAAAAAGCGATCGGCCACCGGACCCGCCACTACCGACGAGTTATCGCTGTAAGCGCTTAGCACCCCTTCCGGCGCATGCTTGTAGGTATTGCGGATCATCCCGAACAGGCTCAGATCCTGCGCTTCGCCATCGATGGTCCAGTCCGCGTTGAAAATCTTGTGGCGGCAGTGCTCGGAGTTGGCCTGGGCAAACATCATCAGTTCCGCATCGGACGGGTTACGCCCCAACGCAATGAACTGTTCCACCAGGTATTCAATTTCATCCGCCGCCAACGCCAGGCCCAGCTCACCATTGGCCGCTTCCAGCGCCCCACGGCCACCGCCGAGAATATCCACGGTGGTCAGTTCACGGGGCTGGTGATGGGTAAACAAGGCCTCGGCATCATCCAGCTCCGGCAGCACCACCTCGACCATCCGGTCGTGCAGGGCGCTGGCCAGAGCGTCGCGATCACCGCCTCCGTCCAGGCGATATTCAATCCCGCGCTCAATCCGCTCCACCTGGGTGAGGCCGGCGTTATGACAAATATCCGTCGCCTTGGATGACCAAGGCGAAATGGTGCCCGGGCGCGGCACCACTACGAAACGCTGCCCCTCAACCCGGGCTTCTTCAACACTGGGGCCATACTCGAGCAGGCCTTCCAGCACCTGTTGCTGCGAGGCGTTCAGCGGCGCAGACAGCTCCACAAAATGCACATAGCGCGCCGACAGGGCCGATACGCCGTTCAGGGACTCAAGCAGTTTTTCCTTACGAAATGCGGACAGGGCCGGGCTTCCGGAGAGGATCAGCATAGTGCGCCTTATATGATTACCAATGGGGATTGAGGGGTGCCAGATGTTCAGGGCATTTATTCAGGTTGGCAATGATACGGGATTTGCTCGCCGCTCGCAGCCTCTCAAGCCGCCCAATTACACCGCAATCTACCCGCCTGCCCGCCCTCTCTCACCCTGGCATCAGGCCGTAGCAAATCACCTACGACTGACGCCTGATACGCAAATTAATGCTCTTTTCCTGACTTTTAAAAATTGTGCAAAAAAGGAGCAATTGTTCGACAAAGCTTTACAGAACAGCCATTTGCCGATGATAGAGTTGCGCCGCAATTACGTGATATAGATCACAAGTAAGGCATCATCGTGAAGGCATAGGGCCTTCCACCGGTCGGCGGTAAGCAGTATCGACCTGTCTGGACAACCTGACAGAGGTACCACCAAGGATGACGGTTTTCTTTCGACACAGTAAGCATTTGCTCGCCTCACTGGCGCTGTTCAGCGTATTGGGGCTAATGCTCGCTATGCGTCCCACCCCCTCCGCCATGGAGCGTGTTATCGCCCGTGGAGAGCTGGTGGTGCTAACCCGTCCATCCAACACCACCTACTATGAAGACCAGCATGGCTTCACCGGCATGGAGTACGAGCTGGCCAAGGGCTTTGCCGACAGCCTGGGCGTGGAACTGCGTATCCTGGAATCTGACGACCTGTCCTACATTCGCTACGCAATCCGCAAGGGCACCGCAGACATTGCCGCCGCCGGCCTGGTCGCCACTGCAGAGCGCAGCGAAAGCCTGCGCTTCAGCACTCGCTACCAGAATATCGATACCCTGCTGGTACGCCGCCTGAGCAGCCCGCGAATTACCGACCTGAGCGAGCTGGACGACCAGAAAGTAGCCGTAAGCGCCGGCTCCAGTCACGCCGAGCTGCTGGTCAAGGCACAACTGGACAACCCCGAACTGACCTTCCAGGAAGTGGAAAACGCCACGCCGGAGCAGCTGCTGGCGCTGGTGGAAGACGGCCAGGTCGACTACACCCTGATCAACTCCAACAGCTACGCCCTGCAACGTGCGCTCTGGCCTGACCTGATTGCCGATTACACCGTCGCCACCGACATGCCGCTGGCCTGGGCCTTTAATCCGAAAGATGACAAAAGCCTGTATATGGAAGCGCAGCGCTACCTGACCCAGGCCAAGGCGGACGGCACCACGGCCAAGCTGGAAGACCGTTTCTACGGGCATGTGGAACAGTTCAACCTGTACGCGGCACGCAGCTTCATGCGCCACCTGGACGACCGCCTGCCGCTGTATGAAGGGCTGTTCAAGGAAGCCGAAGACAACAGCGGCTTTGACTGGCGCCTGCTGGCTGCCCTGGCCTACCAGGAGTCCCTGTGGGATCCCCAGGCCATCTCCCCCACCGGGGTCAAGGGCCTGATGATGCTCACCAACGATACCGCACGCCAGATGGGCATCAGTGACCGCACCGATCCGTCACAGAGCATCAGTGCTGGCGCCGCCTACCTGCGCCGCACCCATGCGCGGATTCCCGACCGCATTCCCGAACCCAGCCGCACCTGGATGGCCCTGGCCGCCTACAACGTGGGCTTTGGTCATCTGGAAGATGCCCGCGTGCTGACCCAGCGTCAGGGCGGCGATCCGGACAGCTGGCAGGACGTGAAACAGCGCCTGCCGCTGCTGGCCAAATCCGCCTACGCGGACCAGCTTCGCTACGGCAATGCCCGGGGCGGCCAGGCGGTGGTGTACGTGCGCCATATCCGTCGCTATTACGACCTGCTGGTGTGGGCGGAAAATTCCCGCCGCCGCGATGGCACGCTCATCGCGCTGAATTAACAGAGCAGCAACGTAGTCCGAGTCACGCAACCCTGCCGCGTGCTGCACTTCGAAACTCGCTGCTCGCCACTCGCCACTTTGTCGTCGCAGAGTGAGCCATCTCAGAGTCATATCAGAACAAACCTGGCTGACTCACCTGCTGCCCCAACGCCAACGATGCAAGCCACGGCAAACGTTCCGCCAGCATCTCGTGCCATAGCGCAGCCAGAGCCAGCGCATCACCATTATCCGGCATGTGAATAAACACATAGGGCTGCTTGCCCGCTTCGATCCAGCACACCACCCGTTCAACCCAGGGCGCGAGAAAGAGCCGGTTGGCCTGCAAATCCGGGTGGCCCACGTACCGAATCACCGGCGCCACTTCACCCGGCAACACATGTACCGGCAGCCGAGGCTTCTTGCGCTGGGCATCCCGTGTTGCCGGGTCCTCAGCAGAGGCAGCAAACAATGCCCGACTGTCAAAACAGACCCGGGCAAGCTGACGCTCCCGCAAACCACCGTTAAGTGCCTTTTCCGCTTCGCCCTTGGCGAAAAAGTCCCGGTGTCGCACCTCCACCGTACAATCCAGCGATGCCGGCAACGCCTCCAGAAATCGCCACAGATCCGCCAGGCTCGATGGACCAAAGGCCGCAGGCAACTGCAGCAGGAATGGGCCCAGCACATCGTTCAGCGGAGCCAGTCTGTCCACAAACGCCCGTACCGGCTCCTTGCCGCCCCGTAACAAATCATCATGGGTAATCTGTCGGGGAAATTTGAACAGGAACCGAAACCCCGCCGGTACCTGGGCGCGCCATTGCTCACACTGACGGGCTGAGGGCGTAGCATAAAAAGACGTATTGCCCTCGACCGCATTGAACACCTGGCTATAACGCTCCAAAGGGCTGTTGCCAGCAGGCAGACGTCCATCCCAGGCAGGATGCTGCCACTGCGGGCACCCCAGAAAATAAGGCCGCTTCATGCCACACCTGGGTAGAAATGGTGCTCCCGGAGAATCCTGCGCACCTGTTCTACACGGGCATTACTGAGCTGGCGATAGTCAGGGTAAGGGGTTAACAGCAAGCGTCTTTGCGGGTCCACAGCAATCTCCGCAGCGCCGTGCAATGGCCGGGCGCAGTGCCGCAAGCCGGTAAAGCGCAACAGGTTTTCCTTGCCGCCGATCCAGTGCCAGCAAGGCCCCTGAGCCAACACCGGCGCAAAACACAGCGCCGTCTCCTGAAACAGCACTTGATCCCGGTAGCGCCGCCAATCCTCCGCCACCGGGCACGCCACCTTGGCCAGCAGATTCAGGATCTTTCGCCAGTGATTGGAGTTGGCCGCCACCAACGCGCCCACATCCGGGACCATCCCCATGGGCTGGTGAGGCAGATACAGCATCAGTCCTGGCCGGGCAGCACCCAGGTAATCCGCTTCAGGCATTACAACGTTCTCCTGCTTGAGGAGCTCGCATTCTACAGGGGCGATCTGGAGGAGCGAAAACGAAAAAGGGCCTGCCGCACCGCTGCGACAAGCCCTTTTCGTTTGTATCTGGTAGGCACGAGTGGATTCGAACCACCGACCCCCACCATGTCAAGGTGGTGCTCTAACCAACTGAGCTACGTGCCTAAAGAGGGTGGCAATTCTATGCAGCTTGATCCGTCAGGGCAAGACCCTCGTTGCAGATTGATGGTCATCCCTCAAATGCCATTACCCCAACGCCGCTTTACTTGCGGCGGCGCGAGCCCCAGGCGGTTTCAATCTGACGTGCGCGGGTGATGGACTCTTCCACCAGATCCGACTGGTGCTCGGCAAACTCGCGGATAATTTCCAGGGCCGAACGCACATCACGGCGGAAAATGGTTTCCACCAGCGCCTTGAAGAACGACAGGCACTCCTTGATTTCATCCGGCTCCAGATGCAGGGCCATAAAGTAAGCCCGCTGCATGGCCGGCTGCATATTGATCAGCACATCTTCCACGAAGACATTGCGGGCGAACGGATAGACATGTTCCAGAAAGCGAAAGCTGAGGGTAAAGAAAGCGTCGTGGTCGCGCTCCTCCGCCGCCACTTGCAACCCGTGAACCAGCTCAATGAACGAATCCAGGTCTTCTTCGCGCACCACCTTAATGGCCTTGCGAATCACCAGCCCCAGCAACACCTGCATGACTTCATACAGGCTGCGCACATGGGCTTCGGACATTTCTTTCACCACCGCACCCCGGCGCGGCAAAATGTCGATCAGCTGGCGGCGCTGTAAAATCAGTAGCGCCTCACGCACAGATCCCCGGCTGACATCCAGTTCCCCTGCAACACGCAGCTCCTGAATGCGATCACCGGCCAACATGTCGCCATGGATGATTTGCTGAGCGAGATGCTGGGCAATTTGCTCAGAGAGGCTTTCCTTCGCTTTGAAGCTCACCGAACCCCCGGTACTTGTTGAACAATCCAATTAGGCTTGTCCGACTATAGTACACAAGAAAGCCACCACCAAGTGCTGGATTTGCCAACCATCCCCCGCCAGTATCAAATGCATCAGTGCCATACTGACCAAGCCACAGCACGGATTCACCCACAATAAGAACTGTGACCACACCCAATACCGGGCGGAGCTGCATGAACAAGGAATTGATCACCCAGTTACCCAGAGTCGAGCAACTGTTCGACCAATACGCAGAGCGTTTTGGCAAACAACAGACGGCATACCGCAACCATGTTTATCGGCTGGTAAACCTGGTCATGGCGCAACGTCCCGTCAATGACGAAGAGCTCGGCAAGCTGCAAGTCGCCGCCTTTTTCCATGATGCCGGCATCTGGCTGGCTGGCACCTTTGACTATTTACAACCCTCCGCCCGGCTCGCTGAACACTACCTTCAGGAAGAAGGCCTGGAAGATTGGAGCCAGGATGTGCGCACCATGATCATGAACCACCACAAAGTCAGCCGCTTCAGCCGCAACCATCTGGACCTCACCGAAGTGTTCCGCCGGGCTGACTGGGTTGATGTGAGCCTGGGGCTACTGCGTTTCGGCATTCCCATGGCGCGGATCCGCTTGATCAAACGGGGCTTCCCCAATGCGGGCTTTCATCCGCTACTGCTGAAGCTCAGCGGCCAGCAACTGCTCAGCCAGCCCTGGCGTCCCTTGCCCATGCTCAAACGATAAAACAGCCCCCGCCGGAACCCTAGGGCGCCGCAAAAAAGTTACTCACAACTTCTGTGGATAACTCTGTGCATAGACTGTCAGGAACTGCCGCCACCGCCTGTCGTGCCTGCCATGTCATTAGAATGATGAAAAAATGGCCACAATATTAAACCGTTTAAAATCAGCAACTTACAAATACGCACTGCAAATCAATAGCTTAGCCTCCAACGTTCACGCATCGGGTGAAATCAGCGTGTTCGCTGTGCAAAACTGTTGCCCGCCAACAGGGCATAAGGGGAAAAAGCAAGAGAAAGGCGTGGCTGATTAACGAAAAATCGGGCTTACAGTTTTACCCGGCGCGGCAGGCAAGCGAAGTGATCAGAACGAGAAAAGCCGCTCAATAAGCGGCTTTTCCATAAAACGGTGATTTCGGGCTCAGCAGCAATCAGCGGCGCAGACTGAAACTCACCCCCAGCACGACCACCGGTTCGATATCCAGATCATGCCGATCCCGCTCTTCCTCGCTATCGCAAGCCCTGACGCCACGGTACTCGCCGCACTCCAGCGCTTCCAGCACGCCCACCGCCGCGCTCACGGTCCAGCGCGAGTACGGTTTCACCCACTGGTGGCCCAGTTCAACGCCAGCGCCCAGCCGCTCATAGTGGCGCTCGCCGCCCAGATCGCCCGCCATCAGGCCCGTGTAGAAGCCCTTCTCTGACATGAGTCCGCGTTCCATCTTGCGGCGCCAGCCCGCTACCCAGCGGAACTCTTCCGTATCCAGGCCACTGGAATCCACATAATAGGCAGGCATGCCGTAGAAACTGTTCTTTTCGGTAGCCCATTCGAGGTTAAGCCCGACCAGACCATTGAGATAGCCGATACCGATCAGGGCATCGTCCGCCGCCGCCGACAGAGGCAGCAACGCAAGGAAGGAAAGCAGCCAGCGACGCATGGCAAACTCCAGTTTATTGTTGTTATATCGGGCAAGCCCCGGCAATAAGAGCCTGTATTTTTCACAACCCCCTGGCCGATTACAAGCGCCAGGGCGTCACCCGTAGCCGGCGCAAACGCCGGCCGGGGAAAATTCAGCGTGGATCAGAGCGGGATTTTATCGATACTGTCCGCGGTCCCATCAATGGCCCCGTCGACCTTTTCCAGCGCTTCATCAGCGGCATTACCCGCCACCGGAATAATCGACAGCACCGCCCCGACCACGGAACCGGCCGCCCCCACTAAGCGCATGGGCGTAGTCGCCAGCTTGGTGAGGAAACAGCCACTGAGAACCGCGGCCAACAGGCCAATAACGGCCAGACGCATTACGGATTTCATACCTTCTCCTTTTTTTCTACTTATTATTGGGAGCCTGCCGGCACCGGTCGGCCCGGCAGGCTCGTGTCGTTGATCAGTACTCGAACGTCATCCCCAGACGCTTGCCCACTTCTTCGTAGGCTTCTACCACGCCGCCCAACCCCTGGCGGAAACGGTCCTTGTCCAGTTTTTCGCGGGTGTTCTTGTCCCACAGGCGACAACCGTCCGGGCTGAATTCATCGCCCAGCAGCACTTCACCATTAAACACGCCAAATTCCAGCTTGTAATCCACCAGCAGCATTTCACCGTCCAGAAACAGCTGCTTGAGCACATCGTTCACCTGGAAGGTAAGCACTTTCATCTGCGCCACCTGTTCATCGGTGGCCCAGCCAAAGCTCTGAATATGGAAATCATTGACCATGGGATCCCCCAGGTCATCATCCTTGAGGAAGAATTCAAAGGTAGGCGGGTTCAGCTCCAGCCCTTCTTCCACCCCCAGACGACGACAAATGGAGCCGGCGGCGATGTTACGCACCACACACTCTACCGGGATCATGTCCATCTTCTTGACCAGGGATTCCGTGGCGGACAGGGTTTTCTCGAAGTGGCAGGGAATGCCCGCCGCCTTCAGCTTTTCCATGATGGCTGCGTTGAACTGATTGTTCACCGCTCCCTTGCGTGCCAACGCCTCCTTTTTCTTGCCGTCGAAGGCGGAGGTGTCGTCACGAAACAGCATGATCAGCTTGTCCGCGTCATCGGTGGTGTACACAGACTTGGCTTTGCCGGCATACAACTCGTCGCGTTTTTCCATGGAAAGGCCTATTACTCAGGTCAGTATTAATGTACTTGCAGCCAGTCAAACCCTTCCGTCTGGCTGGCAACGCCAATTCGCTCACGCCCCTGGGTAATCACCCGTTCGACCGCATCCAGTGCGTGCCGGGACGTGTTGTTCTGTTCGCTCAGGTGCGAAAGCACCAGATGTTGCAGGCGGTCCACATTGGCCTGGCGCAGCAACGCCGCCGCCTGATCATTGCTCAGATGCCCCAACATACCACCCACGCGCCGTTTCAACGATGATGGATACGGCCCCGACGCCAGCAACTGCGGGTCGTGATTGCATTCCAGTACCAGCGCATCACATTCCCGGTAAGCATCCACCACGTGGGGAGTAATTGCCCCCAGGTCCGTCAGCACCCCCACGGTGCGCTGCTGCCAGGAAAAACGGTACTGACAAGGTTCGCGGGCATCGTGGGGCACCAGCACCGGCAGAATTTCCATGGCGCCCAGGCTAAACGCCCGGCCGGGGCGAACTTCCTGCCAGTCGGCACCTTTCAGCGTCGCGCGCTTGTCGTGCACGGCACTGGCGGTGCCAAAGGAGCTATACACCGGACAGCCCACCTTGCGGGCCAGCGCCCCGGCGCTGCGAATATGATCACCATGTTCATGGGTAACCAGAATCGCACTGAGCTGATCCGTTGCCAGCCCCAGCCTCCCCAGCCGCGCCTCGGTTTCTTTCACCGTGAAGCCGCAATCAATCAGGACCAGGGTATCGTCAGCCAACACCAGCGTGGCATTACCTTTACTGCCACTGCCCAGTGACGCCAGCTGCATTAATCGAGCTCGTCGTAAATTCGCTCGAGAATGGCCAGCCCCGGGGTTTTCTCCACCAGCGCGGTGCCTTTCTCGTTAAGCACTGCCACCTGGATACCGTTGGTGGTGTGGCTCAGTTTCAGCTGTGCTTCACGGGCCCCGAGTTCATAACGGTTGGGCACCTTGAGATAGAAGATACCCACTTCGCGATCGCGGTCACTCACCTTCAAGTCGGTCTGCTTCAGGGCATCCCCCACGTATTCCCACGCCCAGGCATAGCGGGTGGACATCATGATAATCGGGTAGCCGTTACCATCACGGCCCAGCAACGCCTTGGCGGACTCCCCCTCCGGCGCAGGTTCGTCGTTCTCTTTGTCCGGGGCATTACCCAACACCACCAGTTGCGGCGGGCGAGGTGGCTGAAAACGGTCTTCATCCTCACGGGGGGCGGTCAGCCGTTCATCCTGGCGAGGCACCGCATACAGCGGCTGCTCACCAATAAAAACGCCACCTTCCGGCACCTTGATCGGATCGGTCACCGCTGCTTTGCGATATTCCAGACTGCTATCCGGCAACCAGCTACAGCTGGCAACCATCAGGGCGAGCATAAGTGGTGCAAGCAACGCCGCTTTCTTCATTTAACCTCCAGCAGGCCGCACTGGCGCATGGTTTCACGCAACCGCGGCTGGGCCGCTTCTGACAGCGATACCAGCGGCAGCCGGATACCTGCGTCAATCAGCCCCATTTCAAACAGTGCCCATTTTACCGGGATCGGATTCGCTTCAATAAACAGATCACGGTGCAGGGGTTCAAGTTCCGCATTCAGCGCACGGGCTTTATCTGCATCCCCGGCCAGGGCCGCCTCACACATGGCAGCCATTTTCGCCGGAGCCACGTTGGCAGTCACAGAAATATCGCCATGGCCGCCAGCCAGGATAAAGTCCAGGGCAGTGGCGTCGTCACCGGAGTAAAGCATGAAGTCATCACCGCAACGCTCACGGATTTCGCGGGCACGCTCCAGATTCCCGGTGGCTTCCTTGATGCCCACAATGTTAGGCACCTTGCTCAAGCGCTCCACGGTCTCCGGCAACAGGTCGCAGGACGTCCGGCCGGGCACGTTATACAGGATTTGTGGGATATCCACGGCACGGGCTACCGCCAGAAAATGCTGATACAGGCCTTCCTGGGGGGGCTTGTTGTAGTAAGGGGTCACCAGCAGACAAGCATCCGCACCATCCCGTTTCGCGTCGCGGGTCAGGCGAATGGCCTCTTCGGTATTGTTGGCGCCGGTACCGGCAATCACCGGAATGCGCCCCTTGGCCAGTGCCACCACTTCACGGATCACACTGTCATGCTCTTCAAAGCCCAGCGTGGCGGATTCACCCGTGGTGCCCACAGCCACGATGGCGTGGGTGCCCTGCTCTACATGCCAGTTAACCAGCGAGCGCAAACGCTCCCAGTCCACGGACCCATCTGCACGCATGGGGGTCACCAAGGCCACTATGCTGCCGCGAATCATGCCTGTCTCCTGTTGTGCGCAAACGCTGTGCGCCAATTAACCGCGACGCTTCCTGCCAGCAGGCGCTATCGTCGACTGAAGGGCGCTATGGTAAACCTCGCCCCCAAGGCGGACAAGACGCGAGTCCCCCGTTTCCCCCTGCAAAAGCAAGAGGAAGCGAAAAACGGCAACGCCTTGAGGGCCCAGGGTTAAGACCACCCACACCGGCAAGTGTTCAGTACTGGATGAACTGGGTAGACTGATTGGCCACACACGCCCCTGCAGAGGGCGAATGCAGCCCGGCATGCCGATGTCTATTCCCCGGTATTGCAGGGCCATAAACAAATGGCCACCACTGATGGAGAGCAGCCATGGACCAGTTGATTGTCATTTCTGCCCTGGGCACGGACCGGCCCGGCATAGTGCAGGCCCTGTCCAAGGCCGTGCTGGAATACGATGGCAGCATCATGGATTC
Source organism: Alcanivorax sp. DG881 (assembly GCF_000155615.1). Taxonomy (GTDB): domain Bacteria; phylum Pseudomonadota; class Gammaproteobacteria; order Pseudomonadales; family Alcanivoracaceae; genus Alcanivorax. Next base: position 3,505,348 of record NZ_DS989915.1, on the reverse strand, counting down.
GCGCATGACGGTGCTGGGCGGCGAATTTGCCGTGCTGATGCTGGTCGCCGGCAGCGCAACCACCCTGGACAACCTGGAAGCCGGGCAGCAGCAACTATCCGAACAACTGGACCTGCTGATCACGCTCAAGCGCACCCGCGCCCCGGATGCTCGCCCTGCCGCCCTGCCCTATGAGGTAGAGGTCGTCGCCATGGACAACCCCGGCATCGTCCATGAAATCGCCAATTTCTTTTCCGCGCGCAATATCAATATTGATGATTTACATACCGGCACCTACGCTGCGCCCCACACCGGTACCCGCATGTTCAGCCTGCAGCTGGTCCTGAGCATGAGCGCGGAGCACTCCGTGGCCCAGTTACGCGATGCGTTCCTGGATTTCTGTGAAGCGCGCAACCTGGACGCCACCATGACACCGAAGCGTTAAAATCCGCAGCACGCTTCACGCAGCAAGCAAAAGACATCAACCAAAACAAGGGAAACAGACGCAGACATGGCACACCCCAAGATTGGCAATCTGGCCCCCAACTTCAAACTGCCGGATCAGGACGGCAACCTGATTGAATTGCGATCCTTCAGGGACAAGAACCCGGTGGTGATTTTTTTCTACCCCAAGGCCCTCACCCCAGGCTGTACCACCCAGGCCTGCGGCATTCGCGATACCAAGGCCGAGCTGGAAACGCGCGGCGTGGTTGTGTTCGGCATCAGCCCGGATGCGGTTGCTCGCCTGCCCAAGTTTATCGACAAGCATGACCTGAACTTCACCTTGCTATCCGACGAAGATCACGCCACCGCCGAGAAATACGGATGCTGGGGCATGAAAAAGTTCATGGGCAAGGAATTCATGGGGCTCATCCGCACCACGTTTATCGTCGGCAAGGATGGCAAGTTGCTGAAGGTGATGGACAAATTCAAGACCAAGTCCCATCACGAGGATCTGCTGGCAGAACTGGATGCGCTGGGGATTACACCTAACGCCTGATGCCCAACGCCTGGCGCCATGCAGTGACGCAAGCGTGGTGTTTTTCGTCTTCCGGCGTCAGGCGTCAGGCGTTTATCAGGCCTCTGGCTGCGCCTCCAGCTTCCCGGGAGAATAATCCGCCTGCCGGGGCCAGGCGTTGATCACCGCCTTGATCAGCGTGGCCAGCGGGATGGCGAAGAACACTCCCCACAGCCCCCACAGCCCACCGAACAGCAGAATCGCGGTAATAATCGCCACCGGGTGCAGGTTCACCGCCTCGGAAAACAGCAGCGGCACCAGAATATTGCCGTCAATGAACTGGATAATGCCGTACACGATCATCACCAGGGCGAAATCGCCGCCCCAGCCAAACTGCACATAGGCCACCGCGGCCACCGGCAAGGTCACCACAGTGGCACCAATATACGGCACCACCACCGACAACCCCACCAGCACCGCCAACAGCACCGCGTAATTCATGTCCAGCAGCACAAAGGCAATAAAGGTCGCCCCGCCCACCAACAGAATCTCAATGGCTTTGCCCCGCACATAGTTGGCAATCTGGCCATCCATTTCCTGCCATACATGGGAGAGGATCCGCCGCTTGCGGGGCAGAAAACCCAGCATCCAGTTCACCAGGGTTTCCCGGTCCTTCAGGAAGAAGAACACCAGCAACGGCACCAGCACCAGGAACACCATGATTTCCACCAGGTTCGGGATCGACGCCAGCGACAGGGTCAGCACCCCTTGCCCGGCTTCCGCCACTTCCCGCTGAATCACCGCAACAATGGAATTCACCTGTTCCATGGAAATGATTTCCGGGTAATGCGCCGGCAACCCCCGCAACCAGATTTCCCCGTTCTTGAGCACATGGGGCAACTGGTCCTGAACCAGCAGCACCAGCTGCCGCCAGACCATGGGCAACAACACGACCAACGTGGCAATCAACAGCCCCATAAACAGCGTGAACACCAGCCCCACCGCCAGCATGCGTTTCACACCCCGGCGCTCCAGCGCCCCCACCAGCCCCTGCATCAGGTAAGCGACCACCATGGCCGTGAACACCGGAGCCAGCATGCCGCCGAAGAACGCGATGGTCAGACCAATGACCAATAGCAGGACAACCAGATACACCGCTTCTTCATCCGAGAAGTAGTTATCGGCCCAGTTTCTCAATATGCGTAGCATCAAGGCTCCTGTGTGCCGCAGCGGATAACAAAACAGTAGCGGCCTTTGCTTTCCTGCATGCGAACTAGCTCATGACAGGATTGTCTCAGATAGGCAGGGATATCACTGGCTGAGCCGGTGTCCGTGGCGATCACTTCCAGTACTTGCCCGGCGCGGAGTTGCCGTAACGCCTGCCGGGTTTTCAATAACGGCAGTGGGCATTGTAACGTGGAGGCATCCACATGGAGATCAACCATTTGTTCGGATACAGGGTTTTCAGTCATTGTAATCGCTTCATTCATCGCCGCCCTGACGGCATTATAGTCACAAGCCGGGCATTGAATCAGTGCCCGCATAGTGATACCCGGAATTTCATGACCCGTTACTCGTCGCTGGACGGAGCCACAACTTGTTGACGCTGTTTTTACGTACTTTTTTGCTGTTCGGCTGCTGCTGGCTGGCCAGCCCGTCCGCCGCCGATGACAACCTGCCGGTACTCGGGGACCCCACTGCCGCACTGATGTCTGCCGATCAGGAATACCGCCTGGGTCGGGCCTGGCTGCGCGGCCTGCGCGGACAGACCTCCATCATGTCCGATCCCATGGTGCAGGAGTACGTGGAAAGCCTGGTCTATCGCCTGGCGTCCTACAGCGACCTGAAAGAGCCGAACCTGGATATCGTGGTCATCAACAGCCGCCAGATTAACGCCTTCGCGGTGCCCGGCGGCGTCATCGGGCTCAACGCCGGCCTATTTCTGAATGCGGACAGCGAAGACGAAGTGGCCGGGGTGGTTGCCCACGAAATTGCCCACGTGAGCCAGCGGCACTTTGCCCGCCGCTATCTGGATTCGAAAAAAATGAACACCGCCGTGCTGGCCGCCATGCTGGCCAGCCTGGCCGTGGCCATTGCCGGTGACGGGGAAGCGGGCATGGCCGGCATTGCCGCCACCCAGGCTGGTGCCATTCAGGCCCAACTGGCCTACTCGCGCCAGAATGAACGGGAAGCCGACCGCGTGGGCATGCAGACCCTGGCGGCCTCCGGCATGGACCCGGGCGCCATGCCACGTTTTTTCGAACGCATGCACGATAGCCAGCGTTTCTCCGGCGATCCACCGGAGTTCCTGCTCACTCACCCGGTGACCGAAAGCCGTATTGCCGACAGCCGGGCACGGGCTCGCACCCTGCCCCCGGCACGGCTGTCGGTATCCACCGGCTTTCTGCTGGCCCAGGCGCGGCTCAAGGCAGGCTTCATCACCTCTGATGATCAGGCCATTGAATACTTCAAACGCTACAGCAACGAGCGCAGTGCCCTGGGTCTGAAAGCGGCGCGCTATGGCCTGGCCCTGAGCTACCTGCGAGCCAACCATTACGATCAGGCCCGGGAGTTGATGCAGGGACTGGCCGACCAGTATCCCGACGAACTCTGGTTCCGTCTGGGACTGGCAGAGGTGGCGCTGGATGAAGGTAACTACCCACTCACCATTCAGGAAACCGAGTGGGTACAACGCATTTCTCCGGACAACTACGCGGCGTCCATCCTGCAGAGCAAGGCTTATCTGCGCAGCAAGCAGCCGGAAAAGGCCCTGCCGCTACTCAAACCGCTTGTCCATGAGCACGCCAATGATCCGCACATCTGGGACCTGGCCGCGGATGCCTACGGCAACAGTGGCGATACCGTGCGCGCCCTGCATGCCCGCGCCGAAAGCCAGTTTCTGCGCGGCAACGACCCCAAGGCCCAGCAACAAATGCGTTATGCCCTGCGCGATGCAGAAAATGACTTTGCCCTGTACAGCAAACTAAACGGGCGTTTACGGGAAATGAAGCGGTTATCCGAAGAGGAATTTTGATTAAGAGCGGGAATGAAGCGCTGGAATGAAGAACAAGGCACGAGAATCCGCCGGGCTTTCGCCTGTCGCCACTCGCACCCCGTAACCGCCTGACCCAGCAACCTGTTACGCAGATCACCTGGTCAGGCCCGGGTTATTCTACCCTTTCAGGGATTGACCGAAATCAAGCATGCGGTTTAGCGGCACCATGGCTTTCTCTGCCAGGTCCTCGTCCACAAAAATCTCTTGGCCCATGCCGTTTTCATCTTCCAGCACCGCCAGCATGTTCTGCAGGCCATTCATGGCCATCCACGGGCAGTGGGCGCAACTGCGGCAGGTGGCGCCAGACCCTGCAGTCGGCGCTTCAAGGAAGGTTTTTCCCGGCGCCAATTGCTGCATCTTGTAGAAAATGCCTTTGTCTGTAGCAACAATAAAGGCGTCGTTATCCATTTCGCAGGCGGCCTTGATCAGCTGCGACGTGGAACCCACCACATCCGCCATGGCCACCACTGACGCGGGAGATTCCGGGTGCACCAGAATGGCCGCATCCGGGTACGCCGCTTTCAAGTCGTGCAAGCCTTTGGCCTTGAACTCTTCGTGCACGATGCACGCGCCGTCCCAGCACAGCACGTCGGCGCCAGACTTGTCGCGCACATAGCCACCCAGGTGCTTGTCCGGCGCCCACAGGATTTTTTCACCGTTGCTGTCCAGGTGTTCGATCAGCTCCACAGCAATGGAGGAGGTGACAACCCAGTCAGCGCGGGCTTTCACTGCAGCAGACGTATTGGCGTAAACCACCACCGTACGGTCCGGGTGCTGGTCACAGAAGGCGGAGAATTCGTCTTCCGGGCAACCGATATCCAGCGAACAGGTGGCTTCCAGTGTCGGCATGAAAACACGCTTTTCCGGGCTGAGGATCTTGGCGGTCTCTCCCATGAACTTGACCCCGGCCACAATCAGCGTGGACGCGGGATGGTCTTTACCGAAACGGGCCATTTCCAGGGAGTCGGAAACACAGCCACCGGTCTCTTCCGCCAGCGACTGGATCTCGGGATCTGTGTAGTAGTGCGCCACCAGCACCGCATCGCGCTGACGCAACAGCGCCTTGATCCGGTCACGATAGGATGCACGCTGCTCATCGCTGAGCGTGTCGTCCGGCTCCACCTTGGCCAAGTGTGCCTGGACCCGTGCCTGTGCCTCTGCAGTCATTGCCTTACCGCCCGGGGTTTCCCCCTGATATCAACAACTTGGAAAGTTAATACGAAAAATAAGGCGGGCATAATACCACAACATCAAAGAACCGCTGAATCGCGGTCAATGACTCGCCCTGCAATGACTAAAATGGGCGCGTAGACGGTGCTTTTCAAGCCTTCCTTCAAGCCTGCGGGGAAGGCTTGCAGGAAGGCCGGTAGGCGGGACCGGCGGCCACCAGGTGTACCGTACTGATCGCCCGCTCCAGGAACGCCCCCTCGCAATAGCACAAATAGTACTCCCACATACGCACGAACCGCTCATCAAACCCCAGTTCCCGAATGCGGGACAGCGCACCATGAAAACGTTGCCGCCAGTGATTCAGGGTCAGGGCGTAATCGTGACCGATGTCATGCAACTCGGTGGCCACCAGGCGGGTATGGCGGGTCAGGTTATCGCACATCACCGACACGCTGGGCAGAAAGCCGCCTGGGAAGATATAACGCTTGATGAAATCCACCTGCTTGAGCGCGTAGTCAAAACGCTGATCCGGCACGGTGATCGCCTGAATCAGCAACAGCCCTTCCGGCTTCAAACGTTTGCCGAGCACATCAAAGTATCCCGGCAGAAATTCTGCCCCCACCGCTTCAATCATTTCCACCGACACCACACGATCGTATTGGCCGGTGAGTTCACGGTAATCCTTTTCCAGAATGGTGATGCAGTCATCCAACCCGGCATCGGCCACCTGTTGGCGGGCATAGCGGGCCTGCTCACGGGAGATGGTTGTGGTGGTAACGGTGACGCCATAATGCTGTGCCGCATGCAGGGCCAACCCACCCCAGCCGGTGCCAATTTCCAGCAGGGTCATTCCCGGCTGCAATTGCAGGCGCTGACAGATCAGCTCCAGCTTGTGCACAGACGCTTCTTCCAGAGACGCATCCGGGCGGGGAAACACCGCACTGGAATACATCATGGTGCGATCAAGAAACAGGCTGAAAAAGTCGTTACCCAGATCATAGTGGGCAGAAATATTCCGGCGGGAACCTTGCAGCGAATTACGGTTGTAGCGATGCAGCATTTTCAGCGCCGGCTTGGACAGGGCGGCAAAGCCGCCTTCCAGGGCTTGCATTGCATCCACATTGGCCGCGAAATAGCGAATCACCTTGATCAGGTCCGGGCTGGACCAGCCTTGCTCCATAAACGCTTCCGCCGCCCCCAGCGCTCCACCGCTCATCATCATGCTGTAGGTGCGCCAGTCGGCCAGCACGATGTGCCCCAGGTCGTTAGCCTCATTAGCCTGAGCATTATTGCCCCGCACCGCGGAGCCAAGCATGACCGTATTGCCATCCGGCTCATCGATACGCAGGCCACCCTGGGGCAGTTTCTCAAGCTGATTCAACACCAGCGCGCGCGCCACCGATTGCGGCCAACTCAGTGTGCCGGCCTGGTCACCTTTATTGTCAGAGGCTTTATCGCCAGACAGCATGTGTCTCACTCCCTGTTTCCTTGATCTCAGTCATCGCGCTTGCCAGCGGGGTGGCCATGGAAGACCGCCCCCTTGCGCCACAGTTTGAAGGCCTGCCAGTAAATGCGTTTCAGCGTGGCCAACCCCTGTGCACCAAACCGGAAAATGCCCTTGCCCATCATCGCCGGTTCTGACGCAAATAATTGCAATTTCACCCCGGCCTTGAAGACGGGAACCTGGTTATCCCGGTCCTCTAACCCTATTCGCAGATCGGGTAAGGCAACGTGAAGATCCCAGTGGTATTGCAGCAACATGGGCAGGAACGGCGAGACATGAAAGGCTTTGGGGTGATCGACCACCAGGGCGTCGTTATCACCACGAGAAAAGGTGAGCGGGTAAAAGTGGCGTTCCCGCCAGGGCGTATTCTGCACCTCGGCAATCATGCTGTCGGGCTGGCTTTGCCCTTCAGGAAAATGCAGGTACAGCACCAGAGGATTGAACAGGGAACCAAACGTACGCCACTGCCCCAGCATAAAGGTGCGCCCCCGGGACCAGTCCAACCCCAGAGCGACGGCTTTTTCCCGCACTTTTTCCGCCAGCGGAATGCAACGGCCATCCAGGTAATCCCGGTCACGAAACGTCACCGGGCGCCATGCCCGGCCCCAGGCCCAGTGTCGCCCCAGCAGCTCATCAATTTTTTCCAGATCGCACCAGACCATCCACAGCGGGTAGTCAAAGCGATGCGTAAAGGGTTGCAAGCGCTGATGCCAGACCCGCCCCTGGGCAATGGCACTGGACATTACCGCCTGCTCTGCCGAGGCACGCATTACGCAGCGCTCCCCGGCTGCGCTGCGCCAGCAATGCCTTCCACCACGTTCAACGCAGACACCACGCCATCTTCATGAAAGCCATTGCGGCACCAGGCACCGGCAAACCAGGTACCCTGTTTGCCGTTTTCTTTCAGCAATTGCTCCCGGGCCGCCACGGTGTGCGGAGTGAACAGCGGGTGCGCAAAACGGTAGCGTGCCAGGATCTTTTCTTCATCAATAAGATCGGTGGCATTGAGCGTCACACAGAACGTTTCCGGGGCACTGATGCCCTGCAGGATATTCATGTTGTAGGTCACCTGGACCCGCTCCTGATCCTGTTCAAACAGCAGAGCATTCCAGCTGGACCAGACCCGCTCGCGACGGGGCAAAAGCCGGGTGTCGGTGTGCAAGACCACCTCGTTATCCTGATAACCCAATTGCGACAAGGCATCTTTTTCTCGCGCATCCGGATCATCCAGCAATGCCAAAGCCTGGTTGCTGTGACAAGCCAGCACCACCTGGTCAAAGTGCTGCTCTTTGCCCTGTGCGGTGACGTGCACCCCGTGATGATCTCGACGTATCCCCTGCACCGGTGTGGCGACATGGAACGCGGCATCACAACCGTCCACCAGCGGCTGCACATATTGATTGGAGCCGCCCGGCACCACAAACCACTGCGGGCGATCATTCAGCGACAGCAGGCCATGGTTCTGGAAAAACTGAATAAAGAACCGGGCAGGAAACACCTCCATCTGCTCCAGCGAGCAGGACCAGATAGCGCCGCCCATGGCCAGAATATAATCCCGGGAAAAGCGCTCACCGTAACCGCGCTCGCGCAAATATTTCCCCAGCGGGATGTCTCCCTCTGCGCTATTGAGCAAGGCCGGCGCCTGCTTGTTGAATCGCAAGATGTCACCAATAAAGCGCCAGTGTGATGGACTGAAAAGATTGCGTTTCTGGGCAAACATCCCCCCCAGCCCATCGCCACAATATTCCAGCCCGTTCTTCTGGTCACTCACCGCAAAACCCATGGGCGTCGGCTGCCCCTGTATGCCCAGCTCATCCAGCAGGCGCAGATAGTTCGGGTAGGTGCGGTCATTGAAGACGATAAATCCCACATCAATCGCGTACTCCCCGTGGGGCCGGGAAACCGGCACCGTACAGGTATGGCCGCCCAGATAGTCATTGGCTTCAAACACCTCAACCTGATGGCCCGCTTTGGACAGGTACCAGGCGGCGGTCAGCCCACTGATCCCGGCTCCGACGATGGCGATACGCTGACTCATGCTTTTCCCTTTCCGGTGTTATCCATGTTGTCATCCATAGCCGAGCCCATGGATTGCTCCTGATCAAACTGTGTCTTTGCTGCCTTGAACGCGGTGGTCACCCGCTCACGCACCCCCGCATGGGGCACGATGGGCGGCGGATAATCCGGCGCCAGTAACGGTTGCTTCCAGGGCTCATGGATTTGCTTGCTATCCAAGCCTCGCAATTCAGGTACCCAGCGGGCAATGAAACGGCCCTCGCTATCAAAGCGCTGCCCCTGACGCACCGGGTTGAAGACCCGAAAATAGGGCACCGCATCCGTGCCCGCCGATGCGCTCCACTGCCAGCCACCATTGTTGGCGGCAAAATCCCCATCCATCAGGTGGGCCATAAAGAAGGCTTCTCCACGACGCCAGTCCAGCCAAAGATGCTTGCTGAGAAACATGGCTGTCACCATACGCAGCCGGTTATGCATCCAGCCGGTGGCAACCAGCTGACGCATGGCCGCATCCACCAGCGGGTAACCGGTACGCCCTTCGCACCAGGCGGCGAAGCGTTCGTCATCCTGGTCCCATTGCAACAGATCGGTCTCAGGACGAAATGCCTGCCCGCGGCTGACACGGGGAAACTGGGCCATGATCTGCCGATAGAAATCCCGCCAGGCCAATTCGCCGATCCAGCACGTGGCGCCGTCACGGCTCCCCGCATCCGCCATGGCCTGGCTTGCCGCACGGTAGCAGCTGGCCACGGACAAGGCCCCTGCGGATAACGCTGCCGACAAACCACTGGTGCCTGCAATATCGGGAAAATCCCGCTGGCGGCGATAACCCGCCAATGCCTGTTCCACAAACTGGTCGAGCTGTTGCCAGGCGGCTTCTTCGCCGGGCAACCACTGCTGCGTTAAGGCCTCAGGGACGCTCAAGGCTTTCAGGGCCTTGTCCACCACCGCAGCCCCGACAAAGTTACCGCGGTGATCAGATTCTGGCGGAGCCGGCGTCACCGCCGGGTGATGGTCCGCCATCCAGACATCCCAGCGTTTCTTGTAGGCACCAAACACCGTATAGGGCGTGCCTTTTCCGGTACGCAATGCAGCCGGCGGCACCAATACCCCGTCGTCGAATCCCTGCAGGGAAACGCCTTGCCCGCGCAACCGTTCCGCCACCGCCTTGTCGCGCTGTTTTTCGTTCAGGGGATACTCACGGTTGCAGTACAGGTGTGTCACGCCGTGCTCTTGGGCAAACTGCGCCAGCACCTCCGGCACGGCGGCAAAGGTATCCGCCTCCAGCACATGCAGATCAATCCCCCGGCGAGCCAGCGCCTCCCCCAGCTCACGGACACTTTCCAGCACATACCAGCGCCGTAACGGCGCCACTTGATGGCGGTCCCATTGCCCCTGGCACAGACAGTACACCGCCAGAGCACGTGGCCCGGACACGGCTTCCCCTGAGGATTCCGACAGGGCAGCCTGCAAGGGCGAATGCGCGGCCACACGCAGGTCATTGCGATACCAGACCAGGTTCATGTCGTGCTCCAGGAGTGTTGTAGCCGATCCAGTTCGCTCAGCAGCGCCTGCCGGCGGCCGGTGAGCAGTGATACCTCTGCCGGCAATGGCAGCTGAGAAACATCCATTCCCCAGCACGCTTCGGCAAGGCCGCGGGCGGACGCGACGCCCATTTGCTGGTGCTCTGCCGCCGTCGGCCAACGATCCAGCACCCACAGCACGCCTCCACCCCGCTCGGCCAGCCCTTCGAACACGCTGCGCAGCTCGCCGGCAGACAGGTTTGACCCCAAACACCAGAGCGGACGGTTCAATACCATCGCCAACTCCAGAGCCGGCAAGGCGCCGCCCACCGGCACCAGCAGCCAGCCCGCTTGCCGGCGGCGTGGCGCCAGCGACAACGCCCGCGACGACCACTTGGCCACCAGCACGCTATCCAGCACGGTCAACAGCCCGCCCAGCGACGGGGTGGCCGCCAGTTGCGCCCGCAACGGATCACAAAACTGCTCCAGCACCAGTGCATGGCTGTAATCGTTCAACAACCCGTTGAGCAATTGCTCCAGACGGCGGGTATTAAGCGATTCCAGCGCTGCCATGGCCGCAGTGGCAGCCTCCTGCCAGGGGCCATCGCTCGACTCATAGCGAGCACTGGCCGCCGTGTCCGGCTGGGCCAGCAAGCCGCTCACCTGACTAATCGGCACGCCCCGCTCCAGCCACTGCTGAATCTGCTGGATACGGGCCATATCAGCCTCGCTGTAACGCCGGTGCCCCTTCTCGGTCCGGCCAGGGGACAGCAAGCCATAGCGGCGCTCCCAGGCCCGCAGGGTGACCGCTGGAATACCACAGCGCGTGCTGACCTGCTGAATACTGACGCCATCGGCTTGCGGAACAAACAGCGGGGAAACCTCCACCGAGTCACTCATACCCGGTTTCTCAGGCCCAGCGGATCGGGGTACGGCGACAGATAACGCTGCTGGGCCAGGTACGGCTGGTCCGTTTTGCGCAGCGCCCCGCGCAGCAACGTCATCGGCACCACCAAGGGCACCTCTTCACGCAGGTAAGCATCAATCTGCTCGTTGATCAGTGCCCGGTCCGCATCTCCCAGGTCCTGGCGCAGAAACCCGGCCAGGTGCTGCAAGGTATTCACATGCGCCCCGCGGGAGACCCGCTTCTTCATGGCGGTCATAACCGCCTGGATATAATCCCGGGCAATGTCCTCCAGGGGGCGCGCCTTCATATCCGCCAGCATGGGGCCCAATTCACGGTAGGTTTTCTGACAATGGGCCAGTAACTGGAATTTGTGCCGGCTGTGGAAGGCAATCAGCTGCTGGGCGGTAAGCCCCCGCTCCATCATCTGGCACCAGTCGTCATACAGAAAAACGCGCTCAATGAAATTCTCCCGCAGGGTCGCATCATTCAATCGCCCTTCTTCTTCCAGCGGCATCAGCGGGTAGCGCTCTGCCAGCGCCGCCGCGAACAACCCGCTGGCATCACGGCGCTGCACATTGCCGGCAGCGTTATAAACACGAATTCGCTCCATGCCACAGCTGGGGGATTTGGCCATCAGGATATAACCGCGCAGGGGAGCCAGAGACGGCAACGTACGGTCAATGAAATCCTGCATCAGCGCGGTGCAGTCACGCTCGCCATCCGTGGTCAGCAGGCGCAGGGCCTCGCTGCCCGGCTCCTGTTCTGCCTGGGCAGGCTCGACAAGATGCATGGCCTTGCGCGGCGCCGGCATCCCCGCCCCCATTTCGGGGCACAGCGAGCGGAATTCAAAGTACGACGACAGCACCTCGGTACAGTAGCGGGAATGCTTATGCCCCTTGTCATGGCGCACCTCCAGGCCCATCAGACAGGCACTGATCCCCACCGGAATACGCATCCCGGGCAACGTCGACAACGATGATGATGATTGAGCACTGTCCATGGAGCGACCTCACTGGTTGCAGGAAAGAGCATCACGGTGCATGGGGCCCTTTCAGGTTGTACACGAAGTAAATCTTGTACAACTTTAACCTGTCACTCTGTCAACGACCTGTGAATGCGGCTATCCATCTATCCATCACGTGCCTGCAAGACAACAATCACAAAGGTGCAATCGCCGGGCCCTATGCTTATACTTCCCGCAACACTGACATTATGGACAGTATAATGCGTATTCTTGTCTGCGGTGGCCGCGATTTTGACAACCATGCCCTGCTGGAGCAGACCCTCTGCCGCCTGCACCGGGATGACACCCTGAGCCTGTTGATTCACGGCAACGCCAGCGGCGCCGACCGCCTGGCAGGCCAGTGGGCCCACAACCACGGCATCGACCAGGTGAGCTACCCCGCCAACTGGAAAGCCCACGGGCGGGCCGCCGGCCCCATGCGTAACCGCCGCATGCTGCATCATGGTCGCCCACAGGGCGTCATCGCCTTCCCTGGCGGGCGCGGCACTGCACACATGGTGGAGCTGGCTGAATTGGCCGGCCTGCCTGTGTGGAAGCCCGCCGAGGAACACGACAACCGCTTGTTTCAACGCACTGGCGAACTGCAGCGCTGATCGATCGCTGCCCGCACGGAACATCGGAGGGAGAGAGAAGCTGGGAGGCTGAAACGAAAAAGGGCCCGCCGTAGGCGAGCCCTTTTAAATATGGTGGGTCGTGCTGGATTCGAACCAGCGACCAATTGGTTAAAAGCCAACTGCTCTACCAACTGAGCTAACGACCCGCTCCCGAAGGAGGCGCAAATAATACGGATTTATTTCTGGGTGACAAGGGGTTAACCGAAATTTTTTCCGCTTTATTGATAGTTTGTTGGATCTTTAACCAATGCATCCTCGAACCCCTGGCTGCGCAAGCGGCAACTGTCGCATTTGCCACAGGCATTGCCATTCTCGTCAGCCTGATAGCAGGACACCGTGAGCCCGTAATCCAGCCCCAGCGCTACCCCCTGCTGAATAATCTGCGCCTTGCTCAGGTGCATCAACGGGGTCTCGATCTGCATCGGCCGGCCTTCCACCCCGGCCTTGGTGGCCAGATTGGCCATGGACTGGAACGCCTCGATAAACGCCGGGCGACAATCCGGGTAACCGGAATAGTCCACCGCATTCACGCCAATAAAAATGGCTTGTGCATCAACCACTTCCGCCAGGCCCAACGCCAATGACAGGAACACGGTATTGCGCGCCGGCACATAGGTCACCGGAATGCCCTCACCGCCATCTTCCGGTACATCGATGGAATGATCCGTCAGCGCAGAGCCGCCAATATTGCCCATGCCCAGCTCGATAACACGGTGGCTCAATGCCCCCAGCGCCCCGGACACCTGCACCGCCGCATCCAGCTCCGAACGGGTACGCTGGCCATAATCGAACGCGATGGTATGGCATTCATAGCCCTGGTCCCTGGCAATGGCCAGGCAGGTGGCTGAATCCAGGCCACCGGATAGCAGCACCACGGCTTTCTTCATGGCAGGCTCCTTGTTTACTCTTCGTTTTCGGTTGTTGCGGTTGATATCAGGGGTTTTGCGTCTCGCGCCTATCAACGCCCCCGGGCATCATTCCAAAGGTATTTATGCAGCTGTAACTGAAAACGGACCGGTAAGCGGTCAGCCACAATCCAGTCCGCCAATTCTCCCGGCGCCAGACCGTCCTGCACCGGCGAAAACAGCACATCGCTGACCCGTTTATGCAGCTGGTGCTGGTCCAGCATGAAACGCGCCCAGTCATAGTCCTTGCGGTCCGCCAGCACGAACTTCACCTGATGGTGCGCCTTGAGCAGGGGGATATTCTCCAGACGATTGTTGTGCTGTTCCCCAGAGCCCGGCGCTTTCAGGTCCATGACCACAGAAACGCGCTCATCCACTCCGGCAATATCCATGGCGCCACCGGTTTCCAGGCTCACCTGGTAACCGTCATCACACAGCGCCGTGAGCAACGGCAGGCAGTTCGGCTGGGCCAGCGGTTCGCCACCGGTCACCGTCACGTATTGCGCCCCATGGGCGGCTACCTGCTCGCGAATCGCCGCCAAGGTCCATTTCTCCCCCCCGGAAAAGGCATATTCCGTATCACACCAGACACAGCGTTGCGGGCAGCCGGTCAGGCGCACGAAGACCGTCGGGCGGCCCACGGTACGGGATTCACCCTGTAGGGAATGGAAAATTTCGGTAAGACGGAGTTCCACAACATCTCCTGAGGGCCCCTTAATCGTCGGTTGGGGCGGAAATGCGCGGATTCTATCACCTTTACCGGCCTCTGTGCCGCCGGTAAAGGGACAGGAAGGTGCTACGGGTTGAGCTGGTCCAGCAGGCTCTTGGCCTGGCCGGCTTCGCTGCTATCCGGGTATTGCTTGATCAGCTTGTGCAGATTGACCTTGGCGGGCGAAACCTCACCGGCCTTGGCCTGCATGACGGCCAGAATATAGAGGCTTTTCGGGGCCTTGCTATGGTCCGGGTAATCGTCGGCCACCGCCTGAAAATGGCCTTCCGCCTTCTTCAAGTCCGGCTCTTTCTGGTCACTGTATAGCTTGCCCGCCCAGAAATGGGCGTTGGCCCGGGACATTCCCTGCGGGAATTCACCCAGATACGCCTCGAAACCGGCAATGGCACCCTTGAAGTCACCACTGACCAATTTGTCCTTGGCAGCATTGTAGGCGGCACGGTCCGCTTCCGGGTCATTATCCCCTTCAGCGCCGTCCTCTGGCTGCTCGGTCTGTCCCCGTTCAGCCAGCGTATTAATTCGGGTATCCAGATCCAGATAACGCTCACGCTCGGCTTCCTTGAGAGTGGAAAGCTCGTGGCGCAACTCTTCCAGCTGACCCTGCAGCTGCTGAATCTGTTCTTCAAACTGTTGCTGCTGTTGCATCAACACCATCAACCCATCCTCGTTCACCGCAGCAGACGGTGTGGAGGTATTGCGCATTTGGGATTGCGCCTGGGCGAGGCTACGCTCTTCAACGGCCAGCGGCCCAGTGCTCTGTGCATGCGCACAGAACACCAGGGAGCTGAGCATCGCGCCTGCGAGCAGGCGCGCTGTCATCACTACCTTCATGCCTTACGGACGGCCGGACAGGTAGTTGATTTCTACGCGGCGGTTTTTGGCCCAGTCCATTTCACCGTGGCCAAAGGCTGCCGGCTTCTCTTCACCGTAGGAAACGATTTCCAGCTGTGAGGAAGCAACACCTTGTACGCGCAGGAACTTCTCTACCGCTTTGGAACGACGCTCGGACAGAGCAACGTTGTATTCACGGGTACCGCGCTCATCAGCGTGACCTTCCAGACGAATTTTCGCGTTAGCGTTGTTCTTCAGGTAGGTCGCGTGGGCACGCAGGGTTTCGAAAGCCGCAGCCGGAACGGTGTTGCTGTCGAACGCGAAGTAGATAACGCGAGAATCGGTAGTACCGTCGTAGTTGGACGGATGGTTGTAGAAGTTGTCAGCAGTCAGCGGGATGCTGCTGGTGTCCGGCTTAACCGGCTCTGACGGCTCAACCGGAGTGACCGGAGAAGTGTCAGTCTGCTGAGACATGTTGTCAGTCGCAGAAGTATCGTCTTCAGTCGGGGTGCTGGAACAGGCTGCCAGGGCAGCTGCCAGCACAATGGCAAACAGCGGGTTAAGTAATGAACGCATGCGAAAAGCTCCTATAATTTCCTAGTATTGGACTCCGAGAACCACTCAGAGGAACGGCGACCATGCCGGTTCTCTGACTTCCCCTTCCTTCGACGGCAGCTCAACTTTCACTCTGCCATCGATGGATACGGCTTCCAGAACCCCCGTTCCCCCGTGTTGCGTCCCGTAAATTACCATACTTCCATTGGGTGCAACACTGGGCGATTCATCCATATCGGTGCGGGTCACAATATTGAATGTGCCGCGCTGGAGGTCCTGCACACCGACATTGAAATTTCCATTTCGTCGATGCACATAAACGAGATAGCGGCCATCGGGGGTCACATCCGAGCGCGCATTATAGGCGCCCTGGAACGAAACCCGCCGGACCGACTTATCATTTATGTTCAGTTTATAAATCTGTGGGCCACCGGAACGGCTGGAGGTGAACACCAGATGTTCGCCATCGGGCAACCAGCGCGGCTCGGTATCAATGCCGTAATTGTTGGTTAGCCGGGTCAGCCCCTTGGTGGACAGATTTAGCATATAAATTTCGGGGTTACCGTCACGCGACAGCGTCAGAGCCAGCTTCTGGCCATCCGGCGACCAGTCCGGGGCGCCGTTGATGCCACTGAAACTGGACACTTTTTCGCGCTCGGTGGTGGCCAGGCTGTGAATATAAATGGCCGGGCGTCCCTGATCTTCAAACGATACGTAAGCAATTTTCCTGCCATCCGGCGACCAGGTGGGGCTCATGATCGGCTCTTTACTACGCAGGATCGTGGTGACCCGGTGCCCATCTGCATCCGCATACTGCAGCTGGTAGGGATTGGCGTCATGGCGATTGTGCGTCACATAAAGAATCTTGGTGGAGAAGGCGCCGGGAATACCGGTGAGCTGCTCATAAATACGGTCACTGATGGCATGGGCCACATCACGCAGCTGCGACTCGGGCGGGCGATAGGTTTCCGACATCAGCTTTTTCTGCCGGGCCACATCGAACAGCGCATAGCTGACTTCATAGCCACCGGTTTCCTGAGCCTTCATGCTGCCCGTAATCACGTATTCCGTGCCCAGCACCTTGAAGTCCCGGTAGATCATTTCCTGTTCATTACGGGGCCGGCTGAGCATATCTTCCGGGGGCAGCGGCTTGAACTGACCGCTGCGATGCAGGTCGGCCTGCACAATCTGGGAGACATCTTCGGGGGCATTTTGTGCGCCATCAAAAGGCACGACCGCGATCGGCACCGCGTCCACGCGCCCTTCTGTTACCTTGATCAGCAACTCTGCCTGGGCATTTACCATCCACAGGGCTGCCATCAGGGCGATACTGATTTGTGTCCACACTTTGCGTTTACAGGCTTGCTGCATCCTTAACACACCTATCATTGTGCAACTCCAGGATCAAATTCGATCACCAGTGAGCGAAACTGTTCGTTAAACAACTGGCCATCCGGTACCGGTAACGGACTGGCCAGCTTGACGGCATTCATGACCGATTCGTCGAAATCCGGGTAACCACTACTTTGTGCCACCGATACATTGATCACTTCACCGCCCGGGATCATCTGTATTTTTACCCGCGTGGTGATGTCATCCCGGTTACGGTAATTGCCGGGAATCCGCCAACGCTGCCCCACATGGGCGGCGATGGCATCGGTAAAACTGGCCACTTCGGCATCAGCCTGGTCCGCATTGCTGGCCGCTTCCTGATCAGGCTGATCGGACGCCTTGCTCTGCCTGTCCATTTCCAGCTCTTCCTCGGCCAGCATTTCTTCCACGCTGGGAGTGTCAATGTCGGGCACTACCGGTTTTGGATCCGGTTTGGGCGCTGGCTTCGGGTCCGGCTTCTTCACCGGATCCGGTTTTTTGTCCGGCGCAGGCTTGGGTTTTGGCTCAGGCTTGGGCGTCGGTTTCGGCGCGGGTTTGGGCTTCGGCTTTGGCTTGGGCTCCGTTTTCGGTTCAGGCTTTGGCTTGGGCTTGGGTTTCGCAGCAGGCTTGGGCGTTGGCTTCACTTCCGTTTTCGGCTTCGCCACCGGCGCTTTCTGCTGCTTCGACCGTTCCACCATGGTGGCCTTTACATGGGGCGGCACCACCGGGGCCTTGTGCAGGGACGGGTCCGTGCTCCAGCTGAACACCAACAACCCGAACACCAGCAGGTGGATAAACAGCGTGAAAAGCACCCCAACGCGGCGATCACTCATTGCGTCCCTGCGGTTCCGTCACCAACCCAAGCTGGGAAATACCCGCTTCCTGTAACGCGCCCATCAGCGACACCACCCGGGCATAGGCCACGTTGCCATCGCCTTCCACCAGAAACAGGGTGGACGGCTTGTGCTTGTGGATACGCAGCACATGGCCTTTCACGGTTTCCAGGCTGGAGGACTTCTGGCTGTCGCCACCCACATCAATGAAATAGCTGCCATCGGCGGTAACGGAAATGATCACCGGTTCGTTCTTGGTGGTATCAATGGGATCGCTGTTACTGTCCGGCAGGTCCACATTGATGCCCTGGGTCATCATCGGCGCCGTGGCCATGAAGATCACCAGCAACACCAGCATCACATCGATGTAGGGCACCACGTTCATCTCGGCAACGAGCTTGCGCGGCACCCGTATCTTTACGCCGCTCATGCTCATGCCTCGCGCCCGTGGGCCTGACGGTGCAGTACGGAAGAGAACTCTTCCGCGAACATTTCATTTTCCGTCAGCAAGGCATCACTCTGGGCGGAGAAGCGGTTATAGGCCATCACCGCTGGAATCGCCGCGAACAGGCCAATGGCCGTGGCAATCAGCGCTTCTGCGATACCCGGAGCCACCACACTGAGGGTCGCCTGTTTCACGTTGGCCAGCGCCATAAAGGAATTCATGATGCCCCAGACCGTACCGAACAGGCCCACATAAGGGCTGGTGGAGCCGACCGTGGCCAGAAACGGCAAGTGTTTGGTCAGGCGAGTCTGCTCACGTTGCAGGGCAACGCGCATGGCCCGTTGAGCACCATCCATGACGGCTTCGGCACCGCGGGTACTCTTGGAAAGTCGAACAAATTCCTGAAAACCGGCCCGGAAAATGGCTTCAGTACCGGAATCCACGTCCGGGTCCTTGCGGCTCTGGTTGTAAAGGGACGCCAGATCATCGCTGGACCAAAACTTTTCCTCGAAAGCACGCCCCGCACGATGGGCACGCCCGAGCACGCGGAAACGGCCAACGATCATGTACCAGGACGTCAATGACGCCAGAATCAACAGCGCCATCACCAGCTGCACCACTATCGTGGCGTGACTGATCAAACTGACGACAGACATGTCGGATGCCTCAACCATGTAGCCCTTCTCCTTTGCTGGCCGCGCTAAATTTCTTATACAGTGCCGACGGAATCGCCGTCGGCTTCAGGGTATCGGCACTCACGCAGGCGACTTTGATCTCCGCCTGGCAAATCAACGTTTCCGCCTTTTTCACCTGCTGATCAAACAGCAGCGTGGCCTTACCCAGTTTTTTCAATGTGGCTGTCACGGTCAGCGCATCATCAATACGTGCCGGTTGGCGATACTGCACATTGGCGGAATGCACCACAAACTGAAAGTTTTCATCCGCCAGCGCATAGTGCTGGTAGCCCAGCCTGCGCAGAAACTCGGTACGCGCCCGCTCCATGAATTTCAGATAATTCACGTAATAGACAATGCCACCGGCATCAGTGTCTTCGATGTAGACGCGCACAGGCAGGGTAAATTCCCCGTTTTCCTGATCTTTTTCAATCATTAAACAAATCACCGTCCTGCCGCGGGCGCTGCAGGCCAAAATGTCGCCAGGCGTGGTTGGTCACCGCACGCCCGCGCGGGGTGCGCTGAATGAAGCCCTGCTGAATCAGGTAGGGCTCCACCACCTCTTCCAGGGTGCCAGAGTCTTCATTGAGCGCCGCCGCCAGGGATTCCAGCCCCACCGGCCCACCATCAAACTTGTGCATGATCATGTCCAGCAAGCGGCGATCGGTGCCATCCAGGCCACAACTGTCCACTTCCAGCATATCCAGTGCCCGCTGAGCGATGTCTTCGGTAATACGCCCATCTCCCTTCACTTCGGCGTAATCGCGCACCCGCCGCAACAGGCGATTGGCAATACGCGGGGTGCCGCGGGCGCGGCGTGCCACTTCCATGGCTCCCGCCGTTTCAATGGGGATGGCAAGGATGTCGCAGGCGCGGCTCACAATGCCGGACAGGTCATCCACGGAATAGAATTCGAGGCGTTGCACAATGCCGAAGCGATCGCGCAATGGAGCGGTGAGCAAACCGGCACGGGTGGTCGCGCCCACCAGGGTAAACGGCGGCAGGTCCAGCTTGATCGAGCGAGCGGCCGGGCCTTCACCGATCATGATATCCAGCTGATAGTCTTCCATGGCCGGGTAGAGAATTTCCTCTACCACCGGGGAGAGGCGGTGGATTTCATCCACGAAGAGCACGTCGCCCTCTTCCAGATTGGTCAGGATGGCGGCCAGATCCCCGGCTTTTTCCAGCACCGGACCAGAGGTGGACTTGAGTTCGCAACCCATCTCACGGGCAATAATGTGCGCAAGGGTCGTCTTGCCGAGACCCGGCGGGCCAAAAATCAGGGTGTGATCGAGAGCTTCACGGCGACCACGCGCGGCATCAATAAAGATTTCCATGCGCTCGCTGACTTTCGCCTGCCCGTGATAATCCGCCAGGCTGGCCGGGCGAATGGCCCTGTCCTGTTGCTCTTCGTGGCTGCCAACCGCAGCCGCGGTAATGACTCGTTCGTTATCCATGCCTGCGGCGGGCTTGCCTCTATATCGTGGGAGTCGCTAGCGTATCGCACCCTGATGCCGTACTGCTATTACTGTTATCACAAAGTGAGGGGCAGCATCAGGGTGCAGCGCTAGCGGGCCAGGCTTTTGAGTGCCTTGCGGATCAATTGTTCACTACTGAGGCCATCCTCATCCGCCGCTTTGGCCACCGCCGCGGCAGCGTCCTTGTTGCGATAGCCCAGCGCTTCCAGGGCGGCAATGGCATCGCTGCGGGCGTCATCCGGCTGTCGGGTATCGACCCGGCCGGGCAAGCTCACCGGACCACCGTCAATCTTGTCGAGTCGATCGCTCATTTCGATCACCAGCCGCTCGGCGGTTTTCTTGCCAATGCCTGGCACCTTTACCAACGAGGTAGTGTCCTGATCCTGGATACAGCGCGCCAGGCGATCCGCTTCGATGCCGGACAGAATCGCCAGGGCCATTTTCGGCCCCACGCCGTTCACCTTGATCAAGGCACGAAACAGCTCTCGCTCATAGCGGTCGGCAAAGCCATACAACAGCTGGGCGTCTTCGCGGACCACAAAATGGGTATGCAGGGTCAGTTCTGCGCCCGCGTCGGGCAGATCGTAGAACACGGTCATGGGGGCTTCCACTTCGTAGCCAACGCCGCCCACATCCAGCAGCAATACCGGGGGGCGTTTTTCCAGCAGGGTTCCGCGAAGTTGTCCGATCATGGGTTTATCCGTGTTATTTGCGTGTAATTAACTGAAGAGCGCTTAACGAAGCCGCCCTCGCCTGACAGCCGTGGCGCCGCCCATCCTGGCCAGAGAAACACGCATATGGGCGTGACAAAGGGCGATAGCCAGCGCATCGGCAGCATCTTCCTGGGGGCGCTGTTCCAGCTTTAACAGGTACTTCACCATTTCCCCCACCTGATTCTTTTCCGCCCCACCTTTGCCAACCACCGCCTGCTTCACCTGGCGAGCGGAATATTCAAACACCGGAACATGGGCCTGCATGACCGCAGCAATGGCCGCTCCCCGGGCCTGCCCCAGTTTCAGGGCGGAATCCGCATTGCGCGCCATAAAGACTTTTTCGATACTGACTTCCGCCGGGCCAAACTCTTTCACCACCTGATCAATGCCCGCGAATATTTCCCCCAGGCGCGGCGGAATCTCCTTGTGGGTAGTGGCGATAGTACCGAAAGCCACCGCGCGGGAACGGTTTCCCACCACATCCACCACGCCGTAACCGGTGCGTCGCGAGCCGGGATCAATACCCAGAATAAGCGCCATATTCCACAGACCCGTAATAGAAAGACAGGCACCACAATCCAGCACCTGATAATTGCCTCCGTTCTACCTGACCACTGTCCGGATGTCCAGCTTGATAAGGAGACGCTTCACGCGACACGCCTGATGCGGCACGCCAAAAACCCGGGGTGGATTACGACCACGCCCACGAAACCGCCCGCAAACGCCAGATAACAAAAAGCCCCGAGCTATCCGGGGCTTTTGTTTGTTTCGCAGCGAGACGCTGGACGCTTATTGCGACTCGTCTTCCGGCGCCGGCCAGCTGGCGTTGGTATAGACGTTCTGCACGTCATCCAGATCTTCCAGCATGTCGATCATCTTCTGCACGGTTTCCGCGGTATCGGCATCCATTTCCGCTTCCGTGGACGGGTGCATGGTGACTTCCGCTTCGGCGAATTCCAGCCCCGCTTCACGCAGGGCATCAACCACTTCACCGAAACTCTTGTCCGGTGTGGTGGTGACCACAAAGCCGTCGTCTCCGACTTCTTCCACATCTTCTGCGCCGGCTTCCAGGGCCACTTCCATCAACTTTTCTTCGTCTACACCGGACTCAAAGAAAATTTCGCCACGCTTGGTGAACAGGAAGGCCACAGAACCGCTGGTACCCAGATTACCGGCAAACTTGGAAAAGGCATGGCGCACTTCGGCCACGGTGCGGTTCACGTTATCGGTCATGGTTTCTACCAGGACCGCCACGCCACCCTTGCCGTAGCCTTCATAGGTGATTTCATCCATGTTGCCGTCGTCATCACCGCCGGCACCACGCTTCACGGCCCGATCGATGGTGTCGCGGGTCATGTTCTGGCCCAGCGCCTTGTCGATAGCCGCCCGCAGACGCGGATTATCGTTGGGTTCGCCGCCACCCATCTTCGCGGCCACGGTAAGCTCGCGAATCAACTTGGTAAAAATCTTGCCGCGTTTGGCATCCTGGGCCGCCTTGCGGTGCTTGATGTTGGCCCACTTACTATGTCCTGCCATGTTACCTCCGCCAGCACGCAGCACGCGTCACGCAACACATTTGCGGCACGCTTTTGCGTGAAGCGTGCTGCGTGGTGCATGCCTGCGTCTCTGTATATCAACCTTCTTCTTTTCGTACCTGTACGCCCACTTCACGCAGCTGCTTGTTGTCCACCGGTGACGGCGCGTTGGTCATGGTGCACGCTGCGGTCTGGGTCTTCGGGAAAGCAATCACGTCACGGATCGACTCACAGCCGGTCATCAGCATGACCATGCGATCCAGGCCGAACGCCAGACCACCGTGGGGCGGTGCACCGTACTTCAGACCATCGAGCAGGAAGCCGAACTTTTCATCGGCTTCTTCATCGGAAATACCCAGGGCTTCAAACACGGTGCGCTGCATGGCCGGGTTGTGGATACGGATGGAACCGCCACCCAGCTCGGTGCCGTTAAGCACCATGTCATAGGCCCGCGACAGCGCTTCTGCCGGGTTGCTCTTGAGCTCTTCCGCGCTACAGCTGGGCATGGTGAAGGGGTGATGCAGGGCGTGGTACTGCCCTTCGTCTTCCTCGAACATGGGGAAGTCCACTACCCACAACGGTGCCCACTCGCCTTCGACCAGGTTCAGGTCGTGGCCGACTTTAACGCGCAGGGCGCCCAAAGCCTCGTTGACGATCTTGGCCTTGTCGGCACCGAAGAAGATCAGGTCGCCGGTCTCGGCGCCGGTGCGCTCAAGGATGCCTTTGATCGCATCCTCAGTGAGGAATTTCAGGATCGGTGACTGCAGGCCTTCTGCGCCAGCGGCCAGGTCGTTGACCTTGATATAGGCCAGACCCTTGGCGCCATAGATGCTGACGAACTTGGTGTAGCCGTCGATATCCTTGCGCGACAAGGAGCAACCGCCCGGTACACGCATGGCCGCCACACGGCCTTTCGGATCGTTGGCCGGGCCGGAGAAAACCTTGAAGTCCACTCCAGCCAGCAGATCGGCGATGTCGATCAGCTCCAGCGGAATACGCAGGTCCGGCTTGTCGGAACCAAAACGCTGCATGGCTTCGGAGAACGGCATGCGCGGGAAATCCGGCAGCTCCACATCGAGCAATTCTTTAAACACCGAACGCACCATCCGCTCGGTAATCCCCATGATGTCTTCTTCCTCTACAAAGGAAGCTTCCAAGTCAATCTGGGTAAATTCGGGCTGACGGTCCGCACGAAGATCTTCGTCACGGAAACACTTGGCAATCTGGTAGTAACGATCGAAGCCCGCCACCATCAGCAGCTGCTTGAACAGCTGCGGAGACTGCGGCAGCGCAAAGAAGCTGCCCGGATGGGTCCGGCTGGGCACCAGATAGTCACGGGCACCTTCCGGGGTCGCCCGGGTCAGGATCGGGGTTTCCACGTCCATGAAACCCTCGCCTTCCAGGAAGGCACGGACCACGTGGGTCAGGCGCGAACGAAACTGGAAGTTGCGCAGCACTTCCGGGCGGCGCAGGTCCATGTAGCGGTACTTGAGGCGCACCTCTTCACCGGCAGCAGAGTGGGCATCCAGCTCAAACGGCGGCGTCTCGGCCTCATTGAGGATGGTCAGTTCCTTGCCCAGCACTTCGATGTCGCCGGTGGACATCTTGCTGTTACGCACCGCTTCGTCACGCATGCGTACCCGGCCGCTCAGGCGGACCACGTACTCGCTGCGTACTTTATCGGCCAAGGCAAAGGCTTCAACGGTATCCGGGTCGAACACCACCTGCACCAGACCATTACGATCGCGCAGGTCGAGGAAGATCACCCCACCGTGGTCACGGCGGCGACTGACCCAACCGCAAAGCTCTACTGTTTCTCCGTCGTGGGAGGCTCGCAAATCACCGCAATAATGGCTTCGCATGCTTAACGTCCGCTTGTGTTCTGATTACGCCGTCCGGCTTATTGAAGGCGACCCCAGGCTGACTGAAGCCTGCCCCGACGCCGGACCACTGAAAAAGGCGCCACAGTATAGCGATTCAACCGTCCACGAGCCATGCCAGACGGCGATTCACTGCCAAACGGGCCACATGCCTACCTAATTTCACAAAATACCTTGAAAAATAGTGTCTCTACGCCTTGTGCCCTGAAAATCCATGGCATATAAAAGATGCGAACCCTATCAGGCGCCCTCTGTGTTGTGCAGTCCAGGGGCAGACCTGACAAGGAAGCACCGCCGGTTATCCGTACCATTGCGGAACCAATACAACATCAGGAAGACACCAAAAAGGGGTAAGCAATCCATGGCTGCAAAGAAAAAGACAGCTGCTAAAGCTTCCAGCGCTACAGCGGCTCGCAAGGTGAAAACCATCACCGAACCGATGAACAAAACCCAGATCATTAACCAGATCAGCGAAACCACCGGCCTGACCAAGAAAGACGTCAACGCGGTTTTCGACGAGCTTGGCGATATCATGGAAGGTCACCTGAAAAAGCGTGGCGCCGGCCAATTCACCCTGCCGGGCCTGCTGAAAATCGTGACCCAGAAGAAGCCCGCCACCAAAGCGCGCAAGGGCATCAACCCGTTCACCGGGGAAGCCACCACCTTCGCTGCCAAGCCTGCCCGCACCATGGTCAAGGTTCGTCCGCTGAAGAAACTGAAAGATATGACCGCCTGATTCATGCTCCACCACCGGGTGCCTGGCGCCCGGTGGGCTCTCCCCCTCTCCCCGCCCATTTCATCGCGCCACCCCGACTTGTTTGCCCTGCACTGGCCCCCAAAGGCCGCAAGCCTCTATAATGCCGCCGCATACGGAGGAGACCCCCATGGCTGAACGTAAAGACAAGCAGAAGGTGATCGGCGAGCCGATGACCGATGAACAGATCGCAGTATTTCTCGACTTCCCTCCCGAGGAGGGCGTAAACGGGGACTTCCACCTGCTGGAAAAAGCGTATCGCGCCCTGCGCGCCGAGGATTTCGCCCGCTTTCTGACGTTCTTCAAGGACCAGAACCGGGATCTGAATGCCCGTGACCCACAAGGCCGCACCCTGCTGGACCTGATTGCCCAGCACCCGAAAGGCAAGGATTACGCGCAAGCCCTGCGCGACGCTGGCGCCAACGCCTGATCCGCTCCCCTGCTCCCTCGCCTGCCCGCCAAACCGGGCAGGCACATTAACGATACACTCCTGCTGACAAACTCATACTGAGCAGAACTTGTTCACTTCCCGCCTGCGTGGCATTGTTAGGCCACAACCAAGGGCTATCGGGGCCCGGCGAACCTGTTCGCCTACAACACACAACAACAACAAGAGCTGTAAACATCATGGCAGCATATTCTGTACCGTTCTGGCGCTCTCTGTGCCTGATCGCGCTTTGCGCTATCAGCTTGCAAGTCCATGCGGCCCGCGATGACGAGGCCGACGACGAGATGGATGAAGTCACCCCGGAAGAACTGCAAATGCAGGAAATCCCGGTGGATGAACGCATCTTTGTCGAAAAATGGAATGAAGTGCCCTACAAGAAAAGCTACTTCACCTATACCGACAAACAGATCCGCGACAAATGGGAATACCTGATGCGCGGCCTGAAGGTGCCCTACCCGTCCGCCGCCTACATGAAGGAACAGTTCGAAAAGTACCCCTTCATGAAAGAAGACATCGAGGGCTGGAACGGCGATTATCAGGTGCTGGAGGCCCGCAGCCTGCAGGTATGGCGCAAGTTCTTTGCCGGTGACTTCCAGGAAGCCCGCGAAGAAGGCCTCAAGCTTGGTCCCATCGGCAAGATCCCTGCCCTGTTTTCCCAGCTGATGTACGCCATCTACCTGGCCGATCGCCAGAGCACCAAATACATGATGCTCCAGGACGTAGCCAACCAGGCGCAAGAGTACTTTGATGACATGGAAGAAGCGGCCGACGATCCTGCCGTGGCCCCCATTGTTGCCTCGGTGAAACTCGGTTACGCCTACGCCATTGCCCGCATCGCGGAAGAATCCCCGGTGCCCGTGGTGGTCGCCCGGCGCTATATCGGCAAGATCAAGAACAGCGCTGAGGAAGTGGTTGAGATCATGCCCGACCAACCGCTGGCACATGCTTTCCGCGCCGGCGTGGACGCCGGCATCATGCGCCGGGTGGGCAAGTTCACCGGCCGCATGACCTATGGCGCGCGCACCACCACGGTGGAAGAATCCTTTGCCGACGCCCTGACGCTGGCTCCGGATATTCCCATCGTCAATTACGAATACGCCAACGCACTGATCTACATGAACCGCAAGCGTGACCTGAACGAAGCGATCAGCTACCTGGAAAAAGCCATGAAAATTCGTCCGGAATATTCCATGGATGCGCTGGACGTCATGTACTCCTACAAGCGCCTGCAGGAAGTGCGCCTGTATGCGCTCAACTTCCGCAGCTTCCGCAAGTTCGAGAAACTGCGTCGCAAGTACAGCAAAAAGACCGACCGGAACCTGACCAGCATTATCAGCGACCCGCTGAGCATGGATATGCTGAACAACCCGGACAAATACATCCTGCCCGAGCGTAACTAACAGGCAACGCATGTCCTTTTACGAAGACAAGCTGTTCCCGGTATTACTGGATTGGGCCACCCGCCCGGTCTACCGGGACCGGCAACGTCTGCTGGCCCAGGCCAGCGGCCGGGTATTGGAGCTGGGCGTCGGCACCGGCGCCAACTTCCCTTTCTACAGCCATACCGCCACCGAAATTCATGGCATTGAGCCAGCCGGCGGCCTGCTCTCATTGGCCCGTGACAGTGCCCAACAGTGCGATTCGCCCGAACGATTTCATCTGCAAGAAGGCGATGCCCAACAGCTCCCCTATCCCGATCAGCATTTTGACACGGTGATTGCCTGCCTGGTGTTCTGCACCATTCCGGACCCGGATCAAGCGGCGAAAGAGGCCTTTCGCGTCCTCAAGCCCGGCGGCACACTGCTGTCACTGGAGCATGTATTGAGCGAACGCCCCTGGATTCAACGCCTGCAAAAAACCCTGAATCCCGCGTGGAAACCGCTGGCTTGCGGTTGTCAGCTCACCCGCGATACCGCTCGTATTTTCCAGCGTGCGGGTTTTCAGGCCGAGACCGCCCGCCAGCACCGCCATCCCAAACTGCCCGCCTTTGCCGGCGAGCTATACGAAGGGCGACTGCTGCGGCCTTGAAGAGCAGTAGAAAGTTCAAAGTGTAAAGTTCAAACGCGATGATAACTTCGTGCCGACGCTGAAAAGCGTTCCTTCGCGCTGCGGTACTGTGTGCGGGTGCTGAGCCATGGAATGGCACGGCGCTATGACGCGCTTTTCAACTTTACACTTTGAACTTTCAACTCGCCCCCACCCGGGCAAACTGCCACACCTCCCCGCGCCGATTTACCGTTACAATAGCCGCCATGGATAACCGCCCTCCCTTATTGAACTGGCGCCTGCGACTGATCTGGTTGCGCAGCCTGCTGGTACTCGCCATCACCCTGGCCCTGATCGTGCTGCAACGGCTCGGCCATACCGGCTATCAGTTGGCCGAACTGGGCTGGCTGGGCGCGTTGTTGCTGCCCAACCTGGTCACCCTGGTCACCCGCAAGGTACACGGTCGCCGCCACAGCCAATTATTGACGCTGGAACTGGCCATGGACGTGGTGCTGTTTGCCGGCCTGATCCAGGGCTTTGGTGGTGCCGGCAATCCGCTTTCATTCTATTTACTGGTCCCCGCCCTGATGGCCTCGCTGACTCTGCCCATGACAGGGGGACTGTTGGTCGCCCTGCTGGCACTGGGCGGCTACATGGTGTCGCTGAGCTGGTATCAGATGCCCGCCATGAACAGCCCGCTACACGCCCTCAGCCACCAGCTCAGTGGCCTGCACAGTGCCGGCATGGCCGCTGTCTTCATTGCTCTTCTGGTCATGCTCAGCCTGCTCGGACAGGTCATCCAGCGACTGATGCGACAACAACAACGACAACAGGAACAGGCACTGGATCTGGCCGGGCGCCGTGAGCACATGTATCAGGTAGCCGCGACCCTGGCGGACCAGGCCCATGAACTGAATACCCCGCTGGGCACCCTGGTGATGCTGGCAGACAATCTTCTCCACGCCCCTGAAATGCCCGATTCCCTGCGTCCGGAAGTCGAGCAAATGGACCACCTGGCCCGCAACGTGGCCAGCCGCCTGAAACAAGGCACAGCCACCCAGCTGGAATCCGGTCTGCCTCTCAGCGTCCTGATCCAGCAGTTACAACAGCATCTGCGTCATCTGGCACCCACCCTCAGCGTGACACACACGCTGGAAGCGGACCCTCAAGTGGCCGACAGTCAGGGCTGGTTCCGGGTACTGTGCAATCTGGGCTACAACGCCATGGACGCCGGCGCCACGCGACTGGCCATCACCGTCAGCGACCATGCACCCCTCTATCGGCTCCAGCTCAGTGATGATGGCCCGGCCCACCCGGATTCAGAGCGCGAAGGGCTGGGCATGGGGCTCACGCTGGTGCACTCCAGCCTGGCGCAAATCGGTGCCGAGCTGGAAATGGACTTTGGCCACAGCTGGACCCAGGCGCGGATTCACTGGCCGCAAACAGACAGCCCGGGAGCCGCATCATGAACAACGCCTCTCTCAGCCGTCAGCTGTTGCTGGTAGAAGACGACGACTTGCTCGCTGAACAAACCGCCCGGGCGCTGAGCCGCCATGGCGCCCAAGTCCATGTGGCCCATGATCGCGAGCAGGCATTGCAGCTGATCGCGCAACTCACCGCCCAAGACACCCCGCTGGACGGCGCGATTCTGGACCAGAACCTGGGCAACGATAATGGCCTCGACCTGATTGAGCCGATCCGCCAGCACTTCCCCCTTTGCCGGGTGATCCTGTTGACCGGCTACGGCAGCATTGCGGCTGCCGTCGCCGCCACCCACCGTGGCGCCCACAATTATCTGACCAAGCCCGCTGGCGCCAACGACATCCTGCAGGCACTGGATGCCGACCCGGCCAGCCAGGCGCTGCCCCTGCCAGACAGCCCACCCTCACTGCAGCGGCTGGAATGGGAACACATCCAGCGCACCCTCGACGCCCACGGCGGCAATATCTCACGGGCTGCAGACGCCCTCGGCATTCACCGCCGCACCCTGCAACGCCGGCTGAAAAAACGGCCCAGTGCCAGCGACTATTCACGTGACAACCAGCGAGAAAACCCGCACCACAAGGCTGACCCGCCAGGCAGTTAAGGTTCTCGTTCCCCCCGCCCTTGGCTTACACTGTGGGCTGACGTAAACAGGGATGCAGAGCTTGGCGCACCATCGATACCACAATCGGCAGAGCAAGACGTTCATCCTGATGCTGCTGATGCTGTTTCCCGCCCTTGCGTTCGCCAAAGACACGCCAAACCTGCACATCACCGGCAACGCCAGCGAGGCGGTGGCCAACAACATTCGGGCGCTGGTAGACCTGTCTCGCTATCCCTGCCGGCCCCCCAGGGCCCAGTACGGCCTGATCCGCCGGCAAATCATTGCCAACAGTACCGATGCCCTGCAGGCCATGGGCTACTACGACAGCCAGCTTTCCCTGTCCGCCGATGAAAACAGCGACTGCGTCAGCGTGACCCTGGACGTGAACACCGGCCCACCAGTGATACTCAAACACGTGCAAGTGGAAATCACCGGCGATGCGGCCCAGGACCCGGCGTTCACCAGATTGGTGGAGCAGGCGCAGCTGGCCACCGGTCAGCGGCTGCAACATGACCGCTACAGCAACCTGAAAAAGAGCTTGCAACAGCACCTCATCAGTCGCGGTTACGTCCACGGCGAGCTGACCACCCACACCCTCAAGGTGGACACAAAAGCCCACCGGGCCAGCATTACGCTGCATGTGGACAGCGGCCCGCGCTATCACTTCGGTGAAGTCACCGTTAGCGGCAGCGTACTCAATTCTTCATTGATTAACGCCTATGTCAGCTTCCAGGAAGGCGAGCCCTACGACAGCGGCCGCATGCTGGAAACCCAGCAATCATTTCTTGGTGCCGGCTACTTCAGCGCCGTGCGGGTACAAAAAGGCGAACCTAACGACACCACCCGCCGGATTCCCGTTAGCATCGCACTGACGGACAACAACCGCTGGTCGCTGCTCACCGGTGTCGGCATCAGCACCGATACCGGGCCACGGGTCCGGCTGGGGGTAGAGAATCGCCGGGTCAACAAGGCCGGCCACCGCTTCCGGGCGGAGACCGAGTTGTCCGAAGTGCAGCAAGGGGCCGGGGCCAGTTACCAGATCCCGCTGAAGGACCCACTCCATGAACGGCTCGATCTGCACACCAGCTTCGTCAACGAAAACACCGACAGTAATGAAAACGAGCGCTGGAGCACCGGGGCGGATTATATCGTCGAACTGGAAAATCGCTGGGTGGCCACCACCTCCCTGGAATTCCTGCGTGAGACCTACCAGATCGCCGACCAGGTGGATCAGGCCGAACTGCTGATTCCCGGTTTCCAGTTAAGTCGCGTCAAGGCCGACGACCCGGTCTACCCCACCTTCGGGTGGCGCCTGAACACCGCCGTACGGTTCGCGGATCAGAACCTGTCATCCACGGCCTCCTTCTTGCAACTCACCAGCGGTGGCAAGATTCTCTTTCCCTTGCTGGGCGGGCGCGTTTTGATGCGCACCGATCTGGGTTACACCGAGGTCAATGATGTGACCGAACTGCCAGCCTCCATCCGCTTCTTCGCCGGTGGCGATTCCAGCGTGCGCGGTTTCGCCTATGAATCCCTGGGCCCGGAAGACAGCAACGGCGAAGTCATCGGCGGGCGTCACCTGGCCACCGGCAGTCTGGAATACGATCACCCGCTCACCGAGAAATGGCACTTGGCAGCTTTCACCGATGCCGGCAACGCCTTCAACGATTTCGATGCCTTCGAGCCGCGCCACAGTGCCGGCATCGGCATCCGCTGGCGCTCGCCACTGGGGCCGATTCGCCTGGACATTGCCCGGGCGGTGGACGAGCACCGCGACTGGCGCCTGCACCTGAGCATGGGGCCGGACCTGTGATCGGGCGCGAACCTCAAAACGGCTTTGCCCTGCGCTCCGTCCTGGCCCGCAGCTTGCTGGTATTACTCAGCCTGTTGCTGGCCTGTCTGCTGGGCCTGACGCTGCTGCTGGGCACCGCCACCGGCAACCGCTGGCTACTGGAAAAAGCCTCCCCCTTTATCCCCGGCGAACTCAGCCTGGGCGAGTGGCACGGCAGCCTGCTCAGCGGCATCACCCTCAATGACATCGACTATCGCTATCAGGGGCTCACCGTGACCCTGGACCAGGTCAGCGCCGACATGGTGCCACGAGCCCTGCTCAGTGGCTGGCTGGAACTGGAGCGCCTGTCCCTTGGCACCCTGCACATTACGCTTGCGCCCGGAGACAACACCGAGCCGCAACCGGCGGCCCTGCCAGAGAGCCTGGCACTGCCCTTCGGGATACGTATCGACCGGTTAACTATGGATGCCTTTCAGCTGAACGACACGGTACTGGTCAGCAAGCTGGAAGCAGACAGCCTCGCGGCCTGGCGACGCTTCCAGATCGCCCGCCTGCACACTCACACCCTGGCCGATGCCAGGGTGCAGGCCACCGCCCAGGGCAAATTGACCGCCCCCTTCGATGTGCAAGGCACCGCTAGCTGGCAGCTGCCACTGCCCGACACCGATACCCTGCAGGCACAACAGGCCAGCGGCCAACTCACCCTGGCGGGCCCACTGAGCCAGCTCCAGCTGCACCATCAGCTTACCGGCCCGGTGGAAATGCAAAGTCAGGGGCAGTGGCTGCTCAAGGATGAACAATGGCAAATCGCCCTACACCACCGCTGGCCAGCCCAGGCCTTGCCGCTTGCCTTGCCGCAGCCTTTGTCGCTAGGCAAAGGCGAACTGGACACAAGCGGCCCGCTCGACGCACTGCGCCTGAGCGGCCACACCGGCTTGTCCAGCGGTGAGCGCAATGTAGCCATCACCGTGGACAGCGCGCTCATTCCCGGCGGTATTACCCTGCATGAATTCACCGTACAGGACGGCGACCAGACACTGGCCAGCAACGGCCAAGTGATGTTCAGCCCATTAAGCTGGGATCTGGACCTCAGTGGCGATCTCAACACCGCCCTGCTACACCCGCTCTTCCCCGGCCAACTGGCGATCGACGGCCACAGTAAGGGGCAATGGCAAGGCGATCGCTGGACCCTGTCACCCAGCGAACTCACACTGCGCGGCAAGGTACGCCAGCAGGCACTGTCATTCACCAGCACCCTGCAAAGCCAGACGCCCGATGGCAAACAACAATTGCAGCTGAACACCCAGGGCAGCTGGGGAGACAACCAGCTTCAGGCCAGCGGCCAAGTGTGGCCACAGTGGCAACTACGCAGCAACCTGACACTGGCACGCCTGCAGCAATTATACCCGGGGCTGAGCGGGAATCTGGCTGGCCAGATTCAGCTGCAGGGCACCTATAGCGACCCGGCACTCAGCGGCCAACTCACCGGCAATACCCTGGGCTGGCAGGACTGGCAGATCGCGCAGGCGCAAAGCCGGTTCTCACAACTGCGCCTGCCACAAACCTCGCACCGGGGTGACATGGCGCTAAGCCTGACCGGTAGTCAGCTCAAACAAGGCAACACCGAACAGGTCAGCACCCTCGCCGTCACCGTCAACGGCAGCTGGGACCAGCATCAGCTCAAGGCTGAAGCGAGCCGCGCTGAGGTGAGCCTGGAAACCCGCTTGCATGGCGGCATCGACCCGGCGGCCACCGCATGGCAAGGCACCCTCTCCGGCACCCGGCTGCAACACACTCGCCTGGGGCAGTGGCAACAGGACACGGACAGCAGCTTGCGTGTCTCTGCCCAATCGCAATCACTTGCTCCATTTTGTCTGGTACAGGCTCCCAGCCAACTGTGCCTGCAGGGCAGCCATACCTCCAACGGCCAGGACAACGTGAACGCAGAGGTACATCTGGCCGACCTGCCGCTGGCCCTGGCCAATAGCCTGCTCGGCCCCACCCTCAGCCTGGAGGGCGCCGTGAATGCCGACATCACCCTGCGCGGCCCGCTGGGCAAGCCCGATGGCCAGTTCTCCCTGCAAACCCGGGACGCCAAGATCACCGTTAACACGGCAGATGCCCCTCCCCCGGTGGAGATCGAAGCGCTCACCGTGCAAGGCACGCTCGCCGATCAACGACTCAGCAGCAACCTGACCCTGACCACCGCGCTGGGCAATGCTCACGCGCAACTCGAACATGGCCTGGCACTGGACTCGTCGCTGCAAGGTGACGTGGATTTCACTCTGAGCAGCCTGGCCTTTGTGGAACTATTCACCGCCGACCTGCGCGAAGTCCAGGGCCGTATTCACGGCGACTTTTCCCTGGCCGGCACGGTCCGTCAGCCCATCATGAGCGGCGCCATCAAGCTGCAGAACGGGCAAGCGCTGATTCCTTTTCTCGGGATCGATATTGCCGACTTGCAGGTGGCCATTCAGGGCAACCCCCAAGGCAAACTGGACATCACCGGCTCCGCTCAGATGGGCACGGGCACTCTGAATCTGAACGGCACAGTGGATCCCAGCGAGAAAAACATCCCCCTGCAGCTGGCACTTGGCGGCGAACGCCTGCTTGTCGCTGACCGGCCCGATGCCCGCATCCTGCTAACGCCGGATCTGACCCTGGCGGGCAACCTGGAAGGACTGAACCTGACCGGCTCCCTGGCCATCCCGGAAGCCGAAATCCGGCCTGTGGAAATTCCGGAAGGCGCCATCACCGTCAGCAACGATCAGGTGATGGTGCATCAGGAAGGAGACAGCCCCAGTCAGCTGCCACTGGGCATGGATGTCACCCTGACACTAGGCGACAAGGTTCACTTCAAGGGTTTCGGGCTTGACGCCATGCTCGGCGGCACCCTGCAGATTGAGCAGAAACCCCAGCGGCCACCGCAACTCAATGGCGAGCTGGTGATTCGCGAAGGCCGCTACCGGGCCTACGGCCAGAACCTGGCCATCAGCGACGGCCAGCTGATTTTCCAGGGGCCACCGGACAACCCCGGCCTGGATATTCGCGCCATCCGAAAAATCCCCAGCGAAGGCGTAGTGGTGGGTGTGCAGTTGAGTGGCACCCTGCAAGAACCCAGTGCATCTCTGTTTTCCGACCCCAGCATGGAACAAAGCCAGGCCATGTCCTACCTGCTCACCGGCCGCCCACTGGAAAGTGGCTCCAAGAGCGAGGGCAACCAGATTGCCCAGGCACTGGCGCTATACGGGCTGGAAAGAGGCAGCGGCGTCACCGAAAAGATCGGCGACAAACTCGGCGTGGATGACATCAGCGTGGGTAGCGACTGGGAAAGCGACGACGCGGCACTGATGCTCGGCAAACAACTCTCCGAACGGCTGTATCTGACCTACGCGGTGGGCCTGTTCGACGCCATTTCCACCGTCATCCTGCGCTACACCCTGACCCGCAGCCTGCACCTTGAGGCCCGCTCCAGCAGTGAGTCGAACAGCATCGATCTGATCTGGGAAAAAGAGTTGAGGTGAAGGAAAGCGGCAAGCTACAAGCATCAAGCTGCAACGCGGATTGGGGCAGTGCCACACAGTGACCGCCCTGCCCGCGAAACTCAGTTGAAAGTTCAAAGTTGAAAAGGGAAACTGGGTAAGACTTCCCCGTTACCCTATCCCGTTTTTGCAGCTTGCAGTTCAACGGGGCAGCGCATAGGTCCCGGTGACATGGGCAACCATTTCATCGTTGCCCTCACTGAACAGCTGCACCTCCAGCACCGCGGCGCGACGGCCCAACCGCAGAATCACCGCCTCGGCAATCAGGTCCGCCGGGGCCGGGCGTGACAGGAAATTGATATTCAGGTTCTGTGTCACCGCCATTTCCACGCGCCCCAGTTCCCCCAGGATCGCCGCGTACATGGCTGCATCCGCCAGCCCCATCATGGTCGGCCCGGAGATACTGCCACCTGGGCGCAAGGTCGACGGCCGGAACGGCGAACGCACCCGCGCCCGCCGCGCCCCCACTTCCTCAATCCGCAACCCTTCTTCCGAGGCCGCAGGCAATCCTTCGTAGATTACCGCCTGGACCTCATCGGCATTCAACATGCTGCCTCCTGACAAAAAAGGGCCCCGTCCGGGGCCCTGTATAGCTGACTGTTAATTCCGTCGCTTCCGTGAGCGGAAGTAGAGCACGCCGAGCAGCCCGGATAACAAGCCAAGACTACCGCCGCCTCCGCTACTGAAACCACTTCCTGAAACAGGGCCGCTGGTTCCACCATCCCCGCCAGAAGAGTCCCCTCCACCAGCGGAAGGATCTGAAGAACCTTCAAAATTGGGTGCATCCGACAAATCACTGCTTACCGGAGTAAAGCGGTACTGCCCCTGGTATACCGTGGTTAACAGCAAATCATCGCTTGCCGTATCAACAATGTCAGAACGCACCGGCAGTCCCGCCAGGCCACCTTGACCAGCAGGTGAAAACGTAGCGTGGCCATCACTACCCAACGTCAGCAACCAACGCTGCAGAACAGAGGCTGTGGTGCCCTCATTATCTCCGCCACTGAGGTTGTAGAGGGCATAGTAACCCGCCGAGCCCTGTGTCGTTTCAGACCAGGTCACCGCCCCCAGCAAAGCT
Organism: Alcanivorax sp. DG881; assembly: GCF_000155615.1. Taxonomy (GTDB): domain Bacteria; phylum Pseudomonadota; class Gammaproteobacteria; order Pseudomonadales; family Alcanivoracaceae; genus Alcanivorax. The sequence goes on along the minus strand of NZ_DS989915.1, from coordinate 3,468,962 downwards.
GGCAGGAAATCCTGCGGCTTGCCCTCATCATAAGCTGGGCCATTCTTATCGAACAGGACAGCACTCTCTTCCGGCAAGTTAAGAGCAAACAGGGTCTGGTCTTTTGAAGCGATCAGCGGCGCTTCAATCGAATCTACCGTCTCGTCCAGCACCCCGTTGTCGTAGACCGCACCGAAAGTGAAGGATGTGCCATCTTCGGTAAAGTTGAGCAGACTCAGATCATCCCCTGCCTTCAAAGCCAGCCCTGCAGCTTCTCCCAATACCGCCCGGGAATCCCAGCCGTCGATCTCACTCCATTGGCCTGATTGACTGTCTGTGTGAATATAGGTGTCTAAACCGCCGCCTGGACCGTATCCAGTAATTACACTGTAATCTGACTGCGACGCTACCTCCAACTGAAACAACACGGCATGACGACTGGCTTCCACCGTACTCAACGCGTGGTGGGACGAACCGTAATCGGCAAAATCCAGACTGGCATCTTCTTCCTGCACACCGGCATTGAGATCAATGAAGGTGGCCAGCGGATCACTGCGTCCGTATCTGTCATAGGCCACTTCATACACCACCGCCAACTGATCGTCGCTGGTATCCGGGTTGGCACCACCGACCACCGCCAACGCATCCGCCCGCCAACGAAGCGGGATCGTGCTCTGCCAGGTGTTCGTTTCCAGGTTGTAGACCCTGACCATGGACTGGCAGGTTGCATTACCCTGATGCAGCACATAAGCAAGGGTATGGTCGTCATTCAGGGCAACATGGCGACTCTTCACTCCCTGCTGCAATTGATATCCCGACAACCCGGCGCCAGCAGACACAGAAAAGGGCACCTTGCCATCGTCGTAGTCCTGGCCATCAGCCCGCGCAGAGACGCTTGCCTGCAAGGTCCCGGGCGCACTTTCCCGGAACAGGTGACTGCCCGGATTCGCGCCCGCCCCCCACACATGCACCACGTCAAAAAGAACCTCGGGGGTACCGGCCTTTTCTCGGCTGTCAAACCGCAGAGAATGATCGTAATGAATCAGATCAGACCCCCAAGTACGCAATTCCTCAGGCTCACAGGCGATCACCTTGTCACGAACCAGCGACCAGTTGTCATCCTCTGCCTGATCCAGGAAGTGAAATTCCCGCCCGGCAATCCAGCCATGGTAAGTACCACCCAGGGACCACAGCGAACCATTGTCCATCAGGATGGCGTCTCCGGTAGCGCCTTCCAGGAAGAAAATATTTTCCGGCACTTCCAGCTGCTGGCCAGGTGGAATGGCGAAACGCGCAGACTGAGCAATGTCTTCGGCATCAAAAACAACCGGGAAGCTCAATCGCGTAAGATCACTGCCGGCAGGGCTGTAAAGCGCCTCCAGCGGGCCTGTACCATTTGCAGGGTAGGCCACCAGCCGCTTCAATGGCTCCTGGAGAGTCAAGTATGCCTCAGCACCTACAGCACCAAGATCGCTGGTGCTGAGCTGGTAGATAGAGTCACCATCGTTAAAGGCGGCATAAAGGGTGGTGTCATGAACCAGGATATCCGTAGTCTGGACAAGGGTCCGCTGAATCAGACCACTGGCATCACTCAAGAGACTGCCATCAAAGCCACGCTTTTCCACCTTGGACGGATACGCCACAAATACACCATCTGCGGCAGCATCCACGGCAACAGGGGCCATCTCCAGCGCCAGGGAATCCGTCGTTTCGGAGACCGAGTCATAAACATAGAGATGGGTCTCAGAGATGAGGTAGGCATTGTCCCCAGCCCGGACAGAATCGATAAGCTCTGCTTGGGCTCCGGCGCACAATGCCATACCCAGGGCGCATCCTGACGCCCACTTGAAAAGATGGTCCATTACTTCCCCCGTTCCCCGGAATTCTTGTGATTAACTCTGATACTTTATTCTGAAGCTGATTCTAGACAACAGAGGCCGAAAAAGCCAAGGCTGGAGTCACACCCCCTTTATCCCTAGAATCAGCCCTTTCCTGTCACATCAGCCGAAGAGCCCCTATGCGCACCTCCCAGTATTTGCTTGCTACCGTTAAAGAAACCCCGGCGGACGCCGTTGTGACCAGCCACCAGCTGATGCTGCGTGCCGGCATGGTCCGCAAACTGGCCTCCGGCCTTTATACCTGGCTGCCATCCGGGTTGCGGGTGCTGCGCAAGGTGGAGCAGGTAATCCGTGAGGAAATGGACCGGGCCGGCGCGCAGGAAGTGTTGATGCCGGTGGTGCAGCCCATGGAACTGTGGGAAGAATCCGGCCGGGCGCCGGCCTATGGCCCGGAGCTGCTGCGCATTACCGACCGCCACAACAACCCTTTCTGCCTGGGACCGACCCACGAAGAAGTGATCACCGACATGGTCCGTAACGAGCTGCACAGCTACAAACAGTTGCCGGCCAACTTCTACCAGATTCAGACCAAGTTCCGTGACGAAATTCGCCCACGTTTCGGCATCATGCGCTCGCGGGAATTCATCATGAAGGATGCCTATTCCTTCCATACCAACATGGATTCCCTGGCAGACACCTACCAGATCATGCACCGGGCCTACTGCGCCATCTTTGATCGGCTGGGCCTGGATTATCGCCCGGTGGAAGCCGATACCGGCGCCATCGGCGGCGCCGCCAGCCATGAATTCCATGTGCTGGCCGAGTCCGGTGAGGATGATATCGCCTTTTCCGATGGCTCCGACTACGCCGCCAATGTGGAACTGGCAGAGGCGCTGGCCCCTGCCATCGAGCGCCCGGCGCCCGGCGCCGCCATGGAAACGGTGGATACCCCCAATGCCAGAACCATTGAGGAACTGGTGGCCCAGTTCGATCTGCCCATCGAGAAGACCATCAAGACACTGGTCGTGAAAGGTGCCGAAGAGGGCCAACTGGTAGCCCTGCTGGTACGCGGCGACCACGAGCTGAACGACATCAAGGCCGAGAAGCTGGAGGCCGTAGCCACGCCACTGGAGTTCGCCAGCGAAGACGCCATTCGCAACGCCGTGGGCGCAGGCCCCGGTTCACTGGGCCCGGTGGGCCTGCCGATCACCGTGATTGCGGATCGCAGCGTGGCTGTGATGAGCGACTTCGGTGCCGGCGCCAATGAAGATGGCAAACACCACTTCAACATCAACTGGGAACGGGACGTGGCCCTGCCACAAATCGCCGACCTGCGTAATGTGGTCAACGGTGATCCCAGCCCCGATGGCACCGGCACCCTGAGCATCAAACGCGGCATCGAGGTGGGGCATATCTTCCAGCTCGGCACCAAGTACTCCGAAGCACTGGGCGCCACCGTGCTGGATGAAAATGGCAAGTCCGTGGTGATGCCCATGGGCTGTTACGGCATCGGCGTGACCCGCGTGGTGGCCGCCGCCATTGAACAGAACAACGACGACCGGGGCATCATCTGGCCGGAAGCGATTGCCCCGTTCCAGGTGGCCCTGATTCCGGTGAACATCAAGAAAAGCCCCCGGGAGCGTGAGCTGGCAGAAACGCTCTACGCCGAGCTCACCGCTGCCGGAATTGAGGTGATCTTCGATGACCGCGAGAAGGAGCGCCTGGGCGTAAAACTGGCTGACAGCGAACTGATCGGCATCCCCCATCGCATCGTCATCGCCGAGCGTGGCATGGACAACGGCGTGCTGGAATACAAGGGACGTGGGGACGCAGACAAGACTGAAGTGCCGGTGGATGTGGTGGTGGCGTTCATCAAGGGAAAGTTGGGGACGAATTAATAGTTAATAATGAATAATTAATAACTGGCGCGAACCAGTTATTAGCAGTTTAA
>NZ_DS989915.1:3369724-3465152 GCF_000155615.1 Alcanivorax sp. DG881 | reverse complement strand
CCTCTTTGCTTCCAGACCTGAAAAACCGGGTCTGCGACGTTATTAATTATTCATTATTAACTATTAATTAAATTTTCACCGTGCGTTTGACCGCCATCACCTGACTCATGGTGTTGTCGCCATGGGCGGTCAGCTGCCAGAGTGGCAGGCCCCGGCTGTCCTTTTCTGCCGACCGGTTGATCAATCCCAGTGCCCGGAGATGGATTTTCACCTGATTAAAGGCATGGGCTGCCAGCACCACATTGCGCACGGCGTGGGCTCGAGGGAAATCGTTCTGCACATCCCCCAGAGCCTTGCGGCCGATAAAATCTTCCAGCGCTTTCTGCAACACCGATTCCGCCGCCGGGTTCAACATCAACGGCGCCACACAGGAAAAGGCCTGATCCCAGCTAATCTTGGTGGTCACCATGGCCAGCTTGCAGTCACCGCCTTCATACACATTGCAGGAATAATCCAGCGCCACCTGGTCCCCGGCACGGGCCAGGGTCTTCAAGGGGGGGCGCGCCTGGCTGAGCGCTTCTTCACGCTCTTTTTCCAGCAGTTCAATGCGCGCCTTGAGCGCCTCCGCTTGGGCACCACCGCCCTCGCCCGCCTGATCGGCACGCACCCAACCCACTGCATGGTGTTCACGCATCAGGTGGGGAATCACCTTGCCAGCCAGCTCGTTCAGGCCTGCTTCAGTACTCCAGCGATAGCACGTCACCTTCTCTTCCAGCAGGCGCACAAAATCGTCACGGCGCACCTGACCGTCCCGGGTCGGCTCACGCTGCGCTTCCGGCAGGGCGGAGGGATTTTCATGGATAAAGGCAATAATCGGTTTGCGCTTGGTGGCGGCGAAGATGTACTCACGGTGGATCTCGCTGAGCCCCATCGGCGACAGGGTGCCGTAGCGGCCGCCCACAATCAGGATGAAATAATCACTGGTTTCGATCAGCTTCTGGATCACCGGCAACAAGGTATTGCCGTCCGCCGCCGCACTATCCAGGCCGGTAGGAATCAGCCCGTGCTCCAGCATGGGCAGTATCAGTGCCTGGCGCGCGCCCTGCATATCAGGGAACGTGGCGCTGATAAAGACTTGATAGCGTTTGTTGGCTGTCGCGCTCACCCTGATCAAAACCTCTTTCTTTGTTATTCCGGCCCGCCGGGCCGTGCCTGTGGAGGGCTATTAAAGCGCCTGAATGCCCTGATCACAAGCCAGCCCGCTGACCCAAAAGCCGGGTCTGGCCATGACATGGGACATTTCACCGGTTCGTGCTAGCCTGAGCCCAGCCTATAACGCGGCCGGGGCCGCTATAATGGCTGGTCGCACGGGCAGGCAGACGGGAGCCCCGGGCACTCCACTCTCAAAGCTTACAGGAAAGGGACGCCATGCAAACCATTGCCTTTTACAACCTGAAAGGGGGCGTAGGTAAAACCACCACCGCAGTCAATGTGGCCTGGCACGCTGCCCGCTGGAAACACCGCACCCTGCTCTGGGACCTGGACCCGCAAGGGGCCGCCAGCTTTTACCTGGGTGTGGACGATGGCGATGGCTACAAGGCCGCCAACCTGATCAAGGGCAAGCAGCCCATTGGCCGCCTGAAACGGGAAACCCGCTGGGCCAACCTGGATGCGATCCCCGCCGACCTGTCCATGCGCAATGCCGATATCAAGCTGCTCGAGAATGGCGGCGCCAAAAACCGCCTGAAACAGCTCATTGCCCCGCTGGGGGAAAGCTACGAACTGGTGATTCTGGACTGCCCGCCCACCCTGAGTCCGGTGGCGGAAAGTATCTTTGCCGCGGTGGATTACCTGTTTGTCCCGGTCATCCCCACCCACCTGTCCGTGCGCGCCTTCCAGCAGGTGCTCGACTGGATCGACAGCAAGAACTACAAGAACCTGACCGTAGTACCGTTCTTCAACATGGTCGACCGCCACCGCGATCTGCACGTGGAAATGCTGGTGAAACGCCCCAAGGCCATGAAGGGCGGATTGAAAGGCTGGATCCCCTACTCCACCCACGTGGAGCAGATGGGCGACCACCGGGCCCCGGTCGGCGAATTCGCCCCCTACACCCCCTCCGCCCAGGCCTTCCGCGCCATGTGGTTCGAGATTGCGGGGAAACTGAAACTCTAATGAATAGCTGGCGCGAGCCCGCTCCAGGGTGTTTGAAACGCAAGAGGCCGCGTCCAGTATCTGGACGCGGCCTCTTTGCTTTCGGAATCAGAAACTCCTGATCCGCGACGTTATTAATTATTCATTATTAACTATTAATTGCCTTCCCACGGGTTCGCCCGCTTCAGCACCTCATCCAGATCCAGCCCTTTGGGCAAGGTCCCGTAGTTGCGATCCCCATGCTCACCCAGTCGCGAAGCAATGAACGCTTCAGCCACGGCGGTATTGCCGGCGGCCACCAGCTGGCTGGCCTGCATGGTCAGTGATACCCGATCCACGATATCGCGGGCCCGGTATTCAGCCTCATCCATATCGCTGAATTCACGCTTGAGCGTGTCCACGGCCTTGTCCAGACGGGCATCACTCCCCTGGGTCTTGGCCAGTTCCGCAAACCAGGTATCCAGCACTGCCGGCGTTTTACCGAGGGCGCGAAGCATATCCAGCGCTTGCACATTGCCGGAGCCTTCCCAGATCGCATTGATTGGCGCTTCGCGATACAGGCGCGCCATGATGAAGTCTTCCGTCACGCCGTTGCCACCCAGGCACTCCATGGCCTCGTAGGCATGGAATGGGGTGCGTTTGCAGATCCAGTATTTGCCGGCGGGCAAGCCCAGACGCAGCAGCAGGCTTTCATGGCTGTTGGACGGGTCCAGCGTGGACTGATCCAACGCTTCGCCCATGCGCATGGCGATGGCCAGGGAGCCTTCCACTTCCAGCTGCAGATCCGCCAGCACATTACGCATCAAGGGCTGGTCCAGAAGCGTTTTGCCGAAAGCTGCACGCCCGGCCGCATGGTTCACGGCCTGGGCCACCGCCTGACGTTGCCCCGATGCCGATCCGATCATGCAATCGAAGCGGGTCATCGCCACCATTTCGATAATCGCCGGCACCCCGCGGCCTTCTTCGCCGACCAGCCAGCCCAGCGCACCGCGCAACTCGATTTCCGAGGAAGCGTTGGACACGTTACCCATCTTGTTTTTCAGGCGCTGTACCTGGATCGGGTTCTTGCTGCCATCCGGGCGCCAGCGCGGCACCAGAAAACAGCTCAACCCGCCTTGCGTCTGCGCCAGCACCAGAAAGGCATCGCACATGGGTGCAGAGGTAAACCACTTGTGCCCAACCAGCTCATAGGCCTCCCCCGGCCCTTCATTGCCAATGGCGGTAGCAACGGTGGTGTTGGCACGCACATCAGAACCGCCCTGCTTTTCCGTCATGCCCATACCGATGGTCAGCGCCTGTTTCTCGGTATGGGGCACATTGCGCGGGTCATAGGCGTTATTGAGAATCTTGGGCAACCACTCCTTCGCCAGTGCCGGCGTCAGGCTGATGGAGGGCACCGAGGCAAACGTCATGGTCAGCGGGCAACCGTGACCGGCGTCGACCTGCGCCTGTAAATAGCTCTGCGCTGCCCGGGCCACGTGTGCACCTGGCTTGGGGTTTGACCAAGGCGAGGAGTGCATGCCGGACTCCAGCCCCAGGGCCATCAACCGGTGGTAGGACTCGTGGTATTTCACCAGGTCCACCCGGTACCCCTGACGATCGTGGGAAAAAAACTGTGGCTTGTGTTCGTTGGCCAGAAAGCCCCATTCGATCACCTCGGCACTGCCGGTGCGGGCACCGTGGGCAGACAGGGCATCCTCCGCCCAGCTCGCGCCATGGCGGGCCACCGCCTCGCGCAGGGCCGTATCGTTGTCGTAAGCGTTGTAATCTTCCAGCGCCCGGGCCTGGTTGAAGACCTCATGGGTCTGGGCCAGCGGGTCCGCTTTCAGGGTATCGTGCTTGGCATTCATGTGAGCTCTCCCGGTTTATTAACGCAGCGTGTTTCACGCTTCATGCAACAAGCTCCACGCCCCACACAGGGAAAGCGCGCTGCCGTTGCCGCTTTTTACGCAGTCTGTTGCTGCTGAATAGCTTGCGCCTGTGCCCGGGGAGCACCCACCGCGCGCAGACAAAATTGGGTCAGGGATTCCGCCAGGCTGGCCTTGGGCAGCGGTTCGGACAGCGGCCCCACCAGCGCCTCGGCAATGGCACCCACCAACGCGGCGGCACTGACGGCTGTGTCCTGCAGCGGCAGGGAGCCCTGGCTGACACCGTCACTCAGCAGTTTCTGGTACAGCTCGGCATAACGCTGACGGTAGATCAGACGCTCCGCGTCCACGGCCGGGTCTACCGGCTCGGCGATCAACGACCAGGCCAACGTAGGCGCGGCTTGCGCCCGGCGTACAAACACCTGCAGCACGTATTCCAGTCGCTGGGCAAAATCGCCGTCTTGCTCCATGGCCTGGGCCACTGCCGCCACTTCCCGCTCGGTGGCCAGGCGAAACACCTCCGCCGCCAGCACCGCCTTGTTGTCGAAATAGCGATACAGGGTGCCGACGCCAACGCCAGCCTGGCGGGCCAGCGTCTGCATGGTCAGCCCGGCAAAACCGCTGTCACGCACCAACTGCTCTGCATTACGCAGCAAGTGGGCACGCTGAGCCGCCTTGCGGGCTTTCACATTGTCGGTTTCCCGGTACGCCATAAACGGAATCCACATTCATTTCTTATAAGAAGTGAATCATGGTTCCGACTTTCGAGCAAGCACCACCTGTCGCGCGGCTCTCTGCGGCAGGAGCGTCGCTGGCGACGCGCCTACAACAAGCCTGCCAACACCCCCAGCCCCGCCATGCCCAGCAGCATCCCCCACAAGGGCACCGTCTTGCTGCGCAGCACCACGAATCCCGCCACTACGACCAACAGGTCCCACCCATCATGCACCGCAGAGACGAACACCGGCTGATACAGCGCCGCCAGCAGCAACCCGACCACCGCCGCATTGATGCCCGCCACCGCACCGGCCAGTGCCGGGCGGGAGGACAACCATTGCCACCCTTCCATCATTCCCAGCACCAGCAAAAAGCCGGGCAAAAAAATCGCCAGTGTGGCCAGCAAGGCGCCCCACCAGGGGCTGGCTGGCAGCAAAACCGCCCCCAGATAGGCGGCCAGCGAGAACATCGGGCCGGGCACCGCCTGGGCAGCCGCATAACCGGTAAGGAACGAGTCCGGGCTCATCTGTGGCCCTACCAGCTCCTGCAATAATGGCAGCACCACATGGCCACCACCGAACACCAGCGCACCGGCGGTGAAAAAATCATTCCAGAGACCCAGCAGCCGCCCGGCGGGCAGCACCGCCACCAGCGCCAGCAGCACCAACAGCCCCAACGGCAACCAGCGCCAGACCGGCTTGCCCTGCAACGGCTCCACGTTTGCGGGGCGCAACCAGTGCCAACCCACCGCTGCCGCCAGCAGCAAGGCCGCCACCTGCCCCCAGAGCGCAGGCCAGAGCACCAGCAACAGGGCCACACCCAGTGCCAGCCCCCGTGTCAGCGGGGCCGTACAAAAGCGCGCACCCATATTCCACACGGCATCGGCCACCACCACCACCGCCAGCCACTTCAGGCCTGTGACCACACCGCCCTGGAGCCACTCCGGCAGTGCTGCCGCATACATGGCCAGCAGTGCCATCAACAGAAAGGACGGCAAGGTAAAGCCCACAAAGGCAACAAAAGCCCCCGCCACGCCACCGCGCACCCGACCAATGGCGAAGCCCAACTGGCTGGACGCCGGACCCGGCAGAAACTGGGTGAGAGCCAGCAAGCGGGCAAAGTCCGCCTCGCTCAACCATTGCAGTTGCACCACAAATCGCTGGTGAAAATACCCCACATGGGCCGCCGGGCCGCCAAAGCTGATCAACCCCAGCAGCAGAAACTGGCGAAAAATGTCTGTCATCACCTACACTCTTTCCCATCCACAGGCCCAGAACGCTACCACACCGTCATGGCAATCGAATGCCTGTTGCCCGGATGTCATCGTCCCGGCCCCACGGGTATACTCCCGGCCATGCAATCCAATGCCCACTCCGTTCTCGAACATGTCTTCGGCTACCACCAGTTTCGCGGTGAACAGCAGACCATTATCGATACCCTGATACAGGGCGACGACGCGCTGGTGCTGATGCCCACCGGCGGGGGTAAATCCCTGTGCTATCAGATCCCGGCCCTGGTCCGTGCCGGCACCGGTGTGGTGATCAGCCCGCTGATTGCCCTGATGCAGGATCAGGTGGATGCGCTCAAGGCACTGGGCGTGAAAGCCGGCTTCCTCAACTCCACCCTGTCACTGGAGCAAGTACGCGAGCTGGAAAACGCCTTGCTGCAAGGCCAGCTGGACATGCTCTACATCGCCCCGGAGCGGCTGATACAGCCGCGCACGCTGGCGCTGCTGAAACAGGCCGAGATCGCCCTGTTCGCTATCGATGAAGCCCACTGTGTGTCCCAGTGGGGGCATGATTTCCGCAACGACTATCTGCAGCTGTCCCTGCTGCACCGGGAATTCCCGCAGGTGCCCCGCATTGCATTAACCGCCACCGCGGACCAGCGCACCCGCACGGAAATTGCCGAGCGACTGGACCTGACCCAGGCGCGACATTTTGTCTCCAGCTTCGACCGCCCCAACATCCAGTACCGTATCGAGCGCAAGGACGGTGCCCGCAATCAGCTACTGCGCCTGTTGCGTGCCGAGCACGCCGGTGAAGCGGGGATCGTCTACTGCCTGTCGCGCAACAAGGTGGACCGGGTGGCCGAATGGCTATGCCAGCAGGGCATTAATGCCCTGCCCTACCACGCCGGGCTTTCTGGCCCTGTGCGGGAAAAACACCAGCAGCGCTTCCTGCGCGAGGACGGCATTGTCATGGTCGCCACCATTGCCTTCGGCATGGGCATCGACAAACCTGACGTGCGGTTTGTGGCGCATCTGGATCTGCCCAAGAGCATTGAGTCCTACTATCAGGAAACCGGCCGTGCCGGCCGTGATGGCAACCCGGCCACGGCCTGGATGGCCTATGGGCTGGAAGATGCCATCAAGCTCAAACAGATGCTCGCCCAAAGCAGTGGCAACGAGCAGCACAAGCGCAACGAAAACCAGCGCCTGGAAAGCATGCTGGGGCTGTGCGAAATCACCCATTGCCGCCGCCAGGCATTGCTGCACTACTTTGCTGAAACCCTGGAAAAGCCCTGCGGTAACTGCGACACCTGCCTGCATCCACCGGAAACCTTCGACGCCACCGAAGCCGCCCAAAAGGCCCTGAGCTGTGTCTACCGCACCGGCCAGCGCTTCGGCGTCAACCACCTGATCGACGTGCTTACCGGCAACCGCTCCGACAAGGTCGCCAGCGCCGGGCACGACCATGTGTCTACCTGGAACATCGGCAACGAATTCAACGCCAACCAGTGGAAAAGCATCTACCGTCAACTGGTGGCCCGCGGCCTGCTCACCGTGGACATGAACGGTTACGGCGCGCTGCAACTGACCGACGCCTGCCGCCCCTACCTGCGCGGGGAACAGCCGCTGCACCTGCGCAAGGAAATCGCCAAAGCGAAAAAAACCGGCACCCGTAAAAGCCAGTCCAACGTGGCGGAAGCGGATCGCACCCTGTGGGAAGCACTACGCGCCTGTCGCAAACGGCTATCCGAAGAAGAAGGGGTGCCGCCCTACGTGGTCTTCCACGACGCGACCCTGATGGACATGCTCGCCATCCGCCCGCGCAATCGCATGGAACTTTCCGCCGTGAGCGGCGTAGGGGATCGCAAACTGGAGCGCTACGGCGACGACTTTCTTGCCGTTCTCAATAAAGCCGCGAATGGCAACAACACCAGCGAGGCAGAAACCACCGGCCCGGACAGCAACGAGATTCTCACTCTGGCTCTGGCCAACATGGCCCCGTCCGCCATCGCCCGGCAGCAGAACCTGAACGAGCAGACCATCTACCGGGAACTGAGCCAACTGGTGGTCAACGGCAAGCTGTCACTGGAGCAGGCACTGGGCCTCAGCGACGTGGAAATCGGCATCATTCAGGACGCCCTGCTCAGCCAGGCCAACCTGGCGGAAGACACTTTCAGCTACCGCCAGATCAAGGAACAACTGGCTGACGACTGGCCCACCGGCGTCCTTCACTGTGTCCGCCAGGCCATTCTGGCGCAGTGCTGATCCGCACTGAGCCAGATTCAGCACGGACGTTCAAATAAAATTCACTGGATCGTCAATCCTCCCACACACGCCCTCTCCACAATCCCCCGACCGACTCTTATCTGACTGGGGAATCCATTGTGAAACGGCTCAATTACAACCTTGCGGCTCTGCTTACCGCACTTGCGCTTACCGGCTGCGGGGGCGATTCGTCGTCCTCGTCCGACGACACCGACACAACTGATAAAGGCAGCACCCCCGCCACCACAACCACCCTGCGCATCGGCTTGTTGCCCGATACCCAGGGCGGCGGCGACAACGTGGCCATGCACCCGATGAAAGCCGTGCTGGATAAAGAACAGGCGTTGGGCGCCAACATCGTCATCCCCGTGGGCGACCTGACCGACCACGGCACCACCGGCGAATTTGAACAGTGGACCTCCATTGCCGAAGGTTACCGCGATGCCGGCATCGAATTTCTGCCATTGATGGGCAACCACGAAGACAGCTATGCCTACTCCGTGGAGTGGGTTGAAAACATGAAGCACTACATTCCCGATGACGCCGTCCATATGGCCGGCGCGCAGTACCTGAATTATTACGTGATCCGCGACAACGTGATGATTGTTCTGCTCAAGTACTACAACCTGCCAATCGCTTTTCAGTGGATCAAGCAGGCGGTCAATACCCATCGCGATGAGGTAGACCATATCGTGATCGCCAGCCACGACGGCCTGATCGGCGCCAAATACGGGGAAACCCGCGAAATGATCGTGGAAGGCGTGACCGGCGACAATCTGCTGATGAACCAGTGGGATGATATTCGCGCCTTTTTCGCCCGCAATGACGTGATCTGGGTACAGGGCCACGAGCACATGTATCAGCGCTCTGTTATCACCGCCCCGATTTATGTGGATCCCGCCTCCTGGACCGAAGAGGAAGGCAACTACCGGCTGCCGCAGTACACCCAGATCGTTTCCGGCAACGCGTCCTACAAAGGCTACGAATTCCGTTACGGGGAACGCGAGCTGGTGCAGCGCATCGTGCAGCAAAAAATGAACACCAAGAGCAACGGCTCCACCGCCTACGATGTGAATGCCTCAGTACTGACCTTCCAGGGCCCGCGAGTGGATTACGAGTCATGGTTTGCCGAGCACACTATCAATAGCAACGAAGACGGCGTGAAAGAACTGGCTGATCCGAACTGGCAATTGCTGGACCGTTTTTCACGTACCAGCAACCGCTGCGAGCGCGTGGTCTACCCCAACTCCATTCCCGACGGCACCCGCCCGGTCATGTATCTGGACAGCCAGTACATCAGCAATGACTGCCGCGCAGACGATGGCAGTACTGCCCGAATGGTGGCCGGCACCAACAACACCTTTAACCGCCTGGAAAGCCGCACCCGGGACATGGAACTGACCCCCGGGTTCAGCCGAGCCGAGAGCGTGCCGGATCTGATGCGCCTGTCTTACCAATATTTGTTCCAGTACAACCAGCCCTGGACCCCGAACCTGAACGCGGAAAACCGGGTCATCCCCAACAGCGGCGACAGCAATGTGCTGGATATTCCGGAAACCACCATGGACCTGAAAGAAGATGTGGCCATGAGCTGGCAACCTGCCACGGAAGACACCCTTAGCGACATTCTGATCATCAGTGGCACCCAGAACCAGACCGGCACTTATTCCAGTGCCTATGGCGCGATCAAGGATCTGGAAGCCGATACTGGCCTGCCAGGCAGCCAGCCGGACGGCACCGCCAAGCAAGCCCATACCTTGCCCGCCAGCGCCAGCAAGGACTGGGATTTGAGCAGTGCAGTCTCAGATCGCTACGCCCTCACCTTTGATGCCGCCGCCGGCATCGCCACTGAGACTACTACTCTGGGTATGCATAGTGAGTCCGGTTGGCAGGCTGTCACCTCAGCGGGTTGCGTAATCAACCAACCTTTCGATGAGAGCTTCCTGGCTACCCCGCCGGTGCGCAGCGCAGGCTGCGACGCGAAACCACTGGTGGGCTTCGATGCTGACCACGGGCAACGCTGGTGGGTCGTCCTGGAGCAGGACGCAGAACTGGCCTTGCTGGCCCGCTAACCTGCCACGGAAAGCCCTGTTACCCGGCCCTTCCCGTCACGCGGGGAGGGTCACCCCTCCTCTTCCTGGCGTTTGAATGATCGAGAAAACTGCAGAATCAAAAAATTGATCAGCGACAGCACCAGGGCAATTTCATAACGACTGTAAGCTACCGAAATACCGATCGCCCCGGTATTCCACAGGCTCGCCGCCGTGGCGGTACCGCTCACATTAGCCCCATCCTTGAGAATCGCCCCACCGCCGATAAAACCCATGCCGGTAATAATCCCGTACATGACCCGCGCTTCCGCATCGGAACCGGTGTACACCTGCATTCCCACCAACATATAGCCACAAGCCGCAATGGAGACCAACGGGAAGGTACGCAAGCCAGCACCTCGCGCCCTCTGCTCCCGGTTCCAGGCCACCGGCAGCGCCAGCACAAAAGCGGCGCCAAGCTGAATCAGGTGGGTCCCCACCTGCGCCCAGTCCAGTTCCTGCATATCGCTCTCCTTGCTTAAGAGGGGTACGGGGTTTTGCCCACGGCCACTGACAGCAACCCAACCCGGCTACCATTGAGACGCATATGTAAGCAAAAGCTTACATCGACACAACAGAAGCCCGCCGCCCGATCACGCTACCGTTAGTACACAGAATAAACAGAGGGGAAGGAAAAATGGAACAGGATGAGTCTCTGGATCTGAACTGGCTCCCCGAGCAGCTTGATGGCATCTTCGAAGACAGCCATGCCGCCGACGCCGGCCAATGGGAATCCATAGAAAGCCACGATATCAGCTACCAGGCGGCCTGAACCGGCCGTCGGCTTTACCAAGCATTACTCGTGTTCACGCCCCGGATCAGTTAGGCTTGCCGCCCTTTTCCAGCTGATCCTCCCAACTTCATGCATTTTTCAGATCTCGGGCTGTGTGATGCCCTGCAAGCGGCCGTGGCTGAGCGTGGCTACGACACGCCTTCCCCTATTCAGGCCCAGGCCATTCCCGCCGTATTGTCCGGCCGTGATGTGATGGCCGCCGCCCAGACCGGTACCGGCAAAACCGCCGGCTTTACCCTGCCGCTTCTGGAACGTCTGCGCACCGGCACCCCCGCACGCAACAATCAGGTCCGCGCCCTGGTACTCACGCCAACACGCGAGCTGGCCGCCCAGGTGGCGGAAAGCGTCTCCACTTACGGCAAGAACCTGCCACTGACGTCCAGCGTGGTATTCGGTGGCGTGAAGATCAATCCGCAAATGCAGCGCCTGCGTGGCGGTTGCGATGTGCTGGTGGCCACACCAGGACGCCTGCTGGACCTGTATCAGCAGAACGCGGTGAAGTTCGATCACCTGGAAGTGCTGATCCTGGATGAAGCCGACCGCATGCTGGACATGGGCTTTATCCACGACATCCGCAAGATCCTCTCGAAACTGCCTCCCAAACGGCAGAATCTGATGTTCTCTGCGACCTTTTCGCCGGAAATTCGTGCGCTGGCCAAGGGGCTGGTCAACGACCCGGTGGAAGTGGATATCAGCCCGCGCAACACCACCACCGAACTGGTCACCCAGTGGATCGCACCGGTGGACAAGAAGCGCAAACCCGCCCTGCTGACCCACCTGATTCAGGAACACGGCTGGTTCCAGGTACTGGTATTCAGCCGCACCAAGCACGGCGCCAACAAGCTGGCCAAGCAACTGGAAGCCAACGGCATTGAAGCCGCCGCCATTCACGGCAACAAAAGCCAGAATGCGCGCACCCGCGCCCTGGCAGACTTCAAGAACGGCAAGGTCCGCGCCCTGGTCGCCACCGATATCGCTGCTCGCGGGCTGGATATCGAGCAACTGCCCCAGGTCGTCAATGTGGACCTGCCCAATGTGCCCGAGGATTACGTGCACCGTATCGGCCGCACCGGCCGGGCCGGCGCCACCGGACAGGCTATCTCCCTGGTCAGTGCCGACGAATTCCAGCAGCTCAAGGACATTGAACGCCTGACCCAGCAACAGCTGGAGCGCAAAATCGTGGCGGGCTTTGAGCCCGGCGAACCGCTTCCTGCTGGCCGCGCGCCCCTGCCTCCGAAAAGCTCGCGGCCCAAGAAACCGAAAAAGCCCTCCTCCGGTGGTCACCGGGGCGGGCAGTCGTCCGGTAACGGCCAACGTGCCCAGCAAGGCAACAAGGCCAGCGGCAATGGCGGCAATGCGGGCGCCGGAAAACCTGCCGGGAACGGGCAGCGTCGGCGCCGGCCGCAACGCAACAACCGTCCGGCAAATGGCAATAAAGCCTGAATCGCGACATGCGACGGCGCCTGACGCCGCACAAAAAAACGGGGCCAACTGGCCCCGTTTTTTATGCTGACGCCAACCCTTAACGCTGGCGTAACAGCCCCTGATAGTGGGCCATATAACCTTGCAGCTCGGCGTCACTCAGGTCTTTGAGCACCTTGTTGTTCACCGCATGCACCGCTTTGCGGCTGCCATCCACCCCCACATTCAGGGCCTTCTGGGTCACAAACCCCACCTTCACTTCCTTGGTGTTGGCGACAAAGACTTCATCAATAATCTTGTCTGCCACATCGCCCATGGCGCGGGTGACCAGCGCCACATCCTCGGTGCCTTTGCCCGCCGCACACAACTCGGTGGCCTTGCGGAAGGTCTCGGCAAAGGCGTCATCCACCGGGAATGAAATATGGGCCTGGTTACCGTTATCGTCACCGGCCTGCCAGTACATGGCTTTCACGTTCGCCAATACCGGTGCAAATTCCTTGTTGGTGATTTTCTTGAAGATCTGGCGAGTCAGCATGCTGGACGCTTTACCCGCAGTAGAAACGGCAAAATCGATGACTTTTTTCTGGCCACCGGACAGTTCGGTCATGTTGGCCGGCTCCACCAGAAACAGGCTGAGAACACGGTCGGTCAGATGATCTGCCATCTGGATAAACTTCTCCGCGCTGTCCTTGCGGTCGTTTTCAACAGCGTGGATGAAATCTTCCGTGCTGTTCACCAGCGCCGGGTTTGCGGGAATCGCCACCACATTTTGCATTGTTATGTCCTTGCCTGTTCTGTGTGCCCAGGCCGCCCATCAGGCAGCCGATCAAGCTGGCCATAATAACGGGGCGATGGGCACAGGGGAAACGCCGATCAGGCCGGAATAACAAAGCTGATACGTCTTCAGGGCGAACTCGCACTTTGTGTAACCGCACCGGTTTGCGACGGATGGCGGATATCCACCTGTGGCGTAGTCAGCATGGTGCCATTCATGGCGCAATCCGGCCCCAGGTTAACCTGTTCAAAGCTGGCCGAGGCCTCAGCATTGCGCCATACCAGCGACACCGGGCCCGGACCGCAAACACCCCCGAGCAAAGGCACCCGGACTGTTACTTGCATATCATGCACCGTGAGCTTGCGAGGGCTATCCACCTGCCCTTGCCAGGGCAGGCCCAACGCCTTGATGCTTTTACACAAAGGATTGAGGCCACCGAAAGACACAGCCGTAACGCGCAAAGCCCCGTCACCGCCCACGCGGCCATCGAAGGTGGTATTACAGGACACGGGTATCCGGCCTTTTTTCATGGCCAGTTCACCGCTGGCGGAGAAGGGGCCAGCGGGCGCCACAGCCACGTCGGCATAAGCAGTGAAGGAAAGCGACAACAACACGATGGGCAAGAGCACGGTGCTCCTGCGGGCAATGACAGTCCTTATCATTGTTATTATTCCTGTTTCTGTTCTTATTTTGTCCGGTGTTTTTCTGATTATCTCCCCACACCCATACTGTCACGGCAATTCAATGGCTGCCAACCACAGCACGGCGGATCTTCGCCGCGCTGCTACCGTTTATCGCTCTCCGGAAAATGAACAACATTCACACCAATTGGTAACTGACACTGCCCAGTACCGCCAAAACCACTGCCCACTTGGCAGTCACATAGAATCGCTTGTTCTTCCGCTTCACCGATTTTAGGAAGCCTTTGTAGGCGATCACGCCCTTGCCCAGCTTGTTACCAATACCGGTGTGGCTGCTGTCCACGTTGTCGATCATGAACAGGCGATTGAAAAACCAGCCGAAGAACCAGTAACCCTTTTGCACCCATTTGCTCTTCAAGGGACGGTCCACGTCGGTCATCAGGATGATGCGGGGCGTCTCGGTGCGGTTCCACGCAGAATGAATATAGGTTTCATCGAAGATAATGCTGTCGCCATCGCGCCAGATGTAATCCTCTTCGTTTACCGTCAACCCGCAGTTTTCATCATTGGGCGTGCTCAGACCAATGGAGTAGCGCAGCGTGTAGGCAAACGGATCGTGGTGACGGTTCAGCTTCTTGCCCGGCATCAATACCGCGAACAGGGCGATATTCAGGGTGGGAATCTGCTCCAGCAACGCCATGGTTTTTGGCGCCAGGTCGTAGGCCGAAGGCAGCTTGTTGTCGTACACCTTCAGATAAAAACTGGTCCAGCGATTGTCCTTGTAAAAACTGCTAGCCGGCAGATCCTCTTTCGCCGTAATCAGGCCACCGTGGTACAGCGCCACCGCCTCATCGCGAATGGTTTCCCAGTTGTCTTCGATCAACTGTAATTCCGGCAGATGCGACAAGCTCAGGCGCGGCGTGGTTGGCACCTTGGACAGCAGATAGGCCGGAATATTGAACGGCACCATAAAGGTGGAAAAGTCCGACAGCTGGCGCTTCAGGCCAAACGGTTCCCGGTTACGCATCCGAATAAAAATAATGCAGCCTGCATAAATCAGCAGACAGGCCAGAATCACGGTCATCTGTTTTCCTTTGGTTCATTGATTCCAGGTTCGAGGCAACCCGCGCTGCCCAAAAAATCGACGGACGGGATTTTAAAGCAAAATCCCCCGTAAAACCGGGATAATACCTGCCAATTGCCGCCATTGCTCTGTCTGACAGGCCCGTCGGTCTGTTCGCTCCGGCCCTGCCGGGGCCGCCATCATTGGCCGACACCCCGGTTAGCGGTACATTCTAGCCTTGCCTTTGCACAACAGCCGCCACCCTTGAGGAATCCACCCTGTGACGCACCGAATTCTGCCCCTGATCGCCTGCCTGCTGCTCTTGGCACAGTGGAGCCACGCCGACGATAGCTCGCTGACCATCAAGGATGTCATTGATACAGGGGAGAAGGCCGAGGCGGTGATTGCTGACTCCCTGCAAGATGACAGCATTCGACCCGGCGATACCCCCCTATCGACCATGCTGGCCATCATGAACGCCGCCCAGGACGGAAACTGGGGCGCTGCCGGGGCTTACCTGGACATGCGTTACCTGCCCGCAGACATGGCCAACAAGGACGCCGCCACCTTGATGGAGCAGCTGAACATTGTCTGGGGACAGCAGCGCATTCTGGACCTGACCCGGTTATCCACCCACCCGGAGGGGCACCGGGATGACGGCCTGCCCAGCTACCGGGACAAGATCGCCACCCTGACCCTGCCGGACGACACCCTGACCCTCTATTTGCAACGGGTACCCGGCGATGACGATCGTCGTATCTGGAAAATTTCCAACGCCACGGTGCAGCAAATCCCCCATCTCTGGGAGCTGTTCGGTTACAACCCGACCATCACCCGCCTGGCGGATTATCTGCCGGATTTCACGATCCTCTATATGCAGAACTGGCAGGTGGCCGGGCTGATACTGATCATCATCGGCGCCTGGCTGGCCTCTTCCCTGCTGCGCCGGCTGACACTGCGCCTGCTGGCGTTCTCGGACCGCTACCGCGATACCCTGCACCAGTTCTTCTCCATGCCGTTTCGCTGGTACCTGTTCTTCAAGATGATGCAGCTGGGCGTCGCCGAACTGGGCCTGTCCATCCGCGCCCAGGTGTACCTGAACCAGTCCGCCCTGGGCTATCTGGCCACCCTCTTCCTGGCGCTGGGCATTATCGAGCTACTCTCTGCCCTGTTCCTTAGCAGCGCCCAGAACCAGAAGTACTGGTCCGGGATCATCCGGCCAGTTCGTACCATCCTGAAAATGATCGCCGCTGTGGTGATTTTTCTGCTGTGGCTCAGCGACTCCGGCTATGACATCACCACGGTGCTGGCCGGGCTGGGCATCGGCTCCATCGCCGTGGCGCTGGCCGCACAAAAAACCCTGGAGAACGTGATTGGCGCCTTCACCCTGTACATTGCCAAACCCGTTCAACCCGGCGACTTCTGCCGGGTTGGCACCACCGCCGGCGTCATCGAGGAAATCGGCCTGCGCTCTACCCGCATTCGCCAGACGGACCGCACCGTGGTGTACGTTCCCAACGCGGTACTCGCCAGTGCCAGTATCGAGAACATCAGCGAGTCCGATTTCCGTCGCTACCACCGCGACCTGCATATTCGCCTGGGCGCCAGCACCGACCAGCTGCGCCAGTTACTGGTCGACCTGCGGCGCTTGATTTACAGCCACCCACGGCTCACCGAGCGTGCGGCCAGGGTGCGTTTCGAAGAAATCCTGCGGGACGGCTACCGCATCTCGCTGAACTGTTATGTGGACAGCAGCGCCTACAGCGAATTCCTGGCCGTGGCTGAAGACCTGAACCTGCGCATCCTGCAAATCCTGGAGGATAACGACGTCCACCTGGCGGTACCGGTTCAGCAATGGGTCAACAACACCGAAGGCAGCACAGCCACGGTGCAACGCAACCAGGATGACGCTCTGCCCTTCCCGGACTTCAGCGACGACGACAAGGCCGCCATGAAAGGCAGCCTGGACTATCCGTACAAGGGTTAAGTCAGAATGTATATACATTGACTATCTAAAAGATAGCCTATAGCCTCATTGAAAGTCGAGCGTGAACCGGCGACGATGCGGCGTGATTTTTCATGGTGATGACCAATGGCAAAAAGCAAAGCCAAAAAGAAAAACAGCCAGCTTATCGTCCGAATCAACGACGAAGAGCGTGTGCGCTTTATCGAGCTCTGTGAGGAACTCGATACCAGTGCAGCAAGGGAAGTGCGCCGGTTTATTCGCGACTTTATCAAGAATCAGGAAGCGCCTTCCGGCGACTGACTGAAACCGATAAAACCTGTATTCGATATAAACGACGGAGCACACCATGTCTCAGAAGAAAAAGCTGAAAAAAGCCATCAAGAACAGTAAAGCCAAGATCAGCAAGCAAGAAAATGTTGTGAAGAAACTGAAGAAAAAGCTCAAGAAGCTTTAATCTTCCATTGAAGGGGCCGGCATCGCCGGCCTCCTTCAACCACGTTCAGCTTTCTTCAACTTCCTCCCCCTCCCTTTCACCCTATTGCATATCACCCCACGCACCCAACCGCGTACGGATTCAGTTTCAATCATCAGCATCCCGCCAATGGCAGTGTTAACATCAAGCTTCACGGGTTCAGGGGATGTTTGGGAATGATGCAACGGCTCGCTTTGCTATTCAGCCTTTTCACTTTCGCTGCCGCATGCAGTTTTCAACCCGGCATCGTCGACGACAACGCTCTGCGCGAAGGCGCCACGCAACATGCGGAACAAGCGCTGACCGTACGCGCCAGCGTCATCAGTGACAGCGATGCCCACGACATCTTTGGCGTGGCTCTGGGCATACACGGCATTCAGGCCGTCTGGCTGGAGGTGGACAACAACACCGGAACGCCGCTGTATTACCTGCCCGTCACCACCGACCAACAATATTTTTCGCCACTGGAAGTGGCCTGGAAAGTGAAGGGAAAGTTCGGCAAGGAAGATGAAAAAGCCGTGGACCGCATGTTCGTTTCCCGTGCCATGCCCATCAACCTGCCAACCGGCAAGCGCACCAGCGGCTTTGTATTCACCAATCGCGATCTTGGCGTCAAGGTGGTCAATGTGGACCTGCTGGGAGGTGGAAAAAGCTGGCAATCGTCATTCATCATCGACGTGCCTGGCATCAAGCTCGATGTGGAAAAAGTCGATATCACCACCCTGTATAACGAGCAGGACCACCTGGAAGTGGATCGGGACGGGCTTCGCGAATGGCTGAGGGGCCAAACGTGCTGCACGGCCAACGCCGACAACGACGCCAGCGGCGACCCGCTCAATTTTGTCCTTGTCGGCGACAGTCAACTACTGCTCAGCGCCATGGTGCAACGGGGCTGGGACCTGACCGAACGCATCCATGGTGGCTCGATCTGGAAAACTACCAAGTCCTTCCTGATGGGCTCCAGTTACCGTTACTCCCCGGTGAGCTCCCTCTATGCCCTGGATCGCCCCCAGGATATGGCGCTGCAAAAAGCCCGTGGCAATATTCACCAGCGCAATCACCTGCGCCTCTGGCGGGCGCCACTGCTGTGCGACGGTGAACCGGTCTGGCTGGGACAAATCAGTCGGGATATCGGCGTACGCTTTACCTTCAAGTCGCCCACCCTGACCACCCACAAAATCGACCCGGATGTGGATGAGGCCCGGGACTATCTGCTCCAGGACATGATTTTTTCCCAACGGCTGGCCGAGTTCGGGTATGTGCGCGCCATGGAAGCCAAACACATCGACAATCCCGGCCATAACCTCACCGGGGATCCCTTTATTACCGATGGCCTGCGGCTGGTGATGTTCTTCCATAGCCCCATGACGCCCATGCATGAAGTCAAAGACCTCCACTGGGAACAGCCGGACCGGAACCGCCGCCACTGGATAGAAAGCGATTCGGCCCCGACGGTGCCATCACCGTAATTTTTTGCTTTCTTTACAGATTGTCGCTTGAGTCCTTCAAACCAACCCGTAGGCTTTGTGGATACTGCTCACCCACTGACTGGAGCCAACCATGTTCACTCGATTGCTGACCGTGCTTGCCGCCGCGTCCCTGGCCGCCTGCGTGACCGCCGCCTCCCCGATCCGGGTTGCTGACGGAAACCAGAATGAAGGCACCGTGACCCTGGCCACCGACTATAACCTGATGCAGAACCCACAGATGGACTGGCAACAAGGCCTGCAAAAAGCCAGCGCGCAATGCCAGGGCTGGGGCTACAGCGGCGCGATTCCCAGTGGCAAACCCAGCCAGAACTGCAGCAATGAAACCCAGGACGGTGACTGTATCGGCTGGACGGTGAACGCGACTTTTCAGTGCACCGGGCAGGCTCCCCAGCAGTAACTTCCGCCGGCAATGAAAAGGGGTTATCGCGGAGAGTGACTGGCGACTGATGTCCGACTTTACCTGCGCAAGGAGCCTGCCTGCTGGCAGCTCCTTCTCTTCGCGAGGTTCGTCCCCCAAGAGGAACGCCTACAGCGGCGCTGTAGCAGGATTTTGTTTCCTGTTTGTGTAGCTTTCACGTCTGGTGTTTGGTGTCGAACGTTCTGCAAAGTGCAAAATGTTCTCGGCAGGTCCATTTAAAGACTGAACGTTTTTTCACTCTTATCCGCGAAAAACAAAAAAGCCTCTTAAAAGAGGCTTTTTTGTTTATCTTTCTGATGCCTACTGAGCGAACGTGCTCAGGTCAGCCCTGATTACTTGTCGGCGTCCAGCGCCTGGTAGTAATCCATCAGGATCTGCGCCACTTCAGGACGGGAAAATTCCGGCGGCGGGGCAATGCCCTGACCCAGCATCTCACGGACCTTGGTGCCTGACAGCAGAACAAAATCGTCCTTGGTGTGATCCGGCACATCACGCATCATCACCACACGATCGAGCTTCTTGGAGTAGGCGGTATGGTCGGCTTCGAAGATCTTGATCTCCAGGGCGCCTGCCGGCACTTTTTCCTGGAAAATGGTTTGTGCGTCGAAGGCACCGTAATAATCACCCACACCAGCGTGGTCACGACCCACGATCAAGTGGCTGCAACCACAGTTCTGGCGGAACACCGCGTGCAGCACCGCTTCACGGGGGCCGGCATACAGCATGTCAAAACCGTATCCGGTGATCATCACGCTATTGGGTGGGAAATACACTTCTACCATCTTGCGAATAGAGGCATCACGCACTTCAGCCGGAATATCACCGGCTTTCAGCTTGCCCAGCAACATGTGGATCAGAATGCCATCGGCGTTCAGCGCTTCCTGGGCCATGCGACACAATTCTTCGTGGGCACGGTGCATCGGGTTACGGGTCTGGAAAGCAACCACATTACTCCAGCCGCGCTCAACAAACTCATTGCGGATGGAAACGGCGGTGCGGAAGGTGTCGGGGAAGTCGTCAGCAAAGTAGGAATAGCTCAGCACCTGGATATCGCCGGAAACGATAAAGTTGCCCGCCGCCAGGAAATTCGCCACGCCCGGGTGCTGCTTGTCGTTGGTAGCGAAGACCTGCTCGGCCACCGCTTCCAGCTCCGCGTCAGAGGCTTCTTCGATAGCCGCCACGTCCATCACCGCAATCACCGGCTGACCGTCCACATTGGGGTCACGCAGGGCGATGCGCTTGGCGCCTTCAATCGCGCTGACATCCTTCAGCATATTGACGATCGGTACCGGCCAGAACAGGCCATCGGCAGTGGTCAGGTTTTCTGCCACTGACAGCATATCTGCCTTGTTCATGTAACCAGACAGCGGGGTGAAATAACCGGCCCCCATCATCACCGCATTGGCGGCAGCCGCGGAACTGATCACCACCGACGGCAGGGACTCCGCTTCATGCTGCAGGGCAACGCGGACAGCTTCATCGGCGACGTACAGGGGGGTTAATGCGTCCGCACCATGCGGCTTGACCAAAGCGACCATCTATTCACTCCAAATGCTTAATCAACGAGGGATCCATTTCGCGGCGCAGTATAGCAAAGGATCGGCACCAGGTCGGCCCGGCAATAAGTAATAAGGAAAACACAAACAAGAATAAGACAGACAGCGGCAACCGCCGTCCAATCAGACCGCCAGGGGGGACTCGCCCCCCTGACGCCTGCCCGAGCTGCAACAGGTTGCGGGCCGGATTATACGATTGGCGGCTCCCCCGACAGGGTCGGCCCTTCTTCGATATCGTGGGTGAACTCTTCCAGCGACTGCGCCACTTCCCCCACCTCCTCGAAACGGGCGATGTGGTAGAGGGCTTCGCCTTCGTTAACCAACGGCAGATTGTTGCGGCCGACCAGAATGCCGGCGGCAGGGGCGTGGATATTGATGTCATCGCCGCCAAAGGGGCTGGAGATACGGCCGATCAGATCCCCTTTCTTGATCCAGGCGCCCAGGGCCACCAGGGACAGGAAGACGCCGTCGCGTTCGGCACGCACCCAGCTGGAGGAGCGGGCGATATAGGGCTCAGCGGGTGCCTTGGTGCGGCGGGAACCGGTCATGCCCAGATGATGCATCACGTTAAGCACGCCTTTGACGCCAGCACGAATGCAGGACTCGTCAAAACGCAGTGCTTCACCGGCTTCGTAAGTGATAACGGGAATGCCCTGAGCTTCCGCCACTTCACGCAGCGTGCCCTCGCCCAGCACCGAGTTGATCACCACGGGCACGCCAAAGGCGTTGGCCATGGCACCGGTATCGTCGTTGGACAGGTTGGCACGAATCTGTGGCAGATTATCGCGGTGAATGGCGCCGGTGTGCAGGTCCACCGCGTGGGTGGCACGGTCCAGCACCTGGGTCTTGAACTGCCACGCCATGCGCGCGCCCAGGCTGCCGGTTTCCGAGCCCGGGAAGCAGCGGTTCAGATCCCGGCGGTCCGGCAGATAACGGGATTTGTGAATAAAGCCGAACACATTCACCACCGGCACCGCCAACAGGGTGCCGCTAAGGTTTTTCAGGGCAGAATGGCGCAACAGGCGGCGGATGATTTCCACGCCGTTCAGCTCATCGCCATGGATAGCCGCGCTAACCATGAACACCGGGCCAGGCCGGCGGCCGTTGATCACGTGAATAGGCACATTCAGCGGGGTCTGGGTATAAAGCTGAGCCAGCGGCAGCTCCACTTTTGTGCGGGAGCCGGGCTGAACGGTGATGCCATCAATTTCAAAGGGAGCGTTTTTCGGTTCTTTTGGATTTTTCATTTCTCACCCGAAACAGGCACTAAAATTTCATCCACTGTAGGCGCCTCCCATGAAAGATAACCCTACGGTGCAACATCTTCGCGTTCGCGCCTCAAGTGGCGCTCCTACAGAAGCGAGGATCAGCCTTTGGATCCTTTCGTCTGGGTTCTGTAGGGACGGGCATCCTTTTCGATGAACTTGATGATCATGCCAGCCACATCCTTGTTGGTGGCCATCTCAATCCCTTCCAGGCCGGGGGAGGAATTCACTTCCATCACCACCGGACCATGGTGCGAACGCAGGATATCCACCCCCGCCACATTCAACCCCATGATACGCGCGGCTCGCACAGCGGTGGCGCGCTCTTCCGGGGTAATGCGGATCAGGCTGGCACTGCCACCCCGGTGCAGGTTGGAGCGGAACTCGCCCGGCGCGGCCTGGCGTTTCATGGCCGCAATAACCTTGCCGCCCACCACAAAACAACGGATATCAGCGCCGCCGGCTTCCTTGATGTATTCCTGCACCATCACCGACACATTCAGCCCCATAAAGGCTTCGATTACCGATTCCGCCGCCTTGCGCGTTTCCGCCAGCACCACACCGATGCCCTGGGTGCCTTCCAGCATTTTGATCACCAGCGGTGCGCCGCGCACCATGTTGATCAGGTCGGGAATGTCATCCGGCGAGTGGGCAAAACCGGTGATGGGCAACCCAACGCCTTTGCGCGAGAGCAACTGCAGCGAACGCAACTTGTCCCGGGAGCGAGAGATGGCCACCGATTCATTGATCGGGAAGACACCCATCATTTCGAACTGACGCACCACCGCCGTACCGTACTGGGTAATCGAGGCGCCAATACGTGGAATCACCGCATCAAACCCTTCCAGCACTTCACCCTTGTAGTGAATTTCCGGCTTGTGAGCCACCATGCTCATGTAACAGCGCAAGGTGTCGATCACATGCATTTCATGGCCCGCTGCTTCGCCGGCTTCGACCATGCGTCGCGTGGAGTACAAGCGCTTGTTTCGGGAAAGAATCGCAATTTTCATGGTTGCTCTTTTGTGCCGCCAAGGAGGAATGACGCTGTCGGGTCCACGGTAATCAGGTCCATGGCGGTTCGTCCCAGCAGCATGCGGAATTTCATGTTCTCACGGTCCGTGAGAGTAATCTCAATGGGCCAGTGACGCCCGCCCAACACAATCTCGGTGCGAATCACCGGGCGCTCTTCCTTGTGCCCACCGGAGTCGGTGACCACACGGCGATCCAGCACCGGGGCTTCGCATTCACGGATAGTATCCTGATCCTGGATCGGGTGAATGCAAAAACGCACCCACTCGGCACCATCGCGCTCAAAGGTTTCCACCTGATAGGCGTGCAACGCGGACGTGCGGGCACCGGTATCCACCTTCATCTTGATGGCGTCGATACCCAGTTCAGGCAACGTCGCCCATTCCCGCCAGCCAACGGTGACCTTGTTCGTCACTTGCGACTCCTTCAATGCCATCAATCGCGTCCCAGCAATTCGATTTTATAGCCGTCCGGATCCTGCGCGAATGCCAGCACCGTGGTGCCGTGCTTCATGGGGCCCGGTTCGCGGGTGATACGCCCGCCTCTTTCCCGAATACGTTCACAAGCAGCGTACACGTCGTCCACGGCCAGAGCCACATGGCCATAGCCGTCACCCAGATCGTAGGACGACTGGTCCCAGTTACAGGTCAGCTCCAGCACCGCGCCTTCAGATTCCGGCTGGTAGCCCACAAATACATTGGTAAAGCGCCCTTCCGGGTAGTCCTTGCGCCGCAATTCGGTCATCCCCAGCACCTGGGTATAGAAAGCGACGGACGCCTCAAGATCACCCACACGCAGCATGGTATGCAGGATTCGCATGGTTAGAAAAACTCCTGACAACAAGGAAATGCACAGGTGCCGGAAGCGCCTGCCGTGTCAGGGCGAAGTGTGGTGCGAGAAGGGTCGATTGACAATGAAAAAGTGGGTTTGCGGAGGGGAACACTGTAAAACATACAGGTCACCGTCGCTCATAGCGGACACGCCGGGGGCTATCCCGACATCAGGTGCAAGTGGGTCACGAGATACGAGTCGCGAGAACCTGAAGATTTCACTCTTTGAGGTTTTGCCTTTCCACACTCGCTTCTCGCAACTCGCCACTGCTGTTATCGCGACTCAGGGCAGGAACAGTGACCCCTGATCCTCTACCCAGGCTTCCGGCACACTGCCCTCACGGATACGCTGCGGGTGATCCCCCACATCCACCCGGGCCACTTCCTGGCCGCTGGCATAATTGAACACTGACATCTGGTCGGTGCCGCTCCAGGACACATAGCAATGGTCACCGTCCTTGCTGGTAGTGACCCAGTAGGGCTTTTCGCCGATGCCGGTTTTCAGTTCGTAGGAGAAATCGTCACGGTCCACCAGCGCCACATAGTCACTCATGGTGCCGGCCACACAGAAGGTGCTGTCGTCCGCGCTCAGGGCAATGCCGTGGTGGGCGGAATCGTTCACGTAGGTTTCCCGGGTCACCAACGGGCCGGTGAGATCCGGCAACTCGGCCAGACGCAACACTTTCTGCTCTTCCATGTCGTACTCGATAAAGCCGTGCAGAAAAGACAGCTGGAAGTAGAAATAACGCTCATCTGCCGTGTGCGCCATGGGCCGCACTGCGGTGCTCAGGTTGCCGTGGCCGGCCGCCTCCAGATCGGCTTCCAGATCCAGCGTTTTAATAATTTCCAGGCTGTCGGCATCCACTACCTGAAACACCCGCTCCCCCTTGGTCGCATCCAGCAGGTTCTTGCCCAGCAGAGCGTCAGTGACGCCGCCCAGCAGCTCGCTGTCCAGCGGGGTGTACACGGTACCGATACTGGCGTGATAAATGCGCTTGCCGTCCTCGGAGTAGATATTTTCATGGGGCGAGTCACCGGACGGGAACTTGCCCTGCTCTTCACCGGTTTCCACATCGAGAATATGGACCACGTTGCCGGTGGAGGCGGACACGGCCACCTGGGTGCCATCCGGAGACAATGCCATGTGATCGGAACGGTAGCCGTCGACCTCAAAACGCCAGACCACCTCACCGGTGGCAATATCAATGGCGGCCACATCCGCATAGCTGGGGCGGGAGACGATCAGCAGGCGGCCGTCATTGGAGCTGTACATATCATCCACGTACTGGTGATGGCCTTCGCCAATCAACACGCGGATGCCCTGGAAAAACACCAGATCCACGGGGTTCATGGCAATCGCCTGCTCCCGCTCGGCCTGGTCCGGTATGCCATTGATGCGCCCCAGCCGCGTGTAGGTATTCGCGTCGATCACATCGACCATGCCTTCCCAGTTATTGCCCACGAAAATCACCTTGCGCGGACCATCAGGCTCGGCAGCCGGGTTGTCAGGGGATTCGTCCGTCGGCGCTTCCGGCTCCGCCACCTCCCGCTCTGCTTCCTGCGCCGGGCTACTGGCGGCGGGCGCATCACTGCTGCCTCCCCCACCACACCCTGACACCATCAAGGCGGCACTCAAGGCGATAGCCCCCAAAGCACGGGGAAAGAACGGGATCTCGAAAACCGGTTGGCGCAGCAGCATGGCGATTCCTCAATAGGCCTGTTGTTGTGGATATAGAGCTGTCGATATATCGCTGCTCACAGACTAATTGAGACTGACGTACAACCTAAATGGACTTTCCTTATCGTTATGTAACGTATTACGCCGGACGCCTGACATAAAAAACCGCCGCGAGCCCAAGGCTCGCGGCGGTTTTTTGTGGTGCTTTACCCGTCAGGCGTCGGGCGTCATGCATCCAGCGTAGATCAACCCAACTTGCGGCCCGTCTTGGCGGCAATACGCAGGCGCAGCGCGTTGAGCTTGATAAAGCCTTCCGCATCTTTCTGGTCGTAGGCGCCGGCATCGTCTTCAAAGGTAGCAATGGACGCATCGAACAGGCTGTCGTTGTCGGAACGACGGCCTACCACGGTCACGCTGCCCTTGTAGAGCTTCAGGCGCACTTCGCCGTTCACGTGTTCCTGGGTGGCATCGATCAGCTTCTGCAGAGCAAGGCGCTCCGGGCTCCACCAGTAACCGTTGTACAGCAGCTCGGCGTACTTGGGCATGACGGAGTCTTTCAGGTGCGCGGACTCACGATCCAGAGTCAGGGACTCAATGGCACGGTGGGCCGGCAGCATGATGGTGCCCCCCGGTGTTTCGTAGCAACCACGGGACTTCATGCCCACATAACGGTTTTCCACGATATCCAGGCGGCCAATGCCGTTATCGCCACCCAGCTTGTTCAGTTTTTCCAGCACCTGCGCCGGGCTCAGCGCATCACCGTCGATGGAGACGATGTCGCCCTTTTCGAAGCCCAACGTGATGTAGGTGGGCTGATCCGGTGCCGCTTCCGGGCTCACACTCCAGCGCCACATATCTTCTTCCGCTTCCCACCACGGATCTTCCAGGTTGCCGCCCTCGTAGGAGATGTGCAGCAAGTTGGCGTCCATGGAGTACGGGGATTTCTTCTTCTTGCTGGAGAAATCCACCGGAATATTGCGCTCTTCGCAGTACGCCATCAGCTTTTCGCGGGAGTTCAAATCCCACTCGCGCCAAGGGGCGATTACCTGAATACCCGGCGCCAGGGCGTAGGCGCCCAGCTCGAAGCGCACCTGATCGTTGCCCTTGCCGGTGGCGCCGTGGGAAATGGCATCAGCACCGGTTTCTTCAGCAATTTCCACCAGACGCTTGGCGATCAGCGGGCGCGCAATGGAGGTGCCCAGCAGATACTCGCCTTCGTAGATGGCATTGGCACGGAACATGGGGAATACATAATCACGTACAAACTCTTCGCGCAGGTCTTCAATGTAGATCTCTTTCACGCCCATGGCTTCTGCCTTGGCGCGGGCCGGCTCTACTTCTTCCCCCTGGCCGATATCAGCGGTGAATGTCACCACTTCACAGTCATAGGTATCCTGCAGCCATTTGACGATAACTGAAGTATCCAGGCCACCGGAATAAGCCAGTACCACCTTGTTGATCTTGGACATTGAAAGACTCCGCAAATGGGCGACCGGCAGCGCATGGGCCGGCCCCCGATGAATCGTGGGGCATATCGAGGGGGCGTATTGTACCCGTCCGCCCCCTTGCACGTCACCTCCAGGCAGCGCCGGGCCCGGTTTCGCCTGTTGCCGGGGTGGGGATTCCGGTAGCATAAGCCCCGCTCGCAGCTGCGCTTGCGGTTTCTGCGGGGTCTTTGTGTTTGATGGAGTGATCATGAGCGATCAGCATCCCAGCCTGGCGCTACGTTTCCGCGGCTTTTTGCCGGTAGTCATTGACGTGGAAACCGGGGGATTCAATTCCCAGACCGACGCGCTGCTGGAAATCGCCGCCGTCCTGATAGAAATGGACGCCCAGGGCAACCTGCGCCCGTCCACCCGCATCCAGTTCCATGTGGACCCGTTCCCCGGGGCCAACCTGGAACAGGCGGCACTGGATTTCACCGGTATCGACCCGAGCAACCCGCTACGCGGCGCCGTCTCGGAAGAAACCGCCTTGAAAGGGGTATTCGAGCCCATACGCAAGGCCGTGAAGCAACACGGTTGCAGCCGCGCCGTACTGGTTGGGCACAACAGCTTCTTTGACCAGGGCTTTCTGAACGCCGCCACCGACCGGGCCGATATCAAACGCAGCCCGTTTCACCCATTCTCCAGTTTCGATACCGCCACATTGGCCGGACTGGTGTACGGGCAAACGGTGCTGGCCAAAGCCTGCGAAGCCGCGGGGATCCGTTTCAGCCAGCGCGAAGCCCACTCCGCGCTATATGACGCCACCCGCACCGCCGAGCTGTTCTGTTCCATGGTCAACCGCTTCAAGACCCTGGGCGGCTGGCCACCACCACCCGCCAAAACCATCCCGCCAACCCTGGCGAAAGCGCTGGATTGAATTAGCGCAACACGCTCCACGCAGGCACGCCACACGCTAAAACCACCGCGTGCCCGCGTGTTGCATGCCGCATGAAGCACAAAAAAAGGGGCGCTATTTCTAGCGCCCCTTTTTTTGTGCTGCTTTCTTTTTACAGCTTGTCTGCATTACCAGACAGGTACTCGGCCACACCGTCCGGGGTGTCCTTCATACCGGAATCACCTTTCTGCCAGCCCGCCGGGCACACTTCGCCGTGCTCTTCGTGGAACTGCAGGGCATCAACCAGACGAATCAGTTCGTCCATGTTACGGCCCAGCGGCAGATCGTTAACGATCTGGCTGCGCACCACACCGTTCTGGTCGATCAAGAACACGCCGCGGAAGGCCATACCGCCTTCAGACTCAACGTCGTAAGACTGGGCAATACCGTGGTTCATGTCAGCGGCCAGGGTGTATTTCACCGGGCCGATACCGCCATCATTAACCGGAGTGTTGCGCCATGCGTTGTGAGTAAAGTGGCTGTCGATGGAAACACCGATCACTTCCACGTTGCGCTCTTTGAACGCGTCCATGCGGTGGTCCAGAGCGATCAGCTCGGACGGGCACACAAAGGTGAAGTCCAGCGGGTAGAAGAACACCAGGCCATACTTGCCCTTGATGGCTTCGGACAGGGTGAACTCGTCAACGATGCTGCCATCGCCCAGTACAGCAGGAACAGTAAAATCCGGTGCAGGTTTACCTACCAGAACGCCCATTGTTTCTCTCCATTGTTTCCATTCTTACGGTATAGCCAAAGCAACGTACTCGCTCTGGCCGCTTGAAATTCTGTGGAGCAGCGATCATACAACGCCCGCAGCAATACTGCATGGGCCGCTGAGTGCTGCTACGCACAATCATGGGGATTCCTCCCCGGCTTTCAACAGGTTGACCTGGTTGTTTGGCACGAATGTGAAGACTTTGCGCAAAACACCGCCAATTCAACGACGGGATCGGCTCCAGATCACAGTCCCCGTCAGCGCCAGAATCACCAGCACCAGCGCCGCCAGATCCATGACCAACTGCCCGGCCAGGCCAAACAAGCGCCCTGCGTGCAGATCCAGCAACAAGCGCTGCCAGTTCAGTGACGGCGGCACACTCTGCGCCACAATGCGCTGCTTCATGGTGTCAGGCAGCGACTGCTGGCGGGAAGGCGTCCAGGCGGCATCATCGGGCAACGCCACGCTGGCCAGCTGATCCACATCGTACTGGCTCAGCCCCTGCTCGGTTTTCAGCACCAGCCCCTGATCATTGCGCCCCATGGCACTGAATGCCGGCACCCCGTAGGCCGGGCCCATGCGTTCCACCTGCTGGCCCTGAGCATCCAGCAGCAACAGTGCGTCAGCACAGCCGACCACCGTCCAGCCGTTATCCTGCACCACGCCACGCAACGGCGCCCGACAATAGAGGCTCTTTTCCCCGTCAATAAACAGGCTGTCATTGGCCTGGGCATACCAGCGGTGATCCAGGGCGATACCCGACACGGACTCTGGCACCGGCGCACCATACCAGCGAGCCAGCAGCGGCGGCAGCGGCCGGGACGACCAGCCAAAGGAGTCGATATGATTGAGCAGGACGCCGGTGACAGACAGCACCAGCACGGGCAGCGCCACGGCCAACCCCAACCAGCGATGCCAGCGGCGCCACTGCCGGGTCGGTTTGCGTTGGTTCATGACGGCCTCGGTATTCAAAAAAACCCGTTAATGCGCAGCAACCGCTACGGCGTAAGCTGCTGATCCAGCCACAGAGCCAACCGGGCCGCACGCTGCAAGGCCTCCACCGACAAGGTCGCACCGGTAATGCCATCGATGGAACGGTCCAGTTTGCCGTTTTCCAGTTGCGCCTGATCGAACTGCCGGGTGAAGAAGGCATGCCGCACTTCCCAGCCCCGGGATTCGCGATAAATCAACACGCGCAAAGAAGCGATTCTACCGTCTTTAACACTAATACCAAGGGTAATGGGGTGATCCCGCCCGATGACGTTTAGCACCCAGGCACTGGTTGTTCCATCTGACCAGTAACGCTGGCGGAACCCCGGGTCTTCCTTGCTGAGCGCAACCGCCTGCTGGCGCTGCGTCTCATCCAGCCAAAGCATGGCCGGCGCTGGCACAACCGCAAACTGCTGCGCCATAAAATCTGCGACGGAAAGATACACATCTTCCGCGCGGGCATTTCCTGACAGACACAGCAGCAGAGTGAGCGACGCCCACCCTGCTGCCTGTCGAAGCGATCTCAAGCGCAAGGCCTAGAAGCTCCAGCCAATACCGAGATTGATGCTGTCGTCAGCCTTATCATCCTCGGTGGAGTTTTTGTAATTCACATTCTGCATATCGGCCTTCACTACCACCTGCGGCACAATCCAGTAGTTCACACCGAAGGTGCTAATCATGGATGCTTCGTTGTCAGTACCATCTTCTGCCAGCAGGTTGATGTTCTCATAACGACCGAACACACCCAGCTTCTCGGTAGCCTTATAGGACAGCTCATACAACTCACCATCCTGACGGTCAGCAGCCGTATTAAAGCCGTTAAAGTCCCAGCGGGCTTTCTGTACCGTCGCGGTGATGCCCGCGATGGTGTAACGGGCGTGGGCTTCCACCAGGCGGGCGCTGACGTCTTCCGGACCCAGATCCTGGTTTACGTCTTGCTGGTACTGAACCGACGATGCCAGATCCAGCCCGGGAATGCCGACAAAGCGCAAACGACCCGTGGCCGCCCCTTTATTGGCAGCTGCTTCAGAGACTTTCTGGCGGCTGCCGCGAATGCTGGTGGTGCTGCCCTGGAAATCCAGGCCGGAATGCACCGCGATGTCATAGGTCAGACCCGCGCCCAGATCCTGGCTGAACATGGCGCCGGCTTCCCACCAGGTCGCAGGAATCACCGCGCTTTCCAGGCGATTACGCTCCACACCGTAGAAGGTGTTCGGCTCATGGGTTTCGTTGATAATCCCCACCGGCACCAAAAATTGCCCCAGCTTCAGCTTGGTATTGGCGGTCGTATCGATCTCGATGTAGGCCTGCTCAAGCTCAACTTCGCCGTCTTTGCCTTCCCCGGCCAGGCCATGTTCCAGCTCAAACTCGGAGAAAAAACGCACTTTGTCCGTAAAATCGTAGCCGAAGAAAAGAACGAAACGATGCGCATCGACTTCGTCATTCTGCTGCTTGCCACCGAACTCGGGGTCTTTATTGAAATGGTTGTAGTGCAGCTCGCCGTAACCGCCGATGCTCACTTTACCGAACGGATTGGAGGAGGCGCCCTGCTCTTTTTGCAGTGCTTCTACTTGCTGGGCAAGAATGTCGATCTGTTTCTGCAGGTCTTCGGCGGATTGCGCCGCCTGCGCAGAAAAAGGCACAGCGGCCATTGCCGCAGCCATAAGGGTACGCTTGAACATGTTTCTTCCCTTCCCTAATGAAGAAGAATTGAGTGATAACAACGGCGGGAATTTAAACGAAGAAGAAACAAGATTGAAACTTATTCTTAATACACTTTTTGTAGCCAAGCATTAAAAAACCCGGTTCACCCGGGTTTTTTAATGCTGAATATTATTCGGAGAAAAATAAAAAAGTTTCCCGAATTTAATTCAAATCAGGACTCGGACTCATCCGACTCCACTGCAACGCCGTCCACCAGCTCTTTGAGCTGACCGGAACGGTACATATCCATGATGATATCGCAGCCGCCAACCAGCTCGCCGCCCACCCACAACTGGGGGTACGTGGGCCAGTTCGCATACTCTTTCAGGTTCTGGCGAATTTCCGGCGCTTCCAGAATGTTCACATAGGCAAACGGCTTGCCAACGGCGGTCATGGCTTCCACCACCTGGGCGGAAAAACCGCACTGGGGAAACTGGGGAGACCCTTTCATGTAGAGGATCACCGGGTTTTTCTCGATCTGGTCTTTGATGACCTGCATCACATCCATTACTTCACCTATCTCGTATTGAGTGCCGTTACGCCTGTAAATCTCGCGGCACGTAATCATCTGGCAACACCTCTGCCACAGAGTTACGCCCTATAGTGGCCATTGTACCACTGTCACCCCCCATAACCGCCACCACCCGGGGAGGCGATGATCAGGCGGTCGCCGGGGGCGACCTCGGTACTGTACTTGGGGGGCAAAGCCTGATTATTCAAGCGGTTCTCACCGGCAGCGCCCTCTCCACCGCCAGCCAGCCCCCAGGGGCGGTAGCGGCGACGCTCAGTCAGCAGCGTTACACTGGCTGGCCCCAGAAATTCCAGTTCCCGCAGGATACCCTCGCCCCCTCGATGCTGCCCGCGCCCTCCACTGCCGTGGCGAAGCTGGTAGCGATGCACGCGCAGAGGGTAATGGGATTCAAGGCTCTCAATCGGCGTGTTCAGGGTATTGGTCATATGACTGTGAACCCCGGACAGCCCCGCACCAGAGGCATGGCCACCGGTGCCGCCGGCCATGGTCTCGTAATAATCCCAGCCCTGTTCGCCTGCGGCTCCCATGGCCACATTGTTCATGGTGCCCTGGCTCGCTGCCGGAATAACGTCAGGGGCCACTTGGGCCAGCGCCCCCAACACCACATCCACCACCCTGGAGCTGGTTTCCACATTACCGGCTGCCACTGCCGCCGGGCGACGGGCATTAAGCAGTGAACCTTCCGGTGCATACAACTTGATGGGGCGGAACAGACCATCGCAGGCGGGTACATCATCGTCCATCAAACAACGAAAACAGTAATAGGCGGCCGCCGCCGCCACGGACAAGGGGCAATTAATGTTGCCGGCAACCTGCCCGGCCGTGCCGGTGAAATCCAGCAACGCTTCTTCCCCACGGATCGTCAGCGCCAGCACAATGGGAATATCCTGTTGCCCCTGGCCGTCGTCATCCATGTAATCTTCAAAACGATATTGTCCATCTGGCAGCGCAGCGATACGCGCCCGGGCCCGCCGTTCACCGTAATCATTGAGCGCATCAAACGCCTGGGCCAGCGCCGCGCCATTGTGCTCCGCCAACGCCGCCAGACGAGCCGCCCCTGCCTCGCAGGCACTGGCCTGGGCGGCGAAATCGGCAAAGCGGGCATTGTCCACCGGCAACACCGCCCGGGCGTCAGCCTGCAGCCCTGCCAGGCGCCGGCACAGCGGCACATCCCACCGCCCCTGCTGCTTGAGCAACGTGGGCGCAATCACTATCCCTTCCTGGGCCAGGTCCGTAGACACCGGCATGGAACCCGGGCTGTGGGCTCCGATATTGGCGTGATGAGCCCGGGTCACGGCGAAGCCGATCAGGGCTACCGACTGAAATACCGGCGCGATCACCGTCACATCCGGCAGGTGCGTGCCGCCCAGGTAGGGGTCATTCACCACCATCAGGTCCCCCGCTTGCCACTCCCTGCCAGCAACCAGATCGGCCATGGCGTAGGCCATGGACCCCAAGTGCACCGGTATATGCGCCGCCTGGGCACACAACCGGCCCCGGGCGTCAAAAATGGCACAGGAGAAATCAAGTCGGTCCTTGATGTTCGGAGACAGGGCACTGAGACGCAGCACCGCGCCCATTTCATCGCAGACACCGGCAAGGCGGTTGGCAAAAATACTCAGCTGGACAGGATTCATAAAGGCGATCAATAGCTAACAGTGAATAGTTAATAGCTAAAACCATTAACCCTTGAGGCAAACAAGCCTAACGCCAATCCATGCAGGGTGTTAACTATTCACTGAAATGTGCGCTATTATCGGGGGTTCCCGGCAGCCTAACAGCTGCCGTTTTTTGTTTTGGTCATGCCAAAACAGACGAATTCGCTTTAACGAGTCAGGGTAATGAGCCAGCAATTTTTGATTCCCACCTACGCGCGCCAGCCAGTGGCTTTCGTGCGGGGCGAGGGCGTGTGGTTGTACGATGAAAACGACCACAAATACATGGATGCCATCTCCGGGATTGGCGTGTGCAACCTGGGCCACTGCCACCCGGCAGTCACCCGCACCCTGGCCGAACAGGCCGGGCAGCTGATGCACACCTCCAACCTGTACCGCATTCCCGCCCAGGAATCCCTGGCCCAGCGCCTGTGCGAGCTGAGCGGCATGGAGAACGTATTTTTCTCCAACTCCGGCGCGGAGGCCAATGAGGCCGCCATCAAGATTGCCCGCCTGTACGGCTCGCGCAAACAGATTGCGCGCCCCACCGTGATCGTCATGGAAGGCAGCTTCCATGGCCGCACCATGGCGACCTTGTCCGCCACCGCCAATGCCAAGGTGCAGGAAGGCTTTGCGCCCCTGCTGGACGGCTTCATCCGTGTGCCGTTCAACGATCTGGCAGCGGTGGAAGCCCTGGCTGACAATCACGATATCGTCGCCGTACTGGTAGAACCGGTACAGGGCGAAGGCGGTATCCACATCCCCGCCAACGATTACCTGGCCGGCCTGCGCACCCTATGCGACCGCAATGACTGGCTGCTGATGCTGGATGAAATCCAGTCCGGCAACGGCCGCACCGGGGACTACTTTGCCTGCCTGGGCGCCGGCATCACCCCGGACGTACTGACCACCGCCAAAGGCCTGGGCAACGGCTTCCCCATCGGCGCCTGCCTGGTGGCCGGCAAGGCTGAAGGTGTTTTCGGCCCCGGTAACCACGGCAGCACCTACGGCGGTAACCCGCTGGGCTGCGCGACGGCCCTGGCGGTGGTGAACACTCTCACCGACGACATCATCGACGGCGTGGCCGATAAAGGCAGCTGGTTGAAAGACGCCTTTCTGCAGGCGTTTTCCGATCTGCCCATGGTCACCGAAATTCGCCAAAAAGGCCTGATGCTGGGCATCCAGCTGGATCGCCCCTGTGCCGAACTGGTCAACCGGGCCCGCGACGCCGGCCTGCTGATCAATGTCACCGCCGGTTCCGTAGTACGGCTACTGCCGCCACTGGTGATCAGCCAGGCGGAAATGCAGCACCTGGTGGGCACCCTGTCGACGCTGATCCACCGTTTTGCCGACGAGCAGGAGGTCGCATGACCCGTCATTTCCTGACCCTCACCGACCTCACTCCGGATGAGCTCGGCTACCTGATTCAGCGCGCCATCGAGCTGAAAACCATGCTGCGCAATGGTCAGCACCACGAGCCACTGCAGGGCAAAACGCTGGGCATGATTTTCGAAAAATCATCCACCCGCACCCGTGTTTCCTTCGAAGTGGCGATGACCCATTTCGGTGGTTCCAGCATTTTCCTGTCACCCCGTGACACCCAGCTGGGCCGCGGCGAACCGATCGAGGATTCCGCCCGGGTACTGTCACGCATGGTCGACGCGGTGATGATTCGCACCTTTGACCACGCCACCCTGCAGACGTTTGCCGACCACTCTGCGGTACCGGTGATCAACGCCCTCACCGACGACTTTCACCCCTGCCAGTTGCTGGCCGACATGCAGACCTATGTGGAGCACCGCGGCAGCATTCAGGGCAAGAAAGTGGTGTGGGTCGGCGATGGCAACAACATGTGTGCCAGCTACATCAACGCCGCCAACCAGTTTGATTTCGAACTGGTGATCAGCAGCCCGGATGGCTTCACCCCGGACAGCGATCTGCTGGGCCGTTACCCGGACCGGGTCAGCCTGGAGCCGGACGTGGCCACCGCCGTGCAGGGCGCTCACCTGGTCGTCACCGATGTGTGGGCGTCCATGGGGCAGGAAGACGAACAGCAAACACGCCTGAACGCCTTTGACGGTTATCAGGTCACCCCGGAGTTGATGGACAGGGCCGACCCGGATGCGCTGTTCATGCACTGCCTGCCAGCCCACCGCGGCGAGGAAGTCAGTCATGAAATGATGGACGACCCTCGCGCCGTGGTGTGGGACGAAGCCGAAAACCGCTTGCACGCCCAGAAAGCCCTGCTGGAATTCCTGCTCACCGGGCAGCATTGATGGCAACGCTGCACGCACCATGCGAGGCACAGCACGCGGGCATCGCCCCGTGCTGCGTACAGCGGGACGCCTGGAGCGCACGACCATGAAAGAGCCACTACTGCGCCTTGAAAACCTGGCTTGCGGCTATCACCAGCAAACCGTGGTAAAGGGGTTAAAACTGGAACTGGCGGCGGGGGAAATTGCCTGCCTGCTGGGCCCCAGCGGCTGTGGCAAGACCACCACATTGCGTGCCATCGCCGGGCTGGAACCGGTAACCGCCGGCTCTATCAGCATTCAGGGAAAACAGGTCTCCGGCCCCCACCGTCAGCTGCCTCCCAACCAGCGCGGCCTGGGCATGGTATTCCAGGAACATGCCCTGTTTCCTCATCTCACCGTGGCAAACAACGTGGCTTTCGGCCTGCGACAGCAAAGCCGGGAGGAACGCGAAGAGCGGGTACACGCGAGCCTGCAGCGGGTACGGCTCAGCGGCCTGGAGCAACGCTACCCCCACGAACTCTCCGGGGGCCAACAACAGCGCGTGGCGCTGGCCCGGGCACTGGCCCCCCAGCCCGCCCTGCTATTGCTGGATGAGCCCTTTTCCAGCCTGGACCTGGATCTGCGCCGGGCTCTGGCCCAGGAACTGGGAGACATCCTGCGTCAGGAAAAGGTCACCACCCTGCTGGTGACCCACGACCAGGAAGAAGCCTTTGCGCTGGCCGACCGGGTCGGCGTCATGCAACAGGGCCACCTGGAGCAATGGGATACGCCCTATAACATTTACCACGCGCCGGCGAACCGGTTCGTGGCAGAGTTCGCCGGTTATGGCACCTTCCTGCGCGGCACCGTGCGTGATGGCAACACCGTTCACACCACCCTGGGCGATGTCACCGGCCGCAGCCATACCCCCCTGCAACCGGGCACTGAAGTAGAAGTGCTACTGCGCCCGGAAGACGTGATCGCCGACGAATCCGCCCCCCTGGCGCTCCCCGTCACCCGGCGCCAGTTCACCGGCGCCAGCATCCTCTACCACCTGCGGGTTGGCGCCAACGAAACCCTGCTCTGCCAGACCGACAGCCACACCAATGTGGTGGAAGGCGACAACCTGCATGTGCGGCTGGGCACCAAGCATTTGGTCACTTTTTCAATTAATAATGAATAGTTAATAACTCGCGACCAGACTAATCGTTGTCTGCACATACCAGGAGGCCGCGCCCAAGCTCAGGACGCGGCCTCTTGCGGTTCAAAACCACCAACTTTTTCCGCGTAACTATTAATTATTCATTATTAACTATTAACTGCCTTTTCATGCCACCTGACTCTGATCCCGCCCCCCGGACTTGGCCTTGTACAAACCCTGATCGGCCCGGTTAAGCAGCTCATCGACACTTTCGCCATCCCGATAATCCGCCACACCCACAGACAGGCTGACAGTGGCCGGGCCGCCCTGGGCATCGAAACGCTGTTCACGCCAACGCTGACGCAGACGTTCAGCCACCAGCAGGGCGCCGTGGGCATCACTTTGCGGCAACACCAACAAGAACTCTTCCCCGCCCAGGCGACCAAAGTAGTCACCATCACGCATGCCCGATAACGCCAGCTCGGAAAACTGGCGCAGCACCCGGTCGCCCCAGTCATGACCGTGCCGGTCGTTGATCTTCTTGAAGTGATCCAGGTCCACGTAGCACACGGCAAATGGCACCCCCTTGCCGTCAGACAGGGCGCGCTGGCGCTCCAGAATTTCCAGTAGGTGGCGACGATTAAACAACCCCGTGAGATCATCACGGATGGCCATTTCCCGCACCTTTTCCACCGCGTTGGCCAGCTCCCGGTTTTTTTCTGCCAGCGCATTCCGCAGGCGGTTTACGCCCCCACCGGTAACCGCAAAGCTGACCGAAATCATGGCGAACACCAGCCATTGCAACAGCTCCACCGACAGGCTCAACTGCACCCAGCGATCCATCAGTGCCACCCACAGCATCAGCGCATAGGCCGCACTGGCCAGAAACGCCACCGCAATCATCACTTTGCCACTCAGGCGGAACGACACCATCAATAACGCCGCAAAAAACAGGGTCACCACGCTGAGTCGAAACTCATCCACGTAATACCCCGACACCATGAACACCCCGGTGAAATACAGAATCAACGGCAGCGACAGGCTTGGCTCACGAAGATTCAAGGTAACACCGGTTGCCATCAACAGTTGGTACGCCAACAGGGAAATCCAGATCAACGACACCAGCACCAGCGCTTCCGGCAGCGCGATGTGCATATAACCCAGTTGAAAATAGACCACACAGAGCAAGGTATGCATGGCCATAATCGCCATGGCCGAACGGCTATGGCGTTGCATCAGGCGCTTTTCACTCAGCGTCAGTTTTTCTGCCTGGTGGAGATCCTGATTCATTCCTTCTCCCCGACAATCAATCTATCGCGTCCGGTTTCCTTGGCCCGGTACAGCGCCTGATCCGCCCGCCTGATCAACTGCGCAGGCGTCTCACCGTGATTCAGCATGGCCAGCCCTCCGGAAACCGTAACCACCAACCCGGGCGCATCCTTGAAACGCTGACTGCGCATGCCCATCAGGATGCCCTCCACCAGATTACGCGCCTCCTCAGGGTCACTCACCGGCAACACCAACATGAACTCCTCCCCACCCAGACGGGCGGCGAAGTCCTGATTGGTCAGGTGACGCTGTGTCACGTCCGCAAAGCGCTGCAGCACCAGGTCGCCCATGCGATGGCCATACTGATCATTGGTTTTTTTGAAATGGTCCAGATCCAGGTACACCACCCCCAATTGATAGGCACCGCGAGCGGATTGCCCACACGCCTTGCTCAGCAGTTCCATGGCATGGCGACGACGGTAAAAACCGGTCAGCTCGTCTTTCACCGCCATGTCGTGAATGCGTTCAACAATTTGCCCCAGTTGCTGATTACGCCTCCCCAGCTGGAAGCGGATGGTGGAAATTTCTGACGCCACCAGCATGGCCGCCAGCACCATGACACTGAACAGGCCCCACTGGATCCACTCGCCGCGAACATCCACCACTTCCGGCCAGTACACACAAACAACCCCCAGCACCACCGCGTAACCCAGCACGCAATACCCGGCCAGGGCGAGGAATTGCCGTAGCGACGCCTGCAACACCCCCATCTGAACAATGGCAAAGAAAATCAGCATGATGCACAGACGCACCTGATCGACGACCAGGGCAGTCACCAGCAGCCCGGTGGTGGACCACACCATCAGCGGCATGATCATGGAAGGTTCGGATAGCCGGCGGTTCAGCCCCACCAACATGAACAGAATAAACAGCAGATGCCCGGCCCAGAGGCCAGCAAAAAGAGAATAGAAAAGAACCTCGCCACCGCGGAAAAAATCCAGCTGCAAGGCAATCCAGCAAAGTAGCGTATGCGCACCACCTCCCGCGAGGATAGCGAAGAGCACGCGGCGTAGCCGTTGCGACTGCAAGGCCACAGGGTGGAGCGGTAACGTTTGATCCATGCGGATTCCCGATTCGGTGCGCCCCTCTCCCACTAGCAACCGCACCAACTGATAGCAAATTAGTATTAATATTGAACCAATAGTAATACCAAGTGCCTACTCCGTCACAGTTTGACCATCCCCTAAACCGAACCGCTCATCGTTGTAAAACGCATTTTACCGACGGCAAAACCCCTGATTTTTATGCCATTTACTGTTCTCAGGCACCCGGCGAAGCCTGACAGACCCGAGCGACGGCATCCCGCCAGCCCTCATACCGTTTCTGGCGCTCCGGTTCATCCAGTTGGGGGGAAAACTCCCGTTCACAGCGCCATTGCTCAGCCACGGCATCCAGTGATGTATATAGCCCGACCCCCAGGCCCGCCAGATAAGCTGCGCCGAGAGCCGTGGTTTCGGTCACCACCGGGCGGTCCACACAGACGCCCAGCACATCCGACAACGTCTGGCTCAACCAGTTGTTTACCACCATGCCCCCGTCCACCCGCAGGGTGGTCGGTCGGGTGCCACAATCCGCCGCCATGGCATCGAGAAGATCCCGGGACTGATAGCACACCGCTTCCAGCCCCGCCGTTACCACCTCCGCAATCCCGGTGTCGCGGGTCAGCCCCGTCAAGGCTCCCCGGGCATGGGGGTCCCACCAGGGCGCTCCCAGACCGGTAAAGGCCGGCACCAGGTACACCCCGCCGGCGGAACCGGCACGGCGGGCCAGGGCTTCAGTTTCGCTGGCATCGCGAATCAGGTTGAGGCCATCGCGCAGCCACTGGATCGCCGCACCCGCCACAAAGATGGAGCCTTCCAGCGCATAGGTTGTCTTGCCATTCAGGCGATACCCCACGGTGGTCAGCAAACGGTTATGGGATTCCACCGCCTCGCCGGTATTCATGACCATGAAGCAGCCGGTGCCATAGGTGCTTTTCACCATCCCCGGGGCAAAGCAAGCCTGCCCCACCAGCGCCGCCTGCTGGTCGCCGGCAATGCCGGCCACCGGCACGGCTGCGCCCAGCAGTTCCGGGCAGGTGGTACCAAAGTCTGCGGCACTGTCACGCACGTCCGGCAACACCGACGCAGGCACATTGAACAAGGCCAGCAACGCCTCATCCCAGCACTGCTCGTGGATATTGAACAACAGGGTCCGTGAGGCATTGGTGGCGTCGGTGGCGTGTACCTTGCCGCGGGTCAGCTGCCACAGCAGCCAGCTATCAATGGTGCCAAACGCCAGTTCACCGGCCTCGGCACGCTGGCGGGCGCCAGGCACGTTATCCAGCAGCCAGGCCAGCTTGGTGGCAGAGAAATACGGGTCCAGCAACAACCCGGTTTTGCTGCGCACCTGGTCTTCATGGCCCTGATCACGCAGCGCCTCGCAGGTGGACGCG
Organism: Alcanivorax sp. DG881; assembly: GCF_000155615.1. Lineage (GTDB taxonomy): Bacteria > Pseudomonadota > Gammaproteobacteria > Pseudomonadales > Alcanivoracaceae > Alcanivorax. The sequence goes on along the minus strand of NZ_DS989915.1, from coordinate 3,424,373 downwards.
GTACGCCGGTCTTGCCAGACAATGGCTTTGGCCAGCGGGTCGCCGGTTTCCCGATCCCACAGCACGGTGGTTTCGCGCTGGTTGGTAATACCAATGGCCGCCAGCTGCTGCGCCTCTACCCGGGCATTGCGCAAGGCTTGCTGACACATGGCCAGAGTGTCATTCCAGATTTCCATGGCGTCATGTTCCACCCAGCCATCCTGGGGGAAATGCTGACGAAACTCTTTCTGCGCCTGCCCACAGGCACGGCCACTGGCATCAAAAACAATGGCGCGGGAACTGGTGGTCCCCTGGTCGATGGAAAGGATATAAGACATGACTCGGCTAACCTTGTTATCAGTATGGGGGGCGGGATCAAACAAACACCGCGAGATACCACGGGAAGCGTATTTTAAATGAAGGCCAGATGACAGATTGCACGATAACGGCCAACCCGATAGACCTTATCGGCCATTGCGGGCTTGGGCTGGCCTGCGCTCTCCCGACGATATCGTACTGTCGCCCGACGCCATCACCCTTAACGGGGTCACTATTCGCCTAGCTCATCCGGCCCAGCACATGCTGGCCCTGTTGGCTCTTGGGCAAGGTCACGGTAAAGCGGGCACCGCCTTCCGGGCTTTCATCCACGCGGATTTCTCCGCCGTGCCAATCCACAATCCGCTTCACGATGGACAGGCCCAGACCATAGCCGCCGCTGGCCCGGTGACGGCTTTTATCCAGCCGGGCAAAGGGTTTGAACACTCGCTCGCGTTCGTGCTCAGGAATGCCGGGGCCATCATCATCCACATGGATCACCACCTGATCCTCGCTCTCTTCCACTCGCATGACAATGCGCGATTGGGCATAGCGCAGGGCATTGGTCACCAGGTTCTGCAACACCCGGTGCAGGTAACGCTCTTCCGCTTCCACTTCCAGGGTCGGATAGGGATTCGCCACAGCGATGGCGGTTTCATCGCGGATGGTTTCCAGCTCATCGCGCAATTGCTCGCACAGCTCGCCAATCACCACCGGCTGGAATTCGATATTGGGCGTACCCTGCTCCAAGCGAGCATAGGTCAGAATTTCGTCGATCAACTGATCCAGCTGTTCGATATCGTGATCCATGGCATTGAGCTTTTCACGGCGCCGCTCCGCCGACTCGATATCCGCCAGCATCTCCAGGCCAAAACGCAGGCGCGCCACCGGGGTGCGAAGCTCATGGCTCACCGCCCGGGTCATCTCCCGCTGGGATTCAATAAGCCGGCGAATGTGCGCCGTCATGCCATTAAAGGTCGCCGCCACCTGGCCGATGGCATCACTGCCTTCAATATTGGCATAGGCCCCCAGATCCCCACTGCCCAGCTGACTCACCGCACCGTCGAGTTGTTTCAGCCGCCGTTGCAACGGGCTCACCTGCAGGTAGGTGGCCAGCGCCACCGCCAGCAAGCTGGTGGCCCCGGCAATCAGCAACAGTTCAATGGGGAATTGATCAAACAGGCTTAGTGGGCCGATCATCAGCAGCTTGCCAGTCTGCGCCACCGGCGCATAAATGCGGATGCTGGAATCGCTGCGGGTACTGTCATCCAGGGCAATGACCACCTCACGGCGGTTGAGACGCTGCTCCTGCTCACCATCCAGGGAAACGTCATCACGCTGAACCAGTGTCAGGGGATAACCGAATTGATGCTGTAGATCAGCCAGTGCCGAAGCCCACTCGGACTCCTGAAAATGCGACAAATGATTGAGGATCAACACCGCCGTGGCCCGGGCCTGTTGCTCGGACACTTTGGTCATGCGTGTGTTGATATAGGCGTCTTCGTCGGGGATCTGGAACAGAATGTCGGCGTAGCCTTCATCGTCATTCAGGCGCATGACCACCAGGCCATCTTCCAGATGCAGGGTTTCCCGGTAGCCCAGCGCCAGCTCCTCGCGGGACTTCAGGCCTATCTCTGCACCGAACAGCTTGCTGAGCACCTGGCTCCAGCGATCACGCTCCCCGGCTTCATAGCGCTGGTAGCCCTCCGCCATCAGGAAGAAGGTACCGCGGGCCATTTTCTCCCGGTACAGATCGGATCGATAGCTGTTCACCAGCTCCACGGCGCCATAGGTGATGGCGCCGATAAAACACAGCGCCAGCAGCAGGCCCCCGTAGAGCCTCAGGAAAATACTATTCAAACGTCACCCAGCGTCATCCCTGCGCCGCGACGGCCAAAGCAGCCGTTATGCCGCGCCGATTTCCTTGACGAACAGATAGCCCTTGGAACGCACCGTCTTGATGCGCTTGGGATTTTCCGGGTCGTCCCCCACTTTCGGGCGAATCCGGGAAATGCGTACATCAATAGAACGATCCTGACCGTCATATTGAATGCCGCGCAGTTTCTCGAAAATCGTTTCCCGTGACAGCACCGTGCCCGCATTGGACGCCAGCAACCAGAGTAAGTCATATTCGGCGCTGGTCAGGTCCACCGACTCACCCGCCAGGGTTACTTCCCGGGCAGAGTTGTCGATCACCAGGGCGCCAAATTCCAGACGGGCCGGGGAGTTGTCGCGTTCGCTGTCGGTTTCCACCCGGCGCAACAGGGCACGAATCCGTGCCAGCAACACGCGGGGTTTCACCGGTTTGGCCACGTAGTCATCCGCGCCCATTTCCAGCCCCAGCACCTGATCCATGTCATCCGTGCGAGCGGTCAGCATGAGGATGGGATTCTTGTAGGCACTGCGCACTTCACGGCATACCGTCAGGCCGTCGGCGCCGGGCAGCATCAGATCCAGCACCACCAGATCCGGTTGTTCTGCACGAATACGGCGAATGGCTTCTTCACCGTCGCTGACGACCGTGACATCCAGGCCGTTGCTTTGAAGATATTCACAGGTTAAATCGGCAAGACGCTCGTCGTCTTCTACGATCATGATGGCTGGCGGGTTATCCTGCACCGTTGTCATCCCGTCCTTATCCTTTTGAATTTGTATCGTTATTGTCGTTTTGTTTCAGCGCCAACCCGGCGAACTGTAACAAACGTATCCCTATCGGATGTTTATACGCATACACGCTGTGCACGGCAACCTCTCGGGCTGCCCATCGTACAAACAACCGCCATACCGCGCTTTCGCATGGCGCCCCCTGCCTGCACACAGTGCACCACGTGACCGTTTTTCCCCATTGACAAACACTATATCTAGTATGTGTCTGCACAGAAAAAAAGCACCCTAATTGCACCCACATCGCCCCACAGGTTATCCACAAGATTTCCCCAGGCGAAGTGCTTGCAAAAAAGCGGACGCAACTATAACTTGTACTGAACTTGGACGCCGACCCCAAGATGTTGGGTTTTTGTAAAACAGGCGCCGCCCCAGGACAAAACAGTCTACAGCGTGGAAAAGTGCAGCCGCATCAGCGATTTAGCCTTTTCCCGACCAGAAGGGGAAAGCAGAACGTCATGGATAAGACACAACATATTGTGGTTCGCGCGCTCGCGATGCCACCAGGCACTACCCAAGACACGATTTAACACGCCATGGCCTAGCGGTCGTGGCGTTTTGCGTGGTGATGACGCCACGCCCACAACACACAACATAGACAGAACAGCACCGACAACGGAGAGGGCACCATGCAAACGGATATGAGCCAAAACCCACAGAACGCCGGCTCCCCTGCCAGCGACAGCAACGATCAGGACCAGAGCCTTGCCAGCACCGCCCCCGGCCAGCTGCGCGTGATCAAGCGTAATGGCAAGGTAGTGAGCTACGATGACGACAAGATTACCGTTGCCATCAGCAAGGCTTTCCTGGCTGTCGAAGGCGGCACCGCCGCTGCATCGTCCCGCATCCATGAAACCGTGGCGCGCCTGACCGAACAGGTCTCCGCCACGTTCAAGCGTCGCATGCCTTCCGGTGGCACCATCCACATCGAGGAAATTCAGGACCAGGTGGAACTGGCCCTGATGCGCAACGGCGAACAGAAAGTCGCCCGCGACTACGTGCTGTACCGCGAACAGCAGGCTTCCAAGCGCGCCGCCGAGCACAGCAGCGATCTGCCCGCACCGACCCACCAGGTGGACATGTCGGTCACCATGGAAGACGGCAGCAAGGCACCGCTGGACATGGCGCGCCTTGAGCACCTGATTCGCGCAGCCTGCTCCGGCCTGGAAGACGTGAACGCCGACAAGATCATCACCGAAACGGTGAAGAACCTGTACGACGGGGTCTCCATCCACGACGTGAACACCTCCATGGTGATCACCGCGCGCACCATGATCGAAGTAGAGCCCAACTACTCCCAGGTCACTGCCCGCCTGCTGATGGACAAGATCCGCGCCGAAGCCCTGCAGTTCCTGAATGTCGCCGAACGCGCCAGCCACGATGAAATGAACGCCCTTTACGGTGAAGCGCTGAAAGCCTACATCGGCAAAGGCATCGAGCTGGAACTGCTGTCTCCGCAACTGGCCGAGTACGACCTGGACAAACTGGGCGCCGCCCTGGATGGCAACCGCGACCTGCAGTTCTCCTACCTAGGCCTGCAAACCCTGTACGACCGCTACTTCATCCACCACAACGACACCCGCATCGAGCTGCCCCAGTGCTTCTTCATGCGTGTGGCCATGGGCCTGGCCGTGGAAGAAGACAACCGCGAAGCCCGCGCCATCGAGTTCTACAACCTGCTCTCCAGCTTCGACTACATGAGCTCCACGCCGACCCTGTTCAACGCCGGCACCCTGCGCCCGCAGCTATCCAGCTGCTACCTGACCACCGTGCCGGATGACCTGCACGGCATTTACGGCGCCATCCAGGACAACGCCATGCTGTCCAAGTTTGCCGGTGGCCTGGGTAACGACTGGACCCCGGTGCGCGCACTGGGCGCCTACATCAAGGGCACCAATGGTCGCTCCCAGGGTGTCGTGCCCTTCCTGAAAGTGGTCAACGATACTGCCGTGGCCGTGAACCAGGGTGGCAAGCGTAAAGGTGCGGTCTGTGCCTACCTGGAAACCTGGCACATGGACATCGAGGAATTCCTGGAGCTGCGCAAGAACACCGGTGATGACCGTCGTCGTACCCACGACATGAACAGCGCCAACTGGATTCCCGATCTGTTCATGAAGCGCGTGATCAACGAAGAAGACTGGACCCTGTTCAGCCCCAACGACGCCCCGGACCTGCACGACCTGTACGGCGAAGCGTTCGAGAAGGCGTACCTGGAATATGAAGCCAAAACCCGCAGCGGCGAACTGAAACTGTTCAAGCGTCTGCCCGCCATCAACCTGTGGCGCAAGATGCTCTCCATGCTGTTTGAAACAGGCCACCCCTGGTTCACCTTCAAGGATCCGTGCAACCTGCGCAGCCCGCAGCAGCACGTGGGCGTGGTGCACTCCTCCAACCTGTGCACCGAAATCACCCTGAACACCAACCAGGAAGAAATCGCCGTGTGTAACCTGGGTTCCGTGAACCTGGCCCAGCACGTGGACGAGAACGGCCTGGATATCGAGAAGCTGCAAGGCACCATCAACACCGCCGTGCGCATGCTCGATAACGTGATCGACATCAACTACTACAGCGTGCCCCAGGCGGAGCGTTCCAACATGAAGCACCGCCCGGTGGGCCTGGGCATCATGGGCTTCCAGGACGCACTGTATAAGCAGGGCATCAGCTACGCCTCCAGCGACGCGGTGACCTTTGCCGACAACTCCATGGAAGCGGTGAGCTACTACGCCATCCAGGCCTCCGCCAAGCTGGCGGAAGAGCGCGGTGCCTACCAGACCTTCGACGGTTCCCTGTGGAGCCAGGGCGTACTGCCCATCGACTCCATCGAGATCCTGGTCAACCAGCGTGGCGAGGACTACTGCAAGGTCGATCGCAGCCAGACCCTGGATTGGGACAGCGTGCGGGCCATGGCCAAGAAAGGCATGCGTAACTCCAACGTGATGGCCATCGCGCCGACGGCGACCATTGCCAACATCACCGGGGTCTCCCAGTCCATCGAGCCCACATACCAGAACCTGTACGTGAAATCGAACCTGTCCGGCGAGTTCACCGTGGTCAACCCGTACCTGGTCAGCGCCTTGAAAGAGCGCGGCCTGTGGGACAACGTGATGGTCAACGACCTGAAATACTACGATGGCTCCGCACAGCCCATCGAACGGATTCCGGCGGACCTGAAAGAACAGTTCCGTACCGCCTTTGAAGTGGAGCCGCGCTGGCTGGTGGAAGCAGCAAGCCGTCGCCAGAAATGGATCGACCAGGCTCAATCCCTGAACCTGTACATCGCGGAAGCGAACGGCAAGAAGCTGGACGTGACCTACAAGATGGCCTGGTTGCTGGGGCTGAAGACCACCTACTACCTGCGTGCCATCGGCGCCACCCAGACCGAAAAATCCACCATCAACGATGGCAAGCTGAACCGGGTTTCCTCCAAGGTGGAAGAGCCAGCCGCGGAATTCGGCCAGGCCGCCGACGTGCCCCAGGCCTGCTCCCTGGATGACCCGGACTGCGAAGCCTGCCAATAAACGCCGGACGCCAGATGCCGGACGCTCAACGCACGCCTTTCTTTAAGCGTCCAGCGTCAGGCATCCAGCATCAGGCCACTTAAAGAATGCACCACCGGTGACGCCATCGCGCCACCCTTGAAAGAATGGAGAGAACACATGCTGAGCTGGGACGAATTTAATGCGCAAGAGACGCCTGTCGCCAAACCGCAGCCCGCAAGCGCAACGCCGCCGCAATCTGAGACGGTATCTGACCAAGCGGCACCTGAAGCTAAAGCACCGGGAACGGGAAGTACTGCGGATGATGGAGTCGAGCAACAACGACGAGACAACACCGCCGCCGCCCGAGCCGCCTCAGACGCCGTAGCCCGCGCCCAGGCCACCGTGGCCAAGATGGATATCGAAGAAGGCGTTGCCGAGCTGGAAGGCGCCTCTGGCCGTGTGGAAGTTGACGACAAGCGCATGATCAACTGCCGCGCCGACCTGAACCAGTTGGTTCCATTCAAATACGACTGGGCTTGGCAGAAATACCTGGATGGCTGCGCCAACCACTGGATGCCCCAGGAAGTGAACATGAACGCCGACCTGGCGTTGTGGAAGAAAGCCGACGGCCTCACCGACGACGAGCGCCGCATCGTCAAACGCAACCTGGGCTTTTTCTCCACCGCCGACTCCCTGGTCGCCAACAACCTGGTGCTGGCCATCTACCGCCTGATCACCAACCCGGAATGCCGCCAGTACATCCTGCGTCAGTCCTTTGAAGAAGCCATTCATACCCACGCCTACCAGTACTGCATCGAATCACTGGGCATGGACGAAGGCGAAATCTTCAACATGTATCAGGAGATCCCCTCCGTCGCCAAGAAAGCGCAGTGGGGCATCCAGTACACCCGCGACCTGTCCGACCCGGAGTTCACCACCGGCACCGTGGAAACCGACAAGGCCCTGCTGGAAAACCTGATCGCGTTCTATTGCGTACTGGAAGGCATCTTCTTCTATTGCGGCTTCACCCAGATCCTCTCCATGGGTCGTCGCAACAAGATGACCGGCGTCGCCGAGCAGTTCCAGTACATCCTGCGTGACGAATCCATGCACGTGAACTTCGGCATCGACGTGATCAACCAGATCAAACTGGAAAACCCGCACCTGTGGGATGCCCAGATGCGCGACAAAGCCACCCAGATGATCCTGGAAGGCGCCGAGCTGGAAATCCAGTACGCTCGCGACACCATGCCGCGCGGTGTACTGGGCATGAACGCCGCGATGATGGAAGAATACCTGCAGTTCATCGCCAACCGTCGCCTGGCCCAGCTGGGCCTGCCAGAACAGTTCAAAGGCGTGAACAACCCGTTCCCGTGGATGAGCGAAATCATGGACCTGCGCAAGGAGAAAAACTTCTTCGAAACCCGGGTCACTGAGTACCAGGTGGGCGGGGCGCTTTCCTGGGAATAACGAAAAAAGGTGTGAGTTGCCATTAGAGAGGGCACGTTTGCCATTAGACGGTAACGTGCCCTCTTTTATATCAATCACTTACAGATTTCTTGCCATTAGGAGATCGCACTTAGCTGCAAACGTGCAACTAAACGCCCTCACACTTCTACCTCAGCAGCTCTTCGCCACAATCTACGCGCACCTCTTCCCCCTTCCTTATTGCCTGTCTCCACGATTAGCCACCTAGCAGGCTGACTGAAGCTTGAATTCTTCTTGGCAATACTTGCTGCTCATAGATACCTCTCTGGTTGCCATTTTGGATGACTGAAAGGTGTCTAGCGAACTGGTGCCAATTCAGTTTGTAGAAAACCCTCAGCACTCCCAAAGAAAAACGCCCAACTCAATTGAGCCGGGCGCTTACTGTGGCGATCAGAAAATGTAGCGAGCAATCTCTGTTGAGTCGCCCCACGTATTAGAGATCAAAGCCACTCCCCATACCAGGATGGATATCCTTGATCAGCTGGGTACCGGCGGCAGTGCCGTCAGTTTTCCATAGCTCTACACCAATATCAGAACGGTAGGCCACAATCAGTGCAACACCGGGCAACACTTCTACGAGGGGGGCTGCATCATTCTCATGGAAATAGGCTTCGCCGAGCGAGTAAAAGTCAGTGTCTGCTGTCCCTGGCTCGATATCCTTGAGAAAGACGGTACCGGCCACCGTCCCGTCCGTGGTCCACATGGCATGGCCGTTTGTGACATCCCAGCCACTAAACAGAATCGCCTCCCCCGTGGACATCAGGTAGTTAACATTATCGGCATCGAACAGAGGCAAAGTTCCCGCTTCAGAGCCATCGGATACCCACACCTCATTGAGGGTACTTGTAGGATCGGGGCGAGCCGTAAAATACAATTTGTCGTCAAGGGCATTCAGAAAACGAATCCTCGAGCTGGAATTATTGATGCTGGAGTTATTGACCACTGGATTGATGTCTTTCACCAGAACGGTGCCTGCTTCGGTCCCATCGGTACGCCACAACTCGTTGCCCTGGCCAGTACTTTCTGCCGCAATAAAGTAAATATCACCCCCCATGGCAACAAGATTGTTGGGTGAAGAGCTGGGCGCACCAACCGCGATATCCTTGACCAGTTCCGTGCCTGCGGTAGTACCATCACTCTTCCACAGCTCAGCGCCGGTAGTGCCATCCGTCGCTCTGAAATACAGCATGCCATCCACGCTGATCATTTCAGAGATACCGGATGACGCGGCTCCAGGCGCAATTTCCGCCACCATCACGGTTCCCGTTGCAGTACCATCCGTTGTCCACAACTCATAACCTGCGGTGCCATCATTGGCGGAAAAGTACACAGTAGAATCCATGGTGACCAAATTACTGACCCCCGCTCCGTTTACCCCGGGCTGTATGTCCTTGACCATGACCGTTCCCGCGGGAGTGCCATCGGTTTTCCATAGCTCGGTGCCACTGACGTCATCATAAGCGCCGAAATAGAGCGTGCCATCAGCGACCGTAAAACTGGAAATGTAAGTACTTGCCGTACCAACACGAATATCCTTGAGCAGGGTCGTTCCCGCCTCAGTGCCATCGGTTACCCAAAGCTCATCTCCATAGAGATCATCGTCATCCGCCAGGAAAATGGTTTTTCCACCCAGACTGCCAAGCACGACGATATCAGCCCCGCCGCCCACATGGATCACCTTGACCATGGACGTACCGGCTTCCGTACCGTCCGTTTTCCACAGCTGCAAGTTATTTGCACCATCGCTTGCCGGGAAAAATTTCACTGTGGGGCCTGTAGAAGATGGCACCGGAGCCGCCCCGCCACTGGAGCCACCACCACCGCATGCCGTCAAAAACAATGCCGCACCTAGCAAATACCACGCTTTCATAATCGATCCCTCTTTCATTTTTTTGGGTTTATTTTCCCATTTATTGAAATCTATCAGAAGGAACCTGCCCGTGCACACCCTTTTAATGGGTTAAAATTCAGTCACAACTGCCTGAAAAACGGCCCCTTTAATCAAAAAAACCATGTAATTACAGAGGATTGCACTTCATTCTTGGCCGCGTTACCGTTGAGGTAGACTCAGCAAAATATGGGTCACACATCCCATATTTTACAATTCGTCATCATGCGGATCGTGAGATTGCTGTACGTTGGGAAGTGTTCGACGAATCCAGGCCCTAACCGGGAGCAGGCTGCGAAGGGAGACAGGATTATGAGATATACTGCCTCGCCCCAAGATCCGAGAGCATCGGCAGTGTCGTTGCTGGCGCGATATACCAACACCCGGATAGCAAGGGAGCGCGCACGGGAAACAATGGGCCGCAGAAATTCATCTTCAGCACTTGGTTAGTATCCAATGTCCGGCACCTCATCCAACACAGGGTTTCACAAAGCGGTCCGCAAGCTGATGCGTCCGCTTGTGCGGATGGCCATCAAGCGCGGGATCTCAGTGAATGATTTCTACCTCTGGCTCAAGGCCATTTATGTAGAAGAAGCGGAAGGCTTCACCATTGAAGGCAAGAAACAAAGCACCTCCCGCATCGCTCTGCTTACCGGCCTGGACCGAAAGGAAACCGCCCGCCTTCGCAAGCTCAATCAGGACATGGGCGCCCTCCTGCAACAACAGACCAAGCGAACCAACCGGGCTGTCAGAGCCATCAATGCGTGGCAGAAAGAAGCGCTCTACTGTGATGAACAGGGCAAACCAAAGGCACTCCCCCTCTACGGCGATGGCACCAGCCTCGAAAGCCTGGTCCACCAGTACTGTGGCGATGTCACTGTCGTTACCGTGCTGGGAGAACTGGAACAGTCGGGGCTGGTTGATCTCCATGACGACGACACCGTGACCCTGAAAGACACCAGCTATATTCCCCACGAAGACAATGAAGAGCTGCTTTTCCTGATGGGACAGGCCGCTCACGACCTGCTGAACACCAGCACTTACAACACTGAACAACAGGGAAAAACCTCCCGCCTTCAGCTGAGCGTTGCCTATAACCGGGTTAACCCCGAGGTGATAGCCAAGTTAAAGGTGCTGATTGAAGCGGACAGCCTGGAGCTTTTGCAGAAGCTGGATCGATGGCTGGACAGGGAAATTGACCATCAAGAAGAGACCAGCCCCCAGCAATACCGAGCGGGCGTTGGTATCTATTATTTTGAAGAATCCATGGACTCGGGCTCAGAGCAATGAAAAAGACCACCCAACTTGCTTTCTTTCTTCTCGTTGCTCTGCTGCTCTCCTGCGGCGGGGAATCCTACCCTCTTGCCAGCAATGATGGCGGAATATCGGGCACAGGCAATGGTGGAAGTAAATCTTCGCTTTCGGGATCAGCCTATAAAGGCCCCTTTATTCAGGATGGCGAAGTCAATGTCCTCAAGATTGAGGGGGATACCAGCTCGCTGATCGCGAATTCACAAATCCAGGACAATCTTGGGGATTTCCTTCTTGAGGTGGAACCCGGACTGCTTTCCGTTAATACCACCGGGCGCTTTTACGATGAAACAGAGGCGACGTACTCCGAAGAGTCAGTCACGCTCAAGGCACTGGTCAACAAGGCCCCGGAGCAGCAAGCCAACATTTTTGTGAACACCCTGACGCTGCTGAGCCACGATTTAGCCGTGGAGTTGATCAACCAGGGCAACAGCTACGAACAAGCCACCGCCGACGCGCAAAGCAGGGTGAAAACCGTACTGGCAGCGGTGACCGGAGACATCCCGACCAACCAGCCCTTTATCAAAATGAACATCATCAATAGCCCGGGGACAACGCCTGAGGACAATGCCTACTCGCTCTATATTTCATCGCTTTTCACTGAGGCAGTGAATGAAAGAAGTATTGAAGAGCCTTACACCATGACCACTCTTCTCAACGCGTTACGGGCAGACGTTATCAACAACGATCCCATTGATGACGCCACCCTGCTGTCTTTGCAGGAAGCGAATGGAAGACTGGATGCAGCCTCGATTCAACAAAATCTGGAAGCGGTACTGATTGGTGAAACCATTGCCCCGGTCGGCAATGTGATTGAAGCGGTTTCACCCGGGCTGATTCCCCCGTCCAATCTGACCACATTTACAGACACGGCGAATCTCACTATCGCGCAACGCTTTTGCTTTGACATGAGCGCCGATTGCTCAGATCCGGGGCACAAGGCTGAAATCATTGTTGCTCAAGGCTACAGCTATGAACTCCAGATTGATGACAACGCCGATTTCTCCTCTCCCATCGTCGACCTGACAGGCTGGCAGCGTAACTTCTATAACATTGAGCACGCTTCCCTGGGCAGCGGCATCCGGTACTTCCGGGTCAGGAAAAACCATGATGACGGTCAGTTCAGCACCTGGACGCAGACGGATTTTATTGTGCCCTGAAGCAAAGCAGCGGGCTAACGGCCAACACCGACATTCGTTAACCTGCTTCATACTCAAACGCCCTATGCGATGCATGGGGCGTTTCCAGTTTTAAGCGCCGCACCGAACAAGCACAGGGAGAAACGCCTTTTGGACTGCCACAGGGCGCTTCCGCGCCCTTTTCCGCACTGCGGCTGCAATACGCTACAAGACCTGCTTCTGAAAAAGCCCCTCGCAAGGCATTATTTTTTCGCTGTCAGCTGCACCATCATCTTGCTGTAACCGCGCACAAAGTTTGACTGCACACACTCCGGCTCGCTGAGCACCTCAATGTCGTCAAAGCGCTGCAGCAGCTCTTCCCACAGGATACGCAGCTGCAACTCCGCCAATCGATTCCCCATGCAACGGTGTACACCGAATCCGAAAGACAAATGATTACGTGCACCCTTACGGTCGATCATGAAGGTATCCGGCTGATCAATATTGCGCTCATCGCGGTTGCCGGAGGCGTACCACATCACCACCTTGTCACCCTTCTTGATGGTTTTTCCGTTTAGCTCCACATCCTGTTTGGCAATGCGTCGCATGTAGGCCAGCGGCGTTTGCCAACGGATAATTTCGGAAACCATGTTGGGAATCAGGGCCGGGTTTTCCTTCAGCTTGGTAAATTCGTCGGGAAATTGGTTCAGGGCCAGCACGCCGCCGGTCATGGAGTTGCGAGTGGTATCATTGCCGCCAACGATCAACAGGGTCAGGTTCCCCATAAATTCCATGGGCCGCTTGACCATGTCTTTGGTTTCTTCGTTCGCCTGCATCAGGCTAATCAAATCAAACCCGGCTTCCTGCCCCGCCGCTCTCTGCGCGGCTTTGTCGTGCCAGAGCTTGACGAAGTGCTTGCCCGCATCCGCGGCAGCAGCAAAAATTTCATCTGAATCAACCCGCCCCCCGGTGGTTTCCGGGCTGGCGGTGGACACATCGGACCAGTACACCAGCTTGTGCCGCAGTTCGTAGGGGAAATCCAGCAGCGTAGCCAGCATTCGTGCAGTCAGTTCAATGGACACCGTTTTTACCCAGTCAAACGGTTGACCAACCGGCAGCTCATCCAGCACTTCCCGGGTACGCTGACGGATCAGCCCTTCCATCTCTTTCAGGTTTTTCGGGGCCACCACATTCTGTACCGCTTTACGCTGCTCATCGTGCTTGGGCGGGTCCATGGCGATGAAGGTTTCAATTTCCAGGCCTTCAGGGGTTCGCCCCAAGGTAATGATCGGCTCGGCAGAAAACAGATCATGGTGCTTGTCCACGAAGACGATGTCGTCATAACGGGTAATCGACCAGAACGGACCAAAGGGACTGTTTTTCTGGTAGTGCACGGGGCACTCATCGCGCAGACGCTTGAAGTAGGACTGCCATTTCTTTTGCCGAAACAGAAACGGGCTACTGACGTCGATATCTTCAATGGCCAGCGTATCCACTTCCGGGAGCGGGCTCTCAACAAAAGTGGGCACATAGGGCCCTTTAAATAGGGTGTTCTTGATCTTCAAAAAACGGTGTACGGCACGGATCTGCCAATGGGCGGGTATCACCGGGGCAGTGATATTCATCGCGGTGGATTTCAGTGACATGATTCTCTCCCTGTGGGTGGCGAAACAGCAAAGGTTTACATCTGGAATTCAGGTAACTGAACCACCAGGCCGTCCAGTGCTTCGCTGGCTTCAATCTGGCAGGCCAGACGTGAGGTATCAGCACGCTCGGGGGTCATCCCCAGCATCATGTCCTCCTCATCACTGGTGCTGCCGGTTTTGGCAAACCACTCGCTGGAGACAATCACATGGCAGGTGCCACAGGCACAGGCCCCACCACAGTCCGCATCAATGCCGGGAATGCTGTTATCCACGGCGATCTGCATCAGGGACTTACCAGCCTCGATCTCGACCTCATGCTCCGTTCCGCCAAACTCAATAATGGTCACACTGGCCATCGCTCTGCCTCACCTTGTTGTTGTGTTATCCCAACAGTGCGCCAAGCCATCGCGCATCAGCAGGTCATTTTTTGACAACAAGGGGTCATTTAAAGACAATCAAACTTGCCACCGCACAGAGCCTCCCATGACAACATCCCCCAGCCCAGCCAACAGCCAGGCGTCCAACCCGTCGCATTATGCTCGCTTGATTGCCCGCGAACTCGGCCTTCAGGCCCCCGATCTTGGCCGGCTGCTACCCAACACAGGGCTCAGCGTTGAACAGCTGCTTGACGAAGACAGCCTGCTCACCGGGCAGCAGCAGGTTCAGTTACTCAACAATGCGCTCTCTATAAGTGATGACCCAGCCTTTGGTTTTCGCCTGGGCCGACGGCTCACCCCTGCTACCCACGGTGCGGTGGGTTTTTTGGCTCTTAGCAGCGCGAACCTGTTTGAGGCTCTGCAAGCAATTCACCTTTTCGCACCAACTCGGATGAACTTTGTGCGTATTGAGCTTTTTGATCGTGGGGATTGGCTTGAGTGTTACGGGCACTTCGATATGACGCTAACGGATCAAATGCGCCGCTGTTTGACCGAAGCCTTTATCATGATGTTTTTCGAGACCGCCGAATCGATTCTGGGCCGACCGGCCCATGAAGTTGAGACCTTGATAGATTACCCGGCTCCGCCCTATGCCCCCTTCTACAACGAGTATCTACCCGGCCCATACGAGTTTTCAGCAGAAAACTTTATCGCAAAAATCCCTAAAGCCCTGTGCTTCTACCCCAACATTGCCGCCAACCATGAGAATTACCAGCTAGCGCTTCAGCAGTGCGAAACCATGCTGTCCGAACTGCGTACCAATACGCAAAGTTTTCGCTATCGGGTAGAAAAAATGATGCTGTCTTTTCCGCCAGGCACACTGGCTGAAGAAGAAGCCGCTGCGGCACTATTCATGAGCAAGCGCACCCTGGCGCGTAAACTGAAAAACGAAAATACCGGATTTCGCCAAATCCAGAAGGACATCCTGTCCCAACAGGCGGCGAACTATCTGCGCGACAGCAAGCTTACCGTCGACGCCATTGCCGCGCTTTTGAACTATCACGACAGCTCCAACTTCCGGCGCGCGTTCAAGCGGTGGTTTTCCGTTACACCAGAAACGTTCAGGCAATCTCTTTGATTCTGACCACCCACAAGCCAGAGCCTGCAGAATAGCGGGATGCCGCTTGCGAAATGCCTGTGACCTTTCATCATCAACGCTCAAACTTTCATCAATTTCGGGGAATTGCCGTTTGTTTTACGCCATCATCATTGGCAACATGGGAACGAGCCTGTATCAGGGCTCATCCCAACTGCAGGAGGCTTCGCATGAGCGATTACGACGACAGAGATGATTACCAGCAAGAAGCCGAAGACCTGTTGGAAACTATCGAGCAGGTGGAAGAAACCCTGACGGTCATGTCCAAGGTGGTCGGGCAGCTGAAAGAGCAAGTGGCGTCACATCTGGACCCGAATACGGTGGAAATGAGCGCCGAGGAATTCCTTGATCAGTGCGAGAACCTGGAAGGGACCTGGCACTAGCGCCGCACAGACCGCTTTCGCAGAGCACCTGAGCAAGGGCTCTGCGCACAGAGGGCCACATCGCTTGCCCTCGCTAGTCCGCCTGCCCATCCGGGTAGCGGCGAACCCCGCCAACCCAGGTGCCCAACACCTGGATCGATGCCCAGTCGCCAATCGCTTCCCGCGGATCCCGATCCAGCCAGACCAGATCCGCCCGCATTCCCGTACGCAACTGCCCCACCTGATCCGCAACCCCAAGCTGTCTGGCCGCATCCACGGTCACCGCCTGCAGCGCCCGCTCCACGTCCACAGCCTGCTCCGGGCCCAGCAAGGCCCCGGACGCCGTCTTGCGTTCCACCGCATTCCACACCAGCTGTAACGGCTCAAAAGGCACGACCGGCGAATCCGCATGCAGGGTAAAACGCAATCCGGCTTGCTCCGCTTGCGCCAACGGGCTGATCCGGCGAGCCCGTTCCGGCCCGAGAAAAGCATCCCGGTGGCGGTCGCCCCAGTAATACACATGGGTATTGAAGAACGAGGGGATCACATCCAGCGACACCATCCGCTGCAATTGTGCCGGGGTCGCCATCTGCGCATGAATCAAGACCGGCTGCACCTGCACCTGCGGGCAGGCCGCCCGCGCGCCGGCTATCGCATTCAGACTCATATCAATGGCCGCATCGCCGTTGGCATGCACCGCCACTTGACGACCCTGGCAATGAAACTGCTTTACCTGATCACTGAGCGCCTCCTGGGACAGTGTCGGGAATCCCAGATAGTCCGGCGGGTAATCCGCCGGCAAGGTGTAATACGGCTCACTCAGAAACCCGGTATAGCCCTGCAGGGAGCCATCACTGACCAGTTTGACCGGGCCCAGGTGAACGCGGTCCCCTTGCACAATGGCCAGGTCACCCGCCAGGCGCTGCTGCTCGGCATCGGCGCTGGGCCAGACACTCAGGCGTAGCGGAATCAGGCCGAACTGCAGCGCGGGTTTCAACGCCCGAACCGCCGCCGGGTCTGCCAGACCGTTCTGGGCAAAGGTAATGCCCCGCGACAGATAGATATGCGACGCCCGGGACAACACCCGTAAACCGTCCAGGGGCGCCAGTTCCAACGCCTGACTGCGCACCGGGTTAAACGCGGTTTCCGCCAGCAAACCATTGAGCCGCCCGGTTTCATCGCGACCATAAAACCCGCCCGGCGGGTCCTCAACGTCTTCCTTGATACCCATGCTTTCCAGCGCAGCGGAATTAACCACCCCCAGATGCCCGGAAATATGCATCACCATGATGGGCCGCGTCTTGCTCACCGAATCCAGTTCTGCCCGGGTCGGGTAACGCTGCTCGCCGATGGTGGTGTCATCAAAGCCATACGCCAGCAACATGCCATCCGGGCGGCGCTGGGCCAACAGGCGCAACCGCTCCAGCAGCGTGTCGATGCTGTACAAATCGCCAATCGGCGGGCTGTTGGCATCCACCGCCACCGCAGACAACCCTTCACCGGGGAAATGCCCATGGGCTTCAATAAACCCCGGCATTACCGTGCCGCCATCCAGGTCGATCACGGAAACGTCCCGGCTGACCTGCTGGCGCAACGCCTCGACCTCGCCCAGCGCCACAATCTCGCCCCGCTTCACCAGCATGGCATCCACCACCGGCTGTTGCGGGTCCATGGTCAGTACCGTGCCATTAAAAAAGAGCTGGGCCGCTGGCGCCGGCGGGTTAAACCAGCGATGCACGCCCGCCACGGCCAGCACGATCAGGGCAACGATGACCACCAATACCCACAATCCGGTTTTCTTCATAGCATCTCTCTCACTGCTGGCCCGGCATTTTCGCCGTTGTTTGTTATTGCGCAGACTCTGCCCTTCCGCTCCGGGGAGAACAAGTGGGATTGTCACCGGCTTTCTATCCCCACGGCGGTTTATCATCACATTTTTAAATGAAACAGATTCGTTAACCCCATACCGGCCTGCCCCCCGAGCGCGCTATAGTGAAGCCCGACATGGAGGTGTCGCACCTTTTGGGTGCGCCTTTTGTGCACCAGAACAAGGAAAAAGCGGCACCATCCTTGCATTAACCGCGATGATTATTTTTAACCACGCATCGTGGAACCCGCACGGCCACAAGCCGGCAACGGGATCAACTGGAGACAAAGAGTCATGAAAGCATCGGATTTGTTCGTTCGCGCCCTGGAAGCGGAAGGGGTAGAACACGTTTTTGCCATTCCCGGTGAAGAAAACCTGGACCTGCTTGAGTCGCTGCGCGGCTCCAACATCAAGCTGGTTATCACCCGTCACGAACAGGCCGCCGGCTTTATGGCATCCACCTATGGCCGCCTTACCGGCAAAGCCGGTGTGTGCATGTCGACCCTGGGCCCCGGTGCCACCAACCTGGTGACCGCCGCTGCTTATGCCCAGCTCGGCGCCATGCCCATGGTCATGATCACCGGCCAGAAGCCGATCAAGACCAGCAAACAGGGGCAGTTCCAGATCATCGACGTGGTCGACATGATGCGCCCGCTAACCAAGTTCACCAAACAGGTGGTCAGCGGCGACTCCATCCCCACCCGTATTCGCGAATCTTTCCGTCTCGCCCAGGAAGAGCGCCCCGGCGCCACCCACCTGGAGCTGCCGGAAGATATCGCCCGCGAACATTCCACCATGCCGGTCACTGAGCCCAGCGCGACCCGCCGCCCGATCGCCGAAGACAAGGCCATCTGCAAGGCCATCGAAGCCATCAAGGGCGCACGCAAGCCACTGCTGCTGGCCGGTGCCGGTGCCAACCGCAAGCTGACCAGCAAGATGCTGCGCCAGTTTGTGGAGAAACTGGGGATTCCGGTGATCACCACGCAAATGGGCAAAGGGGTAGTGGACGAAACCGGCCCCCATTTCCTGGGCAACACCGCCCTGTCCGACGGCGACTTTGTGCACCGCGCCATCGACCAGGCCGACCTGATCATCAACGTGGGCCATGACGTGGTGGAAAAACCGCCCTTCTTCATGCGCCCCGGCGGTGCCGAAGTGGTTCACATCAACTTCAACTCCGCCCAGGTGGACCCGGTCTACTTCCCACAGATCGAAGTGGTCGGCGACATTGCCAACAGCCTGTGGCAGCTCAAGGAGCGCCTGGATCCCCAGGAACACTGGAGCTTCTCGGACTTCCACCGCATCCGCGATGCGCTGCAAAAGCACATCAATGAAGGCATTCAGGACGACAGCTTCCCGATTCGCCCGCAGCGCCTGGTGGATGAAATCCGCAAGGTCATGCCGGAAGACGGCATCCTGACGCTGGATAACGGCATGTACAAAATCTGGTTTGCCCGCAACTACCCGGCCACCAAACCGAACACCGTGCTGCTGGATAACGCCCTGGCTACCATGGGCGCCGGCCTGCCTTCCGGCATGGCCGCCAAGATGGTGCACCCGGACCGCCGCGTCATGGCCATCGTCGGTGACGGCGGCTTCATGATGAACAGCCAGGAGCTGGAAACTGCGGTGCGCCTGAAGCTGGATATCGTGGTGCTGATTCTGCGCGACGACGGCTACGGCATGATCAAGTGGAAACAGAATG
This sequence comes from Alcanivorax sp. DG881, assembly GCF_000155615.1. Lineage (GTDB taxonomy): Bacteria > Pseudomonadota > Gammaproteobacteria > Pseudomonadales > Alcanivoracaceae > Alcanivorax. The sequence goes on along the minus strand of NZ_DS989915.1, from coordinate 3,405,018 downwards.
ACATGGACTTCCAGGATTTCGGCCTGGACTTCCAGAACCCGGACTTCGTGGATTACGCCCGCGCCTACGGCGCCCACGGCCACCGCGTGGAATCCACCGCCGGCCTGGGCCCGCTGGTGGAAGAGTGCTACCAGCAAGGCGGCGTGCACGTGATCGACTGCATAGTGGATTACCGCGACAACAGCCGCATCCTCAACCGGGAAATCCGCGAACTCAGCAGCAAACTATAACGCTGACACGCAGCACGCTACACGCACCATGCTTTGTTGCGTGCCAGCGTGTTGCGTGGAGCGTGCTAGCTGACGATTGATCACGCCCAGCCTCATGGCCCACTAAACGCCATTAAGGAACCAAGATGCTAAAAGACGCCTACCCCTACTACCTGGCTAACGAAGCCGTCTTCGCCAACCAGGATCTGGATGTCACCGACAAATACAGTGGTGAAGTCGCCACCCGTGTGGCCATGGCTGACGCTGCCACCATCGACAAGGCCATCGACGCCGCCGACAAGGCCGCCAAGCCCATGGCACAACTGGCGCCCTACGAACGCCAGGCGATTTTGTACCACTGCGTAAAACGCTTTGAAGAACGCTTTGAGGAACTGGCCCTGGCCCTGTGCATCGAAGCGGGCAAACCGATCAAGGATGCCCGTGGTGAAGTGGGCCGCCTGATCGACACCTTCCGCGTGGCCGCCGAAGAAGCCGTGCGTATCGACGGCGAAATGCCCAACCTGGAAATTTCCGCCCGCGCCAAGGGCTATCGGGGCATGGTCAAGCGCGTCCCCATTGGCCCGTGCTCGTTTATTTCCCCGTTCAATTTCCCGTTGAATCTGGCCGCCCACAAGGTGGCGCCGGCCATCGCCGCCGGCTGCCCCTTTGTGCTCAAGCCGGCCAGCCGCACCCCCATCGGCGCCATCATCATCGGTGAAGTCCTGGCCGAAACCGACCTGCCGAAAGGCGCATTTTCCATCCTGCCCTGCCACCGTGAAGGGGCCGACCTGTTCACCACCGACGAACGCTTCAAGCTGCTCAGCTTCACCGGCAGCCCGGACGTGGGCTGGGACCTGAAAGCCCGTGCCGGCAAGAAACCGGTGATCCTGGAACTGGGCGGCAACGCCGCGGTAATCGTGGACGAAGATGCCGACCTGGACGACGCCGTGGAGCGCATCACTTTCGGTGCCTTCTATCAGTCCGGCCAGAGCTGTATCGGCGTACAGCGCATCCTGATTCACGATGCCATCTACGACGAACTGAAAACCCGCCTGGTGGAAAAAACCGCCGGCCTGAAAATGGGCGACCCGAAAGACGAAGACACTTTTATCGGCCCGGTGATCTCCGAAGGCGAAGCTACCCGGCTGGAAAACTGGGTCAATGAAGCCGTCGATGCCGGCGCCACCCTGCTGGTGGGCGGCAAGCGCGAGGGCGCCATGCTCGAAGCCACCCTGCTGGAGAACGCGCCCAAAGGCACCAACATCGTGGAAGAAGAAGCCTTCGGCCCGGTGGCCGTGATCAGCCGCTTCAGCGATTTCGACCATGCCCTGAACACCGTCAACGAATCCAAATTCGGCCTGCAAGCCGGCATCTTCACCCGCGACCTGTACAAGGCCCAGAAAGCCTGGGACGAACTGGAAGTGGGCGGCGTGGTGATCGGCGATGTCCCCAGCTGGCGCGTGGACAACATGCCCTACGGCGGCGTGAAGGACTCCGGCCTGGGCCGCGAAGGCATCCGCTGGGCCATCAACGACATGACCGAAGAACGGCTGCTGGTGATCCGTACGCCACAATAGGAGACGCAGTTAAGTATTTGTGCGTAAGCCGGGACTTACAGTCCCGGCGTTATTTCTTACATAAACACCCGCATATTCTCACATTACCAACAGCCCAAAACGCCTACCATCGAAGTGAACCCCATCAGGATTCAACTTCATGGCTGCGTCTATTCCTCTTGTTTCTGCGCTGGTTTCTGCCTTGCTTCCTGCCACGGCACCGCCTCCCGAAGGAAGCTGGTATCAGCCTGATATAGATTTGAGCTGGCAAATTCAGCTCCAGGGCCCGATCAACAGCGGTTATACCGCTGACCTCTATGTGCTGGACCTGTTCGACACGCCCCAGAATGTGATCGACGACTTGCACGCCAGTGGCCGCCGGGTGATCTGCTACTTCTCCGCCGGCACCTTCGAGAACTGGCGCGAGGACAAGGGTCGCTTTACCGCTGCCGACAAGGGGCGACGCCTGGGCAACTGGCCCGGGGAGCGCTGGCTCGATACCCGCTCGATCAATGTCCGCGCGATCATGTCTGATCGCATTGCCCTGGCCGCCAGCAAAGGCTGCGACGGGGTGGATCCGGACAATGTGGATGGCTACAGCAACCGCACCGGTTTCCCGCTGAGCTATAACAGCCAGCTGGACTACAACCGCTTCCTGTTCGACACCGCTCACGATCACGGCCTGGCCGTATCACTGAAAAACGATTTGGGTCAGATTGAAGACCTGGTCGAATACGCCGACTTCGCGGTTAATGAATCCTGCCACCAGTGGCAGGAATGCCACCTGCTGACCCCGTTTATTGAAGCCGGCAAACCCGTGCTGCACATTGATTACCTGTACGGATCGGACCCGCAAGGCCACAACATCCATTGCCAGCACATGAACAGCCTGAGCTTTCGCTCGCTGACACTGCCGGTGGCACTGGACGACAGCTACCGCTTTAGCTGCAACTAACGTTTTCTCCAAGACTCGCCAGGTAAACACCGAGACTGCCCCCGGCATCGGGGGCTGCTACACTGCCCTTTCGACCATTCGGAATGCAGTGTTATGCATGACACCCTGACACTTATTGTGGTTTTGCTCGGCAGTGCAGTGGCCGCCGTGGTGCTGTTCCGCCGCTTGGGCATGCCCCCCATTCTTGCCTACCTGCTTTCCGGACTCGCCGCCGGCCCCTTCGGATTCGGCTGGATCAGCGACGTGGAAGGGATCCAGCATCTGGCGGAATTCGGCATCGTTTTCTTGCTGTTTACCCTGGGCTTGGAGTTTTCCATTCCCCGTTTACTGACCTTGCGCCGCATTGTGTTCGGCGCCGGTCCGCTGCAGGTCATTCTTACCGGCGCCGCTGTATTCGCAGTAATGCGCTTGCTGGGCTTTCAACCCATGACCTCCGGCATCACCGCCGGGGCGCTGGCCCTGTCCTCCACCGCCATCGTCATTCGTGACCTGATCGGCCGCGGCGCGGTCAATACCGGTTACGGTCGGGCCTCCACCGGCATCTTGCTGTTTCAGGATCTGGCGGCGGTGATCATGCTGGTGATGTTGCCGGTAATCAGTAACAGCAATGATGACGCCTTGTGGGCCATGGCCGGCATCACCCTGGGAAAATCCCTGTTGCTGTTCGCCGGCATTTACGTGGTGGGAAAATGGATACTGCCACGGCTGCTGGAAGAAACCGGCCGCGCCCGCTCCGATGAAGTGTTTGTGATGACGGCCCTGTTGCTGGCGCTGGTCGCCGCCTGGGTCACCCACTGGCTGGGCCTCTCCATGGCACTGGGGGCCTTTCTGGCAGGCATGATGCTGGGGGAAAGCCACTTCCGCCATCAAATCGAAGCGGACCTGCGCCCCTTCCGCGATCTGCTGCTCGGCCTGTTCTTTATCAGTGTCGGCATGCTGGTAGACCCAAACCTGTTTGCCGAACAGTGGCACTGGATCATCCTCGCTGCTGTCTCGCTGATGCTGTTCAAGGCCGTGCTGATTTTCGTCTTGTTACGCCTGCTGGGAGAACCTGCCGACACCGCCACGCGCAGTGGTCTTATCCTGTCCCAGTGTGGCGAGTTCGGGTTTGTGCTGGTCGCCCTGGCGGTGTCTCATCAGGTCATGTCGCCGGGCAAAGCCGGCCTGCTGGTGTCCATCACCGTACTCACCATGGCGGTGACCCCCGCCCTGCTGCAACACAGCGGCAAACTCAGCCGTCGCCTGCTCCGTCCCTGGATGGAAATACCCAAGGACAGCCCGGTATCCGACGACATCACCGGCCATGTCATCCTGTGCGGCTATGGCCGGGTGGGCCAGAACCTGATGCGCTACCTGAACCGCTTCCACCACCATGCCGTAGCCGTGGATATGGATCTGGTACGCCTGCAGGAAGCCAGTGCCGCCGGCGAACATATCCTGTTTGGCGATGCCAGCCGCAAGGACATTCTCGAACGGGCGGGTATTCACCGCGCCCGCCTGCTGGTGGTGACCTTCGACGACGCGCGCCTGGCAGAACGGATCATCCACACCTGCCGGGATCTCAACAGTGATGTCCGCGTGCTGGTACGCACCCGGGACGACACCCACCTGGATGCACTCACGGCAGCCGGTGCCGCCGAGGTCGTACCCGAGGTGCTGGAAGCCTCCCTGATGCTGGTGGCCCATGCCCTGATGATGCTGGATGTTCCTTTTGAACGGGTGCTGGCCATGCTGCGCAAGACCCGCCGCGACCGCTACCGCATGCTGCAAGGCTATTACCACGGCGATTCCTTCCCCACCACCGACAGCGCCGGCAACCCGTACCGGCTGCTACACGCCGTGACACTCAGCGAGAAAGCCCGCAGCATCGGCCGGAGTATCCGTGAGTGCGCACTGCGTGACGTGGAAATTCGCGCCGTAAAACGCGCCGAACAAACCCGCGAAAGCCCGGACGAAGACCTGATACTGGAACAGGGAGATACCGTGATTCTCTACGGCCCGCTGGAAGCCGTGGAAGCCGCCGAGGTCCGTTTGCTGGGCGGCTGACCTGCCTGCAAGGCAACAGACAAGCGGAAGCCATTCCCCGGCCAAGGGCCTTGCCCGGGGCGCAGCAATATAACAATATTTCATCCCTGACGATGACAATTCGATAGACAAGAATAATGGCAAACCGCCGCAGGCCAGCGCCGGGGTTTCTGTGAGGAAAAACGCAGCATGCATTCCAGCTCTATCACTCTGGTGAACCCGCAGGAACCGGCTGACGAGCAGAGCCCGGCCGCTCCGTCACTGACACACGACGAACTGCAGCGCTTCAACCAGTTAGTAAGCACTCTCTACGGCTGCCTGCATTTCAGCCAGGGCTTCCAGCTTTTTTTCGATGCCTTCCAGGCCCATTTCAACGCACTCCAGGGTGGCATTCTCGGCTTGAGTAACCATCCACGACGGATGATCTATGGCTGGACCTTCGGTTACCCGGAAGGGTTTGAAGAGTGGTATATCCACAGTGATCTGCCCGAGCGCGATGAAGCCCTGGCCCGCTACGAGGCCCTGCCTCCCCGCCAGTTCGATTCCTTCCTGCGCGGCGATGCCAGCAAAACCATTCTCGATATGCTCAGCGAGGAAAGCCGCACCTGGGCGCAAGCCGTCGGCATGGGGGACAGCGCCGGCATGCTGGTGAGCCGCCAGAACGACTGCAATGTGGTCTTCCTGGCCAACCGCCATCAGGATTTTGGCCCCTACACGGACCATGACATTCTGCAGATGAACCTGCTCGCGCCCCATGTGGAGAATGCCGTCAGCCTGCACTTCAAGCTCTACCAGTCACGCAGCAACAACGAAAGCCTGGCGCTGGCGCTCAATCACGTCAACAAGCCCATCATCGTGTTCAACGCTCTGGCCACCATCGCCCAGGCCAACCGCAACGCCCTGGATTTGCTCGCCCACAGCGACACCCTCAGCATTTCTGAAAGCCAACGGCTCCAGTGTCGGGACACCCGCCTGAATCGCAAACTCAGCGACGCCATCAGCGCCTGCCTTATCCTCTCCCAGAAAGGCACCCCCGCCACCAGAACCCTGTTCGTCAGTAACCGCCACGAACGAATCGCCATCTGCCTGACACCACTGATCGCCGACGAGAAAGAGCACAACGGCGTGCTGGCAGAACTGTTCCGCTACGACAGCAACATGGAACCGGACCTGGGAAAACTGCAATCGCTGTTCCAGTGCACCCCGGCCGAAGCGGGCATTGCCGCCGAGCTGATCCACGGCCTCAATGCCGCTGAAATCGCCGATAAAAATGGCATTTCTGTTCACACAGCCCGCCAGCACATCAAAAGTTTGCTATCCAAGAACGGCTACCGAAAACAGACAGAGCTGGTCGCCATGCTGGTCAGAGCCCTTTCATAAGCAACAAACGGATACCAGGGGGCATTGTCAAACAAAAAGGAACACTTGTTCACTTTTGACTTGCCCGCTGCTCGGCTTCACAGTATTTTGTGAACACTTATACACAAATCCTGTGGAGGGCCCGTCCCCATGCGAGCCACATCAGTGCAAAACACCCCTGTCCAGCCTGCTCAGCCGCAGCCGGACCAGGTGCCGAACTGGCAGCCGCTCAATGACTTTGCCGAGCGCAAACAGCAAGACAGCGGACTGAAAGCCTGGATTGCCGTGGTCGAGGGCTGCATCAAGGCCATCGAGAAAACCGCCTGGCAAGGCCGGGAGATCGCCGACCAGGCCATTACTGCCTGCAAGGCCGTCACCCGTGGTGCCAGCGCGGTGAATGAAGAAATGCAGCTGCTCGCCGACGAAGCCCGCCGCTGGCCCGCACGCCTCAAGCGCCTGACCAAAACCGGCTGGATGCTCACCAAGGTGGTCACCAGCTACCGCCTGTGGGGCACCAGGGCCGCGTTCCTGCCGGGCAGCATGCGCGATGCCGCGCTGGCCAACCTGCACAAACGTAACGCCAAACGTTTTCGTGACACCTCCCTGGAGCAAGGCGGTGCCTTCCTGAAAATCGGCCAGCTGCTCTCCAGCCGTCCGGACCTGCTACCCCAGGCCTGGGTCGATGAACTGGCCGTGTTGCAGGACCAGGCCAGCCCGGTGGCCTTTGCCGACATTGCCGCAGTACTGGAACAGGAGTTCAACCAGCCACTGGATACACTGTTCGCCCATGTGGACCCCCAGCCCCTGGCGGCGGCCAGTATCGGCCAGGTGCACCGCGCCCGCTTGCACGATGGCCGCGAAGTGGCCGTCAAAGTACAGCGCCCGGGGCTTGATGAGGTGGTCGAACTGGACATGACGCTGCTCAAGGTCTTCATGGATGCGGTGAAATCCGCCCTGCCGCCCATGGATATCGACACCATCGTCAACGAAATCCAGCGCACCGTTCGTGAAGAACTGGACTATCAGCGTGAGGCCCGGGTCATGACAGACATCGGCCGGCAGCTCGCGGCCATCCCCGGGATTCGGGTGCCGACACTGGTGCCCGAGTGCAGCAGCCGGCATGTGCTCACCACCGAATTCATTCAGGGCGAGAAGCTCACACTGACTCTGGATCGTTTGAAAACATCGGATCCTGCACGGGTCAGCGCCCTGCTCAGTACGCTGCTGGATGCCTGGTTCTGCCAGGTACTGCACGGCGGCCTGTTCCATGCCGACCCGCACCCCGGCAATATCATGATCACCCCGGACAATACCTTGGTACTGCTGGATTTCGGCTGCGCGCAAGCACTCACCGACGACGCCCGCCGGGGCTACTTCCGGGTGCTGCAGGCTTGCATCGTGGGTGATGAAACCGTCATCGCCGATACCCTCACCGCCCTCGGCTTTGTCACCCGCAGCGGCGATCCGGCCACCCTGCTGGCATTCGTGTCTGCCGTGCTCGACCAGGTCCGCGATGCCATTATCAACCCCGATCAGCAGGCCGGCTGGCCCAGCCCGGAAGCCATGATGCAGCAGGTCAGCGAACTGCTCGGCCAGCTGGAACATGACCCGGTACAGACCCTGCCCGGCGATTTCATCATGCTGGCCCGAGTCTTCGGCACCCTGGGCGGCCTGTTTCTCCACTATCAACCCAATGTGGATGTGGCCACCCTGGTACTCGGCTACCTGACCCGCCCGCTGGACGGCCCCACCACCGCTCACACCACCAGCCAGGCGGCCTGACAGCCTACACAATCCCTCCGCTGGTCCCTGCAAACGGCAATGTCCGGCCCGTGTCCGGCTTTGCCGTTTTGTATCCCTATGAAAAGAAACTGTCACCAATACTGACAATAACGCTACAGCACCGCCCCCTGATTAATGTGCACACTTGTACCAATCAATGTGTACGATAGTGCCATAGAAACACGCACGCCCTGCACATTAGACCAATAAGAACAGTGCCCACTGCAGGCACCACCAAGGGGTTAGCGATGTTTTTACTCAGCCAGGCTCCCGCCTTTGCTTCTCACCGGCTTGCGCTGGCATTAATGCTCAGCGCCAGCCTGCTTGCCGCCTGTGGCGGTGGAGGCAGCAGCAGCGCACCCGCCGTTGCCAATGATTCCCCCACGACTCCGGAAACGCCCCGTGAGCCGGAAACGCCGGACCCCACACCCGAGCCTGAGCCGGAACCCGAGCCCCTGAACCGCTACCAATTCGCCAATGGCTGCTACACCCTGCAAAGCCAGCAACAGTTTCTGGCCACCAGCGAAGACGGCTATAGCCTCACCAACGACGCCGGTCAGGCCACCGCCTTCTACATGAAGCCCACTGACCTGGGCCGCTACCTGCTGCTTTCCGATTATCAACGTGATCCCGGCAGTGCCGGCAGCAAACAGTTGCTCGGCATCAGCGATCCAGCCGGAGAGTTTCTTGATCAGAGCGGCAACTTTGTCGGAGAGCTGAGCTATCTGGTATCCGGGCTGGGCGACACCCTCAATCTGGTTCTGGACCCGGTTGCCCCCCTCGGTGGCCTGCTGCGTGAACTGGGCGAAAGCCTGGGTGGTATCGGTACCGGGCTGGGTGACACCAATATCCAGCCCAGCCTGGCCATGGTCGATGACGCCAACGATCTGGCCGTCTGGAACCTGAACCGCAGCGACGGCGACACCTTTACTCTGGCCTCCAACGTGACCGGCCTGCTACTCACCGCCGGCGACGACGGTCTGACTCTCACCTCCCCGCAACTGGAAGCTGACAACAACCGTTTCACCCTGGCGCCCAGCGACGGATGTAGCACTTACCCGGAAGCCGAACTCAACGCCGCCGTCGCAGATGACGGCCCGGCCAATTACCTGACCGAGGTTCCCCGTTTCCAGAATGTAGACGGCTTGGACGACGATGACATCTTCGGTTTCGTGGATGCCCACAGCCATATTTCTGCCTACGAATTTATCGGCGGGCGGGTGAATTACGGCGACCCCTTCCACAAGTTCGGGGTCGACCATGCCCTGCACGACTGTGCCGTCAACCATGGCCCCCAGGGGCTCACCGGGCTAATCGAACAAGTCACCAGCAACCCTGGTCCCCATGAAACCCGGGGCTGGCCGGACTACACGTTCTGGCCCCGCAGCAACTCTTTGCAACACCATCAGAGCTACTACAAATGGATTGAACGGGCGCACCTGGCGGGCATGAAAATTCTCGTCAACCACCTGGTGCATAACGAGATTCTCTGCCAGCTCAATCCGCAGAAACAGAATGACTGCGACACTATGGCCGCCATTGAAATGCAGGCCACACAGATGCATCGCATGCAGGATTACATCGACGCCCAGAACGGTGGCCCCGGCAAGGGCTGGTTCCGCATCGTCACCGATCCCGCCCAGGCCCGGCAGGTCATCGGCGACGGAAAAATGGCGGTCATCCTCGGCGTGGAAGCATCCAAGGCACTCAACTGTGGCGAGTTTCTCAATGCACCGGAATGTACCCGCGAAGAAATCGTAGAGCGGCTGGACCGGCTCTACGCCATGGATGTACGCAGCCTGTTCCCGGTACACAAGTTCGATAATGCCTTCGGGGGCCACCTGCCCGATCTGTCGGAAGGTGTGGGTATTGGTGCCGTGCTGTATGGCGGCAACCTGCTGGAAACCGGGCACCTGGTGGAATTCGAGGACTGCCCGGATCATGACCACGAAGGGGACGCGATTGCGCTGGAAGACCCGCTGCAACCGCTGGGCATTTTTGACCAGCTGCTCTTCCAGATCGACTACGTCGGCGACCGCTTCCCGGCGACGCCGGAAGAGTTCGCCGCCTACGATCCACGCCGTGGCACCGACCACCTTTGTAACACCCGCGGCCTCACCGACCTGGGTTTCTTCCTGATCGAAGAACTGACCCGCCGCGGCATGATGATCGAGATTGATCACATCAGCCGCAAGGCCGCCACCCAGATTCTCGATGTTACCGGTGCACGCGATTACCCGATTATCAACAGCCATGGCAACTGGACCGGCACCGAAGCCCTGCGCGATCAGATTGCCAGCCAGGGCGGCGTGACGGCGTCCTTCGGTAGCGTGCGCGGCAATTGGGTAGACCAGCTGACCCGCGACGGCAATCGCCCCCGCGACCCGGCTTTCAAGGTTGGCCCCTTCGGTGGTGCCCCGTTTGCGTCTGACGTCAACGGCATTGCCAATCTGGCCGGCAACCCCGGCACACCCGATCAGGAAGCCGAGCTTTATCCCTTCACCTCGGTGGATGGCCAGGTGCAATTCAACAAACAAATTACCGGTGACCACGCCTTCAGTCTCTATGAAGGCCGTGGCGTGGCGCACTACGGACTCTATGCGGACCAGATCGCCGACATGATGCTCAACAGCGATCGTCCACAGGAAGAAATTGATGACGCGGTGAACCAGCTGTTCACCTCGGCAGAAGCGTACATACGGATGTGGGAACGACTGGAGCAGGCCGCGCAATAGCGGCCATACCTCCACATGAAACATGCAACCTTTCAGGCAGCAGCAACAATAAACGACAACGGGGAACCGATCATGAACATGAACCGATTCTGGCCTGCCATCGCACTGGCGGTCACTCTGGTACTCACCGCCTGCGGCGGTGACGGCGGCGGCTCATCACCGGCCAATAATTCCGCCACACCCAACAATCCCGACAATGGCGGCGACGGTGGAGATGACGGCGGCGATGGAGGGGATGACGGTGGTGACGGCGGCGATGATGGAGGCGATGGCGGTGACGGTGGCGACACCACGCCCCCCGATACCGTTGGCCGAACCTTCCTCATCAGCCCCGGTGAAGATGCCACCGAAGACATGGTCAACGCCATGGTCCAGCTGCGTCCAAAAGACACCCTGCAATTCGAGTGCGGCTACTTCGAACTGGACCAGGGTATCTTGATCCAGGCCACCGAAGATGTGTTAATCAAAGGTTGCGGCAAAGACGAAACCATTTTGTCGTTCAAAGACAGTGTCAACGTGACCGGTCTGGAAGCCCTGAACATTCGCGGCATTACCGTGGAAGACCTGACCATCCTCGATTCCCCCGGCGACGCCTTCAAATTGAAGAGCGTAAAGTGGGGCACCCTGCGTGGCGTACGTGCCATGTGGTCCGGTGGCGGCGAACCGATCACCGCAGATAACTACGCGGAAAAGATCCATGTATCCTGTACCGCGCCCCCCTACAACGAGGGAGATTCCAGCCCGGATTACACCCCCAGTTCCGCCAGCGGCCGCTACGGTATCTACCCGGTAGAGTCAGAGAACATTCTGGTAGAAGACAGTGAATCCATCGGCGCCAGCGATGCAGGCATCTATGTTGGCCAGACCAACACCGCCATCATTCGTAATAGCCGTGCCGCTTATAACGTCATGGGTTTTGAAATCGAAAACGTGCAGGGCGGCGAGTACGACAACAACATTGCCGAGTGTAATACCGGCGCCTTCCTGATCTACGACCTGGAAAACATCACCCGTTACGGTGATACCTCGGTGATGATCAACAACGTGGCCCGCAACAACAACACCTACAACTTTGCCCACAGCGGTCTGGTGTCAGTGGTGCCCCGTGGCACAGGTTTTATTACCCTGGGTTACGACAACATCGAAGTCCTTAACAACACCTTCGAAGATCACAGCACCGCGGCGGTGATCCACGTCAGCTATGAGCTGATTGATGGCAAGAACAACACCGCCGATAAAAAAATCGACCCCTATACCGAGGGGCTTCACATCCATAACAATGTGATGAAAAACTCCGGTTACGATCTGCCGCCACCGGACCTGGAAAAACTGGCCAACGGCGAAGTAGAAAGCGTACTGCCGACCCTGATCGGCCTGAAAAACCTGCCGGAGCTTTCTCCGAATCTTCTGGAAGTATTGGGCAGCCTGCCTAACCTTCTGAATCAGGGTAAAGGCGCGCATATTGTCTGGGACGGTCTGCGTGACGATCTGGATGAAGACTGCCCCTACCCGGTGGACAACAATGGCGATCCGGTTCCCATGTGGGACAGCGGCAAGCCCATTCATACCAACGAGCACCCGAACCCCAGCTGTCACTACAACGCCTACAAGTTCAACGAAAACGGCGACCGCATCCTGCCGGAGTGGGGCACCTGTATCCACGATAACGAGCTGAACAGCGACAGCGCCCCCTACCTGAACTTCCACGGCACCGATGGCCTGGAGCTGGTACTGGCCATTGCCGAGCAGGACTTCTCCATTCTCAATCCTGCAGGCATCAAAGGGGCCATTGAAGGGTTACTGAATATCGCCTCCGACACCGACATGTCCGAGCATGATTGCCAGGCCCGTTTCGGCAAAGTACTGGAAACACTGCCGCGGGTAGACATTCCGCCTTTCGAGCCCAGCGGTGAGTTCGACCCCGCACCTTCGGATGAAGTTGTAGAGTTCTACTGTAGTGCAGACGTTGCAGACGGCGAGATCAACCGCGAAGCACTGAACTACAACTGCCCGACGCTGGATCAGTACAACCTGTTTGCCGATGCGCAAGACCCACGTAGCACACCAAACGAGAGCGGCCAGCCTTTTGTGCTGAACACCAAGCTGTTCTCTGATTACTCAACCAAGTATCGAGTCGTGTTTGTACCACCCGGCGAGCAAGCGGTGTATAGCGATGGCCAGGACGGCAACAACGTTAACGGCAGCATCGTTTTCCCGGAAGGCACCGTGATTGCCAAAACCTTTGCTTTCACCGACGAAAGCCAGGGCACCGAAGTACCGGTAGAAACCCGCTTGCTGATCAAACGCAGGAACAGCCAGGACAGCGCCGTCTGGGTAGGCCTGCCCTACATCTGGGAGGAAGAAGACGGCAAGAGGGTTGCGCGCCTGGCCATGAACGGGGGCACCGCGTCGGTTGCCTGGCATTACCGTGATGCGGATTCCAACACCCTGCTCACCGGCAGCACCGATGGTTACACCATTCCTAACGGCAACCAGTGCGTGACCTGTCACGCCAATGATGACCAGCCGGCTGGCAGTGCCCCCATTGGGCCCAAGCCGCGTAACCTGAACCGTGCCTACAAAGCGGAATCTGCCTTTATGGGCACCAGCGGTCAGGCCGGTTTCCCGGCGGTAAACCAGATCAAGCAGTGGAAAGATCTGGGGATTCTGACCGGCGTGCCGGAGTTGACCATCAGCAATGGGGTGGCCACCAACATTGAGCATCTGCCACGCTGGAATGTGCCCGGTGACAGCGGTGAAACCGCCAACTCAGCGGCGGATATCGAAAGCCGTGTGCGGGCCTACCTGGAAGTGAACTGTCAGCACTGCCACAACGACAAGGGCGCCGCGTCCAACACCGGTTATTACCTGGATCACTTCCGCGATGTGAACGCCAGCTATGGCGTCTGCAAGAAGCCCACAGCCACCGGCGGCGGCTCCTGTGGACGCCAGCATGTGCTGGTACCCGGCAGCGCGGGCAGCTCCATCGTCTCTTGCCGTCTCAGCGCAGAAGATGATCCGCAGAAAATGATGCCACCGATTGCCCGCAGCGTTGCCCATGGCGAAGCCACCGCGCTGATGGATCAGTGGATCAATAATGTGGTGGATAGCAGCTATACGAACGCTAGCGCCTGTAACTGATCGACCCCCCTCCCTCCTCTCCAGCACCATCGGAGGGGAGTGCAACACCCCTCCCTGCAAAGGGAGGGTTCTTAGGGCCTGTTAACAGACCCTAGCCGCTCTGCGGCCGCTATACGCGTCAGGCATCAGGCGTTTGGCGTTTGGCGTCCAGCGCTCTTCTTTTTATCTCGAATGGCCTTCAACGGTGCAGACAATTTGTCCGGATGACGCGGGTGAATGGCCGCATAGCATTCAAAAATTTCGGCCAGATCCTTCTCCACATCCCCACACGGCTCAATGACACGGGCAAAGGTAATTTCCTTTTTGCGGTAATCTGCGGTGGCTACCACAATCGGCACACCGGCCTTCTGGGCGATCCGGTAGAAGCCGGTCTTCCATTGTGTCGCCCCACCCCGGGTGCCTTCCGGCGCCACCACCATCACCAGCTTGTCGCGGCTATTGAACTGCTCCACGGTCTGCTCAACCACACCACCCGCCTTGTGCCGGGCAATGGGCAACGCCCCCATCCAACGCAGCATGGCCCCAAACGGCCCCTTGAAGGCGCTGTCTTTGATCATCACGTGAGCATCCAGACCCAGCTGCATCATGGCCGCCAGCGTATAGATACCATCCCAGTTGGAGGTGTGCGGCCCGCCGATAATCACCGCCTTGGGCACTGCCGGCATGGGGTTGGTCACCCGCCAGCCTGCCAGGCGCAAAAACCCGCGGGCAAGCGACCGGGAGAAAGCATTACCGCGACGGGGATAATCAGAGTCCAGGGCTGATGACATGGGATTGTCCATTGCAAAGAGAGCGGCGATCATACGCACGCAGCCCAAGGATCACATTGGCACTAACGCCCAAAATACACACGAAGCGATAATCGGCCCCATGCATACCCTGCATTATCTGACAGGCTATCCCTCCCAGATTCAGCAACAGGCCCAGGCTCTGCTGGATCAGGGCCGGCTGGGTGACTATCTGCTACAGCGCTACCCCGACAAGCATGATATTCAAGGTGACAAAGCCCTGTTCCAGTATGCCAACAGCCTGAAGCAACAATACCTGCGCAAGGCGCCGCCGCTGGGCAAAGCCCATTACGATGCCAAGCTGAAAACGCTGAGTCAGGCATTGGGCATGCATACCCGGCAAACCCGCATTCACGGCAGCAAATTGCGCAGTCATAACAGCCTGCGTATCGCCAGCCAGTTCAAGGCAGCGCCGGAAGCCTTTCTGCGCATGATCGTGGTCCACGAACTGGCTCACTTCAAAGAAACCGACCACAACAAGGCGTTTTATCAGCTGTGTTCACACATGGCGCCGGACTACCATCAGCTGGAACTGGATACCCGGCTCTGGCTGCTCTGGCAGGACACACGCAACCGCTGACACAGGCACCGCCTGCAGACGCCAGATCGCCCCCTGACGCCCCGCCCCAACAGCACCAAAACGTCAAAAACCTCTTTATTCAACAAGCATTTACATTCCCGATCGCGAATATCGGCAAAGACCATGGCCGGCAGTTTCATGTCCCCGCCATAAGGGCGTAGTATGAAATGACTTAACGTCATAACGCAGGGTCATCAGTGCCTAGGTTTGTGGCAATGCTGTACTGATCCTGCGCCAGTGTTCCCGCTGGCGGCCGTTCTATCCGCCAGCGCGGGACTCCAATCAGAGCCCAGGAGGTGTGTAGTGACACGGATTGGCCAGGACACCCTGAACAGCAAGAAAACGCTGCAAGCCAACGGCAAGACCTATCATTATTTCGACATCAATACGGTCGCCGACAAAGGCTGGGGTGATCTCAGCAAGCTCCCCTTTTCCCTCAAGGTCCTTCTCGAAAACCTGCTCCGCTTTGAAGACGGTGACAGCGTCACCGGTGCCGACATCGAAGCCGTGATGCGCTGGCTGGAACAGAAACGCTCCGACAAGGAAATCAACTACCGCCCGGCGCGGGTACTGATGCAGGATTTCACCGGCGTCCCCGGTGTGGTGGATCTGGCGGCCATGCGCGATGCCATCAAGAAGGCCGGGGGAGATCCGGGCCGCATTAATCCGCTGACACCGGTGGATCTGGTCATCGACCACTCGGTGATGGTGGACAAGTTCGGCAACCCGCAAGCCTTCGAAGAGAACGTGGAAATCGAGTACCAGCGCAACCGGGAGCGTTACCAGTTCCTGCGCTGGGGCCAGAAAGCCTTCGACAACTTCCGCGTGGTGCCACCGGGCACCGGTATCTGCCACCAGGTGAACCTGGAATACCTGGCCAAGGGTGTGTGGTCGTCCGAATCCGACGACGGCAACACCTACGCCTACCCGGACACCCTGGTGGGCACCGATTCCCACACCACCATGATCAACGGCCTTGGGGTACTGGGCTGGGGCGTGGGCGGTATCGAAGCGGAGGCGGCCATGCTTGGCCAGCCTATCGCCATGCTGATTCCCGAGGTCATCGGTTTCAAGATCAGCGGCAAGCTGCGTGAAGGCATCACCGCCACCGACCTGGTGCTGACCGTCACCGAAATGCTGCGTCGCCGGGGTGTGGTGGGCAAGTTCGTGGAATTCTTCGGCGACGGTCTGGCCGACCTGACCCTGGCCGACCGCGCCACCATCGCCAACATGGCACCGGAGTATGGCGCCACCTGCGGCTTCTTCCCCATTGATGAGCGCACCACCGAATACATGGAACTGTCCGGCCGCGACGAAGACACCATTGCGCTGGTGGAAGCCTACTGCAAGGCCCAGGGCCTGTGGCGCTCCAGCAGCGACCCGGACCCGGAATTCACCGACGTGCTGGAGCTGGACCTGAACGATGTGGTGCCCAGTCTGGCTGGCCCCAAACGCCCGCAGGACCGGGTACCACTCACTGCGGTCAAGCGAACCTTTATCGACGTGGTCACCGACACGCTGAAACTCAATGACGAGGAAATCAGCAAGCTGGAAGGCGAAGGTGGCCAAACCGCCGTGGGCAATCACGAGCCCAGCGGCGGCGATGTACCGGTGGTCATCGATGGCAAGAAGCATCACATGAGCCACGGCGACGTGGTGATTGCCGCCATTACTTCCTGCACCAACACCTCCAACCCCAGCGTCATGCTGGCCGCCGGCCTGGTGGCCAAAAAGGCCGCCGAAAGAGGCATGAACCGCAAACCCTGGGTGAAAACCTCGTTGGCGCCCGGTTCCAAGGTGGTCACCGATTACCTGGATGTGACCGGCCTGCAAAAACCGCTCAACGATATCGGCTTCGACCTGGTGGGCTACGGTTGCACCACCTGCATCGGCAACTCCGGGCCACTGCCCCCGGAAATCGACAAGGCCATTTCCGACGGCGACCTGGTGGTGGCCTCCGTGCTGTCCGGTAACCGTAACTTCGAAGGCCGGGTACACCAGAGCGTGCGCACCAACTGGCTGGCCTCACCGCCACTGGTGGTGGCCTATGCCCTGGCCGGGACCGTGAAGATCGATCTGGATTCCGATCCACTCGGCAAGGACAAGGACGGCAACGCGGTCTACCTGAAAGACATCTGGCCCAGCTCCGATGAAATTCAGGCCGAGCTGGTGAAAATCAACGACGACATGTTCCGTAACCAGTACGCCAGCGTGTTCGAAGGGGATGAAATCTGGCAGAGCCTGCCCATTCCGGATTCACAAACCTACGACTGGGACAGCAGCTCCACCTACATCCAGAACCCACCCTTCTTCGACGGTCTCACCGCCGAGATGGACGATGTACAACCGGTGAAAAACGCGCGCATCCTGGCGATGTTAGGTGACTCCATCACCACCGACCACATCTCCCCGGCCGGGGCCATCAAGGCGGATTCCCCCGCCGGCCATTACCTGCAGGGGCACGATGTGGAGCCCATCGACTTCAACTCCTACGGCTCACGCCGGGGGAACCACGAAGTGATGATGCGCGGCACCTTCGCCAACATCCGTATCCGTAACGAAATGACCCCGGACATCGAAGGCGGCTTTACCAAGCACCTTCCCGAAGGCGAGGAAATTTCCATCTACGGCGCCGCCATGCGTTATCAGAAAGACGGCATCCCCACCGTAGTGGTCGCCGGCAAAGAATACGGTACGGGCTCCAGCCGTGACTGGGCTGCCAAGGGCACCAACCTGTTGGGTGCCAAAGCGGTGATCGCCGAGAGCTACGAACGGATTCACCGTTCCAACCTGATCGGCATGGGCGTGCTGCCCCTGCAATTCCCGGAAGGCACCGACCGCAAGACGCTGAACCTGGACGGCAGTGAAGAGGTGGACATTCCGGATCTGGACAACAACCTGAAACCGGGCGACACCGTCACCGTGGTCTTCCGCCGCGATGGCAAGGAGCAGAAAGTGGATGCCCTCTCCCGCCTGGATACCGCGGCAGAAGTGCAGTACTACAAAAACGGCGGCATCCTCCATTATGTGCTGCGGCAGATGATGCAGTAGACGAGAGACGCTGCACGCTTCATGCAACACGCAGCCTGCTAGCAGGCAATACCGAGGGCAAACCGTGTTGCCTGCCCTAACCCAAGAGGCCGCGCCCGGAAACGGGCGCGGCCTTCTGCATTTTTGTCACCCATCGTAGGTCGCATTAGCCTAAGGCGTAATCCGACATCTGGCGTGCCCCTCCTCCCCAGTTGTCGGCATACTCAACTTAGCAGACCTCAATAGAGCGGGAACTTTCCCAACCTCCTCTATCTATTTTTCGTAGCTCGTAGCTCGTAGCTCGTAGCTCGTAGCTCGTAGCTCGTAGCTCGTAGCTCGTAGCTCGTAGCTCGTAGCTCGTAGCTCGTAGCTCGTAGCACCCCTCGCCCAGTTTTTGCTATGCTGGCTGTCTTCCACACCGGGTTTCGGGGAACTCCGTGCGTATCGTCTTCACTTTTCTTTGCTGCCTACTGGGCAGTCAGGCCATCGCCCAATCGCAAACCAGCGACGCGGATCTGCTAACGGCAGAACAACGGGATGCACGCCTGCGCGAACAGCAGGAACTGGAAGCCCGGGCCAGCGAGCTGGAAGCCCAACAGCAAACCACCCGCGAACTGCTGGAACAACAAGAGCAGTATCTGGATGCACTGCGCGCCCAGATCCAGTCGATGAAAGCCTCGGATAACGCATCCGCCCCCGCCAACCCGGCAGGCACGCAGCCATGATTGGGCAATGGCTACAACGCCTGTTCCGTCGCACCCATCGGCCCACTGCGCCCGCCGGAGCGGCCACACCGGAACCGTCCACTCCAGCCGACGTCGCCCAGGATACCCCCGACACTGTTGACGATCCTCTCGCCCTGTTTCTGCCCTTCCAGATTCGCCCACTGGAAAGCACCGACCTGGGTGAACTGCTGGGCGTATTCCGCGAGGCCATCCAGATCAGCGCCGCCGACCAATACGACCAACAACAACGGGATGCCTGGAGCCGCGCACAAAGCCACGAGAGCCTGATTTCCGCTCTCAGTGAAGGGGAAGCCGTGGTCGCCGAATGGGACGACGCGCTGGTGGGTTTTGCTCACCGGGTCAATGGTTATATCAACATGGTCTTCGTACACCCGGATGCCAGCCGCGTGGGCATTGCCACGCTGCTCTACCAGCACCTGGAATACGGCGCGCGGGTGGAAGGCATCACCGAACTCAACGCCCACGCCAGCCTCACGGCCCACGACTTTTTCCATTTTATGGGGTTTACCAGTGAAGGCCAGGAAGAAGCTGAACGCGATGGCGTGCGCCTGCCCCGGCACCACATGCGCAAGTCACTGGTCTGAATCAAGAACCGCAACACGCCTCACGCAGAACGCAACACGGGCAACCGCTGCGCGCCAGATGCCCGACGACTGACGCTTTCATTCAAAACCTGAAAAGCCCAGGCTCCATGCGTTCTGGGCAACACGAATTACCGGAGCGCGCCCTGAATCTCCCTGCTCCGCCCATTGATCAATTAATCTGATCAAACCGGTCGAGCCATTCCCGTGGGTTGGTCGGCAGACGCCCCCTATACTTATCCCATTGCTGAAGAGAACCCCGCTTCAGCTACCCAATCACATTGCGCTCACTCTGTGGTTATACCCCGGGCTCATCAGGGCCCATTGATTCCCCCTTAAGGCCGTCCCCCCGACGGCCATTTTTTTGCCGCTTTGCGGCCGCCACACGCTTCACGCTGCATGCAGATCGTATATGTGATTCAGGACTTGTAGAGCAGCTTTCCCACACTGTTGAACGCCTTTTCCGACAGGCTCATACGAATCATGGCGCGGAATAAGGTTTCCGGCAGCCACCGGCGCGCCAGCAACAACATGCGAGCATCCGTACCCACGCTATAGCGCAGCCGTTGGCTGGAATCGTTGGCGGCCCTGTAGATCACCTTCGCCGCATCTTCCGGGCTAGAACCGCCCGGCCCGGTCTTGTCCATGACGCCGAACTGGGCTTTGGAATACTGATCGTAGGTACTGACACCGGTGCGGTTATCCCGATCCGCCGAGCGGCCGAAGAACGCTGTATTCACCGCCCCCGGCTCAATGATTTTCACTCCGATGCCCAACGGACAAAGCTCATACACCAGCCCTTCGGTAAATCCTTCCACCGCCCATTTGCTGGCGTTGTACACACTGTAAAGCGGCAACGGTACGCGCCCGACCATGCTGGCCACATTCACCAGCGCGCCGCTTTTGCGTTCGCGAAAATGCGGCAACACGGCCCGGCACGTTTCCATCAGCCCAAACACATTGGTATCGAACTGACGAATGATCTGGGCTTCGTCCAGGGTTTCAAACGCCCCCATCAGGCCGTACCCCGCATTGTTCACCAGCACATCAATGGCGCCAAAATGTTCAATGGCCTTTTCAACCGCCGCATGAATGCTGGTACGGTCATTCACATCAAGTGGCAGACACAACACCCGCGGCAAGGCGGCCAGCGCTTCGGCCTGTTCCGGCTTGCGCAGGGTCGCGACCACATTCCAGCCCTTGTCCTGAAACAATCGTGCCGTGGCATAACCGATGCCGGAGGACGCACCAGTGATAAAAACGGTTTTCGTTTGCACTGCAGTCATTCTGTTTTCCTTTATTGCTGATCCGTTGAGCCATCGCCCTCAGGCATGGCCAGGGTGATTGGCGTCCGGTCGGATAAGATCCTGTTTCGCTTCACCGAACATTTGCGCCAGGACCTGGCGCTGAGCACGACGGCCCCTTTGTTGCTGCCATTGGCGCAGCCCTGGCACATAGTGCTGGCCACTGAACGAAAGCAGTCGCGGCAACAGTGTGGCCAGCGGGTACCAGGCCGATACCGATTCCGGCAGCCCCAGCTGCGCCATCTTGTCGCGGCTCAGAAAGTAACGGCTGACACTCAGGTGTTTCTGGTAGGCAAGCTTGCGCTGCAGGGATTCAAATCGGCGGAAGTGACGCTCCAGCGGTTCTTCAGCCAGGGCCTTGCCCAGCTCCCGACTGGTCCAGTCCGGCTGGCTCTGGGTCATCAAGGTATGGTGCAGCAACACAATGCCGTCCTGCTCCCGATCCACCAGCCACTTTTCGTCCACGCCCATCAGCCAGCAGGTATATTTCCACAGGTGCATCACCGCACGGGATTCCCGCGGCGTCACCGGCACCCCCATCTTGCGCAGGCCACCCAGCATCACCACACAGAACCCCAGGTAGGTGGCCACCATGTCCACCTGACTCAGGGGCATGCCCCACCGGGTAGCATCCCACTGGCCACGGCTCGCCAGGTTGCGGCGCACCAGCGAATGCACCAGACGCACGTGCAAGGTGCCCCGGAAACCCGCACTGAAACGTCTCAGTCCGCCTTGCTCGGTGCAATCGACCCACCACTTCCCGGTCTCGGCAATGCGTCGCGAAGCGCCCTGATTCAACGCCCCGGTCAATACCAGCGATTGATTGAAACCGGACAGCAGGTAGCCCCCCATCAATGCCAGATCGCGCAGTACATAGGGCGCGGTCATCCCGGTGGAGTGAATAAAGCGGGCGCCCTCATCAATCAGGTCGAAGTCGACCCAGGCCGGGCGCCTTTCCACACTTTTGATAAACAGCCGCAGCGGTTCCGGGCAATCCGGGATGGCCGCCAGTCCCTCGGTAATGGCGGTTTCAAACAGCGCCCGTGACTCACGGGGGCCATAATCCATCATCCAGTCCACCAATAAATCCATGGCCGGATCCCCCACATTGAGCGCCTCCAGCACCGCACTGAATTCGCCCCGGCTGGGGGCCAGATCACGGCCCAGCAGCTTGCGCAGCAACGCCGGCGTGGGTTGCTGGGTTTTCTCGAACGGGCGCGCCCGGCTTGGGGTCGCATCAATATGAGCCTGAACCGTCATCTCGGCCTCCACGGTGTGCTTGCATTGGCCGGAAACATAATGCGAATATGTATTCGCATTCAATTCGCATTAGAGGTTCCATGCGTAAACGTCCCCAACAGCAGCGTTCCCGGGAACTGGTGAAAGCACTGATCGACGCCACCGCGAAAGTCATCCAGCAGCAGGGCCTGGACAACACCACCACCGCCCGCATCGCCGAAGTGGCCGGCGTCAGCGTAGGGTCGCTGTACCAGTATTTCGGCGACAAGGACGGCCTTATCGAGGCGCTGATGGAGAGTCTGGCAGACGATATCGGTGCGGGCCTCAAGCGCCTGCCGCTGCTGGATAATGTGGATATGAACGCAATGATCAGCAGCGCCATCCAGTTTGGTTTCGCCGTGCTCAACTCCCGCGACGGGCTCTACCTGGAGCTGGTACGCAACTGGCACCGGCTACCCACCGACCGGGTCGTGAATACCTTGCAGCAGCATTTCATGGACCTGGCCAGGCTCTACTTCCTGCGCCACTATCAGGACTACCCGATTCGCAATCTGGAGGTGCGGGTGTTTATCGTCACCAACAGTGTGCTTTTCACCATGGTTCGCCATATCAGCCAGCACAACGGCCTGATTCGCGAGGACGACCTGGCCAACGAGCTGACCCGCATGGTCGCCGGTTACATGGCCACACCCCCCGATCATCAGGGCACGCTTTCATGACACCGGACCTGGCCATGACCTACTGCCGCATGATTGCCCAGACCCTGGGCCTGGATCAGGCTGGCCTGGAAAAGCTGGTGGCCGATACCGGGGTGGACGTGGACACCCTGCAGCACAGCGATGGCTTCATCGACTGGCCCGGCGCCTGCCAGTTAATCAGCAATGCCCGCCAGCTCAGCGACCGCCCGGATATCGCACTGCAAACCGGCCTGCGTGCCCTCCCCGCCATGCACGGCCCCATGGGCATGGCGGCCATGGCCAGCCCCACCCTGCGCGATGCCATGCAGTTGTTTGCCCGCTTCATCAACACCCGCACACAAGTCTTTACCACGGTGTTTGAAGAACAGCAGGACACCATTACGCTGCGACAGGAATTCGCCTACCCACTGGATGACAACGTGCAGTTTCTGGTCGAATCCGTCATGGCCTCCGCGTTCGCCTGCCATGTGGTATTGCGCGGCAAATCGATTGACGGGGGAGAAGTCCATTTCAATTACCCGGCCCCTGACTACGCGGAGTGTTACGCACAAACCTTCCCCGGCACCCGGCTGGTCTTTGACGCGGCTTACACGGCCATCAAATTGCCTGCCCGCTACGGCGATGAAACCTTGCCCAGCCATGATCGAGACCTGCTGTGGATCGCCATCGAGCAATGCGAGGCCCGCCAGGAAGCACTGCGCAACCGTGGCACCGTCAGCGACCAGGTGCTGGCGCTACTGCATCAACACCATGGCAAGGCCAGCCTGGATACCGTGGCCGATCAGCTGCACATGAGCCCACGCACCCTGATCCGCAAACTCAAACAGGAAAACACCCGCTTCCAGCAGCTCCGTGACCAGACTCTCAGCCGCCGCGCCGCCCAACTGCTCGGGCTGCCGCACTACACCGTGGCCGCCGTGGCCGAAGATCTGGGCTACACCGACGTGGCCAGCTTCCGCCGCGCCTTCCAGCGCTGGTTCGGCACCACCCCCGGCAGCTTCCGGCGGGAATAAAACAACGCGACAAGCCTCAAGCTACAAGCTGCAACGCGGGAGAAAGGGGTCGGGATGCGGCGGCAGTGCCCGCGCCAGACCTGAATTCGCAAGCACAGTGCTGCTGGTGCGAGGGCCTGTACCGTGTTGCAGCTTGTAGCTTGAGGCTTGCTGCTGTTCTTTGTCACTTTTTATCCCCCTGATGGCAATTTCGGTTCTTACCTTTTCCTTGTCAACGGTAAACACTGTGTTTTCAGACTAAGCGGGAGACTGCCATGACAAGTACAACAACCGATAGCGACGCCCTGAAAACACTGGCCAGGCTGAAAGTGTCGCCCAAAATCGCCTGGCCCACAGTCACCCTGATGATCCTCGCGCACGGTGCCAACATCCTCAGCTGGGTCATGGTGTTGAATGATCTGTGGCCCGCCTGGGTTGGCCTGATCATTAACAGCATTGGCGGCTACATCATGTTCACCCCCGCCCATGAAGCCATCCACCGGGCGGCGGCGCAGAAGTCCGAGCACAACGACCTGATCCTCTCCATTGCCACCTTTGTGGCCGTGCCCTTTGGCAAGGGCAAAATGTTCCGTCTGCTGCACATGCGCCACCACCGTTTCGCCAACGACCCGGAGAAGGATCCGGATCACTGGATGGCCAGCAGCCTGTGGACCATGCCGCTGTGGGGGTTCTGGCCTTTCATTTACCTGATCAACTTCCTGCGCAAACCGGACGTGCTGCCCAACGTGAAGCCGACTGAAGTCTGGCGTGAACTGGCCGTGGCCGGCGTCGCCCTGACCGCCCTGTTTCTCTGGGCGCCCTACGAAGCGCTGATGCTGTGGCTGATCCCCTCCTACATTTCGTTCTACTTGATGTGCCTGGTGTTCATGGTGCTGCCGCACTACCCGCATACGGGCCGTCAGGATGAGAACCCCAACACCACCGCGCTGATGCGCATGGGCAAGGAGTGGCTGCTCACGCCGATTCTCATGTACCAGAACTATCATCTGGTCCATCACCTCTACCCCACCGTGCCGTTCTACCGCTACGGCAAGGTGTGGAAAGCCCGTGAGCAGTACCACCGGGAACACTCCGGCAGCATGATTATTTCGCCTTTTCAGCTCGGTCCAGACAACCCACCCGGCAACGCCTGACAGGAGAACAACAATGACAAAAACCGTTTTGATCACCGGCGGCGCCGGCGGCATTGGTCGGGAATTCTGCAAGCTGTTTAATTCCGACGGTTACCGCATCGTGGTGTTCAGCCTGCTTCAAGAGGAACTGGATGCACTGGGGCAGCAGCTAAAAAGCCAACGAGCTGATGTGGATTACCGCCCGGTGCAGATGGATCTGTCACAACCCGGTGCCGCTGAAGAAATCATCCAGTGGCTGAATCGTGAAGACATCGAGCTGGACGTGCTGGTGAACAACGTGGGCTTCGGCATGATGGGTGAACATGTGGAACAGGACAGCCAAAAGCTGGAGCGCATGCTTACCCTGAACAACATCCTGCTCAGCAAGCTATGCATGTTGGTGGGTGCAAAAATGAAGGCCCGCGGCGAAGGCAAAATCATGAACATCGGCTCCCTGGCCGGATTCTGCCCCATGCCCTTCTTTGCCGCCTACAGCGCCAGCAAGGCCTTCGTGATTAACCTGAGCGCCTCGCTACAGGAAGAACTGAAACCCTACGGTGTGCAGGTCACCTGCTTCTGCCCCAGCACTACCAAAACGGCGTTTCTGGATACCGCCGAAAGCAAACATCAATCCTCCAGTGGCATCAGAGAGTTTGTCTCCGCACAAATCGCCACCCCGGAGGAGGTGGCTCAAGCGGGTTACGCCGCCCTGAACAAGGGCAAGCGTTACGCCCTGCCGGGCCTGTCTGTCACCCTGCAAAGCATCTGGATCCGCATGATGCCCCTGCGCGCCATGGCCAGTTTCGTTTATAAAAAATCGGTAAAAGAGATGAATGGCTGACCGACAAACCGCTAGAAACGAAGCTCCCCATGCCCTGCGGATATGAGGCGCGAACAAGACCGTTGCGGGTCGCGGGAAGCGAGTTTCGAAAGCCCTCCCAAAGATCCCGGTTTTGTTTTTTGCCTTTCGTAACTCGAAACTCGTCACTCGCTGCGCGGCTCAAGCGCCCCACCGGCGCCCGTTTCGCTCACCCCATGTCGCTTCCCTGCCGAATCCGTTATGTTGAGGATATCGCAGGAAAAGGAATGGCTCATGGCAGGCGCAAACAGTGACACGGACTCCCCACCGCTCAGCACCACATCGTTGGCGGTATTGATCGATGCAGACAATACACCCCCCAAAATCGTCGACGGACTGTTCGAGGAAATTGCCAAATTTGGCACCGCCAGCGTCAAGCGAATCTACGGCGACTGGACCAAACCCAATCTGGGTGGCTGGAAAAGCGTGCTGCTGAAACATTCCGTACAGCCGATCCAGCAATTTGCCTACACCCAGGGCAAGAATGCCACCGATTGCAGCATGATCATCGACGCCATGGATCTGCTCTACACCAAACAGCTTTCCGGGTTCTGTCTGGTGTCCAGTGACAGTGATTTCACTCGCCTGGCGGCAAGGTTAAGGGAAGAAGGCCTCACCGTGTATGGCTTCGGTGAACGTAAGACACCGGGGCCTTTCGTGGCCGCCTGCGACAAGTTCATCTACACCGAAGTACTGCGCTCCGACCATGCCCCCGAGAGCACCTCAGACAAACCCGATGCCCCCGCCCAGGCAGAAACACCTGTCAGCAAGGAGCCCCCGCCGCTGCAACTGATCGCCAACGTGATCGATGATATTTCCGATGAGGACGACTGGGCCAATCTGGGCACGGTGGGCCAGCACCTGAGCAAACGCAAACCCGATTTTGACACCCGCCTGTTCGGCCACAAGAAACTCAGCGACATGATTCGTGCCTACCCCAAATGGTTCCAGATTCAGAAAGGGCAAGGCAAAAGCATTCAGGTCAAGACACTCCGGAAGTGATGCCTCTGATGTAGGAGCGTCGCTGGCGGCGCGATAAGTCCAGTTGCGAGTAACGAGTTACGAGAAGCGAAAATCACCAGGCTTTACCCCCGGTTCCGGGTTTTGCCTTTCGAAACTCGCTTCTCGCGACTCGATGCTCTGGTTATCCCGCCACCAGCGGCGTATTCGCTTCACTCCTGCACAAGTTCAGCGCACCAACCAGAGACTGAGCTGCGGAATATAGGTAATCATCAACAAGGCAATGATCAATATCAGCATGAAGGGAATCGTCGCCGCGAACAGTTCGGTGACTTTCTTCTTGAAGCGGTAACTGGCAATAAACAGGTTCATGCCTACAGGCGGAGTGATGTAGCCGATCTGCATGTTCGCCACGAAGATAATCCCCAGATGCACCGGGTCAATCCCATACCGCAACGCCACCGGCAGGATCAGCGGCACCATAATCACCAGCGCGGCAAAGATATCCAGCAACGCGCCCAGCAACAACAGCAGGATATTGAGCAGGATCAGGAAGGTAATCTTGCTCTCAACGTGTGTCTGGATCAGTTCAAACAGCTTCTCCGGCACACCGGCATACACCAGGTAATCCGAGAAAGCCTGCGCCACCGCCAGAATCAGCAGAATACCGCCCACCATGATCATGGAATCGCGCATGATGGTCGGTAGCTTGCGCAGCGAGATCTCCCGGTACAGGAACACCTCCGCCACCAACACATACAGCGCCGTCACCGCCGCCGCTTCACTGATCACCAGGAAACCGGAGAAGATCCCGCCGAGCACTACCAGCGGCAGCGGCAGCTCCCAGCGCGCTTCCCAGAGCGCATCCACCAATTCACGAAAATCAAACGCCTGCCGAGGCACATCGGTGCCCCGCGTGGCCCACACACAGTAGCCGTAAAGCAGCACGATCATCAGCAGCGCAGGCAACAGACCAGCCAGATACAGATCGACAATTTCTACCGTCGGCATCTCCAGCTGCTGGGACATTTGCTGGGCAATAATGCCGTAGATCAACAGGGGTACCGACGGCACCAGCAACAACCCCAGACTCCCCGAGGAAGTCACCAGACCGAGGCTGAATTTTTCCGGATAATTGCCTTTCACCAGCGCCGGTAGCAACAGCGCACCCAGTGCCACAATGGTGACACCGGAGCCGCCAGTCAGGGCGGTGAAGAACGCACAGGCAATCAGCGCAACAAAGGCCATGCCACCGGGCATCCAGCCGAACGCGGCCTGGCTGAGCCGCAACATGCGATCGGCGGTTTTCGATTCACTGAGCAAAAAGCCGGCGAAGGTAAACAGCGGTAACGCCATCAGCACGACGGAATTACTCAGCTGGTAGATGTCGATGTGCAGCACCGCCAGCTCGATTTCCAGGGTATAGAAACCCAGTGCGGCTGCGCCGAGAATAATGGCAAACAGAGGAGCGCCCATCAGCGCCAACACCACCAGCAGGACAATCGCCGCAATGATCATGGCGTCGGCTCCTGCATTTTCGGCCGTTTGCCAATCAATCCCAAGGCAAACAGCACCACGTAGCGCAGTGCCATGACCGAGAAGCCCACCGGGATAATGGCTTGCAACAACCAGCTCGGCACACTGGCAAAGGCCGGCGAAGCGTACTCATACTCTTCGATTACGAAGTGCACGCTATACCAGGCCACCAGCAGACAGATAAAGGCGGTGAACAGATCCACGAAGGTGGTCAGGAAGGGATGGTACTTTTCCGGTAACAGTGACGAGGCCACATCAATGCGGATGTGCTCGTCATTACGTGAGGCAATCATCGCGCCCAGCAAGCCAATCCATAGCACCGCGTTCTGCAGCAGCGGCTCGATCCACACCAAGCTGGTGCCAAAGAAATTACGCAGCACAATCTGCGCCACCGCCAGCAGGATCATAAACAAAAGGACGGCCACGATAAGGCCGTCCTCGATATGATGAAGGGTGCGATGCACCCCACGTAATAGCGCTGCCATCATTGCCCGTCGCGTTGCTTGGCAAGAATGCCGTTAAGTCGATCCAGCATGGCCTGGCTGATTTCACCTTCTTCCACCAGTTCTGCAGTAGCACGCTCGGCGTAGCTGTGCCATTCCTCGCGTTGTTCGTCGCTGGGCTTGATCACTTCCAGCCCCTGCTGCTGGACAGCGGCAAAGGCACTCAGGTTTTCCTTGCGGCTTTGCGCATCCAGTTTGTCAAAGGTGGCTTCCAGTACCGTACGGACCACCTGCTGATCTTCCGGGCTCATACGCTTGAAATATTTTTCATGGATACCCAGCATGCCGAAGGTATAGAGCAGCGGCATGTCGGTCAGGTAGTTCACCCGGGAATACCATTGCAGGGTCAGGGCCGCCACCGGGGGGGCTGCGAAGGCATTCACTGCACCGGTCTGCAGGGAGGTGAGCACCGAACCGATGTTGAGCAAAATGGGGGACAGTTCGAACGCCTTGGCCGCCTTGGCAGAGGCTTCATCATTGGCCGGCAACCACAGTTTCTGTTCACGCAGATCGGATACGCTTTTCACTGGCTGCTCAGACATGACATACGCAAAGCCGCCATCCAGCAGACCAAAGCTGACCCAGCCGCCATCTTCCAGGCCTTTCTGGATGACCGGGTCCAACTCGCTGCGCACCGCGTCTACTTCATCGTAATTGTTGAAGGCCAGCGGCACGTTGAGAATCTGGCTGTCCTTGTAAGCGGAGGCAAAGGCACCGCCCTGGGCCACCAGGCCATGGAGCTGGCCGATGCGGATTTTGCGCTCTACCGCCCGGTCATCCCCCATCACTCCACCAGGGTAGATTTTCAGCTTTACCCGGCCTTCGGTTTGCGCCGCAATGTCTTTGCCGGCTTTTTTCAGGCCGGTGACGATGGTGGTGCCATCCGGGTACAGGGTGGAAATTTTCAAGGTGGTCGCAGCGGTGGCTACCAGCGGCAACAGCGCGATCAGAACAGTGACAAGGCGCAGCATAAACACTCCTAGAAATAATCATCCGCGTCGGCAAGCAAGGCTTCAGCCTGCTGCTGCGCATAGGTATTTTGCAGGGTCAGGCCGTGGACATCCGGGTCCGCCGCCAGCACCTCATTGAGCAAGCTGTCGTGCAGCTCCCGATCGAACACCAGACGCGCGTATTTTTCTGCATACAGCACTTGGGCCAGCAGGTTCTTGCCGTCGGACAGCAATACCGCCTCTTCAAAATGCGCCTTGGCCTGTTCCGGCTTGCCACCCAGCGACGCCGGCAGGATGCTGTTCAGCACCCCCAGGTACATATGTGCCTGGCCGTACTGGTAACCTTCATCCAGCGCCACGATGCGCGCCATGATGGCTTCCACCCGGCCCAGTTCCGCTACCGCATTCCAGTCGCTGGTGTTCTGCTGGATATAACCGGCCCAGGCGCTGCCCAGGGAAAACAGCACCGGCACATCGCCTTTACCGGCATCGTCCAGCAGGGATTCAAATTCGGGCACCGACAGGCTGCGCAAATCGCAGTAATCCTTGTGGTGGGCGCAGGCAGCGCGAAAACCGTATTCCAGCGCCTTGTTGCTGAGTTTGCGGGCCCGCTCCGGGTCTTCCACAAACAAGCCAGCGTAGGCACCGTAGAGGTCTGCACCGCTACTCAGCAGGGATTCACTTTCCGGCCAGTTCTCAATCAGGCCATCAACCATCAGCAAATAGGTGGGCAGGCCGTCTTCGACCAGCTGCAGGTCATTGTTGTTGAGGACACCGTAGGGCAGGTTGTCGTCAACATGGGCCAGAGAGCAGCCTTGCAGGGTAACCACCGCTGCGAAAAAGAGAGAAGGTACCGAGTAAGGTACAGAGCGCCACTGCATAGGTCGCTGGCATCCTTTCATTATTGTGACTTCATTGTTTTGGCTGTCTTTATAGCAGCCCCCCGGGGGTAACTCAAACCGCCCTGCTCTTCTGGCTGCGCCGCACCATGCCGAAAATGCCACCCAGCAAACAACCGCTTACCAACCCGGCCAGATGCGCCGCATTCGCCACCACATCCGATAGCCCTACGAAACAAATTGCCATCCATGCCAGCATGAAGACCACAATCTGCCGGCGCAGAGCAAACCCGGCCCCGGGATTCAGCCGCCCGAAGATCCACAGGTAGCCCAACAGACCATACACCACGCCGGACAAGCCCCCGAACATGGGGCCGCTGTACAAGAACTGAGCCACATTGGACACCGCGGCCGTCACCAGCGTCACCAGCAGCAGCTGGGCGCTTGATTGATGGCGTTCAATCAAGCGCCCCAGATCCGCCCACCACAGCAAATTGAAGATGATATGGAGCAGGGAAAAGTGCAGCAGCATGGGGGTGATCAAGCGCCAGGGCTGGCTAGTCAATCCCTCCATGGACGCGGGGAACAGCAAGGCACGATAGACCCCGTCACCGAATAAATAAGGGGTCAGGAAGATGGCCACACACAGCACCAGCCCAATCCTGGTCACCCACCCCATGCTGGCTAGCCAGCCACCAGACAACAATGGCTGCGGCTGGCCGGTCAGAGGCTCCACAGCCTGTTGGCTTTGGCCCCGTTTCAAGTCGGCAATCAGCTCTGCGGTCAGCTGGCGCGCATGGGGGTATTGCTCCGCATCGGGGACCCCCAGCACGAATTGCCCTTCATCTTCATGACGGTCCACCTGAAAACCATTGCGCTTCAGCGTGCGCTCAATCAGGTCCGCCAGCTCTGCCTGGGGGGTGCGAATCAGTTCCATGCGAGTGCCTCCAGGGCCTGTTTGCGTTGCGTATCCTTCATGGCCACCAGGTTATCCACCTGTTGCCAGAAGCAGCCCCAGTCCCGCCGACACTGGTCCAGCAGGCGGGCAAAGGCCGGCACATAATCGTTATAGTCACTGACGCCGTTAAGGCGGGCATTGTTCAATCGCCCGTCGAAAAACCCCGCGTAGGCTTTCAGGGCCGGTTGCGCCTGGCTATCGCGGGCAAAGCGGTCTCGGGCCTGCTGCAGGATACGGGTTTTCTCCCGCGCCAGCGCGTCTTCATCCTGCTGCGACGCATACAGTGTTTTCAGGGCCCCACGCGTCGCCTGCACAATGGCCATAAAGGCGTCCTGCACCTGTTCGCGCTGCTCCCAGTAGTCCGCCGCCAGCGGCTCACCGCTATGGGCAAAATAATCCACTGCACCCTCCCGGCCGACCAGGGTCGCCAGGGATTCATTGAAACGGGTGTCATCCTTGATATACAGCTTGCGGTGCACCAGCTCGTGGATCAGCAATTGCGCCAGCGACGGGCGGGATCGGTCGAGCATGGGCGTGGTCAGCGGGTCGGCAAACCAACCCAGGGTGGAGTAGGCAATGGCGCCACCCACGAAGGTGTCCATCCCGTCTTCAGCCAGGGCCTCCGCCTCGCGGGTAGCACGCCCCTTGTCAAAATACCCCCGGTAACTGACACAGCCAATCATCAGGTAGCACCAGGTTTTCGGTGCCAGGGAATATGCCGGTGCCGCCAACACATTCCACACCACCGCATCCTGCTCCAGCGCCACATACTGGTGGTAGACATCGTCGGCCGGCAACGACAGGGCCTCACCGGCAAACGCGATGACCTGCTGGCTGAAGCGCAACTTGCCGGCCAGTGCCGGCGACGTATTGGCATCCGCCAGCACCGTGCTCACCGGCTCGCGCTTGCCCATCAGCGACCAGTGGCCTTTCACCGCCTGGCCGTAATACCCCACCTGACACCCCGCCAAAACGCCGCACAGCAGCAACACAGCGACAGCAGGCAACTTGCACAGGGGAGATAACCGCATCTGCTGGCAATCAGGCCCGGGACATGAATTTACGTTCGGCGGTATTCACCCGCACCTTTTCCCCTTCCACGATATATTCCGGCACCTGCACTACCAGGCCGGTATTCAGGGTGGCTGGCTTGGTGCGGGCGGATGCAGACGCAGCCTTCATGGCCGGGGTGGTTTCAGTCACTTCCAGTACCACCGACGCCGGCAGCTCCAGGCCGATGACCGATTCTTCCACTCTCAGGGCCAACACCCCTTCGGTTTCTTCCGTGATGAACGCCAGCTCATCGCTGATATCTTCCTGCTTGAGCAAGTATTGGGAGAAATCCTCATTATCCATGAAGATGTAGTCATCCCCGTCCACGTAGGAAAACTGCACCGGGCGGCGCTGCAGCTCCACCGTGGCCACGTCGTCATCCCCCTTGAAGCGCTCTTCAAACTTGGGACCACCGCCAACCGCACTGGCCTTCACCCGATACAAGGTGGCCGCGCCCCGGGCAGAAGGCGACTGCACCTCAATCTGGCGGATGGCATACAGGGTGCCGTTGACTTCGATAACGTCGGATTTTTTCAGTTCACTGGCGCGGGTCATGGAAAGCGGTCCTGGGCAATTGATGCGCCAATGCTACAACAAAGCGAGACGACAGGCAGGGAGAGCCGAGAGACAAGTTGAACGTTCTTGCGCTTTTAAGCTTTCAACTTTGAACTTTCAATTGCCCCTCAAGCCGTTCGTAAGCTTGGGCACACAATTGTTTGCGGTCCATGCCTTCACCATCCAGGGGCGTACAGAAGTGCAGGCGAACGCGGATTTTTTGGCGGAGCAACATGGCCCACAGGTGATGATGAAACTCATCGTCACCAATAAAGGCCAGGCCCCGGTCCGGAGCGCCCATGTTATCCAGGTAGCGTACCGCTAACGGTTGCACCGGCACGCCCGCCAGCAAGGGGGCATCAAACAATTGCGGAAAAAAGCGGCGCAGGCTGGAGCCATCGGTGGTGGTGCCTTCCGGGAACACCAGCACCGTGTGCCCCTGCTGCAAGCGACCGGCAATTTCCTGGGCCTTGCGAACCGACTCACCACTGCCGCGCTTGATAAACAGGGTCCCCATGGCCCGGGCCAGTGTGCCGATCAACGGCCAGTCACCCACCTCCGCCTTGGAGAGAAAATACAGATGCCGCTGGCTGGCAATCACAGGAATATCCAGCCACGACACATGGTTGCTGACCAGAAACACGGGGGCTTCCACCCGGCTCCCCGTGACCGTCAACTCCACCCCGAGGATACGCAGAAAATGCCGGCACCAACGCTGTTTCGCCGCCAGCACCACAGGCCGATACGGAGACCAGAACGCCCCCAGCAAGAACGCCAGCACAAAACCCCGCAACAGATAGAGTACAACGCGGATCACCCGCCCCACTCGGCGCAGTTGCGGCCAGAGCCCGCCCTGGGAATACGCGCAAACGCTGGCGCTATGATTCATCTCGCTCATCTATCCCGCCCGTTAGTCGCCAACTGCCCACGATTCATTGCCAACCGGCTTTACACCGCCTGGGCCGGCTGCATGAAGTGCTGCACATAACGGGCGGGCAAGTCCTCCACCGCCATCAACACAAAGAAATCCAGGCAGTTAAAATCCGGGTCCCAGCACGGTTCACCGCACACTTGAGCCCCCATGCGCAGGTAGGCCTTGAGCAGCGGAGGCATTTTCACACTATCCGCCTGGGCATCTCCTGGCAGCGCCTGCAAGCGCAGATGCGGCTGCACGCGATGCCCTGCCTGGCTCAGGTGGCGCGCCTGGATACGCTGATTCACCGCTGCCACGTTATAACCTTCACTCAGAGCGATACTGGCGCAGCCCAGCAGGTAGCGCACATCGTTTTCCAGCATGTACTGCGCCAGCCGCGCCCACAGCACACTGATAACGGCCCCGTTGCGGTGTTCCGGGTGGATACAGGTACGGCCGATCTCTGCCAGCTTGCCATCCAGTCGACCCAGCATGGTGAGATCAAATTCACCGCTGGAATAGAAACCCCCGGTCCGGTGCAAGCGATCACCAGGCAGCACACGGGTGTAACCCACGATTTCCCCGTTGCGGTTATCACGCACCACCAGGTGCAGGCAGTGACGATCAAAGCGGTCCCGGTCGAGCCCGAATGGGGCACTGAAACTGGCGCCGTATTCCTGGGAAAAGATGCGATAGCGCAGGCGCTGGATTTTCAGAATCTCGCGGCGCGACCGGGTGAAATACGCCGTGAAACGCCCCGGCGCCGGGGCGTCAACTACCCTCTCGGCGGCCATATCACGGGGAAAGCGAAGAATCTCGGCGGTGGCCACGAACGGCTTGGCGAAGGCCCCTTTCAATTGCGGGCTTAACGCTTTGATCTTTCCTGCAGCTTGCGCAAGCATAGTGTACTCCACTGGCAGTTTCGGCCAGTGTCGTCAGCCGCCGTGGCAAGGCAGTGACATTTGCATGACATTTGCGCGACACACGAAAAATGCGCCTGACGTTAACGAAAGCCCCCTGGAGAGCACCATGGACGCCCCCCGCATCGCCCACACCGTACCGTTCCCGCTACCCGTCAAAAAAGGCGATACGGTCTACTGGTGCGCCTGCGGCCTGAGCCAGACACAGCCCTATTGCGACGGCAGCCACAAGGGCACCGGCCTCGCTCCGGTTCCCTACACCGCCACGCGGGACAGGATTGTGTTTTTCTGCGGCTGTAAACACAGCAGCAAAGGCATGATCTGCGATGGCAGTCATTCGAAGATAGTGGACAGTGAATAGTCACCAGGCAAAAACGTCGCGATTGCGTTGCCAT
>NZ_DS989915.1:3337114-3368646 GCF_000155615.1 Alcanivorax sp. DG881 | reverse complement strand
ACCCGGATACGCCCGGCCACTGATCCCGGCGGCTGCGACAACAACGCCATGCGGGTGGGCGAGCCGCCGCGGGAAATGGAGCCACCCCGGCCATGGAACAGGGTGAGCGGAATAGCGTTCTCGGCAAACAGCGCCGTCAGCTTTTCCTGGGCCCGGTACTGGGCCCAGGCGGCACCGAGAAAACCGGCGTCCTTGGCGGAATCGGAATAGCCGATCATGACTTCCTGGCCCGCGGCGACTCGCTCCCGGTAGAACGGCAACGCCAACAGGGCCGACATGGTCTGCTCGGCACCGTCCAGGTCATCCAGGGTCTCAAACAGCGGCACCACGCGCATGGGCTCGCGGACACCGGCGATCTTCTGCAGCAACATCACCGCCATCACATCGGACGGCGTGGTCGCCATGGAAATCACGTAGGCTCCCAGCCCTTCACTGCCCTGCTCGGCGATCACCTCACAGGTGGCCAACACTTCGGCTACCTCGGGGGTGCAGTGTTCGCTATCGCGGAACGCGGCATCAATCAACGGCCGGCGCGCCTGCAGTTCGTCTACCAGAAACGCCTGGCGGGCCGCTTCATCCCAGTCGTTGTAACTGCCCAGCTGCAGATAGCGGGTGATCGCATCCAGCACCTCACTGTGGCGGGTGGATTCCTGGCGGATATCCAGCCGCAACAGGGTAATCCCAAAGCAGTTCAGGCGGCGCAAGGTGTTCTTCAAATCACCGTCGGCGATATCGCTCAAACCCACCGCACGTAGCGAACGGTCCAGCATCTGCAGTGGCGCCATCAGTTCTTCGCGACGCAGGTACGCGTCCCCCTCCGGCACCGGCAAGCCTTCCACCTGGGCTTCCATCTGGCGTCGGGTCAGGCGCAGGCGGCTGCGCACGTCGCGCAACAACACCCGGTACGGCTCGTGGGTAGGGCCCGTGGCCGCCAGTAGTTCGTCACTGGCGGCTTTCATGGACAGGTCCGCCAGCAGATTTTCCACATCCCGCAGGTACAAATCCGCCGCCATCCAGCGAGCCAGCAACAGCACTTCGCGGGTCACCGGGGCGGTGACATTGGGGTTGCCGTCCCGGTCACCGCCCATCCACGAGGCCAACCTCACCGGCGCCCAATCCGCTGGCGGCGCGGGCAGGCCCTGCTCGGCCAACTGCGCTTCCAACCGGCGCAATACATCCGGTACGGCTTGCCACAAGGATTGCTCAATGGTGGCAAAGCCCCATTTGGCTTCATCCACCGGGGTCGGCTTTTCACGGCGGATTTCATCGGTGCACCAGGCCGCCAGGATCACCCGGCGTAGCCGTTCACGGCGCAGTTCACGCTCGTCATCATTGAGATCGGAACGGTCCAGCTCGCTGAGCAGGTCAGCCATCTGGTCGTACTTGCGAATCAGGGTACGGCGAGTGACCTCGGTGGGGTGCGCGGTCAGCACCAGCTCCACGGAAAGGTCTTCCAGCGTGCCCGAGATCTGCGGTTGCGCAATCTGGTTATCCGCCAGACGCTGCAACACATCCTGTAGCCCCTGATCGGTGCCCGCATCGCCTGGATACCGCTGGTGCTGTCGGTGCAGCCGCTCGCGGTGATGTTGTTCGGCAATATTGCTCAGGTTGAGAAACTGGCTGAACGCGCGTGCCACTTCCAGCAGAGTAGCATCGTCCAGGGGGGACAGCAGGTCACGCAGTGACGCCAGTGACTCGCCCCCGCCGGTGCGGGTTGCCACCGATGCCTGGCGAATCTTTTCCACCGTCTCGTACATGGCGTCGCCCGCCTGCTGGCGCAGACATTCGCCTAACAAATCGCCTAACAGACGGACATCATCACGCAATGGTGCATTTACATTGTGATCCACTGTGCCTCCTTACGGTGCAGGAATATTCACCGGCGCCTACAATACTCACTCTTCAGGTCGAAACCATGACCGGCAAATTCATCTCAACGTACAGTTTTAACAAGATTACACTGCCGGGCATCTTTATTCCGCTGCCACGGTGCCGCAACATAGGCCCCCTAATAAACCCGGGATCGACTCAATGATGAACACCTCAAGCCGTATCACCTCGGATCAGGGGGTGGTACTGATGCAGTATCTGGCGCGGGCCTTGTTTGCCGGTCTCGCCGTGATGTATTTCCACCACGCAGACCATTTCTTCTTCACTCTGCCCAAGGCAACCCCGTGGCTGCTGTTTTGCGCCTATATCGGCATCCAGCTTCTTCTGCTGATCTGGCGCCCGGTCAATGCCGACGCTTTTGCCTCCGCACTGGACCTGCTCACCCTGGGTATCGTGCTGCTGCTGGATGCGGGGGATCCGCCTCCCACCATGGCACTGCTGTTTATCGCCGTGCTCAGTAACGGCCTGCTGCACGGTCTCAAACGTTTTCTGATCATGCTCATCGGTGCGGAGATCGTGCTGGCCTTTGTCCTGCCCATCCGGCTCAGCTATGCCAGTGCTCCTACGGCTTCTGCCAGCCTGTTTCTGGTGGCGGCACTCAGCGCCTGCATGCTCTACTTCGGCTTGATGATCTGGCGCAACCAGCACCTCTCCCGAGCCGCACTGGAAGCCACCTGGCGTGACCCGGATACCGACTTCATCAGCCGCGAAGCGCTGGTCAGCACCGCTGGCTGGCTGGTGCCCCTGCACGATCGCATTTCCTCGCCGCTGACCCTGGCGCTGGTGCAGCACAACGAACTGCCACTCCTGGCCGACCGGGTCGCCCAACGCATTCGCCGCAGCGATGTGGCCGCCCGTTACGATGAACAGCACCTGGCCCTGCTACTGCCCTGCACCGCCACAGCCGCCGCCGAGCAGCTGCTCAATGACTTGCGCGACCGGCACCCGGGCCTGCGTGCCGCGGTGATGACCCTGACCGATGGCGACGCGGCCCTGGAGCAGGCGTTCTCTCACCTGCAGACGTCCATGGCCCGCACCACGGAAGAGGACAACCACTGGCTGGCCCATGCGCCACCGATGAACTGAACCCTCAGGCCAGCCCCAACGGCTGGCTGTCGGCACACCGCCGCCACAGGGCACCAGAAACAAACAAGACACGCTTCGCTCACACAGCCTTGTCACCCTTTGCGCTAAACTGGCGTAAACAATGACAAGGCCGCCTTCATGCCCCTTCGTACCGTTTCCGCAGCCCTGCTCGTCTGTCTGCTGACCGCCCCGGGCACGCTCTTGCTCGCCGCCGACGGCCCCAGCCCCCGCATTGTCGGGGGCAATCAGGCTCCCGCTGGCTTCTGGCCGTGGATGACACAACTCGCCATCGACGACCCCAATTTAGACAACGGTTACTTGCTCTGTGGTGCCAGCCAGATCAGCCCGCGCTGGGTGCTCACGGCACATCACTGCACCCAGTACCAGAACGATGCCCTGGCCACCGCCGACCGCATATTTGTTTATATCGGCGAAACCGAACGCAAAGGCACCTTCCCCCAGCCGGGGCGCATCACGGTGGAGGGTATTTACCGCCACCAGAACTACAATAATTTTTCCTTTGCTCACGATCTCGCCCTGCTGCGCATTCCTGCCACCAGCAACAACCAATGGCCCAGCCTGGCGGACAACGGCACCTTTACGGAACTGGAAAGTCGCTCGTTGAACCAACGTGACGAAGCGGTAACCGCCCTGGGCTGGGGCCAGACGGGCAGCGGCAACCTGAGTACACGGCTGCGCGAGGTGCAACTGGATTACATTCCCAGAACGATCTGCAATGAGCGATCCACCCTGTCGATTCCGGCATCGACCATCTGCGCCGCTGAGCTCAACCCCATCAACGGCATCAACCAGGACACCTGCTTCGGCGACAGCGGCGGCCCCCTGTTTATCGGCGAAGAACCCAACCCCTGGTTGGTGGGCCTGACCAGCTTCGGCCTGGAAAACTGTGCATCCGGCGCCCCTGCGGGGTACAACCATGTAACCACTGAAATCGCCGAAATCGAACGACTGACCACGCTGGGCGGAGTACCGCTGGTGGACATGACCGTCAATGGCGCCAACACGGCCCGCTACTATCAACCCCTGAACGGCACCCAAATCATCTCCGCTACCCTGCGCAACAACAGCACCAGCAATACCGCCACCAACGCCACCGTGAGCCGAACGCTCAGCGGCAGCCTGACCACCAGCGCCCGCTTTGACTGGAACGGTTGCAGCGCCCTGTCCTCCGCTACCCGCTGTACCGTGGCCAGCAGCCTGGCCGCGGGCGCTTCCCGCACTGGCAGCGTGGAGGTGACTGACAGCAGTGGCACCGACCAGGTCGTGACCCTCACGCTCAGCGCCAGCGCCGATGAAAACGACTACCGCCGCCGCAACGATGACCGGGTACAGGAAATCGCCTTCTCCGACAATCCCGACCTGGCCCTGTCCGCCGCCCAACAGACCAGCAGCCCCACCCGAGCCAGGCTAACGCTAACCCTGAGCAATCGCTCTCCGCTGAATGCCGCCACCAACACCGGCATCAGCTTCCCGCTCCCCGCCAATACTCAATTGGTCAACGGCGCGGAACTGGGCTGCCAACAAGGCAATCCGGTGTTCTGCCCTGTCGGCGATCTCGACCCGGAACAAAACCAGACCCTGACCCTGGAGTTCACCACTGACACCGGCATTAGCCAGACCTTTACCTTCAACGCCAGCGCCGATCAGAGCGACCTGCCTGGAGACACCGACACAGAAGCTGACATCGCTGTGCAGTACAACGCCAGCGTTAACACAGCGGCAGGTGGCAGCAGCGGGGGCGGTGGTGCGTCACTGTGGTTGGGGCTCATGGCGTTGATACTGGGCGTGCGCCGACGACGCAACTGACTTGTCTGCCTGTCACCGCACCTTTATTCTTCCCGGTTTACTGATCAGCACACCGGGGAGACGCACGTGAAGGCCAAGCTAAGTTATCGCGCCGACATCGAAGGCCTGCGCGCACTGGCCGTCATCCTGGTGATCCTGTATCACTATCAGGTGCCCGGCATTACTGGCGGCTTTATCGGTGTCGATGTCTTTTTCGTTATCTCCGGCTTCGTCATCACCCAGCTACTGGAGCGGGCCTTCCAGAAAGACACCTTCCGCTTTCGCGATTTCTACGCCCGCCGTATCCGCCGGCTGGTGCCGGTGTTTCTGCTGGTCTCCACCGCCACCTTTCTGATGATCTCGCCGTTCTATATCGGCGACGCTTACTATATTTTCGCCAAGAGCTGGCTGGCCTCATTGATCGGGCTGAGCAACGTCTACTATTTCAACGAGCTCACCCAGTACTTCGCTCCGGAAACCCTGTCGCTTTCACTGCTGCATACCTGGTCGCTGGCCGTGGAGGAACAGTTCTATCTGCTCTGGCCTGCCTCCCTGTACCTGGCCTACCGCTTCGGCAAAGGCCGCAACGCCCACTGGCCATTCCGTATTACCCTGGTGGCCACCTTTGCGTTGTCGGTCTACATGGCCAGCGGCCACCCCGCCGCCGCTTACTATCTGCTGCCCGCCCGCCTGTTTGAATTCATGCTCGGCACCGGCGTAGCACTGTTCAGCCAGCAGTTGCCTCGCCTGAACCGGGGCAGCGCCGAAACCCTGGCGCTGATCGGGCTCATCCTGATTGTGGCCACTGCCCTGTTGATCACCAAGCACGATCACTTCCCCGGCTATAACGCGCTGTGGCCCACCCTTGGCACCGCCATGGTCATCTACGCCGGCCTGCATCAGCCTGGCACCTTCACCGCACGGCTGTTGAGCCTGCCGATGATGGTTTTCCTCGGCGGCATTTCCTATTCCCTGTACCTGTGGCACTGGCCACCGGTGGCGTTGATGCACTACCAGCTGATCGAGCTGACCTGGTTAAACCGGTTGCTGCTGATCGCTGGCGTCGTCGTCCTGTCCTGGCTCAGCTTTCGCTTCGTGGAAAACCGTTATCGGCACCGGGAGTGGAGCTTCAAGAAATCGTTCCTGATCTTTATTCTGGCACCACTGATCGGCATCTGGGCGATCCAGTCCACCATCCGCATCGCCGACGACATCAGCTTCCGCATTCCCGAAGAGCGTCGCGAACTGTACAAGATCATTGCCAACAACAACCCGGCAGACCTCTACAAGCGCTGCTTCAAGGGTGACCCGGTGGACTTCAACCAGAGCGACGCCTGCCTGTTCGGCGCCGAACCCGAAAACGGCCAGCCCAACAGCATGCTGATCGGCGATTCCCACGCCATTGCCCAGATCGGCTTTCTCGAACAGCTGCTTAAAGGCACAGACTACTCCGTGCTGATGGTCACCCGGGCTTCAACACCGTTCCTGCCTCCGGCCATCGCCGAAAAAGCCCAGGCCGCCGACCCGACCAAAGTGGCCCGCAACCGGGCGATCAGCGACACTCTGAGCCAACGCCCCATGACGGTCTTCATCGGCGCCTGGTGGAGTGCCTATCTCAAGCACGACGCCTACCAGGCTTATTTTGTCGATACCATCGGCTGGCTCAAAGACCAGGGCCACACCGTCATCGTTCTGGAAGATGTGCCCGAATTACCGTCTTCCTCCTACGCGGAGTGCCTGCTGAAAAATATGGACGACTGCTCCATCAGTGCGGCCGACGTCGAAGACTCACTCCGCAATTTCTACCAGTACAAACAAGCCGCCCAGCAGCGCTACCCGGACGTGCAGTGGATTAACCCCAGGAAAGTGCTGTGCGATGACGAACGCTGCCAGACCGTCTTGAACGGCATCCCGCTCTACCGCGATGAAAGCCATCTGAATAACGTGGGGGGAATTGAAATTGGCAAGGAATACCTGAAGCGCTTCGGCAACCCGCTGCCTGACGCCCTTCACTAACCCCCTGGACTCGCCTCTGTCAGCGGTTCTGTCAGCGCAACAGAACCGCGCCTTCTCTCTCTCTGTAACCGGTTTTGGCTTTCGATGTTCTCGGCGCCCTCCTTGCCCCGCTTTTCCCCTGCAAAAAGGGTCGTGAAGACGTGACAAGCATCACAATCTCTTTCGCCAAAAAAAATTCACCCTGATTTGTAAGTCTTTGCTGACAGGAAAAAATTCTCGGCACCTTATACTTCCGGTCCGATGAAAAACGCCGAATACAAATATAGGGGAATCATAGTGAGTACTCAGTGGTATCGTATTAATCGTGCTGTTATTTCACTCTTACTGTTCAGCGCTGCGACACCCGGCTTTGCGAACCTGGAAGCCCAAGGCCCCGAATACCTTGTGAACACCATATCATCCGGTTACGAGGCAACGCCGCACATAGCCGTAGACGGGAACAATCAGACACTGATTGTTTGGACCTCTGAAAACCGCCTCTCCGATGTTGGCCCAACCATTAAAGGCCAATTTTATAATCAATTTGGTGAGACCATTGGCCCAGAGAAAGTCTTGGTCGATGCGGACCAAAATATCGCCCGCATTCCTGAACAGAACGACTACCCACACATTGCAATGACCATGTGGAACGATGGTGATTTTGCCCTCGCCTGGTCGGAAACCGGCGATCCCATCAGTGACACCGATAACGACTACAATCTGGTGCTTCAATTCTTCAATAACGACGGTTCTCCAACAGGTGAGCCCGTCACCGTTGCAAATACCGACGGCAAAGAAGCGCTACCCGCCCTCGCCCACAACGACACCGGCTTGGTCATCGCTTGGCAAACTTTTCCCACTACACGGGGCAAGCCTATAAATAGCAAGACACTGTCATTCCGGCGTTATAGCAAAAGCGGCAACGCCACAAATAGCGGAGTCACCGTCCCGCAGCCTATACCGCTCACCAACCTGGGGGCTATTCCAGCCGTTGCCCTGAATACCGATAACGCGATATTCCTTGTATGGGGCGCAGATATGCAGGGCAAGAAAACCGGAGAAGAAACGTCACCGCATTACGCTATTAGAGGCGCGCTTTTCGCTGCGAATGATAATCCGATAGGCGAAACATCCACCCTGTTTAGCATAACCGATGTGGGCAGCTACCCTAGCGACGTTCACGCGGCCACACTAGACGAAAACCACTTCATCGCAGCCTGGGACAGCGGTGATTATGGAAGCCGGGATCCAATGGCACGGTCTGTTTCGCTAACCGGGGTTCTTGGCAGCGTCATGGGCCAACAAACGCAGGAAGATAATGCCATCTCGGCTATCGCAAAGGGCAAGGATGACAATGCCTTTATCGTCTGGAACCGCAACGGCGGATATAACGATAAAACTCTTTACACTCAACAGCTCACGGCCAACGGCCTTATAGGCGGCCCTCAACAAGTATCCACCTACACCACTCCTGAAGAGAACCATGTGGCTCTTGCCACAGACAGCAATGACTCGCTCATCGTTACCTGGGAAAGCTGGATAGCGAATGATGACAACGCGCCGGATATTTATGCTCGCCGTTTTGAGGTCACGCAAAGCAGCAATACAGAAACCGGCGGAGCAAGCAGTGGAGGAGGAAGCAGTAGTGGAGGCGGTAGCCTGCCCCTTGCTTTGCTTACTGCTCTCGTGGCGCTCGGCAGGTTTCGCAGGAACCACTGGCGGATCTCGGACCGTAGGTCAGATTAGCCTATAAGGCGTAATCCGACATCCAGGTACGCAATAAAAGCGAAGACGTATCACATCGTCCGAAACTGCTCCAACGCCGCCAGAATATCCAGCGCATGGCGGCGTTTCACCGGATCATACAAATCCACCGTCACCATCAGCTCATCCACCTCTACCGAATCCAGCAACTGATCCAGTTGTCCCTGCATAGAGGCTGCCGTTCCCAGCAACTGCAAGCCTAGGAAATCTTTTACCCCTGCTTCCTCTTGTGGATTCCACAATCCGTCCATGCTCTGTACCGGCGGCTTCATCCACAAAGGCTGGCCACGGAACAGGGCCAGAATGCGCTGGTAACTGGTGGTGGTCAGGTACTGGGCCTCCACATCGGAATCGGCAGGCACCGCAGGTACCGTCAACATGGCATAGGGCCTGTCCAGCTGAGCAGAGGGCTGAAACTGGTCCCGGTAGATACGCAGCGCCTCACGGTACAGCCGCGGCGCAAAATGCCCGGCAAAGGCATAGGGCAGCCCGCGCTGTGCGGCCAGCTGCGCGCTGTACAAACTGGAGCCCAACAACCAGATCGGCACTTCGGTGCCCGCCCCCGGAATCGCGTTCACAGCCCGTGACGCATCCAGCGGCCCGAGCAAACGCTGCAACTCCGCCACATCCTGGGGGAACTGCTCCGCCCCCAGACCTTCACGACGCAGGGCACGGCTAGTCATTGGGTCGGTTCCCGGCGCACGGCCCAGGCCCAGGTCAATCCGATCAGGATAGAGACTCTCCAGGGTCCCGAACTGCTCGGCAATCACCAGCGGGGGATGATTCGGCAGCATCACGC
Source organism: Alcanivorax sp. DG881 (assembly GCF_000155615.1). Taxonomy (GTDB): domain Bacteria; phylum Pseudomonadota; class Gammaproteobacteria; order Pseudomonadales; family Alcanivoracaceae; genus Alcanivorax. The sequence continues at coordinate 3,359,306 of NZ_DS989915.1, read as the reverse complement.
CCCCGGACCCCACCCGAATGGATTCGGTCGCCCCGGCAATATGCCCGATCAGCACCGAAGTCGCGGCGCTGCTGATCCCCTGCATATTGTGGTGCTCCGCCAGCCAGAACCGCTGAAAACCCAGCGATTCTGCATGGCGGGCGTAGGCAACGCTGTTGGCCAGCGTCTCGCCCACGGTATCGCCCTCACGTACCGAGGCGAGCTCCAATAGGGAAAACGGTACAGACTTCGTCACAGCACACTCCAAATCCAGCAAACAACGGGCACCCATGATTTCTGATTAACCCGCAGTTTGTCGAGAACACAATTATCATGCCTGCATCAGCCCTGGTCGCGCCCCGCCATTCAGCAGCAGGAAGTAACAACGGCTCGGCACCTCGTTTCTCTCGGAAGCCCGCTTAAACAAAAAAGCCCCGGATTACCGGGGCCTGAAACTCAGCTTGCTGATCATTGCCCTACGGGCAGTATTTGGCAATCAGCGCACTATCATTCGTCGCCCACTGAGTGATCTGCACGCCGTTTGACAGGCTAATATAGTCCACCCTGTCAGTATCGTCATTGATGCGGAACAGCGTATCGTGGGCGAACAGAATTTCCCGCTGTGAGCCAGCTTCAGCATAACGCACTCGTTGCGGCTGGAGAGATTCCGTCTCCGTTAGGTCGTCGAAATGGATCAAGCCGACATACTTGGGATAGCGGGCCTTGTTGTCCGTGCCAATGGTTGCAGACTCACATACGCGTTCTGCCACATCACTCGTGACTACCGTAAGGCTTTCACCAATCCTGTCATTAACCTCGTTAAAGAATGCTTCAACGCCCGGCTCCATGAAGTCCAGCGATTCATAAGCCAGAACATGTGCCAGCTTGTCTGGCCCTGATAGATTCGTCTCCATCAGAATCAAATCATCCATATCAAGGCCATCCCTTGAAACAAAAACCATAGCTCTCTGGATGAGCGGGTCACCTGTGGGAATTTCGACACGTACGCCATTAACACTCGGGTCATCGAACAGACTTACATACTCAGCTGTTTCCATATCAACAGACCAGCCCGGAATAAACTCTCCGCCCTCTGGGTCCTGACCGTTATCACCTGCCGCAACACCAATCATCGTGCCTTCACGGTGGTAACTGACCTCCTCACCCTTGGGGAAAAGCGCCCATTCAGATCCGCCATCCTGAGAATAGGCAATTTCCGCTCCGACACCATATTCCATCTCCAGAATGCGCTGCCTAAGCGGGATATTGGCGCGGTAATCTACAGTCATATCCGTAAGCGGCATGGCGAAAATCGCATTCTGCGCGTCTTCGTTGCCGTAAGTTTCAACCCAGCTTTCCAACTCCTCCCTGAATTCGGCACCAAAATCTGAATAAACATAGCCACCATTGAAATCGTTCAGCATCCCGTCAGTCACATCCGTAGAAAGGCTTTCAAGCACAGCCAGCACCGGCATAGCTTGAGCATCGCCAACTCGTGCCAGAGCGCCCAGCACCGCAGCATGCAGGTCCCCAAGCGCAATAGTCTGGCTATTGGGAGCAGGCATCTCCGACAGGATATCGGGAGAAGACGTAATGGAGCGAATGCCTCCATTGACCAACTTCGCAACCGAATCATTCAGCAACTCCACCCTTTCAGCATCAAGCGGGAATTCCCCCTTGCTTAACGCAAGTTGCCAGGCGATTTCAGTGAAAGGAGTAACAGCCGTGCTGGCAGGATCTTTAGTGATCGCATGAAACTGGCTGCCCTCAGCAAGAGCAATTTCACCCGCCGACTCATCGAAGTAGCTGCTATTTTCACCCGCCGTAACCTCTACAATTGCCGGCTCAAGGCTACTGTAGGTAACCTCGATAGCGGCCTTGCCTGCTTCGTCCAGGACCCCCTCACCAATAACCTCACTATAATTGGCTCCATAGATTTTAACGGTGGCATTGGTGATACGCCCCAGAGAAGCCGAGACAGTCACGGTTTCAGACAACGTACTACCATTACTTCCTCCACCGGGATTGCCCCCACCCGGGCCGCCAGTAGTAGCGGAGGAAGATCCCCCGCCGCCACCGCCACAGGCAGAAAGGGTTGCGCCCAGAAAAAGAACAGCATATTTATTTAATCTCGAACTCATACATCCCCACATATATCTTTGGTTATCGCTTCCATGGCAAATCTCCCAGCTTGGGGAGATCAAACCGTGAGAGGGTACAGAAAGGGCGACGTGGGGAAACTGAGAGCATTGAAAATATGTCGACTGGTCTTAATATTTACGACATCTGCCATCTAAACGTAAGAGATATCTTACGTTTAGATGGCAATGCCAGAAATCGGAAAAACAGAAAAGGCAGCAAAGAAATACACCAACCAAGGACGCCAGGCGATCCAAAACCTATTAGCTGGACACCCGTCGCCTTGGTCAGAAAAATGGTCTCCGTAGACCAATGCGATCGCACAAATTGGCAAGCACTTAGGCTGTGGACAATCAACCGTAAATCGGTAGGTTAAAGCCTTTCGGGGGAAATGGGAGACCTGACGCCCATTGCTTCTTTAAAACCCGTTAAGCTGCCGCATACCCTTCGACAAATGGCCATCCGGTGTATCGATTACAAGATGGTAATGGTTATCCATTAAACACCAGGCATGGCAGACCCAGTTAAAATCTTCCTAAACCTGCCCTAGCACCGATAGAAAACGCTCTCTATCAGTATCATCCTCATAAATCGCCTCCCGACGATCTCCCCGCGAGGAGACATGATAAAGGGCACCTGAAAACTCAATTCGAATTGGGCGTGACATACTCAAACGCTACGTCAGAAGAGGTATAAAGTATAGATCCGATCCTTGTTGCGGCACAGGCTCGTATAAGGGACGGGAGAACTGCCCTCATTGCTTTCCTCTTTCTTCCTTTACATTTATTTATGCTTAGCTATTTTTCTTCTTGCCAGCACACTTCTCGACAAAGTACGCCCCCCATATACAAAGCACTAATACAATAATAGAAGCTTTTGAGTAATAAAATGGACTAACCGTTTCATTATACCGATTCAACATAGGACCATCTGTCAAAATGGGTATGAAATTCATCGGAAGCATCGCCAAACCGAATGAAAGAAATCGTATTGCATTTTTTGACTTTAATGATTTTCTCTTTGAAATTAATAGCTTTGAAATAACAAACACAAAAAAGCAAACCACCATCGTGAAATAAACAGCAAAGGAATATATCACTTCTCACCTTCCATTAAATCCTTCAGAACACCAGGGTCAGGTCTCCCATTTACCACACAGGCCACCCGAGACATCTCCAAGCAACAATCAACATTGGCTGATATCTCTTATCCTAACTAGACCGCACTATCACCTAAAAACCTTGGGAGATAGGAATGGCTCGGCCGATACGCCTCGAATTCTCTGGTGCTTTATATCATGTAACCGCCCGCGGCAATGCGAGGCAGGATATTTATGTCGATGACAAGGATCGACGTTATTTTCTCGAAACCCTTTCCTACTGCACCAAAACCTATCACTGGCAATGTCATGCCTATTGCCTGATGAGTAACCACTACCATCTTCTTATCGAAACCGGCGATGCCAATTTGTCAAAAGGAATGCGGCATTTAAACGGTGTCTATGCTCAATATTTCAACATACGCCATAAGCGTGTAGGTCATCTGCTACAAGGTCGATTCAAGGCAATCTTGGTAGAGAAGGAAAGCTACTTACTCGCATTGGCGCGTTATATTGTCTTGAATCCCGTACGCGCACGCATGCTTCACTCTGCTGCTGAGTGGCCCTGGAGCAGCTATCGCCCTACTGCAGGGTTGGCTGAAATCCCTCCCTGCCTGACAACCGAATGGATATTGCAAGCTTTCAGCGACAACCTGAAGAGCTCTCGCACAGGCTACGAGCAGCTTGTTGCCGAAGGCAGCAACCAGCCATCTCCCTGGGAGAAACTGCGCAACCAAATTTATCTTGGCTCAGACCCGTTTATTGAAGCGGCACAGCGCCACCTTGAGCCCAACAGGAAACTAACTGAAACCCCAAGGCCACAGCGACTGAAGCCGATCAACCCCCTGTCTCACTACCAAGAAACATACAAAAATCGGAATCAAGCCATGGCTCGCGCATGGCTTGATGGGCATTACTCACTGTCCCAAATTGGCGAGCACTTCGGCTGCGGGCGATCAACCGTAAACCGAGCGGTTAAAGCCTTTCGGGGGAAATGGGAGACCTGACCCTTATTGCGGTGGGAAATGGGAGACCTGACCCCCATGGTTCCTCACATTGTTCCCTCAAGCTGACCAAGACCAAGGGCGGCTTCGACAGCGAGAACGCCTTACTGAAGCTGCTCTATGCCGGTATACTCAAAGCATCCGAGCGCTGGACGCACCCGGTGCAGAACTGGAATCTCACGCTGTCACAGATGACCATCCACTTCCCCTAGCGCCTGGACGAATACATCAGCCTATGAGGCTGCTGCCTGTGACACAGAGTTTTGAACACCCTCGATTCAAACAGAGCTAGCTTATTTGCTAGCTCATTGCGCGTATTGCCTTCACTACCTCAAACTCTTCACTAGTAAAATGGCCATGAGCCTCAATGCCTGCTAAAGCGTGTCTAAGCTTTTCTGCGAAAATTTCAACTTCGCTTTGTGACGACGCTTCTCCGATTTTCTTTAAAGCTCCTTCATAAACTTTAACACCTTGGTTCGTATCTCTAGCCTTTGCTAATTCCAACAAACGACCGACGTGAGCTAATAGTGTATTTTTATCAATCATTGCTTAAATTCCTCCGGTAATTTATCCGTTCTTATCCAAGAGGACTTCGGTAAACTGTTGATATCAATAAGCCCTTGATAGCCCCCGCCAGGACGGAACTCGTCAGTAAAGTCGCCGACTTGTTTAGCCGCCGCCCCCTCACTTACCCAAGTACCCTTAGGTGGTTTAAAAGTGGTAACTCGATCAATCGCGACACCCCACTCATCAAGTATTGCTAGATCATTTCTCAAATCAACTTCACTTGTATATTGCTTTTTAGTCACGTAGTTATGAGTCTTTCCTAACCTATTATCTTTCCCATGATATTTATAGAAAACCTCATCACCTGAAACCTGTCTATTAACCGCAATACCATCGGTGTAATTACCTAAGTGATATTCGGGAACAGCCGGCCCCGGCAAGGTTTTGCTGTTTGGAACAACAAATTCCGGATACATCGTACCCGCATCAACCTTCCCTAACTGCCCCAAACGCCCATAAGGCAGCATCCCCGCAAACTCCAGCCCTAACGAAATATCACTGGCTGACGACACCCGGGCAGCATCGAAGTTGTTCCCCTGCAACTGATAAAGGTAAGTGCTCACCATGGCATCATTGCGAGCTTCAGCGATCCCCCCCAGGAAACCGGGAGGATCCAGAACTGGTTTCAACATACCCTGATACATACCTTCCAGGGCATCTTCCGGGTTACCCATGAGGTAAGCCAGCCCGTCCATCATGCCTGCCACATTGTCGAGGCCACCCGCACCAATACCTCCCAGAATCAGCAGAGAATCCCCCGGGTTTACCCCTTGATAAAAGTGCTGGTCATAGAACTGACGCTGGGGACTTAGCCTGTTAGAAAGCCCTTCCCCATAAGCTGTTTGATCCACATAAAGCCCGGCATGGTTCTGTCGGTAATCCTGTAAGTACCCCTTTATTTCTTCAGGGGTATAGGACTGGTTTTCTTCCATAGGAGAAGGAATCTCACTGGTATCCAAGGGGGCATAGCGATCCCCCAACTCCACCAGCGCTTCAGAAAGATAGTCCATGGCTTCGCTATCTGGTTCTCGCAAGCGGCCACCAAAGACTTCATTCCACCCCACATCAACAGCCCCGAGCAGCTCTTTTGTCATGCGTTTCTCTGCTTGCTGCTCGGTAATCCCCAGCGATCCAGCCATTTGCGGAGCCATTGCACGTATCGCGGTGATCTCGGTATTGTCTATTTGCCGATACTTCAACGCCCCTCGGCTGGCATCAGACGCAAACCGATAACCGTTCTGCCCCAATAACTGCTGATGTTCAAACTGATTCTGGATCGGCACCACCGCATGATGCTGAGCAATCTGATCACTATTCGCCCAGGCATTGGCTCTGTAGGTCAGGCCTGTCAGCCACCCGGCAAGGCCCGCCATATATTCGCCCGAACCCTCCAGGTGCATACCTTCATGGGCCAGTGTGTTGACGATGCTCTTGCGACTGTCTTCACCCAAATCCAGATACAGGGTGTTAGTGTCCGTATTGGAAGCTCCCGCTACTCGCTCGCCGTTTTCATTGAAGGCATCTTCCGTGACGTTAACGCGATCACTCTTTGCACCGTTGATCACTTTATCGACATCATTTAAGGAATCCTGAGCGTACTGTGCATCTTCCACATCGCCGTCACGAATACCTTCAATATCACCTGCGAGTTTACCGCCCTCAATATAGCCCGCAGTTTGCCCGCCGGAAATTTTGTCTAACAAGTTACCGACTTCACTAACGTGCAGAGCGCCGGCCGCTGTGCCAACGACCCGTGCCAAGTCTCCGGTGGCACCACCAATAGTGCCTTTGACGTTGTTCTTGAAGTCAACGTGCTGATCCTTAATAACTTGTCGGCCTACCTCAGAGAACATCCGGTGATCCATCGACATGCTGGCATTCAGTGCCCCGGTTTGTTGCTCCAGCGTTATTATCTGCGCGGCGTCTACGTCGCGGTTCAGACCGGAAAACTCTTCCTGCTCATCTAACGCGACACCTCCTACCCGCACATTGCCACCACCAAGGGTAGCCAGTGTCTGGCCTTCCATGCGGTTGCCTTCATTGTGTAGCGAGACGGTGGTGGAACCGGTGGCATATTCCTCGCCTTTCAGATGCCTACTACCCCGCCTATCAAGCTGCTCGTCAGTGCCGTCGTAAATCCCTTGTCCAAAGTTCGTTTGAATCCCACCACCGCTCTGGCTCGACCGGCTGTAATCGCGCAAGTCTTCGACGGTGAGAGTATCGGTACTGAAATTCAGGTTACCGTGATCAACCAGCGCTAATTCACCGGTTTCAGCCGCTTCCTCGTAGCTGGCATTAGCAATCATGCCGCCGACTAGGGTGGTGTCCTTGGCGGTGACCTGACTGCTTTCACCGTCGGCAATGAAAATGGCACTTTGCTGATTGGTCCGGGCGCCTTCACTGCTGCCTTTGCTTGTATTGAAGCCCGCACTGCCGCTTTGCGGTTTGCCGGTGCTACTGGTGCCCGCACCGATACCCACGTTGGCGCCAACACTACTGTTACTACTGCTATGCGTATCTTGCAGGCTTTCAATATGCAGGGTGCCGGTATCAATATTCGCAGTATTGGCAGTCACAACGCCCCCTTTGACGGTGAGGCTGTCGCTGGTGCTGTTCAGATGGCCCACATTGAGCTGGCTGTTGACGTACTGGGTCGCCTGGCTTTCTGACTCGGCTTCGTTAAAGCCGGCATTGGCATTCCAACTACCCGCGCCGCTGGTGCTAACGCTAAAGCCGCCGTTTTTGCTCTCTTGTTCAAAGCGGCTGCTTTGTTCGTTAGTGCCCGCGCCAATAAGGATATCCGCTGCATTCAAATCCAGAACTCCGGCATTAACCTCACTACCGATGATGCTGGCTGTCTTGTCCGCATTGATACTCATGGCGGCGGCATTCAGACTGCTGCCTTGCCAGGTCTTTTCTGTGGCGGTGCTGGTGGAGGTGGTTTCGCTATGCTGGGCACTGCCGCTGACGTAAAAGCCGGTGCCCCCCGCTGCAGCCCCTGCGGCGGTGGCCGCCAGAGCTTGAGTCGATGCCAGTTCCGCCTGGACCAGGTTGGCAGAGGCTGCGGCCAGCATGATGCGGTAGTCCTCCAGAGCCTCTTTGGCCAGTTCGCCCCGTTCAACGCGCCTTTCCGCGTCTTTCAGGGCATCTTTAGCGTCACCAACGGCGTCGCCAGCTTTCTTCAAGCCTTCAATGGCATACGCGGCATCCACGTAGGCATTACGAATACCCACCGACGTTTCCGTGGTTTTTTCCTTCAGCGTTTCCGTAACCGTCTTTTCATCCTGCACCCCGGTAATGCTGACGCTGTCACCAGCCAAGGACAAAACACCGTCTTCCCCTGTGGCCTCAATATCAGCATTGATCAGGCTTAACGCACTGTCTGCCTCAAGGACAATCTGATTCCCTGAAATACTGCTACCGCTATGCGTTAGCGTATTGGTAACCGTTGCCTGTTCCAACTCGGTCAACCGAAGCCCGCCCAGGCTGATTTCGTCCTTTTTCAGTGAGGGATCGATACTGGAGGCGGTCTCGGTTTCATCTTTTTCAGTGATCGTCGTTTCGGTGACCGCTGTATCCAGCAGGATATTGTCGGCCAGCATCACGACTTTGCCACTCTCTTCGTCAGCTTCCAGACTCGACCCCGTCAAGGTCATATCGTTTTGGGCAGAAAGCTGAATATTCTCTGCTTGCAACGCCGAACCAACCTCGCGCCGCTCATGGACTCGGCTTTCCGTACTTTCGGAAAGCTTTATTTCCATGTCTTTAGTCCCCAGTGCCAGGCCCGGCAAGTACAAACCGCCGGCCCCCATGATAACGGAGGAAGCTTTTGCCAATTCCTTAACAGGGCCACGCAAAGAACGGGTTTTTATATCCCAGTTTTCATTTTCCAGAGCGACGGTGCCGATGTAAAGATTATCGATACTGCCCCTCTCAATAATGGGGTTACCATTTTCATCCAGCTTCATCGCGCCGCTTTCATCAGTTGCCAGCGCTGCATCACCGATTCGAAGATCACCTGTCGCTTCAAGCTCGGCTGCGGCCAATACGACATTGCCCTTGACATCCAGTGAGATGTCCGCACTAGAGGATAGACCGGCACGCGCCAATGTCTGGGTCATGCTTCCGGTATCACGGGTTTTGATTCTGGCGGCGTTCTTTTCCTCAACCTGTGTTCGGCGATATTCGCTATTCACTGCGGACTCAATACGGACACCATCACCTGCCACAGCTTCAACACCTTGTTCCCCGTGCCCACTAGATGCAAACAACGCAATACCACCGGACTCGGCATTAAGAATAAGGTTACCCAGAGCAGCGAGGTTACTTCCAACAACTCGCTGCGATTCCGCTTCAATCGTTTGCTCTTTGCTACTCCCAAAACTCCCATCATCCTTGCGGTAGCTATAAAGAGAATCGCTTTCCAACGCGTAACCTACGGTTATATCGCCCTGCGCCTTCAGCTTGATATCACCTTCGCTATTCAAGTTACTGGCCATGATGGACAGATCATTTTCTGCCTCCAGCAACATATCCAGGTTGCTATTAAGGTTACTACCGAGTTGTCGGACCTTGCTTTGGGTGAACTTCACATCTCCCTGATCCATGTGGCTACCCTGGCTAACGGCAACGCTTTTCACGGAAAGGTCACCATCGGCCACCAGCGTCAGCAACCCGGCATCTACCTTGGCCCCCTGCAAACGGATATTTCCACCGCTGGTTACAGACAGGTTATCCGCCCTCAACTGTGCCTGTTCAGTTAACCGTGTCATCCAGTTTAGGGGATCCCCTACTGCGTCGGCCAAGGTGGCTACCTCAACATTACCCCCGGCATCCAACGCCAGAGACTTGGCCACCAGCTCCCCACCAAGGTTTTGAATATCCTGCGCGCTTTGCAAATTCAGCACATTACCCGCAACCATCGAGCCTGTGTTAGTGATGTCTCCCTGTTCTGCGGCCACCGCTGCGCTGTTTTCCGCAACAATATCGCCGTGATTAGTCACGTTATCCCCGCTGATGGCTACATCTTCACCACGCAATTGTGGGCCATCCATGACGGCACTACCCTGGGCCAGATACAGCACCGGCACCAGAACCAGATAGCCCGCCACATCTTGTTCCTCGAGCCAGACCATATCCTGCTGCAGGGCGTTAACCTGATCTGCTGTCAAGGCCACGCCCACGCTCAGTTGTAGAGATTCAGCCGCAGCAAAGGCGTTATCCATTAACCAGCGAAATTGTTCTTCGTCACTCTTGAAGTCAGGATCAAGAAACCGGGTACCGGTTGCGGCCAGTACCGCATCACGAACAAGGGTCGTTTCATAATAGCTGTCACCAAGCCTTTGAATGCTCTGGTCCGGCTCCATGCCAAGGCGATTGATCAGATATTCGCTGCCCAGAAAACCATCTAGCGTTGCAAACAGTGGGTTGGTTTCAATCAGATAGAGGTGGCCGGGGTCATCATTAAAGATAAAAAGGCCGTGAGCTCCGGGAAGATCAAACCCCAGCGAGAGAGGATCAAACCGAAACAAGGTATCCGAGCTGTTCTCACCTGTGTCGCCATAAATGGCATCCATGGCAGAGCCAAAGCTAAACGCGGCGCCTTCTCTCTCATCACCGTTACTCACTTTCTCAGCATCAATAGTGAGCTTCCCACCTGCACTCACCAGCGCATTGATTACGGTTTCTGTCAGAATATTCGTATGGCTGCTTGCTCCGCCACGGTTACAGCGAACCCGGCTACTGTCACATAAATGCCAGTTCTCCGAGGTCGGAATAGTCGTGTAGGTGTAGTATTTTTTCTTGGTGCCTCCTCCCGAGCTTTTCTTCCTAAGCCAGGATTTATCGACACGCGTCACCTCCTTCAAATCAACCGTATACGCTGTATTATCGAAGCGGTTTGCCTTAATAGCTATGTCGTTATTAGCCGCAATTACACTGGCATCATTGAACAGATAATCACCCATGAGCCAGAGATCACCGCCAGCCAATAGCTGTGATTGCCGGGGCGAGGAATAAGACTGCACAATCTGTCTTTGATATTTATGACGATAGGTCGAGTCATGACAGGCACTGTTTCTATTTCGATTGAAGCAGCGACGATCATAATTCCTGTCATAGCTATAAACAGGGTCATCCCAAACGATTTCAACTTCTGGTTCACTGGCCAGCTTTTGCTCGAACTCCGCTGCCACAATACGGATTTTCCCTTCACTGGCGATTAGGCCGGATTCGTTGTTTACTCGTCGTGCCCAGCTGGCCTTATCTTCCCAAATGGCATCAATACTCTCCGAGAGATAACTACCTGCAATATCCAAATTACCTACAGCATAAATATCCCCGTAGTTATCCAGATCATCCAGGTATAGCTGCATCTCACCGGCGGACAACAATAGAGAGTGCGTTCCATTTCGGAGCCTTTCGCCGCTAAAGGTCAGACTTTGCAGCCCCGCCATGTCTCCATGATTTTCCAAGTCACTTACTGCCAGGCTCATATCACCTGCAGAGCTAAACACACCCTCATTGCGCAATTGGTTTGCAGTAACTGACACATCACCATGCACCTGCCAATCAGCTTCGGGACCAATGGATACCGTTTCCGCGTTCAAATTAAACGCATTATCAGCCCCTACCTCGCCCCTATGTACATAGTCTTTAGTCGTAAGAGATATCGTCTGGCCTGCCTGCAAGGCACCCGCCTCGTTGTTCAATTCTCTTACCGTAATTTCCAGATTCGCAACCGCATCAATTTCCCCGCTATTGACAAGGCTGCCAGAGGCGTTGACTTTCACGTCACTCTGGCCCGCCACTTTTCCTGTATTGGTCAAATTCTCAGTTGCGATCTCTGCTACACCCCCAGCCAGAACATCGCCATTATTGGTCACATGTTCTTCCGACAGGATGGTTACCCGATCTTCACCGGTTACGGAAACATCGCTCTCGATACGGGTCTGGTCAGAAATGATCGTTATTGCATCAGCATTAACATCACCACCTTGAAGATGGATGTCCCCAGCATTCATCGATAAATGCCCTTCAGCAGCGATACTTCCCACTGCGCTCACAGCGCCTAACGATGCAACCTGCATATCCCCTTTAGCACTGGCATCAGCAATAACCACATTTCCCTTCGCCGACAGCACCATATCCCCATTCTGGGCCGCCACTGGCGCATCCAGCTTCACACCCACGCCCTCTTCATTGGCGATCAGCCGAATGCGGTTGGCGTACATGCCGCCCAGTGCACTGGAATCGATGGCAAAGCCCGGCTTGTTGGTGCCGGTGGTTTCATTCGAGGTGGCCAGGGTGTCGCGGTCTACCCGTTGCTGGCCGGTGACGATGTTCAGGGAGTCCGCGTGCAGCTCGCCGGCCACCTTGACGGAGCGGGCGATGAGGTCGAAGCGGTCGGTATTCGAACCGTTCAATCCGTTCTCGCCAATACCAATACGGCCACCCTGCACATCAAACCCCTGCAGCTCGCCCCCTTCCATGATGGATTTACCGGTGGTCAGGGTGGCGTGGTTGGTATTGATAAAGCCACAACCGTTACAGCTGATGCCATTGGGGTTGGCCACCACCACATCGGCGCGGGCGCCGCCTACTTCGATGTAACCGCCCAGGCTGGACGGGTTCTGGCCGATGACTTCATTGAGAATCAGGCTGGCGGAGCCATTGTGCAGGTTCGGGTTGCCTTCGATGTAGCCACCCAGTTGGGTTTGCGTTACCTGCTGGCTGTTATTGAGAACAACGCCTTTGCTGCCTACGTTGAAATCGTTATAGAAATTCTGCGACACCCCTTTGCTGTTGGGGTTTTGAATATTGACCACGGGCACGCCATTGGCGGCTTTATCCATCGTCGGCCGCCCATTGGTGCCATGGGTGGGTGTGATGGGTTGTGCGGACAGCAGCATGGGCTGCCAAATCAGCAACAACGACAGCGTATACACCAGACCACGACGGACCGGCTTGGCGGAGGACTCAGAATTCGGCATAAAGTGAGGCATGGAGAGTATACTCGCTGTCTGTCAGTTCCGTTGAATGCTGTTCCATGGGCCAGGAAATTTCGGTGGTGAGGCGCACCGAGCGGTAGCCCAACCGCACTCCTGCGGTGGTTGAATCTATGCGTGAAAAACCAAACTCGTTCTGATTGCCCGGCACCACTCCGGAGTCATACGCGGCAAAAGGGATCACCGAGACAGGCCCGGTGATCGGCGGGTAACCATCGAACTGCACGCTGCCCGCCACGGCTGAATTCCCGTTCAGGGTAATATCCCGGTACCCCCGAACCACTGAACTGGATGCCACCGAGAACCGTTCCGAGGGAAACAACACGTCGTTGGCATACTGTGCATTCAACCGTAATGACAGGGCGCCATATAACGGCTTTATAAAGCGATTGGCTGTAAGATATGTCTGATAGCGAGTGTGCGTTTTCTCTGCAATCGAGACGTCACCCGGAAGGTTCGTCGCCGGCCCCGTGCCCCAGCCTTCTTCCACGGTGACCGTGCCCGCCAGCTGAGTTCGCCCCCAAAGGTGTTTGGCATTGATGCGCCCACCCAGGGCTTTCAGCTGGTAGGAACTCACCCGGATGACCGCATCGTCCAACAGGTTCTCGGTATCGGAGTAGGCGCCTAACAGCGAGAACGACAACCGGGAACGGTTGCTGCGATACAAAGTACGAGTGAGCTCAATACGGGAGGTATCGGTGGCGCCAGTGGTTTCAAAACGCTGGAAGATCCCCTGGATTTCGTTTTCATACTGTTGGCGGTTATAGCTCAACGCCAGGTTCCAGTAGCCCAGGCTAATGTCATAACTGAGCCCGGCCCCCCAGGCACGATCCGAAAATTCCGTATCCAGATCGCTATTCAGGGATAGAGAGATCCTGTCGGTGAGTCCGAAGGGGCTGCCCCAGTCCAGCCCCGCTTGAGCGGTGCCATGGGTAACATCCCCATAGTGCTCTTCATCCAGCACCAGGGTGCCCCGGTAGCGCCGTGGCCATTCCGCCTGACCCAGCACGACCGTGCCACCCTGTTCCTCCCCGGGCGCCAGATCCATCTTCGCGTCCAGATGGGGTAACCGCGCCAGGGTTTCCACCGCGTGCTCCAGATCACGCAGGTTGACCAGATCACCGGGCGACGCAGGCACCGCCCACTCCAGCACTCGCACAGGCATGCCCACGGCCTCGAAGGACTCCACACGACCGGCCACCACCAGAAGCACCAGGGTGCCGGAAGCGATATCCTGTTCCGGAATCAATACACGGCTAGTGACATAACCTTTGTCGATCAACGCATTGGAAAGCACCGCCTGTAAGGCGCGAATGTCTTTCATACCAATGCAGGTTCTTTCTACCGCATCGGCGGGCCGCCGAAACCAGCGACCAAAAGGAAGCGGAGCATCCCCCAACGTTTTGAGTTGAACCGATTCAATCTCAAAACAGCGGTCGGATGCACCAGAGCCTTCCGGAACAGGCATGCGCAGGTCCGGCCCTTCGCCGGGCACCTGCATATCTTCCAGCTGCTGCTGCTGACGCTGGCGCTCCTGCTCTTGCAGGCGGTCGAACATGCGTTGCTGGGAATTCGGGGCAGGAGCGGCCGTTACCGCCCCAACGCCTCCAATACCCACACAGAGACAGGCGGCGATAACGCCGTAACGAAACAACGGGTTTTCCCCCAACATGGCTATCCTTGCCGATTATCATCACACTGCCGCAGCGGGAAGGTTCATTGCCTTCTCGTAGTTGTGTATTGTGCTGCGGCGAATAAACAGGCGGCGAGTCTACACTCTCCCCTGACAAAACGGACTTGAGAGACAACACGGACGTGAACTTCATCACACTGATACCGGCACAAACTGCCCAACGATTTTTCCTGGCCCTTTTTCTGGCTTTTTTTAGTACGGCAGTGCATTGCGACGTGCGCCAAGCCATGGCCCCACTGACAGATCCATCCGCCAATGCTGACCATGCTGTTGAAGAGGCGCTCAAGGCCAGCAAGGCTCTGAAGCCAGCAGAACAACTGGTTTTACAGAACCGCCTGCGCCTGCGGCAAGCCGCCATGATGATGCTTAACAACCAGTTTAGTCAGGCCCGGGAAATCTTGAGCACAATAGAAACCGCCAGCCCCTCGGGCGCTCAGGCAGGCCTGTTGATGGCCGAAAGTTTTCGCCTGGAAAACAACACCGAGCAGGCAAAAAACTGGTTTCTACGCACGGCCCGGCACTTCCCTTACCGCCCGCAAACCCTTTCCGGCTTGATGAGCGCCGCCCACGACCAACGGACCACAAACCCCGGCCTCTCCCTTGCCCTTTACCAGGAAGTGGAAACACAAAGTCAATTTGCCGAAAACCAGCTGAGCATCCTGAGGGCAAGCGGTCACATCGATCCGCTGGCCGTTATTTTTCCTTCCGAAATAAATGATGATGTGCGCAAGACGCTATTAAAAAACTGCCTTCACCACCCAGAACTGAACCTGCTGCATGCGTCATCCCGACTCCAGGAGGCAGTGGCTACCCTTCTGCAACTGCAGGCACAAAATAGACAATTAACCGAACAGCTCAACGCATTAACGCAAAAACTGGCCACGTATCAAAAGCAACGCAGTGCTATAGAAGCCACCCTCAGCAGCAATGCCAGCCAACTCACTTCGCTTAAAGAACAGCTGGTCCCCAATGACTTCAGCCCTGACCAGACACACATCCGCCAGCAACTGACCCGGCTGACCAACCAGCAAACCCGACTGCACGCCCAAATCGCCTTCATCGACCAGGCAAGTGAGTCTCTGCCCGGCATTATTGACAAGATCGACCGCCAGACCCGCCAACTTCACAGTGCAGCCATGGCTCAACTCAAGGGAAGTCAGGTCGACGTGGAGACGGTGCTGAATAAAAGCTATCAGGCGTATTTAAGTGACCTGCGCAACCTGACCGCAGAAGCAAAGCTGCAACGTGCAGAAATACAAATATCGGCTTCTCCATAATACGAGGGCGGCTTGCCCTTTCTCTCTTCTTCCACCGCTCAGCATGCTTTCGCCTTCCCTGCCTTCTGCCCTACCTTTTCCCAGCATCCTGTGGTTCACTGCCGACATCACGCCCCGGAACACGGTTTGCCATGCCCACACTCAAATGCCCCAGTTGCGAACAGGTCCTGCGCCTTGCCGGCAATAGCTGGCACTGCGATAACGGCCACCAGTTCGACCGTGCCAAACGCGGTTACACCAATTTGTTGCTGGCGCAGCAGCGCCGCTCCCGGTCACCGGGGGACGACAAGGCCATGGTGCAGGCGCGCACGGCTTTTCTTGAGCTGGGCCGTTATCAGCCATTGGCAAATGCCCTGCTCGCTCACCTCCCGGATGAAGAACCCGCCTGGCTGGATATCGGCTGTGGCGAAGGCTGGTACACCGAGCAGTTTGCCCAGCGGTTGGGCGGCGTGAATGGTGTGGGCGTGGATATTTCCAAGTTCGCGGTGGATGCAGCTGCCAAGCGTAACAAGCGCATCACCTGGTTGGTGGCCAGCGGCGCCCGGCTACCGCTGTTTGATGCCAGCCAGCAAACCGTATTTGTGTTGTTCACCCGCTTGTTCGTGGATGATATCGCCCGGGTGCTACAACCCGGGGGGGAATTGATTGTTGTCGGTACCGGGGAAACGCACCTGCTGCCGTTGCGCGAAGCCCTGTACGACGATGTGCGGCAAAGCAGTTTCGATGCGGGCAAGTTTCTGGATGATCGCTTCGAGCTGATCTCCAGCGAGACGCTGCATTGCGAATGGGTGCCCGAGTCGGAAGAAGAGCTCCGTAACCTGCTGGCCATGACCCCCCACCACTGGCGGGCACGGCCGGATGCGAAAGCCGGTATTGGCGCCCTGGCCGGCAAGCCCATGAACGGACATTTTGTGATTCAACGCTGGCGGCGGGTGGCGTAGATTTCGTTTTTATCACGCGTGATGTCGGATTACGGCTACGCGTAATCCGACAACACGACGCAAACGCCTCCCATCACCCCACTCTCTTCCCAAGCACTCGCTCCAGATACCCCAACAAATCATCCGCATTACTCACCGGCGCCCGGTAAGCCAGATGCCCATCCGGGCGCATCAACCAGAGCCGGCCCTGATCGCCGAATGCGCTGGCAAACTCGCCCTCATGATCACGCCAGATACGGGTGGTACCTTCCCGGGGCACATCTCCATTTGCGGTGGCCCTCGCCGCAATCACGGTCAGGTGCACGCGCTCACGGTATTCCTGCCCCAAACGATCACTCAAGGCATACATCACCAGCCGCTCGTTATGCTCGGGGGATTCGCTCAACTGCAGCAACAAATGATGTACCGGTTTGCGCAACAAACCGTGCAACTGATGCAGGTGCCCGGTGCGCACGGATTTCAGCGCCGCATCCGGCAGCCGATCGCCGGGCAGCGGCCCCTGATGCCGCCAGCCCACGTCGGCCTCCGGCCCACAGGTGACCAGCGGCGAATTACGATAATGCACATCCAGCTGGCTGGCCGTGCGCAGCAGTCGGCTGGAAATATTGCGACGGCTGCCGGCCAGTTTCAGCAGCGAATCGCGACTGCGCCGCAGCAAGGGCAATTTCACCAATGAGGCCCGCGACAGCATATCCACGCCATACAGCATTTTCTCAGCCACCGGGCGCCGTTCCTGCTCGTAGCTATCCAGCAAGGCACCCTGCCCAAACCCCTTGAGGTAAAACGCCAGCTTCCAGCTCAGATTGAAGGCATCCGCCAGGCCGGTGTTCATGCCTTGAGCACCCAATGGACTTTGCACGTGAGCCGCATCGCCAGCCAGGAAAACCCGATTGCGCCGAAAATGCTGCGCCAGCCGGCGCTGCACGGAGAATTGGCTCAGCCAGCGGGGTTCACCCAAATCAGGCACGTCCCCAAGAATCGACGTTAGCCGTTCGCTAAAGGGCGCCAGACTAAATGGTGTTTCCGGCGGCTCACGGCGGGCCATAATCAGCCGCCAGCCCTGCGGCAAAGGCAAGGCCAGCAACAGCCCTTCTTCCTGCAAAAAACCATGGGAGCGATCGTTGCTCCAGGGGGCAGTATCCCAAGGCACATCTGCCAACAGGAAATGCTCGCTGTAATCCACCCCGTTGAAACCAATGCCAAGTTGCTCACGGACCGTGGAGCCCACGCCATCGGCCCCCACCAGCAGCTCGGCATTCAATGTCTGCACCTCCGCCCCCTGGCGAATGCGCGCCTGCACACCGCTGCCGTCCTGGCGGAAATCCAGCAACTCGGTACTGCGAATCAATTCCCCGCCCAGCATCCGGTATCGGTCGATCAACACCGTTTCCACTTCGGATTGCGGGCAACTGAGCACCCACGGGTACGGCGCTTTCAGGGAGGTGAGATCCAGTTCGAAGAGAAACCCTTTATCGCCGTACACCGATACGGCCTTGAGGCGCCGCGACGCCTTGCGGATCGGCGCCAGCACATCCAGCGCCTCAAAGATTTCCAGCGAACGGGCATGCAGGCCCAGCGCCCGGGAATACGGTGATGGCGCCTCAAGACGATCGATGATGCAGCAGTTGATACCATGGCGGCGCAAGCCGATACCCAGTGCCAGCCCGGTGGGGCCCGCACCGACAATCAGCACCTGCGGTGTGCGGTTCTCGGTAATGGCGATGGTACACTCTCCTTATGGCACCCCTTTGGCGCCCCTGCCTGGCACGACTATGCCCACGGGGATAGCCCGGTTCTGTCTTGCAGTCCACCGGACACGTTTCTGTGCCTGTGGCCTGCAACAGCCGCGCCAACACGTGAACGCTTACCCGAGCCCATCATGGCACATTCCATGACGCCCTCCATGGCGCCAGCATCGCGCAAAATTATCCACGTGGACTGCGACTGCTTTTACGCCGCCGTGGAAATGCGTGACGACCCCAGCCTGCGCGGCCGCCCGGTGGCCGTGGGCGGCGACCCGCACCGGCGCGGCGTGATTGCCACCTGCAACTACCCGGCGCGGCAATTTGGTGTGCATTCGGCCATGGCATCCTCCCAGGCCCTGCGGCGCTGCCCGGAACTGGTTATTGTGCCTCCGAACTTTGACAAATACCGCAAAGTTTCCGCCCAGATCCATGACATTTTTCGTCGTTATACAAGCCTGATTGAGCCGCTGTCACTGGACGAGGCCTTTCTGGACGTGAGCGCCAGCGAACAATTCGATAATAGCGCCACCCGCATTGCCCAGGCATTGCGCCAGGACGTTCGCCGGGAGGTGGGTATTACCGTGTCAGCAGGCGTCGCCCCCAACAAATTTCTGGCCAAGGTCGCCAGCGACTGGCGCAAGCCCGACGGGCTGTTTGTGATCCCCCCGGCCCAGGTCGAGGAATTTGTGGCCGCCCTGCCGGTGAACAAGATTTCCGGGGTGGGCCGGGTCACCGGTGAACGCATGGCCGGCCTGAACCTGAAAACCTGCG
This sequence comes from Alcanivorax sp. DG881, assembly GCF_000155615.1. GTDB lineage: Bacteria > Pseudomonadota > Gammaproteobacteria > Pseudomonadales > Alcanivoracaceae > Alcanivorax. Next base: position 3,340,085 of record NZ_DS989915.1, on the reverse strand, counting down.
GCGACCTGCAACAGCTAAGCCGACTGGAGCTGGGCCAGCACTTTGGCAGTTTTGGCGAGCGGCTTTATCACCTGTGCCGCGGCGAAGACAGCCGCCCGATCCAGACCGGGCGGCGGCGCAAATCGGTATCGGTGGAGCGCACCTACGACAAGGACCAGCTCACCCTGACGGACTGGCTCCGGGAACTGGAGGGGCTGATTGAAAAGCTGAAGGAACGGTTTGCCAAACTGGATCAGCACTACCTGATCAGCGGGCTGACCGCCAAGGTGAAGTATCAGGATTTTGTCAGCATGAGCTGCGACAAGGCCGGCAATGACCTGGATTCCGCCCACTTCGAGGCCCTGTTCCGCCAGCTTTGGGAGCGACGCGAAGGCCCGGCCCGCCTGCTGGGCATCGGCGCCCGGCTACGCGACCTGAAAGCCCCCCAACAACCGGACCTGTTCCCGGAAGAACGGGACAAGGCCCTGCATAGCCAGCGAAACAGGATGTGACAGGAGGCGCGGCACGCTTCACGCTTCACGCAACAACACGGAGATAGGTCAGGGGCCACCGACTATTCATTCGTCCCGCGCGGAGGCTACATCAGCAGAAGCGTAGGTTGGATTACGCCTTTCAGACGTAGGTCAGATTAGCCTGAAAGGCGTAATCCGACATTTTGCTGGTGGCCCGCGGCGCTTCGCGCTCTTTGTTAGCGCCAAAGAGAGAGTCGCGTTGACGCCTGTTGCGTGCAGCGTGTGGCGGGCGTTCCTAGTGCAGCCGCTGACAAACCCGGTCGTGAAGATGCGCCGGAATCAGCCCATCCATCAATTCCCGGCCGCGGCGTTGCACCGGCTCCATTTGTGCATCCAGGTAGGCATCCAGCGTCGCCACACAATCGGCGCAACGGGTAACGGTAGCCGAATCCGGGTGTTCGGACGCCGCTTTCACGGCCTGTTCCAGTTGGTTCAAATACTTGAGCAACATGGTTTGCTCCTGAGTCTCACTCTCTGCTGAGGCCTGTTCAGCGGCCCCGAAACTGATCAAGTCTGGCCGATAATGGCGACAACCTCATGACAATGCGTTGCCCCATATCAACATAACAGGCGCCCTGGCCTGTATCGGGAAGTTCCTGCATGAGCAATGCCGTGAACATTCCCGCCTTGATGTTAAATCGGACGCACGTGCCGGCCCGTCGTTCCCCGGCAAAATGTAAAAACACTTGTCCGCCGACGGGCGGGCTGCCAGCTTGAAAGCAGCGCCCTCACCCCCAACACTCCTTTCTCGCCCGGACTACGGTACCCTCTCTGGTACTCTCTCTGAAAGCGATGACAGAACAAGCCCAATACCGGTATTAAACCGACCTGATTATTTGCGACGGACCGACCTTATGACCGAAACGGTATCGACCATTGTGGCGCCGGAAGGCAGCCTGGAAGTACTCAGCCAACATGAAGTGGAGCGCCTGCGCGATACCTCTGGCAGTGGCTTGCATGACCTGCTGCGCCGCTGCGCCCTGGCGGTGCTGAACTGCGGCACCCCCACCGATGACAGCCGCGAGGTACTGGAAACCTACCACGACTTCGAAATCGAAGTGATTCAGGAAGACCGCGGGCTACGCCTGAAGCTGGACAACGCCCCGGCTGGCGCCTTCGTGGACGGACGCATGATTCGCGGTATCCGCGAGCACCTGTCTGCGGTATTGCGCGATATCGTCTACGTGGCCAACGAGATCCAGAACAACGACCGTTTCGACCTGAATAACAGCGAAGGCATTACCAATGCGGTGTTCCATATTTTGCGCAACGCCGGGGTACTCAAAGCCGGAGCCTCACCAAACATGGTGGTTTGCTGGGGCGGGCACAGCATCTCCCGGCACGAATACGATTACAGCAAAAGCGTGGGCTACCAGCTTGGCTTGCGCCACAAGGATATCTGCACCGGTTGTGGCCCTGGCGCCATGAAAGGCCCCATGAAAGGGGCCCATGTGGCCCATGCCAAACAACGGGAGAAGGAAGGCCGTTATCTGGGGATTTCCGAGCCGGGCATCATTGCCGCCGAAGCGCCCAACCCCATCGTCAACGAACTGGTGATCATGCCGGATATCGAAAAACGCCTGGAGGCGTTTCTGCGTCTGGCCCATGGCATCATCGTGTTTCCCGGCGGGGTTGGCACCACCGAAGAGATCCTCTATTTACTGGGCGTTCTGTTGCACCCGGACAACGCGGACATTCCCCTGCCCATGGTGCTCACCGGCCCGGCCAGCAGTGCTGACTACTTCCGCCAGGTGGATGCGTTTATTCGCTACACGCTGGGCGAAAAAGCCGCAGAACGCTATCAGATCATTATCGATGACCCGGAAGCCGTGGCCCTGGCCATGTGCCATGGCATCGACCGGCTGACCCTGTTCCGCCGGGATAACGACGATGCGTTCTATTTCAACTGGCGGCTCAACGTGCCATTGGCCTTCCAGCACCCGTTCCTGCCCACCCACGAGGCCATGGCCGCGCTGAATCTGGACACGGATCAACCGGTTCACGAACTGGCCGCCAACCTGCGCCGCGCCTTCTCCGGCATCGTCGCCGGCAACGTAAAGGAACATGGCATCCACGCCATCGAACAGCATGGCCCCTACAAACTGCACGCCCCCAACGCCCTGATGATTCACCTGGACGAACTACTCAAGGCATTTGTGGAACAGCAACGCATGAAACTGCCGGGCAGCCATTACGAGCCCTGTTATGAGTTGGTGGGGTAACAGATAACGGCTAATCACGAGCCCCCTGGTAGGAGGGTCGGGGCTCCGGTGACGGTTCCTTGGTGGCCTATGCCATGAAAATTACCGACCTGGATCCTATTGGCTACGACATGCTGTTCGAACGTTTCCTTAACCCGGAACGGGTCTCCATGCCCGACTTTGACGTCGACTTCTGCATGGAAAAACGCGACCGCGTGATCAACTACGTGGCAAACAAGTACGGCCGTGATGCGGTGA
>NZ_DS989915.1:3230352-3337094 GCF_000155615.1 Alcanivorax sp. DG881 | reverse complement strand
CTCCTACAGCGGCTTCGTAGACAGCAAAAAGCCCCGGGAAACCGGGGCTTTTTCGTGTTGCATGTAGCGTGACGCGTGCTTGCGTCTCCTGTGCTACCGCGGCTGCATACGGATACCGCCATCGATACGGATGGTTTCGCCGTTCAGGAACTTGTTCTCGATCATGTGACACACCAGCTGACCGTATTCCTGCGGATGCCCCAGGCGTTTCGGGAACTGGGTCATTTCGATCAGCGGCTGCTTCACCTTGTCCGGTGCCGCATTCATCAGCGGAGTGTTGAAAATGCCCGGGGCGATGGTGTTGCAACGAATCCCCAGCGGCGCCAGATCACGGGCGATGGGAAGGGTCATGCCGACCACACCGCCTTTGGTTGCCGCGTAAGCGACCTGACCGACCTGACCATCAAAAGCCGCTACCGAGGCGGTGTTCACAATCAGGCCGCGCTCATTATCTTCGCCCGGTTCGTTCTCGGCCATGGCAGCCGCCGCCAGACGCGCCACATTGAAGGTCCCGATCAGGTTGATCTGCACCACCATGTTGAATACGCCCAGATCGTGCGGCTTGTTCTCACGGCCCACGGTTTTCATGGCAGAGCCCACACCCGCGCAGTTAACGCACACATGAATGGCACCAAACTTGGCCACGGTGGCATCCACCGCGGCTTTCACCGAGGCTTCGTCTGTCACATCGGTCTGGGTGAAGGCTGCATTGTCCCCCAGCTGGGCCGCCACTTCCGGGCCTTTCTTGTCGTCACGATCAAAAATCATGACCTTGCCACCCTTGGCAATAATGGCTTCTGCAGTCGCCTGGCCCAGGCCTGAGGCACCACCAGTAATCACGGCCACTTTATCGGTAATATTCATATGCTCTCCTTCTTGTGAAAGGTAGAAAGGTAACGGGCTATTAAACGTTACCCGGAGTATACCCAGCCCGGCCAAGCGTCTCATTGTTGCTTTCGCTCAAACCGGGACTGCTTTAAGGTGAGATTGCGTCATTGCAGTCATTATTCATCAGGACCGCACCTTGACCCATGGCATGGGAGGGAAAGCCTTGCCCGACACCGTCAGACAGGACGATACCACCTGGCTCGCCGACTCATACCGGCGCATCCGGCAATTCAGCGAGCAATTATGTACCCCCCTGCTCGCCGAAGACATGGGCCTGCAAGCCTGCCCGGAAACCAGCCCGCCCCGCTGGCACCTGGCGCACACCACCTGGTTCTTCGAAACGTTTCTGCTCAAGCCTCACCTGCCCGGTTATCAGCCCGCCAAGCCCGCATTCGAATACCTGTTCAACAGCTACTACAACGGCATCGGCGAGCAATACCCTCGCCCTCAGCGCCATCTGTTATCGCGCCCCACTAACGATGAAGTGATGGCCTGGCGCCACCAGGTGGATGCCGCCATGGACGATTTGCTGGCGCGGACCGATAGCCTCACGCCGCTGGTACAGCTGGGCCTCAACCACGAACAGCAACATCAGGAACTGTTGCTCACCGACCTGAAATACAGCCTCTCCTTCAACCCCCTGTCACCGGCCATCACCCAGCCCGTGGACATCCCAGGGGACACGCCACCGCTGACGTTTCAGAGCTTCGAGGGCGGACTGGTGGAGATTGGCGCTTGCGGTGGTTTCGCGTTCGATAACGAAACACCTCGCCACAAGGTCTGGCTGGAACCGTTCCTGCTGGCCAACCGCCCTGTGACTCAGGGGGAGTTTCGCGCCTTTATTCTGGATGGCGGTTACCGCAAACCGGACCTGTGGCTTTCCGATGGCTGGAGCTGGGTGCAACAGCAACAGATCGAACGTCCGCTGTACTGGAATCCGGCCCTGACCGAGCACTTCACCCTGGCCGGCCAACAGCCCCTCCACGACAGCCAGATCCTGGCCCATGTGAATTACTACGAAGCTGACGCCTACGCACGCTGGGCGGGCAAACGCCTGCCTACAGAACAGGAATGGGAACACGCGGCCCTCAGCCAGGCGATCGCCGGCACCTTCGCGGATTCCCCGTCCGATAATCGCTCGTTTCAACCCGGTGCTGCCCGCGACGCCCGCCTTGCCCATCTGTTCGGCGATGTCTGGGAATGGACCGCCAGCGCCTACCTGCCCTACCCGGGCTTCCAGGCGGCCCATGGGGCCGTGGGCGAATACAACGGCAAGTTCATGTGCAACCAGATGGTACTGCGCGGCGGCTCCTGCGCCAGCAGCACCGATCATCTGCGCGCCAGTTACCGCAACTTTTTCTACCCCCATCATCGCTGGCAGTTCAGTGGCATTCGGCTCGCCTGCGACAAGCGGGCCAATGATGGCTGACAGGCACGCCACCCCGACTTCTTGCAGAGGCTAAGATGAAGCATCAACACACCCCGTTGAACCACCAGCAGCTTTGCCCGAACCTGACATTTTACGACCTGTACCCGCCAGCCACCGATATGCTTGCGGAGGTCAGCCAGTCCCTTTCTGCTCCCGCTCCGTCCCTGCACCCCAAGTATTTTTACGATGAAGCGGGCTCCGCCCTGTTTGACCGCATCACCCGCACCCCCGAGTACTACCCCACCCGCACGGAAACCTCGCTGCTCACCGGTTACGCTGAAGAAATCCGGGCACGCCTCAACCAACCGCAAACCATTGCCGAACCCGGTGCCGGTAGCTGTGAAAAAGTGCGCCTGTTGCTGGATGCCTGGCAGCCCCGCCACTACATGCCACTGGAAATTTCCCGTGAATGTCTGCTTGGTGCCTCTCGCCAATTGGCCCAGGATTTTCCCGACGTGCACATCAGCGCCGTGTGCGCCGATTACTGCCAGGCCATGGCCATGCCGCAAGCCCTGGCACAACCCGGGCGGGTGGTATTTTTTCCCGGCTCCACCATTGGCAATTTTGAACCGGCCGCCCGCGGCGAATTCCTCAAGGGGCTGCGCACCCTGGCTGGCCCCGGTGGCGCCCTGCTGATCGGCGCCGACCTACAAAAACCCGATACGCGCCTCAATGCCGCCTATAACGATGCCGAAGGCCTTACTGCCGCCTTCAACATGAACGCCCTGCACCACCTGAACCGGGAGCTGGGTTGCCAGTTCGATACCGATAACATGCAGCATGTGGCGTTCTACAATACCGCCCGGCAGCGCATCGAAATGCACCTGGAGTGCCTGAGCGACCAACACATTCACCTGGGTGAACGCACCCTCACCCTGAAAAGCGGCACCCGCATCCACACCGAGAATTCCTATAAATTCACCGTGGAAAGCTTCAGTGCCGAGCTGGTCGCCGCCGGCTTCACCCCGCTAAGCTGCTGGACAGACCCGCAAAACCTGTTCAGCCTGCATCTGGCCCAGGTATAGCGGGAACGTAAAAGCTGTCACCCTCCGATCCCGCAAATAGTGTGCACCGGTTCCAGTGCCGTTATACTGAACGGCGTTTTTCTGTCCACACGTTACCAACGATAATAAATGGGGCTGCGGTGATAACCGTGGCATAGGGAGATCGGATGCTTGAACTGATCAGCGCAGCGCGACGCCGTAAACGGCCGCCTACGCACCAGCTGTTTGATGTGGTCACCATGGAATTCCGGGTGGGCCTGCTGGATATTGACCTGAACATGCATCTGAACAATGCCAAATACCTGAAGTTCATGGACCGCAGCCGGCTGGAACACGCGGTGGTCACCGGCCTGCTCAACCGCATGCTCGAGGCCCGCTGCAATGGCGTGGTAGCCAATACCGAAATTGCCTATATCCGTGAACTGCGCCCCTATCAGCAATTCCAGGTACACACCCGAATTCTCGGCTGGGACGACAAGTACATGTACTACGACCAGCGCTTCGAGTCCCAGCGCAAACTGCACACCCACGCCCTGCTGCGCGTTGCCAACGTCTACGGCGGCAAATCTGTCAGCCCCCAGACCGTGCAGGAAATGACCGGCATGAACCTGACCTCCCCCGCCTTGCCGGAATATGTGGAGCAGTGGAAGCGGTTGCTGCAGACCAAGCGGCGACTGACGGAGAGCGACTAGCGACCTAGCTACGAGCTACGAGCTACGAGCAGCAAGATAGCCCAGGACAGGAATGAAACAGCCGCCCAAAAGTAAAAAGCCCCGAACGTTCGGGGCTTTTTACTTTTCACCTAGCCACTAGAAGCTCGTAGCTCATAGCTGCTTTTATTCCGTCGAATAAGTATAAAACGGCGCCCAACGCTTCTTTTTCACGTCATCGCCGCCGTAATACACGCCCGGCTCATCCAGCCGCAGATCGGCAATTTCCCGCAGAGCCAGCGCACGGGGCACCTGCTGCAGTGGCCCGGCCTGTTGGTAGTCTTCCGGGTTGGCAACCAGCTCTTCCATGTCCAGCGGACGGGTTTCCGAATAGCGGAAGAAGTATTCTTGGCCACCATCCACCTTCAATGGCATCTCAAACACCATCTTCAGGTACAGCACACTGAGCGGGCGACGGGCGTAGAAATCGTGGGTGCCGGCTGGCAACTCCAGCCATTCGTAGGCCCCTGCCTTCAGGCCGAACAGTTGGGAAGAGTCCATGAAAAATACCGGCGCCTGAACTTCTTCATAGCCCCAGCGGGTAATCGGACGATAGATATAGACCATGGCATTACGCGGATCGAGCGTATCCATGGGGGCAAAGGTTTTTCCCTTCGGCGCATCCAGAAAAGCACCCGGCGTGGAAGGAATCCCCATCCCGACTCCGGAACAACCCGAAAGTGCCCAAAGGCAAGCCGCCAGCAGCACAGCCAATCGCATTATTATTCTCCAGCGTTGCCGTATCCGGTGCGTCCAGATCGGCCCTGTTTATTATTGGGTGCAACGTAAAGCAATGTTGAACGCCCAACTATGGCCGATTTGCCCGCATTGCTCAAGCCGCAGGCGCCGCCCCCACAGGCCCTGAAGCCCGCCGCCTGCGGCGTAACAGGCAAGCGCTCAAATTACCGGCAACCGACCGGCGCGACTCTCCCAGGCCCGGGGTTTTCTGTTAGGATTTCGCCATGGCAGTAAATCGAATCCACACCCCCTGTATTGGCGTCTGTTCCACCGTGTTCGGTGACACAGTCTGCCGTGGCTGTCGTCGTTTCAGCCACGAGGTCGTGCACTGGAATGGCTACACCAACGAGGAAAAAACCATCGTCTGGCGGCGCCTGAACCTGTTGCTATGCCAGGTCGTGGATAACTATTTTGTGGTGGCAGACGCCGACCGACTGGCTGCGGAGCTGGATTTTCAGAATCTTCGCTACCAGCCCCAACTGTCACCCCAGGGCTGGGTGCCGGAGCTGCTCAAGGCCGCCGGCTCCAAGATGATCCCCTATGACCATTTCGGCCTGCGGGCACTGCCCCCCAGCGACGGCCTGACACCACGCCAGCTGTACGACCAGATCAGCGCCGAATGCCACGCCCTGTCCCAGGCCCACTACGACCGCTCCTACGCTCGCCCGGTTACCCTGGTGGCGGAGCTCACCGAGCACGCCGCCCGGGAGAAGGGGCTTATTTAGCCCCCCCCTATCCGTAGGAGCGTCGCTAGCGGCGCGATTCCGGATCCCGGCTAAACTGTTTTTCCGCAACGCAACAGCGCCTCTGCTTTTCCTCAGCCCTAGAGTACATCGAGTTTTCCAACCCTCAATGATCGCGCCGCCAGCGACGCGCCTGCGATTCACCATCGTCATTTGGCCCCATCTGACCGAAACAGCTCTTCACTAAGACATCATTCAATGGCACATTAACGGAATGAACATTCATTCTGATTTGGTGTGCCCTCTATGAGCCTGACCGCCAGCCCCTCACCCGATACCCGTGAAGGCCGCAAGCGTGACCTGATTGTCCAGGCAGCCCTCAAGGTGTTTGCCGAACATGGTCTGCACGGCACACCGGTTCCCCCCATTGCCACGGAGGCCGGGGTCGGCGTCGGTACGCTATACCGCTACTTCGACAGCAAGGAAGCCCTGATCAATGCGGTTTTTCAGGACAGCAAACACCGCCTCCAGGAGCGCTTGCTCAGTGATCTCGACCTGCTGCACCCGTCGCGCAGTCTGTTCGACAACCTTTGGGCCCGACTCACCGCCTTTGCCCGTGAAGAGCCTGAAGCCTTCCGGTTTCTGGAAATTCAGGACCACCACAATTATCTGGATGCGGAAAGCCGCCACCAGGAGCAGGCCCTGCTAATCCCTTTGGGGATGATGGTGATCATCGGCCAACGCACCGGCCTACTCGGTAACCACATGAAACCGGACCTGGCCATCGCCCTGTTCTGGGGTGCCTTTGTCGGCATCTTCAAGGCAGAGCGTCTGGGCTACCTGACACTCAGTGATAGCGACCTTAAACAGGCAAGGGACGCCTGCTGGCTCGCCATTGCCAACCACAACCACTAGGGAACAACAGCCATGACCCCAACCCATATCCTGATTACCGGCGGTGCCGGCGCCATTGGCGGCCAGCTCGCTGGTCAATTTCGCCAGCACCACCCCGAGGCCCGCATCACCCTCGTGGACCTGAATGCAGAGGCCCTTGCTGCGGCCGCCGACCAGCATGGCGCCCAAGCCGAAACCTGTGATCTGACGGATATCGACGCCCTGCCCGCCTGGTGGCAATCACTGGAAGACCGCCACGGCCCGGTGGACGTGCTGGTCAACTGCGCCGGCATCATGGATATCATCAGCATCACCGGTACGGGCTGGGAGAAAGGCAAGCTGTTGATGGACATCAACTTCACCGCCCCCATGCGGCTGATGGACCTGGCGCTGCCCGCCATGGTGGAAGCCCGTCACGGTTGTGTGATCAATGTGGCCAGCATGGCCGGGCGCGTGCCAATTCGCGGCTGCAGCTATTACGGCGGCGCCAAGGCGGGGATCGGCCTGGCGTCGGAAATTGCCCGACTGGACCTGAAAAAGCAGGGCGTCAATGTAATCACTGTCTACCCGGGGCCGATCTATTCCGGCCTGGAAAGCCATGCCCGCAGCCAGGTTAAAAAAGGCCCCGCTTCCCGGTTTATTCCCACCGGAAAGCCGGATGTGCTGGCTGAGCGAATCTACAACGCTTTTCGCAAGGGTAACGCTCGGGTGATCTACCCGGATATCTACAGCCTGGCCAAGCAAGTCGCCAACCTGAATCTGACCAACCGGGCGATGGATTTCTTCAGCCCGCAACCGAACCAGTAACCACGGACCGACCATGACACAGCAAGCCAACACTCCGATTTATGACACCCTGATTGTCGGTGCCGGCATCAGTGGCATCGGCCTGGGCATTCGCCTCAAGGAAGCCGGGTTCGATAACTTTGTGATCCTGGAAAAAGCCGCTGACCTGGGCGGCACCTGGCGGGACAATACCTACCCGGGCTGCGCCTGCGATGTACCCTCGGCGCTGTATTCCTATTCCTTCGCCCAGAAACCGGACTGGACCCGGGCCTTTGCTGGCCAGGCGGAGATTCTCGATTACGTCCGCGATACGGCTGAGCGTTACGACATTCCTGGGTCGATCCGTTTCAACCAGGCAGTAGAACGGGCGCAATGGCGCGAGAACCAGAATCTGTGGGAAGTGCAAACCGGCGACCAACTGTATCGGGCCCGCACCGTGGTGGCCTGCTCCGGTTACCTGCACGAACCGATTATTCCGGCGATTCCCGGCCTGGAAAACTTCGCGGGCAAGCTGTTTCATTCCTCACGCTGGGACCACGACCACGACCTGACCGGCGAGCGCGTGGCGGTGGTGGGCACCGGTGCCTCGGCGATTCAGTTCGTCCCGGAAATACAGCCGAAAACCCAACACCTGACCTTGTTCCAGCGCACCCCGCAATGGGTGCTGCCCAAGCCGGATCACAGTATTCCCAAGATCGAGGAAAACTTCTTCCGCCTGCCGTTCACCCTGAGCGCCTGGCGGAAGATGCTCTACGGCGGTTTTGAAACTTTCGGCATCGGCTTCCGCCGCCCGGCCATCCTGCGCCAGATTCAGAAGCTGGGCCTGGCGCACCTGAAAGTGGCCATCAAGGACGCAACACTGCGCGCCAAGCTCACCCCGGATTACACCCTTGGCTGCAAGCGCGTATTGATGAGCAACAACTATTACCCGACCCTGAACCAACCCAATGTGGATGTGTTCCACACCGGCCTGAAAGAAGTCCGCGGCAAGACGCTGGTGGGCCAGGATGGCAGCGAATGTGAAGTCGACACGGTGATTCTCGGCACCGGTTTTTTTGTCACCGAACCGCCCATCGCCAACCATATTTTCAATGATGCCGGCGAGTCGCTGAGCCAGATGTGGGAAGACGGCATGCAGGCCTACCGGGGCACCACCATCAATGGCCTGCCCAATGCCTTCATGGTGCTCGGCCCCAATCTGGGCATCGGCCACAATTCCGCGTTTATCGTTATCGAAGCGCAGATCAACTACATCGTCAGCACCCTGACAACCATGCGCGAACAGCAGCTGGACCGCATTGAAGTGAAAGCCGAGGTGCAGCAGCAGTACAACCGCAAGGTCCAGAAAGACCTGCAGGGCACGGTCTGGAACACCGGCGGTTGCTCCAGTTACTACCTGGACAAGAACGGCTTGAACAGCGTCGGCTTCCCCTGGAGCACCCTGGAAATGCAACGGCTGTTGAAAACGTTCGACGCTGACAATTACACCCTCACCCCTGCCGCCCAAGAGGTATTCTGATCATGGCTGATTCTGCCTCTTCATCTTCACCACGCCGGGCTTTGGTCATCGGCTGTGGTGGCGTCGCCGGCGGCGCCTGGTCCATTGCTGCTCTTCACCATCTGCAACAGCAACTGAACTGGGACGCCCGCGATGCGGACATTCTGGTAGGTACCTCCGCCGGTGCCGTGCTCGCCACCCTGCTGGGTAGCGGCGTGTCCGTGGCCCAATTGCGCGACTGCCAACAAGGCACCAGCGACCACTGCCAATGGGACCACGACACCGATACCGGCGGCGCACTACCGCCCTTGCCCGGGGCCCGGTTTACCGGCGCCAAACTGGCACTGAAAGGATTGCGCGGAGAGATTTCGCCGCTGACAGCGATCTGCGGGCTGCTGCCACGCGGGCAGTTCGACATGGCCCCCTTCCGTCAGCTGGTCAATACCGCCACCGCCGGCAAGGACTGGGTCAACCACCCGGCCACCTGGATCATGGCGGTGGACACAGACAGCGGCAAACGGATTCCTTTCGGCAAGGGCGGCGCGCCCAGCGCCACCATTGCCGATGCGGTGTGCGCATCCTATGGGGTGCCATTCTGGTGTCCGCCGGTCACCGTGGCCGACCGCACCTACATTGATGGCGGCGTCGCCTCGCCCACTTCCGCAGACCTGCTGGCCGACAGTGCAGTGGATGAAGTGATCGTGCTGGCCCCCATGGCCTCACGCCAGCCGGACCAGCCCCGCTCTCCGTTGATGAAGATAGAACGGCGGGTGCGCCGCTACATGACCACAATCGTGGACCGGGAAGTGGCCTTGCTGGAAAAAAGCGGCAAGCGCGTCATCCGCATCGAACCCAATGCGCAGGATCTGAACGCTTTCGGTTACAACATGATGGACCCGAAACGACGCCGGCAGGTCTACGACACGGCGCAAATCACCACCGCAGAAACGGTACGCATGGCCATAGGCTGATGAGCTAACGGAAACAGGCCGGGGACATCCCGGCCTTGTTGCCCCTGATCAAGCGCCGTATTGCTGAACACAACAGGCGTCGTGCAGAGGCGTCCTAAAGGGAATTGGCCGCCTGAGTCAGGGTTACGTGGATATCTTTCAGGGCCGTGCGCGCCTCGATCCCTTCCGAGTGTGCAAAGAAGCCCAGCATCAACGCGCCCGCAACCAGAGCCACCAACGCCAGCAGCATCAGCTTTTCCTTTTCCAGCACGCGCCGTAGCGGCGAGCGCGACGCCTCTTCGCGACGATTGCGACTGTTATTGTCATCGTGGCTGTCTTGTATCGTATCTCGCACCGTGCCTCCCATACCGACTATCTATGGTTGTACCCACCCAGCCGGGCCAGCACAAGACACGGGCAGACCGCTTGTCTGACAAGCGCCGCGCGCTGCCGGCTACGGCGTGATACGGCGAACCCGGATCACCAACTCCCGGCCAACGACCTCATAGCCGTGGGCCTGGGCAATCTGCTCCTGCCGCGCCTCGATGACCGGATCACGGAATTCAATCACCCGCTCCGTTTCCACGCACACCATGTGGTCATGGCGTTCACCGAATGACAGCTCGTACACACAGCGGCTCACCGCCCCCTGGGAAAACTGATGGCGGGTGACCAGCCCCACCTGCTCCAGATTCAGCAACACCCGGTAAATGGTAGAGATGCCAATCCTTTCCCCTGCCTGATACAAGCGGGCATAGATTTCTTCAGCGCCCAGATGGCGCTGCTCATCGTGGGCGGCTTTCAGGTGCTGCAGGATCCGCACCCGCGGCAACGTGGCTTTCAGCCCCGCACCGGTCAACCATTGCTCATTACTCTTGGCCGCCCCGCCACGTTCTTCTCCCTCACTCACCTCAACGGTCAGCCCCGGGGCCTCATCCATGCCTTTACCTGCCATCTTCAGCTCCTTCTGCATCGCGCATTTTTTCCCTGTCTCTATAGAAGACGAATGACGCCCACCGATGGTGACATTTTTTCTCGGATAAAAACGGAAACCAGGGCAGGCGTCATACCATGCGTTTCATTCTCATTATTGTAATGATATCCATTCTCAAATAGTATTCGGCATTCATTCTTTACAGAACAACGCTGGGGGGCGGGATCATGTCCGGGGTGGCGCAGGAATCCCTGTCAGTGGAAACGCTGTATACCGACTACCACAGTTGGCTGCATTGCATATTGCAGCGGCGTCTTGACAGCCGTGATGATGCCGCCGACCTGGCCCACGACGCCTTTATTCGCCTGCTCAGCAAACCTCGCCACCTGAACCACCACACTGCCCGTGCCTACTTGAGCCGCATGGCCCGTGGCCTGTGTGTGGATTTGTGGCGGCGCCGGGAAATCGAGCAGGCCTGGCTGGATACCCTGCTCCACCTGCCCGAACCGGAAAGCCCATCCGCTGAACAGCAAACCGCTGCCCTGGAAGCCCTGGTGGAAGTCGACACCATGCTCCGCCGCTTACCCGAAGCGGTGGCCCATGCCTTTATCCAGTCCATGGTGCATGGCCTCACCGGCAAGGAAATCGCCACACAGCTGGGCGTATCCGAACGGACCGTGCGCAATTACCTGTCCAGGGCCATGCTTGCCTGCCTGCGCCTGCAGGCCCGACTGGAAGGCACCTGCGTGGCCGCCCAGCCATGAACGGCACAGCACACATTGACCACCAGATTCTCAGTGACGCCGCCGACTGGTTTGCCCTGCTGCGCTCCGGGCAGGCCTGCGAAAGCGACAAGCTGCGCTGGCAGCAATGGCTCCGCCAGCACCCGGACCACCTGCGCGGCTGGCAGATGGTGGAGCACATTGAACAACAATTCAGCACCGCCAGTGCCAACCACCCGGCGCATACCGAAGCCACCCTGAAACAGGCCCGCCACAACCGTATCCAGCGCCGCAGCGTCATTACCGGCCTGGCTCTGGCCATCGGCACCGGCGGCCTGGGCTGGATGAGTTGGCGGCACAGCCCGCTGCCCACCCTGGTGGCGGGCTGGAACGCACAGTACCGCACCGGCACGGGCGAAATCCGCGCCCTGGAACTGGCCGACGGCAGCCGCCTGTGGCTGAACACCAACAGCGCCATCAATACGGTACTGGACGGCCCCCAGCGGCACATCCAGGTGATACAGGGCGAAGTGCTGATTGAAACCGGCAAGGCAGACCCGCGCCCACTGGTGGTGTTCACACCGCAAGGTCAGCTCCAGCCACTGGGCACCCGTTTCACCGTGTGCCGGGAAACAGACACGACCTTCCTTGCGGTCTACGACGGCGCGGTGGAAATCACCAACCAGGCACGGCAGAAAAGCGTCCTGCACCCTCAGCAACAAACCCGTTTTTCCGCCAACGCCCTGCAACCGATTCACCCCGCCGACCCCGCACGGGAAACCTGGCACAAGGGGATTCTGGTGGCAGACGATATCCGCCTGGGCGACCTGGTCGATGAACTCGGGCGCTACCAGCATGGCTACATCAACCTGTCCCCGGCAGTGGCCGACCTGCGCGTGTTCGGGGGCTTCCCGCTGACCGATCCACAGCAGGCTCTGGACATGCTGGCATCCGCGCTGCCCATTCGGGTCACCCGCCCCCTGCCCGGCTGGACCAATATCCACCCCGCCACCCCCTGAGCAAAAAAACGAAAAAACTTTTCCGCTTTGCAGGGCGCTATTCGATATATCAGTAAGTCCCGACAAAAAGGGGCACCACAATCCTGATAATACTGGAGTGACCGTGAGCCGTTACCAACCTGCCCGACCCGCATTGCGGGCAATGACACTGCGCCTTGCCATGGGCCTGACCTTTCCCCTCGCCCTGACCCTGGCTCTTCCTGCCCAGGCAGAAACCGGCCAGCAGCAATACAATATCGCGGCCGGGCCCCTGAATACCGTCCTGACCCGCTTTGCCACTGCCTCCGGCACCCTGATTGCCGGAGACATCCAGCTGGCCGCAGGCAAACAGAGTCAGGGCCTGCAGGGCAGCTACACCCCGGCCCAGGGTCTGAGCCAGATTCTCGCCGGCACCGGCCTGGTGGCAAAGGCACAGCCGGATGGATCGTTTTCACTGGCCAAAGCCAACAACAGCGTTTCCACGTTGGAGCCGGTTAACGTCAGTGCGACCAATGGTGACAACCTGCAGAATATTCTTGATTACGACTACAGCGATATTTCACGACAGCAGCCCCAGGACACCAAGGACCTGTTCAAGAACGAGGCCTCGGTTTCTGTGGGCGGCTCCATACCGGTCAACGAAAAGGTCTATGTGCGCGGTGTGGAAGAAACCGCCATGCTGGTCACCGTGGATGGCGCCCGGCAGAACAACAAGGTGTTCCACCACAACGCCACCAACCTGATTGACCCTTCTCTTCTGAAGTCCGCCAGTGCCGCCGCCGGCGTAGCCTCTGCCGATGACGGCCCCGGCGCACTGGGCGGCGCACTGAAATACGAAACCGTGGATGTGGCCGATATGCTCGCCCCTGGTGATAACCTGGGTGGCTTCCTGAACGGCCGCTATGCCTCCAATGGCGATGCCGTCACCACGGCCGGCTCCCTGTTCGGTCGCAGTAACGGTTTCGAAGCACTGGGTTATGTGAAGCAGGTAGAGGGCAATCACTACGAAGATGCCAACGGCGATAACGTGCCCTACACCGAGCCCGGGTTGCTCAGCGGCCTGGCCAAGCTGGCCTACGAGAATGCCGACATCGGCCGAATCGAACTGAGCCACGAAGTGGTCAACGACGATTCCGAGCGCCCCTATCGAGCCAATTTTTCCGGCCTCACCGCCGGGCGTCCAGTGCCGGCATCACGCAACTATGACCTGACCCGCCAGAACACCGTGCTCGGTTACAGCCGCTTGAAAGGCAGTGGCCTGTGGAACCCGGAAGTGACTCTCGCCAATAACGAGACCGAGCTGGTCACCAGCGAAAACCCGCTGGCCGCCCCCAACACCACCGTGGAATACACCGGCATCACCGAAAGCGTCTCGGCCACCGCCAAAAACACCTTCCACACCGGTTTCGTGGATATCACCGCCGGCATGGACTACTACGATGACAGCGCCCTGTTCCAGTACGCGGGAGATCCGGACCTGGAAGAAAAAGCCGAAAACACCGGCGCATTCGTGCAGTTCCGCCAAACGCTGTTCCAGCGCCTGGACCTGTCCTACGGCCTGCGTTATGACCAGCAGGATTTCACCGGCACCGATGACTCCAACCATGAAGACGAAGGCACCAGCAGCAACGTCTTCGCCGAATTTCATTTCAACGAACACTTTGCCATCAATGCCGGTTACGCGGATGTCTGGGGTGGCACTGCGCTGGCCGAGAACTTTATTCTCAACGGCGCCTGGGTTTATAACGACATGAAACCGGTGCAGTCCCACAACCACACCGTGGGGTTCAAGGCCAACTGGAACGGTTTCTTCGTCGAAGCGAATCAGTTCGAAACCGGCCTGCGCGATGCCCGCGTGCCCACCTATGGCGGTGGCCCGGATCTGTTCTCGGACTTTGATATCAACGGCTTCGACACCACTGTTGGTTACCGTGCCGACCTGGGCCGACTGGCAGTGACCTACGCCGATATCGAATCCAAAATGGATGACGAATTTGCCACTTCTTACGACGGCAACTATTTCACCGTGCCGCTGGGTGAACAGGTGGCCATCAGCGGTGAACTCTACTGGCCGAACACACAATGGGCCCTGGGCCTGACCACGGAAATCGCCCTGGAGAATGATGACCTGGAGTCCCGTGGCCTTGGGGAAAAGCAGGACAGTTACACCGTGGTCGATGTGTACGTGAACTACACCCCCATCGATGCCCTGTCCCTGCGCCTGTCAGTGGACAACCTGAACAACGAGGAATACACCGAGCGCGCCAGCTATGGCCAGGAATTCGCCACTGTGGAACCCCTGCTGGAACCGGGCCGCTCCATCAACATGGATGTTCGCTACAACTTCTAGTGCCTGTGCAATGGAGAACCCTCGGTTCTCCACCACCCGGCGGGATGCCATTGGCATACCCGCCCTGCTCAGTCATAAAGCCCAGAATTTTTCTGGCATAAATCCGCAAGCGGCGGAATAACGGCTGGCGTATCCAGGAGCTCCATGCCACCGACAGTATTGCGACACTTGAGCATATTTTTTACAGGGAGAGAAAACGCAAAAGGCCGCAACAGCAAGCTGTTGCGGCCTTTCTTTGTGTGGTGCGCCAGGAAGGACTTGAACCTTCACACCTCTCGGCACCAGAACCTAAATCTGGCGTGTCTACCAATTCCACCACTGGCGCAGTGGGCGGCTATTCTAGCAGGCTATCGGCTAATTACCAGCCCCGCCAGCCGGTTAACCGCCCTGCAGAATACGGTAAAGCGCCTGCAGATCCTGATCGATTTTGCTGACCCGGTTTTGCAGCGTACTCAACCGGGAATTATCCTGCTGTGACACTGGCTGCACGACCGGCTGCACCTGTGGCCGCGTATTCGCCAACGCACTCACTCGCGACGACAACGCCTTGACGCTGACACCCAACCCATCCAGACGTTTCTCCAGTGCCACTGTCGCCTCGCCGTTATCAGCGCTGTTCAATTTGGCCACCGCCACGGTGAGCCCACGGACCTTGGCGCTCAACTGGCGCAGGTCATCACGCACCGACGCAGCCACATCAGCGGATGTTCCGGCAGAGGCCCGCGGCGCCGTTGAGGAACGGGAGGTCTGTTCTGCCAGCTCCGCAGCGAGCTGATAGTACTGTTGCCGCACCTCGCTCAGTTCACGGTTGGCGGCTCGCTGGCCCAGCCACAACGCCACCGCCAGGACAACCGCGACCATACCCAACGCCAGGGATAGCCAGAGCAGCCCGGAGCGCCCTCCTTCGGACATGTTGACCGGCCTCTGCCGGGGCGGGGAAATAAACGGGGCGGACTCGGTATCGGGCGATGGCGCCGGCGGCGCAACCGCCAACACATCCTGGTTCAAGCCCTGCAACCGGTTTGCCTTACTTTCCGATAACGGGCTATGCGGCATCTTGGCCATGGCAAAACGCTCTTCTTGATTATTGTTTATTCACATTGAAATCAGCAGTGAGCCTGCCTCTCCCCCCGGAGAATCCAGCCCACTGCCGGTTAGCCAATCAACGCCCTTCCAGTGAATCCAGACGGCTGTTGACCTGCAGCCGGTAGGCATCAAACGCCGCCACCGCCGCTTCCACATCATCCACACGGGAATCCAGTGTCGAAATCTTGCTCTGGGCTTTTTCCACCTTGTCCAAACCGTTTTTCAGGTTGGCTTGCTGGCGCTCAAGCTGCTTGATGCTGTCCACCAGCACTTCCACCCGGGTCTGCATTTGCCCGATCTGGCTCTGCCACTGATCGCTGCTTTTGTTCACAGCCGCCACAGCACTTTCCACCTGCTTTTTCAGCGCAGCGGCATCGGTGCTGATGCTTTTTAATTTACCATCCACACCGGCCTGCCCTTTTTTCACTTCTTTCACCGAAGACGACAGCGTGTTCAGCGCTTTTTTCTGTTCTGCAATGGCCGCTTTATTCCGCTTGTTGCTTAGATCCCACAACTTGCGAATTTCATCCTCATTGGCTTCCAGCTTCTTGCCGTGGGACTGAACCGTATCCAGCAGCTTGCCGGAGGACTGGTTGAGGCTTTCATCGGTCGCTGACAAACGGGATTGAAGGTTGCCCATTTTTTCGCTGGATTCCGTCAGCCGATTATCCAGCTGCGCCTGCAGGCCCGTCACCTGCTTATTGAACCAGACGCCCAACACGGCAATCAGTACCACCAGCACCAGGCAGGCCGCCATCCAGCCACCATTGCCGCCACCGGACGATGCCAGTTTCTGCGGTTTCGGCGCCGGCTTGCCGCCGCCGGGAGGCGCTTTTTTGCCATTGCCACCCGACGCCGCACGGGACGTGTTGGCTCGGGGTTCATCAACAGTAACCTCATTCAGGTCACCGAGATTGACTTCACGATCTCGCGTCATTCCAAAATCCTAATCCAGAGCCTCGGTTAATATGTTGCCAAGGTTCACACCAAAATACCGTTTACGGTCTCTACTTTTCGTTCAACCGATGTGCTGTCAGCCGCCGTATCACTTGTCCACTACGGCCTTATCGAATAGCGGTTGCTCAGTGGCGAAATAAATCATTTCACCCAGTTCATGTTTGCCTTCTTCATTTTTCACCAAGGGCAAAAAAATCACCCACGGCCGAACGTTACGGTGGTCCACTTCTGCCCACACACCCACGATTGTTTCGTCATTATCGTTGGTGATTTCATGGAGCCGAAAAAGGGCCATCAGGTCCACATCCGGTTGCTCATTGCCAATGGCGCGCAACTTGCCAAACAATGCCCGCGCCCATTCATCAGCCGGTGGCGCATCCTCTTTTTCGCCCGAATAGCCCACCGCTTGTACCGTTTCGCCAGACCGGATCAAGCCAAACGGGTACATGCCCCCGGAACGCTGAATTGCCTGCAAGGCCTGGCGGATACCCGCTTCGGCCAGGGCATCCATGGCCTGTTGTTCCGGGCTTTTTGCTGCTTCGTCAGCGCTCTTTGTTTGCGCTGCTTTTGTGTCACTGGCCTGCTCGGCAGCCATGGCCGGGTTCGCCCACAGCCCGGCAAGTAACATCACCAATCCAATAAAACGCATACAACACCTTGTTATTGTCATCATTATCCCGGGATTTGACCGTCATCCGGCCAACAAGATCCCGAGCTTGTCGGACGCTACCAAACTTACCCTTCTGCCGCCATAAAGACACAAAAAAGGCCGCAAAAGCGGCCTTTTTCATTGCCTGAACGGTCCCAGCGATGGGCCATCAGGCTTATGCAGCCCGGTTTAGGCAGCAAAGTTGCTGGCTGCGAAATCCCAGTTGATCAGATTCCAGATGGATTCCAGATACTTGGGACGGGCGTTGCGGTAGTCCACATAGTAAGCGTGCTCCCACACGTCCACGGTGAACAGCGGGGCCTGACCCTTGCCATGAGCAATCGGGGTGTCCGCATCGTCAGTGTTGACGATTTCCAGGCTGCCATCGCTGTTCTTCACCAGCCAGGTCCAGCCGGAACCGAAGTTACCGGTTGCCTTGGCGTTGAACTGGTTCTTGAACTCGTCGAAAGAACCGAACGCCTTGTCGATGGCTGCGCCCAGATCACCACTGGGAGCGCCGCCGCCGTTGGGGCTCAGGCTGTTCCAGTAAAAAGTGTGGTTCCAAACCTGCGCTGCCTGGTTGAACAGACCGCCTTCGGCGCTCTTGATGATTTCTTCCAGGGATTTGCCTTCGTTGTCGGTGCCGGCAACCATGTCGTTCAGCTTGGTCACGTAAGCGTTGTGGTGCTTGCCGTGGTGGTACTCAAGCGTTTCGGCAGAAATATGCGGTTCCAGTGCATTTTTCTCGAACGGAAGCGGCGGTAATTCAAAAGCCATAATTTGTCCCCTGACATCATGTTGTCCCATTGCTCACTGCAACGGGCCGAAATTCCCCGCAGACAACCTGCCGGTGGCCTGCGGCCAAACGATAATAACAAGCTACCGGTCGTGATCTCTACTGCGGGTACTGGCAGGTAAGGCATTGCCTTTCACTATCATAGACAAAACCTATCAATCGCCAGCGGCCCCCGTGACCGGCAGGTCCTTGTCAGATGGGGCGCAATGCCCTTGTTTCAAGTACAATGCGCCCCAATTTTTACGTTCCGCGGCGTTTCTTTTTCGTCTTGTGCGGTTTAGAGCGCCTTCAACTGTTTGGCAGGAGAAAAGCATGTCTGATGATGCAGTCGTCATTGTAAACGGTGCCCGCACCGCCATGGGCGGTTTCCAGGGTTCCCTGTCCGCTGTCAGCGCCCCGGAACTGGGTGCCGCGTCCATTCGTGAAGCGGTCGCTCGCGCCGGTCTGAAAGCCGAGGACGTGCAGGAAGTCATCATGGGCTGTGTACTGCCCGCCGGCCTGAAACAGGGCCCCGCCCGCCAGGCCATGCGTCTGGCCGGCCTGCCGGACAGCACCGGTGCCACCACCATCAACAAGCTGTGTGGCTCCGGCATGAAGGCCACCATGTTCGCCTACGATTCCATCAAGGCCGGCACCAACGACATCGTCGTGTCTGGCGGCATGGAATCCATGACCAACGCCCCCTACATACTGGAAAAAGCCCGTGCCGGCATGCGCATGGGCCATGGTCAGGTCATGGATCACATGTTCCTGGACGGTCTCGAAGATGCGGAAACCGGCCGCCTGATGGGCTCCTTCGCCCAAGAAGTGGCCGACAAGCGCAGCATCACCCGCGAAGACATGGACAACTACGCCATCGAATCCCTGAACCGTGCCAATGCCGCCGTCGATAACGGCTGGTTCAAGGACGAAATCGTGCCGGTGACCGTGAAGACCCGTAAGGGTGAAGTCGTGGTCGACACCGACGAGCAACCGGGCAACGCCAAAATCGACAAGATCCCCACCCTGCGCCCGGCCTTCGCCAAAGACGGCACCGTCACCGCCGCCAACGCCAGCTCCATCTCCGATGGTGGCTCAGCGCTGGTACTGGCTCGCGAATCCGTGGCCAATGAGCGCGGCCTGAAGCCGCTGGCCCGCATCCTCGCCCACGCTACCAACAGCAAGCACCCCAGCGAATTCACCATTGCCCCCATCGGTGCCACCGAAGCGGTGATGAAGAAGGTCGGCTGGAGCGTGGACGATGTGGACCTGTTCGAGATCAACGAAGCCTTCGCCATGGTGGCGATGATGCCGATGATCGATCTGGGCATCCCCCACGAGAAAGTGAACATCCACGGCGGCGCCTGTGCCCTGGGTCACCCGGTGGGCTCCACCGGCTCGCGCATCATCCTGACCCTGATCCACGCGCTCAAGCGCACCGGCGGCAAACGCGGTGTGGCCAGCCTGTGTATCGGCGGCGGTGAAGCGACCGCAGTGGCCGTAGAACTGGTGTAAAACGCCAGCTCTGGACGCTTGATGCCAGACGAAAACGGGGCCTTTAGGCCCCGTTTTTTGTTGAAAAATGACCAAGTACCGAGTTACGAGAAGCGAGTGACGAAACCCGTACCTCGCGATCCCCCTTGATTCCTCACCACCGACCGCCGCAACCGCGCTCGCCATCGACTATTAACAGTCCCGGCCCCGAAACATCCGCTTTCATTTTAAAACTCTGTTGCACTTTCCTGACCGGATTCGCCCTCTGTCGTATACGCAAACCCGGATTTCACCTGTACCCTGACCGGCTAGTCACCGTTTTGGGTTGGGCACAAGCCCGGGAGCACCATGTCAGCATTACCCGTTATTACCGCCATGGGCGGCATCAATGCAGCCGGCCGCAGTGCCCAGCATTTCGCTTTTCAGCGGCTTGTTTTCGATGCCCTGGATCACGCCCGACAGAACGACACGCTGAATGCGCTGTCCCGCCTCACCGGCAATGACAGCGAGACCGTGCTGGCCCGCACCCTGATCCGGGCGCTCCCCGACAGCCACCAGCTTCACGCCGCCCTCGCCGGCACCAGCGACGCCCCCATTACCCTGGAAATGCGCAATATGGACCTGCCCGACAGCCTGCCCCCGGGCTGGCAGGTCAGCGCCGTGGACAAGCGCCGCAGCCGCGTCACCCTGCCCGCCGGGCTGGGCCTGCGGGTGCCCCACGACACCCCGCGCCGGGTCAGCGCCGCCGGGCAATTACCGGACGGTTTTGACCCCGGCGCTCTCTACGCCTCCCGTAACCATCCCCGCGCGCTGCAAATGGCCATTTTTGGCATCAGTGATGCGCTGGGTGATCTGGGCATGGACTGGGCGCAGGTCGCCGCCCGGGTACGCCCGGATCAGGTGGCTGTGTATGCCAGCAATGCCATGTCGCAGATGGATGACAACGGCCTGGGCGGCGTCATGCGTTTCCCGCCCAACGGCCAGCGCATCACCTCCAAACAGGTGCCGCTGGGGCTGGGAGAAATGACCGCCGACTTCCTCAATGCCTATGTGCTGCACTCCGTCGGCACCACCGGTGGCATGCTGGGCGCCTGCGCGACTTTCCTCTACAACCTGGAAAAAGGCGTCCATGCCATTCGCAGTGGCCGGGTGCGGGTCGCCATTGTGGGCACCAGCGAAGCCCCCCTGGTACCAGAAATCATGGAAGGATACCGGGCCATGGGCGCACTGGCCGAAGACCAGGCGCTGGCCGCCCTGGACGGTACCGCCAGCGCCGACCTGAACCGGGCCTGTCGCCCCTTCTCGGATAACTGTGGCTTCACCATGGCGGAATCCGCCCAGTTCACGGTGCTGATGGACGATGCCCTGGCGCTGGAGCTGGGGGCCGATATTCTCGGCGCCGTGCCGGATGTGTTCATCCATGCGGATGGTGGCAAAAAATCCATATCGGCTCCCGGCGTGGGCAACTACCTGACTGTGGGCAAGGCTGCGGCCCTCACCCGCCAGCTGATCGGCGAAAAGGGCCTGCGCGAGCACAGCTTTGTGCACGCCCACGGCACCGGTACGCCGCAGAACCGGATCACCGAATCCGTGATTCTGGAACGTACCGCCAAAGCCTTCGGGATTGAGCATTGGCCGGTGGTCGCCATCAAGGCCTATGTGGGGCATTCCCTGGGCAGTGCCGGTGGCGACCAGCTGTCTGCCACGCTGGGCAGCTTTGCCCATGGCTGGCTACCGGGCATTCGCACCGTGGACCACATTGCCGACGATGTGCACCGCGATCACCTTAACTTCTGCCTGGAGCATCAACCCCACGATGCATTGCAGGCCTCGCTGATCAATTCCAAGGGCTTCGGCGGTAACAACGCCACCGCGGTGGCGCTATCCCACACGGTCGCCGAAACCATGCTGAAACAGCGCCACGGCCAACAGGCATTCGCCGGCTGGCAGCAGCGTCGCGAGGGAGTGCGTGAAGCGAAAGCGGGTTTCCGAGACCACTGCCTGACCGAGGCACCGAAACCGGTTTACCGCTTTAACGAAGGGGTACTGGGAGATGGGCACGTCACCCTGAGTGACAAGGCGGTGCAGTTAAATAACGGCCCAGTCATGACCTTTGATGACGACAACGGCCTGGCGGCTTACCAAATCAATCTCTAGCGCTGCTCGGATGGGAAAGGGTGAGTAACGAGGTACGAGTTTCGAGTTGCGAAAACCTTTCCCGGTCTTCGAAACTCGTACCTCGACACTCAGCATCCCCAGCCACTGAAGATCAGCGAATCTCCACCTCAAAGGCGGGCGACGCCCAGCCCTGCCTTGACGAAGGAGCATCAGCCGCCAGCGGGGCACCACCATAAATCACCTGCTGTGCATCACCGTATTGCAGCCAGGTTTCGGTGGGTGCGACACCTTCCCCGGGCTTGCTGTAATCGCATACCCCCTGCGGGAAAATGTCCGCCACCTGCTCGGCAAACCCTTGCGGGTCCAGCACAGTGGGGTAATCCGCCGGGTCCACGGGTTTGAGCTGGCATTTGTTGGTCAGGGTTTCAATGCTGTCGCCTGCCACCGTGCGCGGGGTGCCAAAGCGCGTCTGCACCACGGTCTGCTGCAGGCCCACCAAGGGATCGGTAATCGGCGATAACAAATCCGCCACCGTGCCCAGCAGATCGCCCACCACGGGGATATCGGACACCACCGGCAGTTCACTCAGGTCCAACCCGCAAACCTGACCGGTCAGCGCATCCACCACCACGCCCGCCTCTGCCGGCGCCGCCGGCAACAACGACAGGTCCAGCCCCGGCAGAATCGGGGTCGGGTACAACAGGTTACCGCTGAGCGGCACGATAGGGCCTTCCGGCCCCACCAGCGAAGACACCGACAAACAACGGTCACGGGCGTAGACCGGTTTGTGCTCACGGACTTTTTCTTCAATGCTCAATGCCGAGGCGTCCGCTTCAATTTGCGACAGCCACAAATCCATCACCAATAGCGCCTCGGTGGTATAAACCGTATCGCCAAACAATGGCGCCGGGCCGTACCAGATCACCTGGTTGTCCGCGTGCCCCTGGGTCTTTTCCAGGCGGGCCCGCATTTGCCAGGAGTGATAGGCATCGTGGGCGATCCCCGGGTCCGGGCCGCGCAGATCAATAATCGGTACATTGGCCAGGTGCTCGGCGGTGTTAATGGCACCGGTGCGGTAAGCATTGTGCAGCGCCTGACTATCGGCCACGGTGCGCTCCGGCTGATAGTCGATATCCACATTAAAGCCGCCAATTTCACGGTTCACTGTCAGGAACTGGTCACCGGTGATCACACCACTCTGCAGCGCCCGCAGGCCATATTGAACGCCCACGTTATCCAGCGGAATGCCCCCGAATCCCCGCGACAGCAATTGTTCGTTCGCAGACCACACTTCTGATGAGCGCAGCCCAAACTGGGACTTCATGTAATCCAGCAAGCCACAACGCAATCCATCCGGAGCGTCCTGGGCGTCATAGACGGTCACCCCGTCCTCCAGACCCGGGCAGCTTTCCTGGTCAGGATAGGCTGCCGGGAAAAAGGCCAGATCCGAAATCAGCGGATTCAACGGCAGATGGCCATAGAACGCGGACCATTGCGCAGCGGGAATCACCCCGGAACTCAACAACCGGGTGACCACATCCTGAAAGCCTTGCGGGTCGGAAGGCAGCTGATTGCCGAAATACTGGCTAAGCAAATTGTAATCGGCGAACTGGGTGGCCGTGGTCCACACATCCGGGTAGGAGCACTGCACGATCATGCCTTGATAAATGCCCGGATACGCATTAGCCACATGCTGCTGGGTGATGGAACCACCGGAACACCCCGTCCCAATGGTGTAACGAATTTCACCGTACTGCTCGACGATGCGCTCCTTGCCCATCATCAGCGATTCCGCCGCCGTCACCAGATTGCCGTTATGCCCCAGGTTACCCTGGGCGGTGGAGAGGGTCATGAAACCGCGTCCCAGGGCAGTGGTGATACTGTCACCCAGCAACAGCTCGGCGCCTTCCGGGGCCGTACCGGCGATATCACCTCGGGGAGGGTTACCCATGCCATAGCTCACGCCCACGTTACCGCCGTGGTGAATCAGCAATTTGCCGTTCCACTGGGGCTGCGGGTTCAGCGCGGTCCAGGGTTGATCCGGCTGGAACAGGGTCATGATCAGGTAGCGATCCCGGTTCTGCACGCCCTCTTCCATGCGCACGATAAAGGGCACCTCCACACCAGCATCCGTGGTGATCCGGGCAATGACCTCCTGGGCCGGTGGATTGGCCAGGTCGTAAGGTTGAAAGGCGCCGGGAATCCCCGGGTTCTCGGGATCAAAATTGGTCAGCAAATTCTGCAACTTGTCGGCGGGCACATACTTGAAGCTGTACTCAGCCGGCTGATTACACTGGGCATCCACCGCCGCCGCATTGGTGCATTGCCAGGGCTGAATCTGTGGCCCGGAAATTACCGGCCCCCCATTGGGGTGATTGATAATGATCCGTTCCAGCACGCTGTCATCCGCCAGCACCACGGTCAGCCGATTGCTGCCCAGCGCCAGGCCATTGATCAGGCCTTTCAGGGTACCGGCGTCAGTAGCCGTCAGTTGGTCGGTGACGGCCCTATCCCCCAGTGTCACCACCGCGCCTTCAAGCTGGGCCGCATCAGGGGTGATCACCTCCACCAGCGCATCGCCACCGCTGATCAGGTCTGCCCGGTTGGAAAGCACCCGGATTTCACCTTCCCCGGCAATCGGCTCAGCGGGCTCATTGGGGGTGGGCTCGGCAGGGGGGTTGCTGGTCACCGGCACCGACGATGAGCCGCCCCCGCCACAGGCGGTGAGCAAAAGGATCAGGGTGACAGGCATGGCAAACGCAGGCATTTTCATCGCAGGCTCCTCCCCGGGCGTCAACCGTTGGCGCGCCGGGATCAGCGTGGACCGCTGATTGTTCTTGGGAGTCTCTGAATAACCCCTTGCATGCTCAGTCTTTCAGGCTGGCTCGCCCCCTCGGCCGAGGTTAAGAGTGGCGCGATTTTGAAGGTGTCCCCTAACAGGGATCGAGATATGTCCATCCATCGACTCTTCACCTTCAACACGCAACAACGAGTGCGGGCCAGCCTGGAAGACCCGGAGGGCGCGGCCAGAAGGGCACATCTGCTGTGCTTTATCGCTAGGAAAGGGAGCCACCCTGTCCGTCGCGACACAACACAACAGCTGCACCCTTCTGGCCACGCTGAGTACGCAAGGGGTTGTTCAGAGACTCCCTTGTTAAGATCCGCACAATCCGCACGGGTAGACCTTGATTGTCAGAGAGATCCCGCCGCCACACTGTTGCGGTACGGTGGTGCCATAGTTACCGGCATGGCGGCATTCTTTTCAGAATGTTGCACGAATGTGCCACCTTATGAGGAAGGAATGCCAGGACCGCATGGCGCACACCCCATTAGCTGATAAGGTAGCCCCATCGAATGCACAGGACTGCCTATGACCCGCCTGAAACTCGCCCTGCTGATGCTGGTTGCCCTGACCGCCAGCACCGCCCTCTGGCACCGCTACAAGCCGCTTCCTCCGGGATTGAACGTGCAAGGGGAAACCCATGCGGTGCAGGGGCTCAAATTGCTGGTAGACGATACTTGGGAAAGCGGCAACGGTGGCGAAACCACGCGGCTTAGCCGGCAACATATCTTCGACGAATTCTTCCAGTTAATCGGTCAGGCGGAAAAACTCATCGTGGTCGACATGTTCCTGTTCAACGATTTTCAGGGCACCGCCAGCGAGACCGAACGGGCATTGTCCAGCGAACTCACCGACGCCTTGCTGGCCCGACGGGCCAGCCATCCAGCCATGCCAATCGTGGTCATCACCGACCCCATCAATACGCTTTATGGCGGGCTCCACAGCAAGCACCTTACGCGCCTGAAGAAAGCCGGCGTCACCGTCGTCACTACGCCTTTGCCGGCACTGCGCGATTCCAACCCCAGTTGGTCCGGCCTGTGGCGGGGGTGCTGTCAGTGGCTGGGCAATAACCCGGACCAGGGCTGGCTGCCCAATCCCATGGGGCCGGGACAGGTACCCCTTCGCAGCTACCTGACGCTGCTGAACTTCAAGGCCAATCACCGCAAGACCCTGGTAGTGGACGAAGGTGAACACTGGACCGGCCTGGTCACCTCCGCCAATGCCCACGATGGCAGCAGCGCCCACAGCAATATCGGCCTACGCTTTCAGGGCAATGCGGTCAAAGACCTGCTGGCCAGTGAACTGGCTGTGGCTGAGCTGACCGCCACCCAACTGCCCACACTACCCACCTTGCCAACACAACCGGCTGACCCGGCCGCCGACGCACGCCTGCAACTGCTCACCGAAGGCGCCATTCGTGATGCCTTGCTGGCAACCCTCAACCACAGCCAGGCCGGCGACCAGATTGATGTGTCCGTGTTCTATCTGTCCCATCGCCCGCTGATGGAGGCCCTGCTCGCGGCACAGCAACGGGGCGTACAATTGCGCGTCCTGCTAGACCCCAACAAGGATGCCTTCGGGCGTGAGAAGAACGGGATACCCAACCGCCAGGTGGGGAGTGAATTGCACAACGCCGGCATCCCGGTGCGCTGGTGCAACACCCAGGGTGAACAATGCCATACCAAGATGCTGCTGCGGCGCAGCGCCAACAGCGCCGAACTGATCCTCGGCTCCGCCAACTACACCCGGCGTAATCTGGACAACCTGAATCTGGAGAGCAGCGTGCGGCTGATCGCCGCCCCCGACCACCCCATCATGCAACAGGCCGGCGACACCTTCGAACGGCGCTGGGACAATCGTTACGACGAAAAACACAGCACCGACTATGCGGTGTATGCGGATGACTCGGTGTGGAAGTACTGGCTGTATCGGGGAATGGAATTCACTGGCTGGAGCAGTTTTTAGGGATAGACGCCGTAGGAGCGCCACTTGAGGCGCGAACGCTTAGGTCCGAGTTGCGAGAAACGAGGCACGAGGGAAAAAAGCTTTTCGAAACTCAAACCTCGTCCCTCACTCCTAATGCAACCCAGGTGCAAGCACGTTCTACAGTGGCAATAAAACGCTGGGGGTTATTCTGTCGCCGGAGATTCTTTCACTGGCCGATTGCGATGCCAGTCCAGGCCGGCGACAGCGCCGTTGATCAGCCAGGCCGCAGCCACCAGACCGCCCGCCATGGGCCAGCCCCAGCTTTGTGGCAACAACTCCGTGCCGGGAACAAACAACAAGAACAGTAGCGTTTCCAGCAGCGCCAGCAACACCGGCGCCACCAAACGGGCCGGGTAATGCAGCTCCACACCCAACCAACGCAAGCCCGCCGCGCCCATGGTCAGGCCTAGCCAGATAATAATAATGCCACCGATGACTACTGCCATTGCCGTCTCCCTGCCTGTTCAGTTCTGTCCGCCATAGAGCGCTTCGCGGCCGTGGCGCACTTCCATGCCTTCGCGCACTTTTTTTGACAAACCACCCACCACCAGCGCAAAGGAATGATCGATCATGCGCTGGATTTCCCCTTCAGGAATGGAGCCATCCAGTTTGATCGTATTCCAGTGTTTCTTGTTCATGTGGTAGCCGGGTAGCACGGCGGTAAAGATATCCCGCAGCGCCAGGGCCTGATCCGGATCGCACTTCAGATTCATGCGCCCTTCACCGCTCTCTTGGCCCAGCGTTGCGAACATCTTGTCGCGCACTTTCATCACCGCCACATCCGGGCCAAAAGGATAATCCTCCATCGCTTCGGGCTTGCCGAGAAGATATTGGCGAGCGGTATCGACATCCATGTCCACCTCGTTTCAAATGCGGATTCCATTGCCCGACCCGTAGTAAAACGGCCATGTTTAGCCTGGATCAGGTTCTTCGATTTTCGCTGTTAACTATTCACTGTTAACTATTAATTGCCTTCTCATATTTCCCGGGTTTCGCGGAAACGAATGTCCGGGTGACGTTCCTGGGCCAGTTGCAGGTTAACCCGCGTGGGTGCCAGGTACGTCAGGTGCCCGGCACCGTCACGGGACAGATTGTCATAGGCCTTGCGTTCAAAGGCGGACAGCTCTTTATCGCTCTCGGCTTCCACCCAGCGAGCCGTGGCCACACTGACCGGCTCATAACGGCAATCCACCCCGTATTCGCCTTTCAACCGCGCCGCCACCACATCGAACTGCAGGGTACCCACCGCACCGAGAATCACATCGTTATTGCGCAGCGGGAAGAACACCTGGGTGGCGCCTTCTTCTGCCAGCTGGGTCAGCCCTTTGTGCAGCTGCTTGCTCTTGAGCGGATCGTTGAGCACCACCCGCTGGAACAGTTCCGGAGCGAAGTGCGGAATGCCGGTAAAGGCCAGCTCTTCGCCTTCGGTGAAAGTATCACCGATCTGAATGGTGCCATGGTTATGCAGCCCGATAATGTCACCGGAGAAGGCTTCTTCCACATTATCGCGCTCACCGGCCAGGAAGGTCAGGGCATCGGGAATGCGCACATCCTTCCCGGTCCGCACCTGCTTGAGCTTGATGCCCTTTCGGTAGGTGCCGGAACAAATGCGCATGAAAGCAATGCGGTCCCGGTGGCGGGGGTCCATATTGGCCTGAATCTTGAACACAAAGCCGGTCATCTTGGGTTCATCGGCCGCCACGGTGCGAGCCGTCGCATCGCGGGGCTGGGGCGGCGGCGCCCACTGCACCAGACCATCCAGCATATGATCGACACCGAAGTTACCCAGCGCGGTACCGAAGAAAACCGGAGTCAGCTTACCGGCCAGGAAACGCTCCAGATCGAACTCGTGGCTGGCGCCCTGCACCAGCTCCAGGGTATCGCGCAGCTCCCCGGCGTAGTCAGCCCCCACGGCCTCATCCAGCTCGGGGTTATTGAGCCCTTTGACCTCACGCACGTCCTGCACGGTGTGGCCCTGGCCGGTCTTGTACAACACGGTGGTGTCAGTGAGCAGGTTGTAGACACCCTTGAAGCTCTTGCCCATGCCAATGGGCCAGGTGATCGGCGCGCACTCGATATTCAGCACGTCCTCGATTTCATCGAGCACGTCGATGCCATCACGCACATCCCGATCCAGCTTGTTGATAAAGGTGAGAATCGGGGTATCACGCAGGCGACAGACTTCCATCAGTTTGACGGTCCGCTGCTCCACACCCTTGGCGGCGTCGATCACCATCAACGCCGAATCCACCGCGGTGAGGGTGCGGTAGGTATCTTCAGAGAAGTCCGCGTGGCCGGGGGTGTCCAGCAGGTTGACCGTGGCGTCCTTGTAGGGGAATTGCATCACCGAGGTGGTCACGGAAATGCCCCGCTCCTTCTCCATCTCCATCCAGTCGGAGGTGGCGTGCTTGCCGGACTTCTTGCCTTTAACGGTGCCCGCGCTCTGGATCAGGTTTCCGTACAACAACAGCTTTTCGGTAATAGTGGTTTTACCGGCGTCCGGGTGCGAAATGATCGCGAAGGTGCGGCGCTTGGCCACCTGGTCTTGCAGGCTCATGGTACTCAATCTCTGACTGGGTATTTCGAGGGCGCGAGTATAACAGCCTTCGCGGCCTCATTTCCCGTCAGACCAGCCCGGACCCTTTCAGTTGGCGCTGGCGCATCAGCAGGTACAGGGCAAAGCCCACCGCAACCCCGGGAACCACGCCCAGCAACAAGGCCAGCCAGCCACCACGCACCTGGTAACGCTGGCGCTCAAACAGCACCCAGATCGCCAGAATCACCCAGCACAGGATGACATCGGTGGCGTAGCCAGCCGCATAAGGGTTGACGAAACCGCCAGCGGCGGCAGCCAGTATATCCGGGTTGGCCATGAGCGGCGGGATGACCAGCACCGCAAAAGCGCCGCAAAAGATCAGCGCCACCATGATCAGCAAACGACGAAACAGGCTTTCGGACATGGGCAATCCCTCCTTGGGTAAGTTTTTCTGTTCCCCTATCGTTGGCATTAATCGACCCGCTGTCCAGTAGCTAACAATGGCGCCATTGGGTCAGCGGCTAAAGCGGTGCTAGAGTGACCGCTCCTCTTTTCAATCAGGACACAGCCATGTCTGCCACCCTTCGTTGCGTTCACATTGTGACAGCCCTGCTCGCCCTTACCCTGTTGAGCGCCTGTAGCCGTAGCCCCGATGCCGGCGATGCCCAGAAAGCCCTGGAAGCGGAAATGCGTAACGCCCATCTGGATGGATTGCTGGAAGTCACCGATGTGGAAAAGCACAACGGTTACGAGGATGGCGATGGCCGCTACACCGTGGAAGTCAGCTACAGCCTGGAGGCCCAGGAAGATCTGGAGGGCTATACCAACCAGGTAAAAGGCAACGAGGAACTCTCCGGCCTGGACCGGTTCGCCATGATCATGGCGCTGAGCGCGTTGCGGGTGGAGCACGGCAATTTCAAGAAAGGCGACACCTTCCAGCGCCAACGGGTCATCCACTTCCGGGATACAGAAAAGGGCTGGATGCCGTTGGAATAGGAAGCCGCTGCAGGCTTCACGCTACACGCGGCAACGCGGCTTGGGGATGGAGCCGTACGACGGCCGCCCTGCCCGCGGAATTCAGTTGAACGTTCAAAGTGAAAAATTGAAAAGGAAAACCGGGGGTCGGACCACACCGTTGGCTCTAGGGAAACTCTGAAACCTGCCGAGCTCAGATATCCCTGATCGCTCTGCTGGCGATGGCCTCGCTGCGCGAGGTTCGCACCCTAAACGGTGCTCCTACAGCAGCTTCGTAGAAAGATCGATGCCAGAAAAACCTTTCTGTTTTTCCCTATCGGCTCCAACGTAGCTCATCGCTATTTATGCCCCGAGGCCAGCAGGCACTGCATCAGTACCGCATCCTCGTGGCCATCGCCCCGGCGGTAATAGTTTTTGCGGATGCCGGAAACCGTGAAATCCAGTGACTCATACAGCGCCCGGGCACTGTGATTGCTTTCCCGCACTTCCAGGTAGATCACACTCATGGCATCGCGGCGGGCCGCGTCTATGGCCTGTTCCAATAATCGACGGGCCAGGCCCTGACGCTGGCGAGCAGGGGCCACGGCGATATTGAGCACATGGGTTTCATCAAGAATTCGCGACATAATCAGAAACGCCGCTGGCTGCTCCTCAACCTCCACCACCTGACACAGATAATGGGCGTTGCCGAGGCAATCGAGAAAGTGACTACGGCTCCAAGGGGTCAACTGCGCCGCCGTTTCAATGGCCAGCACCGCCTCCAGGTCTACCTCCTGCATGGCCCGAATCGGGCCGGCATCATCAAACGCCATCGTAGCCGTGGGCCTGCATGGCTTGCCAGCTGGCTTTCTTGTGCTGCACCGGGTCTGCCAGCATTTCTGCCAGGCTGCTGATCACCAGTGCCGGCAACCGTCCCAGCTCGAAAGGCTGGTAACGGGGCTGTTCAAACAGGGCCTCGGCCACCGTTTCCGGCAGACATAACAGCACCCGTTCTCCGCCGCTCTGCTCGCTGAGCCCGGCCACAAAGGCGGACAAGGCCTGGGCGGCTTCGTGCGCCGGCATGGGCTGTTCTGTGAGAGGGCAGAAGAAACGACGCGGGCGCTGCGGGCGCCCCTGAAACAGCGCCAACAGGTTGGCCATCAACGGGGCTTCGAAACGCCCCAGCCCCGGGGCCTGGCTGTCTTCCTGGGCACACAGCAACCAAGTGGTACCGCCCAAGTGGGCTTCCAGCGTAAATGTGAGCCCTTTCACTTTCGCCTTGGCGGGCGCAGGGGCCTCCTCCTTCGCCTGCTCTTGGGCAGGTGCCACGGAACGGGCCGATGGCGCTTTCGCCAATGCATCGGCTGCCGATGCCTCAGGTGCATGCTCGGCCGGGCTGGATTCAGCGGCGGCCAAGGGAACATCGACAGGAGCTTCAGGCTCCCGGGACGGCACCGCCACATCAACAACAGGCCCTGCCGATGCAGGGGCATTAGCCTGCTCTTCCTCTGGCCAGTCCAGCACCGGTGACGGCGCCGCCCCGGGCAAAGCCACACGGGCCACCCAGGGCGTCAGCCCCATAGCCTTGAGATAACTCTGGCGCTGCGCTTCGTTCATTGAGCACCTCCGGTGCCGCCACACGCCGGACGCACCACGCACCACGCAAGAAGAGCACCACCGACTCTCTTACCGTCAGGCCTCAGGCATCCGGCGTCAGGCAGTTTCTTCATACATCCGCCGCTTGAGGGTGGGCTCGTTCCACGCCGGCTGCGAAGTGATTCAAGGCGTTGAGGTAGGCCTTGGCCGACGCGGTAATGATGTCCACATCCGCGCCATGGCCGTTGACGATACGGCCGCCCTTCTCCAGGCGCACGGTCACTTCCCCCTGACTGTCGGTGCCCGCAGTAATCGCGTTAACCGAATACAGTTGCAGGGCCGTGTGGCTGTCCGCCAGCTTTTCAATCGCCTTGAAGGCGGCATCGACTGGACCGGCACCCGTGGCGGTAGCGTCCTGTTCAACACCATCAATGGACATCACAATGCGGGCCTGCGGGGTTTCACCCGTGCGCGCGCTGGCTTCCAGCAATACCAGCTTGAAGCGCTCCTGCTCTACCGCCCGTTTGGTGTCGCTGACCAGCGCCTGCAGGTCCTCGTCGAACACTTCGTGTTTCTTGTCCGCCAGGTCCTTGAAGCGCAAAAAGGCCTCGTTCATGGCCGCTTCAGACGCAAACACGATGCCCAGCTCGTCCAGCCGGGCCCGGAACGCGGCACGGCCGGAATGCTTGCCCAGCACCATGCGGTTGGTGTGCCAGCCCACATCTTCGGCGGACATGATCTCGTAGGTCTCGCGGTGCTTGAGCACCCCGTCCTGGTGGATGCCGGATTCATGGGCGAAAGCGTTGGCGCCGACGATGGCCTTGTTCGGCTGCACCGGGAAGCCGGTGATCTGCGACACCATTTTCGAGGTGGGTACGATTTCCCGGGCATTAATGCCGGTATCCACATTGAACAGGTCCTGACGGGTTTGCACCGCCATCACAATTTCTTCCAAAGAGGCGTTGCCGGCCCGTTCGCCCAGCCCGTTGATGGTGCATTCCACCTGCCGCGCCCCGGCCTGCACCGCCGCCAGGGAATTGGCCACTGCCAGCCCCAGATCGTTATGGCAATGCACGGAGAAGACCGCCTTGTCCGCATTGGGAATACGCGTGAGCAGCTGGCTGATGGTGTCACCGAATTGCTCGGGAATGGCATAGCCCACGGTGTCCGGAATATTGATCGTACGCGCGCCGGCATCAATCACCGCTTCGATAATACGGCACAGGAAGTCGATCTCGGAGCGGCCCGCATCTTCACAGGAAAACTCCACGTCACCCATATGGTTGCGCGCGTGCTTGACCGCTGCCACCGCGTGTTCGATGACCTGATCCGGCTCCAGCCGCAGCTTGTGCTGCATATGAATCGGGCTGGTGGCGATAAAGGTATGAATCCGCCCGGATTCGGCCCCGGCCAGTGCTTCCGCCGCCCGGTCGATATCCGCCGCCTTGGCACGGGCCAGGGAACAGATGGTGGATTCACGCACGGTATCGGCAATGGCTTTTACGGACCGAAAATCCCCCTGGCTGGCGATGGCAAAGCCGGCTTCGATCACATCCACCCGCATGCGCTCCAGCGCCCGGGCGATACGCAGTTTTTCATCCTGGTCCATGGTGGCACCGGGGCTCTGCTCACCGTCACGCAGGGTGGTATCAAAAATAATCAGGCGGTCTTTGCTCATGGGATCTCTCGCACATTATCGGGGGACTGGATCACCCCTTTTCACCGCAGGAGCACGCTTACAGGCTCCTGCGTTTCAAGTTCAGACTGGCGAACAGTTTACACCAGTCGCAGGGTGCGCAGCACGGCCTCACGTAAGGCGTCACCCGCTTCGCGCCCGGCGATGCCCTCAGCCAAACGGATCTTTTTGCCATCAATCTCGGCGATCAACGCCATGTACTCGGTCTGGCGGCCATTGCTGGTGCTACTCATGCCCGTCTTCAGCACCACTTGCTCTGCCCGCAGCAACTGGCCCTTGCGGGTAAACACGGGGATTCCCAGCCAGCGACGCAGGCTGCGCACTTCGCCACCGCGAATCCACACATCCAGCCCCCTGCCCAGGGTGAACACGGTGACCCCCACAATGAGATAACCAATCAGCCCGAAAATGCTGCCCATGAAGTACAACATAAAGCCTTCGCTGGCGGCGGCGATAAACAGCCCGGTGCCCACGGCGGCGAAAATGCCACCAAACACCAGCAGCGCCAGTTTCATCCCCAGGTGGCGGCCCGGACGGCTTTGCAGATGCAGGCCCTGGCTGGTCTGCTCCACCCGTATCTGCTCATTGGCGGATTCCAGTGCCTCCACCTGCCGCTCGCGCTGGTCGGCCATGACGTGGGACTCCGGCAGCCGGAAACGGCTCTCACTCTCTCCTGCCACTACCGGGATATCCCAGCTGCGTTTCAGCTTGCGATCTTCAACCATGCCCTCCAGCTCGACTCGCCAGCAGATATAATTGCGACCGCTACCGGATGACGGCGGCTGTTCCGCCGGCACATCGAAACAGAACAGGATATCACTGCCCTGCTGTGTGGGCTGGCACAGGGCGCGCTGGTCGGTCTGCCAGAGAATGTCTTCCACGGTCTTGCGGTCTTTACCGCTACCGCTTTCGCGGCCACGGATGCAGCTCAGCCACACATCCATATCCGTCTCCCGGGGCAACGCCTTGCCCAGGTGGATGGCGCCCCCTACCTGACCACCGGCATGGCCGGGCTCAGGATCCAGTTCCAGCGGGGTGGGGCCGAAGAACTGATAAATGCTGCGCATCTTCCAGCCCGCCCAGGCAATACCGGCACCCACGGCGGGAAACAGCAGTACCATCAGAATCGCGTAATCACCGCCACTGACCTTGTCCCAGACTGCCAGATAGGCCGGCGATGGCAGCAGGATGAAGATGGCGCCGAAGCCCACCAGAAACCAGTGGCCGGATTTTTCCTTGCTGTGGTACTGCCCCCCTTCTGCCAGATCCGCCTTGCCCTTGCTGCCCCGGTTGAACAGAAACATCAGGCCGCCACCCACCAAGGCAAAGACGCCGCCGAAGGCCAGGCCAAACACCAATGATCCCCAGCGCAGAGTGCGATCCAGAAAAGCCTCGGAGGGATTCGCCGGGTTGACCCAGGCCATGACGGTTCGCCCCCGGGAGCGAGCGGACTCCAGCCGGCTGGCCAGGCGCTGCCAGTAATCGTCGAAATTATCGCTACCGCTGTACTGACTCACGGTGCTGCTGGAATAGCTGCGCCCCTGATAGTCATAGCGGTAGTGGGCGCTGACACTGTAGGTGGTGGAGCCGTCGGAATAACTGCGATTGAGCGTACTGCTAAGCACGGTGGCCGGCACCCGGTCCCAGCTTCCGGCCTGCCAGTATTGAAAGGCGGGCTTGAGCCCCACAAAGAACATCACCGCCAGGCCTGCCACCAGGAAAACCCCGGGAAACAGGATGGTCATGCACCCTGATGCTTTATTATCTTTCTGTGTTTCCTGTTCTGCGTTTTCTGCCGTATTCGACACCCGTGATTCCCCCAAACAACAACACTCCGGCCAGGGCACCGTACAGGTGGGCATTCACATAAACCCGCCCGTCGATCCAGCTACGGAGATACTCCACGTCATAGCCTGCCTGCTGCTCACTGACAATGCGCCCGGCGATCACCAGCAACACCAGTGAATGCAACCAGGGATTCCCCCGCCAGCCCTGCAGCAGGCAATAGACCAGCAAGCCATGGAGGATACCGGACAGCCCCACATAGTGCTGCAAACCGGCATCCAGAAAATACAACGCCAGCCCGGTGAGCACCCCACAAAACAGCAACCAGCTCCAGAATCGCGCACGATCAAGCAGGTCCGTGAAAAAGTAACCACACAACAGCAGGCCAGCCAGGTTCAGCAGCATATGCCAGTGATTCAGGTGCACCAGATGGCAGGTGAAAAGTCGCCACCATTGCCCCTGCTCGATCGCCCCCCGATCAAACGCCAGCCAGGGATTCACCCAGGCATGCGCCAGCCCCAACACCACCATGGCGGCGATCACCAGGGCAAAGTGCGGACGGAGTTTTCTGTCTCTGGGTTGCATGGAGATACCGGCTGAAAGAAGAGCGGACATTATGAGGAGGCGACAACAGAGGGTGCAAGCCAAGAACCTCAGTTACGAGTTATGAGAAGCGAGTTTCGAAACTCAAAACCTGCACTTAAAGGCCTAGTTTTCGCTTCTCGTAACTCGTATCTCGACACCAGGATTATCGCGCCGCGAACGACGCTCCTACGGCGGATTCAGTACAGATGCCACAAAAAAGAAAACCCCGCACAAGGCGGGGTTTTCTTTAAAGCTTTCAATGGTCGAATGACCGGCTGATTTACATCATGCCGCCCATACCGCCCATACCACCCATGCCGCCCATGTCCGGGGCGCCACCAGCGGCATTTTCTTCCGGCTTGTCCGCCACCATGGCTTCGGTGGTGATCATCAGGCCGGCGATGGAAGCCGCTGCCTGCAGCGCGGAACGGGTCACCTTGGCCGGATCCAGAATACCCATTTCCAGCATGTCGCCGTACTCGCCAGTGGCTGCGTTGTAGCCGTAGTTACCTTTGCCATTGCGCACTTCCTGCACAATGACGGAGGCTTCTGCACCGGCGTTGTAAGCGATCTGGCGCAGGGGCATTTCCAGCGCACGGAAGGTCAGGGCAATACCGGCGTTCTGTTCGTCGTTGTCACCTTTGATGGTGCCAACATTAGCCAGAGCGCGCACCAGGGCAACACCACCGCCCGGTACCACACCTTCTTCTACCGCAGCACGGGTCGCGTGCAGAGCATCGTCAACGCGGGCTTTCTTCTCTTTCATTTCAATTTCGGTGGCAGCACCGATCTTGATGACTGCAACACCGCCGGCCAGCTTGGCCACACGCTCTTGCAGTTTTTCCTTGTCGTAGTCTGAGGAAGAGTTTTCGATTTCCTTGCGGATTTGCTCCACACGGCCATCAATATCTGCCTGCTGACCAGCGCCATCAACAATGGTGGTATTTTCCTTGTCGATGTTCACTTTCTTGGCAGTACCCAAATCTTCCAGAGACGCATTTTCCAGGCTCAGGCCCACTTCTTCGCTGATCACGGTGCCACCGGTAAGGATAGCGATATCCTGCAGCATAGCCTTGCGACGATCACCGAAGCCCGGCGCCTTCACAGCAGCACACTTAATGATGCCGCGCATGTTGTTCACGACCAGAGTGGCCAGTGCTTCGCCTTCAATATCTTCCGCAATGATCAGCAGCGGCTTGCCTGCTTTAGCCACATTTTCCAGAGCAGGCAGCAGCTCACGGATGTTGGAGATCTTCTTGTCCACCAACAGGATGTACGGGTCTTCCAGCTCGACCTGCATCTTTTCCTGGTTGTTGATGAAGTAAGGGCTCAGGTAACCGCGGTCAAACTGCATACCTTCAACCACGTCCAGCTCGTTCTGCAGAGACTGACCTTCCTCAACAGTGATAACACCTTCCTGACCCACTTTTTCCATGGCCTGGGCGATGATCTCACCAACAGATTTGTCGGCGTTGGCAGAGATAGTACCTACCTGCTCGATGCTCTTGGTGTTATCGCACGGGGTAGACAGCTTCTTCAGCTCTTCCACCACAGCAGCAACCGCCTGATCGATGCCGCGCTTCAGGTCCATGGGGTTCATGCCTGCAGTCACGGACTTGAGGCCTTCGTTTACGAACGCCTGCGCCAGCACGGTGGCAGTGGTGGTGCCGTCACCGGCTTCGTCGTTGGCCTTGGACGCGACTTCTTTCACCATCTGCGCACCCATGTTTTCGAACTTGTCTTCCAGTTCGATTTCGCGGGCAACGGAGACACCATCTTTGGTGATGGACGGAGCGCCGAAGGATTTTTCCAGTACCACGTTACGGCCTTTCGGGCCCAAGGTGACTTTCACTGCGTCTGCCAGAATGTTGACGCCTTTGGCCATACGTTGACGCGCTTCGTCACGGAACAAAATTTCTTTAGCCATGTTTTATATACCTCTGCGATTCTTTACCCAGTGATGGGCTGAATGCCCTTGCGGGCGTTCGATGTCTGTCTAGACCGGAAGAGTTATCCGGGCCGTATTCAGCGTTCAGCCTTCAACGACGGCCAGAATTTCGGCTTCGCTCATGATCAGCAGCTCTTCGCCTTCCACCTTCACGGTGGACCCTGCGTATTGGCCAAAGATCACCTTGTCGCCTGCTTTCACATCCAGCGGGCGTACATCACCGTTTTCGGTGATCTTGCCATTGCCTACGGCAATGACTTCGCCACGGGACGGCTTCTCGGCAGCGGAACCGGGCAGCACAATACCGCCAGCGGTTTTGGTTTCTTCCTCTTCACGGCGAACCAGCACGCGATCATGCAAAGGACGGATGCTCATTTTTCCTTAAACTCCCAGTTAGTTCTTTTGACACCCAAGTCGGCCACAGCGGCCAAACTCGACAGTCTGAATTAGCACTCTCATGAGTGGAGTGCTAATCATAGTAAGGACGCCAGCACAGTCAACAGGAAATACCGGCCATCACCGGGGCTCCCTGCGCCTGCCTGCTGGCCGTGGAATGGGGTCGTATCGGCGGGATTCAAGGGCGGGCGAGGAAAAAATCCTCTGGAGGAGTACGGGCGAGCATCACCAGGGTGTCACGCACTTGCCCAGCGTCTTCCGCCCGAGCCGGGAACGGTAGCCGACGTAACCGCGCCTCATGCCACAGCCAGGCACCCCAGGGGTCCACCGCCAGCATCTGCGCCCCCTGCCCCGGCGCGCCCAGCAAGGCCAGATAGTGGTCGATGGCCTCGGCATGATCATCATTCATGTGCCCGACCATGGCCTGTTCACGGGCCAGATCCCAACCCCACGGCTGCACCAGCGCTTCGGCATTCAACCAGGTCGCCCGGGCAAAACCCGGTATCCAGCGCGCCGTCGTCGGGCGCAACGCCAGAAAATGAAAATCCAGCTGGAGGTACTCACGGGCGTGAGGAAACACCTGAAAGTAACGCTCCCCCTCGGCCGGGGGCACAGCCACCACCTCGCCGGACACGGTCAACCGCATGGCCGCCTGCCAGTCGCTGTGCTGTTGCTCCACCCACACCAGTGATGCCGCCGGGTTGGCCGCCAGGTTCACACTATGCGCCGCCAACGCACTGACCAGCATCAACAGGCGCCCTTCATGGTCCGGAACCACATTGACGGCAGACGCAAACGGCGCCCCCTCACTGTCCACGGTAGCCAGTGCCGCATGGCTGTGCTGATAGATAAACGACTGGGCTTCTGCTTCCTGATGCATCTGTGGTCCTGCTCTCCGTTTCCCGTTTTACGGCGGGCCTGAGCAATCCGGTCATTGGCCTGCCCGCTGCACCTCACCATAATCCGTTGCAACGTGAACCGACAGTGTAAGGAATCACCATGGAACTGAACCAGAAAGTGATTGTTGTGACCGGCGCCGGCCGTGGCCTGGGTCGTGGCATCGCCACCTTTTTTGCCGGCAAAGGCGCCAGGCTGGCCTGTGTGGATCTGAGCCAGGAAGACCTGGACGCCACCGTAACAGCCTGTGAAGCCGCTGGCGGCGAAGCCCGCGCCTACCTGGCCAATGTGGCTAAAGAGGAAGAGGTGGAAGCCCTGTTCAACAATGTGGTTGCCGATTTCGGCGCCCTGCACGGCCTGGTCAACAACGCTGGCATCACCCGTGACGGGTTGCTGATCAAGGCCAAAGACAGAGAGCTGGTCAGCAAGATGAGCTTGCAACAGTGGCAGGCCGTGATCGACGTGAACCTGACCGGGGTGTTCCTGTGTGGCCGTGAGGCCGCCGCCAAGATGGTCGAAACCGGCGCCGAGGAAGGCGTGATCGTCAACATTTCCTCCCTGGCCCGCCAGGGCAGCTTCGGCCAGAGCAACTACTCTGCCGCCAAGTCCGGGGTAGCCGCCATGGCCGAGACGTGGGCGAAAGAACTGGCCCGCTACAACATTCGCACCGGTGCGGTGGCGCCGGGCACCATCAACACCGACATGCTGGCCGCCATGAAACCGGAAGCCCGCGAGCGCCTGGTACAAGCGGTGCCCCTCAAACGTCTGGGCGAAGCCGAGCACATTGCCCGCAGCGTGGCCTTTATTTTCGAGACCGACTATTTCACCGGTCGCTGCATCGATATGGACGGCGGGTTGCGCTAACAACGCCGGACGCTCAATGCCGAACGCATGATGCTACAACCCAAAAGAGGAAATCGACTGACACCGATTTCCTCTTTTGATTGTGCTCTGCATTTTTACTTGCAGCTAGAAGCGAGTCGCAGGAAGCTGCCTACCATGAATCCTGAATTCCGAGATGCCGTTTACCAGATCGTCGCCGCTATTCCGCCCGGCCACGTCAGCAGTTATGGTGCCGTAGCAAAGCAAGCGGGGTTTCCGCGTCATGCCCGTTTTGTTGGCCGGCTGATGAGTCAGCTCCCCAAGGACACCCGCCTGCCCTGGCATCGGGTATTGCGCGCCGATGGCTGTATTGCCCTTGCCGGCACCCCCTCGGGGGAGATTCAGACACAACGGCTACTGGATGAAAATATTCCGGTGCTGGGCGACCGCGTGCCCAGACAGTATTTCATCTAGGGAACCCGCATCGCCCCCTGCGAACAAAGTGTCTATGATGAGCCTTTCGCCAA
Source organism: Alcanivorax sp. DG881 (assembly GCF_000155615.1). GTDB lineage: Bacteria > Pseudomonadota > Gammaproteobacteria > Pseudomonadales > Alcanivoracaceae > Alcanivorax. The sequence goes on along the minus strand of NZ_DS989915.1, from coordinate 3,296,861 downwards.
TCGGCAATACCCGCTAAGAGTCCTATGCCCCCACAATCGACCAGCTGGCAGCAATCCCTGAAGGCCTTCCTGCACCCCCGTGTAGAGACCATGTTTTTTTACGGGTTTTCGGCGGGCATTCCGTTGCTGCTGATTTTCTCTTCGCTGTCGCTCTGGCTACGCGAAGCAGGCGTAGACCGCTCCACAGTGACCTACTTCAGCTGGGCGGCACTGGCCTACTCGTTCAAATTTCTCTGGGCGCCGCTGATTGATCGCTTGCCTATTCCTTTCCTGACCCGCTGGCTGGGGCGACGGCGGGCCTGGTTGCTGGTGGCACAACTGGCGGTCGCCGCCGCCATTTTCAGTATTTCCCTGGTCGACCCCACCCAGCCCGGCGCCCTGAATGTCATGGCGTTTGCCGTGGTGTTGCTGGGCTTCACCGCCGCCACCCAGGATATCGTTATTGACGCCTACCGGATTGAATCCGCCGGGGCGGAATTGCAGGCGCTGATGTCCTCGTCCTATATCGCCGGCTACCGGATCGGCATGCTCACCTCCGGGGCCGGCTCTTTAGTACTGGCCAGCTGGCTGGGCTCCACCAGCGAGTCCTACAGCTACGCCGCCTGGCAAAGCACCTATGCCATCATGGCGCTAACCATGCTGGTCGGGGCCGTCACCACCCTGATCATTCGCGAACCGGAAAACCACCGGCCCTCCAACGCGCAGTACACCAGTCGTCAGTACCTCAAATTTCTGAGCCTGTTCGTGGTGGGCATCGCCACCTTTGTGACGGTCTACATCTTCACCGCCGAGTCCGCCGCCACCTTCCGCCAGACACTCACTGATGCGGTGAACAACGGAGCCTTATCCGGCCTGGTGGTGGAAACCCTGCGCCTGGCCCTGGCGATCACGCTGGTAGCCGCACTGATCAAGCTACTCTCCCTGACCCCGCTGTATGACAAGCAGCTGGTGCAGGAAAGTTATCTCGACCCGGTGAAAGATTTTTTCCAGCGCTATGGCAAACGCCTGGCCCTGTTGCTGCTGGTTTTCGTGGGCTTTTATCGCGTTTCCGATATTGTGCTGGGGGTGATTTCCAACGTCTTTTTTGAAGACATGGGCTTCACCAAGAACGAAATTGCCGGCGTGGTAAAAACCTTTGGGCTATTCATGACCATTGCCGGGGGCTTTCTGGGCGGGGTGCTGGCCATGCGCCACGGTGTTATCCGGGTGCTTTACCTGGGCGCCTTCCTCACCGTAGCCACCAACCTGCTGTTCCTGTGGCTGGCCTATGCGGGCCACGATATCCGCATCCTCTATGCGGTGATCTCCGCCGACAATCTCACCGCCGGCCTGGCCAGTGCCGCCTTTGTGGCGTTCCTGTCGCAGCTCACCAATGTGTCCTTCACTGCGGTGCAATACGCCATCTTCAGCTCCCTGATGACATTGCTGCCAAAAACCATTGGCGGCTACTCCGGCAGCATGGTGGACAACCTGGGCTACCCGGGCTTCTTCCTGCTGGCCAGCCTGATGGGCGTACCCGTGCTGGGCCTGATCTACCTGATCCAGCGCCACAGCGCGTTTAGGAACTAACCCAAAACACCGCTCATCGGCTACTTTTCAATCAATTCGCAAACCGGCTATAGTGGAGACTTACAAAAAACAACAAGAAATCCGATGACCGTCTCTGAACTCGATATCCTGGTGGTAGACGACGCCCGCTTTTCCGCCGCCGTGGTCAACCGCACCCTGGCCACCGCCGGCTATACCGGTATCCGCCATGCCCACAGCGCCCACGATGCCCTTGGCCAGCTTGCCGAGAAACCGGCCGATCTGGTGGTGGCCGACTGGTTGATGCCCGGCATGGACGGCCTGGAGCTGACCCGCCGCATCCGCCAGAACGACGAGGCCAACAACCGCTATACCTATGTGCTGCTGCTCACTGCCCGCGAAGGCGTGGACGCCCTGCAGCAGGCCTTTGATCAGGGCGTGGACGATTTCGTCTCCAAGTCCACCATGACCGAACAGCTGCAACACCGGGTGATGGCCGCAGACCGCATTATCCAGCGCCACAACCGGGTGCAGGCCGACTACCAGCGCATGCTGACGGTGAACCGCCAGCTCAAACGTCAGGCCCTGATCGACCCGCTCACCGGTTTTGGCAATCGCCAGGACGCCCTGCGCGCGCTGGACAGCACACTCAAACACGCCCAGAAACGCGGCGGCGCCGCCTGCATGCTGCTGATGCGCCTGGAAGACTTCGAGCTACAACAACGCCAGCGCGGCAACAAGGTCATGCAACAAGGCGTCCTCGCCTTCAGCCGGCGTCTGCGCCAATCGGTCCGGCCCATGGACCATCTGTGTCGCCTGCAGCAGGATCACTTTGCACTGATTACCTACCAGCCACAGCTGAGCCACTGCGACCCCACCAGCTTCCGGCGTCTGTACGACAGCCTGAACCACCGCGCCTACCAGACCGCCGCGGGCTTTCTCAGCCTGCAAGTCAGCATCGCCCTGGCCGCATCGGCTGGCGGAAACAGTGCGGACGGCATGCTCGAGCAGGCAACCCTGGAGCTGGAGCAGGCCCTGGCAGAAAAACGGATCGTCTCCGCTGCAGCAAGCGCCTGACATACCGAACATTCCCGGCACCTTCGCAGAGAAAAACGCTCCATTTAATGCCCGTCAGGGCTTACCATTCCCCCCATGACTGAATCCCTTCCTCACTGGTACCTGCTCGGTGCCGGCAACATGGGCACACTGGCCGCCTGGTATCTGACCCGTGCGGGCCATACCGTCAGCATCGTTACCGACAACCCGCAACCGCCACTGCACAAACAGCTTTTTTTTGCTGACCAAAGCGTGTCACTCACCCTCTCCTGCGCCAGCCCGGAACAGCTCCCCGCGACCATTACGCATTTATTGGTGGCCAGCAAAACGCCTTACACAGAAGCAGCGTTACGCCGGGTGAAAGGCCATATTAGTGACAAGACCCTGGTGCTGCGCTTTCAGAATGGCATGGGAGCACTGGATGGCAGACTCCCTGCCGGCACTGCCGTGCTGGAGGCCATCACCACCAGCGCCGTGAAAGGGCAGTCACCACAGCACACCATCGTGGCAGAAAACACCACCTGGTTGGGTGGCACCCAGCAGCCACCGCAATGGCTGAAAGGCCTGCAGCGCCACTGGCCCGACCTGCACTGGGAAGCAGACATACGCTTGGTGCAATGGAAAAAACTGGTGGCCAATGCGGTGATCAATCCGCTCACCGCCCTGCACGATGTGCCCAACGGCGCAGTCGTTGACGATCCGGCCTTGCAACAGGAAGCCCACGCGCTCTGCGCCGAGGCCGACACCCTGCTAACCGCACTGGATTCCCGCTGGCCCGGCCATTCGTTTTCCGCCGTGCTGCAGGTGGCCCGCGCTACCGCCGGCAACACCTCCTCCATGCGCGCAGACCGGCAGCGCGGCGCCACCACGGAAATCGAGGCCATCAACGGTTGGCTGCTACGCCAGGCACAACGCCACGGCCTGGACCTGCCCACCCACCGTCGTCTGGTTAAAGCCCTGACGCCTACATAAACGCACAGGCCCTCAGCGGCCGGCTCTGGTAAGCTCCCCTGCGTGCAGACCCCATTGTTCGGAGGATGAATGTCCACTCGCCACGCCACTCGCTCCACTCGCTATCCCGCGCTTTTTTTACCTGCTGCTGTCAGCCTGTTACTCGCCGCCCCGTTGCAGGGGATCGCCGGTGAACCCACTGACACAACAAACACGACGGACGCGGCCAGCGACCGTCACGCCCTGGGCACGGTCAAAGTCAGTGGCGCTCGCAACACCAGCCTGGCTGGCGAGCTGCCCACCGGCACCGTGGTGATCGACCGGGAAGCCATCGACAGCCTGCCAGCGACCAATCTGGCGGATCTGCTCGACACCGTGGGCGGCCTGCAAAGCAGTCGCCTGTATGGCATCAACGGCAGTAACGCCAGCGTGGATCTGCTCGGCTTCGGCGCCACCGGCAACCAGAACACCCTGATCCTGCTGAACGGCCGCCGACTCTCCAACATCGACCTGACCACCCCGGAACTGACCGGCATTCCCCTGGCGGCCATTGAGCGCATCGAAGTGCTGCCCGGTGCCGGTGCGGCCTTGTACGGCAACGGCGCCGTGGGCGGCGTGGTCAACATCGTCACCCGCCGCAGCTATCGCAACAGCGCCGGGCTGGAAATCAACAGCGGCAGTTACAACAGCCTCGGGGGCAACGGCTACGCCACCGGCAACCACGGCAACCTGAGCGGTGCGGTGGCGCTGAGCACCCTGGACAGCGATGGCTATCGCGACAACAACGCCCTGCGTAACGACAGCGCCTTCGCTGACCTGCGCTACCAGCAGGACCGTGTTGAAGCCTATTTCACCGCCAATGGCACCCGGCAATCCCAGGACCTGCCGGGGGGCCGCGACCCCATGGAATTCAATAATGATCCGCAAGGGGCCGATACCCCCGACGACGACGCGGAGCAGGAAAGCTACTGGTTGATGCCCGGCCTGCGCATTGCCATGGCCGGCAATACCGCGCTCACTCTGGACGCCAGCCGCCGCCGCCAGACCCAGGAGTACCGCTACCCCTCCAGCGGTTTCAACGGCGAGTCAGTGGTGGACAGCTACAGCTTCACTCCCAAGCTGGAAGGCCAGACCGCCACCGGCAGTGCCATGCATAACTGGACGCTGGGCGTGGATCTGCACGAATACGATTACACCAGCCGGACCAATTTCGGCGACCGGGAACTGGAACAAAGTCAACGCGCCTGGTACCTGCACAACCTGGTCAGCCTGACCCCGAAACTGTCTGTCAGCGCCGGCGCCCGCCAGCTGGAAAGCACGCTCAGCGGTGAAGGAGCCGACAAGGAGCAGGACGGCGAAATGTACGAGGGCGGCATCCGTTACACCTTCACCGGCAACCTGGCCCTTTTCGCCGGCGCCCAGCGCAGTGTACGCATCGCCAATGTGGATGAACTGTCCCCGTTCAACCCGCCCATCGATCCGCAAACCGGCCACAGCTACACCACCGGCGCCAGCTGGTCGCAGGGCCGGCAGCACTCCACGCTGACGTTCTGGCGCGCCGAGATTGATAACGAAATCGTTTACGACCCCATCGCCTTCGCCAATCGCAATCTGGACGACCGCACCGTGCACAAGGGCGTCAGCATCAACTCCCGCTGGCGGCTGGACAAGGACATCACCTTCACCGCCAACGCCAGCGCCCAGCAAGCCCGTTTTGATGGCGGCCCCTTCAGCGGCAACGACGTGCCCTTGGTGCCCGAACACACCATGGAACTGATTGCCGACTGGCAGGCGCTCACCTGGCTGTCCGCCCAGATCAGCCACCGTTACGTGGGCGATCGTCATTACGACGGTGACGTGGACAATGAGTACCGCAAACTGGATCACTACCGCACCACCGATCTGCAACTGACGGCCCGCTATCGCAAACTCTATCTCAAAGCCGGTGTCTACAATCTGGAAGACAACGTGAATGCGGACTACGGTAACTACAACCCGGGCAGCAGCAACGCGGTACTCTACCCGTTGCCAGAACGCCATTACCGGGTCGCACTGGGCATGGAGCTGTAATGAGTGATAGCAACGGAACCGGAAACCGCGACAAGACCCGCATCAACCGGGTCATCACCCGCACCGGGGATGCCGGCGAAACCGGCCTGGCAGACGGTTCACGGGTGAGCAAGTGTCACCCGCGCATCGTGGTACTGGGCGAGCTGGACGAACTGAACAGCGCCCTGGGCGTACTGCGTGCCCGCCCGCTGGATAGCGATCTGGACGCGGTACTGGGCCTGGTCCAGCAAATGCTGTTCGACATCGGCGGCGAGCTGGCCATTCCCGGCCACCGCGTCATTGATGATCACGACCTGGTGGAAGTGGAATCCCAGGCCGACACCATCAATGCCGAACTGCCCCCATTGAAAGAATTTGTGCTCCCCGGCGGCCACCCGGATGCCGCCTGGTGCCACCACTGCCGTACCGTGGCGCGCCGGCTGGAACGCCACGTTATCGCCCTGCACGAGACCGACGAAGAGGCGGTCAATCCGGTGAGCCAGGCGTTAATCAACCGGCTTTCCGACCTGTTGTTCGTCATGGCCCGCCTGATCAACCTGCGCCACGAAGCCCCGGAAACCTTGTGGATGCCCAAAGCAGATCGGTGAGGTGAGGGAGCGCCAGAGGCGAAAAACCGCCCCTTCGTGGCCCGTGTTTGTCTGGCCAGGTATCCGGCGCCGCATTATGGAAAGATTGTGCAAACCGGCCCACCTCTACTGCTAGCGCGCTACACTGAAGGTCCTGACTGATGATGTAGCGCCATGGGCATTCGCAATAAACTGTTTCTGATTTTCCTGGGTACCTTTCTGGTGCTGATCGTGGCCGCCAGCGGATTCTATTATCTGTCTTTTGTGCGCAGCCTCGACACCTACCTGGACGAACGCCAGCAATCCCAGGTAGAGCGCCTGGCCAATCACCTGGGCACTCTCTACCAACAACAGGGATCATGGCAGTTTCTGCGCGACGATCCCCGCCGCCTGAAGCGACTTTACTGGCTGGCCGGTGATCGGGAAGAAGGCAAAGACGACCGCGGCGATCACCGCCACCTGCAACTGCTCGATGCCCGCAAGCGTGTGCTGCTTGGTCCGCCTGCCCCGGAAAAATACCGTGTCGATGTGCCCATTCAGGATGATCGCCGCATCGTGGGTTATCTGACTTACCCAGACCAGGAAGCCATTCGCGATAAACTCGACCGCCGTTTCATGGGCCGCCAGCTTCGCTTTGCCCTGTGGATGCTGTGCGTAGGGCTCGGCCTGTCTCTGCTGGTTTCCTGGCTGCTGGCCCGCCACCTGGTGGCACCAATTCTGGCGCTTTCCCGCCATACCGCTGAACTGCAGGAAGGTAACTACGACTCTCGTCTGGCCAGCGACCGCCGGGATGAGCTCGGCACCTTGACCCGTCAGGTTGACCAGTTAGCCGAGCGTCTCGACCAGGGCCAGCAGGCACGGCAACGCTGGTTCTCGGATATCGCCCATGAGCTACGCACTCCGGTGGCCATTCTCCAGGGCGAGCTGGAAGCACTGTGCGATGGCATACGGCCCCTGAATCAGGAAAACCTGAAAGGGCTGGAAAGTGAAGTCGCTCAACTGACCCACCTGATTAACGACCTGCACGACCTGGCATTGGCCGACGGTGGCAACCTGCGCTATCAGTTCCGCCTGGAAGACTTGAGCAGCCTGGTGGAAGAGGTACTCGACAGTTATCGAGGTGCGTTCGCGCAGCGTGACATCACCTGCAAAATCACTCTGCCCGACCAGGCCGTGATCCAGCAGGATCCCGTGCGGCTGCGCCAGTTACTGGATAACCTGTTCCAGAACAGTCTCAAGTACACCGCCGACGGCGGCGAGTTAGCCGTCTCCCTGAACCAACAGAAAGACAGCACCTGGCAATTGACGGTGGACGACAGCGCCCCCGGCGTCCCCGACGATGCCCTGCCCAAACTGTTTGACCACTTGTACCGGGTGGAAAGCTCACGCAACCGCCGCACCGGCGGAGCCGGCCTGGGGCTCGCCATATGCCTGCGCATTGTCGAGGCCCACGGCGGCACACTCCATGCAGAACACAGCCCGCTGGGCGGTGTGCGCATCCAGATCTCGCTACCGGGAGATGCCCAATGAGCCGTATCCTGATCGTGGAAGACGAGCCGCGCCTGTCACAGCTGGTGGCGGATTACCTGCAACACGCCCACTACCAGACCGAACAGACCGACAGCGCCAAAGCCGCCATTGCCCTGGCCCGTGAGCAATCCTTTCAGGCGGTATTGCTGGATCTGATGTTGCCCGACGGCGACGGCATGGAAGTGTGCAAAGCGATCCGTCAACACAGCAACGTGCCGATCCTCATGGTCACCGCCCGGGTGGATGAAGTGGACCGCTTGCTGGGCCTGGAACTGGGCGCTGACGATTACATCTGCAAGCCCTTCAGCCCCCGTGAACTGGTGGCACGGGTAAAAGCGGTGCTACGCCGCGCCAACCCCGAACCCACCGAACAAGAGCACGAATTACAACTTGATGAAGAGCGCTACGAGGCCATTCTCAAACAGCCACAGGGCCAGCAGCGCATCGCCCTTACCGCTATCGAGTTTGCCTTGCTCGCCACCCTGTCTCGTCACCCAGGCCGTATCTGGTCACGGGACCAGCTAATGGACGAAATCTATAAGGACCACCGCGTGGTTTCCGACCGCACCATCGACAGCCATATCCGCAAACTGCGCCGTAAACTCAGCGACGGCGACGAGCAATCCCATGACTGGATCGGCAGTGTTTACGGAGTGGGGTATCGGCTGGAAACGCCTTGATACCGCACGGACTTGTAGGCGTTCCCTTCCAGGGGACGAACCGTGCCGCCGAAAGGCGATCAATCGTGCGGAACGCCCGTCTAGCGCCTCGCTTCGCGAGGTTCGTCCCCAGGAAGGGAACTCCTACAGCACAAATCAGGCGTCGTTCCGGTTTTGATTTTCCTTGCCGCTCGAGGCTTTAAGCTTGTGACTGTTCTTCCACATTTCCTGCATATTCCTTGCACCTTGTTACGCAATACTCTCCCCATCACATTCAAGGACTCAATGGAGTCATAAGGAGAGAGCCCCATGAAAAAAATCGCTATCGTTATTCTTGCTGTTTTTGCCACATCCGCTTTTGCCATGGGTCCCGGTCAACGGGGCGGCGAAAAAATGGTCGAGCACATGACCAAGAAACTGGAACTGACCGATACCCAAAGCGCCCAGATGCAGACCGTCTTTGAAGAACAGGGTAAAAAAATGAAAGCCTTGCACGATGAGACCCAGACAAAGATCAATGCACTACTGACGCCCGAGCAGCAAGAAAAGCTGGCCAAAATGCAAGAAGACCGTAAAGAGCGCCGCGACGACCGCCACGAAAAGCGCAAAGAGCGTTAATCAATAACGCGGCACCACTCACAAAAAAGGCCTTCATATGAAGGCCTTTTTTGTTTATGCAGATCACGTAGGTTTTCGAAATATCACGTGCCTGTTCCACAACCATTTTCACAGTCATCTTCACAGCAACGCCTGACGCATATCCGTCAATAGTTGGCTCAGGTAGGTCGTGAACCGCGCTGCGGCCGCGCCATCAATGACACGGTGATCGTAGGACAGGCTCAGCGGCAGAATCAGCCGCGGCTGAAAATGGTTACCATCCCACACCGGCTGCATATCAGAGCGGCTCACCCCCAGAATCGCCACTTCCGGCCAGTTCACAATCGGGGTAAATGCGGTGCCGCCAATACCGCCCAGGGACGAAATGCTGAAGGTCCCACCTTTCATGTCCGCAGGTGTCAGTTTGCGGTTACGGGCTTTCTCGGCCAGCTCGCCCATTTCCAGAGCGATCTCCTTCAACCCTTTCTTGTCCGCATCCTTGATCACCGGCACGACCAGACCGTTGGGCGTGTCTACCGCGATACCGATATTGATATAGCCTTTTTCAATCAACGCCTCGCCACTGTTTTCCAGCGAACTGTTGAAACGCGGGTACTCCTTCAACGCTCGCGCGCAGGCTGTCACCAGAAACGCCAGCATGGTGAGCTTCACGCCCTCGCGTTCAAGGCGTTTGTTCTGGCTTTTGCGGAACGCTTCCAGATCGGTGATATCCGCGTTGTCATGCTGGGTCACATGGGGGATGGTCAACCAGGAACGTGTCAAATTTTGGGCGGATACCTTGCGCAGCTTGTTCAGCTCGACCCGTTCGATGTCGCCAAACTGGCTGAAATCAATCTCTGGTAACTCTACCGCCAGCCCACCGCCAGCGCCCCCGGCCGGCTGCCCTTCCAGGCGCTGCTTCACATAGGCATGCACGTCATCTTTGAGAATGCGGTCTTTCGGGCCAGTGGCGCGAACCTGTGACAAATCCACCCCGGTTTCCCGTGCCAGCTTGCGCACCGCTGGGCCAGCGTGAACAAGCGTGGACGGAGACGCGCCACTGTCGGCGGCTTGCTCCCGGGATGATGAGGGAGGCTCGCTTTTCTGTGCCGGCTTGCCTTGTGCGCCTGTGTCGCTTTCTTTCCCGGTTCCCGTCTCATCCTTATTGGCGTTTTCGGCATCAGCCTCTTTTTCACTCTCCGGTTCTCGCTCGCTTTCTTCTGCTGATGCCGAACCACCCGCAACCGCCAATGTAATCAGGGCATCACCGGTGCCGACCTTGTCTCCAACGCTGACGCTAACCGACTCCACCTTGCCGGCATTCGGCGACGGAATTTCCAGCGACGCCTTGTCGGATTCCACCACCACGATGACCTGCTCTTCGTCGAGCTCGTCACCCACAGCCACGTTGACTTCGATAATCTCTGCCGCATCGATATCGCCGAGATCCGGCACCTTCACGGTTTCGGTGCGGCTTCCCGTCGGCTCTTTCGGTTTCTCCGCTTTGTCACTGGAGTCTGCGCTGCTCTTAGTGCTCTGCTTACTCGGTTTACTCTGCCCTTGGGCCCCTGCACCGTTGCCTTTCGCCGTGTCGCCTTCGTCATCCGCGGCAACAGCATCATCGCTGTCATCGGCCTCTTCGCCCTCAAGCTCCATGATTGCATCACCTTCCTTGACGCGGTCACCCACCTTGACACTGATTGCGGCAACTTTTCCGCCCTGGGGCGCGGGCACTTCCACCGTGGCCTTGTCGGATTCCAGTACAATAATGGTGTCTTCGGCGCTAATGGTATCGCCGACTTTCACGCTGATCTCGATGACATCAACAGGATCACTGCTGCCCACATCGGGAACATGAATTTGCGTTTTACTCACACCTGAACTCCTTATAGTGAGATCACTGATCGATAATCAGTGACGGGTGCGATCAATGCATCACCGGATAGGGTTTATCCGTATCAATGCCATATTTCTCGATAGCCTGTTTCACCACCGCTGCGTCAACCTTGCCCTCTTTGCGCAAGGCATTCAGCGCTGCCAGCACCACGAAGTAGCGGTCTACTTCAAAGAAATGGCGTAACTTCTGACGCGAGTCGCTGCGCCCAAACCCATCGGTGCCCAGCACCGAATACGGGGCGTTCACCCAGGGACGAATCTGGTCGGCAAAGGCGCGCATGTAATCGGTAGACGCAATCACCGGGCCCGCGCGATCTTTCAGGCATTTCTCCACCCAGTTAAGCTCACGTTCCTGCTCCGGGTTGAGCATGTCATCGCGGTCCATGCGAAGCCCTTCACGGCGCAATTCGTTGAAGCTGGTCACGCTCCAGACGTCCGCCGCCACACCGAAGTCCTCTCGCAATAATTCTGCCGCCGCTTCGACTTCGCGCAGTATCGTACCGCTGCCCAGCAACTGAACCCGCGGAGTTTTCCTGGTTTTGGGTTTGCCCTCGTGCAACAGATACATGCCCTTGCGGATACCTTCCTCTGCACCTTCCGGCATGGCACCGTGCACGTAGTTTTCATTCATCAGGGTCAGGTAATAGAACACCTTCTCGTTGTCCTCATACATGCGTCTGAGGCCATCCTGAATAATGACTGCCAGCTCGTAACTGTAGGCGGGGTCGTAGCTGACACAGTTCGGCACTGTGCCGGCCAGGATATGACTGTGACCATCCTGATGCTGGAGCCCTTCACCGTTAAGCGTGGTGCGCCCGGCCGTGGCGCCCAGCAAAAAGCCCCGTGCCTGCGAATCCCCCGCTGCCCAGGCCAAGTCGCCCACGCGTTGGAAGCCGAACATGGAGTAATAGATGTAGAACGGAATCAGGGCGAAGTCATGGACGCTGTAACTGGTGGCTGCCGCCAGCCAGCCGGACATGGCACCGGCTTCGTTGATGCCCTCTTCGAGAATGCGCCCCTTCTTGTCTTCCCGGTAATACATCACCTGGCCAGCATCTTCCGGTTCATACTTCTGGCCGCCGGATGAATAAATGCCCAACTGGCGAAACAGTCCTTCCATGCCAAAAGTGCGAGCTTCATCGGGCACAATCGGCACCACGCGTTCACCAATCTGCTTGTCCTTGATCAGCGTGCTCATCATGCGCACGAAAGCCATGGTGGTGGATATTTCCCGATCACCACTGCCTTCCAGGAAGTTGGCGAATACATCCAATCCGGGGATGGTTAATTGCTGGCTGGCTTTCTGACGGCGCACGGGCATGTAACCACCCAGCTTGTCACGCTGCTCCTTCATGTAACGCAGCTCCGGGGAGTCATCCGCCGGGCGGTAATAGGGCACCTCTTCCAGCTGTTCATCAGTGAACGGCATATCGAAGCGATCGCGGAAATCCTTCAGGCTTTCCAAATCCAGCTTCTTCATCTGGTGCGTTTTATTGACGGCTTCACCGGCACCGGTGGCATAGCCTTTTACGGTCTTGGCGAGAATGACCGTAGGGCGACCGGTGTGGTTTACCGCCGCGTGGTAGGCCGCATACACCTTGAACGGATCGTGGCCACCCCGGTTCAGGCGATACACATCTTCGTCACTCATGTGCTCGACCAGTTTCTTCAGTTCCGGATTGTCGCCAAAGAAATGTTCGCGGGTGTAGGCCCCACCATTTTTCTTGTAGGCCTGGTATTCCCCATCCACACATTCTTCCATGCGGCGCCGCAACAGACCTTCGCTGTCTTTTTCCAGCAGCGGGTCCCACAGACGTCCCCAGACCACCTTGATTACGTTCCAGCCGGCACCACGGAACACGCCTTCCAGTTCCTGGATAATCTTGCCATTGCCCCGCACCGGACCATCCAGTCGCTGCAGATTGCAGTTCACCACGAACACCAGGTTATCCAGCTTTTCACGCCCCGCCAGAGCGAGGGCGCCGAGGGATTCCGGCTCGTCCATTTCACCGTCACCCAGGAATGCCCAGACCTTGCGGTTATCCTGCTGGATCAACTCCCGATTCTGCAGATACTTCATGATGTGGGCCTGGTAGATGGCCTGAATCGGCCCCAGCCCCATGGATACGGTGGGAAATTGCCAGAAGTCGGGCATCAGCCAGGGATGGGGATAGGACGACAGCCCCTTGCCATCCACTTCCCGGCGGAAGTTATCCAGCTGCTCTTCGCTGATACGTCCTTCCAGGTAGGCCCGCGCGTAGACACCCGGTGCCGAATGCCCCTGAAAGAACACCAGGTCGCCCTCGTTCTCGTCACTGGGGGCGCGGAAGAAGTGATTGAACCCCACATCGTAAAGGGTGGCGGAAGAGGCAAAAGAAGCAATGTGGCCACCCAGCTCATCATCGTTATCCATGTTGGCCCGCATGACGGTGGCCAGCGCATTCCAGCGCACCAGTGAACGAATACGGCGCTCCATAAACATGTCGCCGGGGATGGCGGCTTCGTCCTTGGGGGGAATGGTGTTGAGATAAGGGGTGTTTAGGTGGGTGCGATAAACGCCCTGCTCCTGGGCTTCGTTGGTAATGGCATCGAGTAGCCAGGCGGCCCGCTCGGGACCTTCCCGCTCGACCACGGATTCCAGGGCTTCGAGCCATTCCCGGGTTTCTGCGGGATCAACGTCATCAAAAAAACTGCGTTTTTGCATGGGCTTGCGTCCTTTTTCGCGTTGCCATGCGCCGCCGCAGGATCACTGCAGCGACGCTGAAAGAGGCCCAAGGGTGGCTGGGCTTGAGACCTGAAGTCTCACGACACCGGGCACGGAGTGGCATCTCTGCCAAATCGCCGATGTACGTTAATACTAGCGCCGTAGACCGGTTGGCGGTCAAGTTGGCCAGTGACGAAAAAAATCAGCCGACACAGTATGTTGGCCATTTTTTCGGTTATGTCCCTATCCTGAACCCGGTGCAGGGAAACCGGAATTCGACCAAGGTCGGTTCTATTGAAACGCTATTCACGCCCGCACGTTCACAGCAACATGATCCACAACGCGGCCATAATCAGCCAGATGGCCACACAGCGCAGCAGCAGGCCCTGCAACCCTTCCAGATGATCCATGGCGGTGTGCAAGGTTCCGGAGCTGGCGTCATGATTTTCTTCCTGTGCCACATTGGCCACGGACACTATCAGCGAGGGGGTCGGCTGCAGCTGCCACCAGGCGCCGCGCATTCTTTCCATTACCGCGGTAAAGTCCCCGGCCAGCGACATACTGACAATAAGCAGTTGCCGGGCAGGCAAGCTCAACCAGTCATCCAGTGCTTGCTGCCAACCCAAGGTCTCTGATTCACTACAGTGACGCCGCTGACGCTGCAGCCAGGCATGGTTCATGACCACCAGAAACGCCGCCCCGAACCCCAGCAACACCAGCCAGAAAATCGCCACGAACAAGCGTTCTTCCCGCGCCAGAATCTGCTCACTCAGTTGCTGGTGGTAGGCCGGATCGCCGGGCACGCCGTTAACGGAAAATTCGTCCGTGGCCAGGGCGGCAAACCCATCCGGGTCATTCATACGGCCGCGCACCAGTAATTCATCCACATGGCGAAACTCGCTGTGACTGCCCAGCAGCCACAAGAGCAGCAATGTGCCCAGACCCAGCACCAATAACTGGCCCCAGAAACCGGACAACCAGCACGCCCCCCAGGCGATCAACACCGCAGGAAGCAGCACCGCGCCCCACCACACCCGGTTCGGCTGGCCAATGCGACTACCGCAGCGTTGCAGCCAGCGCTGGTGACGTTCCTCACCGGCCAGCAGCGGCGACCAGCCTGCATCCATCCGGCGTAGCCCCATCACCACGATCAACACAATAAACTTCATGCCTTTTCCTCCCTGAAATCGGCCAGTTGTTCACGGTAACGCCGCCAGTCGAACGCCGGGCCGGGGTCCGTTTTTCTTCCCGGTGCAATATGTTCATGGCCGGTAATGCGGGCATCGGTAATAGCAGGATAGTGATGCTGCAAAAGCTGCGTCAGCGCAGCCAGCGTGGCGTACTGGGCGTTTTCGTAGGGGATGTTATCGGCCCCCTCCAGTTCGATACCGAGGGAGAAATCATTGCAGTTTTCCCGCCCCTGAAACGTGGATACGCCGGCATGCCAGGCTCGCTTATCGCACGGCACAAACTGTAGCAGGCCACCGTCACGACGAATCAGAAAGTGGGACGACACCGTCAATTGGTGGATGGTTTCAAAATAGGGGTGATCCGCCGGGTTCAGGCAGTTTTGAAAAAACGCTTCGATATGGCCGCCGCCAAACTGGCTCGGCGGCAAACTGATGTTATGGATCACCAGCAACGAGATATCGGCCGGATCAGGGCGTTCGTTAAAATTGGGGGATGGGCACCATTGCGCCTGATCGACACGATGTCCGGAAAGGGTAAGCACCCGCGCAAGCTCCTTTTGCCTGCGCCGGGATGAATACGGCAGGGGTTAGTGTTGCACGTTGCCCTGCATGCGACGCAGATCGCCAATAACTGCTTCCAGAGCCCGATCAAACAGGGCTCCCTCTTCAATGAGTTTAACAGTCCCGTTATGCAGGGCAACGGCCAAGGTGTAAGCAGAAAACTCCTGCACCTTGATACCCCGGCGGTTGGTAAACACCATTTTCACGCCGGCTCGGATGTTGGCCGCCAGCTTGGCACGGCGCGGTTCGCCGTCGTCCTGAATTTCAATCCACTGCCCCGGCGCCAGCTGACTGCATTTCTTCACCAGGAAATGATTTTCCGGCAATTCCGGCACCGTTTCCGGCTGGGCCGGTTCGGCGGGCTGCTCTGGCTCCACCGCCACCCGCTCCGTCTGCAGCCCCTTGAGCAGCTGCTGATGCACATCACGGAATTTAACCAGCAGCTGCTTGGTTTCCACCGCATCGTAGTTAATCTGGCTGAGACCACTGTGCAGAGTCTTGAGCAGCTTCGGACTCAGATCCTTCAGTTTTTCCAGGGCCGCCTGCTCCCGGTGCTCCAGCACACTCCAGACCACCGCATCGACCACCTTCACCTGCTGCTGCCACAATCCGCTATCATCGCCTTCGCGCAGCCAGGTCAAGTACAACACCTGTTGCCAACCCTGGCGCAGCAGACGCACCACCACATCCGGCAGCTGCCGCCCGGCCATCCGCTTATCCAGCACCGCCACCACTTCGCTACGGGCCTGCTCCGCACGGGCCTTGCCCTCTTCAGCCTCGCGAACTCGCTGTTCCACACGATCGGAACGGCTTTTCTGGTTATCGAAGAACTGCTGGAACTCCTGCAACAGCGAGGAGAACAGGCTGGCATCATCTTCGTAATCATCAATGATGCGGTGCACCGCCTGATTAATCCGCTGGTAGAGGTCGTCCTGGATACCTTGCTGCGGATCCCATTGGCTACCGGCCCTGGCCAGCATGTTCAGCAATAGGCGGGCTTCATGGTTGTCGTTGCTAAAAAAGGTTTTATCGATGATCGCTACTTTCAACAGCGGGATCTGCAGGCGGCCAATCAGTGCCTTGATTTCCGAGGGCAGGCCTTCGTCATCCAGAATGAAATCGAACAGCAGGGCCACCAGATTGATGACATCATCATCGGCCTGATCCAGGGCATGGATGGCCTCGCCGTGCTCATTGTCGAGCAACTCGGACAGGTCTGTTTTCAGATCGGCACGGTCTTCGCCTTCATCCTCACCAAGGCTACGCTCTACCCGCTGCAGGCGGTTCAAGACACCGAGCAGATCATCGGAACTGACCTGATGCACAGACGCCGCGTTAGCCACCGGCGCGCCATTCATATAGGGCACCCCGTTCTGCATAACGGCCATGGCCGCCTCACTGGCTACGCCCGGCGCGCCGCCGGACGCACCCCCACCCGGGCCACCCTGCATGCCGCGCATGGTCACCAGCAATTCCTGCAATAAACCGAACATCTGATCGTTGCTGGGGCCGCCGGCATTCCCCGCCGTCGGCATCACACTGTCAGAGCTCTGGCTTGCCAGTAAGCGGGAACCGGGCTTGCGAGCCGGAGCGATAGGCGCGGACTTCATTTCCGGCAGCACCCCGGCATCGATCAATACCTTGTTGGCTTCACTGACCAGATAACCGGTTTCCGCCATCACTTCCCGCTCGAACAGCTTGAGGATGATCAGACGGGCCTTGATATCCAGCGACAGCTTTTCCAGCCCTTCACTGAAACAGGCCACCAACTGGCGGGGTTCCAACGGGTTGTTGTGTTCATTCACTTCCCGTTTGCTTTCAAACAGGTATTCGATGCGATGACAGAGGACCTTCAGCTGCTCGTTACAGCCATTTCGGGCCCGGCGTGCCATGTTGTCCAGCGCCACCGAGGTTTCCAGCTCATCCTCGTGAACCAACGTCAGGGAATCCAGATCTACCGGCGTTTGTTCCAGTGTCTCGGTTTCCGGGGGGCGCGCCAGGGTCAGAAATTGATGATTGATAGCCTGCTTGAAGCTGCCCACCAGCCCAGCACGCTGAATGCGCAGCTCGCGCATGGCCTCGAAATAGCGCTCTCGCTCGCTATCGGTTTCCTTCTCGGCCAGGTCAAAGAGCTTGTCATCGGCACCATCCAGCATATCGCCAAGGTAGGCCGCACTGAGAGACAAGTAACGCGCACACACCTTCTCAAGCGGCCGCGGCATGCTGCCTGGCGTTGCTTTCCCGGAAACCGGCTTTAGCTGTGTGACCTTGGACATTGCTCCCCCGGCAGGCGAACCCGCGACAGGCTGGGTGAAATACATCAAAACAGGGCGTGTATGGCACCAACGTTTTAATACTTTAATACGCTACCACGCATCAAGAGTAAGAATTTTGAACTAGTTGGCACTGACAGAATAGTGTGCGAGCACTCACAAACAAAACGCCCCACTTTCCCTACCCCGGAAATTCCCCTAGCCTAAGGCCTTTCGGGGCATTGGACGATAGCCATGGAACAGACGGTAACCATACTCAAACAGATTAGTGGTCTTCTGTGGGGATGGCCGGCGCTGATTCTCATCGCCGGCACAGGCATTTATCTCACCCTCATTCTTGGCTTCCTGCCCTTGCGCCAGCTGGGTTTCGGTTTCCGGCAAATGCTGGGGCCGCAGCGCGGGGTGGGCACCATCGGTGCCGGCGCCGCCCTCGCCACGTCGCTGTCTGCCACCATTGGTACCGGTAATATTGTCGGCGTGGCCACCGCCATTCACTCCGGTGGCCCCGGTGCCCTGGTCTGGATGTGGCTGATCGCCCTGGTGGGCATGGCGACCAAATACGCAGAAGCGGTCCTCGCCGTCCATTTCCGGGAAAAAGATGCCGCCGGGCAATACGTGGGCGGCCCCATGTATTACATCAAGAACGGCCTGGGCAAGAACTGGCACTGGCTGGCCATCGCCTTTGCCGTCTTCGGCATGATTGCCGGTTTCGGGATCGGTAACAGCGTCCAGGCCAACTCCGTGGCCCACGGACTCAGTGACAGCTTTGGTCTGCCACCCTGGATCACCGGTGTCACTCTGGCGGTCCTGGTGGGCATGGTGGTGCTGGGCGGCATGAAACGGATCGCCACCGTGGCAACCTTCATTGTGCCCTTTATGGCACTAGCCTATCTGCTGGCAGGCCTGGTGGTTCTGGCGGATCACGCCAGCGCCATCCCCGATGCTCTGGCCCTGTGCTTTGAAGGGGCCTTCAGTGGCACCGCCGCCGCCGGTGGTTTTGCCGGGGCGCTGGTGAAAGAAGCCATCCGCTTCGGTATGGCCCGGGGGATCTTCTCCAACGAAGCTGGCCTGGGCAGCGCCCCCATCGCCCACGCCTCCGCCAACACGGACCATCCCGCCCGACAGGGCTCCATCGCCATGCTCGGGACCTTTATCGACACCATTATTGTCTGCTCCGTTACCGGCCTGGCGATTGTGTCTACCGGCGTGTGGGACAGTGGCGTCAAAGGCGCTCCCCTGTCCGCCATGGCGTTTTCATCCACCTTTGGCGGTGCCGGCAACATCATTGTGGCCTGCAGCCTGGCCGTGTTTGCCTTTACCACCTTGCTGGGCTGGAGCCTGTACAGCGAGCGCTGCACCCAGTTCCTGTTCGGCAACAAGGCGGTCATGCCGTTCAGGATTATCTGGGTACTGGCCGTGCCGTTAGGCGCCATTGTCAGCCTGAACTTCGTCTGGGCACTGGCCGACATCATGAATATCCTGATGGCCGTGCCAAACCTGATCGCTCTGTTATTATTGTCCCCCATTGTGGTTCGGCTAAGCCGTGAGTTCTTCGCCAACCGCCCGGATTACCCTGGACGGTTGACGGCTACAGCCGTCAACAGTCACTGTCACGCCCCACCGCCGCCAGCATTCGATGAATGCGCGCGGGGCCGCGACCTGTAACCGTATCCAGAGATCCCATGACCTTCAGCGCCAACCTGCCCGACTATATTCGTGACGACATCACCCGCAATGTGACCTTTGCTCTGGAAGAAGATATCCGCGATGGCGATATCACCGCCCAGCTCATCGACGCGGACAGCCGCAGCACCGCCACCATCATTACCCGCGAAGACACGGTCATGTGCGGCACCCCCTGGGCCGACGAAGTGTTTCGGCAGTTGGGCGACGTGGACGTTGAATGGCATGTCCAGGATGGCGACCGCCTCCCAGCCGAAACCACTTTGTGCACTCTGCGCGGCAATACCCGCAAGATTCTCACCGGCGAGCGCACTGCCCTGAATTTCCTGCAAACCCTGATGGGTACCGCCACCACCGCCCGCCGCTACGCGGATGCCGTGGCCGGCAGCCAGGTCACCATCCTCGACACCCGAAAAACCCTTCCCGGCCTGCGCGCCGGCCAGAAATACGCCGTGCTCTGCGGCGGCTGCCAAAACCACCGCATCGGCCTCTACGACGCCTTTCTGATCAAGGAAAACCATGTCACCGCCTGCGGCGGCATCACCGCCGCTATTGAGCGGGCACGAGCACTGGCGCCAGACAAGAAGATTATTGTGGAAGTGGAAAACCTGGCGGAGCTGGAGGAAGCGGCTGGGCTAATGCCGGACCAGATCATGCTGGATAATTTTAGTGTGGAGATGCTGAAAGAAGCGGCTGGAATGGCTTTGAGCCCCGCACTGGAAGTATCCGGCAATCTGACCGTTAAAAGTGCCAGAACATTGCCGGCCGGACGGCACTGGTTCATGTCGTCCGGAGCGCTGACAAAACATGTGCAGGCGGCCGATCTATCATTGCGACTTAGCTCTGAAGATGCAGAAGGATAGCGCCCATTGCTCACAATCAGTGCCAGACACAACAGCACAAAAAACCCGGCAAAAGCCGGGTTTTTTGTCAATCCAACGAAGCTACTCTCATAACTTCTATCGATCGTAGTTTATACTCGGCACTCAGCCGGCAGGTACTTAGCTTCGATAGTCGTCGGAGCACCTGCCGCCTGGGTACAAACCCACTCAACAGAACCCGTAGAATTAGCATTAGAAATGGCAGCACCACCAATCTGAGGAACCATAGCCAACACGTTGTCACCACCAAGCTGGGCGATACCAGCAAGAGTCACAGTAATAGCGCCAGTAGCACCATCGACAGCGATCGCAGTAATTCGATTAGTCGTCAGAGCCGCTTGATCATTGGCAATTTCAGTGGCATAGGCGTTAACACCATTCATACCGCCATTCGCAAACATTTCGGTCACCCCTGTACGCACGGCGCTCGCAGCGATCATACCTTCAGACACTTGGGCACGTACTGTGTAATCTTGATAAGCTGGCAGCGCGACAGCAGCCAAAATACCAATGATCGCCACAACGATCATCAATTCGATAAGGGTGAAACCCTTCTGGATTTGCTTCTTCATTTTGATTTCTCCAATCATTGGCAAATTTTTTTGAACCCACCCTAGGCGAGCATCTGTGTGCTTTCAAAGCATGGAGCGTGCCAACCTGATCCTATTGAGGAAATTTTATTGAAAACGGGCTATTTCAAGCACTCATGAGGATTACAACCATCAGGCAATCAACCGCCGAAGCTCCGCCCTATGACATGGAATGCCACCTCATGACACTCCATGTCACTCATGTCGCCAACAACTGACACCTTTTGCCCTCACCCCCTCCCCCAACCCATCCGCATTGCTGCTGATAATCGTAGCCAATGCGATGCACTCCAAAGATGACCGATACGGGCTCTCGCCCGTTTTGGTTTCGGTCCTGCGCCCCCGTTTCATACGATCAGGCAAATTGTAGAAGTAGGTGAGAAATCGGTGGCAAGGTACTGATTTTGCGACATCTGGCCTTCCCAGCCACGTACACACACGGTATGTTAGGAAAAAAGTGTTGGGCGCACCGACCAGACTAAGCATAAACAAGCAGGTTGCCATGACTAGCCAAACCGCCTCATTCAGCGGCTTACCGCACCGATTGATACAACAGGGTCTGTTAGACGCAGACAGCGCTGAGCAAATTCTACAGCAGGCTCGCCAGGAGAAGACCAGCTTGGTACGCCAGATCGTTGCCAGCGGAAAACTGACGGCCAGACAAGTTGCAGGTGCCGTAGCAGAAGAATTCGGGGACCCGATTCTCGACCTGAGCAGCTTTCAACGTGACAGCTTGGTTAAAGATCTTGTTGACCCTAAGCTGATCAACAAGCACCACGTTCTGCCCCTTTTCCGGCGGGGAAGTCGCCTGTTCGTTGCCGTTTCAGATCCCACCAACCTCCCGGCGCTGGAAGAAATCCGTTTTAATACTGGTCTAAACGTTGAGACGGTGATTGTCGAAGAGGACAAATTAACACAATGGATCGACGCGGTAGAGTCTGAAACTGAAGGCGATGCCTTCGGCGATCTGGATGACGGACTGGATAACCTGGACATCGGCGGCGGCGAAGAGAAGAAGGATGAAACCCAATCAGGGGCCGATGACGCACCGATTGTTCGCTTCGTTAACAAGCTTCTTCTTGATGCTATTAAGGGAGGAGCATCCGACTTGCACTTCGAGCCCTACGAGAAAACCTACCGGGTACGCTTTCGCCAGGACGGTATTCTGCAAACCGTATCGAAGCCGCCTATCAATATTGCCAGCAAACTATCCGCCCGCCTAAAAGTAATGTCGCGACTGGATATCTCCGAGCGCCGGGTTCCTCAGGACGGCCGTATCAAGCTTAAAATCTCCAAGACCCGGGCCATCGACTTCCGGGTAAACACCTGCCCTACCCTGTTTGGCGAAAAAATTGTCTTACGTATCCTGGATCCGGAATCCGCCAAGATGGGCATCGAGGCGCTGGGCTACGAAGACGAACAAAAACAGATGTACCTGGATGCCCTGCACAAACCCCAAGGCATGATCCTGGTCACCGGCCCTACTGGCTCGGGGAAAACCGTTTCGCTGTATACCGGGGTGAATATCCTCAATACGCCGGAACTCAACATCTCCACGGCGGAAGACCCGGTGGAAATCAACCTGGAAGGGGTAAATCAGGTCAACGTGAACCCGAAGCAGGGCATGAATTTCTCCTCTGCCCTGCGCGCCTTCCTGCGCCAGGATCCTGACGTGATTCTGGTCGGGGAAATTCGCGATCTGGAAACCGCCGAAATTGCGGTAAAGGCCGCCCAGACCGGGCACCTTGTACTTTCCACCCTGCACACCAACAGCGCCCCGGAAACCCTGACACGCCTTCGCAACATGGGGGTTCCCTCCTTCAATATTGCCACCTCGGTATTATTGATTATTGCTCAGCGTCTGGCGCGCCGTCTTTGTGAGCACTGCAAAACGGCCGTGGATATCCCCAAACAATCGCTGCTTGAGATGGGTTTCACGGAAGATGACATCTCCAGCGGTTTTACTGTGTACGGGCCGGAAGGCTGCGATAAATGCAAGAACGGTTACAAAGGGCGCGTAGGTGTCTATGAGGTTGTCAAAATCACTGACGGTATCGCGCGCATTATTATGGAAGAAGGGAACTCCATTGAAATTGCCGACCAATGCCGGAAAGAAGGCTTTAATGATCTTCATCGCTCCGGCCTGGTAAAAGCAATGCAGGGGGTTACCAGCCTGGAAGAAATTAACCGTGTCACCAGCGGACATTAATTATGGCGACTAAAGCAGCACAACAAAAATCAGCTACGTTTACCTATGAAGGCCTGGACCGTCAGGGGAAAAAGGTTAAAGGGGAAACCTCCGGGAAAGGCGCCGCCCTTGTTCGTGCAGAACTGCGCAAGCAAGGTATTAATGCAAAAAAAGTAGCCAAAAAGCGGGAAATCAACCTGGGCGGCAAGAAAAAAATCAAGCCCATGGATATCGCTATTTTCACCCGCCAAATGGCGACCATGATGAAAGCCGGCGTACCGCTAGTTCAAGCCTTTGAAATTGTAGCGGATGGGCTAGACAACCCCTCAATGAAGGATGTAGTCCTAAAAATCAAAGCAGATGTGGAAGGCGGTAATAACTTTGCCGGGGCACTACAAAAACATCCGCTACTTTTTGATGATCTATATTGCAGCCTGGTTGACGCCGGCGAGCAATCAGGTGCATTAGAAACCATGCTGGATCGAGTCGCACTGTACAAAGAAAAAAGTGAAGCCCTGAAACAAAAAATCAAAAAAGCAATGAAATATCCCATCGCCGTCATTTGTGTTGCGATTATTGTCACCGCTATTCTTTTGATTAAAGTAGTACCAACATTTAAAGAACTTTTTGATGGCTTTGGTGCTGAATTGCCAGCATTTACTCAGTTCGTCATTGGCTTATCCGAAGCTCTTCAAGCCAACTTTTTTATAATCATGGTATCGCTAATCGTATTCGGCATTGCCGTCAGTGAAACACGCAAGCGGTCTGAGGCTTTCAGGAACTGGATTGACCGTACTTTGCTGAAGCTACCTATTATTGGAGACATCACCTTCAAAAGCACTATCGCTCGCTATGCCCGAACTCTGTCTACTACCTTTGCCGCCGGGGTTCCATTGATTGATGCTCTGGATGCCTGCGCCGGTGCTACCGGCAATGTGGTGTATAGAAAGGCTGTACTGCAAGTAAAAGAAGACGTTTCCACCGGCCAACAACTTCAGTTCGCCATGCGCAGCACTGGTGTTTTTCCGTCAATGGCACTGCAAATGACCGCCATTGGCGAAGAATCCGGCGCACTCGATGCCATGTTGGAAAAAGTCGCGATATACTACGAAGATGAAGTAGACAACGCGGTCGACGGCCTGACCAGCATGATGGAACCGCTGATTATGGCGGTACTCGGGGTACTCATCGGCGGCCTGATTATCGCCATGTACCTTCCCATCTTCCAGCTCGGGGCAGTGGTATAACGTGTCCGAAATACTTAACCTTCTCTCTTCCAGCCCGACCCTTTTGGTCGGGCTTTGTGTTGTTATGGGGCTGCTGGTAGGCAGTTTTTTGAATGTGGTCATCCACCGCTTGCCGCTGATGATGGAGCGGAGCTGGAAGCAGGAAGCCCGCGAAGTCCTTGAGCTGCCAGCGGAAGACAGTGACGGCATTTTCAACCTGGTGGCACCGCGCTCGCGCTGCCCGAAATGCAGCCATGCGATCAGCTGGTATGAAAACATTCCCGTGTTTAGCTGGCTGGCCCTGCGCGGCAAGTGCAAGGGCTGCAAAACCCCGATCAGCAAACGCTACCCGATTATCGAACTTGTCAGCGGTGTGCTCGCCGGACTGTGTGCCTGGCACTTCGGGTATGGTCCCTGGCTGGTGTTTACGCTTTTTGCTACCTGGCTACTGCTGGCCGCCGCCATGATTGACGCTGACACTACCCTGCTGCCGGATAGCCTGAACTACTGGTTGCTGTGGACAGGCTTGTTGGCGGCCGTAATGGGCGTATCGCCGGTTTCATTGAGCGATGCGGTGACCGGCGCCATGGCCGGGTATCTTTCGCTGTGGAGTGTTTACTGGCTGTTCAAGCTGATCACCGGGAAAGAAGGCATGGGCTACGGCGATTTCAAGCTGCTGGCCGCGCTGGGCGCCTGGGTCGGCTGGCAATACCTGCCGGTGATTATTCTTTTGTCATCGGTGGTCGGGCTGGTCTTCGCTATCGCCATGATGATGTTCAGCGGCGAAAAACGCACGCAAATCCCTTTCGGTCCTTATCTGGCCACGGCCGGGTGGATTGCCCTGCTCTGGGGCGATAGTATCGTCAGCTCGTATCTGGGTATGTTTAAACTTTGATTACGCAAACGCGCCCCACGCTACACGCAGGCACGCCAACAGGCACCGCGTGATGCGTGCCGCGTGATGCATGCAAGCGGAACTCATCATGTTTGTTGTTGGCCTCACCGGTGGCATTGGTAGCGGCAAGACCGCTGCCACGGATTACCTTGCTCAACAGGGCATCACCATCGTGGATGCGGATCTTGCATCACGCGTGGTGGTTGAGCCCGGGCAACCCGCCTTACTCACCATCGCCGAGCATTTTGGCCAGCATGTCATCGCCGACGACGGCGCGCTGGATCGGCGGGCACTCCGCGAGATCGTGTTTACTGACCCGGACGCACTAAAAACCCTCGAAGGTATTACCCACCCCGCCATAGGTGACGAACTTCGCCGGCAGATCGGGGCGAGCCAATCGCCCTACACCGTACTGGTCTCCCCTCTTCTGCTGGAAACATCGCAAAAAGCCTTGGTAGATCGCATTCTGGTCATTGATGCCTCTGCAGAATTGCAGGTAGAGCGCACCATGGCACGGGATCAGGTACCGGAAACACAGGTCGCGGCGATCATGAAAGCGCAATTGGCGCGCAACAAGCGACTGGATCAGGCGGATGATGTCGTAGAGAATCATGGTTCTCTGGAGGCACTCCACGAGCAACTGGGGGTGCTGCATAAGTACTATCTGGAATTGGCCGGGACATCTTCATAGGGCGGAAAGCGGCGCCAGCATCGCTCCGCCATCCCAATTCGGCACCGGCAGAGGATACATCCGCCCCACAATTCGCCCTCTTCTCGAAGAGGGAAAACCTGCACAGAGAAATAGCGCGCGTAAAAACATGACTGACAAAAGCCCGGCCAAGAAAGCTACCCAGACTTACCCCTGCCCACAGTGCAAAAGCCTCACTCGCTGGGACAACAACCCCTGGCGGCCGTTTTGTAGTGAACGCTGCAAGTTGATTGATCTCGGGGACTGGGCAACAGAGCGCCACGCTATTCCGGGTGATGACGATGCGCCCGGAGACTTTGAAGAGTTTTAGTAAGCGTTCAACGCAACGGATGAAGTAAAACTCTGCATTGTTGTCATTCGGATTGCAGAATGTCGGGTTACGCCGCTTCGCAGCTCTCTGTGCCCGACCTACGCGACAAGAGGCCTGTTTCAGGGAACACTAATCACGGCCAGAAGGCGCGGATACCCGCCACGCCCACCGCGCCGTGATCACGGGCGTTGATCAGATCGCCCGGTGCCACACCTCCCAGCGCATAACAGGCAAGCGGCGCCCCCTTCATTAGCAACTCCGCTTGCGGCCAGCCCAATGCGGGCTTACCCGGATGTGTCGGCGTGGGCAGGACAGGTGAAACCAGCGCCATATCCAGGCCCAGATTGCCTGCCTTATCCCGGGCCGCCTGATCATGCACCGCCGCACTGGTGATTCCATCAAATGCGGGACGCTCATCCAGCTGGGCCAGTGTTCTGCCTGGAAAATGCACGGCAAATACACCCAGCGTTTTTGCTGTCGCCACACTCTGCGTGTCCACAGCACGCAACCAGACTTTTACGCCGCGTTGCTGACATTGCGCCACAACCGCAGCCACCTCGGCATGGTCACTCCACTGCCGCAAATACAGTCCCTGCTGCTCCCCATTCAACCGATCAATCCCGGCCAACAACTCGTGAAGAGTGATATCTTCCGGCGCGACCACTAACTGCTCAGGCAGCTGTATGGCATTCACCACCGGCTGATTGGCCGCCGGGAAGCGCAGGTCCGCCAGCTCACCCGGGAGAAACCACTGCACCCACTGCCCTTCCCGGCCTTCCGGCTCACCCTGCCAGACGCAGACATCACGAAAGTGCAGGGTCACGTGCAGATCATCGTACTGGTGGGCAATCGTCATAAAAGGGCTGGACGTCGCCCCTGCCATGCCAAGCTCCTCTTCCAGCTCGCGAGCCAACGCTTCGCTCAGCGCCTCACCTTGCTCCACCTTGCCACCGGGAAACTCCCAGCGCCCGCCCTGATGCTTATTGTCAGGGCGCTTGCTAAGACAAATACGGCCATCTTCGCCACGGATGATGGCCGCGACGACGGTAATGGCAGGGGTTGAGCGTGTTGGCATGGGACTCTTTCCGAATGTCTGTGGGGCCTGTTTGCAAGTGAACCGCCTGGCGTGCCGATCAGGCAGTTTCGCTTGCGAGCAAGCCCCTTTCGTTCTCAGCGGCTTGCGGATTACGCCTTTCAGGCTCTCTGTGCCCTTGGGTGAATTCGACCTACGGTCTAGCGTCAGGCGTGAAGCATGGTGCGTGGTGCGTGGTGCGTCTAGGTCCGATACTCCGCATTGATCTTTACGTAGTCATAGCTGAAATCACAGGTCCATACGGTGCACTGCGCATCACCCGACGCCAGATCCGCCCGAATGGTGATTTCCGGTTTCGCCATCACCGCAGCGCCTTGTGCTTCCTCATAGCTGTCCGCCACACCACCCTGTTCTACCAGCAGCAAATCACCCAGCCAAACACTGACTTTGTCCACATCCAGCGCCGCAATCGGCGCCCGGCCAATGGCAGCCAAAATACGGCCCCAATTAGGGTCCGAGGCAAACAGCGCCGTTTTCACCAGGGGGGAATGGGCAATGGTTTCAGCCACCGCTCGTGCGTCACTCTCGCTGGCGGCCCCGGTCACGGTAATTTCCACAAACTTGGTGGCCCCTTCACCATCACGCACCAGCGCCTGAGCCAGTTCAGTGAAGACCTCTTCCAGCGCCTGATACAGCAGCTGACTGTGACCATCCAGCGCGGTGATCTCATCCATTTCAGCCTGAGCCGTGCTGATTAACATGCAGGCATCATTGGTGGAGGTATCCCCGTCCACCGTCACCCGGTTGAAGGATTTATCCGCCAGGGCTTTCACCCACTCATCCAATAGTGGCTTGGCAATCGGTGCGTCGGTGGCGATAAAACCAAGCATGGTGGCCATGTTTGGCTTGATCATGCCGGAGCCCTTGGACATCCCTGTGATCGTCACTGGCACACCATCCATTTCCACCCGCCGACTGGTGAGCTTTGGGTAGGTATCGGTGGTCATGATGCCTTCCGACGCCCGCCCCCAATGATGGACGTCCAGTGCATCCAGCGCCTTGGGCAAGCCGGTGGCAAAGGCCTCCAGCGGAAACTGTTCTCCGATAACCCCGGTGGAATACGGCAGGATTTCATCCGCATCACAACCTGCTGCTTTCGCCAGCAACTCACAGCTGGCCAGGCAGTTTTCCAGGCCTTTCTTGCCGGTGCCTGCATTGGCATAACCCGTGTTGATCATCAGGTAGCGTGGCGTAGTGGCAGCCAGACGGGACTTGGCTACCTGTACTGGCGCAGCACAGAAACGATTAAGGGTGAACACACCACTGACACGACTCCCCTGTGCCAGCTCCAGCACTACCAGATCCTTGCGATTGGCTTTTTTGATGCCCGCTTCGACGGCGGCAAGCCGCACGCCCGGAACCGGCAACCACTCAGACTGTGTCATCACACTTTTCCTGCTATCCATGTATTGAAAGCTTGCTACGAAAAAAACGCCCTGCCAAGCGTTAAGATTTGCCGCTTTTCTCTCAGCCTATTTGTCGGATTACGGCTTCGCCTAATTCGACCTACAAATTAAAAAACCAGCTCCAAGCCTAAAACGACAGCCCCAAACAAAGAAAGCACCGACGTTGCCGGTGCTTTTGGTTTTCCTTGCCACTTGAAGCTTGTTGCTTGAGGCGGCTTTTATTCAATCTTCCCGTGACACTGCTTGTACTTCTTGCCGGAACCACAAGGGCAAGGCTCATTACGCCCAACTTTACGGCCATCCCGGACCACCGTCTTGGGCTGCTCACCCTGTTGACGGGATTGGGCATCGCCGTCAGTGCCCGGCTCGGCTACCGCCTGCATCTTCATTTTTTCCGCCTGAACGCGCGCTTCTTCCTCGCGCTGCTGCTCCAGACGCTCCACTTCGTCATCGCGACGCACCTGGAAGCTGTGCAGCACACGAATCAGTTCATGCTGGATCTGGTTAAGCAGGCCCTGGAACAACTCGAAAGCTTCTTTCTTGTATTCCTGCTTGGGGTTTTTCTGGGCGTAGCCGCGCAGGTGGATGCCCTGGCGCAGGTGATCCATGCTCGCCAGGTGCTCTTTCCAGTGGCGATCCAGAATTTGCAGCATCAGGTGCTTCTCGATCTTGCGCAAATCCTCGGTACCGATCTCGCCTTCCTTACGCTGGTAATCCTCGTCCATGCGCTCGACCAGCTTTTCGATCAGGCCCTCGATATGCAGCTGATTGTCTTCGTTGAGCCACTGGCCAATCGGTGCATGGCACTGGAATTCCGCGTCCAGGGTTTTCTCCAGGCCCGGGATATCCCACTGATCTTCCACAGAGCCCGGCGCCATGTAATCGTGGACCACTTCGGTCACCACATCGCGACGAATCCCTTTCACGGAATTTACCAGATCATCGGCTTCCAGAATCTGGTCACGCTGGCCGTAGATGACCTGACGCTGGTCGTTGGCAACGTCATCGTATTCCAGCAGGTTCTTGCGGATATCAAAGTTGCGCCCTTCCACCTTGCGCTGGGCATTTTCGATGGCGCGAGTTACCCAGCGGTGCTCAATGGCTTCGCCGTTTTCCAGGCCCAGAGAGCGCATCAGGTTACGAATCTTGTCTGATGCGAAGATGCGCATCAGGTCATCTTCCATGGACAGGAAGAAACGGGTGTAGCCCGGATCACCCTGACGACCCGCACGTCCGCGCAACTGATTATCGATACGGCGGGACTCATGGCGCTCGGTACCGATGATGTGCAAACCACCGGCTTCCATAACGGTATCGTGGTTTGCCTGCCACTCGGCACGGATTTTCTCCGCTTCTGCCTCGGACGGGGTGTCCATATGCTTGATCTGCTCTTCGGGATTACCGCCGAGCACGATATCCGTCCCCCGACCCGCCATGTTGGTGGCAATGGTGACCGCTCTCGGCCGCCCGGCCTGGGCAATAATCTGGGCTTCGCGCTGGTGGAACTTGGCGTTCAGCACCTCGTGAGCGATCTTGTCCTGCTTCAACCGCTTGGACAGATACTCCGACGCTTCAATGGTGGCAGTACCCACCAGCACCGGCGCGCCCTTGGCCACCGCCTCGGTCACTTCCTTGACGATAGCCTCGAATTTTTCCTGCAGGCTCAGGTACACCAAGTCATTGGCGTCAATCCGCACCATGGGTTTGTTGGTGGGAACCACCACCACATCCATGCCATAAATCTGGCGGAATTCCAGTGCCTCGGTGTCCGCAGTACCGGTCATGCCGGACAGCTTGTTATAAAGACGGAAATAATTCTGGAAGGTGGTGGACGCCAGGGTCTGGTTTTCCTGCTGGATATTCAGCCCTTCTTTCGCCTCGATGGCCTGATGAATACCTTCGGACCAGCGACGCCCCGGCATGGTACGGCCGGTGTGTTCATCCACGATCACGATCTGGTCGTTCTGAACAATGTAATCCCGATCGATATGGAACAGGGCATGGGCTTTCAGCGCCGCATGCACATGGTGGAGCAGCGCCAGGTTATGGGCCGCGTACAGGCTTTCGCCCTGCTCCAGCAACTGGTTGCTGACCAACAGCCCTTCAATTTTCTGATGGCCGGATTCAGTCAGCTCTACCTGCCGTTGTTTTTCATCAACGAAGTAATCGCCTTCGCTCTCTTCCGTTTCTTTCTCCAGTTGCGGCATCAGCTGATTCACCGCCTGGTAGAGCTCGGAGGAGTCCGCCGCCGGGCCGGAAATAATCAGTGGGGTTCTCGCTTCATCGATCAGGATGGAATCCACCTCATCGACGATGGCGTAGTTCAGCCCGCGCTGCACACGGTCTTCCAGCCGGAAAGCCATATTGTCACGCAGGTAATCGAAACCGTATTCGTTGTTGGTCCCGTAGGTGATATCCGACGCATACGCAGCACGTTTCTGTTCGGTGGGCTGCTGGGAAAGGATGATCCCCACTGACAGGCCCAGGAATTCGTACAACGGGCGCATCCAGTTGGCGTCACGCTCGGCCAGGTAATCATTCACCGTGACCACATGCACCCCTTCACCGGAGAGCGCATTCAGGTAGGCCGGCAGGGTCGCCGTCAGGGTTTTACCTTCACCGGTACGCATCTCGGAGATGCGACCTTCATGCAGGGAGATCCCGCCCATCATCTGCACGTCGAAATGGCGCATTCCCATCACCCGGGTAGAGGCTTCGCGAACTACCGCAAAGGCTTCGGGCAGCAATTCATCCAGGGTTTTGCCATCTTTAAAGGCCTGCCGGAAAGCGGTTGTCTTGTGCTGCAGGTCGCCATCGGTAAGCTGCCCCATCGCATTTGCGTGGCTATTAATGGCGTCGACCAGCTTTGCCATTCGCTTGATTTCACGATCATTCTTGGTGCCGATGATTTTTTTTACGATGGTACCCAGCATAAAACTTCCGGTTCAGTAAAAGTCAGGACAAACAGCCCGATGGCGGCAAGGTTATTCCCCCGCAAGGTGAGCCATTCTAAACACAATAGGATTGAGAGATAAGGTGGTATTCGCCGTAATCAAGGCCCGATAACGAAAAACGGCCCCATCGGGCCGTTTTGCATTTTCAGTTTTAGCGACGGGCGCGGTAAATATAAGGCTGCGGGTTCACTTGAGCGCCGTTTTTGAGCACTTCGTAGTGCACATGCGGGCCCGTGGAGCGGCCGGAGCTCCCCACCTTGCCCACAACATCACCGGTTCGAACAATTTCACCCGGCTCAACCAGCAACTCCTTGGCGTGCCCATAACGGGTGGAGAGGCCATTGCCATGATTGATCTCAACCATTTTCCCATATCCTGAACGCTCACCAGAATAGGTCACAACCCCCGCACCGGTGGCCACAATCGGCGTGCCCTCTTTGCCCGCGAAGTCTACCCCCTTATGCCAGGCAACACGGCCGGAAAAAGGATCGGAACGGCGGCCAAAACGGCTGGACATCCAGCCCTTGGTCAGTGGACGGCCTGACAGGTAGGTCTGATCTTCCAGTTGCTTGTCAGCCAACAGATCTTCCAGAATATCCAGCTGCCGCTCACGGCGCTCCAAAGTGGCCGTCATTTGATCCAGCGCGCCCATAAAGGAAGGCAACTCATAGCTGGCCCCCTCTTCCGGGGACTCCGGGCCACCGACACCGGGCACACTGCTGAAATCGAATTCGTCACCGCCGATATCGGCCACTTCCACCAGCCGCTCACCCAGTGCATCCAGACGAACCAGCCGGGCCTGGGCCTGTGCCAGCTTGAGCGTCAAAGCCCGAAACTGTTCCTGACTCTGTTGATCCAGCTGGGAGAGAACCTCCTGCTGCTGTTCCAGCTGACCTGCGAAACGCTCCGTCATCACCGGGGTAAATTCAGGCTGACCACCCACACGATAGGCCAGAAGATAGGCACTAACGCCAATAATAGCGGGAAACACCACCAACGCCGCAGCCAATAACCAGGGCCAATGGCGGGGAACGGGCAGTGTGCGCGAATGGCCGCGCTTGCTGTTAAGGACTATGATGTTCATAAGATTTCGTAGCGCACCGGCTAAAAGTCAGTCAATTCAATATGTTGCATCTTTCTTTTATAAATTTTTTTACAATCTGCAGGCTAGTCTAAGTAAAACCCATGAGCAAGACAACGTCGCCCAAAGCCCTCCTCGCCCTGCTAAGCGGTCACCCCGCTCTTTCGGCCTTGGCGAAAGAAGCCAGGAAGACCCCTGCCCAGGAGCAAAATGACCCTTTGCATTGCCTGCCTCCAGCCCTGCGTGAGCGAGTCACTCTGGTAGAAGACCAGCATCGCTGGCTGGCTATCGCGGAAACCAGTGCTACCGCACAACTGCTGCGCTTTCATCTCCCGAAACTGCAACAAGCCATGCCCGGGCAACAAATCAAGATCGTGGTGGGCGGCAAGCGCCAACCCATGTCGAGCAATAACCATGCCAGCAAACCGGCGGGGCCGCATTTGACCCAGGAAAGCGCTCGACACATCGAAGCTGTGGCCGAAGCCATTGAGGATGACGCGCTAAAAGCGTCATTGCAGCGGCTGGCAAGCCGCGGTGAACCCGATTAAGAAACGCTAACCGTTCTATCTCTCCACCCTTGAAACGAAAAGCCACCTGACTGCGGGAGACAGCCAGGTGGCCAACAGGGCTTCGACGTACAGCCGAATCGCTTCGGCCAGAGTCAGCCATCTTTCCGGGTCATCCTGACCCGAAGCGGCCAACCACTTTCTTACTACTTTGCCGCCACTTATTCTGCTGCCAGAACAGGACGCATATAGGACACAGGCGCATCGGTGGCATCTTCAAATGTCACCACCTCGTAGGAATCTTCCTGACGGAGAATTTCCCGCAACAGCGCATTGTTGAGTGCATGGCCGGATTTGTGGCCGATGAACTCGCCAATCAGGCTGTGGCCCAGCAGATACAGGTCGCCAATGGCATCCAGCATCTTGTGTTTGACGAACTCGTCGTCATAACGCAGGCCGTCTTCGTTGAGGATACGATACTCGTCCACCACGATGGCGTTATCCACGCTGCCACCCAGGGCCAGGTTCTGGCTGCGCAGGAACTCGATATCGCGCATAAAGCCAAAGGTCCGGGCACGGGCCACTTCTTTCACGAACGAAGTCGTGGAGAAGTCGATACTGGCCAGCTGGTTACGATCTTCAAACACCGGATGGTCGAATTCGATGGAAAAAGTCACCTTGAAGCCGTCAAAAGGCACGAATGTCGCCGTTTTGTCGTCTTCACGCACCGTCACTTCTTTCTTGATGCGGATGAACTTCTTGGCGGCTTCCTGCTCCTTGATACCGGCAGATTGCAACAGGAAGACGAACGGACCGGCACTGCCATCCATGATCGGCATTTCCGGGGCGGACAACTCCACAAAGGCGTTATCGATGCCCAGGCCTGCCATGGCGGACAGGAAGTGCTCTACCGTACCCACTTTCACGCCATCCTGAACCAGCGTGGAAGAGAGGGTGGTTTCGCCTACCGCGTCCGCGGCAGCCTTGATCTCCACTACCGGGTCCAGGTCCACACGCCGGAACACGATACCGGTATTTACCGGTGCCGGGCGCACGGTCATGTAGACCTTTTCGCCGGTGTGAAGCCCTACGCCAGTGGCGCGGATCACGTTTTTTAGCGTTCGTTGTCTGATCATCAGTCTGTCACACAGCTGCGGGTACCCTTGAGGATACCGCTTTCCTCAACACAAAATTAGGGCGCGATTATACTGGAACACCCCGATTTTGCACCAATCTCGCCAGACCGTTAGTCGGCCTGGCGGCGCAGGAAGGTCGGAATATCAATGAAATCCAGATCTTCTGCGGTGCTCACTGCCTGCTGGCCACGGCCACCGGCAGCCTGCTGGGCGGCGCGTTTACGCTCCACAGCCGGGCGATCCAGGTCGCTGTAGTCCACCCGACCGTCTGCCGCGACAGGGGTCTGACGGCCACGTACCACTTTTAGTTCCTGTGCCGCCGCGCCCAGGCCAGTCGCTACCACGGTAACACTGATGCTCTCGCCCATATCCGGGTCGATAGCGGTACCGATGATCACGTTGGCATCGTCACTGGCCAGCTCGCTGACGATATCACCCACTTCAGAGAACTCATCCAGAGCGATGGACTCGTTGGCCGTGATATTGATCAGGATACCCCGCGCGCCGCGCAGATCCACATCTTCCAGCAGCGGGCTGGAGATAGCCGCCTGGGCCGCTTCTGCCGCCCGGCCTTCGCCGCTGGCAGTACCGGTACCCATCATAGCGGTACCCATTTCGCTCATCACGGTACGCACGTCAGCGAAATCCACGTTGATCATGCCGGGGCGAACGATCAGGTCCGCAATCCCTTTCACCGCGCCCTGCAGCACTTCGTTGGCCGCCTTGAAGGCGTCCAGCAGGCTGGTGGAGCCACCGAGAACCGCTTGCAGCTTCTCGTTGGGGATGGTGATCAGGGAGTGAACGTGCTCTTTCAGCTCTTCGATCCCTTGCTGGGCAGAGCGCATGCGCTTTTTGCCTTCGAAGGGGAACGGCTTGGTGACCACGGCCACGGTCAGGATGCCCAGTTCCTTGGCGATTTCAGCCACAACCGGGGCAGCACCGGTACCCGTGCCACCGCCCATGCCGGCGGTCACGAAGACCATGTCTGCGCCATCCAGCAGCTCGGCGATGCGATCGCGATCTTCCTGAGCGGACTGACGGCCGATTTCCGGGTTTGCGCCGGCACCCAGCCCCTTGGTCACCTGGCTACCCAGCTGAATCACGGTCTTGGATGAGGCATTACGCAGGGCCTGGGCGTCCGTGTTGGCGCAGATGAAATCCACCCCTTCCACACCGGAACGCACCATGTGATCCACGGCGTTACCGCCGCCGCCACCGACACCTACCACTTTGATTACCGCACCATGCGGTACGCTGTCTTCCAGTTTGAATTGCATGGTTGATCTCCCGTTGTTGCTTCCCTGTTTACTACTCATTACGTCGAAGTGTTCCGGTCATCTTGCCGCGGCCCGGAACAACCGCTTGCTCAGTAAACGCTGGATGCCTAATGCTTGAGGCCTGACGCTTTGGCGGCTTTGCCGCCTGTTTTGCGTCCGGCTTCGGGCGTCGGGCATCCGGCGTCCATTAAAAATTGCCTTTGAACCAGCTCTTGATACGTTCCAGCCAGTCCAGCTCACCACCGCCGGCCTGGGCCTTGGCGCTGGTGCCTTCCTTCTCCATGCGCTGGCCGTACAAGAGCAAGCCCACGGAGGTTGAATAAATCGGGTTCTTCACCACGTCGATCAGCCCGGAAATGCCCTGCGGCGCGCCCAGGCGCACCGGCATATGGAAGATCTCCTCGGCCAGATCCACGGCCCCTTCGATCTTCGAGGAACCACCGGTGAGGACGATGCCTCCGGGAATCAGATCCTCGAAACCGGAGCGGCGAATTTCCGCCTGCACCAAGGTGAACAGCTCGTCGTAACGCGGCTCCACCACCTCCGCCAGGTTCTGGCGGCTAAGGGTGCGTGGCGGGCGATCGCCCACGCTGGGCACTTTGATGGTCTCGTCCGCGCCGGCCAGCTGGGTCAGGGCGCAGGCGTACTTGATCTTGATTTCATCCGCGTGCTGCTTGGGCGTGCGAAGGGCCATGGCGATATCGTTGGTCACCTGATCCCCGGCGATGGGAATGTTGGCCGTGTGACGAATGGCGCCTTCGGTGAAGATGGCGATATCCGTGGTGCCACCGCCGATATCGACGATGCAAACGCCCAGTTCACGCTCGTCTTCGGTGAGCACGGCGTGAGCACTCGCTAACTGCTCAAGGATGACGTCATCGACTTCTAGGTTGCAGCGACGCACGCATTTCTCGATGTTCTGCACCGCATTCACCGCACAGGTCACCAGATGCACCTTGGCTTCCAGGCGCACACCGCTCATGCCAATGGGCTCGCGCACCCCTTCCTGGTTGTCCACCACGTATTCCTGCGGCAGCACGTGCAGGGTTTTCTGGTCCGCCGGAATCGCCACCGCCTGAGCCGCGTCGATCACCCGGTCGATATCCGCCTGGGCTACTTCCCGGTCGCGAATAGCAACGATGCCGTGGGAGTTGAGGCTACGCACATGGGAGCCGGCGATGCCGGCGTACACCGTGTGGATATGGCAGCCCGCCATCAGTTCGGCTTCTTCCACTGCGCGCTGAATGGAACGCACGGTGGCTTCGATATCCACCACCACGCCCTTTTTCATGCCCCGTGACGGTTGCGAGCCCAGCCCGACGATTTCCAAGGTGCCATCGGCTGCTGTCTGGCCGACGATGGCAACCACCTTGGAGGTGCCAATATCGAGTCCGACAATCATGTTTTCTGTTGCTGTCGCCATGTCACCCTTTCTCCTAACTCTGCTGCTCGCGCCAGGTCACTGCCATGCCGTCCGCATAACGCAGATCGACCCGAGCTACCTGGCGGCTATCCGTGCTCAGCACGCCACGATAAAGCCGCACAAAACGGCGTAATTTGGTGGTGTAATGTTCACGGTCTACCACCAGTTCCATGTCGTTATTCAGCGTCAGGCGCGCGGTCAGGCGCGCGTTGACGTCCATGCTGCGAATGGTCAGATCCACATCCGCCAGCGTCTTGCCCATGCTGTGGTAGAAGCCCATGACTTCCTCCAGCCGCTGTTGCGGGCCACTCAGGTGCGGCAGGCCGGACAGGTCGTACTGCTTGAGCGCCTTGAACGGCTGCCCGCTGTCCGACACCAGCACGGTGTCATTCCACACCGCCACCGGGCGCCGCTCTTCCACCGTCAGTACCACGGTATCGGGCCACTGACGGCGTACGGAGACCTCCTCCACCCAGCTCAATCCCTGTGACTGCTGGTAGATATCCTCCAGCGGCACAGAGAAATAATTCTCTTCGCGTACCAGCGCCGCCAGTGCGGTCTGGATTTGCTGCTGGCGACGCACATCGGTGACACCATCCACGCCCACCTTGCGAATGGGGTAACCATCCAGCGCCGCCGGCAGGTAGATCACGGCCAGCAGGATGACCAGTGCCACCGAGCTCACCAGCATCCACGGCACCGCCGCTGCAAGGCGCTCGCGCAGCGGTACGCCGGCCTTTTTCACCGGCTTGCGGCGGGCGCCACGTGGCGCGGGGGCGTTTCTAGCCACGACCCCGTTCCAGTGCGTCCAGCAGGATTTCCCCCACCAGCACGTCAAAATCCCGGCCGGTGGCCTTCGCCGCCATCGGCACCAGCGAGTGATCAGTCATGCCGGGCACCGTATTCACTTCCAGCAACTGCCACTGGCCCTGCGCATCGCGCATCACATCGACCCGGCCCCAACCACGGCAACCGGCGACCCGGAATGCCGTCAGCGCCAGCTGCCGCAGCGCCTGCTCGTCGGCATCATCCAGCCCTGCCGGGCACAGATACTCGGTGCTGTCGGACTGGTACTTGGCTTCAAAGTCATAAAACGCATGGGGCGTTTGCAGGCGGATGGCCGGCAAGGCTTCATCGCCCAGCACCGCCACGGTGTATTCCGGGCCGTTGACCCAGGCTTCCACCAGCACGTCCTGGTCAAATTTTTCTGCGGCGACCAGCGCCTCGGCCAGCTCTTCAGCGTTATCCGCCTTGGCCATACCGATTGAAGAACCTTCGTGGGCCGGTTTCACGATGACCGGGAAGCCCAGGTCTGCCTCATCGCGGCCGGACACATAAAACGCCGGGGTCGGCAAACCCGCGCCTTTCCACAGTTGCTTGGTGCGCACCTTGTCCATGCCGATGGCAGACGCCATCACCCCGGACCCGGTGTAGGGAATCTCCAGATGCTCCAACACGCCCTGGATCACGCCGTCTTCGCCGCCGCGACCGTGCAGGGCGATAAAGGCGGCATCAAAGCCTTTCAGCGTCTCCACGCTCTTGTCAGCCGGATCCACCAGCTCTGCGATCAGGCCCAGATTGCGCAGGCCCTGATGCACCGCCGCGCCGCTCTTCAGCGACACCGGGCGCTCTGCGGATTTACCGCCGGCCAGCACCGCCACGCGGCCCACCCGGCTCAATCGCTGTTGCAATGCACGCTTATCCACGGCGGCCTCCCTGAGCAGCCAACTGCTTGGCAATGGCACCGACATTACCGGCGCCCTGCGTGACGAGTAGATCTCCGTCCTGTAGCTGGCTGGCCAGCAGGCCCGCCAGCTTGTCCGGGTCATCCACAAACACCGGCTCCAGGCCGCGTTTTCGCAGGCTGCGGCACAATGCCCGGGCATCCGCCCCGGGAATCGGGTCTTCCCCGGCGGCATACACTTCCAGCATCAGCAGCACATCCACGCCGGAGAGCACTTCCACGAAGTCCTCGTAGAGGTCCTGGGTGCGGGTATAACGGTGCGGCTGGAACAGCATGGCCAGGCGACGCTCCGGCCAGCCTTCGCGAATGGCATCAATGGTGGCGGCCACTTCACGGGGGTGGTGACCGTAGTCGTCCACCAGGGTCGCGCTGCCGCCCTCGAAGTGATACTCGCCCTGCACATCAAAGCGACGCCCCACCCCGGTAAAGTTATTCAGGCCACGGATAATGGCTTCATCATCAGCCCCTTCATCCGCAGACACGGCAATCGCCGCCAACGCATTCAAGACGTTGTGGCGACCCGGCATGTTCAGGGACACCTCCAGTGGCTCGCCTTCGGCGCGCACTACCCGGAAATGGGTGACCATGCCGTCCTGGCGCACGTTCTCCGCACGCAGGTCCGCATCCTCGCTAAAGCCGTAGCGAATCACCTGACGGTTGACCCGGGGCAGCAACTTGCGCACCACCGGATCATCCACACACATCACCGCCACGCCGTAGAACGGCAGGTTGTGGAGGAACTCGATAAAAGTGTTCTCCAGCTGGGCGAAGTCGCCGCCGTAGGTGTGCATGTGGTCCGCATCGATATTGGTGACGATGGCGCTCATGGGCTGCAGGTGCAGGAAGCTGGCATCGGATTCATCCGCTTCCGCCACCAGATAACGGCTCTGTCCCAGACGTGCATTGGTGCCAGCGCTATTCAGGCGCCCGCCAATAACAAAAGTCGGATCCAGTCCGGCCTCGGCCATGATCGCTGCAGTCAGTGACGTGGTGGTGGTCTTGCCGTGGGTCCCGGCCACGGCAATGCCATGGCGGAAGCGCATCAGCTCCGCCAGCATCTGGGCACGTGGCACCACCGGAATACGGCGCTCGTGGGCCGCCGCCACTTCCAGGTTTTCGGTATTCACCGCCGTGGACGTCACCACCACGTCGGCGCCATCAATGTTTGATGCCCGGTGGCCGATGTCCACCCGCACGCCAAGGCTGCGCAGCCGCTCTACCACCGGTGATTCCTTGATGTCGCTGCCGCTGATGGCATAGCCCTGATTGGCCAGCACTTCGGCAATGCCGCACATACCCACACCGCCGATCCCCACAAAGTGGATCCCGCGAATGCGGCGCATCTCCGGCACCGTATGAATCATGTCGTTATCGGCCATTGGCCACCTCCTCACACAGCGTGGCGGCGCGCTCAGCGCTATCCGCCATCGCCTGCTCGCGGGCCCGCTCGGCGATTTGCGCCAGCAAGCCACGCTCTGCAACCGGTTTCAGGGTGCCGGCAAGGCTTGCCGCACCCAGGTCCCGTTGGGGCAACAGCAGCGCGGCTCCGCGCTCTGACAACCAACGGGCATTCAATGTCTGGTGGTCATCCACTGCACTGGGCAGTGGCACAAACATGGCGGCCACACCCGCCGCAGCCACTTCCGCCACGGTCAGCGCACCAGCCCGACAGATCACCAGATCCGCCCAGCCGTAGGCTTCTGCCATGTCATCAATAAACTCACTGACCTGAGCCTGCAGGCCCAGCGCCTGGTAAATCGGCGCCGCTTCCGCAGTACGTCCGGCGCCACACTGATGACGCACCTGTATATCGCGACCCAGCACTGCCAGCAGCAGCTCGGGCAAATCCTGGTTCAGCACCAGGGCCCCCTGGCTACCGCCCAGTACCAGTACCCGCAAGCCGCCCTGATGCTGGGCATAACGACGAGCCGGCTCATCCAGAGCGGTAATTTCCGGGCGCACCGGGTTGCCCACCCAACAAGCCTGCGGATTACCAAAGGCACCCTGAAACCCTTCCAGGGTCACCGTGGCCAGGCGGGACAACAGGCGATTGGTCAGCCCGGGAACCGCATTCTGCTCATGGACCACCACCGGCACTTTGCACAACCGCGCTGCCAGGCCACCGGGGCCGCTGGCAAAACCACCAAAGCCCACCGCCAGTACCGGCTGACGGGTACGGATCAACTGGCGCGCCTGCAACACCGCCCGCAGCAAATTGAACGGGGCCGTCAGCTTGCGCTTAATGCCCCCGCCCCGCAGACGGGACACGGACAGCTCGGCAATCTCGTAGCCATACTGGCGCACCAGCTTGCCTTCCATGCCGTTTTCCGCACCCAGCCAGAGGATCTCGAAGCCCCGCGCACGCAGTTGATCAGCCACGGCCAACGCCGGGAACACATGCCCGCCGGTACCACCAGCCATAATCAGGACGGTGCGACTCATCGTGCAGCCCTCCCTCTGGCTTTCAGGTGATCGGCTTCCGCCCCGGCGCGCAGGATCAGCCCCACCATGGCCGCAGAAATCAGCAAGGAAGAGCCGCCGTAACTGATAAACGGCAGCGTCAGGCCCTTGGTGGGCAACAGCCCCATATTTACGCCCAGGTTGATAAACGCCTGGGAGCAAAAGACAAAGGCACAGCCATAAACCACATAGGCGTGGTACAGCAGCCCACGCTCTTCCAGACGATCGCCGACACGGAACACCCGCCAGCCCAGCAGAATAAAGCCGCTGATCAGCGCCACATTGCCCAACAAGCCCAGCTCTTCGGACATCACCGCGTAAACAAAATCCGTATGCGCTTCCGGCAGATAAAACAGTTTCTGCACGCTGTTACCCAGCCCCACGCCCAACCAGTGGCCGCGCCCGAAAGCGATCAGGCTCTGGGTGAGCTGATAGCCGGAACCGAACTGGTCTGCCCAGGGATCGGTGAAGGTCATCAGGCGCGCCACCCGGTAAGGTTCGGCAAAGGCCACCAGCCCACCCAAGGCCACCGCGATCAGACCGATCAGCAGGAAGCGCAGGGTCGGCACGCCGGACAGGAACAACATGCCCATGGCGGTAATGCCCAGCACCACCACCGCGCCGAAATCCGGCTCCAGCAACAGCAGCAGCATCAACACACCCAGCAACCCCAGCGGCAACAGGAAGGCTTTCCATTCGGTTTCCAGCGCAGCTTTGCGCTCGGCCACGTACCCGGCCAGATACAGCACAAAGCACAGCTTGACGATTTCCGAGGCCTGAATGGTCAGGCCCGGCAACGCAATCCAGCGGGTAGAGCCATTCACTGTTCGTCCCAGCCCGGGAATAAACACCATCACCAGTACCACCAGGGCCACGGGCAGCATCACAAAGCGCAAACGCTCCAGCAGCGCCAACGGCACCGCGTAATACACAAAGGTGCCGACACCCAGTCCCAGCGCCAGATAAATGCCGTGGCGCATGGCGTAATAGAAGGGGTCACCCAGGCGCGTTTCCGCAATCTGCAAGCTGGCGGAGGACACCATCACCAGACCCGCCAGCGACAGCAGGACAGCAGTCCACAACAACGGCTTGTCGATCCCCGTACTATCTACTTTAAGGATCATGCGCTCAGTCATGGCACACCTCCCGGGCACGGGCGGTGAAATCATCG
Organism: Alcanivorax sp. DG881; assembly: GCF_000155615.1. Lineage (GTDB taxonomy): Bacteria > Pseudomonadota > Gammaproteobacteria > Pseudomonadales > Alcanivoracaceae > Alcanivorax. The sequence goes on along the minus strand of NZ_DS989915.1, from coordinate 3,254,548 downwards.
CCGCGGGCTGCAAAACCGCTGAACATGTCGAATGATGCACAGGCCGGCGACAGCAACACCGCGTCACCCGGCTGTGCCAGCGCATGGGCACGGGCAACGGCAGCGGCCATGTCAGCCACCAGTTCGCAGGGGGCAGCGGACATACCCTGAGCCACGGTATTGCGGTCTTCGCCCATCAACAGGGCGGCACGCAAATATTGGCGCGCCGGCTCGGCCAGCGGGGAAAAGTCCTGCCCTTTGCCCTGACCGCCCGCCACCAGAATCACCTTGCCTTCAATGCTTTCACCGATACCGGTGAGCGCGGCCAGGGTGGCGCCCACATTGGTCGCCTTGGAATCGTTGAACCAGCGCACGCCACCGGCTTCCGCTACCAACTGACAACGGTGCGGCAAGCCAGTGAAGGCTTTCACCGTGGCCAGGGCCTTGTCCCGGTTCAGGGACAGCGCGTCGCTGATCGCCAGTACCGAGAGAATATTCATGGCATTGTGGTGGCCAGTCAGGGCCAGTTCGGACAGCGACAACAACGGCTCCCCCCGACACAACAACTGACCGTTCTCGCTGTCCAGCCGGTAATCCGCTTCCGGATGGGCACCAAAACTGATCTGCCGAGCCACGGTGGCCGGCGGACGGGTAGCCAGGTCATCACGGTTCCAGACTGCCACCTGGCAGCCGTCGTAGACACGCTGCTTGGCCGCCAGGTAATCGGCAAAACTGGCATAGCGGTCCAGATGGTCCTGGGACACATTGAGAATCGTGGCCACTTCTGCACTCAGGCTGTAGGTGGTTTCCAGCTGGAAGCTGGACAATTCCAGCACATACAACCGGGCCTGATCGTCAAGCAATTCCAGCGCCGCCACACCCAGGTTGCCGCCGATGCCCGGGTTCATCCCGCAGGCATCCGCTACCTGACCCAACAGGGTGGTCACTGTGCTCTTGGCATTGGAGCCGGTGATGGCCACCAGCGGCTCGCTGGCCGCACGGGCGAACAGCTCAATGTCGCCGATCACTTCTTTGCCATCCACTACCTGCTCGGCAATGGCTGGCGTGGATACCGCCACGCCCGGGCTCACGATCAGGCGACGGGCCTTGCCCATCCAGCCTTTTTTGAAGCTACCGGTGTGCACTTTCAGGTCCGGAAATTCTGCGCACAGGGCATCCAGCCCGGCCGGCTCAGCACGGGTGTCAATGGCGCGCACGGGCATCCCCTGATCCGTTAGATAACGGATCACGGAGCGGCCTGTTACACCCAGACCAATGACCAGATCAAACCCGTCTTTCGCCATAAATTGACTCAATCCCCTATCGGATTTTCAGGGTCGCCAGACCCACCAGTACGAGAATCACGGTGATAATCCAGAACCGCACGATGATCTTCGGCTCCGGCCACCCCTTCAGTTCAAAATGGTGATGAATGGGGGCCATGCGGAAAATCCGCCGACCGGTGAGCTTGTACGAGCCCACCTGCAACATCACCGATACCGTTTCCATCACGAACACACCGCCCATGATGAAAAGCACAATTTCCTGGCGCACGATCACCGCCATCACGCCCAGCACCGCCCCCAGGGACAACGCGCCCACATCGCCCATAAACACCTGGGCGGGATACGCGTTGAACCACAGGAAACCGAGACCCGCACCACACAGGGCAGCAGAGATAATCACCAACTCGCCAGCACCGGCCACATAGGGAATCTGCAAGTAAGTCGCAAATTCCGTATGCCCCCCGGCGTAGGCAAAGATGCCCAGGGCGCCACCCACCAGTACGGTGGGCATGATGGCCAGGCCATCCAGACCGTCAGTCAGGTTCACCGCGTTGCTGGTGCCGTTAATCACAAAATAGGTGAGCACGATGTAGAACCAACCCATGTTGATGGCCACGCTTTTGAAGAAGGGCACGATCAACTGGGTTTCCACCGGGCTTTGCGCGGTGAAGAACAAGGCACAACCGGCACCAAGCGCACCCACTGACAACCACAAATATTTCCAGCGGGCGGGCAAGCCGCGCGGGTTCTTTTCCACCACCTTGCGCCAGTCATCCACCCAGCCCACGGCGCCGAAAATAAACAGCACACCCAGGGTGATCCACACAAACCGGTTTTCCAGATCGCCCCACAACAGGGTGGAAATAACGATGGCCACCAGAATCAGCGCGCCGCCCATGGTGGGGGTACCCGCCTTGCTCAGGTGACTCTTCGGACCATCGTCACGAATGGCCTGGCCCACCTGCTTTTCCTGCAGTTTGCGGATCATGATCGGGCCGACCCAGAACGCGATGAACAACGCCGTCAGCACACTCAAGATGCCGCGCAGGGTGATGTACTGCACCACCAGAAAACCGCTGTGGTATTGCGCCAGATATTCCGCCAGCCAAAGCAGCATCAGCGTGCCCCCTCTGTGTGTGTGCGTTCCTGTGTAAGCCGCTGCACCACCGCTTCCATACCGGCGCTACGGGATCCTTTCACCAACACCGTGCCGCCTTGTGCCAGCACCGGAGCACTCCAGCTCGCCGCCTGTTGATAGTCCTCGGCAATTTTTGCTGCTTCGCCATAACCCCGTGCGGCCGCCGCTGCACCAGTCATGGCAACCAAACCGGAAAGCCCGGCCTGACGAGCGTATTCACCCAGTTCCTCTACCAGCGAATCGGCCTGCGGGCCCAACTCGCCCATGGCGCCCAGCACCAGCATTTGTGGTGCCGGCTGCGCAGCCAGCCAATCGATGGCGGCGCGCACTGAACCCGGGTTGGCGTTGTAGGTGTCATCCACCACCGCGCCGGCACCGGCGGCCTGGATATGCATTCGTCCGGGGACCGGTTTCAGTGCTGCCAAACGCGGCAGCACCTGAGGTAAATTTACGCCCAAGGCACGCACCGCCGCGCAGGCCATCAGGGCATTGCTCACCTGATGTGCACCGGGCAGCGGTACCGTCACCGCTTCGCCCAGCGGCTGAAGCACAAACTCCGCGCGATCGCGATGCAGGGCGATATTTTCGGCATACAGGTCGGCACCGGTTCGCGTGCTTTCATCCATGCTGACCCGCACCACCGTCAAACCAGCAGCACGGGCTTTTTCGGCGAAGAAATCCGCGAAGCTGTCATCGTTGTTGATGATCGCCTGACCACCCGGCGTGCAGCCGCCAAAGATTTCCGCCTTGGCATCGGCAATACCCTGCATGGAACCAAAGCCTTCCAGGTGCGCGCCGGTCACGTTAGTAACCAGCACCACCTGCGGGCGCGTCAGCGAACTGGTCCAGGCGATTTCGCCCGGCGCATTGGCGCCCAGTTCGATTACCGCGAAACGATGCTCTGCGCGCAGGCGCAACAGGGTCAGCGGCACTCCCACGTCATTGTTGAAGTTGCCATGGGTGGCCAGGGTACCGTCACCCAGCATGGCCGCCGCCATTTCCTTCACCGTGGTCTTGCCGGCATTGCCGGTGACCGCCAGGCGGGGCAAATCGAACTGGGCGGCATAACCGCCGGCAAGTCGACCCAGGCCTTCACGGCTGTCGGCTACGCGCACAGCGCTTTCGAAACTGTCCTGCTCACGGTCCACCAGTGCCGCAATGGCGCCACCGGTTTTGGCCGAGGCCAGAAAATCATGGGCGTCAAACCGCTCACCGCGTAACGCCGCGAACAAGCAACCCGGTTCGATGGCGCGGGTATCGGTGGCCACCGCATTCACTTTCAGGTCGTCACCCTGCAGGGTGCCGCCGGTCCACTGGGCGACCTGTGACAGCCACATCATTGCGCACCTCCCCGGGCGATAAACGCCTTGCGGGCCAGGTCCCGGTCATCACTGGGGTAACGCACGCCATCGACTTCCTGATAATCCTCATGACCCTTGCCGGCGAGCAGAATCACATCGCCGTCACTGGCCGCTTGCACGGTATCCATTACCGCCTGGGCACGCTCAACAATGGCCTGCACTGACGCTGCATCGGCAAGGCCGGCTCGCATGTCGTCGATAATCTGTTGCGGGTCTTCGCTACGCGGGTTGTCACTGGTCAGCACCACACGATCCGCGCCGCGCTCGGCCACAGCGGCCATTTGCGGGCGCTTGCCGGTATCCCGGTCTCCGCCACACCCCACGATGCAGAACAACCGGCCATGGAAATGGGCGCGGCACGCCTGCAAGGCTTTTTCCAGCCCGTCCGGGGTATGGGCGTAATCAACGATCACGGTGGGACAGCCCGGTTGCTGTACCGGTTCCATGCGACCGGGCACCGCTGTTACCGCCGCCAGCGCGCCACCCAGCGAAGCGGTGCTGATACCCTGGCCATGCAGAATGCCGGCAACGGCCATCACGTTGCTGAGGTTAAAACGACCAAACAGCGGCAGCGTGACCGTCAACGGGTCACCGCCCACGGTCAGTTCGGCGCGCATACCGTCGGCAGTAAAGGTGACAGCGGCACAGCGCACGGTGGCGCCCGGCTGATCGCCGAAGGTGACACAGCGCACGCCATCGGCCAGACAGCCGATCAGCGAATAAGCCGCCGGATCATCGCAATTGATCACCGCCAGCTTGACGCCGTCGCGGGTGAACAGCACAGATTTGGCTGCCAGATAGGCTTCCATGTCCCCGTGGTAGTCCAGATGATCCCGGCTCAGATTGCTGAACACCGCCACCGGTACCGGCGTGGAACCAAGGCGGTGCTGATCCAGCGCATGGGATGACACTTCCATGGCTACACAATCAGCGCCCGCATCGCGCACCCGGGCCAGACCGGCCTGCAGGGTAATCGGATCCGGCGTGGTATGGCCGGTAGTCTGCTCATCGCCTTTCAGGCCCAGCCCCAGGGTGCCAACCAGTGCACAACGGTGGCCCAAGGCATTAAGGGCATCGCGCAGGAACCAGGTGATGCTGGTCTTGCCGTTGGTGCCCGTCACGCCCACCACATTCATGGCCGCACCGGGCTCGCCGTACCAGCGCGCCGCCAGCGTACCCACGCGACGCCCCAGCTCCGGCAGCGCCACGCAGGGCACCGCCTGATCCTGTTGAATCTCAAAGGTTTCTGCGTCCGCCAGCACCGCCACCGCACCGGCGGCAACCGCCTGACTGATAAACTGACGGCCATCGCTGGCCACGCCCGGCACGGCCAAAAACAAATCGCCGGGGGCAACATTACGGCTATCAAGCTGTAGCCCGGAAAGCACAACACCCGCCGCAGAAGCTGGCAGGGTGACATCGGGTAGCAGTTGCTGGAGGGTCATCATGAGCGATCCTCCGCATCCGGGCCGCCGGCCAGCAGCCCGTCGGGCTTGTCCGGTGGCACATGCAGCGAACGCAACACGCCACTCATGATGTTGGAAAACGCCGGCGCGGCGACCAGTCCCCCGTAGTAGGCTTTTCCGCCCGGGTCATCGATTACCACCACGGTGACAATGCGCGGATCCGTTGCCGGGGCCAGCCCGGCAAACAAGCCGATGTAGTTGTCATCGGCATAACCGCCGGCCATCACCTTGTGCACCGTGCCGGTCTTGCCGGCCACCTGATAACCCGGCACCTGCGCACGGCGCGCGGTACCCACACGGCTGACCACGGTTTCCAGCATCTGCACCAACTGCCGGGCCGTTGCCTTGCCAATCACCTGCTCGCCCTGCGGCACGCCATCCACTTTTTTCAGGGTCAACGGCACCTTGACGCCATCGTTGGCGATCACCGCGTAGGCCTGGGCCAGCTGTACCGCAGACACGCTCAGGCCGTACCCATAGGACAGTGCCGCGCGCTCCACATCGCGCCACTTGCTGCGCAGCGGCAGCAGCCCGTTACTCTCACCGGGAAAAGCAATGTGAGTAGATTGACCAAAACCAAAACGCTCCAGATAGCCCGGCAAGGCCAGCGGCTCCATGGCCAGTGCCAGCTTGCTGGTGCCCACGTTGGAGCTCTTGGTCAGCACCGTGGTGATGTCGATGACACCGTAATCCCGGTGATCACGAATGGTTTTGCTGCCCACCCGCAAGGTACCCGGGTGGGTATTGATGGTGGTGGACGGTGTCACCATGCCCATTTCCAGGGCCGCCGCCACGGTAAACGGCTTCATGGTGGAACCCGGCTCGAACAGGTCCGTCACTGCCCGGTTGCGCAGCGCGCCGGTATCCAGATTGCCGCGATTGTTGGGGTTGTAGGCCGGCTGATTGACCATGGCGAGCACTTCACCGGTGCGCACATCCAGCACTACCGCACTGCCACCCTTGGCCTTGAATTTCTGCACCGCGCCGAGTAACTCCCGGTAGGCCAGGTATTGCAGCCGCAGGTCGATGCTCAGGGTAACGTCTTCACCGGGTTCTGCCGGCTCCAGCACTTCAATATCCTGAATCACCCGGCCCAGCAGATCGCGCACCACTTTCTTGCGACCGGAATGGCCGGACAGATGATCTTCCATGGACAGCTCAATGCCTTCCTGCCCCTGATCATCAATATTGGTAAAGCCCACCACATGGCTGGCCACTTCGCCGGCCGGGTAATAACGACGGTACTCTGTCAGCGAATAAACGCCGGGCACATTCAGATTCAACACCGTCTTGGCCGCTTCCGGGGCCAGGCCACGCTCCAGATAGATAAACTCGCGGGATTCATGCCGGCGGACTTTGCGGGCAAACGCTTTCGGGTCGATCACCGGGTTGCCGGCCAGGCGGCCCCACTGATCCTGATGCTCCATGGCTTCGCGGGGATTCACCCACAGCGTCACCACCGGCGTACTCACCGCCAGCGGCTTGCCGGCACGATCACGAATCACGCCACGATGCGCCGCCAACGGCTCCACACGCAGGTTGCGAATGTCGCCCTGGTGCGCCAGATAATCATGCTGAATCACTTGCAGATCCACCGCCCGCACCAGCAACAGACAGGCACACACCGCCCAGAAGCCCAGCACAAAGCGCCAGCGCATCGGGTGATTCGGTTGCCGTGTCTTGCGGGCCTGTTTCTTCATGGCCGGATCAGCACTCTCTCATCGGTCTTAGGTAATTTCATGCCCAGCTTTTCCCTGGCCAGGCGCTCCACCCGGGCGTAGCTGCCCCAGGTGCTATGCTCCAGCAACAACTGGCTCCACTGGCTTTCCAGTCGAGTCTGACGCTGCTGCAAACGTTGACTCTCATCGGTAAAACGGCGCGCCTGATGCACGCTGTAGCTAACTGCCAACGCAGACATCACCACCAGCACCACCAGGGCGCGAATCAACCACGGGGCGGCCATCAGGCCACCTTCTCCGCCACCCGCAACACCGCACTGCGCGAGCGCACATTCACTTTCAGCTCTGCCTTGCTGGCGCGCATGGCCTTGCCCACCGGCTCCAGCCGTTGAGGCATCTCATTGCCCAACGGCAAACCGCCACGCCCTTTCGGCGCTCGGCCGGAATGGTCGCGAATAAACAGTTTCACGATCCGGTCTTCCAAAGAATGGAAGCTGATAATGGCGAGACGCCCGCCGATGGCGAGCGTCTCGAGGGACTGTTCGAGCACTTGATTCAGCGCATCCAGTTCCCCGTTTATATGTATTCGCAGCGCCTGAAAGCTGCGCGTGGCCGGGTGCTTGCCCTGCTCATTGCGCCCCAGCACGGACTCGATCAAATTGGCCAGCTGCAGGGTGCGGGTAATCGGCTGCTCTTTACGGGTGTCGCAAATGCGTTTGGCAATCCAGCGGGACTTGCGCTCTTCGCCATAGCGATACAGCACATTGGCAATGTCTTTTTCCGCCGCATGGGACAACCACTCGGCCACGCTTTCGCCCTGGGTCGGGTCCATGCGCATGTCCAGGGGACCATCGCGCAGAAAGCTGAACCCCCGCGCCGCATCGTCCAGCTGGGGTGAAGACACCCCCAGATCCAGCAACAACCCGTCGATCGGCCGGCCCGCCTGCTCCACCACTTGCGGCAGGCAATCAAAACGGTTGGCCACCATATGAAAACGGCTATCACTGGCTGCCAGTTCCTGCCCGGCGGCAATGGCTTGCGGATCACGATCAATGCCGGCCAGACGGCCGTTGTCGTCCAGGCGCGCGAGCAAGGCACGGCTATGGCCACCACGGCCAAAGGTACCGTCCACATAAAAGCCTTCGCTCTGGCTGAACCACATATCCAGCACCTCTTCCAGCATGACCGGCTGGTGTTCGTACTGCGTGTTTTCGGTCGTCATCAGAACGACAGCTCCTGCACACTTTCCGGCAAGGCCGCCGGATCCAGGGTGCCATCCACGTCGGACCAGCTTTCCTCTTTCCAGATCTCGAATCGGTGCATCTGACCGATCAGCATGGCGCGCTTTTCCAGGCTTATCGCCGCCCGCAACTCCGGCGGCACCAGCAAACGGCCATTGCTGTCCATCTCGATTTCAGCAGCCTGCCCCAGGAAGCGTCGCTTGAGCTGGCGCACCTGCGGGTTGGAATCACGCTGCTCAGACAGCTTCTTGGCGGTATCCATGAATTCGGCGCGTGGGTAGAGCGCCAGGCAGTCATCAAACGGGTGCAACGTAAGCACAAGCTGGCCGCCGCACGTGTCAATTAACGACGCACGGTACCGGGTCGGCATGGTTAACCGCCCTTTGGCATCCAGATTGAGTGCTGCGCTCCCAGTAAACACTGGCCGTCCTCTTGCTCTTGGTTATGCGGTTCCTTCCCGGGGCCTTTCGCCCCACTTCGTGACACCTGTCACGACGGAATTCCCACTTTTTCCCACTTTTCACCACATTGAGACACTCTAGGGCCACTGCAAAGCCCAAGTCAAGCGTGACGACACAGGGAAACGTAAAAGAATTTCCAAATAAATCAGCCTGTTAGCTGGCTATTTGAGCAGAGAAGAGGGAGCTGGGAAGCGATAAACGGAAGGAGTTTCGTGACGAATCAGAGCGCTGGGACGCGCAGATGAGAAAGCACTTTAAGTGTTAGACAGATTAGTTATTACTAACTTTATTTATATACCATTATTCACATGACGCATCAGCAATCCGCCGAGGGAAGCCGATAGCTACCGCTATCCAGCAAGTCCACGCCGCACTCCAGCTGCGCCAGCCAGTCAAGAAATCGCCCCACATTGTCATCCTGAAAGTACCCGCCATGCTGGGGCACAATCATCCGCGGCGCGAGCTTGCGCACCATCGCCACCCACAGCCTGCAGGCTCGATTGCTGGCCATATAGCGGCGATGGAATCCCTGCATGCTGTGACAATGATCCGCAAAGTTATCCACCCGCCCTTCTTCCCCGCCCAGGCTGGCGCCCACGTCGCCGGAAAAAAGGATACCGCTGAGCGGATCATAGAAGCTGAAATTGCCCACGGAATGCAGAAAGTGCGCCGGCAACACCCACAGCTCGGTACCGGCAAACGGCAACACCTTGCCTTCGTCGGCAACACCCAGAATACGCGCCTGCAGTTGCTCCCCCATCTTGCCGGTGACATAGGACGATGCCAGGTGCGGCAAGAAGCGGGACCACAGACGACTGACCACCACCTGACAGCGGGTATGCATTAACCAGCGCGGCAGTGATGCGATGATGTCCGGGTCCTGGTGGGACGCCAGGATATACTCCAGCCCGTCCAGATTAACGCGACGACTGAGCGCAATGGTTAAAGGGGTATAGGTGAGATCGCCACCGGGGTCGATCAGCGCGGCCTTATCGTTATGACGGATGCAGAACTGGTTGGCCTGTACCCCCTCGCCCACCACCAGGTCAGCAAAGCGCAGAACCTCATGCCCATTTTCACTACTAAAGAGGGTATCCACCTGTGCCATGCCGAGCTCCGAACTGCGTGAGCGGGCAAGCCTAACGGCGCACGATTATTGAATCATGATCCAGGTCAACAAGGAGAGCGATTGCGAGAAACAAGCAACGAGACACGAAGCCCTTTCAGGTCATCGCACTCGTCGCTTGCGTCACATATGGAAAAAGGTGGACCGGTCGATAAGCCGGGTTCTGTCGTGGACAGTCATTCATCTCGGGTTTGCGTCGCCACAAACCTCTAGCAACCTACCCGGATCCAGCGCGGGCCACGCCAACGGATCCCTATTTGGTCTTGCTCCGGGTGGGGTTTACCCTGCCACCGCTGTTGCCAACGGCGCGGTGCGCTCTTACCGCACCTTTTCACCCTTACCGATTCCGACACAAGGACGGAACAGGCGGTATCTTCTCTGTGGCACTAGCCGTAACCACACCGTTCCCAGTGTGGCCCCCAGGCGTTACCTGGCACCCTGCCCTGTGGAGCCCGGACTTTCCTCCAACGGCCATCCTTAAAAAGAATCGCCGCCAGCGACTGCCTAACCGGTCCGGGGCGGAGTCTAAACAGTTAATAATTAATAGTGAATAACTAATAGCTGCGCGGACCAGGTTTTCTGATCTTGAAGCGCAAAAGGCCACGCGTCCCAAAGTTGAGCGCAGCCTCTTGTGCCTGAAAAACGACCAAACCGGATCGCAAGTTATTCATTATTAACTATTAATTGTTCATTGCCTCTAACAGCGCATACAGCTCCTGGCGCTTCAGCCCGGTATGGGCCGCCATGATTTTGGCCACCCGTGACACCGGCAACTCAGTCAACAGGCTTTTCGCCAGCGCCTCGTCCTTGTCTGTCCACGACGAAGACTGCGCCACCGGCGACAGCACCAGCACCAGCTCACCGCGCCGCTGGTTGCTGTCCGATGCCACCCAGTCGCAAATCTCACCCACCGGGCCACGGCGAATCGTTTCAAATTGCTTGGTCAGCTCACGGCACAGGGTAATTTCACGATCTTTTTCAACCAGCTCTTTCAGGGTTTCCAAAAAGGACAACACCCGATGAGGCGCCTCATAGATAATACTTGTGACTGACAGGGCCGCCAGGCGCGCAATGGCTTGCTGACGCGGCGCGCCCTTGGCTGGCACAAAGCCTTCGAACAGGAAACGATCGGAGGGCTGCCCCGCTGCCGCCAGCGCAGCCAATAACGCTGACGCGCCAGGAATCGGCACTACATTTACCTGGGCCTCCTGGCAGGCGCGCACCAGCCTGTAGCCGGGATCACTAATCAACGGCGTCCCCGCATCACTGATCAGCGCCCCCTGCTCGCCACCCTGCAACCGCGCCACCAACTCATCGCTGCGCTGGCTTTCATTATGATCATGGCAACTGATCATGCGGCTGCGAATACCCAACTGATCAAGCATCCGCTGACTGTGCCGGGTATCCTCCGCGGCAATCCAGTCCACCGCCGCCAGTACGTCAATTGCCCGACGGGTAATGTCATCCAAATGACCGATCGGAGTACTGACAATAAACAAAGTCCCGCTCATATTCGTGCACTACTCAAGTGTTAAGACGCCCGGAAAGCGCCTACAATAGCCGCTTCATTCTGGTAATACGAACCTCGCCATGGAATTTAGAAAGGCTTATCTGGCAGCATTTCTGGCTGCCGCTGTTGTGGCCGGCTGCTCCACCACCCCTTCATCAAAGACCAAGGTCTATGAAACGCCCGCCGTTGCCACGCCCCGCGCACCGACAGAGGCGCCCGCTGCGCTTTCTGCCGCCCGCAACCAACTTGCCGGCATGGATGCCGACGAACGCATTACCTCAACGCTGTCCTGGGCCTCTACCTATCTGGGCGAAAAACGGGCCGCCGATGCAAACCAATTGCTCGCGGACCTTAACCCCGGACAACTCAGCAGTGAGCAGCGTTTCACCTGGTTGCTACTCAGTGGCCGCGCCCAGCTCGGCCAACAGCAAGCGGACAAGACCCTGACGCTGCTGCAGCAATACCAGGACGAAATACTGCAATATCCCGCCGAGCATCAGGCCCAACTGGATCTGTTGCGCGCCGACGCCCTGGCCATGCAAGGCAAGCTGCTGGACAGCCTGCAGCAACGCGTCGCCGCGCACCCGCTACTCAGCGATGATGATCAGGGCTACAACCACAACATGATCTGGCAACTGCTGATGCAGCTGCCCAACACCGATCTGGCCGACGCCATTGACGGTAGCAGTGGCGATCTGCGTGGCTGGCTGACACTGGCCCAACTGTACCGCGACCCCATTGCCGACCTGGATGCCCAGGTGACCCGCCTGAACCAATGGAGTGCCCAGTGGCGCACCCACCCGGCCATCGACGATGTGCCACAAATGCTGGAAGCTCTGGAAAAAGCCGCCAGTCAGCGCCCCAGCCAGGTCGCCATCCTGCTGCCAACCACCGGCACACTGCAAACTGCCGGCAAGGCCCTGCAGGAAGGTATTATGACCGCCTTCTACCAACAGCAGAAAAACGGCCAGCCGCCGACCCTGCGTTTCTACGACTCCGGTGGCGACGATGTTCTCGCCGTGTACCAGCAGGCCGTGGCCGATGGCGCCGATTTCATTCTTGGTCCCCTGGCCAAGGACAAAGCCGCCACCATTGCCGCCCAGGGCACACTGCCAGTGACCACCCTGGCACTGAACTACATCGACACCGACAACCGCGCCGACAACTTTTTCCAGTTCGGCCTGGCCCCGGAAGATGAAGCTCGCCAGATCGCCAATCATGGCGCCCGCAGTGGCGCCTTGCAGGCCGGCATCCTCTACCCGGAAGGGGAATGGGGCGACCGCGTTGCCCAGGCCTTCGTCGATCGCTGGCAGGAACTGGGCGGCTCAGTCACCATCACCCGCACCTACCAGGAAGGGCCCAGCATAGGGGAAACCGTCAAGGAAATGCTGCTGGTAGCACAAAGCCAGAAGCGCGGTAATGCGGTCAGCCGTTTCACCAGCCTGAAGATGGATAACCAGCCTCGCCGTCGCCAGGACATGGATTTCCTGTTCCTGCTCGCCGACCCCAATCAGGGGCGCCAGGTGAAACCGGCCCTGAATTTCCACTACGCGAAAGATTTGCCCGTCTACGCCACTTCCCTAATCTACAGTGGTGAAGACCCGCGCCGGAATCAGGATCTGAACGGCATCCGCTTTGTGGATATGCCCTGGATTCTCTCCGACGATAACCAGGCCCTGCACGACGCCGCCAACGAACAATGGCCGGACGGGCATGGCCGCTACGAGCGCCTGTTTGCCATGGGCATCGATGCCTATCGGCTGCAGGGCCGTCTATACCTGCTGAATGCCCTGCCTTCCAGCAAGCTCCCCGGCGTGACTGGCCGGCTGCATATGGAGAACCAGCGCATCATTCGCCAGCTTAACTGGGCCGTCTTCGTAGGCGGCAAGGCACAGACGCTGCCACAAGTAGCCGAACCAGGCCAAAACAGCTCCCGTGCCATTACTTCGCAGTAAAAAAGACACCGGCCGCGACGCGGAAAAACGTGCCGCGAAATGGCTGGCTGAACAGGGACTGACCGTTGTGGAGCGCAACTTCCACTGCCGTCAGGGGGAAATTGATCTGATCCTGCTGGATCAGGACACCCTGGTCTTCACCGAAGTGCGCTGGCGCAAACACCAGAGCCATGGTGGCGCGCTCGCCTCGGTGGATCAGCATAAACAACGGCGACTGATCAACGCGGCCCAGCACTTTCTGGCCCGCCACCCGGAACATCATCACCGGCCCTGCCGCTTCGATGTACTGGGCATGGAACCGGGCAGCCAGCAGGCTGTCCTTTACCAATGGATACAAAACGCCTTTTATAGCGAATAAGCTACACAGCAGAATGTGAAAGATTGAGCGACCCTGAACTCAGCGAACAGGACATTGAAGGGACAATTTATGAGCGTGGACCGTATCCGGCAACTGTTTGCCGAAAGCATCGAAACCAAAGCAAAAGCCGGCGAAGTACTGCCTACCGTGATTGAAGCCGCAGGCCAGGCCATGGTCGAATGCCTGCTCAACGGCGGCAAGATCCTCACCTGTGGCAACGGCGGCTCCGCTGGCGACGCCCAGCACTTCTCTTCTGAGCTGCTTAACCGCTTTGAAATGGAGCGCCCGGCGCTGCCCGCCATCGCACTGACCACAGACTCGTCCACGCTGACCTCCATCGCCAATGATTACAGCTACAACGAGATCTTCTCCAAGCAGGTCCGCGCCCTGGGCGGCAGTGGCGATATCCTGCTGGCAATTTCCACCAGCGGAAACTCCGCCAATGTGATCCAGGCTATCCAGGCCGCCCACGATCGCGAAATGCGCGTGGTCGCCATGACCGGCAAAGAAGGCGGTGAAATGGTCAACCTGTATGGCCCCAACGATATCGAAATCCGGGTGCCCGCCACCTCCACAGCCCGCATCCAGGAAGTGCACCTCCTGGTCATCCACTCGCTGTGCGATTACATCGACCAGCAGTTGTTCGGAGGCCAGTAATGGTCGCACGCTTCATCCGTTTATCGACTCTTGCAACCCTGGCTCTGTTGTTCAGCCTGACCACCGGGTGCGCATCCCTGTCCAAGGGCATGTCCGACCAGCCCACTGACCAGGACCATGGCTCACGGACCTTTGGCGCCTTCGTGGAAGATGGCAACATCGAGCGAAAAGTCGCCGTCAACCTGTCACGGGCCAGCGCCGAGCTGGACGAGTCCCGCATTGTGGTGGTCAGCTACAACGGCAACGTCTTGCTTGCAGGTCAGGTAGCCAATGAAGACCTGGGCACCCAGGCGGAAAATATCGCCAGCCAGGTACGCCATGTGCGCAACGTGCACAACGAACTACAGGTAGTGGGCTCCGGCTCCTTCCTGGCGCGTACCAATGACACTTGGCTCACCAGCAAGGTCAAAAGCCGCCTGCTGATTAACGGCGACGCGCCGGGTTGGCGCACCAAGGTGGTGACGGAAAACGGCGTGGTCTACCTGATGGGCCTGCTCACCCATGCCGAAGCCGATGCAGTGGTCGCCCAGGTACAGAAGGTGTATGGCGTACAGAAGATCGTGAAGATCATTGAATATATAGATTAGGCGCTGCGCGCCGGTAACACGCTTCACGCCCCACGAAGGGAAAACAAAAAGCCCGCTCAATGAGCGGGCTTTTGCGTGTTGCATGCAGCGTGAGGCGTGCTGCGTCTCACTTTCTTACTTTACCACTTTCAGGTGACTGACCTTACCTTTGCCTTCCTCTTTCTTCTCGGGCTCCGGGGTCGTCGGTGGCTCCGGTGGATCCACCGGGTCAAACGCCATGCCCTGCCCGTTCTCACGGGCAAAGATCGCCACCACCGCATTCACCGGCACCCGGATCGTCATGGGCATGCCACCAAAGCGGGCAGAAAAGGCAATTTCATCGTTATCCGCCACGAACTGGGTGACGGCGCGCGGCGCAATGTTCAGCACGATCTGGCCGTCCTGCACAAAGTCCTGCGGCACTTCCACACCCGGGAAACTGGCATTTACCGCCAGGTGGGTGGTCAGGCCGTTATCGCAGATCCATTCGTGGATCGCCCGTATCAGATACGGGCGATTGGAGGTCATTTCGGACATGATTACAGCGGGTTACGCAGTTCGCGCTCGGCGTCCGTCAGGCTGGCCTGGAACGCATCACGATCAAACAGCCGCTCGGCGTAGTCCAGCAGCGGCTTCACCTGCTTGGCAGGCAGCTCAATCCCCAGTGCCGGCAACCGCCACAGGATCGGCGCCACCACACAATCCACCAAGGTGAACTCTTCGCTCATAAAGTACGGCAGCTCGCTGAAGATCGGCGCGGTGGCGATGATCGCCTCGCGCAGCTCCTTGCGACGCTTGTTCAGGCTGGCTTCTTTCTCTTCACCGGCCAGAATCGCATCCACATGGCCACACCAGTCACGCTCCACGCGGTGAATCAGCAGGCGGCTCTGGGCACGCGCCACCGGGTAAACCGGCAACAACGGCGGATGCGGGAAACGCTCATCCAGATATTCCATGATCACCGTGGACTGAAACAAGGTCAGCTCACGATCAACCAGCGTGGGCACTTCGTTGTACGGGTTCAGCGAGGCCAGATCTTCCGGCTTGTTGCTGCTATCCACATCAACGATATCGACCGTGACCCCTTTTTCTGCCAGCACGATACGCACGCGATGGCTGTAATGATCTTCCGGGGAAGAAAAGAAAGTCATTGAAGAACGCTTGGTCACCACACCCATTGTCGAGTCATCTCCGCACTAGTGATCTATAACAGAAACAGGGTAACCGCTTACGCGGATACCCTGTTCAACGCTGGAATCCTACACTGAAGGATCAGTGTACGTCTTTCCAGTATTCCTTTTTGAGCAGGTAAGCCGGGATCAACAGGATGCCCAGGAAGACCAGCACATAAACACCCAGACGTTCACGCTGCGGGCGAATCGGCTCCGCGGTGTAGGTCAGGAAGTTAGTGAGATCGCCCATGGCCTGCTTGAACTCGTCTTCGCCCAACTCTTCTTCCAGGCCCGCCATCACGTGGGGCATACCCACGCTCGGGAACACATGGTTGTTGTAACCGAACGGACGGGACTCATCTTCGTAAAAGTTGATCAGGTACGAATACACCCAGTCGGAAGAACGGTACCGGGTCACCATGGTGAGATCCGGCGGTGCATTACCAAACCACTTCTTCGCGTCGTCCTGGTCCATAGCGTTATGCATCTGGTCACCGAACTTGTCACTGACGAAGTTCAGGTTCTCCATCACCAGCTCTTCCGGCATTTCCAGATCTTCCGCCATGCGGCTGTAGCGCTGGTACTGCAGGGTATGACAACCCAGACAGTAGTTCACGAACAACTTGGCACCGTTTTGCAGGCTAACCTTGTCTTGCAGGTTTACCGGCGCTTTCACCACGTACTCGTTGTGGCCACCGCCAGCCGCGAACGCGACCAACGGCAGGCAGCTGAAAAGAATAACCGCTAGTTTCTTCATCAGTGTCCCCCCGTTACCCGTTCCGGAACCGGCTTGGATTTCTCGAATTTATGCACGAACGGCATGATCAGCAGGAAGTAGCTGAAATAATAGATCGTGCCGAACTGCGCCATCATCGTCTTGCCTGGTGTTGCCGGCTGGGTACCGAAATAGCCCAGCATCAGGAAGTCCAGCACGAAGAGCGTCATGAAGACCTTGCTCCAGATGCCACGATAGCGGATGGACTTCACCGGGTGACGATCCAGCCACGGGATCACGAACAGGATCACGATCGCGCCGCCCATGGCCACCAGACCCCATGCCTTGGAAGACATGATGAAGTCGATGGTTGTGGCACGCAGCATGGCGTAATACGGACCGTAATACCAAACCGGTGCAATATGATCCGGGGTTTTCAGCGGGTTAGCCGGTTCAAAGTTCGGCTTCTCCAGCAGGTAACCACCACCATCCGGGAAGAAGAAGATCACCACGGCAAAGATCATCAGGAACACGATCACGCCCGGCAGGTCCTTCACGGTGTAGTAAGGGTGGAACGGGATGCCGTCTACCGGTACACCGTTTTCATCCTTGTTCTGCTTGATTTCCACGCCATCCGGGTTGTTGGAACCCACTTCGTGCAGCGCCAGAATGTGCAGCACCACCAGGGCAAGCAACACAATCGGAATAGCCACAACGTGCAGCGCGAAGAACTTGTTCACCGTGGCCGTGGACAGCAGGTAATCGCCGCGCACCCAGGTAGTCAGGCCTTCACCGATTTCCTTGGCGTCTGCCGCGCTAATGAACGGCAGCAGATCAAACGGAATCGCGCCCGCCAGGGAGATAATTACCTGGGCACCCCAGTAGGACATGTTGCCCCAGGGCAGCACATAACCGAGGAAGCCTTCGGCCATCAGCGCCAGGTAGATCAGCATACCGAAGATCCACACCAGCTCCCGCGGCGGCTTGTAGGAGCCGTACATCAGGCCACGGAACATGTGCAGGTACACCACAGCAAAGAACGCAGACGCGCCCACTGCGTGCATGTAACGGATCAGCCAGCCCCACTCCACATCACGCATGATGTATTCAACGGAGGCAAACCCTTCGTTGGGAGAGAAGAACATGGTCAGCCAGATGCCGGTGAGCAGCTGGTTTACCAGCACCACGATGGAGAGCACACCAAAGTAGTACCAGAAGTTGAAGTTCTTCGGCGCATAGTATTCGGACATGTGACGCTTGTAGGCGTCCACCACGGGCAGACGGGCATCTACCCAATCGACAACGCGATTCACCATTCCCATCATGCCTTGGTCTCCCCTTCCTCAGAGCCGACGATAACGACAGCTTCGCTCAGGTAAGAATGCGGCGGAACCACCAGGTTGGTAGGTGCCGGAACGCTCTTGTACACCCGGCCGGCCAGATCGAACTTGGAGCCATGACAGGGGCAGAAGAAGCCTCCGTGCTCCAGCTCTACCGTCGGCTGATCCTCAAATAGCGGGGAGCAGCCCAGGTGGGTACAGGTACCGACCAGAACCAGGTATTCCTTCTTGATAGAACGCCATTCGTTCCTGGCGTATTCCGGCTGTTGATCCGCTTCGGACGCAGGGTCACGCAGCTTCTCGTCCAGCTTCGGCAGGGTATCCAGCATATCGTCCGTGCGACGCACCACCCAGATGGGCTGGCCTCGCCATTCTTCCACTACGCGCTGCCCTGCTTCCAACCGGCCAATATCCACTTTTACCGGCGCACCGGCATTTTTGGCTTTGGCACTGGGCTGCCAGGACTTAACGAAAGGTACAGCCACGCCAACGGCTCCTGCGGCACCAATCGCCGAAGTCAAGCCGATCAGGAAAGTGCGGCGGCTGCTATTAACGCCGTCGTTGCTCATTGAGTTATTCTCCCCTTAGATCCCACGCTCGGGGTTAGTCCGAGACTCGAGGTTTATCCTCGCGTTACGGGCGGAGTAAGGCGGCGCAAATGGTAAAGAAAAAGCCCACACCTGACAACCGGTTATTATCCCGACAGAATCGCTAAACACCTGATTTGAACACAAAAAAGCCCAGCATTGCTGGGCTTTTTTGTATAACTGTAGTGCTTGAAGCTTAACGCTTGGAGAACTGCGGACGACGACGCGCCTTGCGCAGACCCACTTTCTTACGTTCCACTTCACGAGCATCACGTGTCACGTAACCGGCACGACGCAGCTGACCACGCAGCTCACCGTCATACTCCATCAGCGCACGGGTAATACCGTGACGGATGGCGCCAGCCTGACCGTTGTTGCCGCCACCGCTAACGGTAACCAGCACATCAAACTTGTCAGTCGCTTCTACCAGCTCCAGCGGTTGACGAACAACCATCTGGTTGGTTTTACGGCCGAAATAGGCATCCAGCGGGCGACCATTAACACTGATCTTGCCACTGCCCGGACGCAGAAAAACGCGAGCGGAAGAGGTCTTGCGGCGACCGGTTCCGTAGTTGGTTTCTACAGTTGCCATCGACAAACCCCTTAAATTTCCAGCTGCTGCGGCAGCTGAGCGGTATGCGGATGCTCAGTGCCTGCGTAAACTTTCAGTTTGCGGAACATGGCGCGGCCCAGCGGGTTACGCGGCAACATGCCCTTGATCGCCTTCTCGATGATCATCTCAGGCTTTTCCGCCTGCAGAGTCGCAAAGTTGGCTTCTTTCAGGCCACCCGGGTAACCGGTGTGACGGTAATACATTTTGTCTGACGCTTTCTTACCGGTAACGGCCACTTTCTCGGCATTGATCACAACAATGTAATCACCGGTATCGACATGTGGAGTAAACTCCGGCTTGTGCTTACCGCGCAGACGGCTGGCGACTTCAGTAGCCAACCGACCCAACGTTTTGCCGGAGGCGTCTACCACATACCAGTCGCGCTTTACGCTTTCCGGTTTTGCGCTGTAGGTCTTCATGGAATTCTGCCCTAAATTCAATATGTTACGGGTAGTAAACACCCGCCGGCGACGGTTACGCCGGGCAAGAGAGCGCGAATTCTACCCAAGCCCCCAAAAGAACACAAGCAGTTCGGGGGCATTTGTTGTCATGACACCGGATGGCCACAAATAAAGCCATGCCCCCTGTGCAAGCAGGTCATTGTGAAGCCGGCGGCGCCATGTTGAGATTGAGCGCGATTCTACACCCTTGCAGCCCCCTGTTTAAAGGAGCAGACAATGCAGTACCGCCGTCTCGGACGCACCGACCTTGAGGTAAGCGCCCTGTGCCTGGGCACCATGACCTGGGGAAGCCAGAACACCGCCGAAGAAGGCCATGCACAGATGGACATGGCGCTGGACTACGGCATCAATTTTTTTGATACCGCCGAAATGTATGCCGTTCCCGCCAGCCCGGACACCTCCTTTCGCACCGAAACCATCATTGGCGAGTGGTTTGCCCGCACCGGGAATCGCGACAAGGTGGTACTGGCCACCAAGGCAGCCGGCCCCGGCGAGTACGTGAAGCATATCCGTGGCGGCCCACGTTTCAGCGCCGACAGCCTGCAAAGCGCCGTTGAAGGCAGCCTGAAGCGCCTGCAGACCGATGTGATCGACGTTTACCAGCTCCACTGGCCCGAGCGCACCACCAATTTCTTTGGCCGTCTGGGCTATAAACACCGGGACGGCGAGGACGGCATTGCCATCAGCGAAACCGTTGCCGGGCTGAAAGCACTGGTGGATGCAGGGAAAATCCGCCACTGGGGCCTGTCCAACGAAACCCCCTGGGGCACCATGCGCTTTATCCATGAAGCAGAAAAAATCGGCCTGGCGCCACCGGTCAGCATCCAGAA
Organism: Alcanivorax sp. DG881; assembly: GCF_000155615.1. Taxonomy (GTDB): domain Bacteria; phylum Pseudomonadota; class Gammaproteobacteria; order Pseudomonadales; family Alcanivoracaceae; genus Alcanivorax. The sequence goes on along the minus strand of NZ_DS989915.1, from coordinate 3,234,047 downwards.
TCCCTATTCACTGCTCAATCGCAGCTTTGAGGTTGGCCTGGCGGAAGTGGCACACCGGGAACAGGTGGGCCTGCTGGCCTACTCGCCACTGGCATTCGGCATGCTCAGCGGCAAGTACCGCAACGATCAGTGGCCGGAAGGCGCTCGCCTCACCCTGTTCAAGCAGTTCGCCCGCTACACCAACCCCCAGGCTATCGCGGCAACCGAGGCCTATTGTGAACTGGCCAGCGAGCGAGGCATCAGCCCGACCCAACTGGCGCTGCAGTTCGTTACCACACGCCCTTTCGTGACCAGCAACATTATTGGCGCTACCAACCTGGCACAGCTGGAAGAGAACCTGAAAAGCATCGATGTACCCTGGGACAAGGCGCTGGATAAAGCCCTGGAGGCCATCCATACCCGCTTCCCGTATCCGGCGCCGTAGCAAGAGACGCAGCACGCTTCACGCGGCATGCAGCACGCCGCGTTGAGGCCTGACGCCAACCATAAGATCACCGGGCGAAAAAACGACACAAGCCAATCTTCGGCCTGCGCGACGGCATATCCTGGCCAACTCCCAAGCAACTAAACACCATTGACGCAGGCCGTTTATCCATGCCAATGTTAACACCGTTAACTTGGAGCAACGGATCAGTATGGCACGCACCGCATATCACCACGGCGATCTCCACCAGCAGGCCCACGATCAGGCCCTGGCCGTACTGCGCCTTGAAGGCGACGGTGCCATCAGCCTGCGCGCCATTGCCAAGCAGATTGGCGTCAGCGCCCCTGCGCTTTATCGCCACTATGCGGACCGGGAAAGCCTGCTGGCTGAACTGGCTATCAGTGGCTTTGCCGCTCTGCGCCAGCAGCTGCTTAGCGTGGATCAACATGCGCCCCGCGCAGCGCTGATCGGCATCGGCCTGGCCTATGTGGCGTTTGCTCAATCCGAGCCCAACCTGTACCGACTGATGTTTGGCGGCCGGGTGCTCCCCAAAGGCGCTCACCCACGGCTCGATCAGGCCGGACTCGACGCGTTCAACGTATTGCAGGACACCATCGCCCGTGGCCAACGGGCGGGCTATCTGAAGCCCGCACCGCTCGCGTTGATGACCGCCACCGCCTGGTCGCTGGTTCACGGCCTTTCACAGCTGACCATCGACGGCCATCTGCCCAATGCGGGTGCCGAGCCCCAACTCGCCGAAGGCATCACCAGCCTGTTGCTGGAAGGTGCCATTGCCCCTACTCATAACCATATTGATAACAACGAGGACACCCCATGAGCAGCCCAACTCCCAGCACCCTCCGTGTCGGCCGCCGCTATCGTGCCAAACGACTCAACGGCCCCTATGACGCCATCGTCATCGGTTCCGGCATTGGCGGCCTCACCGCTGCCGCCTGCCTGAGCAAAATGGGCAAGAAAGTGGTGGTCTTTGAGCAGCACTACACCGCCGGGGGCTTTACCCACAGCTATGACCGCAATGGCTACGAATGGGATGTGGGCGTGCACTACATCGGCGACATGGGCGCCGACCACACCATGGCCAAACGCCTGTTCGACCATGTCACCGACGGTGAGCTGAAATGGGCCCCTATGGACGCCAACTACGACCGGCTGTTTATTGGCGACCGCCAGATCGATTTGATGGCCGGCCCCAAGGCCTTCGTGGATAGCCTAAAAAACGATTTCCCGGATGAACATCAGGCCATCGATACCTACATGGGCTACCTCAATCAGGTCGCCAAGGCCCTGCCCGGTGTGACCCTGGCAAAGGTGCTGCCCAATCTGCTGGCCGGCCCCTTCCGCCGCCTGGCCAACCGCAAGGCGCCTGCCTTCCTCAATCGCCCCACCCAGGAGGTGCTCGAAGGCCTCACCGGTAATCAGGAGCTGATCGCCGCCCTTACCGGCCAATGGGGCGATAACGGCCTGGTCCCCACCGAATCCAGCTTTATTATTCACTCGCTGATTGCCCGCCACTATCTTTATGGTGGCTATTACCCGGTCGGTGGCGCCTCGGAAATGGCAAAGACCATCATTCCCGTCATCCAGCAAAGCGGCGGCGAGGTGTTTACCTACGCAGACGTGAAAGAAATCCTTGTTGAGAAAGGCCGCGCTGTCGGCGTGCTGATGGCCGACGGAGAAACCGTCCGCGCCCCGGCAGTGATCAGCAACGCAGGGGTCTACAACACCTTCGGCCCGCTGCTGGCCGATAACGCCCCGCACAAAGCCTTCTACCAGATGAAACTGGGCAACGTGCAGCGCTCCATGGCCAGCGTCTGCCTCTACATCGGCATCCAGGACACGGCGGAAAACCTGCAACTGCCGAAGACCAACTTCTGGATTTATCCGGGCACCGATCACGCCAACCAAGTGGACAACTTCCTCAAGGCGCCGGATGAGCACGACATTCCGCTCACCTATATTTCCTTTCCCTCTGCCAAGGATCCCAGCTTCGAGGCACGCTACCCCGGCCGCGCCACCGTGGAAATTGTCGCGCCCGGTCCGTTCGAGTGGTATGCCGACTGGGCGGACAAGCCCTGGGGCAAACGCGGTGATGATTACGAAGCCAAAAAGGAAGCGTACTCGCAGCGTCTGCTGGAAAAGCTGTACGAGAAGATGCCGCAGCTGCGCGGCAAGGTGGACTACTATGAATTGTCCACGCCGCTCTCCACCGACTACTTCTGCCGTTACAGCACCGGTGAGATTTATGGCCTGGATCACACCCCCGAGCGGTTCGAACAGGACTGGCTGAAACCGAAAACGCGCATCCCCGGCCTGTACCTTACCGGGCAGGACGTGATGACCTGCGGCGTGGTCGGTGCCATGGTCGGCGGCCTGCTTACCACCGTAGCGATCAGCGGCCTGAAAGGCCTGCCGCTGGCCAAGAAAATGTTTGTGGGCTAAGCCATGCATTTGCCGTTCTGGTTCAGCGTTGGCGCGCTCAGCCCTGTGGTGATACCACTGGCACTCTACACCCGCCGCACTACCGTGCGGCTCCCGGAGGCCAGTGGCGAACCCCGGGGGCAATGGGGGCAAGGGGCGCCGGCAACACGCCTGCTGGTCGTCGGCGAGTCCACGGCGGCCGGTGTTGGCACCCTGCATCATCGCCAGGGGCTGGCCAGCCAGCTGGCCCTGCAGCTGCACCAGCACTCCGGCCAAGCCGTCGCCTGGCACACCCTCGGCGTTAACGGCATTCGGCTGGAGGCACTGCTCGCCAACCTTGCCGATATCGCTCTGCCAGAGGTGGATGAGGTTTTCATCAGCATGGGCGTCAATGACACCACCGGGCTAACTTCCCGACGGCGCTACCGGGCAGGGCTACTCCACCTGGTCCAGGCGCTGCGCAAGCAGCACCCGGCTGTCCGCGTCACCCTGCTGGCCGTGCCCCCCATGCACCGCTTTACCGCCCTGCCCATCCCGTTAAGACAACTGCTCGGGTGGCGCGCCAGACAACTGGATCAACAACACCGCCATGTGGTCGCCGACGACAACACCCTGCTCTACCTCGGCTACCCCGCCCTGCAAGACCCCACCCTGCTCGCCGAAGACGGCTACCACCCCAGCGCCAGCGGCTACCGCGCCATGGCACTCGCACTGGCAGAGCAACTGAACAGCCAACAAGGAGCGTGACACCGAAAGGAATACAGAAACAGCAGGAAGGCAAGCGCAGCGAGAAGACAACAGCACGCCCGCGCAGGTCGCATTAGCCGCAGGC
>NZ_DS989915.1:3220756-3230324 GCF_000155615.1 Alcanivorax sp. DG881 | reverse complement strand
ACACGACAGGCGTCATACAGGGGACTACTGGAACAGCATCCCGAAACCGAAACGCCACAGGCCCTGATCAACCGTGCCTGCGCTGCGGTCCACATCCAGCCACTGTTGGCTGTAGCCACCACGCATGAAGAATTGATCATTCACATCCAGGCGCACACCTGCGCCCACTTCATAGCTGAATACCGTATCGTTCAGAGTCGGCGTATCCAGCCCGCAGTAATAGCCCCACCACGGATCCCACCAGCACACCGGCGTCGACGGCCCAGTGGGCACATTGGTATCCAGGTAAGTGGCTCCCATCGCTCCATGCACATAGGGCGTTAGCGCCTTGCGGAAAAAATGGTAGGTGCCGTTCACGTTCATGGTGGTCATTTCCAGGTCGCCACGGCCATCAAAGGCGCTGCCCCCGGCCACCGGTTGCGTGGTAGTCCTGAAATCCGTATCCACCCACTCCAGCGCAAACCCCAGCGACAGCTTTTCATCCAGGTTATAGGCCATATCGAAACCAAACCCGATATCGTCATCCACCTTCGCTTGAGACCCGCCATCCCCCGTGAATGACTGCCCCTCAAGGCCAATCACACGAAAGCTGCCTTCCCAGCGCTCCGCCCGGTAACTATTGGGAATTTCCGCCAATGCCGGCAGTGATAAAAGGCATGCCATGCCACCCCATACAACTCGTTTCATCCCGTGCCCCTGTGATCTATCTGGCTTTTCTCTGGCAGCATACCACCACCCAAGTGATTCGCGTACATCGGCACGGCTTCGCCATACCCCGCCCTCTGCCCCACAAACGTCAGGCGTTTCCGGGAAGCCATGCTTGCATGACGCAGACGCTGGCCCAGCGATACGAATCCCGATTGAATCGTATTACGGATTTATCGACGCGATGAACCTGGCCACGAAAATCCCATGGCACAGCTCCAGTGTCTGGTGTGAGTCAAACCGAAAGCCAAAAAAAAGCGAACCCGAAGGTTCGCTTTTTCTGCTTTCACTATTGCGCTTGTTTTAGAAGCGATAGCTCAGTTGAGCACCGATGATATCGGCATCCAGCTCGTAGGTGCCGAGCAATGGCACACCTTTATCTACACGATTAATATCTGCGTCATCTACAAATACATGAGCGTACGCCACATCAATCAGCATATTTTCCATCGGCTCGAAGCCCGCACCGATTGTCGCCCAAACCTTTTCAGAGTCTGGAGAGATAGCAGAACGATTGTCGGTTCCCTGAGTGGACTCTTCCATCGCCACGCCGAAACGTAGCACCGTAGACTCGCTAACCCCATGGCGCAGGCCCAGGGAATAACGCGCAGTGTTCTCCCAATCAAAGTTTTCTACTGCAGGGTTGGGGAGCGGAGCAGGAGCAACATGATCAATGGACAGCTCATCCAGGCTACTCCACTCCATCCATTCCACACCCAACAGGATCTGTGTCCGGTCAGAGAGATCACCTGCATAGGACAACTGCAACGAAGCAGGAAGATCCACATCAGCCGAACCGGAATAGGTGCCAGCCAAAGGCCCTGCTACAGCAGGCTTAAAGGTGATATCACCATCCACTTCAAACTTCATCTTGGAACGGTAGGCAACACCAAAGTGATTGTTATCGTCCGGGCTGTAGGTCAAGCCCAGATTCCAGCCATAGGTGTCATCATCACCTTCAAGACGGGTACCGGCATTCTCGATATCAGCGTCGAGAGTCTGGTAACTAACACCAAGCCCCACATTCAGATTATCGGTCAACTGAATACCCAACGACGGGTTAATATTAATGGTTTGAAGGTCAGATTCTGTGGAGTAGAAGTCACCGGAGAAAGGGCCAACCGGGGACAGCGCATTACCCCAATTGTTCTCATATTCCACTTTCGTACCAAAAGGCGATGTTATCGCCAGACCAAACGTCATGGTTTCGCCAATCGGGACCGCAAGAAAACCACTCCCAACGAAAGGCTCAATATCATCCAGATTGCCAGGGCCTGCCGCACCATCAGCTTCAAAGTTGGTGTCTACCCATACCTGGTGCAGCGCCAGAGACAACTCTGTCTTTTTCAGCCCAGCCAACGTCGCCGGGTTGTACCATTGATTTGAGGCATTTTCGCTGAGTACCGCTGCACCCGCATAGGCCGTACCCATCGCAGAGACGGACTGATAAGACACACCAAAACCACTGGCCATGGTCTGGCCGGCTGCCAGTCCCAGAGCGGAACCGATAAGTAGCGCACCTGTTTTTTTCATTGTTGCTCTCCCTCTTCCTGAATGTCCTAAAATTATGGGCGTACACGCCAGATCATTCCTCGATCTGATTCCACTTATACACAACTTAGGCCAATAACAGCAAGGCCAGAAAAAGGCTCATACTTTTCCATTAGCCCCAGTATTTGTAAAATCTTCAGCCACAAAAAAAGGGCTGCCGAAGCAGCCCTTTTTGTGAAACACCGGCATGCCTCTAATCGGCCAACACCGCCTTGGCAACAATGCCCTTCATGATTTCATTGGTGCCGCCATAAATCCGCTGAACCCGCGAATCCGCAAACATGCGGGCAATCGGGTATTCCCACATGTAGCCGTAACCACCGTGCAACTGCAGGCACTCGTCGATCACTTCACATTGCAGGTCGGTAATATAGTATTTGCCAGCCGCCGCAGTAGGAATATCCAGTTCTTTCTTCAGGTGCAGTTCCAGGCAGCGGTCCACATAGGCGCGGGCCACTTCAAGCTTGGTGTGCATCTCGGCAATCTTGAACTGGGTGTTCTGGAAACCGGCGATCGGTTTGCCGAAGGCCTTTCTTTCCTTCACGTACTCGATGGTGTGCGCCAACGCAGACTCGGCCATGGCCAGACCACCAATGGAAATACCGAGACGCTCCTGGGGCAATTCCTTCATCAGGTAAACAAAGCCCATCCCTTCTTCACCCAGCAGGTTTTCTGCCGGTACGCGCACGTCCTGGAAAAACAGCTCAGAGGTGTCCTGGGCTTTCATGCCCACTTTCTTCAGGTTCTTGCCTTTCTCGAACCCTTCGGAATCGGTTTCCACCACAAACAGGCTGATGCCCTTGGCGCCTTTGGTGGGATCGGTTTTTGCCACCACAATCACGATATCCGCATTCTGGCCATTGGTGATGAAGGTCTTGGAGCCGTTCAGCACGTAATGATCGCCGTCTTTCACCGCGGTGGTTTTCACCCCTTGCAGGTCGGAGCCGGCGCCGGGCTCGGTCATGGCGATGGCACCAATCATTTCACCGGTCACCATTTTCGGCAGGTATTTCTGCTTCAGTACTTCAGAGCCATTATGCTCAATGTAGGGGGCGACGATTTCAGTGTGCAGCCCCCAGCCGATGCCGGTGAGGCCCAGCTTGGAAATTTCTTCGTTGATCACCACGCTGTACAGGAAGTCAGCGCCGATACCACCGTACTCTTCGCCTACCATGGGGCACAGGAAACCCTGTTCGCCAGCTTTTAACCATACGTCTTTGGGCACCACGCCCTGCTGCTCCCACTCTTCATTGAAGGGAACGGCTTCGTTTTCCAGGAATTTGCGCACGGTATCGCGGAAGGTTTCGTGGTCAGAACTAAACAGCGTACGGGGAATCATCATGCTCTCCGGCATCAGGTTATCGGGAGTGGCCCCAACGCCGGACTGGCAGGGGCACAGAATGCCCCATGATGTTCACTGTCGCTGCCATCGGGCAATGACCGAAACGCTCAGGCCCCTGCCCGGCTGTGAAACCCGGCCAATGACCCTCTTGCCGGAAACTGGTCAGGCGCGGTGTTCACGGCCCAGATATTCAGAGGATTGCATCTCTTGCAAGCGCGAGCGGGTGCGCTCGAATTCGAAATCCAGCCGCCCACCGGCGTAGATGTCCTCGATGGGCACCTCGGCGGCGACCACCAGCTTCACGGCACGGTCGTAGAATTCATCCACCAGATTGATAAAACGCCGGGCCATGTCGTCCTTGCCAGCCCCCATCTGCTCCACATTGGCCAGTAACACGGTGTGGAACTCCCGGGCGATCTCGATGTAATCGGTCTGGCTGCGCGGGCCATCACACAGCTCCTTGAACTCAAACCAGACCACATCATCCGCACAGATGACGGTGGCAATCTTGCGACCTTCAATAAGCACATTGCCACGATCCCGGTGGCGGGAATGGTCCGGCTCCAGGGTCTGAAACCGTTCCTGCAGAAAGGCATCGGCCCCTTTTCCCAGGGGGCAGTGATAAAGCTCGGCCTGTTCCAGCAAGCGCAGGCGGTAGTCATTCCCCCCGTCCACATTCATTACCTGGGTGTGCTCTTTCAGCAACTCAATGGCAGGGAGAAAACGGGCCCGTTGCAGGCCATCCTTGTACAAACCATCGGGCTCGATATTGGACGTGGCCACCAGGGTAACGCCGTTGGCGAACAGCTCCTGCATCAGGCCGGCCAGAATCATGGCATCGGTGATATCGGTAACAAAGAATTCGTCGAAACACAGCACCCGTGCCTGGCTGGCGAATCTGCGGGCGATACTGATCAGCGGATTCTTTTCCCCCTGGCGCTCACGCATTTCGCGATGCACTTTCTGCATGAAACGGTGAAAGTGCATGCGACGCTTTTCCTTGAACGGCAGCGCCTGGAAGAACACATCCATCAGGTAGGTCTTGCCACGCCCCACGCCGCCCCACATGTACAACCCCGTCAGCGGACGGGGTTTGCGAAAACGCCCGAACAGGCCGCCCGAAGAGGGTTCCGCCAGCAAACGATGGTACAGGTCGTCCAGCGCGGCGACGGCTCGCTCCTGGGCCGGGTCCTGGAAAAAATCATCGCGCTGAAGGTCGGCCTTGTATTGCTCAAGAGGGGTCATGGGTCGCGGACCTGCCACTGTGTAGTTGAAACCGGCTCAGGGCCTGAAACAGGCCCGGCAAGGGCGGGCCAATGTAGCGCCGGGGCCGCCAGCTGACAACCGTCCGGGGAAAATCCACTCGCAGGGCAAAGCTAGCCCGGCAGGTGGCTGGCCGCCACCTGCTTCAGGTCCACCAGCTTGCCGTGGAAAAAATGGCCGCAATCCGGGAAGCGGACCAGATCGGGGGCCAGGGGTGTTTGCTCTGCCCAACGAAACACCTGCTCCGCCGGCACCACTTCGTCGTCCTCACCCTGCACCACCGTCACCGGACAGCCGGTATTTTCAATCTCGTCAAACGGGTAATGGTGCACCGGCGGCGCCACCAGCAGCAGTTCCCGCGCCGGCATGCCGTTGGCCTTGAGAATTTCTGCCCCGCGCGCCGCCACAAAACTGCCAAAGGAAAAACCTGACAACCACAGCGGCAATTGCGGATATTGGTGGGTCAGCCAGCTGTGGATAGCCAACAGATCTTCGGTTTCACCGATACCGTCGCTATAGGCCCCCTGGCTCTCACCGACACCACGGAAGTTGAAGCGCACCACCACGGCACCTTCATCCCGGGCCAGGCGGGTCAGTGTGGTCACCACCTTGTTGTCCATGGTGCCACCAAACAGCGGATGCGGATGGCAGACAATGGCCACAAACGGTGGCGAGTCACTGCCCTGTTCCACGACGACCTCCAGCTGCCCGGCTGGACCGGATAAGGCTTGCCGTTGTGTTGCCATTTTCTACTCCTATCGCATCCTGTTACGCCTTTCACCCTTGGCGGCCGCGCAGCTCTGTGCTGCAATAGCCTCAGCGTTATCGCCAGCGTCTTGGCGATACCTTACAGGAGTATGCCATGGATATGCTGACAACTGGGGTGCTGTGCTTTGCTGCCGGCGTGGTAGTAGGTGCAGGACTGCTTTTCTGGTTGTTACCGGCACGGCGGCAAGCCGGCCAACTGATTCGTGACCGTGACGAGGCCCGTCAGGCGCTGAATCATTATCGGGACAAGGTGGACGATCATTTTCTGCAGACCGCCGATCTGGTCAACGATATGACCCAGGCGTATCGCTCCGTGCATGAGCATTTGTCCAAGGGCGCCCAGGTACTCTGCTCTGAAGTAGGCCGCAAACGGGCCGTGGCCAAATCCCTGGATTCCGCACCGGACAAGGAGAATAGCGAACCCATGGCGCCACCGCTGGATTATGCCCCCAGCGCCAAGGGCACGCTCTCGGAAGACTTTGGCCTGCAGCAAAAGCCCACCGGCCCCTTTGCGCCGGTGGACGTGGCGGATAACCCGATTCCTGACACCGTGGTCGAGCCGCCCCGGGATTATGCCGAGGGAGATGACGACACGGCGGATGACAAGAAACCCGGCTGATTGCCGCTCCATCACAGCAAGCAAACACAAAAAAGCCCGCTCTCTGAGCGGGCTTTTTTATGGTTCATCACGTACTGGAGTGAACAACGCGCTTCTCGCCGTTTGACTGGCTTATCGTTACTACTCCGCACTTTGCCAAACGCTCGACGCCGGATGCCTGACGTAAAACCCTATGAATCAAACAGGACCGCTACCCGCATGGGCACCGGCGCGTCTTCCACCTCAATCTCCGCAGGCAAGCTACCTGCCGGGTCGCCGTCCGCCTGAACCGGCTCATCACCGTTCTCACAGCGGATATGCACCCGCTGGGCTCGCAGGCTGGCCACACCATCCACCCGTTCCATACGCCCAAATAGCAAGGCAATCAGGCAGCGCAGTAAAAACCGCACGCCGGGCTTCTGGAATAACAGCACCTGCACCTGTGGGCGCAGGATATTGGCCTCGTTACTCAACACGAAGCTGCCACCGTAATGGCGACCATTGGTGATAATGGCGGAAAAACAATCCAGTGGCCGGCCATCCACTTCCACCCTGTAGTGACGCTGGCCATAACGGCTAATCTGACCAAGCATGGACTGCACATAGGCCAGTTTACCGAAGCGCTCCTTGATGCCCAGATTGACCCCATTGACCACCCAGGCGTCATAGCCGATGCCGCACATCATGATAAACCGCCGGCCGTTCAGACGGGCCGGCGTCACGGATACGCTTTTGCCCTTCACTACCACCTGCGCGGCCTGCTCCGGCTTTTTCGGCAACCCCAGCTCTTTGGCCAGTACATTCGCCGTGCCGGTGGCAAACACGCCCAGCGCCACCCCGGCGGCCAACCCGTTGAGCACTTCGTTGGTGGTGCCATCGCCCCCTACGGCCACCACGCAATCGCCCTGGTCAGAAAGCCCACTGAGGTAGTCCGTGGCGTCGTTGGGGCCTTTGGTGTAATACAGGCGCACGCTGGCCCCCTGGCGCTCCAGCTCGGCCACAAAACGGCAGAGCAACGCCTCCCGACCGCCACCGGCGGTCGGGTTGTAAATCACAGTGACTTTCATCAGACAGGAAACCCTCGTACTGCTCCCGGTTTAGCAGGCTATTGGATAACCTATTGCCTGCTAGGCCGGGTTATCGATATCAATAAAGGTATGCTCAATGCCGTAATGGTCGCTGAGCCACTGACCCAGTGCCATGGCGCCATAACGCTCGGTGGCATGGTGGCCACAGGCGAAATAGTGCATGCCGGTTTCCCGGGCAAAATGGGTGGTCGGTTCGGAAATTTCGCCGCTCAGGTAGGCGTCCACGCCTTTGGCCTGAGCCTTTTCAATAAAGCCCTGGGCCCCGCCGGTACACCAGCCGACGGTTTCAATTTCGTCGCCGGGATCGCCGATATGCAAGGGCGTTCGGCCCAGTACCGCTTCTACATGAGCGGCAAATTCCGACGCGCTCATGGGGCTGTCCAGCCGCCCCACATTGCCGATGGGCCGGGGGGAATCATCCAGCCCGCCCTCGGTGATCAGCCCCAGACGGAGCGCCAACTGGGCATTGTTACCCAGCGTGGGGTGGGCATCCAGCGGCAGGTGATAGGCAAACAGGTTGATGTCATGGCGCAACAGGGTCTGCAGGCGCTGCTTCTTCATGCCCCGGACCTGCTGGCTTTCCCCTTTCCAGAAATAACCGTGGTGCACCAGAATCGCATCCGCCTCTTCCACAATGGCCGCGTCAATCAAGGCCTGACAGGCGGTCACCCCGGACACCACCCGGTGGATCTGCTCCCGGCCTTCCACCTGCAGTCCATTGGGGCAAAAATCCTGGAAACGGTCCGTGGCCAGTTCCTGATCGAGCAGAGACAACATGTAATCGCGCTTGAGCATGACACCTACCGGATAAAGGTCGGAACAATAAAAAGTGAGCCATTTGGTCACGAAACCCGTGAACCCGGATCACCGCGCCAATCCGCTCGGGGAGAGTGCGGTGTATCCTGTTTCCCACGTAAACCGCAGGTGAGAGCCGGGCCAAGCCTTGCAATGTGGCCATCGCCCACAGCCAGGCGGCAGTAGCAATCAGTATTCACAGGTTCTACTATTGCGCGCAGTTTACCTATCTGACCCCGCACTTGTCTCGCCGGGCGCCCTTCACCAGGCCCTGACGAGACCGGGGAACAGCATTAACGGGGGCATTACCGGTGATCAAACTGCTTCGTTTTCTGGCCGGCCCGGTGATTACCGGCCTGGCCGTCGGCCTTGTCGCCCTGTGGTGGTACCAGTGGGGCCCCAACGCCGAGCCCGCACAACACGACACCGGCGTTGCCAGCTATGCCGGTGCGGTGAACCATGCGGCCCCGGCAGTGGTGAACATCTACACCACCCAGATCATCACCAACGAGGACGTGGCTGAAGACCCGCTGTTCAACCGCTTTATGGAACAGCCCCGCCGTGAACGCGCCCTGAGCAGCCTGGGCTCCGGGGTGATCGTCGACGACGGCGGCTATGTGCTGACCAGTTATCATGTCATCCGCGATGCGGATGAAATTCTGGTGGCCCTGCGTGATGGCCGTGATGCCCCCGCCCGGGTAGTGGGCACAGACCCGGAAACCGACCTGGCGCTCTTGCATATCGCCCTGGAAGCCTTGCCCGAAGTGGAACTGAACGGCAACGGCCCGGTGCAGGTGGGCGATGTGGTACTGGCCATCGGCAACCCGCTGGGTGTGGGCCAGACCGTGTCCATGGGCATCGTCAGTGCCACCGGCCGCAGCCACCTGGGCATCGCCACCTTCGAGAACTTTATCCAGACCGATGCGGCGATTAACCGGGGCAACTCCGGCGGCGCGCTGATTGATACCCGCGGCCACCTGATCGGCATCAACACCGCCATCCTTTCTGCGGACGGCAGCTGGCAGGGCATCGGCTTCGCCACTCCCGCCTCGATTGCCAAGGAAGTCATGAATGACCTGATCGAACACGGTCGGGTGATTCGTGGATATCTGGGCGTCACCGTGCAGGATATGACTCCCTCACTGGCCGACACCTTTGGCATGGAAGAGGTGCGCGGGGGCGTGGTCACCGAAGTGGTGGTCGACAGCCCGGCCCATAAAGGTGGCCTGCAACCCGGCGACGTGCTGGTGGGAATCGACGGCGACGTGATGGCCGACGGCTACGAAGCCATGAATCGCATCGCCGGTATGAAACCGGACGATAACGTAACGCTGGAAGTCATCCGCAACCGTCAGCCCCTGTCCGTGGACGTGGTCATCGGCACTCGCCCACCAGCGGACTAAGAGACGCAACACGCGGCAGGCTTCACGCAACAACGCAGACAATGCCTGTCTTTGA
>NZ_DS989915.1:3096524-3220733 GCF_000155615.1 Alcanivorax sp. DG881 | reverse complement strand
AGACAGAGAACCTGTGTCGCGCACTATTAATTATTCATTATTAACTATTAATTGCCTTTAAAGCCCTTCCACACCGCTCAGAGTAGATTCTTCCGGGTAGCGAATTTCGAAGCCTTGTTTGAAACTTTCTTCCCCCCCGGCGGGCAAGGTGAACTGCCAGCGTTGCAGCCCTTTCACATCATCCACATCGCGAGCATCTGCGGCCTTGCCCTTGGCCGTGACGGTAATATCCTCGTTGCCGGCCACCGGCAGGCGATCCAGCAGATTCACCGTCACCGCCTTGTCGTAATGGGACGTCAGAGTGATGTTCTTCAGTGCAGAAAGGGTATTCTCCTTGCTGATCAGGCCGACCTCTCCTTGCTGTGATGGTTCGCGAACCACCTCAATCTGCAGACGCGGGTCATCGCCGAAACTCATCTTCACCTGCTCGCCCTGCTTGATGCTGTCGCCGCGATGGTAACGGGCCAGCCACTGACCATCCCGCAACAGAGTGACGCGCCCCGCCAGCCAGGGCAGCGCGCTGGTATTCTTCCATTCCCCCACCAGCAACACCGCCGGCTGCTGCCAGAGATAACTTTCGCGGCTGAGCGTCACCGGCAGTTCAGCCTGCTGATAGGGCACCCGGGCACTGGCGCTACCACTGGCCAGAGACAGCGGAGACGAAAGCGGCACGCGCATATCAAAACCGTGAGCCACCGGAGCAGCCACCGGCATCGCCTGCACGCGCTCAGCCATATCGGCTTCGAAGGCGGCCGGTTCCGCCATCACGCTGCGCAGGGACTGTTTACGCATTTCCGGTTGCGGCGTCGCCAGACGCACAATCCAGGGCTGCGGATCCGGCAGGTGACGGTAACCGGCCGGCACCAGCCCCAGGGTGGCACTGACATTCTGCCAGTCCTCGCCGGTGCGGTTATGAATCAGGGCAATACCGGTAACGGCTACCGTTTCACTGCCGCTATCCAGATCGACCCGCAATTGATTCTGCCAGCCGGCCTGGCCGGTAAAATACTGCAATTCAACCTGCGCGGTAGCCGACGTTTCGGCACCAACTGTGAGCACCAGCTCGCGGCTGCGAGTCTGACCCTGTCCCAGCTGCTGGCGCTCCTGTCGCAGAGCCTCCAGCTTGCGTTGCTGTTCTTCCCGGGTCACCACACGCTGATTAATCGCCGCCTGCCGTTGCGCCACCGCCTTGCCAATGGACGCCCAGGCACTGGCCCATTTTTCCACCGGCACCTGGGCAAACACGGCCTCACCTTGTGGCGCTTGCCCCATCAGCGATTGCAGATGATTAATCTGCTGCTGGTCCAGGCTGTCTGCTGCCCGGGCGGCGGCCATGGCCTGCTCCAGTTCGAGAATCGCCGCATCCAGCTCGGCACGACGGGCCGAGACATCGCCCTCAGCAATGGCAAATCCTTGCCGCATCCCCAGCAACTCGGCACCTTTCACCGCCACCTGCAGACTATCCAGATCCAGCTCCGGCAACCCTTTCACCACCAGCTGGTGCTCACCGGCGGGCAAGGCCTGAGAGAAAGTACGACTGAGATGAGCCTGGGCGGGAAACAACACCGCCTTGCTCACCGGAGCGGTGACAGCAAAGTCAGCGGCAAACAGGGGAATCGGGATCAGGGCACAGGCAAGCAGTAACGAACGTTTCATTAATAAGGCCTTTCCGTTGGGCGATGCCTGTTAGTACCGCAGGTATGCGAAAGGTTCAAGCGGGCAAACCCTGACATCGGCCAAGAGGCGATTTACGAGCGATAAGACCTCTGAAAAAAAACCAACATTGGTAATATCTGTGGGAAGTGATGCTCGCATCACGAATAACGGTGGAAAGCTAAAGCGCCTTCGCGATGCAAGCATCGCTTCCCACAGTAGCATCGCCGTCTTCAGGAAATGCAAAGTTCAAGCGCGGCTTTACCCGTTAACGCAAAGAGGCCGCGTCCAGAGTGTAGTGTGGGCGCGGCCTCTTTGTCTCAATGTGGTAACACTTAGCCCGCGCTTTTCAACTTTGAACTTTGAACTTTTCACTCAACCCGTCCAGCGCCGCAATCAGCGCCTGGTTCTGTTCTGGCGTGCCCACAGTGATACGCAGGTAATCGGCGATGCGCTCGGGTTTGCCAAAATGGCGCACGATAATGCCTTGCTCGCGCAGCCCTTGGGCCAGTTCAGCACCACTATGCTTCTCGTGGCGGGTAAAGAGAAAGTTGGCCGCCGAGGGCAAACTCTCAAAGCCACGCTGCGCCAGCTGTTCATTGAGCCACTCGCGCTGGCCAATCACCTGCTCACAACCTTTTTCAAACCACACCTGATCCTCAAACGCGGCCACGCCGGCGGCAATGGCCAGGCGATCCAGCGGATAGGAATTGAAGCTATCCTTGATGCGATTCAATCCGTCAATCAACGCTTCATCACCCACAGCCAACCCGATACGCAAACCGGCCAGGGAACGGGATTTTGACAGGGTCTGGGTAACCAGTAGATTCGGGTAGCGGTTTACCAGCGCAATTGCCGTGGCATCGCCTTGCCCCGGATTGCCGGCAAAATCGATGTACGCCTCATCGATCACCACCAGGGTTTCCGTATTGATCTGTAACAGGCGCTCAATCTCACTCAGCGGCAACAGCTTGCCGGTGGGCGCATTGGGATTGGGAAAAATAATACCACCGTTGGCGCGCGGCTTGTCGCCCTCAAGATAATCATCCACCGCAATGCCCAGCGCATCATCGAGCGGCACTGGCTGATAGTCGATCTGATACAGGCCGCAATACACCTTGTAGAAACTGTAGGTGATATCCGGAAACAACAGCGGCTCATCCTGTTTAAAAAACGCCATAAACAGGTGCGCCAGCACTTCGTCGGAGCCATTGCCAACAAACACCTGGGAACGCTTGATCCCGTAGCCTTGATTGGAATAGTAATCGGCGATGGCCTGCTTGAGCTGGCTGCTGTCCGGGTCTGGATACAACCGCAGCCGATCATCCGCTTCAGCGCGGATCGCCTCGATCACTTTCGGCGACGGCCCCAGCGGATGCTCATTGGTGTTCAGCTTTACCAGCTTGTCCATCTTGGGCTGCTCGCCGGGCACATAAGGCTCCAGCCCATGAACGAAGTCGCTCCAGTATTTACTCATAAGTTCTCCGCCGGAAGCCTGACGCCAAACGCCGGACAAAGAAGCCGCACGTCAGGCGTCTGGCGTCTGGCATCTAGCGTTTAATTCTATATTCCGCACTGCGGGCGTGGGCCGTCAGGCTTTCGCCGCGCGCCAGCGGCGAGGCGATTTTTGCCAGGGTGCTGGCCCCTTCCGGGGAGCAACCAATCAGCGAGCTGCGCTTCTGGAAATCGTACACGCCCAGCGGCGAGGAGAAACGCGCGGTGGCGCTGGTGGGCAGCACATGATTCGGCCCGGCACAGTAATCGCCCAGTGCTTCCGGGGTGTGGCGCCCCAGAAAAATGGCACCGGCATGACGAATTTTTTTCGCCCACTGCTCCGCATCATCAATGGATAATTCCAAATGCTCGGAGGCAATGCGGTTGGCAATGTCGATGGCCTGATCCAAATCCTGCACCTGGATCAACGCGCCCCGGTGCTTCATGGACGTGCGAATAATGGTTTCACGCTCCAGAGTCGCCGCCAGCGTTTCCATGGATTCAGCCACCTGTTGCAAGAACGCCGCATCCGGGGACACCAGAATCGCCTGGGCTTCTTCGTCGTGCTCTGCCTGGGAAAACAGATCCATGGCGATCCAGTCCGGGTCGGTCTTTCCGTCGCAAACCACCAGAATCTCCGACGGGCCGGCAATCATGTCGATACCGACTTTGCCGAACACCTGCCGCTTGGCTTCGGCCACATAGATATTGCCGGGGCCAACGATCTTGTCCACCGCCGGCACGGTTTCCGTGCCATAGGCCAACGCGGCCACCGCCTGCCCGCCGCCGAGGGTAAAGAGTTTGTCGACACCGGCTATGGCCGCGGCCGCCAGCACCATGTCATTGATGATGCCGTCCGGGGCAGGCGAGACCATGATGATTTCGCCCACGCCGGCCACTTTTGCCGGCAGCGCATTCATCAATACGGAACTCGGGTACGCCGCTTTGCCACCGGGTACATAAATGCCTGCGCGATCCAGCGGCGTCACCTGCTGGCCCAGCAAGGTGCCATCGGCTTCGCGGTAGTGCCAGGAATCCTGCTTCTGCTTTTCATGGTAACGACGCACGCGATCGGCGGCGGCTTCCAGGGCCTCACGTTGCTCGGCAGGAATGCGCGCCAGCGCGGCCTGCAACTGGGCGTGATCCACCACCAGCTCATCCATGCTCGCGACGTCACGACGATCAAAACGGTTGGTGTATTCCACCAGCGCCGCATCGCCACGCTTGGCCACATCCTTGAGGATGCCACGCACACGATCCGCCACTTCTTCGTCGCGCTCTTCCGACCAGGCGGTTAGCGCGGCGAGCTTGGCATCAAAATCAGCGTCTTGGGCATTCAGCCAGGTGGTTTCCATGATCTCTCTCGTTCAACGCAACAGACCCGCACACCTTCAGCAACCCGCGTGACCGCGTGAAGCCTGTTGCATGCAAGCGTTAACTTAATCCGCTTTTAACCCGCTTCGCGGGACGCCACAGCTTCGGTCAACTTGTCCAGGATCGTCTGGATATCACTGTGACGGGTCTTCATGCTGGCCCGATTGACGATCACACGGGTAGAAATGTGGGCGATCAGCTCGGTGGGCTCCAGGCCGTTGGCGCGCAGGGTATTGCCGGTATCGACGATATCCACGATGCGGTCCGCCAGCCCCACCAGCGGGGCCAGTTCCATGGCGCCGTATAGCTTGATCACTTCTGCCTGCTTGCCCTGCTGGGCGTAGTAGGCCTTGGCCACATTCACAAACTTGGTGGCCACTCGCAGGCGGCTGCCGGTTTCCGGGGCATCCTTCATGGCCGCCACCATCAGTTTGCAACGGGCAATGTCCAGATCCACCGGTTCAAAGACCCCGTCACCGCCGTGCTCCATAAGCACGTCTTTGCCGGCCACACCGATATCCGCCGCGCCATGCTGCACATAGGGCGGCACGTCCGTGGCGCGGATGATGATGATTTTCACATCGTCACGGGTGGTGTCGAAAATCAGTTTGCGTGAGGCCGCCGGGTCTTCCAGCAGCTCAATGCCTGCGGCTTTCAGCAGCGGCAGGGTTTCCTTGAGAATGCGCCCTTTGGAGAGGGCGATGGTCAATGGCTTGCTCATCACAGATCCCGATCCGATCAGCGTGGTACGCGACGGATGATCGCGCCCAGCGATTGCAGTTTCTCTTCGATGCACTCGTAACCGCGATCAATATGGTAGATGCGATCCACGGTGGTCTCACCGGACGCCGCCAGCGCGGCGATCACCAATGAAGCCGACGCGCGCAGGTCCGTGGCCATCACCGGTGCGCCGGTGAGTTGCTCGACACCACGGCAGATGGCGGTGTTGCCTTGCACCTCGATGTCCGCACCCATGCGGTTCATTTCCTGCACGTGCATAAAACGGTTTTCGAAAATGGTTTCGACAATGGTGCTGGTGCCTTCGGCCACCAAATTCAGGGCCATGAACTGGGCCTGCATATCCGTGGGCATGGCCGGGTACGGCGCGGTGCGCAAGGACACGGCCTTCGGACGGCGCCCTTCCATGTCCAGCTCGATCCAGTCGTCACCGACGGTGATTTTCGCTCCGGCTTCTTCCAGCTTCTGCAGCACCGCATCGAGAATGCCAGGCACGGTGTCCTTGGTCTTGATGCGGCCACCGGTAATGGCGGCGGCAATCAGGTAGGTGCCGGTTTCGATCCGGTCAGCAACGACCTGATGGTGGCAACCGGTAAGGCGCTCAACCCCTTCAATGACAATAGTGTCGGTGCCGGCACCGCTGATCTTGCCGCCCATGGCATTGATGAAATCGGCCAGATCCACCACTTCCGGCTCACGGGCGGCGTTTTCCAGGTAGGTGGTGCCGTCGGCCAGCGCCGCCGCCATCATCAGGTTTTCGGTACCGGTCACAGTGACCACATCCATAACGATGCGAGCGCCCTTCAAGCGGCCATCCACACTGGCATTCACATAGCCATTGGCCACTTCGATCTCGGCACCCATGGCTTCCAGGCCACGCAGGTGAATATCCACCGGCCGCGAGCCAATGGCACAACCGCCGGGCAAGGAAACCGACGCCTTGCCGAAATGCGCGACCATGGGGCCCAGCACCAGGATCGACGCGCGCATGGTTTTCACCAGCTCGTAGGGGGCGGTCAGCTCCTTGATGGTGGTGGCATTCACTTCCACATTCATGCGGTCATCGATCACCACATGGACACCCATCCGGCCGAGCAATTCGATCAGGGTGGTCACGTCCTGCAGGTGCGGCAGATTCCCCACCGTCACCGGCTCATCAGCCAGCAGCGTGGCGGCCAGAATCGGCAATGCCGCATTCTTGGCCCCGGAAATACGAATGTCGCCGTCCAGCCGCTGGCCGCCGGTGATGATCAATTTATCCATGAACAATCTCTAGATGGTTGCGTTCTTCCAACCCGATTTCGGCCTGGGGCCGGGGTCAGGACAGGCCCTGATTCTGGGCTTTTTCCCACTCCGCCGGAGTAAAGGCAATAATCTGCACGGCATGGATGGTGTTGCTTTTGATCTGCTCGTCGATGGTGGCATACACCAGCTGCTGGCGTTTCACCGGCATCAGGCCGGCAAAGGCCTCTGACACCACACGAATCTGGAACCGGTCACCGCCGCCTTCCACTGCCACATCGGCATTGTCAAAACCGGCATCAACCAATGCCTGAACTTCTTCCGGATTCATCTTTGCTCCTCATCAGGGCCTTGGTCAGGCCCAAACAGCACTGGAGCGGCCTGCAGCCGCTCCATCAAATCGTCATCAAGGGCGTAATAATACGCGAGCACGCTGCCCCTTACCACGGCAGGCGGGTTCACTCGCCCTGTTTGGCCTCGTCGATGCCGGCATCGATCTTGGCATCCGCAGACCAGTTATCGATCACCTTGTCGATATCGTTGTACTGCTGCATCCCCTGAGCGAACTGGCTCTTGAAGGTATCGCGCAGATCCAGGCCATTCACATACACATTGATCACTTTCCACTGATCATCACGCAGGAACAGGGTGTAGTAGATCGGCACCACTTGCCCGGAGTTGGTTTTTACCTCCATGCGCACCCGTGCATAGTCGCCTTTACGGTCACCCTCCTGCATGGGCAGGGTTTCGATTTTCTGTCCGTCATACAGGGTAATGCCGGAGGCATAGGTGTTGATCAGGCTGTTTTTGAACACATCCAGAAAACGGTATTTCTGCTCCTTGCTGGACGGGCCAAAGTAGTCGCCCATGACCATGCGAGTGATGCGCTTGAAATCCACCAGGTCAGCCAGCTCTTCACGGACCAGCGCCTTGGCCTTGTCCGGATCCGCCTTGAGCGCCTCGCGCTCCGCCTCGATGCGGGATGTCATGCGCTCCACGGCGTCCGACACCACCTGGCGCGGGTCACTCTCGGCATGGGCCAATGTGGCCATGCCTGCCAGCAGCAGCACCAGGCCGGCGTGCAGCCACGTTCGAATATACCGTTGCAAATGCATAGATTACTCCCTGTTAGTCTCCGGCGGTTTTACGGTGTTCTTTACCCCCTGTCCAGTCATCAACAGCGGCAACATCGTGAACCTTGATTGTTTTATTGGAGTCACAGAGTTCGATACGGTTCCCGCGCGGAAGGCCGGGTTACCGATTACGGGTCAACGTGAAGGGGGCAACCGGTGTATAATCGCCGCCAACGCCAAGGAGAACGCATGAGTCACGACCATATCAGCGTCGGTCAACGGGTACTGGATATCGAAGCCCGGGCCGTGGATGCCCTTAAAGACAGCCTGGACGCCAGCTTTTCTGCTGCCTGCGATCTGATGCTGAATGCCAAAGGCCGCGTGATCGTCACCGGCATGGGTAAGAGCGGGCATGTGGGCAGCAAACTGGCGGCCACCCTGGCCAGCACCGGCACCCCCTCTTTCTTTGTGCATCCCGGTGAAGCCTCCCATGGCGACCTGGGCATGATTACCCCGGACGATGTGGTACTGGCACTCTCCAATTCCGGCGAAACCGCCGAGGTGCTGGCCATTCTCCCGGTGATCAAACGCAAAGGCACCGGCCTGGTCGGCATGACCGGCCGGCCGCAATCCGCGCTGGCCCAACTCTCCGACGTGCACCTGACCGTGGCCGTGGCGGAAGAGGCCTGCCCTCATAACCTGGCGCCCACCTCGTCCACTACTGCCGCCCTGGCCATGGGCGACGCCCTGGCCATCGCCCTGCTGGAAGCCCGCGGCTTCACTCCGGAAGATTTTGCCCTCAGCCATCCCGGTGGCAGCCTGGGCCGCCGCCTGCTGCTAAAAGTGGATGACATCATGCACGCCGGCGAACAGCTTCCCGTGGTCAGCGCGGACACGTCACTCAGCGAAGCCCTGCTGGAAATGACCCATAAGGGCCTGGGCATGACCGCCGTCACTCACGACGACGGCACCCTGGCCGGCATCTTTACGGATGGGGATCTGCGCCGCATATTCGACCGTGACATTGATATCCGCAAAGCCACCATTGCCGAGGTCATGGTCACCGACCCGATCACCATCGCCCAGGGCCATCTGGCGGCAGAAGCGCTGCAGATCATGGAAACCCGCAAAATCAACGGCCTGATGGTTTGCGATGATGCAGGCAAACCCCTCGGCGCCTTCAACATGCAGGACCTGCTACGCGCAGGAGTGGTATAAATGCCCATGCAATTTTCCTCCGTTGATGCCCAGAACCTGCGCCTGATGGCGTTTGACGTGGACGGCGTAATGACCGACGGCCGCCTGCTGTTCGGCCCCCAGGGCGAAGAACTGAAAGTCTTCAACACCCTGGACGGCCACGGTCTGAAAAAGCTGGCCGCCAGCGGCGTGACCCTGGCCATCATCACCGGGCGCAACTCCCCCATGGTGGCCAAACGCGCGGCAGACCTGGGCATTGAACATGTCATCCAGGGTCGCGAAGACAAAGGGGTGGCACTGGAAGCGCTGGCTGAATCACTGAGCATCGCCGCCCATGAAACCGGTTATGCCGGCGACGACGAACCCGATGTGAGCGCCCTGCTCTGGGCCCGGCTCAGCTTTGCCCCGGCCAACGCCCACGACTGCGCCAAGACCGCCGCCGATCACGTTACCGAACGCCGCGGTGGTGAAGGCGCAGTACGGGAAATCTGCGATGCCATTCTCGCCCTGCGGAGCCAGGCATGAAACGACAGGGACTACTCAGCGCCACCGGCATTCTGATGCTGGGGCTGGTCATGCTGATGACGCTCCACGAGTGGGACAGCACCCTGCCCGGCCAGGACAACGCCGTAATGATGGCGCCGGCCATTATTGCCGACGACGTGACCGCCCGCGCCTTCAGCGAAAAAGACGGCACCCTGCAATATCACCTGACCGCCGACAACCTGGTGCAGTTTGACCACAATCCCCTCACCGAAATGGAAGCGCCGGTGCTGGTCATGGCGAACGACAAGGGCAGCTGGACCATCACCAGCGAGCAAGGCACCGTGGAAGACAATGGCGACCTGATCACTTTTCTCGGCAAGGTCAATGTGGACAACCCCACCCAGAAAGTGAACCTGGACACCGACGAACTGCGCTTCAACAGCGACACCAATATCGCCACCACCCCCGGCGATGTGGAAATGACATTCGACTCCGGCCAGACTCGTGCCGGCGCCCTGGAAGCCGATCTCGACAAGGGCATTCTGAACCTGAAACAAGGAGTAAAGAGTGAGTTTGAAGCACCGGCTTCATAGCACCCGCCGCCTCGCCGCACTGGCATTGCTGGCGACATTGCCCCTGGCCGTTCAGGCCGCCCCCATGGAAGGCCCCATCCAGGTCACGGCAGACAGTGGCCGCTTCGAACAGGATGCGGGCAGCGGCCTGTACCGGGGCAACGTGGAACTGATTCAGGGCAAGCGCAAACTGTTTGCTGACGAAATGCGCCTGTTCACCAAAAATGGCGACCTGGTCCGGGTGGAAGCCACCGGCTCCCCCGTGCGCATGGAGGAAGGCGAGGGGCTGAATGCCCACGCCGAAAACCTGGTATACGACATTAACGCGCGCACTCTGGTCCTCACCGGCGACGCTTACATCGAGCATCAGGGCAATACATTTGAAGGCGCCAAGGTGGAATACAGCCTGGACTCCAAACGTGTGGACGCCAGCAGTGAAGGCGACCAGCGCGTTCGCCTGGTGATCCCGGCCGAGAATCAGACCAACGCCACCCGCAACGACGACGATGCTGCCGGTGACGAAGACACCAGCAACTCAAACGACACCCCCGGTGACGGTAACGACACCGCCTCACCCGACGCGGAGCCCAGCACACCATGAGCCACTTACGCGCCCACCACCTGGCAAAAAGCTACAAGGGCCGCCGGGTCATCGAGGATGTCTCCCTGGACGTGGAAGCCGGCCAGATTGTCGGCCTGCTGGGCCCCAACGGCGCCGGCAAGACCACCTGCTTCTACATGATTGTCGGGCTGGTGGAAGCCGATGCCGGCCGCATTGAGATCAATGACAGCGACATCACCCACCTGCCCATGCACGGTCGCGCCCAGCGCGGGATTGGCTACCTGCCCCAGGAGGCCAGCATCTTCCGTCGCCTGACGGTGGAAGAGAACATCATGGCGATTCTGGAAACCCGCAAGGAGCTGAGCAAGGCAGAGCGCCACGAGCGCATGGAGAGCCTGCTCAAGGAATTCCACATCGGCCACATTCGCGATTCGCTGGGGATGAGCCTGTCCGGCGGCGAGCGGCGCCGGGCGGAGATTGCCCGTGGCCTGGCCACCGACCCGGACTTTATCCTGCTGGACGAACCCTTCGCCGGGGTGGATCCGATCTCGGTGAACGACATCAAGGGCATTATCCGCCACCTGAAAGACCGCGGCATTGGCGTCCTGATCACTGACCACAATGTGCGTGAAACGCTGGATATCTGCGACACCGCCTATATCGTCAGCGCCGGCCACATCATTGCCTCCGGCGATGCGGACATCATCCTCGCCAACCAGCAGGTGCGGGATGTGTACCTGGGCGCCGACTTCAGGCTCTAAACAGACTGCCAGCGACGCCGTGAAAGCACGGACCGGCCTGAAAGCAAGGCAGCCGCGCCCAATGCCTGGACGCGGCTGCCTGCTGGCACACTCCCATTGCTGCTCGCCTCGCCACCAACGGCCCACTATCTACCGCCAACGTCACTCACCTAGCACACAAAGGCCAGTGGCACAATTCTTGCTTGTTGTGTGATCAGCTTGGTATTCTCGTGTTTTGGGGATCCGCAGAATACCGAGCAGTATGAAGCCCACACTACAACTACAAATTGGCCAGCAGCTCACCATGACGCCGCAGCTGCAGCAGGCCATCCGCCTCTTGCAGCTGTCCACGCTGGACCTGCGCCAGGAAATCCAGCAGGCCGTGGAGAGCAACCCTCTACTGGAACTGGCCGACGATTTCGGTGACGACAGCCTGCCCGAACATGACGAAGAACGTCAGGACGAGGAGCTGGACACCGAGCGTGACGACGCCCTGGAAGAACTGGTGCAGGACGAACCCGGCGCAGAAACCGAGTGGGACGATGTCTATTCCGGCCAGACCAGCAGCGCCACCGCCTCCCTCCCCGACGATGCAGACGAATGGCAGCAACGCCACGCGGTCTCCGGCAATCTTCAGGACCACCTGCTCTGGCAGCTGAATCTGACGCCCATGAGCGATGTGGACCGCATTATCGCCATGACAATCATTGAATCCCTGGACGACCGCGGCTACATCACCGTGCCCCTGGATGACATCGTCGACATGGTGAACGCCCAGCCGGAGCTGCTCACCGAAGGCGATGAACTGGAGCGCGACGAAGTGCTTGCCGTGCAGCACCGTCTGCAGCAATTCGACCCCGTCGGCGTAGCCAGCATTGATCTGGCGGACTGCCTGGGCGTGCAACTGCGCCAACTGCCCGCCGATACCGCCCTGCGCGACGAAGCCTGCGCCCTGCTGGCTCATCTGGACCTGCTGGAAAAACATGACTACGCCGCCCTGCGTCGCACCCTGCAGACCAGCGAAGACGTCCTGCTGGAGGCCCTGTCCCTGCTACGCACCCTGGACCCGGCCCCCGGCGAGCAGATCGGCGAGCCCCAGGTGGACTACGCCGTTCCCGACGTGATCGTCCGTCAGCATCAGGGCCGCTGGCAGGTCAGCCTCAACGACGACGTGCTCCCCCGGGTCAACCTGCAGCAGCAATACGCCAACATCGCCCGCAACACCAGCGGCGAAGACGGCCAATATCTGCGCAATTGCGTTCAGGAAGCCAAATGGTTCATCAAGAGCCTGCAGAGCCGCCACGACACCCTGCTCAAGGTAGCCACCCGTATTGTCGATGTGCAGCAGGGGTTCTTCGATTATGGCGATGAGGCCATGAAACCCCTGGTTCTGGCGGATATTGCCGATGCCGTTGAGATGCACGAATCGACCATCAGTCGGGTCACCAACCAGAAATACATGATGACACCCCGCGGTGTCTTTGAGCTGAAATATTTCTTTTCCAGTCACGTGAGAACAGACGGCGGCGGTGAGTGTTCCTCCACCGCTATTCGTGCCATTATTAAGAAGCTGGTCGCTGCCGAGAATCCCCGCAAGCCGCTCAGCGATAACAAGCTGGCCAGCTTGCTGAATGAGCAGGGAATCAATGTAGCGCGCCGGACCGTCGCCAAATACAGAGAGGCGATGCGAATACCGTCTTCCAGCGCCCGCAAGCGTTTGGTGTAGGGCGCCAGGACGGATCCCAAACAGGTAAAGGAGCCAGCCATGCAAATTAATATCAGCGGTCATCACCTGGATATTACCGATGCCTTGCGTGCCTATGTGGGTGATAAGTTCTCCCGCCTGGAGCGCCACTTCGATCAAATTACCAGCGTCCAGGTCATTCTCTCTCCGGAACCGAAAACCCATAAAGCTGAATCCACAATCCATATTTCCGGGGCCGATGTCTTCGCCACCGCTGAGGCCGGAGACATGTATGCAGCGATCGACAAGCTGACGGACAAGCTGGACCGCCAGATTCTCAAACACAAGGAAAAGGCCGTCAGCCACAAGCACGGTCACTAACCCAAAGCGACAATTATGCGAGTTCGCGAACTACTGACTCTGGCCCGCACCCATCATGGCGTGCAGGCCAGCAGCAAGAAACAACTGCTGGATCAGGTTGCACAGCTGGCCGCGGCCAGCTGTGACAGCCTCAATGAACAGGAGGTCTTCGATGCTTTGGTCGCCCGGGAAAAACTGGGTTCCACAGGCATTGGTGAAGGCATTGCCATTCCCCACTGCCGGCTCGGACATTGCCAGCAAGCAGTAGGCCTGTTGTTGAAACTGGAAAGCCCCATCGATTTCGACGCCGTTGACGGGCACCCCGTGGACCTGGTGTTTGTATTGCTGGTCCCCCAGGACAACCCGGAACAGCACCTCAAGACACTCAGCCACCTGGCATCCCTGTTCAACGACGACAGCTACCGTGCGGAACTGCGCCACAGCACCGATAACCAACACCTCTATCAAACGGCCGTAGAGTCCGAAGCGGAGTTGCGACTGGCATCATGAAGGAACGCAACAAGCTTTCACGCATCATGCAACACGCCCCAAACGCCCCCTTGTCTATCGATCTTGCGTGCCAGCGTGCTACGTGTGGCGTGCCAGCGGTGCAATCATGAAACTCACCATTATTAGTGGCCGCTCCGGGTCCGGGAAAACCACCGCGCTGCAAGCGCTGGAGGACCAGGGATTTTATTGTGTCGACAACCTGCCCGCCGGCATGCTGCCGACACTGGCGAAACAGCTCAGCGAGGGCGAGCCCCCGATTGAGCGGGTCGCTGTGGGCATTGATGCCCGCAACCTCCCCGCCCAGCTACTGGCTTTCGACAACATCCTTGAAGCCTTGAACGAACAACAGGTGGGCAGTGAAATCATCTACCTGGACGCGGATGACCACACCCTGCAGACCCGCTTCAGCGCCACCCGTCGCCGTCACCCGCTGGGCACCGGCGAGCGCTCACTGGCCGACGCCATCGGCCATGAACGGGAACTGCTGGCCAACATCCGCCAGCGCGCCGATCTGGTCATCGACAGTAGCAACCACGACGTGCACACCCTGCGCAACCTGATGCGCGAACGGGTGGCTCGCCGTGAAGCCGCCCTGTCGCTACAGCTGGAATCCTTCGGCTTCAAGAATGGCCTGCCCACCGACGCGGACCTGGTGTTCGACGTACGGGTATTGCCCAACCCGCACTGGCATGCAGACCTGCGCCCCTTTACCGGCAAGGATGACTGCATCATCGATTTCCTCAGCCAGCATCAGGCCAGTCACGACATGCTCAAGGACATCGGCGATTTCGTGGCGCGCTGGTTACCGGCGTTTGCCCACAGCGATCGCAGCTACGTGACAGTCGCCATCGGCTGTACCGGCGGGCGCCATCGCTCAGTCTTTATCACCGAACAGCTGGCATGGACTCTGCGCGCCAAAGGCATTGCCCTTCAGGTTCGCCACCGGGAACTGCCCAGAGAGCAATAACGCGGCCATGACCTGACACCCGGCCTTTTCCCTTTCAGATCACTTCTGACCACAAGACACCCGATGATTGAAAAGAAGCTCGACGTAATCAACAAACTCGGCCTGCATGCCCGCGCGGCCGCCAAAGTGGTCAGCGTGGCCTCCCGCTACGACAGCCGCATTCTGGTCCTGCACAAGAGCCAGACCATCGACGCAAAAAGCATCATGGGCCTGCTCATGCTTGGCGCAGCGAAAGGCAGTAGCGTCACTTTTCAGGTGGAAGGGGAAGACGAACAACACGCCATGGACGAATTGGAAGACCTGTTCGCCCGCTGTTTCGACGAAGGCGAGTAGCCTTCTAATCACCGGGAAATTTACCACTCTTTACCGCCATCCCACCGGCGACGCTTCGGCCTTCACACCGCCTCGTGTAAACTCTCTTCCAGCAAGGAGGAGCCATGCCCGCTGATAGCAGCCGTAGCCAACAGCATTTAAAAGCCATTAACCGCGCCCTGGCCAGCGGTACCTATACCCAGGTACGTCAGCTGATCAACAATTTGCCCGGCGCGGAAGCGGCGCATTTACTGGAATCCTCCCCGCCACGGGAACGGGAAATTCTCTGGCAGTTGCTGCATAAAGACCAGGAATCCGAAGTCCTGCAATACCTGGGCGAAGAGGTCCGGGTCGAACTGCTGCGTAACCTGTCCACCGACGAACTGGTCTCGCTGGTCGAAGAACTGGACACGGATGACCTGGCGGATTTGCTGCAAGAGCTGCCGGACCATGTCACCTCCCAGGTGATGGCCAGCCTGGACGAACAGAACCGCGAACGGCTGGAGCATGTGCTCAGCTACCCGGAAGACACCGCCGGCGGCCTGATGAATACGGACGTGATCACCGTGCGCCCGGAGATCACCTTCGAAGTTGTTCAACGCTACCTGCGTCGCCGCGGCGAAATTCCTCGCACCACGGATAACCTGGCCGTAGTGAACCGGAAAAACCAGTTCATCGGCCTGCTGCCACTGACCAAGGTACTGATCAGCGACCCGGGCACCACCGTGCGCGAAGCCATGATCACCGACACGGAATCCATTACTGCCACCCTGCCCGCCCACGAAGTGGCAAAGATCTTCGAACGCCACGATTTGGTAACCGCCCCGGTGGTGGATGAAGACGGCATGCTGGTGGGCCGGATCACCATTGATGACGTGGTTGACGTAATCCGCGAAGAAGCGGATCACTCACTGATGAGCATGGCCGGTCTGGATGAAGACGAAGATACCTTCGGCTCCGTGTGGCAAACCGCTCGCCGCCGGGCCCTGTGGCTGGGCATCAACCTGCTGACCGCGCTCGCCGCCTCGGCCGTCATCGGCCTGTTTGAAGCCACCCTGGAAAAAGTCGTGGCGCTGGCCATCCTGATGCCCATCGTGGCCAGCATGGGCGGTATCGCCGGCAGCCAGACACTGACCCTGGTGATCCGCGCCATGGCGCTGGGCCAGATCCAGTCCAACAACACCCGCTACCTACTGTTCAAGGAACTGTCCGTGGGTGCGATCAATGGCCTGCTATGGGCAACCGTGATCGGCATTACCGCCGGGCTGTGGTTCAACGACCCCAACCTCGGACTGGTCATCGCCGCCGCCATGGTGATCAACCTGGTGATGGCCGCCAGCGCCGGTGCTCTGCTACCTATCACCATGAAACGTCTCGGCATCGATCCGGCCCTGGCCGGGTCCGTGGTGCTGACCACCATTACCGATATTGTCGGCTTCTTTGCCTTCCTCGGCCTGGCCACGGTGCTGTATGCACACCTCCTCACCTGAGCCGCGATGGTGATAACTTGCAGCATGCTGCTGCCGCAGCGCGGCATAAAAAAGGTTCATCGCGGAATTGAGTAATCAGCCGGCTTCAGAACTTGTCTCATTATCCCGCCTTGGCTAGCCGCTGGACGCCAGATGCCAGACGACGGACGCTTGCATTCAAAACCTGAACACCTTGGCCGCGATGCTCTCTGCGCAAAATGCATTACCCGATTACGACCTTAATGATGGCCCTGAAACCCCCACAATAACGACAGCCGCTCAGGCCAGGGGTTTTACGTCAGGCATTCGGCGTCAAGCGTTTGGCAAAGTGCCGGGCATTCGCGATAACCCAATTAAACGTTGAGAAGCGTGTTCTTCACTCCAGTCCGCGAAGAACCATAAAAAAAGGCGCCGTACCCGGCGCCTTTTTTTATCACTGCATCATTGCCCGTCGCGCTTATTCCACAAACAGCTGCTTGAACGATACGTAGTAGGCACCGGCCAGAATCGGCATCACGAACAACCACCCCAACAGGAGCGGAATCGCTGCTACCACCAGGATCAGGGAGATCACCAGGGTATAAACGATGAAGGGAATAATATTTTTCAGGCAGGCATCCAGGCTCAGCTTCATGGCGTCGACCACCCCTTTTTGCCCCAGAAAGATCAGCGGCACGACGAAGTAAAACAGGAACATGAAGACAAACATGGCTACCGTGGCCAACAGGCCAAGCACCACGATGGCCGCAGTACCGCCGTCACGGCCGAGCAGGAAAAACAGGCCACCCAATACGACGCCCGCCACCAACAGCACCACCAACTGCGCCACTGCGGTCATGATCAGTGGACTGGTACGGTCAGAAAACCCGGCGAACAGATCCGAGAAATCAGAACGGTTTTCCGTATCGATACGATGAAAGATTTTCACAATGCCCGCGTACAGCAGCGGTGTCAGCAGTATCTGGGCAATCGCACCCAGAAGCGGAATGATCTGCAAGGCAGAAGTGATCAGCACAGTCACTACCAGCGCGCCCAATACCACACCCCAATGCCCGCTGAGCATGCCATGGCCTTTGCCAATCCAGCCCATGGCATCACCCACGCTAATTTTGCGTGGCGCGATGATGGTGAACTCATTGGCGCTGGCTGGCGCCGCATTGGCCACATCCGATTGCGGCTGTTGATACGGATTCATATCACTCATTAGCTGGTTCCTTCCCTTTCCCAAGTCAAAAAAATAATCGAATCACACCGGAGGCCATTACCGGCCGGCAATCTTAATGGGCGACAACAGCAGGGACCCACAGGCAATATTCCCGCGGTAATCCACATCCGTGCCACTACCCTGAATCCCCAGCAGCATCTCCCCCAGGTGACCGGCAATAGTAAACTCTTGCAAGGCACCTTGTATGACACCGTTCTCAAACCAGAAACCGCTTGCTCCCCGGGAGTAATCTCCGGTGACCAAATTGATGCCCTGCCCCATGACCTCAGTGATCAGAATCCCCTTCGGCACCTTGGCCATCAGCTCCGCCAGCGAATCACCGGTATCAGTAATACGCACATTGCGAACACCGCCACCATTGCCGGTGGGCGCCATCTCCAAACGCCGGCTGGCGTACAGGCCCAGCGCATACTGTTTCAGCACACCGTCTTCCACAAACGCCTGAGCCCGGGTGGGCAAGCCGTCACCATCGAAAGGCGCCGACGCGTTGCCCGCTGCCAGGTGCGGATTTTCCGTGAGCTGAAACCCGGCCGGTAACACCGCCTTGCCCAGGCAGTCCTGCAGAAAAGAGCTACGGCGATACAGTGCTCCGCCGCTGATCGCAGAAACCAAATGTCCCAACAGACCCGACGCCACTTCCGGGGCGAAGATCACCGGCAGCTCACCGGTTTCCGGCACCTCAGCACCCAACCGGGCCAGGGCGCGCTCACGGGCCTGCTCCCCCACGGCTTCGGCAGACGCCAGACGATCTCCCACACGCCCACCGTCATACCAGTAATCGCGCTGCATGCCGGCCTCATCTTCCGCCACCACACTGCACACACGGCTGTGATGGGTGCCACGGTAGCCATGCAAAAACCCTTCCGAGGTGGCATACACCCGCAGGCTGGCACCGCTGTTAACGGAGGCACCTTCGGAATTGACGATACGCGCATCGTCACGGGCCACGGTTTCACAGCGCAATGCCTGCTCAATGGCAGACTGGGTATCCATGGCCCAGGGGTGATACAGGTCCAGGTCTGTCACTTCCCTTGCCAGATCAGCCGCTGGCGCCAGCCCCGCATAACGGTCTTCTTCGGTGTAACCGGCAATAGCCGTGGCAGCAGCCAGGGTGGCGCGCAAACTGTCCCGGTTATCATCGGAACTACTGGCGTGACCTTTACGCTGCCCCTTGTACACGGTCACCGACACACCCCGGTCACGGTGAAATTCCACTGTTTCCACTTCGCCCTGCCGCACGTTGACCGAATAGCCCTGGGACAGGCTTACTCCCACTTCCGCCGCATCAGCGCCCTGCCGTTTGGCCTCTTCTATCAGCCAGGCAGCCGTATCTTTGGCCTGTTGTAACTGCGTATTGTCGAGTTCGGCTGTCGTTGGGGAGGAATCAGACATAAAATAGCGGTTCCATTGATGGGTATTAAACAGTTATGACCGAGTATAGCGACGACCAGATCACCAGCAAGGGCCAGCAAAAGCGCGAAGACAATGCCTTGCAAGAGCTGGGTCTGTTACTGATGGACATGAAACAGGTGGAGCGCGAGCGCCTGCCCCTGCGTGACGATCTGCAATACGCGCTGGTTGAAGCCACACGCATCACCAGCCACGAGGCACGCCGCCGCCACGCCCAATACATCGGCCGGCTCATTCGCGAAACCAACAGCGAACAGATCATTCAGGCGCTGGAGCAACTCAATGATCCGTTTCGCCAGCAGCGTCTCAGCAACTGGGTGGAGCAGATTGTAATCTGCGAACAGCCCAAAGATGCGGAAAACACCGTGCAACAAATTCTGGAATTCTTTCCCCACGGTGACCGCCAGCAGCTGCGCAACCTGACGCGCAATGCACTGAAGGCCCGGGTGAAAGATCCCGCCGACGCGCCCCCCGCGGAAAAGGAAAAATTCAAACGCGAGCGCCGCAAGCTAATCAATTACCTGAACCAGCTGGACAAGACGGCACCGCTGTACTGACATCGGCGCGTTGCCCAAAGCCATATCAAGGCCGTCCCGGAACCACCAGGGCGGCTTTATCCGCTTGCCACCAGCGTAAAAAACGCCCGCCCACGGATTTCTGTGGCTGCGAATGGGCGTCACCCTCGATGCCCTGTTCTTTCTCCATCAGCGACACTTTTTCGTTGGCTGCTTCGAACCAGGCTTGCGGATCATTGACCCCGGCGGCCATCACCTCGCCATACAACGCCTTGCTGAACCAGGTCCGTTCGGAATCATCGCCACAACCGAACGAGGTGCGATCTGCCGCCGCAGAGGAAAACACCACTCGCTCCGGCGTCGCCAGGCCTTCCACCCACTTGCCCGAATAACAGGCCGACACAATCACCCACTGATGCCGGGCAGACAATCCATTCAACCATTGCTTGCCATCGGCCACGGTGAGGTTGTTGAGCTTCAGGCTTTTGTCATCCAGCAGCAGATCACCGTCGGGAGAGCCATGGCTGACAAAATGCACCAGCAATAAATCTTCCTCAGGGTCCAGCAAGGCATCCAGCGCCTTGAGACTTTCCTGCACACTGGTACGGGTGGCCAGCGGCAACTCATCGCTGCCACCATTGATCAGGCGTACATGGCGGCGCTTCAAATCAAACACCGAGCCCAACCGTTCAGCCACCCAGTCCACCTCACGGGCAAACACCGCTTCGGTGCCATCACCGCCGACTACCAGCAAATAGACATCGCGCACACCGGGTCGCTGGGGTGCCAACGAGGACAATACCGACTGCAATCGGCTGGATTCGGTATACAGCCGCGCCTCCATGGCCGCCGCCTGCTGCTGCTTGCGCTGTCGCCAGGCTTTTTCACTGGGGTAGTAATCGCCCCGTACAAAAAAGCCCTTTTCCACCACGGGCTCGCCCTCATCACGGGGCCGCGTGCGCGTCCCCGGGCCTTCCGCGTGGCCGTTTTCAAACGTGGCGCGGATCACCACGCCGTCCGGACGGGTCAACTCCCCTTTGCCTTCAAAGGTGAAGAAATCGAACTCGCCCTGATAGTGGTAACCCTCTTCGTTACGGTAAGTCCCCTTGACCATGTAACCCTCGGCAAAGGTGCCTTCAAACTGTTCTGCTGATGCGGTGACCCAGAGCCCTTGTCCGTGCGGTTGAAAATCACGGAATTCCCCCTGATAGGAATTATCGTCCAGATACGCCACCGAGCCTTTGGTCAGCTCCCCATTGGTGAACTGCCCCTGATAGGACGCATCCGGGCAGGTATAACTCCCTTCACCATTGAGGACACCATTCACAAAGTGGCCTTCCTGCACACAACCATCCCGGCCTTCCAGGCGCCCCTCACCGGTCATCAAGCCTTCCTGGAATTCTCCCTCGTAATGCCGACCGTCCGGCCAGGTCAGGCTCCCCTGACCGTGGAACAGGTTATCTTCTGTGTCGCCGTCATACACGGCGCCATCAGGCATGCGCACATCCGCCGGCAATTGCACCGGCTCACAGCCAGACAGCAGTCCCAGCAATACCAACAGACACAGGTTTCTCATAAGCGACAGGCTTTCATTAGCCCACTGGCAGCTTGAACTGAGCCAGCTGGGACGAGGTACGGCGCAGGTGAGTGCATAACAGGCGGGCGATATTTTCCATCACCAGACTCACCGCATGGGGGCTGCGTTTTCGCAACTGCTCGATACCCTTGCGGGTCAGCACAATCAGGGTAGCGTCTTCCGCAGCGCGCACGGTTGCCGAACGGGGCTCGTGGTCCACCAGCGCCATTTCGCCCATGGAATCACCAGGGCGCAGATGCGCAATCACGACTTCGCCACCGCCGTCATTATCCTTGACGATATCCAGGCAACCGCGCACCACAAAGCAGACAAAATCACTGCGGTCGCCTTCCCGGCAGACCACGTCGCCCACCGGCACCCGGTTCACGAACACCAGCTTTTCCAGCACCGCCAGCTCCTCATCACTGAGGCCGGCAAACAGGCGCATGCGCGACAGAATATCCAGAACCTGGGACATCAGGCGGTGCCTCCCACGGTGAGCGCATCCACGCGCAGGGTCGGCTGGCCCACGCCCACCGGCACGGATTGGCCATCCTTGCCACACACGCCGATGCCCGAATCCAGCGCCAGGTCATTACCCACCATGGAAATGCCACGCATGACTTCCGCGCCGCTGCCAATCAGGGTGGCACCTTTTACCGGACAGACAATCTTGCCCTTCTCCACCAGGTACGCTTCGCTGGTAGAAAAGACAAAACGGCCAGACGTGATGTCGACCTGGCCGCCGGCAAAGTTCACCGCATAGATGCCACGATCCAGGCTGGCAATAATATCCTGCGGATCGCTCTCGCCCGGCAGCATGTAGGTATTGGTCATACGTGGCATGGGCAGGTGCGCATAGGATTCACGGCGACCATTGCCGGTGGGGGCAACCCCCATCAGGCGCGCATTGGTCTTGTCCTGCATGTACCCCACCAGCTTGCCGTTCTCGATCAGGGTATTGCAGGCAGAAGGCGTACCTTCGTCGTCCACACTCAGGGAACCCCGGCGATCCATCAGGGTGCCGTCATCCACAACCGAGCACAGTGGCGAGGCCACCAGTTCGCCCATTTTCTTGGCGAACATGGAGGTTCCCTTGCGATTGAAGTCCCCCTCCAGGCCATGGCCCACCGCCTCATGCAACAGCACGCCGGGCCAGCCGGGGCCCAGCACCACCGGCATGGTCCCTGCCGGTGCCGCTTCGGCCTCCAGATTCAGCAAGGCACCGCGTACCGCCTCGCGGGTCCAGGTTTCGATGCGCTCTTCCTGCAGCAGCCAGTCATAGGCCACGCGGCCACCGCCGCCAGCACTGCCCCGCTCACGGCGGCCTGCCCGCTCGGCAATCACACTCACATTGCAGCGAATCAACGGGCGCACATCCGCCGCCAGGGTGCCGTCACTGGCCACCACCATCACCACATCCTGTTCTGCACTGAGGCTGGCGGTGACTTCGACAATGGCCGGGTCCAGGGAGCGGGCCATGGCATCAATACGCTGCAACAGTGCGACTTTTTCCTGGGCGGGCCAGCCCAGCAAAGGGTCGATGGCGGTGTAACGGGCGGTTGCGGCGCGGCTGGCCAGTTGGATCTGCCGATCCTGCCCCTGGCGGGTAATCGCCCGCGCGGCGCCGCTGGCCTGCTGCAATGCCGCCAGAGTGATGTCGTCGCTGTAAGCAAAGCCGGTCTTGTCGCCCTGCACGATACGCACACCGGCGCCGCGCTCGGTATTGAAACTGGCATCACGAACAATGCCATCCTCCAGCACCCAGGCCTCATGGCGGCTGTGCTGAAAATAGATATCGGCGTAATCCGCCTGCCCGGTCAGTTTGCCATTCAGCAGTGACGCCAGTTGCGGGGTGTGCAGATTGGCCGGAGCCAACAGCACGGATTCGGCAATAGAAAGAGCGTCATCAGTTTGCGTCATAAGGACCTTCAATACGTAATCGTTGATGCTGCTGTACAGGCATTCGCTGGCGAAGCTCGTCCATGGTAGCAAGGTCCAGCGGCGCCACAAGCGCGCCGGGCTCATTCTCCAGACTTGCCACCACGTCCCCCCAGGGGGACACCAGCATGGAGTGGCCGTAACTGGCACGACGCGGGCCATGTTGTCCGCATTGGTTGGCACCCAGCACATAACAACCGGTCTGCACCGCAGTAGCACGCAGCAGCAGCTCCCAATGGGCGGCACCGGTCACGGCGGTAAACGCCGAGGGATAGACCAACAACTGGGCGCCGGCACTCACCAGGCGCTGGGCAAGGGCCGGAAAGCGCAGGTCATAGCAGATGGCCATGCCCACCTGCACACCCGCCAGGGGCACGGTGACGATGGTTTCACCGGGCTCAAAAAGATCCGACTCCCGGTATTGGCCCTGGGCGTCCTGCACCTGAGCGTCAAACAAATGCAGCTTGTCATAACGGCCAACGATCTCGCCATCCGCCGTTACCGCCAGGGAGCGCGTGCGTACCCGTGGAGCGGGCACAGGCTCACCGTCCGGGCGATGCAACGACGGCACACTACCACCAATGATGGCCATGCCCAGCCGGGACGCCTGCTCACAGAGCCACTGCTCCAGCATGGTGTATTCTGCCGCCAGCACCCGGTAATCACCGCCGTAGCCCGCAAAATTTTCCGGCAACACCGCCAGGCTGGCGCCCTTGTCCCGGGCCGCCTGCAACAGCTCGGCAGCCAGCTCCAGGTTGGCCTGCGGCGTTTTACCGCTGGTCATCTGTATTGCGGCAACCTGTGCCGCTGCGTTAGGCACCGTCATTCGAAAATCCCTTCGGTTTCAGACACTTTCGGGTTCGACCAACTGCCGCTCACGCGATATTCCATGGTCGCAGTCTTGTCCAGTTTATCGCCCCAGATGCGCTCCACCACAAAGATACCGGCACAGGCGGCAGGCCCGGCCAGACACCCGGCATACAGGTTGCTGGACAGGGGTAACGTGACTTCCATCTGATGGTTCAGGGTTTCTTTTTCAAGGTCGATGGCCCCTTTCACACGAATGGCGGCCGAGGGTGAATCAATGGCCAGATTGCTGGTGGACACCTGGGGGCCGTCGATGGCGAAGTCCCCGCTGATGCTGTCGCAACTCAGCCCCTTCTTGTACAGGTCGGAGAAATCCAGCCGCAATCGGCGCTGAATGGTGCCCAGATTGAGGATACCCAAAAGCCGCAAAAACGAGGTCTTGGTGTCGGTATCGGGAATCCGGCATTCACCGATATCCACCCGCGCCTGACCATCCAGAGCAAGGTAATCCGGCGCCAGCGGCCACTGCGGCCAGCCCAGCGACACCTTGGCACTGGCGTCATCGGATTCAATCATTTCCGGCAGCCCCCAGGCACTCAGGGAACGCCCCAGATTATCGGACGCCAGCGATCCATTGAAGCGGGTGTACTGATTGCCGCTGTCTTCTGTCCAGTCCACCGTGCCCTGTATCCGGCTGGCCCGCCAGCGGCCCTGCAGATTGTTGATGCGCACCCCTTGCGCCGTGGGACGCAGGTCCGCCTGCCATTCACCGAAGTCTTCACCGTTGATACGCAGGTTGGCCAGGCGGGCATCCACGGCAGGCAGACTCATCGGCGACAGCGGCGCCCCGGATTTCGGATCCGCACTTTCCGGCAAGGTCAGATTCATCCGCGATACGGATAAATTCAGGGGCGCGTCTCCCCGGGCCGAAAACCCTTCTGGAATAGTCATGGACCCGGCCACGGACGGACTGCTCAGGGCCAGGTCCCAACCTTTGCCGCGGGGCAGCACCGACAGGCTCGCTCCGGGCACATCCACGCCGAACAAATCCAGCGTGGCTACCTGCACATTTACCTTGTTCAGCCCGCCTTGCTGGCCGCCATTACCGCCACCATCCGACGCATTGCTCTCCATGGCCGGCGCCAGCTGGTCGCTGACAAAATCGATCCAGGGTTCCACGCTGGCGCGGGCCAGGCGCCCATGCACATCGATGCCAGACGCGGGAATGCGCGGCGTCCCAGCCCCCAATCGAAGGTCGCCCCGCACCGTTTCACCCAACGCAAAGGCGCCGCGCACGACATCGCCATACTGCAGCCCCAGTCGCTGGCCATTGCCGGTAAGGTCCAGCGTCAGCGCCCGGGTCTGCGCCGCACTTTTGCCCAGAGGCGCTGGCGCCTTCACTGTCACGCCCTTGAGGGAGGAGGTCGCGTGCAGGGCAAAGGGCGTGCCCTGCCAGGGCACCTGAATGGTCAGCGCCAACGGCAACGAACCACTGGCCGGGGCCAACCAGTTGAAACCCAGCCACTCACGCACCGACTTCACTGGCACCGCCCCCTCCAGGGCGAGGGTGCTCTTGCCCGCGTCGGTGGTCCATTTGCCGGTCACCTTGCCACCCAGCGTGGAGGCGCTGAGCTGCGACATCTGCAACCCGTCGCGCAGATGGAAATACACCGGCGCCTGCACCTCAGTCAGCAGCAGGTTGCGTTCCGTATTTTCCACCCGGCCATCGGCCACGGACGCATCCACGATCACCATGGGCGCGCCTTCACCTTTCTTGAGCGGGATATTCAACGTCAGCTGCCCCCCCATGGTGCCGGACTGATAGCGCCAGTCTTTCACCTCGTCGGGCAACTGTTCTGTCAGCGGGGTGTCCTGAAACACCGTATCCAGGTCACTGAGCGGGCCGTGAACCTTACCGGTGACAATCACGCGGGGGCCGGTCTCATCATCAAACGCCGGCACGTCCACGTGCACATCCGCCACCTGGCTATTGAGCAAATTTCCCCTGCTGGCCACCCCCTGCACTTCCCGGCCATTAATCCACACATCCGCGTTAACCCCAGTGGCCTGCGGCCAGTCAGGCAGAAACGACAGGCGCACGTCCTCGCCCTGATAACGCATCTGGAAAGTCCGGTCCTGCTGCCGGCTTTTATCGATTTTCACCGGCCCTTGATAGAGCAGCTGGCCCCGCTGCAAATGACCATCGCCGATGGCCTGTCCCAGCCAGCCGGACAGGCCATCGGGCAACCGCTTCAGCGGAATGTAGTGGTTGGCACGGGCACCGTTGCCATCGTAAATCTCTGCCGCCAGACGCAGCTCGGGCACCTGCTCCGGGCGCACGGTCACCGCAACCATGGCCTCACCGTGGGCATCCGGGTTTACCACGCGCAGGCGGCTGGAGCGCACCGTGAGCGCATCGCCCTGGCGCTGCCAGCCAAACACCCCGGCCATCTGTCCACCCAGTTCGTGGTCATACAGGCGCGGCAGACGCAGCGCCAGATCATCGCTGTACAGATGCGCCAGCCCCGCATCCGGCGACCCTGCAATCCACCCGTTCAGACCTTTGACGCCGGGAATTCGGTCGTCCGCCTGGCTGGCCAGGCCGGCAAAGCGCACCTGAAACTGCTCCAGATCCCGCGCGTGGCCACTCAGGTACACCCCCTCCACCACACCGCGCGGGGACAACACCGACAATTGCTGACGCACTTTGTCGGCGGGCGCCGGCAGGCTGAATGGCCAGCTCTGGAATTGCTGGCTGATGGCATGCACGGGCAGTTCATTGGCGCGCAGCTGCCACTGGCGCAGTTCGCCCCGGGCCTCCCAGCGCAACGCCATGTCACCCAGCGTGAGCGGGCCGGAGGGTGTCTTGCCGGACAGATTGGACAACGACAGGGTGGCCTCATCATCCTCACGCAGCAGCGATGCGCGCAGGGACAAACCGGTTAACGGCCAGGCCGTATCTGCCTCGGTAAGCGTCAACGTGGGCACATCAACCTGCAGCTGGCCGCTGATCGGCTCACCGCCTTCCAGGGTGCCCCACAGCGCCACGGAGGCATCCAGCGAGCCAAGGTCCAACGGCATTTTGTCTATATCGGGCAACCATTCGTGCAGGCGCTTGCCCTCGAAGCGGGTATAGATATCCGCATCCACCTCATCCAGCGCGTAGGCATCATCGTGCAGGTGTATTTTTGCCAGCAGGGAAAGAGGCCGGTCCCGGGCTTCCACACGCACCGCCAGCCGGTGTTCGCCACCCGTGTTGGTCATGGTGGCATCCAGCTGCGATGCCGCCAGCGGTGGCATGCCCGGCCATTCCAGGGACAAGCGGGCATCGCTGATCGACAACAATTGCTGGCGGTAAAACAACTTGAGGATACGCTCCAGCGGCGGCCGGGATTCAGGGTCACTCTGGCCGAGCACATCCAGGCCACGCAGACGAATCTTGCCGTCTTCACCGCGCACCAGATTCAAATCCACCCCGCGCACACTGAATTCCTCAAGCACCAGGTCCCGGTGCCACAGGGAGCGAAACACATCAATGCTGAGCACCACTTCATCCAGCACCAATGGCGACTCCCCTTCCGGGGCGGGCAGGCGAATCTGGCGGGCCACGAACTGGGGCACCAGGCCGGACATGGTGCCGTTCAATTCGGCGATGGTCAGCGGGGTCTGAATGCGTTCTTCGAAGAGATGCTCAAGGCGCTCACGGTAATCCGGCACCAGCAACATCAGCTGACGGCCTACCACCACATAGGCAGCCATCAGCAATAAAATGATCGCGGCTGCCCACCACAGGGAAGGAAGCAGTCGGCGCCAGCGTGAAGTGTGGGTCGATGCCATAAGTCAGTCGACTTGCCAGTAAGGAATGTCGGCCCATTCAAGCAACGCCACCGTTTGCTCCAGGGGCAGGCCAACCACTCCACTGTAACTGCCAGACAACGATGCCACCAGTGCGCCGCCCAGCCCCTGAATGCCGTAACTGCCCGCCTTGTCGCGTCCTTCACCTGTGGCCACATAGGCCTGCAGGCGCGCGGAATCCAGTGGCCGGAAGTGCACGGTAGTCACCGAATGGCGCACGGCTTGCCGACCCTCAAGGCAAAGACAAACCGCCGAGATGACCTGATGGGACTGTCCGCTCAGCTGCGCCAGCATCGCCAGGGCATCGGCATCATCGGCAGGCTTGCCCAGAATACGCTCCCCCAACACCACCGCCGTATCTGCACCCAGTACAGCACCCGGCAACGGCATGCGGGTCAGACCCACGGCCGCCTTTTCGCTGGCCATACGCTGCACATAGTCCAGCGGCACCTCACCGGGACGGGGCGTTTCATCGATGGCCGGAGCGGGCAACACCGTAAAGGGAACGGCAATCTGCTGGAGCAATTCCGCCCGGCGGGGAGAGCCGGAGGCAAGGTAAAGAATCATAGAATTAGTTGCTAGTTGATAATGGACAATTGATAGCTGCGCGACCCAGTGATGCCGAGAACTGAAAAATTGAAGCCGCGCCCAAAGTAATCCGGGGTTTCGCTGTCAACGATCAATTATCAACTGCGAACGACGCTTTTATCGTACTAGAAATCGCAACTGAACCCAGCGTAACGCCGCACATACCGGACGCCACAACAGCGCGCTGGTCACAGAAGAGTAGAGAATGGTGTAAGGCGGGTACAGGGTACGTCCCACGGATTCCTGCACCAGAAACGCCAGCAGGCTCACCGTGCCCACCAGCAGGAAGACCACCGCACACTGCTGTAGCGCGGTGAATACGCGCATACGCTTGTAAGCCGCCAGCATCACGAAGGCGCCCAGCGCCGTGGCCAGCCCCCACTGCCCCAGCGTGGTGCCCACCAGCACGTCGTGATAGAGCCCCACAAAAAAGCCCCACAACACACCAATGCGATGCGGCAGGGACAGCACCCAGTACACCAGCACCAACAGCATCCATTCCGGGCGCACCCAATCAATGCTCGCCGGCAGCGGGATCACTTCCAGCAGTGCCGCCAGCAACAGGGTGACGATGATAACGCCGGTGCCGGCGGGACGATCACTGATCATTGTCGGCCTCCGCAGGGGTGGGCGCACGTACCGGGGTTTGCGTGGGCTGCACCAGCAACACATGGCTGGCACGATCCAGCTGCGCAGTGGGGCGAGCAGCAATATGCGCGAAGGGGGTGCCCGCCTGATGATTCACCGAGGTGACGCTGGCCACCGGATAGCCGCGGGGGTATAGCTGGCCGAGCCCCGTGCTGACCAGCAGATCGCCTTCCTGGATATCTGCCGTGTCGGGCACATACAACAATTTCAAACCGCTGGATTGCCCCACCCCGGCCAATACGGCGCGCACCCCATTACGGTTTACCTGCACGCTCATGGCGTGGCTGGCATCGGTGATCAGCAACACCCGGGAACTGAGCGGGCCGGCATCCACCACCTGGCCAATCAGGCCCTGGGAATCGAGCACCGCCTGCCCCCGGGAAACATTGTCTCCCGCCCCTTTGTTGATAACGATTTCCTGCCGGTTAGGATCAGGGTCCACACCGATGATTTCCGCCACCAGCACATTGGCATCCAGATCCGCCGAGGAATTGAGCAGCTCACGCAACCGCACATTCTCGGCTTCCAGCACGGCCAGACGCTGCACCTTCTGCTCCAGAATCAACGCCTGGCGTTGCAAGCGGCGGTTTTCGTCAAGCAGGGTGCCGCGACTTTGGGTCTGTTCGGACAGCCACTCACCACTGTCCACCGGCAAGTGGGCAAGATAATGAATGGGCGCCGTCAGGTAGCCCAGTGCATGGCGCACGGGCGCAGCCCAGGGGGTACGCTGGTCCAGCACCATCATGACGACAGCCAGGACCAACGCGATAATGAGTCGGTAGGAGGGTTTGGCCGGGGCCACCATGGGAGTTAACCCATGGCCAGCATGTCAAAGCCCTGGCTGTCCATCAGCTCCAGCGCCTTGCCGCCACCTCGGGCCACACAGGTCAAAGGATCATCGGCAACAATCACCGGCAGGCCGGTTTCTTCCGACAGCAAACGGTCGATATCGCGCAACAGGGCGCCACCACCCGTGATCACCAGGCCGCGCTCGGCAATATCCGAGGCCAGTTCCGGCGGGGAGGCTTCCAAAGCATTTTTCACCGCATTGACGATGGCCGCCAGCGGTTCTTTCAGCGCTTCCAGAATTTCTTCGGAGTTCAGGGTAAAGCTGCGCGGCACCCCTTCGGCCAGATTCCGGCCACGCACATCAATTTCACGGATTTCAGCACCCGGGTAGGCAGTACCGATTTCGTGCTTGATACGTTCAGCGGTGGATTCACCGATCAGCGAGCCATATTCCTTGCGCACGAACGCCACGATCGCTTCGTCGAAGCGGTCGCCACCAATACGTACGGATTCGGAATACACCACACCATTCAGGGAAATCAGGGCGATTTCCGTGGTACCACCACCGATATCCACCACCATGGAACCGCGGGCTTCTTCCACCGGCAGGCCGGCACCGATGGCAGCGGCCATCGGCTCTTCAATCAGATACACATCACGGGCTCCGGCCCCATAGGCGGAATCCTGAATGGCGCGGCGCTCCACCTGGGTGGACTTGCACGGCACACACACCAGCACCCGGGGTGCAGGCGGGAAAAACCCGGTGTCGTGCACTTTCTTGATGAAGTACTGCAGCATCTTCTCGGTCACATCGAAATCGGCGATCACGCCGTCTTTCATGGGCCGGATAGCGGTAATGTTGCCGGGGGTACGGCCCAACATGCGCTTGGCATCCGCGCCAACGGCCGCCACACTTTTCTGGGCGCCATGGTGACGAATGGCAACCACGGAGGGCTCATCCAGCACGATGCCGCGGCCGCGTACGTAAATAAGGGTGTTTGCGGTCCCCAAATCGATGGACAAATCGGTGGAGAACATCCCCCGAATACGCTTGATCATGGACATCCTAGCCAGTTTCCTGAACTTTTCGCGAAAAAACGATGCCTGGCGGGAAAAAGCCGGGCATCTCATAAGATGGCGCAACTCTAGCAACGGCAGGGGCATTGGGCAAGCTGGCGTGCTCTGCGGACAGTGGCCCCGGACGGGCGGTCTATGGTACTTTTTGCGCCTTTCAAGTCCCTTACCTCCCCTCCGCCAGCCTTCGGCGCAGGGTGCCTACGGAAAGAACCCCGGAGAGAACCATGGCCATTGATTCCAAGGTGGTTGCCCAGGTAGCCCATCTGGCGCGCCTGAAAGTGGACCCCCAGGACAGCGACGCCCTGTCCAACCGCCTGAATGACATCCTCGCAATGGTGGACCAGCTGCAAC
The DNA here is from genome assembly GCF_000155615.1 of Alcanivorax sp. DG881. Classification (GTDB taxonomy): domain Bacteria; phylum Pseudomonadota; class Gammaproteobacteria; order Pseudomonadales; family Alcanivoracaceae; genus Alcanivorax. The sequence continues at coordinate 3,189,518 of NZ_DS989915.1, read as the reverse complement.
AGGCCGACGTGGACGGCGTGGCCCCCCTAGCCCACCCGCTGGACGTCACCCAGCCCCTGCGCGAGGACGTGGTCACCGAGCCCAATATCCGCGACAAGGCACTGGAAATAGCCCCGGCAGCCGAAGATGGCTGCTTCCTGGTTCCCCGGGTCATCGAATAACGACGACCGCATAAAGGCGACTGACTGACCATGCATACCAAGACCCTGACCGAACTCAAGGCTGGCCTGGCCAACCGGGACTTTTCCTCCCGGGAGTTGACCGAGCACTTTCTGGCCCGCATCCAGCAATACGACGGCGACCTCAACAGCTTTGTTACCGTCACCGACGTCCAAGCGCTGGCCCAGGCCGATGCCGCCGACGCAGCCATTGCCGCTGGCAAGGCCGGCTTGCTCACCGGCCTGCCCATCGCCCACAAGGACATTTTCTGCACCGAGGGCGTACGCACCAGCTGCGGCTCAAAAATGCTGGACAACTTTATTGCCCCCTACACCGCCACCGTGGTGGAAAAAATGGCCGCCGAAGGCGCTGTCATGCTGGGCAAGACCAACATGGACGAGTTCGCCATGGGCTCCTCCAATGAAACCAGCTACTACGGCCCGGTGAAGAACCCGTGGGATCTGGAGCGAGTTCCCGGCGGCTCCTCCGGCGGCGCCGCTGCCTGCCTGGGCGCCCGCCTGGCCCCTGGCGCCACCGGCACCGACACCGGCGGCTCTATCCGCCAGCCCGCTGCCCTGAACAACATTACCGGCCTCAAGCCCACCTACGGGCGGGTGTCCCGCTGGGGCATGATTGCCTTTGCATCCAGCCTGGATCAGGCCGGCCCCATGGCCCAGAGCGCCGAAGACTGCGCTCTCATGCTGCAAGCCATGGCGGGGCACGATCATCGCGACTCCACCAGCCTCAACGAAAAGGTGGGCGATTACCTGGCCGCCCTGAAAGATGACATCAGCGGCCTGACCATCGGCATCCCGGAAGAATTTTTCCCGGACACCCTGGATGGCGCCATCGCCGATAACAGCCGTGACGCCATTCGCGAACTGGAAAAACTCGGCGCCAAGGTAGTGTCCGTATCCCTGCCCAGCATCAAGCTGTCGGTGCCGGCCTACTATGTGATTGCCCCGGCGGAAGCCAGCGCCAACCTGAGCCGCTTTGATGGCGTGCGTTTCGGCCATCGCTGTGACGACCCACAAGACCTGGAAGACCTGTACAAACGCTCCCGTTCCGAAGGATTTGGCGATGAAGTAAAGCGCCGCATCCTGGTCGGCGCCTACGCCTTGTCCGCCGGTTACTACGACGCCTACTACCGCCGCGCCCAGCAAGTCCGTCGCCTGATCCGCGACGACTTCGCCCGCGCCTTTGAAAAAGTGGACGTACTGATGGGCCCTACGGCGCCGGAAACCGCCTTCAAACTCGGCGCCAAAAAGGACGATCCGGTCAGCATGTACATGGCTGACGTTTTCACCATTGGCGTTAACCTTGCCGGTTTGCCAGCGCTGTCCATGCCCACCGGCTTTATCAACGGCCTGCCCACCGGCACCCAGATCATCGGCAATTATTTCCGTGAAGGGCAGATTCTCAACGTGGCCCACAAATATCAGCAGGCCACTGACTGGCACAAGCAAGCGCCAGCGTTTGGAGGTGCACAATGAGTTGGGAAGTGGTTATCGGTCTGGAAGTGCACGTCCAGCTCAACACCGTCAGCAAACTGTTCTCCGGCAGCAAGCTGTCCACCGGTGCAGAACCGAACACCCAGGCCTCACTGGTTGATCTGGGCCTGCCTGGCACCCTGCCAGTGGTAAACCGGGAAGCGGTACGCAAGGCCGCCCTGTTCGGCCTGGCCATCAATGCCGACATTTGCCGCCACAGTGTTTTTGAACGAAAAAATTATTTTTATCCGGACCTGCCCAAGGGCTACCAGACCACGCAACTGGCCGAGCCGGTTGTCGGCGCTGGCGAAGTCGAAATCCAGCTGGCCCCGAAGGGCAACAAAGGTGGAGAGGGCGAGAAAAAAATCGTTCGCATCCATCATGCCCATCTGGAAGAAGATGCCGGCAAGTCTTTACACGAAGACTTTCATGGCATGACCGGCATCGACCTGAACCGCGCCGGCACCCCGCTGATTGAAATCGTCAGTGAGCCAGACATGGCCAACGCCGAAGAAGCCGTGGCCTTTGCCCGCAAGTTGCACGCCATCGTCACCTCCATCGGCATCTGCGATGGCGACATGTCCCAGGGCAACATGCGCTTCGATGTGAACATTTCCGTTCGCAAACCCGGAGAGCCACTGGGCACCCGCACCGAAACCAAAAACCTTAACTCTTTCCGCTTCATGGAAAAGGCCATCGCCCTTGAAGTAGAACGGCAGATTGACGTTCTGGAAGATGGCGGTGAAATCGTTCAGGAAACCCGCCTGTACAATGGCGACACGCACACCGCCCGCTCCATGCGCAGCAAGGAAGACGCCAACGACTACCGTTACTTCCCCTGCCCGGACCTGTTGCCCGTCGCAATTACCGATGCCGACATCGAAGAGCTGAAAGCTGCCATGCCAGAGCTGCCGGATTCTCGCAAGGCACGCTTCATCAACGACTATCAGCTGTCAGAGTACGATGCAGACCTGCTGTCCGGCTCCATCGCCACTGCCGCGTTCTTCGAAGCAGCAGCCAAAGCCGGCGGTGACGCCAAGCTGGCCGCCAACTGGGTCATGGGTGAACTGGCCGCCAAACTGAACGCCGAAGAAAAAGATATTGCCGACAGCCCGGTTAGCGCCGAACAGCTGGGCCAGCTGATTGCTCGACTGAAAGACGGCACCATCAGTTCGAAAATTGCCAAGCAGGTGTTCGAGGCCTGCTGGGCAGGCGAAGGCAACCCGGACGACATCATTGAAGCCAAGGGCCTCAAACAGATGAGCGACACCGGCGAACTGGAAAAAATTGTCGATGACATCATCGCCAACAACGCCAGCCAGGTGGACGATTACCGCAACTCTGACGACGCCAAGAAAAAGAAAAAAATCGGCTTCTTTGTGGGCCAGGCCATGAAGGCCACACAGGGCAAAGCCAACCCACAACAACTGAACAAACTGTTGCAGGAGAAACTGCAATGAGCCTGATCCATGACCGGGTAAAACTGGAAAAGAAAGACGGCATTGCCTACGTCACCCTGAGCCGGGCCGATAAATATAACGGCCTGGATTTCCCGATGATGGAAGGGCTGGTGGAAACCGCCCGCCTGATTCGCAAGGACCGTGAATTACGCGCCGTGATTCTTCAGGGCGACGGCAAGGCATTCTGTGCCGGGCTGGATTTCGGCACCGTCATGAAACAGCCGGTAAAACTGCTGCGCAGTTTCACCAAATACGGCATCAAGAAAACCAATCTTTTTCAGGAAGTGTGTTGGTGCTGGCGCGAACTGCCCATCCCGGTGATCGCCGTGCTGCACGGCTACTGCTACGGTGGCGGCATGCAGATTGCGCTGGCAGCGGATTTTCGCATCACCACCCCGGACTGCGAAATGTCCATCATGGAAATCAAGTGGGGCATGATTCCCGACATGACAGGCACCGTGACCCTGCGTGAACTGGTGCCCATGGACGTGGCCAAGGAATTGACCATGACCGGGCGTTTGTTCACCGGTGACGAAGCCAAAACCATGAACCTGGTCACCCGCGTGGCAGCCGATCCCCTGGAAGAAGCTGAAAAACTGGCACAGGCGATCAAGACCCGCTCACCGGATGCCATCAGCGCCAGCAAGGCCCTGTTTCAGCAAAGCTGGAACGTGCCGGAAGCCCAGGCTTTCGACGTGGAAAGCAAACTGCAATTCAAAATGCTGCGCAGCAAAAACCAGCGCCGCGCCATGCAGGCCAACATGAAAAAAGAAGCGCCAACATTCGGCCCTCGCGAACGGGATTACTGAACCGATTCGCACACACCGGGGCGCCTTGCCCCGGTGTCTTTCCCTCCTCATCGATCTGCCAAGCGAGTCCTGTTTCCTCTCGGGATCTTGCGGCATACTCAATGCAGAAACCGACCATTATTGAGGCAGCGTATGATTTCTGTAGCCGAAGCCAGCGGCGGCTTTTCCGCCCTGACCCGCCTGTACAAACGTCTCGTCAACGAACTGATCGGTCAGCTACCGCTGCAGCCACAAACCCTGCCCCTGGCGCCCACGGACGATGCCTTGAAATACGGCATGTGTCGCGACACCACCTATGTGGTGAAAGGCGGCATGCTGGGTATGCGCTGTCAGGACCGCAAGCTGTTCACCTGGGACGAGGGCGACCTGATTCTCCCCGACGCCGGCAACGATGAAATTACCTATTACGCAGAAAGCTCCGTGCTGCTGGCCGCCTACCCCACCGTCGAACTGGTGGATGCGGTTCTCGCCGACGAACAGATGGCACGGCTGTGGACCCGGATTCTTACCACCCAGCAAGGCATGCTGACACGGCTTCTCGCCGCCCATGTTCCCGAAGAGCACCACACCACACCGGGTTTCGCCTATTTTGAGCCCGGCAATATCATCATTCACCAGGGCGAACCCGCCGACTATGTCTTCAGCCTGTTCGAAGGTGAAGCGGATGTGCTGGTGGATAATGTGGTCGTCGGTCATGTCAGCGAAGGAGAAGTGCTCGGCGCCATCGCCCTGCTCACGCATTCACCACGCAGCGCCACGGTGCGGGCAAAATCACGCTGCTCGGTGGTCAAGGTTCCCAAGCACCAGTTCAAGAACCTGATCCGGACCAACCCCGGCATGATCCACAGCCTGCTGACAGACATGGCCCGGCAGGTAAAATCATTGAATGGTCAGGTGGTGGAATTGTCGGCCTGATCCGGCGACGTTCGCCTCCAGGCCCGAAAGCGCAACCTCAGCAACCCCCAGGGAGGGCGGCTCACCATGAAACATCTCATCGGATGGGCGTTTCTGATTGTGGTCATTGTTCTGGTTCTGATTGGCGTCATGGCGGAAGACCCGCCGATCATGGCCGAAGGCATGCAGGACACGCCGGCCGCCACGGACAATCAGCCCGGCAACTGACGCGCCGTGCAAACCGGGCATTGAGGATCGCGGGGAATCGCCACCTGGCGCCAACCCAACGTCCGGCCGTCGAACAAATGCAGCACCGATGCCACCGACGCACCGGACAGCGTTCGTATGGCAGCCAGAGCCTGCAAGGTTCCCACCACACCGACCACCGGCCCGAGAATCCCCGCCTCGCTACAGGCCAGATCACCGTCCGTGCCGTCCCCGTACACACAGGCGTAGCAGGGGCTGTCCGCGGCGCGCAAATCAAACACTGCCAACTGGCCATCCATGCGAATAGCGGCGCCACTGACCAGAGGCTTGGCATGGGCCACACAGGCACGGTTGATGGCCTGTCGAGTGACGAAGTTATCGGTGCAATCGAGTACCAGGGTCGCCTCCGCGACGGCGGCGTCCAGCCAGGCATCATCCACGCGCACCACCGCCGAGCGCACGTCCACATCCGCGTTCAATAGTTGCAGCTGATCTCGTAGCGCCTCAGCCTTGGGCTGGCGGACCTGGTCACCGCGAAACGCCACCTGCCGGTGCAGGTTGCTCAGCTCCACCCGGTCGTCATCCGCCAGCACCAGCTGCCCGACACCGGCGCCCGCCAGATATAACGCCGCCGGATTGGCCAGACCACCACAACCGACGATCAATACCCGGGCGGCTGCCAGCGCCTCCTGCCCGTCCAGATCCAGTTCATCCACCATCAATTGGCGGCTGTAGCGATTGAGTTGCTCGTCGTTAAACATGAAAAGACTCGCTGCATGCAACACGCTTCACGCTGACACGCAAAGCCGGTCTATGAAAGTGACGGCAAAAGCCTGAAGATCGCAAGCAGGCTTTCGCCTACACCGGGTGCTGCCCAAAGGTGACCCGGTCGTTGCCACCCAGATCCTGCGCCGTACCCACCTGCACGAAGCCGGCCTGCGTCAACAGGGTACGCACGGCCTCACCCTGCTCAAAGCCATGCTCCAGCAACAGCCAACCGCCGGCAACCAGTTTGCCGGCGGCTTGCTGAGTAATGGCAGCCAGATCCGCCAACCCGTTATTGGGCGCAACCAGTGCCGAGCGGGGCTCGAAACGCACATCCCCTTCATCCAGATGATGGTCGCTTTCCTCGATATAGGGCGGGTTGCTGACGATCAAATCAAACGGCCCCGGGCAGGGCGACAGCCAGCTGCCCTGCAGACAGGTCACCGCGGCCCCCAGCCGATGAGCGTTGTCAGCGGCCACCTGCAAGGCGGCCTCACTCAGATCCACCAGGGTGACATGCCAATCCGGCCGCGCCAGCGCCAGGGAAACGCCGATGGCTCCGGTCCCCGTGCCCAGATCCACCACCCGCGCCTCGGCGGGCACATCCAGCGACAGGGCTTTTTCCACCAGGGTTTCCGTATCCGGGCGGGGAATCAGGGTATCGGCGGTCACCCGAAACAGGTGGCCAAAAAACTCCCGCTCGCCGATCAAATGCGCCACCGGCTCGCCCGCCACCCGGTGGCCCAGCAAGGACGTAAAGTCGGCCTGCTGCGCAGTGCTCAGTTCGCGTTCGGGCCAGGTAAAGAGATAGCTGCGCGGCTTGCCCAGCACGTGGCAAAGCAGCAACTCCGCATCCAGTGCGGCGCTCGGCGAGTCGCTCAACCGGCTACGCGCATCGCGCAGGGCCGCGTCAATGCGCATGGTGATCAGCTCTCGCCCAGCGCGGCCAGCTGATCGGCCTGGTACTCCGCCAGCAAGGCACCCAGCAATTCATCCATGTCCCCCTCCATCAGCTCGCCCAGGCGATACAGGGTCAGGTTGATGCGGTGGTCGGACACCCGGCCCTGCGGGTAATTGTAGGTCCGGATGCGCTCGGAACGGTCACCGGAGCCCACCAGGGACTTGCGCTCCGCCGCCTGCTCCGCGTGGGCCGCGTTCTGCTGGGCATCATAGAGTTTGGCACTGAGCAGGCTCATGGCGCGGGCCTTGTTCTTGTGCTGGCTGCGCTCGTCCTGACATTCCACCACCACACCGGTGGGCAAGTGCGTAATACGCACCGCGGAATCGGTGGTGTTAACGTGCTGCCCCCCGGCGCCGGAGGAGCGATAGGTATCGATACGCAGGTCTTCGTTGCGAATGGTGATATCGCCCAACTGCTCGGCTTCCGCCATGATCGCCACCGTACAGGCGGAGGTATGGATACGCCCCTGGGATTCCGTGGCCGGCACCCGCTGCACCCGGTGGGCACCAGATTCAAATTTCATGCGCGAATAGACGCCATCACCGATCACCCGTGCGATCACCTCCTTGTACCCGCCGTGCTCGCCCTCACTGGCGCTGACCATCTCCACTTTCCAGCCACGCTGATCGGCGTACTTGGAATACATGCGGAACAGATCGCCGGCAAAAATGGCCGCCTCGTCGCCACCGGTGCCAGCGCGGACTTCGAGGAATACGTTGGCACCGTCGCGGGGGTCTTTCGGCAGCATCAGTTTCTGCAATTCTTCGGCAAGCTCCTCCATGCGCGCCTGGGCATCACGGGCTTCTTCCGCGCCCATTTCGCGCATATCCGGATCGCTGTCGTCCTGCATGGCCCTGGCCGCGTCCAGGTTATCCGCAGCCTGCAGATACGCCTGATAGCATTTCACCACCGGATCGATTTCCGCGTACTCCCGGGACAAATCACGAAACTGGTTCTGATTGCCGATCACATCCGGGTCAGACAGCAACCCCGCCAGTTCTTCGAACCGGTCTGCGAGCTTGTCCAGCTTGCCTTGCAATGACGCTTTCATAGAGTCCTCTAAAGCACAGCGCTTTATTCAGGGGTGTATTCGGGTGAGCTATTCGTTTTCTTCGGACGAGGAACCCGGATTTTCGAGCAGCAGCTCGCGGGCCAGCAACAGGGCTTCGGCGCGACCATCTGCCGCCATTTTTCGCAAGGTCACACTGGGCGTATGCAGCCACTTGTTCACCAGCGAATGCTGAAACTTGCGCAGCACCTGTTCCGCATCGCCACCATTGCGTAACTGCTGAAGGGCTTTTTCCAGTTCACTCTCCGCCATGCTGGTGCGTTGCTCACGGTAGTCGCGCAACACCTTGACGGCATCCTGCTCACGACGCTGACGGCGATGCCGCACAATGGCATCACGGATCAATTCCGAGGCTTCCTGGGCCGCCTGCTGACGGGCACGGACATTTTCCTGAATGGCTTCCTGCAGGTGATCCACCGTGTACAGGTAAACGTCGTCCAGCTCACCCACCTCCGGTTCGATATCCCGAGGCACGGCGATATCCACCATGAACATGGGCCGGTGGCGACGTTTTTTCAGGGCCCGCTCTACCATGCCCTTACCCAGAATCGGCAACGGGGCGGCAGTACAGGAAATCAGGATATCGGCACTTTCCAGCGCCACCGGCAATTCTTCCAAGCTGATGCCCCGGCCGCCCACGGCCGCTGCCAGCTCGCTCGCCCGTTCCTGGGTGCGGTTGGCAATGGTAATTTCCTGCACCTGTTGCTCGCCCAGGTGACGGGCCACCAGCTCGATCATTTCACCGGCACCAATCAACAACGCCCGGCTTTTTTTCAGGTCCGCAAAAATGTGGCGCGCAAATGAAACCGCCGCATAGGCCACCGATACCGGGTTAGCACCGATGCCGGTTTCCGTGCGAATGCGTTTGGCCACCGAAAAGACTTCCTGGAACAGGCGCGACAGTTCGCCATTGAGCAGGCCTGCCTCGTGGGCACGGGCATAGGCTTCACGCATCTGCCCCAGGATCTGGGGCTCGCCCAGCACCAGCGAATCCAGGCCGCCCGCCACCCGCATCATGTGCTCCAGCGCCTGCTCCCCGGAGTGCTGATACAGCACCGTGGACAACCGCTCGGCGGACAGGTTACGGCTCGAGGCCAGCCATTGGGTAAAATTCGGGGAGACGTCGTCGGTGAGGCAATACAGCTCGGTGCGATTACAGGTAGACAGCAAGGCAGCCTCCCGCACACCGGGCATCTCACGCAAACTGGCCAGCGCCGCTTCCGCCTGCTGCGTTGAAAACGCCAGACGTTCGCGTAACTCCACATCCGCGGTGGTGTGATTGACGCCAACAGCGACTAGATTCATACATTCCTGTGCGCGACAGTGACAGCGGGCGATCGTGGCCAGCCCGAAAACCCCGAAAAAGCCGGGGCGCAAGGGTGTGGCATTTTGCGCGAAAGCGCCTGCCAAAACAATGTCGGCCCGGAGAGCAAACCGTTATGGTAGCGCACACCACTTCACGGTTTGGGCAATGGCCAATCGCTGTGCCATGATAGCCCAAACAGAAAACAGGCATACCGACCTTAATGACCCGTTACGCGATTCTGCCGCTCTGCGGCGCACTCCTGATCCACGGCTGCGCCAGCCAGACCCCAGCTCCTGAGCCCACCCCGGAACCCACGGTGCCGGTGGCCAGCGCCCCGAATTATGACAGCGAGACCCTGTCCGACCTGCTCGTGGCAGAAGTGGCAGCCCAGCGCCAATCCCTGGGCGTGACCCTTGGCTACTACAGCCGGGCAGCGGAAAGCACCCGTGACCCGGCCGTCATCAGCCAGGCCGCCCGGCTGGCCCACTATCTGGAAGATCCCCAGCAAGCCCTGGCCATGAGCGAACTCTGGCTGGACACCACGCCGGACAGCGAGGACGCCCTGCAAGTGGCCATCCTCTCGGAGATTCGTCTGGGCAACACTTCAGCGGCCACCCGACATCTGGACCAGTTACTGAGCGCCCATGGCGAAGACGCCCTGGGTCGTCTGGTCAACCAGGCACGCGGCCTGGACGAGCAAGGCAACCTGCAACTGGTCGAGGCCCTGGCCCAGCTCACCGACAGCTATCCGGATCAGGCACCTCTCTGGTACGCCCGCGCCCTGTGGCTTGAACACGAAAAACAGCCCGAACCGGCCCTGGACGCCACCGAGCGCACACTCAAATTAATGCCCCGCCATGAAGATGCCCTGCTCCTCAAGGCGCAGCTGCTCTACGAAACCGGCGAGCCCCAAAAAGCCCTGCGCCACCTGAAAAAGCTGGTCCGCAAATACCCGCAAGCGCGCCGCCCCCGCATCGCCTACGTTCGCATGCTGCTGGCCACCGGCCAGCTGGAAGAGGCTGGCGAGCAACTCACCATCATGGCAGAGCAAAACCCTCAGGATCTGGACCTGCGCTTCTCGCTGGCCCTGCTTGCCCTGGAGGCTGGCGCCAGCGATGCCGCGCAGACCCAGCTTAACGTCCTGCTCGCACAGAACTATCGCCCCGACGATATTCATCTGTACCTGGCCCAGGCCGCCGAGCAGAAGATGGACACAGACAGCGCCATCGACCATTACCTGAAAGTCGGTGGCCCCCAGGCCATCCGCGCGCGAGTGCAAGCCGCCCGCCTGCTGTACCAGCAAGGTAATGCCGGCCAGGCCCACGCCCTGATGCAGGATCTGGCCCAGCAACAACCGGAACTGCAGGACAGCCTGACCATCACCGAAGCAGAAATGCGCAGCAGCAACGGCGACCCTCAAGGCGCCATCGCCCTGATCAACGACGCACTGCGTGACCAGCCCGACAATACCGAGCTGCTCTACAGCCGTGCCATGACCGCCGAAAAGGTGGGCGACCTGGCACAGCTGGAAAAGGACCTGAAGCGCATCATCACCCTGAACCCGGACGATGCCAGCGCCCTCAATGCCTTGGGGTATACCCTGGGCAACCGGACCGATCGTCTGGACGAAGCCTATCAATACGTCTCCCGGGCACTGGAGCTGCGCCCCGACGACCCGGCCATTCTCGATTCCATGGGCTGGGTACTGTACCAGCGCGGCGAGCCGGAAGCCGCCCGGGACTATCTGCGCCGGGCCTATGAAAAATTCCCCGACCCGGAAGTCGCCGCTCACTATGGTGAAGTCCTGTGGGTTCTGGGCGCCCAGAACCAGGCCCGCCAGGTCTGGCGCGACACCCTGGAAAGCGACCCGGACGCCCCCCACATCCGCGAAGTCATGGAAAAACTCGGAGCCCGCCTGTGACCCTGAGCCTTACCCGCCTTATTGGCCTGGCGCTGATAGCCCTGGCATTAAGCGCCTGCCAGCTACGCCCCACCACGACCGCCCAGTTCGAACACCCCGGCCAGATCCAGCAATGGCAGATAAGCGGCAAGCTCGGCTACCGCACCGCCAACGACGGCGGCAGCGCCACCTTTGACTGGCGCCAACAACCCCAGCGGGGCGATATTCATTTTTCCGGACCACTGGGCTTTGGCAGCGCAGACCTCCATTGGGATAGCGGCCGCGCGGAACTGGTCACCACCAAGGAAACCTACCAGGCCCGCAGCCCCGGCGAACTGGCCTGGCACCTCACCGGCTTCTGGCTGCCCGTGTCTGCCCTGCAATACTGGGCTCGTGGCCTGCCCTGGCCCGGCGCACCAGCGGATGCCGAATACGATGACCAGCAACGCCTGATTTCACTGGAGCAACTGGGCTGGTCGCTCAGCTTCGATCGCTACGCGCCCATCGCCGGCGTCGCCCTGCCCTACCGCATCAAGGCCCAGCAGAACAGCAACCGTTTCACCCTGCTGATCAAGGACTGGCAACCCGGCAGCAGCGCCCCGTGACCCGACCAACACCCGCCCCGGCACTGACACTGCCGGCCCCGGCCAAGCTCAACCTGTTCCTGCACATCACTGGCCGCCGCGATGATGGCTACCATCAACTGCAGACCGTGTTCGCCCTGCTCGACCATGGCGACACCCTGGCATTCTCCCCGGCAGACGCCCTGTCGCTGCAATGCCACACGGAAAACAACCAGGACGCCCTCCCCACGGATGACAGCAACCTGATTCTGCAAGCCGCCAGAGCACTGCAGGCGCACACCGGCAGCAACAAGGGGGCGGCGATCACCCTGACCAAGCGCCTGCCACTGGGTGGCGGCGTAGGTGGCGGGTCCTCCGACGCCGCCACCGCCCTGCTGGGTCTGAACCAACTCTGGGAGCTGGGCCTGACACTGCCGGAGCTGGCCGATATCGGTCTGGCGCTGGGCGCCGATGTGCCCGTCTTTGTGTTGGGGCACAGCGCCTGGGCAGAAGGTGTCGGCGAACAAATTTCCCCCGTCACACTACCAAATGACGCTTTTTTGGTCGTTCACCCCGGAATTCATGTATCAACTGCTCGAATTTTCGGCGACCGGCAATTGACAAGGGATACACCCATCAGTAAATTACCGGCCTCGCTTGAGGCGGTGCTGACCCGCGACTTTCACAACGACTGTGAAGCGGTGGCAACCCGGCACTTTCCGGAAATCGGAAAAACGCTGGACTGGCTCAAGCAACATACGGGCAATGCTCGTATGACCGGCACAGGCGCTTGCTGTTTTTCCCGCCTGACCGGATTGCAACAGGGGCAGCAATTGCTGCAACAGTTGCCACAACACTGGACAGGTTTCGTCGCTCGAAGCTGTAATACTTCTCCTCTCCACCAGATTCTGGGAGAGACACTGGCGAAGTTTCGAGAGACAAAGAATTCAGGCAAACCCGCTTAAGCGGGCCTGAGACCGAGTGTTGGGGTATAGCCAAGTTGGTAAGGCAGCGGGTTTTGATCCCGTTATTCCCAGGTTCGAGTCCTGGTACCCCAGCCATTTTCTTCTGAGGAACCTCTTACCCTTCCCCTTAGCGGTTCCCAAATTCACGACGCAAGACCCCAGGGGGCGCCAGTGTCCAAGCTCGTCGTTTTCACCGGTAACGCAAATCCCGAATTGGCCAAAGCCATGGTCAACAACCTGAACCTGCCGATCGGCAATGCCGATGTGGGCACGTTCAGCGATGGCGAAGTTGCCGTGGAAATCCAGGAAAACGTGCGCGGCAAAGACGTCTTTATCGTGCAATCCACCTGCAACCCGACCAACAACAACCTGATGGAACTGCTGGTCATGGCCGACGCCCTGCGTCGCTCCTCCGCAGGCCGCATCACCGCTGTTGTCCCCTACTTTGGTTATGCCCGCCAGGATCGCCGCGTGCGCTCCGCCCGTGTGCCGATTACCGCCAAAGTGGTCGCCGACATGATCACCGCCGTTGGTATTGATCGCGTGGTTACCGTGGATCTTCACGCCGACCAGATTCAGGGCTTCTTCGATATCCCGGTAGACAACGTCTACGCCACCCCGCTGATCGTGGCGGACATCGAACGCCAGAACCATGACGACCTGATGGTGGTCTCCCCGGACGTGGGCGGTGTAGTCCGTGCCCGCGCCCTGGCCAAGCAGCTCAATGACGCCGACCTGGCCATCATCGACAAGCGCCGCCCCAAGGCCAATGTGTCCCAGGTGATGCATATCATCGGTGAAGTGGAAGGCCGCACCTGCGTACTGGTGGACGACATGGTCGATACCGCCGGCACCCTGTGCAAAGCCGCCCAGGCCCTGAAAGACCACGGCGCCGCCAAGGTGATTGCCTACATCACCCACCCGATCCTGTCCGGCCCGGCCATCGACAATATTGCCAGCAGCGCCCTGGACGAACTGGTTGTCACCGACACCATCCCCCTGTCCGAAGCCGGCCGCGCCTGCGCCAACATCCGCGTCCTCAGCCTGGCCCCCATGCTGGCCGAGACGGTACGCCGGGTGAACAACGAAGAGTCCCTGAGCGCCATGTTCGACCGGCTGGAGCTGGTATAGAACGCCTGACGCCAGATGCTCGACGCCTGACGCTGAAACCCGCTCTTCGAGCGGGTTTTTGCTTTTTAGCGCGTCCGTCATCAGGCATCTGGCGTCTGGCGTGCTTTTCATGCATAATCGCGCCCCCGCGGAATCCTCCGTGGCTTTATCAACCTCTCTGGCCGACCTGGTCGCGGGAAGCCCGAGAGCATACTGGAGACAGACCATGTCCAATGAATTCCTGCTGAATGCAGAAAGCCGCAGCGATACAGGGAAAGGTGCGAGCCGCCGCCTGCGTCGTCTGCAAGAACGTGTTCCCGGCATCCTCTACGGTGGCGAAGCCGAGCCGCAGATGATCAGCGTTGAACTGCGCGAGCTGAAAAAAGCCCTGGAAAACGAAGCGTTCTACAGCCACATCCTGACCCTGAAGCTGGACGGTGCCAGTGTACAGGCCGTACTGCGTGACATGCAGCGTCATCCTGCCAAGGGCCACCCGCTGCACGTGGATCTGCTGCGCGTCGACAAGACCCACAAGATCACCATGAACGTTCCCCTGCACTTCATCAACGAAGAAAGCTCTATCGGCGTGAAGAAGCAAGGCGGCGAGATTCAGCACAACTACGCGGAAGTGGAAGTGAGCTGTCTGCCCCAGCACCTGCCAGAGTTCATCGAAGTGGACATGGCTAACGCTGAGCTGGAGACCGTTATTCACCTGTCCGATCTGAAACTGCCGAAAGGCGTGGAACTGACCCAGCTTGCTCTGGGCGACGACCACGACCAGCCGGTAGCTGCGGTTCACCAGCCGAAAGTCCGTGCGTCCGCTGATGACGATGCCGACGAAGCGGCAGGCGAAGAAGCCTCAGGCGAGGAATAAGACGCACCGTGGCGGAACCTGTTCGACTGATCGTGGGCCTGGGCAATCCGGGCCGCGAATACGAAGACACCCGCCACAATGCCGGCGTCTGGTATGTAGACGCCCTGGCCCGACGCCAGGGCGTCTTCCTTACCGAAGACAAGAAATATTTCGGCCTCACCGCCACCTTCTCCTTTGAAGGCGAAACGATCCGCCTGCTGGTTCCGACCACCTTCATGAACCGCAGTGGTCAGGCAACCGCCGCACTGGCAAATTTCTTCAAGATTCCCGTTACGCAGATGCTGATTGCTCACGACGAGCTCGACCTGCCCCCCGGCTGTGCCCGCTTCAAGCAAGGCGGCGGCCACGGAGGCCACAATGGTCTGCGCGACATCATCAGCCGACATGGCAACAGCCGCGACTTTTACCGGCTACGCCTGGGCATCGGCCACCCCGGCTCTGCAGACCGGGTTACCCCCCACGTGCTGAACAAACCCTCCAAAGCCGACCGGGACCTGATCGATCGCGCCATCGATGAAGCCGCCCACTACACCGCCGACATGCTCCGCGGCGACCTGAACGGCGCCATGAACCACCTCAACGGCTTTAAAGCGTAAGATCAGCCACACGCACGCGACAACGCGAGAGCCGCTTTCTTTGATTTAAAGCAACGAGCCGCGCCCTGACCATGAGAGCGACCTCATGGCGTACACGCCTCCTCCATAGCGGCGGCGCGTTGTAGCTTGTCGCTTGCCGCTCATGTAGCATTGCGGCCTCGAAAAATGGAGGTCTGTCATGGGTTTCAAATGCGGTATCGTCGGTCTGCCCAACGTGGGCAAATCCACCCTGTTCAACGCGCTGACCAAAGCGGGTATTGATGCCGAGAACTTCCCGTTCTGCACCATTGAACCCAACACCGGCGTGGTACCGGTGCCAGACCCGCGTCTGGACAAACTCTCCGCCATCGTCAGCCCGGAGCGGGTGATGCCCGCCACCATGGAATTCGTTGACATTGCCGGCCTGGTCGCTGGCGCCTCCAAAGGCGAAGGGCTGGGCAACAAATTCCTGGCCAACATCCGTGAAACCGACGCCATCGCTCACGTGGTGCGCTGCTTCGACGATGAAAACGTGATCCACGTATCCGGCAAGGTATCCCCGCTGGACGATATCGCCGTGATCAACACCGAGCTGGCCCTGGCCGACCTGGACACGGTAGAAAAAGCCCACCTGCGCGCCACCAAGGCCGCCAAGGGCCAGGACAAGGACGCCAAAGGCCTGCTGCCGGTACTGGACAAGGTACTGCCCGCCCTGAACGAAGGCGACCCGGCCCGTTCCGTGGAGCTCACTGACGATGAGCGCAAGGCAATTAAAAGCCTCAACCTGCTGACCCTGAAACCCACCATGTATATTGCCAACGTGGACGAAGGTGGCTTTGAGGACAACGCCCTGCTGGACGCTGTGCGCGAGCTGGCCGAGAAAGAAAATTCCTCCGTGGTGCCGATCTGCGCCAAGATTGAATCGGAAATTGCTGAGCTGGACGACGAAGAAAAAGCCGACTTCCTCGCTGACCTTGGCATGGAAGAACCGGGCCTGAACCGGGTGATTCGTGCCGGCTTTGACTTGCTCGGCCTGCAGACCTACTTCACCGCCGGCGTTAAGGAAGTGCGCGCCTGGACTGTTCGGGTTGGCGCCACCGCCCCCCAGGCTGCCGGCGTGATTCATACGGATTTCGAGAAAGGTTTCATTCGTGCCGAAGTCACCGGCTACGATGATTACATCGACAACAACGGCGAGCAGGGTGCCAAGGAAGCCGGCAAGTGGCGCCTGGAAGGCAAGGAATACATCGTCAAGGATGGCGACGTGGTGCATTTCCGTTTCAACGTATAAGAACGCTGCACGCACCACGCTTCATGCAACACGCGAACAAAAAAAAGCCGCCCTTCCAGGGCGGCCTTTTTATTTAGCTATTAATTATTAACTGTTAACTATTCATTGCCCTTTTAGTCCGTACCGCCCGCATTCACCGGCTCGAAGTCTTCATCCTTCAGCTCCGGCAGCTTCTCATCGCAACCCTGAATGCCCTGCTTTTTCAGGTTGGTGCAGACCCGATCCAGCTTGTTGTCCACCGCGTGCATGTGATCCAGCAACAGGTGAATCGCTTCCGCCACCGGGTCAGGCATGTCGTTACTGACACCATAGGCCTGGAAGCCGATCTTCTCGGCCATTTCCTGGCGAGTCTTTTCTTTCTCGGTCAACGGATGGCTAATCACCCGGCCCGGGATACCGACCACTGTCGCCCCTTCCGGCACCTCCTTGGTAACCACAGAATTGGAGCCAATCTTGGCATTCTTGTGCACCGTAAACGGCCCCAGCACCTTGGCTCCTGCACCAACCACCACACCGTCTTCCAGGGTCGGGTGGCGCTTGCCCTTGCTCCAGCTGGTGCCACCCAGGGTAACGCCGTGATACAAGGTCACGTCATCACCGATTTCTGCGGTTTCACCGATCACCACCCCCATACCGTGATCGATAAAGAAACGACGGCCAATTTTGGCACCGGGATGAATTTCGATACCGGTGAGCCAGCGCGAAAACGTGGATAACAACCGTGCCAGTTGCTTGAAGTTGCGCGTCCATAGCCCATGGGCCAACCGATGGAAAAGCACTGCGTGCAAACCGGGATAGTTGAGCAACACTTCCAGCGTATTGCGGGCCGCCGGGTCCCGGTGAAAGACCGAACGGATGTCCTCGCGCACTTGATCAAACATAACTACCTCAACATCGAAGCCTTGGGCCTGGGCCCGTTAGGATGACGCCAATAACCGTTTGTTACGGCACATCAGCCATCATCTCGCGGCATTTTTTTCTCCAACGCCACCAATACGCCCCGCAAAATGCTCATTTCCATTTTGTCCGGTCGGGCGCGCATAAACAAACGGCGCATGCGCGTCATCACCTGCCCGGGCTGCTCCGGATTCAGGAATCCACTCTGCGCCATCACCTTTTCCAGGTGGTCCAGAAACCCCGATACCGCTTCGTTGGTGGCCGGCGGCTCATCCCAGAACATTTCCGGCAACGGCATGACCTCGCGACGGGAACGGGATTCCTGCAGCTCAAAGTCGTCCCCCAACAACGCCAGGCGCAGCTCGTAACTGATTAATTGGACCGCCGACGCCACATTCAAGACCCCATACTCCGGGTTGGTGGGCACGCTCACATGAAGATTGCAGCGGCGCAGCTCGTCGTTGGTCAGCCCCCGGTCCTCACGGCCGAACAACACCGCGATGCGGGTATTCTGCGGCGCATTGGCCAGATCGTGAGACAACTGAGCCGCCAACTGGCGTGGTGTCAGGCAAGGCCACGGAATGCGCCGCTGACGGGCGCTGGTGCCAATCACCAGAGTGGCGCCTTCCAGGGCCTCGTCCACGCTGTTGCATACCTGTGCAGCCTCCAGCACATCGCCGGCACCGGAGGCGCGCGCCGTCGCCTCCACACTGGGGTAGGCCTGCGGCTGCACCAGACGCAGATCCGACAGGCCCATGGTTTTCATGGCCCGGGCAGCCGCGCCGATATTGCCGGGGTGGGAGGTTTCCACCATCACAATGCGCACATTTTCCAACATGGGAGGCCTCTCGTTAAAAAAGGCGCTAATCTTAACACGGCGGCTGCCCTGATCGCGCGGGCTCTGCTACAATCCGCGCCCCGGAACGGGAACCCCGAGTTTCCCTGCCCCGCGCTCTTTAACACTGTTACGCCACACGCCATATTGAGGATAGATGCCATGCATGCGCCGCAAGTGAATATCGCCCTGCGAGCCGCCCGTCAGGCGGGAAATCTGATTCGCAGAGCTGCTGAAAGCAGTGATCCCGTGTCTGTCACGAAAAAGGGCATGAACGACTTCGTCACCGAAGTGGATCGCGCTGCAGAAGCGCGCATCATCGATGTGATTCGCAAGGCCTACCCGGACCACAGCATTCTGGCTGAAGAATCCGGTATGCTCGAAGGCAGTGGCGACGGTAAAGACTACCAGTGGATCATCGACCCACTGGACGGCACTACCAACTTCATCCATGGCTTCCCCCAGTACTGCGTCTCCATTGCCCTCAAATTCAAAGGCAAAATCGAGCATGCAGTCATTTACGATCCCAACCGCGACGAAGAATTCACCGCCAGCCGTGGCCGTGGCGCTGCCCTCAATGGCCGCCGCATTCGCTGCACCAACCGGGCTAGCCTGGAAGGCTGCCTGATTGGCACCGGCTTCCCGTTCCGCAAGGACCAGGCCCCGCATATGGACGCCTACCTGGGCATGTTCGCGGATATCGCGGCCTCCACCGCCGGCCTGCGTCGCCCCGGTTCCGCAGCCCTGGACCTGGCCTGGCTGGCCGCCGGCCGGCTGGACGGCTTCTTTGAATTCGGCCTGGCAGAGTGGGACATGGCCGCAGGCGTACTGCTGATTACCGAAGCCGGCGGCCTGGTTGGCGACCTGAGCGGTGGCCACAAGTACCTGGAAAGCGGCGGTATCGTCGCCGGCAGCCCGAAAGTCTTTAAGGGCTTGCTGCAAAAAATCAAACCTCATCTGAACGACAGCCTGAAGCGCTAACCCCCGCACAGCCTCACCTTCCCCCTTCCTCCCGCTGCGGAGGAAGGTTTTTTCCTGCCTGTCCCCTCACCCCGTTTTGTAAAAACTCCTTAGACTTCAATACGAAAGTGCTGTCTGTGGCATGGACATCTCGGCACGCTTTGCTAGCGTGTCAGGTATAACGGTTCAGCAAGGAGACGCTTCATGGCAACGGTTTCTCTCACGGACAGCACCCTGTTCCGCCAACAGTGCTACATCGATGGTCAGTGGTGTGATGCTGACGACGGCGCCACCTTTGCGGTCGACAACCCGGCAAACGGCGAAGACATCGGCACCTCGCCCCGCATGGGCGAAGCCGAAACCCGCCGCGCCATCGACGCCGCCCACCAGGCTTTTCCCGGCTGGCGCGACAAGACCGCCGCCGAACGGGCCAACCTGCTGATGGCCTGGCACGACCTGATGATGGAGCACCAGGAAGACCTGGGCCGCCTGATGACGCTGGAACAGGGCAAGCCCCTGCCCGAGGCCAAAGGGGAAATCGCTTACTCTGCCTCTTTCCTGAAATGGTTTGCCGAAGAAGCGCGCCGGGCCTATGGCGACACCATTCCCGCGTCCAAACCCGGCCAGCAGATCGTGGTGATCAAACAACCCATCGGGGTCACCGCCGCGATCACGC
The DNA here is from genome assembly GCF_000155615.1 of Alcanivorax sp. DG881. GTDB lineage: Bacteria > Pseudomonadota > Gammaproteobacteria > Pseudomonadales > Alcanivoracaceae > Alcanivorax. The sequence continues at coordinate 3,169,752 of NZ_DS989915.1, read as the reverse complement.
CCTGGAACTTTCCCTCCTCGATGATTACCCGCAAAGCCGGGGCGGCCCTGGCCGCAGGCTGCACCATGGTGGTCAAACCCGCCAGCGCCACCCCGTACTCCGCACTGGCGCTGGCCGAACTTGCCGACCGCGCCGGCATTCCTGCGGGGGTTTTCAACGTTATCACCGGCAGCGCCGGCGCCATCTCCACGGCAATCACCGACTCCCCCAAGGTTCGCAAACTGAGCTTCACCGGCTCCACCGAAGTGGGCAGCCAGCTGATGGCCCAGTGCGCCAAACACATCCAGAAGGTCTCACTGGAACTGGGCGGCAACGCCCCCTTTCTGGTGTTCGACGATGCCAACCTGGATAAAGCCGTGGAAGGCGCCATGGCCAGCAAGTTTCGCAACACCGGCCAGACCTGCGTGTGCGTGAACCGTTTCCTGGTACAGGAAAGCATCCACGATGCCTTTGTGGAGAAATTCAAGGTTGCCATCGAAGCCATGAAAGTAGGCGATGGCTTTGAAGAAGGCGTTTCCCAGGCTGCCCTTATCAACCGGGGCGCCTCCGATAAAGTCATGGAGCATCTGGAAGATGCACTGGGCAAGGGCGCCCGGGTCATCACCGGGGGCCAGCGCCACGAACGGGGCGGCAGCTTCGTTCAGCCCACGCTGATCACCGGCGTTTCCACCGATGCCCAACTCTGCCAGGACGAAACCTTCGGGCCGCTGGCGGCCATCATTCCCTTTAAAACCGAAGAAGACGCCATCCGCATTGCCAACGACACCCCTTACGGGCTGGCAGCATACTTCTACAGCGACAATATCCACCGCTGCTGGCGCGTGGCAGAAGCACTGGAAAGCGGCATGGTCGGCGTCAACGAAGGGTTGATTTCCAATGCCACCGCACCATTTGGCGGGGTCAAGGAATCCGGCCTGGGCCGCGAAGGCTCCCACCAGGGCATGGAAGAGTATCTGGAAACGAAATATCTGTGCATGGGAAGTTGAAACCAGGAGCGAGTTGAAAGTTAAAAGTTGAAAGTCGCGACAGAGTATCGAGCACGCGAAGCATCGGTGCCCGCCTGCACAGACCAAGCTGCGCGAAGATCAACAGGCCGAGAACACAATTACTGTTCTCCGCGTTTTAACTTTCAACTTTAAACTCGCAACTCGGAGTTAAGGATGACGAAACGGCTAAACATCGCCCTGCTCCCCGGCGACGGCATCGGCCCTGAAGTCATGGCCGTGGCCGAACAAGCGTTAACACTGCTGATTGACCGCTTTCAGTTGCCGCTGTCCTGTCACTCTTTCCCCTGGCCGTCTCACGCCTGGCACCAGCAACACGGGCAGATGATGCCGGATGATGGCGTCGACCAGCTACGCGCCTTTGATGCCATTTTGTTGGGGGCCCTGGGCGACCCGGGGCCACTGGATGATCCGGACCGTTTTGTGCTGCCCGACAGCATTTCTCTCTCGCCGCTGCTGGCACTGCGCAAACAACTGGACCTGTGGGCCTGTGAGCGGCCAGCCCGCTGGCAGCCCGGCGCGCCCCAATACCTCAGCGATCCACGCGCCAACGATGTGGACATGCTGGTGATTCGCGAAAACAGCGAAGGTGAATACAGCAACCAGGGCGGTCGCCTGCGAGCCGGCACGCCCCACGAAGTGGCCACGCAGGTGGAGGTATTTACCGCCTCCGCCACTGAGCGTTTGATTCGTCATGCCTTTGAGCGCGCCCGCCAGCGGGCCACCCAACGTCATCGGCCGCGCCAGTTCAAGAACGAAAAAGCCTCACAGGTCTGCCTGATCACCAAACGCAACGCCCAGCCCTTCTGGGGCGACCTGTACACCGAAACCTTTCTGCGCCTGGCCCAGGAGTATCCGGATGTGGACACCCACCACGAACTGGTGGATGCGGCCTGCATGAAATTTGTCCAGTGCCCCTGGCGTTTCGATGTGGTGGTGGCCAGCAACCTGCACGGCGACATTCTCACCGACCTGGCGGCGGTGCTCTGCGGCGGCCCCGGACTCGCCCCCTCCGCCAACCTGAATCCGGCCGACAACAATATTCCCGCGTTATTCGAACCGGTCCACGGCAGCGCACCGGACATTGCCGGGCAGAATCTGGCCGACCCCCGCGCCACCCTGCTCAGCCTGGCCATGACCCTGGAATGGCTCGCCCCCCACCACCCGGCCCTGGGCAATGCGGCACAACATCTGCATGACACGGTAACGGCGGACCTGGCCAAGGGAAATGACCCCACACTGACCAACGGGGCCCAGGCCACCGGCACCCGGGAAACAGGACAACGGCTTTACGCATTGCTGGCTCCGTAACACGGGCCGGTAACGTCATAGCACCGGCGGGGCGTATTTTCATCCCGCTGGCATCAGACAACGACGGCAATGAGCGATGAGAAAGGAGGCACCATGAGTCATTTGTCCCCCTTACTGGTTCAGTCCAGCGGGATTTGCGCAGAGCGCGGCGAAGGTAGCTGGCTCTATGATGAAAAAGGCAACCGCTGGCTGGACTTCACCTCCGGCATCGGCGTGACCTCCACCGGCCACTGTCACCCCAAAGTGGTCGCCGCCACGCAGGCTCAGGTCGCCAAGCTGGTTCACGCCCAGTACGCCACCGTCACTCACCCCAACATGCTGGCCCTCACCGACCGGCTCTACGAACACCTGCCCAAAGGGCTTGATGCGGTGGCCTTTTCCAACTCCGGCAGCGAGTCTGTGGAAGCGGCCATTCGCCTGGCGCGCCAGGCCACCGGCCGCACCAATCTCATCGCCTTTCGCGGTGGCTTCCACGGCCGCACCCTGGCCGCGGCCTCGCTGACCACGTCCACCAGCAAGGTACGTACCGGCTGGCAGCCGCTGATGGCCGGGGTCAGCATTGCCCCGTTCCCGCACGCTTATCGCTATAAGCAGGACATGGATCAGTGTGTCACCGACTGCCTCAACGAGCTGGACCATATCTTCGCCACCGAGTGCAACCCGGCCGACACCGCCGCCATGATTATCGAACCGGTGCAGGGCGAGTACGGCTATTACCCCGCCTCGGCCGCCTTCATGAAAGGCCTGCGCGAACGCTGCGACAAGCACGGCATCCTGCTCATTGCCGATGAAATCCAGGCCGGTTTTGGCCGCACCGGCAAGTTCTGGAGCCACGAACATTTCGATGTAAAACCCGACATCATCGTCACTGCCAAGGGGCTGGCCAGCGGCTATCCACTCTCCGCCATCGCCGCCAGCCGCGACCTGATGACCCACGGCTACCCCGGTTCCCAGGGCGGCACCTATGGCGCCAATGCGGTGGCCTGCGCCGCCGCACTGGCCACCCTGGACGTTATTGAGGAAGAGCAGCTGGTGCCCCGCGCCGACAAGCTCGGCCAGCAGCTACTCACTCACTTGCAGGGCCTGCAAAAACAGCATGACTGCATTGATGAAATTCGCGGCATGGGGCTCATGCTGGGCTTGGAAATTGTCAGTGCCTCACACACCCCCGATGGCGACCGCGCCGGCAAGCTGCTCAAGCATTGCGAAAATAACGGCATGCTGATGTTGCGCTGCGGCACCCAGGGCCAGGTGGTACGCTGGTTGCCACCGCTCACCGTCACCGAAGCGGAAATCGAAAAAGCGGTAGAACTGTTTGATGCCGCACTGAAAGAAACATGAGTTAAAAGATGAAAGTTAAAAGTTTAAACGCGATCCCGGCATAGGGTTAACAGGCCCCTATGAAGCCGCGCGTGTACTTTGAATATACGCGGGCAAGGCTTTTGTCTTACGACAAGCTACCCCGGATCTTTCAACTTTGAACTTTTCACTTTCAACTCAAAAGGAGATTCGATGACCGACACCACCATCACCGTCCTGCTGGCCGAAGACGAACCGTCCCTGCCGGGCCTGGACTCCCTCAGCGACCACGCCCGGGTGCGGGAAGTGCGCACACCTGATGCACTCCGGGCCGCGCTGCCGGACACCCAGGTACTGGTGGTCACCGATTTCCGCACCGACCTGCTGGAGGAAGTGTGGCCGGATAACTGCCCGGTGCGCTGGGTCCATGCCACCAGTGCCGGCGTGGATGCGCTGATGATCGACCCGATCAAACACAGTGACATCGTGGTCACCAACGCCCGCGGCATTTTCGATCGCGGCATCGCCGAATACGTGCTGGGCGCCCTGCTGATGTTCGCCAAGGACACGCTCGGCAACCTGGCACTGAAAGAACAGCACCGCTGGCAACACCGTGAAACCCGCATGCTGCGCGGCGCCAATGCACTTATCGTGGGCGCCGGCTCTATTGGCCGGGAAGTCGCCACGGTGCTCGGCGCCATGGGCATGAACGTGATCGGCACCGCCCGCCATGCACGCCAGGACAGCGCCTTTGATCGGGTCCACCGACAGCAGGATCTGCCTGCCCTGCTCGGTGACGCGGACTATGTGGTGATCACCGCACCGCTGACACCGGACACCGACGGCCTCTTCGACGCCGCCACCTTCCGGCAGATGAAGCCCGGCGCGGCTCTCGTCAACGTCGGTCGCGGCCCCATCGTGCGCACCGACGCCCTGCTGCAAGCCCTGCAACGCGGCCGGCTGGCCGGGGCAGCACTGGATGTGTTTGAAGCGGAACCCCTGCCCGCCGACCACCCACTATGGAATCACCCCAAGGTGATGATCTCGGCGCATATGGCCGGGGACTTCATTGGCTGGCGCCAGGCGCTGGGCCAGCAATTTGTCGATAACTTCCACCGCTGGCGCCGGGGTCAGCCACTGGACAACCCCGTCAGCAAGGAACACGGCTATGTAACCAATCGGTGAGCCCGCCGCGACGGGCCACCCCAGGAGGATCGTCGATGAGTAAGGAATTACTGACCATGAGCGCCCAGGCGCTGAAAGCCGCTTACCAGACCGGCGCCCTGTCACCCGTGGAGGTGTGCAACACCCTGCTGGATCATGTTGAGCGCCATGATGAGGCGCTCAACGCCTGGTGTCTGATCGACCGTGATACCACCCTGCAATGGGCTCGCGAAGCCGAACAGCGATACCAGAACGGCAACGCCGACGGCCTGCTTGACGGGGTGCCGGTTGCGGTCAAAGACGTCTTCCTTACCCCCATGTGGCCCACCCTGAAAGGGTCGAAAACCATCGATCCCGCCAGCACCCTGGAAAAACGCTCCCCGGCCGTCGCCGCACTGGAACGCCACGGTTATGTGCCGCTGGGCAAGACCACCACCCCCGAGTTTGGCTGGAAAGGGATTACCGACAGCCCCCTGTGTGGCCCCACCAACAACCCCTGGGACCCGAGCAAAACTGCCGGGGGCAGCAGTGGCGGCAGCGCGGCCGCCGTATCCGCCGGCATGGCGCCCATGGCACTGGGCACCGACGCGGGCGGCTCCATCCGTATTCCCGCCGGCTTCTGCGGCATCGTCGGCCACAAGCCCACATTCAGCGAAGTCCCCCACTGGCCCGCCAGCCCCTTCGGCACCCTGGCCCACGCCGGCCCCATGACCCGCACCGTGGCTGACGCCGCGCTGATGATGACCGTCATGAGCGAAGCCGATGCCCGCGACAGTCTGGCCGCGCCACGCCGCGGCATTGATTATGTAGCCGCCCTGCAACAGCCCATCAAAGGTCTGCGTATCGCCTTGAGCACCACTCTGGGTTATGCCGACGTGAACCCGGAAATCGAAAAAGCCACCCGTGAGGCCGCCCGAGTTTTCGAATCACTGGGCGCCACTGTCAGCGAAGTCGACCCGGGCTTCAGCAACCCGCTGGCGGCATTCAGCCACCTGTTCTACAGCGGCGCCGCCAATGCCATGCGCGATCTGGGCGAGCGCCAGCGCAGCCTGATGGACCCGGCACTGGTGGAAGTGGCCACCAAGGCAGAAAAGCTGAGCATGCTGGATTACCTGGGCGCCATGAACGAGCGCATGGCGGTGAGTGAACGTATGGCCGTATTCCACACCAAGTACGACCTGCTGATCACCCCCTGCTTGCCCATCGAGGCCTTCGACACCAACCGGGAAGTGCCGGTGGACTGGCCCAGCACCCGCTGGCCCACCTGGACGCCCTTCACCTACCCCTTCAACCTGACGGGCCAGCCGGCATTGTCTGTGCCATTGGGGCTCAGCAGCAACGGCCTGCCCATGGCGCTACAAATTGTCGGTGCCCGTTTCGACGATGCCCGGGTGCTCGCCGCTGGCCACGCCTTTGAACAGGCGCAACCGTTTACCCAGCGACCACCGATGCTACAGAACTAGGAGCGCGACGGTGCGCATAGGGCTATCTTTTAGCGTCAGGCGTCCAGCGCTTGGCGTCCGGCGTTTGATAAGGAGCAGATGATGGGAAACAGCAATCTGGACACGGATTTCTACGAAAGCGAAGACCCGATCTGGAACCCGGCCCTGTTGACCATTCCGGTGCCGGGTATCCGCCGCATGGTGAATCTGGCTGCCGACCTGGACGATGTGATTCATCTGTCCATCGGCCAGCCCGACTTCAAACCGCCGGAGCACGTTATCCAGGCCGGGGTGGATGCGCTTTATGCTGGCCAGACCGGTTACACCATGGACGCCGGCCTGCCGGAGCTGCTGGAATCGCTGGCGGAGTACTACAGCAAACGCTATCAACGCACCCTGGTGCCGGAAAACTTCATGGTGACCACCGGCGCCACCGAAGCCCTGTATCTGGCGTTAACGGCCACCTCGGCCCCCGGCCGGGAGTTCATCGTGCCGGACCCGTCTTTCATGCTCTACGGCCCACTGATACGCATGAACGGTGGCATCGTGCGTAACATTGCCACCCGCGCCGAGAACAACCATCAGCTGGATCCCCAGGAAGTGATTGATGCCATGGGGCCCAATACCTTCGCGGTCATTCTCAACTCCCCCAGCAACCCCACCGGCACCATCTACCCGCGGGAAACCATCGAAGCCATTGTCGAAGAAGCGGCCTATCGCGGCATTCATGTGATCAGTGACGAGGTCTACGACCACCTGATCTACGACGGCAAGGATTACCCCAGCGTGCTGTCCTGTTGCCCGGACCTGGACCACGTCATGGTGATCAGCAGTTTCTCGAAAACCTTTTCCATGGCCGGCATGCGCATCGGCTGGCTGATCGGCAGCCAGGGCGCCATCAAGAAACTGCGCCGCTACCATATGTTCACCACCACAGTGGCCAACACGCCTTGCCAGTGGGCCGGCGTCGCCGCACTGCGTGGCAGCAACCAGTTTATCGACAACATGGTGGAGGAATATCAGCGCCGGCGGGATCGGCTGGTGGAATTGGTGGAACAGACGCCACACCTCACCGGCTACAAACCGGATGGCGCTTTCTATCTGTTTCCCTCGTTACCGGAAGGCGTCGACGGGGCCAACGTGGCGCTGAAACTGTTGCGCGAGACCGGGGTCTGCACCATTTCCGGCGATACCTTTGGGGACGCCGGGCGCAATGCCCTGCGCATCAGTTACTCCACCTCGCTGGATCAGATCGAAGAAGCCTTCAAACGAATTATTCCCTGGATGGAGAAACAGAACTTCAGTTAAGGAAAGCCGCAAAAAAAACGGGCCGGCTTGGGCGTAAACAACGCACCCAACCGGCCCGCGATCGTCCTGAGTCCAATGCCGGATTACGACTACACCTGGTTCGACCCATACCCGCTTTTTCGATTACGGTTTCTGCGCACCTTTTTGTGCGTCTGCCTGGGCCAACTCCGCTTCCATATCGGAAAACATCTGCTGCAGGGACGGCATCACATGCTGCATCTGGCGCTGGGAAATCTGTACTGATTCAGCCATTACCTGGGGCATTTTCTTCATGATCGCCCGGCCACTGTCTGACTGATAAAACTCGGCCATGTCCCGCAGCTCCTGCAGGGAAAAGGTACGCTGATAAATGGCCAGCATCTGCTCTTCCATGGCGCCCCAATCCAGTCCCTCCTCAAGAATGGTCTGCACTCGTGAGGTATAACGCTCCATCATGGCCTTGTTGTCAGCCGGGATAGTCTGCGTCAGGGCCTGGTCGGTCATGCCTTCAATCTGTCGCCGGGCTTCACTGAAAATGGCTTTGGCATTACTGGCTTCCAGCACCTCTTTGGCGGCAGCCGTCTTGTCCGCCTGTTCCGATGCCTGTGCGGTTACCGACAGGAAAGACAGCAACAGTACGGTCAGTATTTTTTTCATGATTATCTCCAACATTGCGGCGCCAACACCGCCAGCCTGAAAAGCAAAAAGGCCGTGACGAATCACGGCCTTTTACTATCAATTAACCACTATCAATGATCAATTGCCGTTATGGCATTTCATCCACTTCTTCCGGTTCCGGAACCATGAAGTCTTCCTTGCTGACCTTCATCATGAAGAGGATATTGCTGACCACATAGATGGACGAGTAGGTACCCACGAAGACCCCTACCAGCAAGGCTTCCGAAAAGGAACGCATCACTTCGCCACCGAAGAAATACAGCGCCACCAGCACCAACAAGGTAGTCGCGGAGGTGTTGATTGTCCGGGTCAACGTCTGGTTCACCGCACCATTGATGATGGCCACCGGGTCCGTCTGCCGTGAATTGCGGAAATCTTCCCGAATACGGTCAGCCACTACAATGGAGTCGTTAAGCGAGTAACCGATCAGCGCCAGCACCGCCGCCAGCACGGTCAGGTCGAAAGGCCACTGAATCAGCGAGAACAATCCCAACACGATGATCACATCGTGAAACAATGCGACCACGGTGGCCACGCCGAACTTGTTGGAGAACCGGAACCACACGTAGACCATCATCAGACCCAGCGCCAACAACATGGCGGTGCCCGACTCGTCACGCAGCTCGTCCCCTACCTGCGGGCCAACGAACTCCACTTTCTGTTTTTCCAGGTCCGGGTTGTGGTTTTTCAATACCGCGACCACATTCAGGCCAACCTGGTCTGCATCCTTGCCGTCCCTGGGGGCGACTCGAATATTGACCTCTTTTGGCGAACCGTAATGCTGAACAACCGCATCACCAAACCCCGCATCGGCCAAATCCGCACGGACTTCAGACAGTTCCACATCTACCGGGCTTTTGACTACCACGGTCGTGCCACCGGTGAAATCCAGCCCCAGGTTCAGACCCCGGGTCAACAGCAGCGCCACGGAAATAACGACTAGCGCCAGCGACAGGACACCCAGCGGTTTGCGGGCGGCCATAAAATTGATGTTCATGGGTGCTTTGCTCATAACCGCCTCAGATGCTCAGTTTGCTCGGGGCGCGGGCGCCTCGACCGTAAATCATTTCTGCCATGGCACGGGTACCGATAATCGCCGTGAACATGGAGGTGAGGATGCCGATGAACAGCGTAACCGCGAAGCCCTGCACCGAACCGGTACCCGCCGCAAACAGAATCACCGCCACAATCAGGGTGGTAATGTTGGCATCGATAATGGTGGTGAATGCGCGCGCGTAACCTTCTTCAATGGCCTGGCGCGGACTGAGCCCCCTGCGCAAATCTTCACGAATACGCTCGAAGATCAGCACGTTGGCATCCACCGCCATCCCCACGGTCAGCACGATGCCGGCGATCCCCGGCAAGGTCATGGTGGCCCCGGGGATCAACGACATGACGCCGACAATAATCACCAGGTTCCCCAACAGGGCCACGTTGGCAATCAGGCCAAACAGCTTGTACCAGATCACCATGAAGACCAGCACCAGCGACAGACCCAGCGCCATGGACTTGAGCCCGGCTTCGATGTTTTCCGCCCCCAGGCTCGGGCCCACGGTGCGCTCTTCCACGATGCTCACCGGCGCCGCCAGAGAACCCGCGCGCAGCAGCAATGCCAGTTCGGAGGCTTCCGCGGGATTATCCAGCCCGGTAATACGGAAACGGCTACCCAGAGTGCTCTGGATGGTAGCCACGTTGATCACATACTTGTCCGTGCTGCTGGTCATCTGATCAACGCTGTTGCCGTCTTCGTCGATCACCTTTTTCACGTCGGTCTTGGTTTCGATAAACAGCACGCCCATGGGGTTACCCACGTTCTTGCCGGTAACACGCTGCATGCGACGGGCGCCATCGGAATCCAGCGTCACGTTCACTTCCGGCTGACCGTTCTGCTGATCAAAGCCCATCTTGGCATCGATCACCTGATCACCGGTGGCAATGCTGGATTTATTCAACGCGACGATACGGCCCTCTTGTCCCTTGAACGGGAAGAATTCCAGGCCGGGAGGCGCCATGCCGGAACGCAGGCGGGCAGAAGACACACTGTTGTCTACCAGACGGAATTCCAGGGTCGCGGTGCGGCCCAGAATCCGGCGGGCGGTGGCCGCATCCTGAATCCCCGGCAGCTGCACGACGATGCGGTCTGCACCTTGACGCTGCACCACGGCTTCCGCCACACCCAGTTCATTGACCCGCTTGTTCAGCGCGGTACGGTTCTGGTCCACGGCGTAATCCTGCATTTCCTTCAGGGCCGTTTCGTTCAGCGTCATGACAATCTTCGGGCTGTCACCGGCCGGCTGCATGGCCAGCTTGTCCAGCGCCTGACGCAGCGGTGCACGGGCTGCGTCAGCAGCTACCTGATCGCCAAAGGTGGCGGTCAGGGTGGTGCCATCCACAGACACCGCGCGGTAACGCACGCCCGCATCACGCAGGGTCAGCTTGGCGGTACCTTCCCAGGCTTCCATGCGGCTCTTCACCACCGAATCCATGTCCACCTGTAGCAGGAAGTGCACCCCGCCACGCAAGTCCAGGCCCAGGTTCATGGGGCTGGCGCCGATCTCACGCAGCCACTGGGGCGTGGTCGCCGCCAGGTTCAAAGCCACCACGTAGTTATCGCCCAGCGTCGCCGCAGCGATGTCCTTGGCGCGCAGCTGCGCTTCGGTATCGCCCATACGCACCAGCAGTGAGTTCCCCACCACTTCGCCGTCACCGTGGCTCAGGCCTGCATCATCCAGGGCGCCGAGCACTCGCTGCCTGGCCACATCAGACACTTCACCACCCGCCTCGGAATGGCTGATCTGGATAGCGGGGGCATCCGGGTACAAATTAGGGAGCGCATAAAGGCCGCAAACAACAAGGGCAGCCAAAAGCAGGAAAAATTTCCAGCGTGGATAGCGGGTCATAGTTCTTTCCGGTAGTGCCGGTTTTTTAATAGTGCGACAGTGCGTCGAGCGCCGAAAAAAGGCGGCCGGCATGCACGATTAATCAACCGCTCGATACATTGGGTTTTGCTGGCGTTACCGCAACAGCAAAAGCCCCGCTCAAGACGGGGCTGCTATTCTTCTAGATCGACTTGATGGTGCCTTTGGGCAGAGTGGCCTGGACGCTGCTTTTCTGCAGCTTGATTTCCAGGTTGTTGCTGATTTCCACCACCACAAAATCATCGGTCACTTTCGCTACCTTGCCCAGAATGCCACCGCTAGTGACCACTTCATCACCCTTGCTCAGGCTCTGGACCAGGTTTTTGTGTTCCTTGGCACGCTTCTGCTGCGGGCGAATCAGGAAGAAATAGAAAACCACCATCATCACGACCAGCATGATCAGCTCGACACCGCCCGGGCCGGCAGGGGCAGCAGGGGCTGCAAACGCCGGAGAAACCATGGCAGTGGCCAACAGGGCCAGCAGGGAACGCATTGCGATGTTCATTACATACTCCAATCGATAAATAGCTACAGCGCTGGCGTAGTCTGGCCACGCGCCGCATAGAAGTCGTCCACAAAGGCGGACAATGTACCCCCTTCAATGGCCCCCCGCAATCCAGCCATCAGCCGCTGATAGTAACGCAGGTTATGGATGGTATTGAGCTGGGAGCCCAGCATTTCGTTGCAGCGATCCAGGTGATGCAGATAGCTGCGGGAGAAATGCTGGCAGGTATAACAGTCACAATCCGCCTCCAGGGGAGCCAGATCATGACGGTGTCGGGCATTTCGGATTTTCACCACCCCTTCGGCGATGAACAGGTGGCCATTGCGGGCATTACGGGTGGGCATGACGCAGTCGAACATATCCACCCCACGGCGCACCGCTTCAACGATGTCGTCCGGCTTGCCCACGCCCATCAGGTAACGGGGGCGCTCTGCAGGCATATGCGGGGTCAGGTTGCCCAGGGTGCGTAGCATTTCTTCCTGGGGCTCGCCCACGCTGAGGCCGCCCACGGCGTAGCCATCGAAGCCGATATCTACCAGCCCGGCCAGGGATTCGCGGCGCAAATCGTCGTACATGCCGCCCTGAACAATGCCGAAACACGCCGCATCATTGCCTTCATGGGCGTCTTTTGAGCGTTTCGCCCAGCGCAGGGACAGTTCCATGGAATCGCGGGCCTGTTTCTCGGTGGCCGGAAACGGCGTGCATTCGTCAAAAATCATGCAGATATCGCTGCCCAGTGAGCGCTGCACCTGCATGGCCTTTTCCGGACTCAACTCCACCTTGTCGCCATTGATGGGGTTTTTGAACACCACACCCTGCTCGGAAATCTTGCGCATATCGCCCAGGCTGAATACCTGAAAACCGCCGGAGTCAGTGAGAATCGGCTTGTCCCACTGCATAAAGCCGTGCAGGGACCCGTGGGCTTCGATGACCTCGGTACCCGGGCGCAACATCAGGTGGAAAGTATTCCCCAGACAGATCTCGGCACCGGTCTCGACCAGATCTCGGGGCAACATGCTTTTTACCGTCCCGTAGGTCCCCACCGGCATGAACGCCGGCGTCTGGATGGTGCCCCGCGGAAACGTGATCTCACCACGGCGGGCGGCACCATCGGTGGCGTTGAGCTGGAAGGTCATTCGGGACATGGGTAAGAGCTCGCTTGCACGCGGCATGCTTCACGCAGCATGCCAAAAAACGGGAAACACAGGATCATTCGTCAGCTCCACCCGCGTGTTGCGTGTCGCGTGATGCATGCTGCGTTCCTTCAATAAACATGGCATCGCCGTAGCTGAAAAAACGGTACTGGGACTCAATCGCCGCCTGATAGGCGTTCATCACCCGATCACGGCCCGCGAAGGCACTGATCAGCATCAGCAACGTCGATTTGGGCAGGTGGAAGTTGGTCACCAGGGCATCCACCAGCCGGAACCGGTAACCCGGATAGATAAAGATATCCGTCTCGCCCTGCCCGGTTTGCAAACCACCGGACTGGCTGGCCGCTTCCAGCGCCCGCAGTGCGGTCGTTCCAACCGCCACCACCCGGCCACCCCGGGCATGGGCCTGGGCCACTTGCTCAACCAGGGAATCGGGGATCTGGTAACGCTCACTGTGCATGTGATGGTCTTCCACCTTGTCCACGCGCACCGGCTGGAACGTCCCTGCTCCTACATGGAGGGTGACAAAACCGATATCAACCCCGTGCTGCTCCAGGGCCGCCAGCATCGCATCGTCAAAATGCAGGCCGGCGGTTGGGGCCGCCACAGCGCCAGGTTCGCGGGCATAAACCGTCTGGTAGCGCTCCATATCCCCATCCTCATCCGGGCGGTCGATATACGGCGGCAACGGCACATGGCCGATTTTCTCCAGTGCGGTCAGCAGGGTGTCGCAGCCCTGGCCCGGCAGCGAGAACTGCAAGATGAACAGGGCGTCACGACGCCCCGTCACCTGGGCACGAATACCCTCATCAAATTCCAGCCAACTTCCCGGTTTCGGTGACTTGGAGGCGCGCACGTGGGCGAGTGCCTCGTGGTCATCCACCACCCGCTCGATCAACACTTCAACCTTGCCACCGCTTTCCTTCTGGCCAAACAGCCGGGCAGGAATCACGCGGGTATCGTTGAAGATCAGCAAATCGCCGGGGTGCACATGGGAAAGCAGATCAGGAAACTGCTGATGCAGTAGCGCATCGCGGGTAAGCGCCAACAGACGCGCATCACGGCGCTCAGCAGGCGGATGGCGGGCAATCAACCCGTCGGGGAGCTCAAAATCAAAATCGTCGACGTTCACGTACTGTACCGGCACGGAAGTTCAAGGGGTGGCAAGGATACCTGCTAAACCCCCTCACACCAAGCGGTCTGCGTCACCGGCTCGCTAGGAAGCAAGGTGCGATTCAGGGCGTCTTGGGTTTCTTCGACAGCTGCACCGTCGCCGTAGCGGACAGGCGATCGTGAAGCGTTTGATGCGGCGCGATCAGCACCACCAGATAGCCCGCCCCGAACAGACCCCATGACACGCAGGCACCCAGGAAGCGAGCCAGTGTCTGCCAGAGCTTAACCGGCCCACCGCGATAGTCCCGCACCTGCAACCGCCAGGCACGCATGCCCAGGGTCTGGCCACCACGCATCCAGAACCAGGCATAGAACAACCAGGTTTCCACCAGCAGCAGCGGCAGCAAAATCCCCTTCAGGTAGTCCGGAGCAGCGCGGGTGACGCCATTAATATCTTCCATCGGCAACCCGGTTTTGGGGTAGACCAGCACGAAGATACCCGTGGTCACAAACCACAAGGCGAGCACCAAAAAGCCATCATAGACCAGCGCCATGAGGCGCTTAAGCAAACCGGCGGGCGGGGCATAGTCGGTCATGATCACTCTCCTGGACAGACGAGTTTGAGCTATCGAGAGCCTGCGACGCCCGACATAAAAAAGCCCGCTGGAAGCGGGCTCTTTTATTGTTTGGTACAGAGGCCGGACTCAAATAGATCCCCAACCATCTGATTTACAAGATAATAAAAAAACCAAAAAGGGTGTTGACCACACTGTTGGCCCCACTAAAAACCACCTAAAAATGGGACCCGAACCCTTCGTGGGAGGCAGTATAACGCAGCCGCCTGAGGCAAGTCATGGAGAGGTCAAAAAACCCCAGTGGCAGCCCTCCACTCGCCGTGCACGACAGAAACCTCAGGCCTCCTTATCCAGAATGGCGAGATACTGCCGGCAGACCCCTAGAACGCGCTCTACCAACTCAGCCAAGCTCTGATCCACTGCCAACCGCCCAACACCATCTGCACCATCAAAAGCGGCAGGATCCAATTCCTTGATCGTCACCCAGCTCAACCACCACTGATTGCTGTTATGACCTGGAATAACCCCAAAGCGGTCACCAGAAACAACATTGTCCTGGTGCTCACCATCAACAAAGTGGCCCAACCCAACCCAAAACATGTCTGCAGCATCGAGCCCGATCAACAAATGCACATTCTGCAAGGCTGGATCGGAGACACTCTGAACCTTAAACAAAAGGGTCCCTTTGGCCGTTTTCCCTCCAGCCCATGCCTCATAAACACTCCAGTCGAGCCTGTCCTTTCTGGCGGCATTCTCCACCGATACAAGAGACGACTCAGACTTCAGTCTTTCTTGAACAGCGTTTACAAGATCCTCCAGCAATTTAGCATGCAGAAAGCGAACAGAGCGGGTCAGCCCTGCCAGAACCGCAGCGTCCCCCGGATTTCGCCGTATATGCTCCAAAAGACCACTCTGCTTCAGCTCTTCCATAGCGTCTTTGCGAGAATGCATCCCCGTCACCTCCATCACGATTTCAAGATATTGTTCTAGGCTATGTCGGACTCTGGAGTTCTCCTCCGAAACCTCTGAGATCAGCTCTACCAGCCAGCCCAGTATGTCTGAGCAATAACTGATGCAGTGGTAGTCAGGCGCTCGATGATCACCTTGCTGGCCCTCTGGAGCCGCACAGGACACATCCGACGGCTCAGAGCCATCGATGGTGAGGTAATACAAGCTGCCTGGTTCTGGGCAGATCAGCTCATCCAGGACCTGCTGATACCGCGAAAGCTGGGCTTCCTGGTCAGCCGCATACAGCTTGTTTTCGATAACAATGGCGCGCCCCTGATACTCAACAATCAGATCAACCCGGCCATATCCCGGAAAATACCTCTCCCTCCACACGCTAACTGACTGGTTAGCGCAGGCATCCGGGATAGGAGCCCCCAATCTTTCCAGGAAGCGCGTTAAGGGCTCCATACCCAGACCATGGTCACCTTGTGGATCCAGTAACCAGCCAATCATTGGTGTATGCAGCCTCACCTCATCGTGCGCAGAGAAAAGAAGCGACAATACATTTGATGGCTTCGAAGGCTTTGCTCCCCGTAAGCGCTCACAGAGATCTGATTTCCAGAACCATTCGCTCACACTGTCATAACGACTCAACATCAAACTCCTTTGCCTATATCCCACACTCGAGACCGGCCCCCATTCGCACGCGATGTTCCCGGAATGAAGCCCATCACCACGAAAATTCACCATTAATGCAAACTATTCGCTATTTATGCCCAGCCCAAGGCCCTTCCGTAACGAGAGGGTCCAGATCATCCTTAAGAGAGGGACCCCAGCACTGTCCCTCCCATCGCTTAGCGTTTGGATTGAAGGGGTTCAGGCAATCCCTTCTGGGCCGTTTTTGGTTGTACATGAAGAAAACCGTCTTTTCTTTACATTAGCCGATCATAAAGAAGATTTACCTCTGAGATGTTCATCCGGTAATCCTCACTGAAGATTAGCTCATCCCCATCAACAGGCGCCCCTCCCAAAAAATCCACCAGTCATATTTGTAAAACTCTGGAACTGGGTGAACGTTGTTGCCATACATGAACCAACAAATAGCAACGTCACTCATATTGCGATAGCGTTCAATATCAGCAAAGCGGACGAGCCAGCCAGGCTCGAGCATTTCATCTAAAGCCACAGCCCCTCCTACCGAATCACCACGATGGGCGATCTCAGAGCATAGAGATGACAAAAAATGTCGCCTCCAATCCAGCTAACAGAGAAAATCATGCTGATTTCCTGACCAATAGTATCGAGAGGTTATCCGGCACCCCCACATCAATCACCGCCTGCCGCCACAGCTCTACCTGATCAGCAGCCGTCAGGCCCGCTTGATACAGCTTGCGGATATCCACATCGCCGATGGCATCATGCAGCCCGTCACTACAGAGCAGCAGGCCGCTCCCGTTCTCAAGTGCCGATTCCTGAAAATGAAGGGCAAAACCGTACTCCTCTGTATCAGCTGTCAAACAGTGCGCCAACCCTTGATACATCTGGGCATACTCAACCCCCTCCTCAGGAATAATCTCTCCGCTGGAAATCAGGGCATTCAGGATGGTGTGGTCTTCACTCAGCTGACGGCATTCGCCTTCCGGATTGAAGAGATAGGCGCGGCTATCGCCCACATTGACGATCTCGCAGCTGTTTTCCGTCACCCTGGCCCCCACCAGCGTCGTGGACGCCCCATGGGCCTTACCACCTGCATACTTTTCTGAGAGCAGCGCCTGTACTACGCGAACCTGTTTACCGGTCAAGCGTTCGCGGCATGTAAGGCGCGACAGGGCTTCAACCACAAACCGGCTTGCTCGTGCTGGACGAGTGCTGGCTGCCACGCCGTCGGCAACAGCCAGAATTACAGGCGCCTTACCACGGTAACCGCTAACCGGAGCATCTCGTGTTTGCAGGATGGACTTCCCTGTCCAGATGGCATCTTGCTGTGGCCGAGATGAACCTCCGCTATGCTGGGTGTAAGCAGTGTCTAACATGAGCACTCCATCACAATGGAATCGGGGGAAATTAGGATGCGGCAGCGCTACAGCACTTAATGCAGCGACGCCATGAACCCTATTGGCTGTGATGGTTTCTTCTTGTAGCGGAGGCAGTCACGCAGCATACCCACCAATTCAGCAGCATCCGGCGGATTCTTGAGCACCCGGACGCGACGATAGGTGGCCGCAAAATCACCGGGAGTCAACATTTCCATTCCATCCAGCATTGCCCGCTGCACCTTATTCGCTGGCAATTTGATTCCGTAGGCATCGGCCAGGTCCTTCAGCAACAGCAAGGCTCCTTCCTGGTCTAGGCAATCAAAACGCACGACGAAGTCGAAACGGCGCATGGCCGCCTCATCAACTCGCTCCAAGAGGTTGGTGGTGGCAACAAAAATGCCATTGAAGCGCTCAAGTGATGCCAGGAACTGATTGACATGCGACACCTCCCAGCTTTGCTGCGCATTGCTTCGGCTACCGATAAAGCTATCCGCTTCATCAATCAGCAGTACCGCACCCTCCTGCTCGGCCTCCTCAAAAGCATAGGCGATCTGCTTTTCGGTTCCTCCCACAAACATATCAAGCAAATCTGACGCCCGGCGGACAATCAACGGACGCTGGATACGCTCGGCCAGCTCACGGCCCCAAGCCGTTTTTCCGGTACCTGGTGCCCCATGCAAACAAAACCGCACCGGCACATCAGGGTTGATCTGGTCGATGAGACTTGCCACATCTTCAGAGGCGCGCAGACACTCCCCACGCCAAGGGAACCCCTTGTGCTTTTCCACCTTCAAACGCTCAGACACCCCCATGGCATTGAATCGGGCATTGAGGCTGTGAGTGATAAGACTTTCCGTATCCTTGCCGCTCTCCGTAGCTAGACGTGAAAAATGCAGGCTGCTATGCAGAATCGCGGGGGAAAGCGATTCCAGCTTGCTAGCTTCATTGATAAAGCCTTCAGAGACAGCTTCCCCGGCCATCGCTTCGCGGACCAAACGCTCACGCCGAGAAGGCCCCGGATTGTCCATATGGACCACATGGGAAAAACGGCGCAGGAAAGCCGGATCCATATCCACTCGATTTGAAATCCAAATCGTAGGGCGCGGGTTATTCTCCAGCACACGCGTCATGCTGGACTTTTCCGTCTGTCGTTTAGACGGCATAAAAAACATGAATGGGCTATCACACAGGCAGTCCTCTGCTTCATCAAACACCACGAGGGTACGAGAATCATGTGCGATGGCTCTTTGACAGCCGTTATAGCGCCCCATACGCCCTTTCACAGTAAGAGCGTCACCATCCCGCTCTTCTTCCGGGACAAAAGCCATGCTCATCTGTAACGATTCACCGATCACCTTTGCAAGCTCGCTTTTCCCGGTTCCCGGAGGGCCATAGAGGAGCACATTGACACCTTTAATTCCCTCTTCTACTGACCGGGTCAGAAAGCGGGACAGCATTGCCACTTCCTCTTTGAGCTCCTTATAGTCCTGCAGCCCCAGCTGAGCCTTATCTGCCTCCCTGTAAAAAAGGCTAACGAGATGAGCATCAGAAGCATCCGGAACATGTAGGCTTTCGTGTAGCTCATCCTCCACTTCGATCATGCATGACAGATCCTTGCCACGAAATCCGGACGCCATATGGAGTGTAAGTAACTGCGTCGCCCTTAACACGCCCGTGGGCTTCAAAGCGGCCTGTACGTCCTGCTCCGGGGCATCAACGATACGAGCCAAAAGCGCGGTAAGCTGTCGCATAGAGCTGCCTTTTACCAGGCAACAAACCTCGTTAAGTATTTCGCTCGAATCCTTATAGCAGAACAGAACTAGCAACCGGCGCTCCGCTTCCGTCAAGGAAAGCCGATCACCCAGCTTAACCACGTTCTGATAGAGGTCATCTCCAGCAAGTAACGCGTCGAGGTTATGCTCACCGATAACTTTTTCAAGAGCCTGGGGAGGCCGGCGCAAACGAGCCTCTCTGGATGGCAGGAACCCCAACAACTCAAGAATATCGTCATTCTCAAAGCGTTTATCCTGGCGACACCAGCCGGCATGCCATGCCGACGAATACGCGAGGAGCCGGGCAACCCAGTGACGGATCAGCAGGGCACTCTCCATGGTCCCTGTTTGTGTTGCAAAGCGGCTATCCAGTTTAAAGCGCATCCCCTTTCTCCTGACACTGCGACATTCGACACACCCATTATTACTTTTGGGCGCGTCAGTTTCTGTCGCGCAAAATCAGCTATATGAGGATTACAGATGAGGCCGGCGGGTCTGAGTTATGAGAGTGAGGGCATAAAGGCTAGCGCTTGCTAGCCGTATCTCTTCGCGCCCCTCAACATTTCATCTCTGATCTCATCCCTGAGCTTGATCGGCTTGAGGACTTCTACGTTTGCCCCAAAGCCTAATATCCACCATTTCAGCTCCTCTGTGCTATTAACCTGCACGCGCAATTCCGTAACATCGGCGCTCACCTCACGCAGCGTTTGGGATCCGTTTACTGGGGTCTCGTACAAATGATCAGCAGCACGACCATAGAGGCGCATGACTAACTCGATACTCTCACCGTAAGGCAAATTCATATTCCCTTCTTTGAGATACCTGTCGAGGTCAAAATCTGAAGCTCTCTCTACCTCTTCATCGAGAACATGCACTTTACGCAACCGGTGCAAAGCCAAGTGCCTGAAATCCTTATAATTCCAAAAGCGAACAATCAAATACCGAACAGCCCCTCTGTCTACCAAAGCAAAGGGGTGAACACGGTGGGATTCGCCCTTATCCTTATACCAAATTTCTATCTGCCGATTTCGGTACAACGCATCATAGACCTGATCCGCTATACCTCTCGACACGGCTGCGGGCTCCAAATGGAACCCTCGGGGTACATACGCCACCTTGTCTGACCAGTAACGCTTGCCCATCGGGCGATGACGCTCAAACCACTGTCTCGCTTCACTGAAGACTGGCTCGAGCTTTGCCAAAACATCCTTAGCCATCAGTGGCGTCAGGTACCGGGAGACCAAATCCCAAGTAGCAGCCATCTGTGCGTCCATTCCCGGAATGGACAGGCTTTGCTTCTGAGCGATGGACCAACCGTAGGGGGTCGCAGAGTCATCGCATTGAACTAAAGCGCGAAAAGCCTGGGACTCGGACAACTCCTTGAGATAACGCTCAATAGATCGGCGCGTGATATCATGCCCTTCGCTGATCAGTCGTTGGTGGATCTCGTTGCTAGTGACCTTGTATGGATGTCTAGGTAAAGCTTGAAGTAGAGCAATCACTCGATAGGTTTTATTGCTAATTGTAGCGCTCGCCGCCATCATCAATCCTTTACATTATGCTCGTGACAGCTTACCCGACAGGAGTTTCACATGGCCCTGAGGAGTTACCAAATCAAACAACCGATATGAATATGAGAATTTTGCCACCCCTTCCATTCTCCGGGGGTCGGCATATAGGAACTTTCATATTCCAATGCTGCACCAACACCAGCAGCAGCCTCAATTATTCCTTTCATTATTAAAGGAACTTCATTTCCTTCAGAGATAAACACAACAATATATACCCTTTTGACCTGATGACTGCCATTTGTCTCGGGGAGTTGAGCAAGCTTCTCTATATCCGAGACAAGCTCATTCCGAGAATATCTCGTATTAGAGTATGCTACCTTCAGCTCAAGCCAATATATTGATTTCCCCCGCTTGAATCTTAGATCGCATGATCTCGCCCTTCCTTTTTTAGACCGATGATCTGGAGGATATAAAACCTCTCTTTCGATGCCATCAAAACCAAGATTATACAATTCAGATTCCAACCAGTAACGATACAAGAACTCTATGAGCGCAGATGCAGCGAAATTCCCTTCCCCACATTCACTATCTCTAAGAAGTTGCTCCTTCTTAACTCTTTTAAGTAGAGCCCTTGCAATACCGCCATGAGGCATAGCCTGATCCTCTTTAATGCACTATATCGAGTCCGAAATAGCAAGAAGGCTCATCAGAGGAACGGTAATCAACGATTACCCCAGGATGGCACCTGCATTCGGCGAACACGCAATTTATGACTTCACCAGCTCAAGATCACCCTCTATACCAAACTGACGACAAGATGCACCTGCGAAAGCTTCACCGCGTTCAATTAGGCTACCTTCTATTGATAAAAATTCGCCATCCAATCGAGCTATTACATTCATTATTGACTCACAGGGATCATACCCTCCGACGTATTGAAAGCGATCCACCCCCGAAAACCGCTCACCATCTACGCGCCTCAAATTGAAATCACCTGTGAAATGACCGCCATCCTTGACCCCCGAATACTGAACCCGAATCATCTCCTGATCGGCCATACAGTTTTCAACAATGTACCGCCATTCGTTACCATCCGTTCCAAACACCCATATCTCACCAGTACATTTCATCGCTCTCTCCTTCGTTAGTTAGGAGAACACACTTTAGACGGCTTGTGATTCTCCAACACATCCCAACAGGAATAGCCATCGATTGTGCTCCGGTCGTCAATCAGCGGAATTTCACAACGTCTATTTTCATGTTATTTCAGGGAGACCGTAATAATGGCTAAATACAAACCCCAAGAAAGCACTCCCTCTAAACACCAAGAACAGCATAAAATTCAGCCAACCGCCTGACACCACTCACATCAACCTTGGCATTTCTTGTATTCCAGGGAAGATTCTCGACCTGAAGAATGTCATGCTCAATGGACTTCGATATATTGACCTCCCTCTCATTGATCATCACGTAAACATTTTTCGCCAAGTAGAAATCCACCCTTCTCCCTGAGTTGACCTCTTCAACAATCAACAGGTCTTTGTTATGCCAAATATAGTTTCCGCTCCTTAGCCACCGGGACTCAAGGGTCCGTGAATACTCACCGACATACACAGGAACACCGTCAACCGTCACCAGATATACGCACTCTCCGACCTTCTTAATATCTTCGTGGCACAGCTCCAGCTCCATGGTCACCTCATCGTCCTTTCCCTCAAACCTCACCTTGAGGGGCGTTTTGCTTTTCACAAAGCGGCCCACTTTCACGAACTCGTATTTTGAGTTCTCAAGAGTAATCGTCTCCATAGCTCCTTCCCCTAGATATCCCCGGTAGCAGATGTATCAATTGCCTCATAGCAACCCTAACTAGCGACAATACCTGTCGCACCATTCCGACTCACTCTCAACCTAATTGACCTCACAAGCAATTTAAAGCAGATTTCATTGATGCATATTCAGGATCACTGACCACTGCCCAGCCCAACGGGCTCACAAACACTATAACCACTTGCTAATGAGCCGATCTCGGAGTTATGGCCACTCACCAATCTCAGCAACCAATTGCCAGGCGATCTACACGTCTTCTAGCCGCCGTCCACGAGCTCCACAAACAAGGGTTCCATAATCTGGCCATCTATACGTCTATGGTGCCCTCAGGACTCCATTGGCGATGCCAGCTGATCCCGCTGCATCATTTGGCGATTGAAGGTGATTGCGTTGAGGTGATTGCCGATAACGGCTCATATGAACCCGCTCATCACAGCTCTGCTGATGGTGGGAATCTGTACTTTGGGTGGGAGGATGCCCGGCCCGACACGGCCAGAGAACTGGCAGATAAGATCAAAGACCGCTTTCCTCGGCTGATGGCCGCATCAGAAAACCGCAATTATCGCTATGCCGGCTGGTTCACTGAAATGCTGGGCATGGCTGAGACTGGTGCACTGCCGGTGTGTGGCAGGAGCATTACTCTTCCACACCCGGCCAAATAGACACCACCAACAGCCGCATTCAAGTCCCACTACCGCCAGTCCCACAAAGCTGGGAGTTCCAAGACAAGCGCTTTGCTTACCAGCCTGGCCCACACCTGAAGCCTGGCGATGACTGGCACACCTCCTACCAACGCATTATCAACAGCTGGCGGTCATCAGAAGTCACCCTGCTACCGGCCTACCCCGTCGATACATTCAGCCAGTATGAACATGGCGCCTACTGGGAAGGGGCTATCTACTACATCCAGACCATCCTGGGATTCACTCGAATCGATGATTTCCTAGCGGCACTGGAGAGACCAGATCCAAATTCGGAACGCTGGGCCTGCCTCCGCTGGACATGGGATAATCAGGGGCAGTTTATTTACCTCAAGGCATTTCTCGTCAAGCACATGCTTCAGGACAGACAGAAATACCCTCTAGACCAGCCAACGCGCATTACATGGAAAGAATGGCTTTTAAAGTTCGAGGCTGACTACGCCCACACTGAAGGCACAGGACGCCCCCTGCCCAACCCCTGCTTCGGTGGTAGCAATCCGCTTCATCTCGGCCTCGGATCAAAGCATGAACCAAAGCGGCTAGTTTGCAGCTGAGACCGCGTAGAACCATGTCTCAACTAAAAGAGCGCACCCTTGAGAAAATGACCACGCTCGCCAAGCTCACCCAAGTACAAACTGAGCTTCTAGCCGATTCAGCAATTGAAATGTTGTGATGTATGGGACATCGAAGGCCTCGCATACATTCGGTATTTTTACCTTGGTACTATTATCCGGCACGGGCGTTTCATGGGTAACCACCGTGCCGCCATTGACTGCTGCAACAGCAATCAGCCATGGGTCCGCTTTTGCGAGAAACTCGGCAACAAATTCAGGCTTCTTAACGGGCATGTCATCTACGAACTGCGCGATTTCAGCAAATTTTTCCTGGGTTGCATCATCAGAAACTGGCAGAAAATGCGCTTGCCGATCCTTCACCCATTCCGAAAGCTCATCATCACCATCCGCCAGCTCATCATAAACTGTGCTAATGCTGGCAAGTGAGGACAACGCATACTGCTGGTCCAGCCAAGACCAATACGCTGGGCAAAAACTCATCTGGTAATGGAGATTCTTCGCCTGAATGTAAGTATTGGCATCAAGCAAATACATTATAGCCCCAGCTCCTTGGCAAACGCCGTAATCCGGTAAGGCTTCATATTGAGAAGACTCCCTGCATCACGAAGAAGAACCCTACCGCTCAAAGCCTCGCTCACCAACGCTCGAGAGAAGGTCTCACTGATATGCCCTTTCTGAGTCCGGTAATAAGTCGGGCCACCTTGGCGCTTCTCACGATTGCGGTACTCTGCCTGTATCTGATGGATATAACGCAGGTAGTCATCACGGCTAATTTTTCGCAGGGTCAGTGCCCGGCGGGCAGTTACCCATGTGCTTACCTTGAAACGAGAGGCCAGCTCTCCAACAGTAATCTCCCAGTCCTGATCGTCTCGCCAGTTCGCCAAAAGCTCTTCTTCTGGCACCAAAAATTCGGCTGCGACCGCATTGCAGAAAACCTCCTCTCTGCGACTGGAGTCCGGGCTTGCATCGGAGATACCGCTTTGCCCAATCCACACATGAGCCAGCTCATGAATTAAGGTGAATAAGCGGGCACTCGGTGCATCCGCCTGGTTAATGAATATAACCGGCGCTAGCGGATCTGCTATTGCAAACCCTCTAAACTCATCAACAGACAGCGGGCGGGTGTAATGTCGCAAAAAACTCTGGCGCATCACCAGAATGCCGGCATCTTCAATTTTCCCGATCAGCAACCGAAGATAGTCTTCCCATGTTCCCCGCTCAGGATGGGCCGGAACGTCTAATACCAAACGCATATCCTGAACCACATCAGCCACGGAAGCCTGCACGGAAAATCGCCCCACATTGGGGTTCGCCTTCCCGCCCTGATCACGCAGATATTCCGTGTACCATTCTTGGCGCCTGAGAACGATTTGCGCCATTTCAATAAGTTCAGAGGATGGTCGCTGTGGTTGGCGGCCACCTACTGTTCGCAAATCTGGCAAGGGAAGCAACTCTTCGGGAGGCTGCTTCAAGTAAAGATAACCAAATGGGATATGCGTTCTGGAAGCAAAACGTTGGGCCTGCTTAAAGGTGGGCGGCTGCTCCCCTCGCTCCCAAGTCCCAAGCTTCTCTTCCGTCACATTCATCCTGGAAGCCAGCACAGGTACGCTCAACCGCGCCCGCTCACGGGCCCAGACCATGATATCCGGGTTGATTTTCGCGTAACTGGTTGCCATAGCCGGCGCTCAATTGGTTATATTTCAATCGCTTAGTGTAAGGGATACAGACATACTGGCCAACCTCTCGTCAACCGACTTCCCGCGCCATCCGTCGTCCCGAAGTCCCCGCAACGCCACCAACCCACGGGTAAGATCAGGCCTTATCACAAGATTCCAGTTTTTTTCACCCACATATCACCTCCATGAAGCCAGGAAGGAATGGCCTTCCTGACCCCATCTCATGGAGGTTTCATGATCATTCAATGTCCGTCCTGCCGCTCCATCCGGGTCGTTCCCCTGCAGAATGGCCGCAAGGTCGGTGGGACTGTCGGCACGGCTGCCGGCGCTGCCAGTGGGTTTGCCATGGCGACCAGTGGTGCTCGGGTCGGCGCTACGGTCGGCCTGGCGTTTGGCCCTGCCGGGTCCGCCATCGGCGGTATCGCTGGTGCTGTGTTCGGCGGTCTGGCTGGTGGCGTTGCCGGCGGTGAAGCTGGTGCTGCGCTGGGCGCCAAGCTCGACGAGACCTATCTCGACAACCTGGAATGCCTGGACTGCGGTCACCGCTTCCGCCTCGATTCTGAATAATCCCCTCTTCTCTACCCACTACTCCGAAGCCCGCCCTGTGCGGGCTTCTTTATGCCCCTTTGGAGGCCTGAATGGATATTCCCACTTTCGTAAAGAACGAGCAGGGCCTGTACCACGTACAGGGCTGCGTTAAACCCGAGGAGATTGTCAGCACCGCTGCCGCCATCCTGCTGGATGAACTTACTGACCGGGAAGCGCTGACCGCGCCTACCGATGTCGCCCAGTTCCTGCAGCTGGCTCTGGCACAGGAGAAGAACGAGGTCTTCGCGGCCATCTTCCTCAACAACAAACACAAGGTGCTCAGTTTCGAGACCCTGTTCACCGGCACCATTGATGGCGCGGCGGTGTATCCCCGTGTGATCGTACAGCAGGCCCTTGCCTGCAATGCAGCCGCCGTAATCTTTTCCCACAACCACCCCTCCGGCTGCTGTGAGCCCTCACGGGCAGATCAGCAAATCACCAAGCGCCTTACCGATGCCCTTGCGCTGATTGATGTGCGGGTGCTCGACCACTTTGTGGTGTCCCGTTCCGAGTGGGTCAGCCTGGCCGAACGCGGCATGGTTTAACCCCTTTCTTTCTCATCACCCTCTCATTATTAATTGGAGATTCACCATGGCACATCTTGTCGAAAACATGGCCTATGTGGGCCGCACACCCTGGCACGGACTGGGCAACCAGCTGGCCAGCCAACAACCGCTGGAAGTCTGGATGCGCGAAGCCGGCATGGATTGGGAGATCCGTGAGACTCCGGTTCGCTTTATCAGTAGCGAGGCAGGGGCTCTCGGGCAGATCTCCTCCTTCTCGGATCAGAAGGTGCTGTTCCGTTCTGACAACCAGGCCCCTCTGTCGGTAGTAAGTAACCGCTTCAAGGTGGTTCAGCCCCGTGAGGTACTGGAGTTCTACCGCGATCTCACCGAGCAATCCGGCTTCGAGCTGGAGACTGCAGGGGTGCTTAAAGGGGGCCGCAAGCTGTGGGCGCTGGCTCGCACTGGGCAAACAGGCTCCTTGGCAGGCAATGACCAAACCAACGGCTATGTGCTGCTGGCCACCGCCTGTGACGGCACCCTGGCGACCACGGCGCAATTCACCAGTATTCGAGTCGTGTGTAACAACACCCTGGCCGTAGCGCTGAATGGCAACACGCATGCAGTGAAGGTCCGCCACAACACCACCTTCGATCCGCAGGCCGTGAAGAAGCAGCTGGGGATTTCCGTTTCTGCCTGGGATGACTTCATGTATCGCCTGAAGGCCCTGAGCGAACGACGGATCGCCCGCAAGACGGCCGAGAAGGTCATGCGCTCGGTCTTTACCGATGTGAACTATCAAGCCGGCGACATGCTGGTGAAGCCCAACGAACAGGCCATGAAGAAAGCCATGGCCCTGTATGACGGTGCGGGGCGCGGTTCTGAGCTAGCTTCCGCCAAGAACACCGCCTACGGGCTACTCAATGCAGTCACCGAGTTCGTGGACCATGAGCGTCGTGCCCGCAGCACCGACAACCGGCTGGATTCCGCCTGGTTCGGTAAAGGTGCCCAGATCAAGCAGCGAGCACTGAACCAGACCCTGGAATTGGTGGCCTGACTGATTTCCTTCTCACCCTTTCCCCTCGACTAAAGCCCGACCCGCTCTGTGCCGGTCGGGCTTTTTATTGTTTGGAGCCTGACCATGACTGACCATCATCACGGCAATAGTGCGGCACCTTCAGTGAAGCGCTCTGCACAATCATCCTCTTCTCCATTCTCTCAACCCCCACTCTCCTCGCATTTGGCCGCCCTCTGGGGCGCCTTTTTGTATGAAGGGCTGATGCTGAATCCGGAGCGCCACACCCGACTGCTGGAAATCTGGGGCAATGGCTGTATCGAGCTGATCAGCACCCTGTGTGACTTCATCCCTGATATCTGGAAGCAGGTACAACCCTACTGGTACGGCCCTCAAGGGTTTCCTGGGGTGTTCGAGTACGAGGTGGTGTCCACCCTGGGCGAACAGCTGGGTACCTATCTGCTGGAGAATGACGGCAATTTACCGTCTCACTCCGACATCCAGCAAATGATCACCGAGCTGGTGGTTACCTTTTTCAGCCAGGGCGGTAGTCATGAGGTCCCCACGGACCAGACGCCACAGACCCACCGGCTGATCAATCTCCATGATCGCTTTACCGAACGACTGACCCAGCTGAAAGGAGACCAACCATGAGTACACCCCGCGCTATCAAACCCTCACCCCGCCCCGCTCTGCGCCTGGTCTCCACCAAGCAGATGAGCCGGGAGGACTGGCTGAAGATCCGCAAGCAAGGCATTGGCGCCAGTGATGCCGCTGCCGCTGTGGGCATCAGCCCGTATCAATCACCGCTGGAACTGTGGATG
Organism: Alcanivorax sp. DG881; assembly: GCF_000155615.1. Lineage (GTDB taxonomy): Bacteria > Pseudomonadota > Gammaproteobacteria > Pseudomonadales > Alcanivoracaceae > Alcanivorax. Next base: position 3,141,326 of record NZ_DS989915.1, on the reverse strand, counting down.
ATCAAGACCGGGCGCGACGGCCTGCTCCCTGCCCCTGATCCGGATGACATTCAATCACCACTCTACTGGGGCACCCTGCTGGAGCCCAAGGTGGCTGAGGCCTATGCCTGGATCACCGGCAACAAGGTTCGGCGGGTGAATGCCGTGCTGCAGCATCCGGATGACAATAAACCCTGGATGCTGGCCAATCTGGATTACTCAGTAGTTAGCAACGATGACGTGCAGATCCTGGAGTGCAAGACCACCGGCCAGTACGGCGCCAAGCTCTGGGCCGATGGGGTTCCCGAGTACATCCAGTGCCAGGTGCAGCATCAACTGGCGGTCACCGGCAAGCAGGCTGCGGACGTAGCCGTGTTGATCTGCGGGCAGGAGTTGCAGATTCATCGCATCAAGCGTGACGAGGCATTAATCGCCCACCTGTACGAGCTGGAGCGGGAGTTCTGGCAGCTGGTGGAAGCGGATACGCCACCGGACCCGGATGGCTCCGACTCTGCCGGGAACGCCCTGCAAGCGCTCTACCCCCAGGACAAAGGGGAAACCGTGGATCTCACGGATAACCCGGCCATGGAAGGCGACTTCAATGAGCTACTGGATTTACGTGACACGCTGAGCCGACTGACCGAGCGGGAATCCACCCTCAAGCAGCGCATTCAGCAATCCATGGGACTGGCCAGCAAGGCTACCTTCACGGAGGGCTCCGTGACCTGGAAGCGCAGCAAGGACTCCACCACCCTGGACACCAAGGCCCTGCTGCAGGATCAGCCGGATCTGCTCAAGCAATACACCAAGCACAAGGCGGGCAGTCGCCGGTTCCTAGTGCGCCTCAACCCCTAACTAACCCCAAGCGGCATAACAGCCGGGCCAGGCCCGGCTGCGTGCCTGTGTCTGCTATCAGGAGAATCCCATGATTAAAGGACTCGCGATTACGCCACCCGTGATCGGCCGTATCAGCATTGGCCGTGTGGTGGAGAAGAACGGCAAGCGTCTGCCGGAGAAAGACGACCAGTTCACCATCACTACCCAGATCCAGACCAAGGAAGGCTGGCTGCCGCACCCACTGGATGAGGCCCTGCGCCAGGAAGTACAGGGCAAAAAACTACGAAGCATTCCCGTCACCCTGCCCTTCAATGACCCGGACCTGAATCTGCGGGCGGAGTACACCTTCTTCGAGCGGAAGAGCGGCAGGCCGCTGTGTGCCGGAAACGGAGAGACTTGCCGACGCCATACCGAGAATGGCTTGGCTACTCTGCCCTGCCCGTCACCGGATCTGTGCGACTACGGCAGCCACGGGCTTTGTAAACCCTATGGCCGCCTGTATGTCCGTATCGGGAATGACGATGAATTGGGCTGCTTTGTGTTCCGCACCACCGGCTACAACAGCATCCGTACTCTGGCAGCCCGGCTACGCTACTTCCATGCCATCAGTGGCGGCAACCTAGCCACCCTGCCACTGGAGCTCAAGCTGCGCGGCAAGAGCACTACCCAGAGCCATCGGGCGCCGATCTATTACGTGGACCTGACCCTGCGGGCCGATCAGCCCCTGAAAGAAGCCGTCACCCATGCCAGGGAGGAAGCCAAGGGGCGAGAGAATCAGGGGATTCACCAGACGGAGCTGGACAAGGTTGCTCAGGCCGGGCTCATGAACGCCTGGTTCGAGTATGGGGAGGATGAGGGGTTACAGATGGTGGAGGAATTTTCTGGCGAGGGAGCCACTCAAGCCAAGGACTCACGCCCTCAATCCACCACTGGGTTGAGTAACAAGCTGGCGGGAAAACAAGCTGCAGGGTAATCCAGCAGACGAATCCGGCATCAGCTTAAGGCCCATGCGCCACCTCATAAGCAGATAAAAGCCTGATCCGGCTGATGCGGATCAGGTTTCTCTCCAATCGCCAGCAAAGAAGTCAAAACCAAAAACCACAATAAAAACATGGAGCTAAGCCAACCCCAGCGGGATCCCAGGAGGTGATGTGATGTTTTAAATAAATATAACGTCACACCAAACAAGTTTCCGTGATGTTTATTGCCCTGTAGGCTGACCTTCATTACTAGCGAGGAGGCAAACACCGTGGCCAAAAACTTCGATTTGGACAAAACAATTCTCAGAGAGACCAGAAAGAGACAGGGCTATCCAAAACAAGCCCCTCTGGCTCTAGAGATTGGAATCTCGCGTGAAGCCTATACCCGCATTGAACGCTCAGGCAGCACCAGTAAGCGCACAGCACAGAAGCTAGCCAAAGCCTTGGGCGTGTCCATTGACTATCTGACCGGTGCGGACAAGGGCGACTTGCTCTACTCGTCGTTTTATTGCGAGTTCATGGAATCCGGTGCCCCTTCACAACAAGCAAGAAGACAATTATTCAACACTGAATTTGATCTCCTGACATTCCTGGACCAACGGATTTATGAAGAGCGACCAATTCGAATCGGAGGAACAAGTGCCGAGGAATACTCGGATTTTCCTACTACGTCATTACCAACATATTCCATTGAAGGCGTGGACTGCACGCTCACAATTCCTCTGAGGGAAGAAATACCTGATCCAGAATCGAATGCTGGCAAAACGCTGACCTTCACTTTTCGTGAGCTGCAACACCAGGAAAAGGTCGGACTCACCTGGAAGCCACTAACCAAATGGGCTTCCATTTACATAAACAAAGCCCTCAGCAGCGCACTCAATCGTTACTACCCGGAATATATCTTCCTGGGTGAGCACAAAGGAAGGGGCGCCCAATTTCTTGTCGTTCTCTGTGATGACATTCAAAAAACACAATCAGAAACGCTCCTGTTAGAGGACCTCTGGACAGTACGCCAGTTTTCAAACTGGTTCAGACACAACCTACCACCGTTAACTGCATACACAATATCGACAGACAACAAGCTCTCCTTCGAACTTGTTCCACAAGATGGTTCCTCAGCCGCAAAAAGGCTTGATGTCATTCGTGTTGATCCCGAAACAAACACCGAGGCCCCATTCCCAGCGCCTTGGCAAGAAGCTGTCTTAGCCGCATTTTCGTGGAACGAGAAAATAATCAAATCAGGTGCAACAACAAATTCAGCAGTGCCAACGCTCGAAGCATTCTCAAAGGCAATAACGGCTTAGACCGCTAATAAGTCAAAGCTTAATACATAGAAAATCGAAAAATAGAGAGAGAAAAAGCCATGGAAATCAACTTCATCGGCCCACTGGGAAAGGTAACAGGCTCCTGCACCTGGATGCGGGATCATAAAAGGGGATGGAACTTCTTGGTCGACTGTGGGATGCAGCAAGGCGAAATCACTGCCGACGTGTGGAATCATCAAGAATGGCCATTCGACCCATCCGAAATTCAGTTCATCGTGCTGACTCATGCTCATATGGACCATAGCGGGCTCATCCCCTCGCTCTACGAATCCGGCTTTAACGGAAAGGTTTACTGCACTGAAGAAACAGCCAGGATCGCGGAAATTCAGTATAGCAACGCAATGCCTTTGAACCCTGAACTATTCACGAAAGCGAATATAAATAAGGTCAAATGGAGTCATTTCAAAAAAGCACCAGTTTTGGGTAATTATCACCCCGTAGACCAAGACCTTTTTGTCCAGTTTCAAAGAAGCGGCCATATACTCGGTGCGGTATCTGTAAGCATTTACTGGGGAAAGCCAATGTCTCCAGAACAAAGAAGCATCGTTTTTTCAGGCGATATTGGACCTCAGCCTCAAGATAATGAAGTGCTACCCATCATTCGCCATACAATGAACCCAGGCCATCATAATTATGCCGTCATGGAATCCACTTATGGGTCCACAAACCGCAGTCCTTCGGATAAAGAACCCGTGATTCGCAGGGACCACCTGAAGTCGCTCATTGACAGGACCATCAACACTCAGGGGACACTCCTCATGCCAGCTTTTGCTCTAGGCAGAAGCCAGGATGTCCTGTTCGATCTTCACGCTATTGCTGCGGAAAACCCTGAGTACCACGAGCAAGTCGACTTTTATTACGACTTCCCTCTTGGCAGAGAAATCATGGATGAAACGATCAGATTCTGGGCTAAAACGGAAAGCAACAGAGAGAAGACAAGGCTGTTGTGGCTCGGCAAACAGGTATTCGATCTTCTTGGACTAACCAAAAACGATCCAGACCATCTTCAACAGGCCGTAAGCGCCATGAATGCCACAAGCCTGTATAAAGACGACTGCAACTGGAAGGCGCTGCAGGAAGGCAACCAAATAGCCCACAACTGGAAGCCCATTATATCCCGAAAAATTCCCTCACGGGAGGAACTAGCCACCTCAAACCGTCCGACCGTGATCGTCACAGGCTCCGGAAACGGTGACGCAGGGAGGGCGGCTTACTGGCTTCCCTTGCTGTTGACTAAAAGCAACACCATCCTGGCAACAACGGGATTTAGCGGAGCAAACACTGTTTGCGGGAAGCTGCTATCCATCCGGGACCTTCCAATCCCTGACAGGAGAATGAACAGCAACATAATCCACTGGCCTAATAGCAAGCAAAGCATCGCTGTCGCTGACATTATGGCTAACATCGAGAAAATTAAAGGTTATTCAGCCCATGGAGACCAAGAGGATCTTTTGAATTGGGCGCTGCGCAACGCAAAAGAAGGCTATTTACCCGCCGGGGACACCATTTTTCTTCAGCACGGCGATGATAGGAACAGGTATGCGTTAAGAGATGCACTTTCCTCGAAATCAGCAGAGCCTGGCATGGACCTAGACATACAGATACCCGTAGAGGAATCCGGTTGGATCTCACTGGAATCTGAGGGCAGCACCCCAGTAGACGAGGATCTCAAAAAATTAATGGCCATCCTTAAGGAACGGCCGGACCTAAAGCAACATATCGGGAATTAAGCGGAATGGTTATGACTCGATCTGACAGATCTATTCAAAAGTAAGGCGCCTACCGGCTCTTCAGAAGACGTCTGTCAGATCGAATCTGAACTACTGAACATCACTCCACGCCCAAAGCCTTAAACACCGCATCAACCGGATCAGAGTAAAAACTCACCTGATACTTGGAGAACAACTCAGCAGGCACCGTCGGGATATCCTGGGCATTGGCCATGGGGAGCAACACCTTCTTCGCTCCTGCGTCCATGCCCACCTGTAGTGCCTCAGCCATATTTTCAGCCGGGATAATGTTGCCACCCAGGCTCATGTCGCCCAGTACGATCATCTGGTTCTGGGTTGGCCTCTTCATGGTTGCAGAGCAGTAGGCAATAAAAGACGCCAGCGTCATCTGCTTCGATGGACCGGTGTTGTGCAGCTCGATCATATGCAAATGCAGGTCAAAGTCTCCGGCCTTTGTCATCGTACTTACCCGATTCACATTCGCCTTGAAGTAATCATGAGCGACTTTCAGGCCTTCTTTGGCCCCAGAGCTAGAGCCTAAACCCGAGGTGTTGAGCTTGCCATTGCCTGCGGTAGCCTGGGTTTCCAGCCGGTACAGGCCCAAGTGACCGCTGGTGGCGCCAGTCGAAACCGTATAGACAGTACCCGGCTTGGCCTGTCCCTCTGGAATCAGTCCTCCACCCCCTTGCTCTTTCACACTGACGTATTGCTCTTCCAACGTTTCGACATCGATGTAAGAGAAATGGACATCGAAGAACTCCATCCCGCCAATTTTTTTAAGCTGCTCTTTCACGCGACGACGCACTTCGAGTGCATATTGCAAACAACGCTCCACAGCAGCCTTGTCGTAATCGCCATGGGGGTACAACAACTTCAGTAAGCCAGACACCGTGCGCCGCACCGCGATGCTGTCGCGCTGGTTCAGGTTATTGCCGAGTTTGTAGTACTGGTCGATAGCATCGGAGAACGTACGCTTACGCATCTCGCGCATGTACTCCGCCAAGTAATCCACGATCAGCCCATACTGGTTGGTGAAAAACTCAGGCCGCATCTTGGGGATTTCCCAGCCCGGCACATAGGCATGGAAACGGTCGAAGAAGGCCGAATCGATCATGGCCTCAGGGAAAGGCGACAACAGATGGCTGGTTTTCACCAGCGTTTCCACGGAATGATTGATATTGCCGACAAACACCATACTGGCACTGGCAGAGATGGAATCACGACCACGGGCAAAGGAGCCTGAAGCCATGTAGTCCTTCATTATCTGCACGCCGTCTTTGTCTTTGAACGAGATCCCGGCGACTTCGTCAAACGCGACCACATCCCACATTCCCACCAGCCCCACCTGCCGGCGTGACATGTTGTAGAACAGGTTGGCAACGGTAGTCTGCCCACCAGACACCAGGATGCTGTTCGGGCTGCATTCCTTGTAAACGTGGCTTTTACCCGTACCACGCGGGCCCAGCTCGCAAACGTTGTAGTTGTTCTCCACAAACGGAATCAAACGCGCGAGCAAGTGCCACTTCACGCGGGTATCAAAATGCGTCGGCTCCATCCCGGTGGAGCGCAGCAGCACATCCAGCCACTCATCCTCGGTAAACTGTTGCCGTGCCTCCATCAAGGCATTCATATCCATATTCGGCATCTGGATAGGCTTCAGTTCCTTGATGGTAAACGGCGAACTACTCTGGCCATCCTCGTAATCGTACTTGATGGAGATAATTGACCAGATCCCGCCGACCAGCAGCTTTTCGTAGTCATGAACCTGGCGGCTGTCGATATTGGCGTTATTGATGCCCAGATTGGAGAGAATGGCTTCGTACTGGTCTTTCTTCTCGTTAAGGCGAACCGTCACCTTGTCGATGATTTTGAAATTGCCACTCTCGCGGATACGGGCCTTGATCTTCTCTGCCTCATCGGGCCGCACATAGTTCTGTGACAGCACCTGCTTGACCCGATCCATGCCCTCGGCAATCTGCTCTTCATCCGCCGAGGAACAGTACATGCCCAGCAGGTACTCCAGCACATACACCGGCACGTTGGCGCCTTCTTTCAGCCGCTTGGTCAGATCCTTGCGAACAATCTTGCCGGGGAAGTGCTCGACCAGTTTGGCGTCCAGATCCAGCACGTTATCCGTCTCATTTTGCATGTCAGAAGTCGAAGTCATTCTCTATTGCCAAGTCGATGCGCACCGGAATGCGCTGAAGTTCGATTTCGCTCTCAGCATCGCTGAGCACCAGAAAGTGGTCATTACCAGGCTTCACCGCCTGAGCGGCCAGGCTTAAAGACACTTTGCTTTGCCGCTCACCCAGCTCAGTAGCATCGCTGTCCAGATTCAAGATCTCTCGGGAAGAAATACCCTCCCCGTGCTGATTCACCAGTTCAATGGTAATCCTTGTCGCCAACACCTTTTCACTAACCGGCTCGGTCTGCAGCAAAGTAAAGACATGAAAGTTGGTCGTGATGCGATGTTGCTGGCCCAATACATTCACGCCCACCTTGGAAACACGGGCGCTTTCTGCAGACTTACCGTATTTCTGTCGGATCTCGATGATCGGCACGGCCACCTCCTGCAAAGCGGCACCACCGTGAACAAAGCGCGCCCCACCCACAAAGTGGAACCGGCCAACACCACGGGGCAACCAGAACTCAGTTTCACAGCCCGTTCCAGCGGTGACGGCCGTTTTGCCATGGTGCGCGTACTCGGCCTCGCCCAGGTCATTCCCGACCAGATAGCGCTTCTTGGCGGTTATCGTCCCGGCGGGCTTGCTGGCCATGGCACTCTTTTCCAGTGCATCCGGTGGCGTTTCACGGAACAGGAAGCCATGATCCGCCGTCACCGTGATTGCTGTCGCACTGGCATTATTCACCAGCCGTGACACCAGATCTGCCAGCTCATTGATCGCCTGGCGACAGGCGATCCAGGTGCTCGATTCTGTACTGGCGGAATCACCCACCGCATCGATGGTGTTGTGGTAAATGTAAATCACACGATGCGGCCTGACGAATTCCCGCAGGGCCTGCTTGCCCATATTGGCCAGGGTTTCTGCCTTCACCGCAGTGCCGCCGACAGCCCCCAGAATCTTGTTGCGGTTATCCAGGCCCTCAGAGGAGCGGCCATCCACATCCACAGACCCTTTCGCGTTGTAGGTCAGGGTCTTGTGCGGCAGCAGGCTGGCCATACCCAGCTTGGTATAGCTGGGCAGCACACCCAGCTGGCTACGCAGGGTGGCATCAATCCGTTCGCGACCATTGATCTGGGTCTTCAGCTCATCGGCCACTTCATAGCGCAGGGCATCGCTGATAATGACAAACATGCGGCGCTCATCGCCTTTTGCCAGGTAGGGCGCCACCACTTTCTGGTAGAAGTTCTGCTGATTGACGACACCCTCCAGCTTCCACTTCTCCAGCAAACCATTCTGGAGATGCCCATCCCAATGGGTGGCCAGCTTGTTCAGGTAGCGGTTGAGGTAGGCCGCCTCCACCTGATCAGCCAGAGGGGCAATGGCATCCGGGAAGCGGGCAGACACCACATCCGCTGCCTCGTGGAACAGGCGATAGAACTGATCAATTTCGAACAGAGACTCGGTATAAGCGGTATACGCCTGCTCCGGGCTGGTGAAGCCAAAATGCTGGGCGCGGGTTTCAATGGCCTCAAACAGATCGGTCGCCGATAACAGCGCCTGATAATACCCCCGCCAAATACTGCGCTTACCCACCTCTGTATCAGGATAGCGGTCACTCACCCAATAACTGGCTAGGCGGCTATTCACCGTGCGGCGCACATCGGCCATGACACTGCTGGCCATATTCCCCAGCAGCTGATCGCGCAGCGCATTGGCGACAATGCGCTCCAGATCCACAAAGGTCGCGCAGTTAGCGACATCGGCGGGTGTCAGATTAGAAAGGTGATGGGTAAGTTGCAGGTCACTGGCCAACCGGGCGGACAGTGCGTCGTAATCCTTCTGCCGCGCCGTCGAATCCCGCCATTGGGACAACAGCACCGCCACGTTGCCGGCTTTCGCTTGCGGCAACGCAAGCTTGATCAAGCCGGTCGGCAAGGGCTTTTTCAGGCCCCGCCCAAGATCAGTCACCAACAGCCGGGGAATGAAACGTGCCAGGCTGGGCGCGTCATCCCGGTAGCCGAAATGCCGCTCAAGCAGGGCCCAGGCGAACGGTTCCAGGCCATACTTGACCAGGTTCTGCCACAAAGGGGAATCATCAAAGGCCACGCCCTCGTCGAGCTGAGCCACGTCACAGAGCAAATCCAGCAGCAGCGTAAAAGGATCCGCCGAGCCACTTCGGGACAGCACCGCCCAGATCTTGGCATCGATGTCCCGCTCCATATCATCCGCATGCAGCAAGCTGGCCAAACGCGCGGTGCGGTCTTTACTGGCAAAAAAGCGGGCACGGTCTTTCAGGTAGTGGCGCAGGCTGGCATGTTGCAGCCCCAAATCCTGTTGCAGCATGGAGGTGGCATCGGCAGCAAACGGCTCGGCATAAAGGCGAATATCCAGCAACCAGTCCTGTTCTGGGTCAGGTGCTTCCTGGCCTTCGTAAAGCACAAAGGGGCTCGCGGGCGACTCCAGCTCAATCTGTCGCTTCACGGCCAGTGCCGGGGTATCGCCCAAGGAGACCACGTCTGCCTCCTCGAGGGAAAGGTCAGCCACGGCATCAGCAAATTCGCCGTCAGGATCAGACCACCAGACAATCCGGTTGCCTGCCTGCAGCAGCTTGGCCAATCCCTTCTCTATCCGCTCTATGGCGCTTGTTCCGCTCACTCAAGCGTCTCCCTCAAAATTCGCATCATACCCCAGCGTGTCACTGATAGCCTGCCGACCCAAACAGGTCATTCTGGGTCACCGGCCAGCATCGTAAACCAAGAGAACCGGATCATCGCGCGGGCATTCGACTTTCTTTCGCCCGCACCAGCCCCTCACCCATAGCCCTACTCGCCCTTATCCTCAAGCTGCTCAAACGCCGCCTTCATCGTAGGATTCTTGCGGGTCAGCTTCTTCACCGTCACATCTTGCGCCTTGTCGTTTGCCAATCGAAGATTCCGATCCGTGCTCATCAGCGCGTCCTTGGTCTTTTGCAGGTGATTGATGGATTTGTCGATCTCATCAATCGCCGTCTGGAATTTCCGGGACGCCACATCATAGTTCTTGGCAAACGCCGTTTTGAATGTATCCAGATCACTCTCAAAGTTGGTGATATCAATGTTCTGGGCTTTGACCAACGCCAGCTCCTGCTTGTACTCAAGGGAATTCATGGCGGCATTGCGCAGTAGCGTGATCATGGGAATGAAAAACTGGGGACGGATCACGTACATCTTGGGGTAACGGTGAAAGACGTCGACAATGCCGGAATTGTAGAGGTCACTGTCGGGTTCCAGCAGGGATACCAGGATGGCGTATTCGCAGCCCTTCTCGTTACGATCCTTGTCCAGCTCCTTGAGAAAGTCTTCATTTTTCTTCTTGGTCGCAGTGGCATCGCTCTCGTTCTTCATCTCGAACATGATCGAGACGATGGGCGTATCGTTCTCGTCAACATCGCGGAAGATGTAGTCACCCATGCTGCCGGAGCTGGCGTCGTTGTCCTTCTCAAAATAAGCCCGTGGGAAAGCCGTCGAGCGAATCCGGTTGAACTCGGTTTCGCAGTGCTGCTCCAGGGTCTCACCCACCATCTTGGTGGACAGCCGCGCCTTCATATCCCGCAAGCGCTCAATGGCATCGTCCCGGTCTTTGATCTGAGTCTCGTATTTGTCCTTGAGCGAGCGCTCGGCAGCCGCCTTCTCTAGCTCGGCCTGACTCAGCTTATGCTGCAGCGTATCGCGCTCTTTTTCTACGACAGAGACCGCTTGGGTAATAGCGAGCAGCTTGCTGGTATCCGTGGCATCAAGTTTGGATTTCAGCTCTTGGATTTCCTGGTTAAGCTTGGCTTCAATCAACTGCGTGGCCGATTCGTTATCACTCTTTGCCTGCTTGAGGTCACTTAACAGGGAATCGCGCTCTTTCTCGACCACTTTCAACGCTTCTGAGATGGCAAGTTTTTGGGCAACCTCGCCGGCCTCCAGCTTGGACTTCAGTTCCTGGAGCTCCTTATCCTTAGCTGCTTCCGACTTCTGCATTTCACTGGCTGCCTGCTCCCTGGCCAGAGCGAGCGCGCTGTTTTTTTCTTTTTCGGCCAGCGTGAGCCGTTCCTGCAGCTGCTCCTCGAAAGCATGGTCTCGAACCTGTTTGAGGATATCCGCATAACCGGCTTCATCGATTTTGAAGGCCTTGCTGCAGTGGGGACAGATAATCTCGTTCATGCCAAATTCCTTTTTATAATTGGACGAGCTTGCGCCCCTACAACGACGTCAAAAACCGAACGGAGGCTATTGCACTTGCGGATATGGTTTCACCGCCTGCATCAAAACACGTAATCCACGATGAAGAAGGCCCTTCTCGCTTCCGGCACCCATACAGGTATGCACAAGCAGTTTCTAGCGTATCTTGGCCACGGTCATGCGCATTGTTTACAAACTTCACAATGCAGGGCTTCAATAACTCCCTGAAGTGGTCGAACAACTGGAAGCCAGCACTCTCATTTAAACCATTACAGATATCCTCAACAATTTCCGGCATACCCAGATAGTCATGCTGCGACAATGACTGGCTATGTAGAGCTATCGCAGGTACAAGATATGCAAACGGCCCCCAATGGAATGAATCAGGAGCTTTCAGATTATACTGAAAGTCTGACACTCCATTTTTTTGCATCGACTGAAGCTCTCTAGCAATCTCGGCTGATGGGGCAGTGTCAATCAGTAGTTTCCAGATTTGAGGCAAGACTTTTCCTAACGGCAAAAGACCTTCAGTGAATTCATTGCCGGGGAGTGTCCTAGTGAAATGGAACCATGAAACTTGCTCTGGCAACTCCGGTCGGTTCAATTCATCACTAAGCCGCTCAAGAAGGTATTTATTAGGTTCTTCATCAGGACTTTCGGCTGATGCGTAAATCAAATCGAGATCCAGACTGTCAAAAACGTCATAGAGATCCTCTGGCATGCACCTAAATGCTGCCGACAATGACCTCTCAGTGCTCTCCTCTGTTTCGCAGTCAAGTACAAAGCCCACTTAATTAACCCTTTTTACCGGTCACAGCCTTAACCTCAGCCAACAAATCACCAAACATGCCGTAGTTGGCCTTCACCCCATCATCGAGATCCAATGTAATGCGCTGGTCGGCGTAGTGGCGGAGGTTTTCGTCGAAGCGGCGGAGTTCGTGGAGTTGTTTGATGAGCTTGTCTTTTTGCTTCTGAAAGCGTTTTTGTTCGGCGCTGGAGGTGGAGGCCTGGATGTCCTGATCCAGGTTGTCGATGCGGGCCTGCATGCGGGACTGGAGAGGCACGACGTATTCCATGCGCATGCGCGACAGCGTACCGGCGTTGTAGCGGTGCAGGTAGACAAGGGCTTCGAAGGCTTTGTGTTTGCCGGAGCTGAACAGCCAGTAGATGGGCCGTTTTTTGTAAGTTTGCAGGTGGTCTTTGTAGAAGTCGCGGCTTAAGTAGCGGCGGATGGTGTCGTCAGCGGATTCGCTGGCTTTGCTGCCGAGGGATTCGGCGAGCCAGGCCATATTTTCAGCTTCAGTGTCTTCGCCCCAGACGACGCGGACGAATTCGCGGATGCGGTTGGCACCGTCGTCGTCGAACCAGGCTTCATCGGTGATCGGAACGATGCCGTCGCCGTCGGCCGGGAAGGTTTCATAGCAGCTAGGGTCGAAGCCTTCGTTGCCGGCATGGGCGTAGATCAGGCCGGGGGTGTCGAGGCTGTAGCGACCCATCATGCAGCCGATGGCGTAGGAAGCTAGCTCTTCGGAGACCAACTTCCTATGTTCTTCCGCGCCGCTTGATCGATTCTTCCCTTTCCCGCGATAGGCCAAATTTCCAGTTAAAGAAATCTCAGATAGCGGAACTTTCGGAGACACATGATCTGATAAACCCAATCGATCAATGATTTCCTTATTGTTCTGCTCTTCCAAATTTCTGAGTTCATTGGTGCGATCTTGACGACCCTGAATAAGCGCTCTCGCACAATCACTAATTCGACAAGAGACACTATTTATCTGAACGAGAGGAGAAGATGAAAACTCCCCACTAACTTCATATGAATCCCAGTCGTCCTTTGCCAAATGGATAGCTTTCTCTGCTGTGTTCGGATCCCCGCTGAGTAGGTTAGGTAGCTTCAATACCTCGCCCGGGTTCGCATGTAAGCCAGGATTTAGGGCAGACATCACCCATTTCGAAAGACTGCTATTGAGCAATAGCAAGATCCTCAAATCCAGCTTCTCTCCAAGCGGGAATATCGTAGGTGATACAGAGCTATATTCAGTATCTTCAAGCTTCAAACGGAAGCCACTTTGGATGCCAATATCAGACCAAGTGATACCTTGCCTATTCCAGTACATTTCCCTCGTAAGGCCACCCTTTCTTGCATAATAAGCCCTTGCCGTCTCTGACCAATCAACCACGAAGAGGCGATTGCCATACCATTTCCTGAAGTCCCCACCCTTCTCGTAATATCTCCAACGGTTGTTCGGGCCGACGCTTCCAGATTCCAGCTCCCAGTGGAACCGAACAAAGTTCTCGTCATTGTGAGTCTTACAACGCCCACCAGACTCGTAGAAGTCGTTTAGCGGTGAATACTTAAAAACGCGTTCGTATGGTGCCCAGTAAGCAATTGGAGAGTCAGGAATTTTTTGGAAAGCTTCTTGCCCAACGAAAAACACAATATTATCGTCGCGATCTCGAAATACAGATCCCTTGTCTGCTGAGCGCGGAGCGCTATTGAGATTTACAAAAGTTCCGGTCGCGAAAGGAACATTTGACCGAAAAATGGAAAAGGCTGCTCCAAGGGCAACTTTAGAATTTAATTCCGGGAAACTGTTGAATCCTATTTGCACCAGAGAGTCGATTGTGCTTTTTTTTAGAAGTCGAGAACGTAATTCTGAAAATGTAGATTGAAACATCCAGCTCTGCAACGTGACCATACTGTTGAATCCAGCAGGTTTACACCAACCGAAACCCCGTTCGATGAACATAGCAAACAAATTCGACTTGCCGGCCGGAAACGTTTTCTTGGCCCATGCCTTGAGGTCATCGCCCATGCCCTTGCTGTCCATGTACGGCGGATTTGCTACCACTGTATCGAACTTTTTGTCTAGAATTTCCGCCTGTTCTACCAGTTTCAGCAGGGTCTCAGCCGCGTCGCGCCCAAGCAAATCCCCACTCCCTCGAATTGTTTCAATCTCCCGTTTCAGTTCAGGGAGAGTATCGGCCAGTTCGTTGGGAATTTGAATCAGCGACCCAAAGGTCTTCGCCTGCTCGAAGGTCTCCACAAGCTGGCTGACCTTCCTATATTCAATCTGCGGCGCATTCAGCGCACTGTGTAGATCCGCCGCACTGCCTTCCTTCGCTTCCTGCAAGGCCAGTAAATTCAACGCCACCGGCTGCCCAAACAAGCACCGATCATCCGCCCGCGCCTTCATCAACAAGGCAAAGCCGGCGAGTTGAGCGGCACGGTCGTCGATGTCCAGCCCGTAGAGGTTCTTTTCCAGAATCAGCCGGGGGATGTCCTGCCGGCGGTAGCCGCGTTCGAGGTAGATGTCGCGCAGCAGGTCGTAGGCTTCCACCAGGATGTGGCCGGAGCCGCAGGCCGGGTCGAGCAGCGTGAGGGATTCGGGGTTGAGGGTGGCGCCGTCCTCGTCGATGCGAGTCTGGATGAGCGCGTCCAGCTGGGCGTTGACTTTATCCGTCTGGTCTGCGGGCTGTATATAGTACTCCCACTTGGTTGCCAGTGTGCTGGTGGGGCTGGCCATCAGCCAGAGACGGCCGAGGCTGTTCTGCACCAGGTATTTGACGATCCAGTTGGGGGTAAAGAGCTGGGTGGCGGCGGGGATGTCCTCGCTTTTCACCACCTTGCCGATGACCTGATCCTTCTTCTCGCTGATGTAGAACTGGTAGAGCCAGCCGATGATTTCCACGTCCTGCCAGTCGGCCTCATCGATGGCGGTGACGAGCTTGCCCAGAATCGAATCGGTGCGCAGCAGGCCGTCGGGCAGCAGCAGCTCGGTGGCGTCGTCCAGGGATTCGAACAGGAAGGGCATGGCCTGATGCAGAGCGTGGCATTGGGCCAGCAGCACCTCGCGGTACAGCTCTTCATCTTTATTGCCCGCCAGTTTGAGTTCCAGCGCGACGGACTTATCCAGCCCCGGCAAGTCCAGGTCTGCAATATGGTCTAGGATCTCGGGCTGAGTATGACCGGTTTCTGTATTGGCAGGATGGCTGAGCACCCGATAACCATGATCCAGAAAACCGTGCAGCTCCATATAGCGGACGGCCACCAGGCGGTTGAACCAGGTATAGGCCATGGCCTCCATCACCTGCGCAAAACCTTGCTCCCGAATGCGAGCTTCAAGGGTAGTGCGCATTTGGCCATAGGCTGCCGGGAAGGCACGACCATTGATGAGCAGGGCTTCGCCCTGCTTTTCAACTTTGGCGGGACTTTCAGGATTCAGCCCCAGCAGCTCGGCACGGCGAGTAACGGTAGCGATAAAATCGAGTCGCGCCTGGGGAGCGTACTTCTTGAGTGCGGATTTATTCATGCTTTCGCTCACGTCCCAACTTTTTAGCGGATTTGCACGCGGCAGTCTTTAGCCAGTGCATCCATCATTTCTTTGCGCAGCGCTTCCAGATATTGCTCGGCACTTTCCGCATCTTCGATGTAGGTGCTGGTAAGCCGGCTGGCGTGGATCGCTTTCACTGGCTTTACTGCTGGCACGGTTTCGACCGGATACTCGCCGGTTTCTTCCGCTACCTTTTTGGCTTTGGCGGAAATTTTGGCGAGTTTGTCTACCGCATCGTCCGCTGCATCGGTGGACTGGGTGGATAGCTGATGGAGGTGTGCCAGGCTGGTTTGTGTTTCTGCCCGTTGGCGCAGGGTTTGAAGCGGGTGCAGGCATTGGTTGCGGGTATCCGCATCGGCCTTGGCGGCATCCAGATCGGCGCTGACCCGTGCAATTTGGCTATCGATATAGTCCAGCGCATGGGTGCGCACCCTGGCGATCTCCGCGCTGTTCACCTGGTCGATTTTGCTCACTAGGGCTTCCACCTCTTGCAGCAGGCCAAAGGGCGAAGGCGCCGTGCGGATGGCTTCCAGCCGTTGCAGCGCGGTTTTTGCGCCGTTGTCTTTTTCCAGCGCGGGGCGGTTAGGGTCAAACTCGCGCAGCGCCTGGATGAGCTTGTCCCAGACCGGCTTCTGGTTGGTGAAGAAGTGGCCAAGCTCTTGATGATTATCGGCGGCATCCAGCAGGTCATCTTTGTGGCCGGTGAACTGCTGTATGGCCGTAAAGCTGTCGGGTGGGGACAGCAGCTTGTCGCACAGGGCCAGGCCTTCATCCGCCAGGGACTTGCCGGGGTAGCCGGTGTTGCTGAGGGTGTTCCACTGCTTGAAGTCTTGCTGCCAGTTTTGCAGATGGCCTTTGATGGCCGCATAGAGGCGGTCTTCATCTTCAGGGGGGAGCTTGCCGAAGATGTCACGGGTGAGGTTTCTGGCTTGCTGAAGCTCACCACTACCAATGGCTTTGCGACGCTCTACCTCAATGGAGCGCCAGCGCGACGGCGGGTTGAGCTGCTCGTAGACCTTCTCGATAGGCAATACGGTTTGATTGAGCTTGAGGCTGAGCTCCCCCGCCCTGACCAAACGAATCACCAGCAAAACGGTTTCCCATTCCGACCAGCCATAGGGGCGGCGGGCAAAGTGGGTATTGGCTAGGTCATGCAGGATGATTTGGCGGTGGCTGGCACTGGCCAGTTCGACGTATTGCTGCACTTCTTTCAGGGCGCGGGGGTTGACGGTCTCGCCTTCGCCCAGATCCAGGGCCAGCGTTGACGGATCATCCAGCAGAGCTTTGATCTCGGCCTGCGGATCCCCGGTGAGGTGTTCGATATAGGCCAGTTTGCCAAAGCTGTTGCGCACCAGGTCATGCAGGGCTTCATTGACGATGGCCTGGGCGGTGGAGGCTTTGAGGACTGGTTGATGGCCGGCAGCAAACGCCACGGCGTTTTGCAGGAGCTTTTCCAGGGTGATTTTGAGGCGATCACGGCGCTGACGATTTTCATCGGCGCGGTCTTGCAGGATACGCCTGGCG
This sequence comes from Alcanivorax sp. DG881, assembly GCF_000155615.1. Classification (GTDB taxonomy): domain Bacteria; phylum Pseudomonadota; class Gammaproteobacteria; order Pseudomonadales; family Alcanivoracaceae; genus Alcanivorax. Next base: position 3,124,283 of record NZ_DS989915.1, on the reverse strand, counting down.
GTGGATGGCAGGCTGCCATCCGTACGCTTCATCACGTATTTGTCGGTCTGGATGTACTGCCGCAGCTCGGTGGCCAGCTGACTATCGTCTGGCAGGCGCAAAATGACCTGGCCGTCGCCGTCGGTACTGCGCATGAGGGTTTTGTCGTCGCGCCATTCGTCGCGGTCGTCAATCAGCGGGGTGATGACCTGGAGATTCAGGGCACCCTCATTGCGATTGCCGTAAGGGTGTTGGTCACAGCTGAGGTTAAGGGCAAAGTCATTGCCGTTGTCGGTAAAGCGGAATTTGCGCATACCGCCAAGCAGGTCTTCAAAAATCAGCTCCCCCAGCTTCTTGGCTTCTTCTGCGGCGGTGAGGTCGACCGCTTTGATCTCGCGGCTGATATCACGCTCTTCATTGGTGAGGAAGAAGAAGTTATCGCCGTTGCGGCTGACCAGGGTTTGACCTTCCAGCCGCTGCAGGCTTTCCTCGATTTGCGTGCGCAGGCCACGACGGTCGGCGTCGATCTGGTCGATAAACAAGGTAATGAGGTTATCGACATTGCCTGGGATCTCGTCCACATAGCGGATCAAGAACAGGGTTTGCAGCACGTTGACATCGAAATCCTGCAGCGAGGGGTTCTTGGCGGCGTTTTCGATGGTGGATTTCACCACCCCTTCGAGGAAGCTTTCAATGGAGGGGTAAAAACAGTACAGCGGCACCAGTATACCCGGCTCCTGCTCTACCACCGCTTTGGCAGCAGATTGGAAAGCATCCAGCAGCGAGCGCTCACCCCGCGCCAGGTGCAAGCCAGTGGCGCCGGCCTTGCGCACGGATTCAAAGATGCTTTGCACCAGGGTGAACTGGTAGGGCGCAAAGGGGTACACCTCCGCGAATTCATCTTCATCGGCGTAGGCCTTGAAGGTGCGCCCGGTGTTGGTGAAGCTGAGCTGGTTTTTGAGAATGTCCGCTTCTTTGCGGAATAGCTCGCGCAGGGTGTCTGCGGCTTCCGGGCGCTTTTTCAGCAAGCGCTTTTGGATGACCTCATCGACGTTGGCAGACGACAGCGACAGGCGGGTGCGAAAACGCCCCTGAATTTTGGAGAAGTCGTTGGCGCTGCTGGCTTTGAGCTGACCGACAACGGCGTCGATATCTTCCTGGGAGGTGACAATAACCCAAGCGCGGCCATCACAGATGGTGCCCAGGTTTTCCGTGATGGTTTGCAGGTTCAGCATCAACTGGGTGTTGCCACCAATGAACTGTCCTATCTCGTCCACCAGAAAGACGATGCGGTGCTGTTTACCGCATTTGTCCAAGTACTCCTTGATCATCTTGCCGACGTTTTCGACCGAGAGCCAGTTGTCGAAGTCGCGCTCCAGGCGCTCCAGCCAAACATCGGGATCGGATACCGCTTGCCCCATGGCTGCGCCATAGGCGGTGGCGACGGCATCAGAGTAGAAGGTGTAGCCGTCACGCTCATCCAACCAGGGGGAGCCTGCCGCTTTTTCGAATTCGGCTTTGAAGGTGTCGAACGCGCCTTTTTCCTCCAGCTCCTGCTCCAGGCGGGCAATATGTGGGTGATCCGGGCTGAAGCCGCGCATTTCGTTGAAGACTTTCAGGAACACCTTGAGGATGGCATCGCGGGAGTTATCGGCATCGGCTTTGCTGTCGATATTGAACAGCAGCACGTCGGTGTCACCGGTAATGGCGCGGGCAATGTCGCCCGCCAGCATGGGATCGGTGATTTTGTCCTCGAAGAAGTCCTGGGCTTTGCGGGTTTGCCCTTCCTGGCTGACCTGCCGATTGGCGAGCAGGTAGGAGAGGATTTTGATGAAGTGCGATTTACCGCTGCCGAAGAAGCCGGAGACCCAGACCCCCACATTGCCGCTGGCCTCAGCGGGGTTATCCAGGGCAGAGAGATAGCGCTCGAAGAAACCGCGCAGGTGGCCATCCAGCTCTTTGGTGATGACGTATTCGTCGAGCTCCTGCCAGACGTTGGCGTCGTCCTTTTGATCCGCCTTGATGACGCCGTTAATGCTGCGCTGGATGCTGCGCTCGAACATATCCCCTATCGGCATGCTTTATCTCCCTGTTTATATTTTGTTTTCAATCGACCAGCCGAAAGGCACGGTAATATGGTGTGTCGCTTAACTGACCGAACAGGCGCAGCGACTGGCCGTCGTATTCGCCTGGAAAGAACAGCACCAGTGGCGTTAACCCGGTGTAGGGCTGCAAGACGTTGAGCAATTTGTGGGTACGGATGATCGGATAGGCACTGCCGACTCCATCGATCAGGTAGGCGTCGTAGTCATCGACCGGCCATTTTGCGGTGATAAAGTCTGCTACCTTTTCTGCCTTTAACGGCCCCTTAAGCTGTTTCAGTAACGCCTCGCCACCCTTGGCGGCTTGCAGCTTCACGGCCTTGTCGTAGAAATTGCGCTCTTCCAGCATATCTACCAACACCTGGAACAGGTGAACGCGGGCAACCTTAAGCAACGGCTTGGATTTGGCAAGCTGTGCAACCAAGAAGTCAACATGCTCGCGCACCTGCACCTCACTTTCTGCCGGGTAATCGAAGGCATAAAACGGCACTTCATTACCCAGACCTTGGTTTTCCCTGAATTTAGTTGACGTCAGGGTGGGCAGTATTTTGTTCAGTCGTTCGTCAAGGCGGTTCACGCCGGTCTCCCTTTCAATGCGCGCAATCCATGGCTGACAGAATGTCGTTATGGCCATGTGTGGCCAAATAATGACGGACTTCAGGCAGCACACGCACATACTGCAAGGATTTCGTTTTATTTTTAGCCAGATAGCCGGCCTCAGTCAGTATGCGGTAGGCATTCTGGCGAAGCTTGGCTTGGGTGCCCTCGGAGACCTCGGCCAGGTTGGCGTGCACGAGAGTCATGTCTGCAAAGAAGCTTCGCCAGATACGGTCTTCCAGGCCAGGGCTCATTCGGCGGTACTCATCACTTAACGCGGTGCGCATGAACTCGGCCAGCAACGGCGAAAATTTCAGGGCGCAGGCCAGAATCGCCTGGGTCGCCGTTGGGCGTTCTGCATTGGCAACAATCTCCCAGAGCGTCTCATCCATGGTTTCCAGGCGCATGCGGGCTATAGTGGCGTAGCTTTTGGCGGTATTGACCGTTTTCGCCTGAAGGACATTCTCTGCCTCGATTGCCTGCCGCCACCGCTCGACATCCGGGTGCTCCAGCAACAGACGAGCGATAGCCTGCGTTTCAGGAACGATCAGCGATGCCTTGGTAAAATTGGCTAGCAATGGGGCTCCTTGTCTGGCTTGGTACAGCGATGGCCGGTGAGATTGCAGGTCGGGCTGGTGACCTATTCCGCAACCGCCCGATTTTATTGGCATTTTAGCGGTGCAGCCTCCGATTGTAACCCGCATAGAGAGACATACGCAGGGGGCGCTAACGCGAGCTGAACTCCACCATTGTTGCAACATCTTCCCCCTCTCCTATCCCCATGAGGTTGCACTTCACAGCCTCGCAAAGCGCAACGTACAGCAATGGGGGCCTGGGCCAGAGCCGTCGCGCCACCCGTCACATTACAGGAATACTGCTGGCCTACCTGATCCCGGGCGAACCTAATAACTTTTCCGTATGTTACCGGCCGGAGCTATCCAAGTCCCTACCCCACCTGAATCATGTTCTCTCCATTCTGTCGGTGGCCGGTTTAATCAACTCCATACTGCATTTTCAGCTCCGCCAGCCGGTTACGATCTCGCTCGCTGAAACCTCTAGTGGAATACAGGGCTTCGCCATCCGGCCCGTCCAGCTGTTCCACCATCACAGTAAAGATCGCATCTGCAGGAGCATCCACTTTGCCCCAATCAGAATAACTGTTCGGTGCCAGCGTCCAGGAGGCATCCTCACCCGGCTCCAAGCCACCGGAAATGCTGTAATTGAACTGGTCTTCATGCCAGGGCACGCTCCGGCCAGGGCTGGCGATGGTGCCGGAGAAATAGGCACGGGAGATGGCTTGATCCGTGCCGTTCTTGACCGTTAGCTCAATGATCGGCTGCTCGCCAAGGTATTGCCGTTCTCGCATATAGAAGCGGGAGCGAACCACTTGGAACTGCTCCAGCTGCTGTTTGGCCTGCTCAGCCTTGTCCCGCTTGGCAACAAGTTCGCGGATCTCGGCCAGTGCTTGCTCTTTCTCCCGGGCTTTGCGCTCGGCCTGAATTTGCTCTGCCTGGGCCAGCACCTGCTCCGCCGTCTTGCCGTTCAGGGCGTCCCGCATTTTGCCTTCCATATCACCCGCACCAGCTCCGCCATTGGCAAACAGGCTTTTCATATCGATCTGACTAAAGGCGATCAACTGAACCGCCTGATCAAACTCTGACCGCTTCGCCTCAGGCAATGACTCCCGGGCCTTGGCCACAGACTCTTTCATCTTGGCCTCACTGGAGGCATCAATGGTGGGGTCGGAACAGCCGGTAAAGGCCATGGTCGCCAGGACAAGCATCAGTAGTGCATAGACTTTCATTGTTTTCTCCTTCGCCACTTTTCCCTAAGTCAGATGCGGCATCCTGCCGCTGTTGTCTCGTCCATGATGACACCCAAAGGCTATTTACTTATTATCGTCATGTCGATACTGAATACATGAACACGTCGCCTTTTGACACATATCGCTTTTTGGAGCATATCCATGGCACGGACAGCAGGTAAAAACGCAGCGGACTGGCCGCTGCGCTGGGATCTGTTATTGCGCTACAGACTGATCGAGGTGATCGCCCTCTGGGAAGGGAGACTGACGACCAACCACCTTCAGCGGGCGTTTGGCATTGGTCGGCAGCAAGCCAGCAAGGACATTAACCACTATCTTGCTGAATATGCGCCGGCCAACCTGGTTTACGACCGCTCCCTTAAGGGCTACAAGCCCGCCAGCACCTTCAAGCCCGTATTCACACGGGGCGTGGCCGATGAATACCTGCAGATGATGCATGCCCGGGAGGACCTCAGTTGTGCCTTTGAGGCCCTGGATGTGCGCGAACTCAATACCGAAGTGCTACTTCCTCCTTCCCGTGACCTACGCCCGAGTGTGCTGCGCCCGATTCTCCAGGCCTGCCGGGATAAACTCCGCGTGGAGGTCCAGTACGCCTCCTTGAGCAACCCGGAGCCTGAGTATCGCGTTATCCAGCCCCACACAGTGGTGCACAGTGGCATGCGCTGGCATGTCCGTGCCTGGTGCGAGAAGAGTAGCGGCTACCGGGATTTCGTATTAAGCCGGATTCAGGATGAACCCGAGCTGACGCTTCCAGGCGAGTACCACGCTGAACAGGATGATGCCTGGCAAGAGCGGCTTACTCTGCAGGTCACTCCAGACCCCCGTCTTTCTGCGTCTCAGCAGGAAGTGATTGCGCTGGATTACGGCATGACCGATGGGGCGCTGACTATTGAGTGCCGGGCCGCCATGGCCAATTACATTGTGCAGCTGCTTAGGCTGGATGGGCCGCACCACCGAGACCCCGAGGCCCAGCAGGTGGTGCTGGCTAATAGGGATGAGGTGAAGGGCTGGCTTTGGGGGGCTGGCTAGCGACCAGCCCGTTTCGCCCTCACCCTTTCAAAATGGTTCGTAATCAGGGAAATAGGCTTCACTGCCGGGGACCCGGCTAGACCCGTAACAGTCGGCTCCCGCTCGATAGTCTTTTGTGCGAATTTTCGCCATATAGCTCAGACGTCCGAACAGATCTGCAAACGCAAAGGGAAAATCGATATCGTGTGCATCTAGGTGGTACTCAGCGTTGCGCGGATAATCCACTAATCCCACCCCCTGCTCCTCAAAAATCCCCAACGCCGTGGCCCAAGCCCTGGTCAAGCGATGATGGAGCGACCCTGCGCGGGGCCTCCCTGGAGCAAAGAAATCATAGCCTTCAAGGCACCACTGTAGCTCATAGTTACCAATTGAATTGTACACATCCCGATTCAGAAAGATCGCGACATGAAAGTGACAGTTTTCTGCCCCACTCTTCTCCCTGGCCCAGAGAAAGGTAACGTCGCTTTGAAGCCGCCGCCCCGACTCAGTTGATCGAGCATTCAGGTCAGCCTGAACCTGAGCCTTTAGGGATTTCATGAATCGGCTGATCAGGCCTTTAGCTGGCATGGCGTATCCGTAGGGAAGACGGAGAACGAACAGCACTACAAAGCTACGTCTGTGCCTCTCTATGGCGCTCCTCATAACGTTCAAATTGACTTCAAGGTAGCGCTCTCCATACGGAGCTTGCTTCCCTAGAGGAAGACCTCTCCATTCATCTCCATAGATGAGCTTCAGGTTTGGGTAATCGTGATGACGTGACATTTAGCATTTCCTATTTTGGTTTCACCATAGGAAATGCTTGGCTGTAAATTTATATTTGTGGATTGAAGAGAGATCGGGCTTATTTAATTTTAACTATTAAACAGGAAACACCCATTCCACATATCTATTACCGGTAAAGACAGAAGCCTCCATCCCAATCGAAAGCCTGGCACAGCAGTGAAATTGGTGCTGCAAACACGGAATATTCCACTATCCAAATAAATAGGTAGAGGTGCGGGTGAAGAATCGAAAATGCGACTTTCCGCATCAAAAAAACTGCGATTCCCGCTACGCGTCGCAGGAATCGCAGGTAAAATTGATCAATGATGTCCGTTTTGCACTCCCCAAGGCAGAGGGAGCAGCGGGCAAAGATCCAGACATTGCGCGTTGCTCATGTCCACGTAGGAGCGAATGACTCCTTCGCGCAGCAGAACATCCAAAGCCCGGAAGAAGCGCCCTCCGGTTCGTTGAGCGTTCGGGCAACGCTTGTGCAGGTAAGTCTTACGGATGAACCGCCAGCCATCATCGCGAATCCGGTTAATGAGTTTATTCAACTCAATTGCATCTCTGATCTCTTCCGGCGGAGGAACGAACAGCTTCAGAAAGTCATCCGAGCACTCCGCACAGATGTCCGCTGCGACATTGAGCGTTTCTACGGAGATCGCATCCCCGTCCTCCTCAAAGTAGTGCAGCAGCGCGGCCACCCGGGCGATATTTTCACCCAGCTTGGACGCGTGATCGGAAGCATGCTCGAACTGACCGCCAGGGAGAATTGCCTCCTCAATACGGTCCGCCAACTTGTACCATGCCGCTGCGGCCTCCTCCGAGAATCGGATTTCCTCACGCTCAACATCCCCCACAATCCGTGCCATTCTGGCCTTACTCAGGATTTCACGGATTCGACGGTCGAACGCATCCAGATGCTCCCAGGAATTGGCCTGTCGGGTGGATAAACGAGTCCCCTGTGTCGATTCTGGGTTAATCACCAGGTACCTGGCCCAATGGCCCGAACCACGGATCTTTTCCCCTTTCTTTCCGGTTTGGGGCTTGAATATTTCCGGCTGCAGCATAATCGACACAGTAAGCCTTGCATCACTGATATTCAGAGAGGGCTTGCCAACCCGCGCGACAGAGACCTTGTCTCCACTCCAGAGGGAGTTCAAATGCGGCACGGCATCAAACGACTTACCATCCACGATGATGCCACCTTCGCTTGAAACCAAGGTGCCCACCCCTGTTTCATTCAATGCATTCAACATTGCCATGGGGGAGATGTCTTCGTAGACTATCTTCGCTCGCTGGGGTTTGGTTGGCTCAGTAGCCAGCAACTCACGCAGCGCCTCTCGGATGCTGGTCAATTCATGGTCGTCGCTACCAGATTTAGCCAGTTGCTTTTCGAGTTGCTTTTTCCGCCCCTTCCACTCCAGCATTTTGACCTTGTAATCTGCCAAGTTGCTGTTGTGCTCTTCCTCAAGGTTGTCATCGAGCGCCTTGATTTCTTTCATGAATCTTCGCTCGACTGTCGATTTACGTTCGCCAGAAAGCGCAATCCCCACCAAAGAAAGACTAATTGGCACTTTTGCACCATATGGCATAACCACATCAGCCAGGGACTGGGCGGCTGACGACAGCGCCGCCAGCCCTCCCATTAAGCACAGTCGGTACGGTGCCTGGTAATTTTGATGTGCCTGGCGCACAGCCTCCCCTAAGAGAGGTTTGGATTGGCAGAATGCTGCGGGATTGGGCTCACCCTTCATGTGATACGCCATGATCAAGCCCCCCATGTCGCAGAAGTTGGCCGGGACTCAACCCATTCGACGACCTCATGACAGTACCACCCCACGGATCTGGGACCGAGATTCACTTTCTTCGGCCAATCAGGGTCGTGATAAGGCGAACAGGGATCCATTTTGGCATAGATGGTGGACTTCGAGAGGCCAGTTATCCGCTGCACCTCTGGCAAGCGGATAACCTGATACTGAAGCGTGGAGAGACAGCTTAGCGCACCATTGCCAGCCACATGGGTGTTGCTTTTTTGAACAGAACGGTCCATTTCGGACTCCTTCGTAGTTAAGAGGAGAACGAAATGTAGAAAAGATCAGATCGGTTATCGGAAATAAGAAATAGCAGAGCCGATATTCGCGAACAAAAGCATGTAACTGCATGTTTTTATTAAGTTAAAATAAACAAATTATCCTTGTCTTCATCGCTCAGCAACACATCCGCCACAGCGGAGAAATAGTCAGTTTTAATTTGATTGCGCCCCAGGAAGACATACAAATCACTTTTCCACTCTTGCCTCTTTTCTTTCCTGGCCGTTCTGGCGCGGCCAAACACAAACTGTCTCCATGCCTCAATCAGAATCGGCAATGAAGTCTTCTTCAAAATATCTACATCCTTACTCCTTACCTTCAAACCCCTCCCTTTTCCGGCAGAAGTTTTTGTGGAGCTCTGAAAACGAAGGGTGATTAATCTCACAAGTTTCTTGGAATAACTAGGATGCGTTTTCGGTAATGCATGCATAAGCTGGAGGCAATAATCTGTATCCGCCTTCCCACTTATAAGAGGCTGCTTCCATGTGCAGATTGCAATGGCCACATAATCAATAAGTTTGTCCGCGTTCAATAACTGGTTTTCTTTGACATCTGCAACCTCACAAATCCACTGAATAGCCATAACCCTACTTTCAGAAAATCCATCAACATCCTTGAGACTATCGTAACAGGGGGTGGCTGTGGCTGGCAGGACTTCCTGCCTTTCAGAGAAGCTCTCCTCCTGTGCATTTTCTCTACACTCGGCATCGTGCTCTTCAATTGCTTTACAGTTCAACATCTCCCTATCTCTAGCCAGAAAAAGTAGCTGTGACGCCCGTACCGTTATTCTTCTAGGCTCAGGAACGATAGATGATAAAGCACCATTTTCGAGATGGTCGGCATCAAGAGCGTAATCGCATAACTTGTATTCATGCCTGACTCTGGGCCGGCAAAGCATTTCCTTTCCGGGAGGAGCATCAAGGAAAATCTCACTGCCATGCCATGTAGGTCGATAGCTTGGAACCCGCCAATACTGATCGCCAACTCTTGCCGATAGATAAGGAAACGAGAAAACACCCACGGATTTTATATGCTTCTGCACTTCGGTATGAAACGACGCTCTTTTCGATACATTTACAGGTTCAACTCCGGGTGACCTCAAAGCACCAATCAACAAATCGATAAACTCTACCGAAAATGCAAATATCCCGTCTAAAGGCTGCTCATGAGACAGGCGACCTACAGAAAGTCCCGAGATATTGCTCTCATAGCGAGTCTTAGGGTAAAGAGCAAGGTCGAATCGAGATTCGCACTCCTCATCTCTGTAAACGCCTCCTCCTGCCAGGCTTTCAAGTTCATCTTTGGGTATTGGCATATCAGAGAAGATACTTTTCGCCCCGGGAACATAGTTACGCGTTATTGTTAAATATCTAACAGCCCTTCCTTCTTGATCAAAGCCAAGCCCCTCCTCAAAATACTGGCAATCGACCTCTCCCAATCTGGCAAGCTTTTCGATCGCCTCATGATCCAAGCGAAAGGCAACAACATTGTTTTGTTTCACCGGCTCGTAGAGGAAGTAATTATCCGATTTGCGGATTTTTTCACCAACAAACCCATGAATCACAGAGTGCGGGTTGCTTACTTTAATAAAAGCCCAGACATCCCCAGCTAACAGCAATTTCATTACCCTGCTCTGGGTATCGATGTCGCCTTCAACGACCTCATCATACCTAAACAGCTGTCTTTCCATGCCTCGCCTCTAAATACACTTCCTGCTTTACTTGCACTCCACTAGAGCAAGTCCCTAGCTGACATCGCTCCACTTCTATGGCGATTATTCTGCCAGCCCATATCCGAATGCCGTCATTTACGCGCTTTCAATTTATCGAGGTAATCAGCCCACAGCTGCATCATGCCAATACGCCCCTCCAGATGAGAGGTTCGGTTGTACGCCCGGCCATTGGCATCCCTGACAGAGTGCGCCAGCTGGTGCTCAATCCAGTCCACTCGAACATCAAGCACTTCATCAAGCAGGGTTCGTGCGATAGCCCGCCAGCCATGTTGGGTCATCTTACCCTTATACCCGAGAGCTTTGAGCAGCTTGTTGAGGGTGTTATCGCTAATTGGCTCCCCCGGTTTGGTGCCTTCAAAGACATAGCCTGAACTGCCTGTGAGAGGCTGGATTTCCTTGAGGATGGCAACAGCCTGTCGGGACAAGGGAACTACATGTGACTCCCTCATCTTCATCTTCTCTGCCGGGATGCTCCAAAGCGCCTTCTTCAGATCAATTTCTGACCACTCGGCATGACGCAATTCCCCCGGCCTGACAAATACCAAAGGGGCCAACCGGGCTGCTGCCTTGGTGGTGACTGCTGCCTGACAGCCATCAATCGCCCGAAGCATCTTGCCCACCTCATCCGGCTCCAGGATCGCCAGACGGTGCTTTTCCTTTTTGACGGCGATTTGCCCCTGCAGAGGCAAGGCGGGATTGTTGTCCGCACGACCAGTGGCCATGGCGAAATTGAAGATCTCGGAGGCCATGCCTCTCAGGCGGTTTGCGGTATAGCCGCTGGTCTTTTGGGTGTGCTGGAGGACGCCCCACAGCTCCGCAGTGGTGATTTCCGATATTGGCCGACTGCCCAGATAGGGCATAAGACCGTTATCCAGCCAGATGCGTCGCTTCTTCTCCGTTGTCGGCGTCCACTTCTCACTCCGAACCTTGTTCTGTGCCCACTCTTCCGCCACCCCGGCAAAGGTATTGCGCAAGGCCGTTTCTGTGGCCAACTTTTCGGTTTTACGCTGTTGCGCGGGGTCAACTCCGGAGGCGAGCAGCTCCCGGGCTTGCTGTCGCTTGTCGCGGGCCGCCTTGAGACTTGTGCTGGGATAGGTACCGAGAGAGAGCCGCTTCTGTTTGCCATTGAAGCGATATTTGAAGCGCCACCATTTGCCGCCTTTGGGGGAAATCTCCAGGAACATCCCTTCACCATCAGAGATGCTGTAGAGCTTGTCCTGGGGCTTTGCCGCGCGGATTTTGACGTCGCTGAGTTTGTTGGTTTCCATGGCTTTCGCCGTCTTTGGGCTTGGTGTTGGCCCCAAAGTTGGCCCCAGGAGGGGCCAGATGTCAACAAACTCTATCGGACGGTAGCGGAAGAGATCCTCAGATAACCCACTGTTTTTATAGCTTATCGAGGACTCCCTCGGATGCTACCGCACTGCCATTTGGTACCAGAGGCCGGACTTGAACCGGCACGCCCGTGAAGGCAACGGATTTTGAATCCGTCGTGTCTACCAATTCCACCACTCTGGCAGTGGGGCGCGAGTATACCAGCCCTTCACGGCTTTTCCAGCCTTTACGTTAACGCAATTTTGATCGCGGTCACGTTATCCCGGCTGCCCGCGTTCAAGGCTGCCTTGAGAATGGCAGACTCGCTGGCGCCCTCGACCAGCAATTGATGTATCTCAGGCACCCGCAGCACGGAATGGACGCCATCGGTGGTCAACAGGAATTGCTGATCGGCCTCCACCACAAACCGGGCCTGCTCCAGTTTCAGCTTGTCACCATTGCCGATGGCCTGATAAATCACGTGACTACGGGGATGGCGCATGGCTTCTTCTTCGTTGATCTCACCTGCGTCCACCAGTGCCTGCACAGGGGTGTGGTCCTTGGTGATGGCACTGGTTCGCGATGCTTCATGCCGGTAAAGCCGGGCATCCCCGGCCCACAGCACACCGGCCTCGCCATCATGAATCAGCAGCACAACAACCGTCGCCCCCATGGGCTTGCTGCCCAGGTGCATGGCGGCGTGGTGACGGATCGCATGATTGGCGCTTTGCAGGGCGGCATCCACCGCCAGCAACCGATGGGCAATGCTACCCCCGAGGGCAAGATTCTCCAGTGCATGACGGATCATGGTGGCGGCAAGGTCGCCGGCGTCATGGCCGCCCATGCCATCAATAACGGCCCACAACCCCTCACCGTCACGGCACACCAGCGCATCTTCATTGGCCGGCCGGCGGCCTGCGTGGGTGCGTCCCTGCCCCCGCCAGCAGCTCATCTCATCGCACTCGCTGCAGTAGCCAGACACCCAGCACCAGACACAGGGACGGCGGCAGCATGGCAGCCAGAAGCGGGTCAGTATGGAATACCAGCGACAACTGGCCGAAGAATTGCTGGCCGTAATGGAAGATCAACCCGGCGACGATACCCGCCGTCAGCCGCAGGCCCATGGTGACTTCCCGCAAGGGGCCGAACACAAAGGAGATGGCGATCAACACCATGCCGATGGTTGCCAGCGGCATGAACAGTTTCTGCCAGAAGCTGAGCATATAGTCTGCGGTTTCCAGACCCTGGCGCTTCAGATAGCGGGTATATTCCAGCAGTTTGACCAACGCCAGATTGTCCGGTTGAAGCACCACGATGCTGAGCAACTGCGGCGTCAGCTCCGTTTGCCATTCGCCCTGATCTTTCTGGTAGGTTTCGGCGTGATCATCGAACAAACGAGTGCCGTGGATCCCCTCCAGCGACCAGAAATCCCCTTGATAGATCGCCCGATCCACATACTGGGTTTCTGTCAGTTTCTGGTTGTCGCTGAAGCGATAGCGGGTCAGACCGTGCAACACGCCGTTGGGCTGCACCGCATTGATATGAATGAATTCGGGCCCTTCCCGATGCCAGTAACCGTACTTGGAGCGCAGCGCTTCACCGCCGCCCTCGGCCATGGAGCGGTTACTCTGCGCCACCTGCTCGCTGTAAGGCGTCAGGTATTCCCCCAGGGGAATCGACAGAATGATCAGCACCAATACCGGGCGCAACACCAGCCAGCTTACTTTCAGGGTGGAAACCCCGGCCGCACGAATCACCGACAGCTCACCACTATTTGCCAGCAGCCCCAGACCAATCAGGGTGCCCAGCAAAATAGCCATGGGCATGTACTCGTAAAACCGCCGCGGCGTGGTAGTCAGGATAAACTGCAGAGCTTCCATGACCTGGTAATTGCCGCGGAGAAACTCCAGCTCATAAACAAAGCCGAACAGACAATCCAGACCGACAATAATAAACAGGATGGCCAGGGTCGGGATCATCACTGCCCGCCAGAAGTAGCGCTTGAGCAATGTCATGAGCGCGCCCTCCGCCGGAACAGGCGCCCGCCAAAGTAGAGCAGGAAGACCACTGCTCCGGCACTCAGGTGGATCCAGACCATGCTCAGGTACCAGGGCAGCGACCCTTTATGGTCTTCGATGGCGCTGCGGCATACCAGCAACATACCCACGTACAACATGTAGCCCAGCACCGCGGGGATAAGGCGATAGAAACGGCCTTGCCGTGGGTTGACCCGCGCCAGCGGAATCGCCGCCAGCGCCATGATCGGCACGGTGAGAATCAGCGAGAGGCGCCACTGCAGCTCCGCCAGCGCCGCCTTGTTGTCGGCTCGCTGATCCACCAGTTCCTGGGTAGAGCGCCCCCGCACTTTGGGGGGGCGACTATCGGTTTTTTCGCCACCAATACGCACACGAGCTTCCTTGAAGCCCACTTCCTTGTAGTCCAGCTGACCCGGCTTGCCCTGATACTGGAAACCGTCCGTCAGCAACAGGTAACTGATACCTTCTTCCACCACCAGCTTGCCGCTTTTCGCCCAGACGGTGAGCAAGCGGCCGGCCTCGCCCTGGCTTTCAAAACGGGCATCGGCCACGAACACATTTTCCAGAACCCCCTTTTCCCGGTTCAGGTGTTCCGCATAGGTGGCGCGCTGGGAATCGCTGGAACCTTTGACATGAAACCGTCCCGGGGTAAGCAACTCCAGCACCGATCGGTCTTTCTGCTCCTCAAAAATCCGGTTCACCTCTGCATCCCCGCGCGGCGTGACGTAGAGAGAAAACATGCCCACCAGAGTGGTGGCCATCAAAATGGGCACCACCAGCGAACGCACCACCCGGCCGTTACCTTGACCACCGGCCTGCAGCACTACCATCTCGTTATCCATGTGCATCCGCCCCAGCACCAGTAGCAAGGCGATATACAAACTCAAGGGAACGATCATCTGCAGGAATTCCGGCATCCGGAACGCCATCACCAGGAACAGCGCATCGGCGGCTATTTCACCGGCCGCCGCTTCCGCCAGGTATTTGATAAAGCGCCCACTGACCAGCACCATCACCAGAATAAAGGTGACCAGTACCGTGGTCATGAACACTTGCCGGTTAATATATCGATGAAGAATCAAGGGCAGGCCCACTCATTGCTGTCTGCAAAAACGCACCGGGCACAATAAAGGCAGGCGAATAGCCGGCGGCTCGGCACACACCGCCGGGCAAAAAACGCCTGCGGCAGCAGTGAATGCCACCTAGTGTAACTGAGTGCTCGACCAAGGTGATAATTCCGTGTGAATAAGGCCACCGATGGAAAGCGCCGAACGGATTGCGTTTCCGTGCGTGACGGCCCACTATTTCCTTTATTTATCGGGTGAATAGCGCCCCCACCCTTTTATTGATCTGGAGACAGCATGGACTTCGCAGTAAGCAACAGGCCCCTGGAAAAAAGCAAGGCAGACGCCCTGATCGTACTGTTGAGCAAGAAAAGTGACCTTCCCGAGGCCCTGCCAGACAGCACCCGCGAACACATTTCCCAGTTCATGAAGGCCGGCGATTTCAGCGCAAGCAAAGGTCAACTGGGTTGGCTGCATGCCCCTCAGGGCATCAATGCGGCCCGTCTGCTACTGGTCGGCACCGGTGACAGCCCACTCAGCGACCACAGCTGGCTCTCCCTGGTGCAAAAAACCGCCAAGGCACTGACGGCCGCCCCGGTGAAACAGGCCCTCTGGCTGCTGGATGACGCCCAGCCCCAGGCACTGGAATGGCAGGTTCGCGAAGGCAGCCGGGTAGTGGAAGAAAGCACCTACCGTTTCGACGCCTACCGCAGCAATCCGGCGCCGGCCAGCAAACTGGCCAAGCTGACTTTCTGGCACGCGGAAAAAGACGCCGCCCTCGCCAAGGCCCACAAAACCGGCAAGGCGGTCGCCGTTGGGGTGAACCTGGCCCGGGATCTGGGCAACCTGCCCCCCAATGATTGTTTCCCCGAATACCTGAGCGGCGTGGCCCGCGATCTGGCCAAGGATTACGAAAAACTCACCGTAAAAGTGCTGAGCCAGGCACAGGCCGAAAAGATGGGCATGGGCGCCTTCCATGCGGTGGCCAAAGGGTCCGAACGCCAGGGCCAGATCATCGTGATGGAGTACAAAGGCGCCAAACCGACCAAACAAGGCCCCGTGGCCCTGGTTGGCAAGGGCATCACCTTCGACACCGGCGGCATCTCTCTGAAGCCCGGCGCCACCATGGATGAAATGAAATACGACATGGGCGGTGCCGCCAGCGTTTTCGGCTCCGTGAAGACCGTGTGTGAGTTGGGCTTGCCGATCCATCTGGTCGCCGTCGTGGCCGCCGCCGAAAACATGCCCGACGGGCGGGCCGCGCGCCCCGGCGACATCGTCAAGACCCTGTCCGGGCAGACCGTGGAAATCCTCAATACGGATGCCGAGGGCCGGCTGGTGCTGTGTGATGCGCTGACCTATGTGCAGCAGAAGCACAAGCCACATACCGTCATCGACATCGCCACACTCACCGGCGCGTGCGTGGTTGCACTGGGCGCCCATGCCCAGGCGGTTTACGCCAACGATGATGCCCTCAGCGAAGCCCTGCTCACCGCAGGCAAGGAAACCGGCGACCGCGGCTGGCCCATGCCCCTGTGGGACGAGTACCAAAGCCAGCTGGACAGCCCCTTCGCCGACATGCAGAACATTGGCGGGCCCAAGGCCGGCTCCATCACCGCCGCGTGCTTCCTGTCCCGCTTCACCAAAGACGTGAAATGGGCGCACCTGGACATCGCCGGCACCGCCTGGGTCAGCGGCGGCATGAGCAAGGGCGCCACCGGCCGCCCGGTGCCCATGCTTACTCGCTATTTGATGAACCAATGCTGACAAGCCTCACGCAACACGCCGCACGCGAACCAAACGCACTCGGCGTGTTGCCTGCAGGCGTGTCGCATGGAGCCTTTAATTGACTGAAGTCACGTTCTATCTCAGCAGCAAGGTCGGGGACGGTGTACGCCAGGCGCTGGCCTGGCGAATTGCCGATAAAGCCCTGAAGCAAGGTCGCCAGGTTTATGTGCATTGCCAGAATGAGGCCCATGCACGACAGGTGGACGCACAATTCTGGCAATCTCCTGCTACGGGTTTCTTGCCCCATGCCCTGGGCGGGGAAGGCCAGGCACCGGTGTTGCTCGGGTTCGGCGACGATCCCGGTCATCATCACGATGTGCTGATCAACCTCACCGACCAGGTGCCGGACTTTTCGTCCCGCTTCCAGCGAGTGGCCGAAATGATCAGCGGCGCCGATACCGAACGACAACAGGGACGAGAGCGCTTCCGCTTCTACCGGGACCGGGGCTTTCCCGTTACCACTCATGAACTGGGCTGACCACTGCGAGCGACACGGCGATGAGCAACAACAAGGAGACGGCAAAACACGCGCTACTCAAGGAACTGGATGATGTTCAGTCCCTGCTGGATGATGCTGACACCCCGACTCAGCCGCCCCTGCTGAAGCCCTCAGCAGAAGACACCACAGCTCCGGATTCTCAGCGGATCCGGCAGCTCGCCAGCGAACGGGCCAATCCATTCCTGTCCGGTCGCCCGGCGCCCAGCACATCACCAGCGCAACCGGCCCCCTCCGTCCCCACCCCTGCCCCACAGACGGCAGCCCCGCGCCCGACGCTGACCAACCGCGATATCGACGCCGCCATTGATGAACTGGTGGCCGAGGCCCTGCCCAAGCTCGAAAAGGCCCTGCGCCTGAAGCTACGCGCGGCCCTGCGCAGGAAGACCTGACGCACCTCAGCCCAGGTGCCTTTGTGAAAGTGAGCCGCCTTTTCTGTTTGCCTCGTCAGGCATCCGGCGCTCGGCGCCAGGCGTTTTCTCACAACCCGCGACGAACCCGCCCCGCTTCGCTATAATTCGCCCTCATTTTTTCTGGTTTAGAAGCGGTGATCATGGACAAAACCTACCAACCCGATCGCATCGAGCAATCCTGGTATGAACACTGGGAAAAGGCCGGTCATTTCAAGCCGAGCGGCCAGGGTGATTCCTTCTGCATCATGATCCCGCCCCCCAATGTCACCGGCAGCCTGCACATGGGTCACGCCTTCCAGGACACCATCATGGACACCCTGGTGCGCTACCGCCGCATGCAGGGCCGCAACACCCTGTGGCAGGTGGGCACCGACCATGCCGGCATCGCCACCCAGATGGTGGTGGAACGCAAACTGGCCGGCGAAGGCACCAACCGCCACGAACTGGGCCGGGAGAAGTTTCTCGACAAGGTCTGGGAGTGGAAAGGCGAATCCGGCGGCACCATCACTCGCCAGCTGCGCCGCATGGGCGCCAGCGTGGACTGGACCCGCGAACGCTTCACCATGGACGACGGCCTCTCCAACGCCGTGCGCGAAGTCTTTGTGCGCCTGCACAAGGAAGGCCTGATCTACCGTGGCAAGCGCCTGGTCAACTGGGATCCTGCCCTGCACACGGCCATCTCCGACCTGGAAGTGGAGAACGTGGAAGAACAGGGCCACATGTGGCACTTCCGCTACCCGCTTTCCGACGGCTCCGGCCATCTGGTGGTTGCCACCACCCGCCCGGAGACCATGCTCGGCGATACCGCCGTGGCCGTGCACCCGGAAGACCCGCGCTACAAGGACATGATCGGCAAGACCATTCGCCTGCCGCTGGCAGAGCGCGACATCCCCATCATCGCCGATGATTATGTGGACCCGGATTTTGGTTCCGGCTGCGTAAAAATCACCCCCGCCCATGACTTCAACGACTATGAAGTGGGCAAGCGTCACGACCTGCCGATGATCAACATCCTGACTGCGGATGCGGCCCTCAATGAAGAAGTGCCGGAGGCCTATCGCGGCCTGGACCGCGTGGATGCCCGCAAGAAAGTCGTGGATGATCTGGATGCCCTTGGTCTGCTGGAAAAGGTAGCTGACCACACCCTGCAGGTGCCCCGTGGCGACCGCTCCGGCGTTGTCATCGAACCCTACCTGACCGATCAGTGGTTCGTGGCCGTGGAAGAGCTGGCCAAGCCCGCCATTGCCGCCGTGGAAAATGGCGACATCCAGTTCGTGCCCAAGAACTACGAAAACATGTACTTCTCCTGGATGCGCGACCTGCAGGACTGGTGTATTTCCCGGCAGCTCTGGTGGGGCCACCGCATTCCTGCCTGGTATGACGCCGACGGCAATGTCTATGTGGGCCGCAGCGAGGAAGAGGTCCGCGCCGAACACAATCTTGGTGACACACCGTTGAGCCAGGACGATGACGTTCTGGACACCTGGTTCAGCTCCGCCCTGTGGACCTTCTCTACCCTTGGCTGGCCGGAAGACACCGATGCCCTGCGCACCTTCCATCCCACCGATGTGCTGGTGACCGGTTTCGATATCATCTTCTTCTGGGTTGCCCGGATGATCATGATGACCCTGAAGTTCACCGACCAGGTGCCCTTCAAGAAGGTTTATGTGCACGGCCTGGTGCGCGACAACGACGGCCAAAAGATGTCCAAGTCCAAGGGCAATGTGCTCGATCCGCTGGACATGATCGACGGCATTACCCTGGACGCGCTGATCGACAAACGCACCAAGGGGCTGATGCAGCCGCAAAAAGAAAAGCAGATTACCAAGCGCACTCACAAGGATTTCCCGGATGGCATCAACCCCTACGGGACCGATGCCCTGCGTTTTACTTTCCTGTCACTGGCCTCCACAGGCCGGGACATCAAGTGGGACATGGGCCGGATCGAAGGCTACCGGAACTTCTGTAACAAGATCTGGAATGCCGCCCGCTATGTGATGATGAATACCGAGGGCGAAGATTGTGGCGTCACGGCTGACAGCGACATCGAGCTGTCCCTGGCGGACCGCTGGATTATCTCTGCCCTGCAACGGGCCGAGCAGGAAGTCAGCGACGCACTGGACAGCTTCCGCTTTGACGTGGCCAGCCATGCCGCCTACGAGTTCATCTGGAATGAATACTGTGACTGGTATCTGGAGCTTTCCAAACCAGTGCTCTGGGGCGACGAGTACTCCGCTGCCCAGAAACGAGGCACCCGCCGCACCCTGGTCACTGTTCTGGAAGCAATCCTGCGCCTGGCTCACCCCTTCATGCCATTTATTACCGAAGAAATCTGGCAAAAGGTTGCCCCACTGGCAGGCAAAGCAGCAGACAGTGAAGGTGAAAACAGCAACACCATCATGCTGCAAGCCTTCCCGGCCAGCGACCCCGCCAAAATCGATACTGATGCTGAAACCGGTGCAGAATGGGTGAAAGCGGTGATCAGTGCGGTACGCAACATTCGTGGCGAAATGGGCATCCCGCTGGGCAAGGCGCTGCCAATCTACCTGCATAACGGCAAGGACTCCGACCAGGCCCTGCTGGAGGCCAACCGCGTCTTCCTGAGCAAACTGGCCAAACTGGAATCCATTACCTGGCTGGCAGCGGAAGACTCCGCCCCCGCCTCCGCCACGGCACTGGTAGGCGACATGGAAATTCTGGTGCCCATGGCCGGGCTGATCGACAAGGAAGCGGAAATAGAGCGGCTATCCAAGGAAACCGACAAACTACGCAAGGAAGTGGGCCGCGCGGAAGGCAAGCTGAAGAACCCCAAGTTTGTCGATAAGGCGCCCCAGGCGGTGGTCGATAAGGAAAAAGCCAAGCTGGATGACTATCGCTCCCAGCTGGCCAAGCTCGACGAGCAGCTGGAAAAAATCAAATACCTGTAAGGACGGCCATCATGGATGATCCCCGCCGCGCCCGCATTCTCACCTGCGCCCAGGAAGTCTTCGCCAGCGAAGGCTTTCGCAGTGCCGAGGTAAAGACTATTGCCGAGCGGGCCGGCGTGGGCAAGGCCACCATCTATAAATTCTTTCCTTCCAAGGAAGCCTTGCTGCTGACCATTGTGAAGGAAAACCTGAACACCATCCGCGATCTGATCCTGTCCGAACTGATCGGTGTTGCGCCTCCCCTGGAGCGGCTGGAAAGCCTGTGCCGAGCCGTGGCTCGCTACCTGGAACAGAATCAGGATTTTTCCCGGGTGCTGATTCAGGAGGCCGGCGACTTCATGGGCGACATCCAGCGCCAGTATCTGACCCTGATGGAGCAAAACCTGCCCGTGGCCGATGCTTTTTTCAATGAACTGCGCAAAGACGGCTATTTTGTTGCCCTGCCTACTCGCGATACGATTCTGATGATGGTAAACCTTGTCACCGGAACCACGTATACATGGGCCCTCACAGGTGAGGGCAGCCTCGAACAACAAGCCGCAGACTACATGAAGGTGTTGATCCGCGGCCTCAGATAGGACGAGCCGAGATCATGCGACTTATGGTTATCTTTACCGCGTTGCTTTCCACCACCCTGATTCACGCCGGAACGCTCGATCAGCTGACCGACGCCCCCCACCGCACCCCGCAGGAAAAGGCCCGTGACGAATACCGCCACCCGGTGGAAACCCTGAAATTTTTCGATGTCGAAAAAGACATGACGGTGGTGGAAATATGGCCCGGCGGCGGCTGGTACACCTCCATTCTCGCGCCCTGGCTTTACAAGTCCGGCACCTATTACGCCGCCCACTTTCCTGAAGACAGTGACATCCCGTTCTATCGCCGCTCGGTGACCCAGTTCAAGACCAAGCTGGCAGAGCACCCGGAAATTTACGACCATGTTCGGGTCACGGCACTCAATCCCCCCACTTACACGGTTATCGCCCCGGCGGGCACCGCAGACCGCGTGCTGACTTTTCGCAACGTGCACAACTGGGCAAAAGCGGGGAAGACGGAAGCGGTGTTTGCCAGCTTTTACCAGGCCCTTAAACCCGGCGGCATTCTCGGCATCGTGGAGCATCGTGCACCGGAGGTCCGCCCGCTGGAAAGACAAATCGAAACGGGCTACATGAGCGAGGGATATGTGATTGCCCAAGCCGAACAGGCGGGGTTCAAGCTGGTGGATCAATCGGAAATTAACGCCAACCCCAAGGATCAGGCAAACCACCCGGCCGGGGTCTGGACACTGCCCCCCAGCCTGCGTCTTGGCGACAAGGACCGGGACACCTATGAAGCGATCGGGGAAAGTGACCGTATGACACTGAAGTTTATCAAGCCGGAGTAACCCGGCTCGATAGAATCGTTACGGCGCCGGGCGCTCCAGCATGCCCGGCGTGACTTCACCCAGCACCAGAGATTCAGCCACCCCCACCGCTACCCGCAAGCACTGGTCGAGGCGTTCCTGGGAAAAACCACCGTCCTCGAAAATATACAGCGAGTAATTTTCCAGCATCCAAAGCATAGTCAGGAAAACCAGCGGCTCGTAGTTCTTGCCGGTAAACCGGTTAATCTGTACCGCAAGCACTTCCGACGCCAGCGTCTGGGCACGAGTACGGTGTGGCGCAAGGGCCGAATCAGAAGAACGGGCCTCTTCCATCATCAGCTTGATCACCGGCCCCATGCTCACGTGATAATCGAAATACACCTTGGTGGTGTTGCGGATGATGTCATTGGCAGACGATGCCTGCTTCACCTCTTTGTGGAAGTGCAGCAGCATGTTATCCACAAAAATACGGTAAATGCTTTCCAGCACATCCATCTTGTTGCGGAAGTACTTGTAGAAAGTTCGGCGCGACACGTCAGAAGCATCCAGCAGGTGTTGAACTGTCGTACGCTGCAACCCGCGCTGGGCAAAAACCTGCATGGAATGGATCAGGATCTCCGCCCGCGCCTGGGAGCGTTGCCCCCCTTCTTCGCGGGCATGCACTTCCAACACCTGATTCACCACCTGGCGAATCGCATCAATGTCACTGCTTCCTGTCTGCACCTGACAAATACCCCTTACAATGTATACTTTGCGGTAGCTTAACCAACGGTCATCACAGAGTAAACACCGAGTTTATCCTAAGCCATGACCGTTCCGCTCACCGCTTCAGGGTCTCGGCGACGCTTCCAGACCTTTTCGTGGAAATGGTAAGCCACCGTATTCACACAAGGTTCCACCAGCGCCGTCAAACCACCGATACGCCAGTCGCCGGTCATCGCCCAGACGACCAGAAACGCCACTGAAATATGCATTACTCCGAAACTGATTGTCTTGGCCATGAGATGCCCTCCTTTTCGACTATCATCGCCAACCCTATCCCTATAGAGAAATGCTATTCCCATATCCCAGCAATAGCTAATAGCAATCATTATCACTACGCGATTATCAAGGATTGTTAACTTGCCCCCTAAATCATGCGCCAGTCACGCTCAGTGCTTTACTCTATGGCATTCGCCAACGACAGGGTTTACACCATGAGCAAGAAAGCCTTCCTGATTCTCCACGGTAAACAGGCCGCGAATCAGGCCGTTCGCGACGCAGTCATGAACTGGCGTGATCAGGGCCACGAGCTGGCTGTTCGAGTCACCTGGGAAGGCGGCGATGCCGAGCGTTATGTCCAGGAAGCCCTGAATAACGGCTTTACAACGCTCATTGCCGGCGGTGGTGACGGATCAGTACGCGACATCACCCAGGCCTTGATGGAAAGCGGCCAGCAAGATCTGGAGCTGGCGATCCTCCCACTTGGCACGGCTAACGATTTTGCCACTGCTGCGGACATTTCACCGGAGCCGTCAGACAACCTTCGCTTGCTCGAAAACGACCCTCACCCCTGCGATGTCATACAGGTTAATGACCATTATTTCCTCAATATGGCCACCGGCGGTTTCGGTACGGAAGTCACAACCCAGACATCGGAAGACCTGAAGAAGATGCTTGGCGGGGCAGCCTACCTGCTCACCGGCCTGAGTCGATTCTCGGAAATCGAATCCGCCAAAGGGCACTTCAAGGGCGAAGACTTTGAATGGGAGGGCGAATTTCTCGCCCTGGGTCTGGGCAATGGTCGCCAGGCAGGTGGTGGACAGCGTCTATGCCCTGACGCCCTGGTCAATAATGGCCTGTTCGATGTGGCGATCCTTCCCGCAGACATGGACTTGCTCGCCGGCGTGAAAGAGCTGTTCGACAGCGAAGCCCGTCAGGACCCCAACCAGGAAGGATTATTCATACGTACCCGGCTCAGTGAAATGCACATTGAAACACCAACGCCAATGAACCTGAACCTGGACGGCGAGCCCATTCAAAATACCACCTTTCACATCCGCTCCATTCCAAATGCACTTCGCTTGTACCTGCCAGAAAACAGCCCGCTGTTAGGCTGATGCCTGCTGCCCGCCGCAACGCTGGACAAACTCGCGAACTTTCTGCCGACGTTGATCCAGCTTGTGGCCGTACAGGGGGAAATGCTCCCACACCCCCAGATCCTTGACGCCGTAACGACGTGTTGCCACTGCCACCACCATCATTCCGGTTCGAATGACGCCCATCTCGCAGTGCACCAGACAGCGGCTTCCACCGCGATCAATCTCATCCATAAACTGCAGGATCTGCGCTTCCGTTGGCGGTGTGTCCTGGGCCATGGGGATATTGACCAGCTTTAATCCATGGCGGCGACAATAAGCGAGCTGCCGTACATACCATCCCTTCTTGCTGTACTCCGACTCCAGGCGCAAATTGACAATCGTGTTGATCCCCAATACCCGATGCATGATACGCAAGCCTACCGGCCCCAGAGTCCCACTACGGTAAAGCTTGCCGGGTTTGACCACACGAAAGTGATACATCAGCTTGCGATACCGGTAAATAAATAAAACAGCAAGAAGGACCGCAACGACGGTATAGAACAGCATGGCAAAAACTCCGCAACGTGGATATCGCTGCAGTGTGGCGTGTCTTTTTGGCAAGGGTATTACAGGGAGGGGGGCGGGGGCCTGGCAGAGCTAGGCTGTGACAAGAAGCGCGCTTCTGCCCAGCCTGAACACAAAAAACCCCCGGCGCTTTCGCGACGAGGGTTTTCTGTTTGTTTAAGAGCCTGACGATGACCGACAGTGCGTGACGAGCATGCTCGTCATCCCTTCGGGACGCCTGCGGCGCACCAAGCTGGCTCCTGCGGAGCATCGCTTGTCACATGGCGGCTTCGCCGCGAGGTAGGGAGAATAATTCACCGTATCCTAAATACAAAAAAAGCCCCCTAGCATAACGCTAGGGGGCCTTTTTTGTATTTAAGAGCCTGACGATGACCTACTCTCACATGGGGAAGCCCCACACTACCATCGGCGATATGTCGTTTCACTTCTGAGTTCGGCATGGGATCAGGTGGTTCCAACATTCTATGGTCGTCAGGCAAACTGGTTTGGTTGCCCTGAATAATCAGGATGACCAAATAGGTTGCCTTACCGGTGTTCTCTACCGAAGTAGAACTGCTTGCTCACCGGCAAAGCCAAATTGGGTAACGAGAAGTTTGCTATTCAACTGCAAGGTTAGTATCTCTCACACCGTATCTTTGCGTTACCTGGCTTGATGTGCCGAGTAACTGCTTTGGTGTTATATAGTCAAGCCTCACGGGCAATTAGTACTGGTTAGCTTCACGCCTTACAACGCTTCCACACCCAGCCTATCAACGTTGTGGTCTTCAACGGCCCTTCAGGGGAATCAAGTTCCCAGGGAGATCTCATCTTGAGGGAGGCTTCCCGCTTAGATGCTTTCAGCGGTTATCCCGTCCGAACGTAGCTACCCGGCAATGCCACTGGCGTGACAACCGGAACACCAGAGGTTCGTCCACTCCGGTCCTCTCGTACTAGGAGCAGCTCCTCTCAAATCTCCAACGCCCACGGCAGATAGGGACCGAACTGTCTCACGACGTTCTAAACCCAGCTCGCGTACCT
Source organism: Alcanivorax sp. DG881 (assembly GCF_000155615.1). Classification (GTDB taxonomy): domain Bacteria; phylum Pseudomonadota; class Gammaproteobacteria; order Pseudomonadales; family Alcanivoracaceae; genus Alcanivorax. The sequence goes on along the minus strand of NZ_DS989915.1, from coordinate 3,099,104 downwards.
CTTTAAATGGCGAACAGCCATACCCTTGGGACCGGCTTCAGCCCCAGGATGAGATGAGCCGACATCGAGGTGCCAAACACCGCCGTCGATATGAACTCTTGGGCGGTATCAGCCTGTTATCCCCGGAGTACCTTTTATCCGTTGAGCGATGGCCCTTCCATACAGAACCACCGGATCACTAAGACCTGCTTTCGCACCTGCTCGACTTGTAAGTCTCGCAGTCAAGCACCCTTCTACCTTTACGCTCGTTGCACGATGTCCGACCGTGCTGAGGGTACCTTTGTGCTCCTCCGTTACTCTTTGGGAGGAGACCGCCCCAGTCAAACTACCCACCACACAATGTCCCCGATCCCGATAAGGGACCCAGGTTAGAACCTCAAACATGCCAGGCTGGTATTTCAAGGACGACTCCACAATGACTAGCGTCACTGCTTCAAAGTCTCCCAGCTATCCTACACAAACAGGTTCAAAGTCCACTGTGAAGCTATAGTAAAGGTTCACGGGGTCTTTCCGTCTAGCCGCGGGTACACAGCATCTTCACTGCGATTTCGATTTCACTGAGTCTCGGGTGGAGACAGCGCCCCCATCATTACGCCATTCGTGCAGGTCGGAACTTACCCGACAAGGAATTTCGCTACCTTAGGACCGTTATAGTTACGGCCGCCGTTTACCGGGGCTTCGATCAAGAGCTTCGCCGAAGCTAACCCCATCAATTAACCTTCCGGCACCGGGCAGGCGTCACACCCTATACGTCCGCTTACGCGTTTGCAGAGTGCTGTGTTTTTAATAAACAGTTGCAGGGGCCTTTTCACTGCGACCGCCGATAGCTCAGAGAGCAAGTCTCATCACCGTCAGCGGCGTACCTTCTCCCGAAGTTACGGTACCACTTTGCCTAGTTCCTTCACCCGAGTTCTCTCAAGCGCCTTAGAATACTCATCCCAACCACCTGTGTCGGTTTGGGGTACGGTTCCTTATAACCTGAAGCTTAGAAGATTTTCCTGGAAGCATGGCATCAACCACTTCCCGGTCACAAAGGACCAGTGGTCTCGACTCTCAGCCTTAAGGTGCCGGATTTGCCTAACACCTCAGCCTACAGCCTTTCCCCGGGACAACCAACGCCCGGTAGGCATAGCCTTCTCCGTCTCTCCATCGCAGTTATAAGAAGTACAGGAATATTAACCTGTTTCCCATCAGCTACGCATTTCTGCCTCGCCTTAGGGGCCGACTCACCCTGCGCCGATTAGCGTTGCGCAGGAAACCTTGGTCTTTCGGCGTGGGAGTTTTTCACTCCCATTATCGTTACTCACGTCAGCATTCGCACTTGTGATATCTCCAGCATGCTTCTCAACACACCTTCACAGACTTACACAACGCTCCCCTACCCCGCATACATAGTATGCAGCCGCAGCTTCGGTATCCAGTTTGAGCCCCGTTACATCTTCCGCGCAGGCCGACTCGACTAGTGAGCTATTACGCTTTCTTTAAAGGGTGGCTGCTTCTAAGCCAACCTCCTAGCTGTCTGAGCCTTCCCACATCGTTTCCCACTTAACTGGAATTTGGGGACCTTAGCTGGCGGTCTGGGTTGTTTCCCTCTTCACGACGGACGTTAGCACCCGCCGTGTGTCTCCCGGATAGTACTCACTGGTATTCGGAGTTTGCATCGGTTTGGTAAGTCGGGATGACCCCCTAGCCGAAACAGTGCTCTACCCCCAGTGGTATTCGTCCGAGGCGCTACCTAAATAGCTTTCGGGGAGAACCAGCTATCTCCGAGCTTGATTAGCCTTTCACTCCGATCCACAGGTCATCCGCTAACTTTTCAACGGTAGTCGGTTCGGTCCTCCAATGCGTGTTACCGCATCTTCAACCTGCCCATGGATAGATCGCCCGGTTTCGGGTCTAATCCCAGCAACTATACGCCCTATTAAGACTCGGTTTCCCTACGGCTCCCCTAAACGGTTAACCTCGCTACTGAAATTAAGTCGCTGACCCATTATACAAAAGGTACGCCGTCACCCCACAAGAGGGCTCCGACTGCTTGTACGTACACGGTTTCAGGTTCTATTTCACTCCCCTCTCCGGGGTTCTTTTCGCCTTTCCCTCACGGTACTGGTTCACTATCGGTCAGCCAGGAGTATTTAGCCTTGGAGGATGGTCCCCCCACATTCAGTCAAAGTTTCACGTGCTCCGACCTACTCGATTTCACTTGATCAGATTTTCGGATACGGGGCTATCACCCACTATGGCCGGCCTTCCCAGACCGTTCTCCTAATCATTCACAAGCTTAAGGGCTAATCCGCGTTCGCTCGCCGCTACTGACGGAATCTCAATTGATTTCTGTTCCTACGGGTACTTAGATGTTTCAGTTCCCCGCGTTCGCCTCACATACCTATGTATTCAGTATGTGATACCTGCCTTATGACAGGTGGGTTTCCCCATTCGGAAATCTCCGGATCAAAGTCTGTTTGCCGACTCCCCGAAGCTTATCGCAGGCTACTACGTCCTTCATCGCCTCTGGCTGCCAAGGCATCCACCGTGTACGCTTATTCACTTGACTATATAACCCAAAACAGTCACTTCCAG
>NZ_DS989915.1:2987537-3095037 GCF_000155615.1 Alcanivorax sp. DG881 | reverse complement strand
TAATCCGACGCGAGCTCATCCATCAGCACAAGGCCCGAAGGTCCCCTGCTTTCCCCCGTAGGGATTATGCGGTATTAGCCTGGGTTTCCCCAGGTTATCCCCCACTAATGGGCAGATTCTCACGTGTTACTCACCCGTCCGCCGCTCGACGCCTCCTAGCAAGCTAGGATCGTTTCCGCTCGACTTGCATGTGTTAGGCCTGCCGCCAGCGTTCAATCTGAGCCATGATCAAACTCTTCAGTTAAGAAAAGCGTTTAAAGTGCCTACGCACTTAATACATGCTCAGTTCGTCATCTGAATTAACAAAAACTTTGTTGACTCGTTCAGAACTGAAATCTATTAAAGATTCCATCCCGAACAGGTCCCACACGTTTGCTTGCCTGATTGTTAAAGAGCTTGGAAGCCTTGGCTTCCTGACTGCGTCCTTGGCGTGTTGCCGTGTCCGCCGTCTCTGTGGGGGCGCATTCTAGAGATTTACGGGGGACCGTCAACACTTTTTTCATCACTTTTTTATCAAACGGTCACCTTTTAGCCGGGACGGATGAAAAACCATCAAAAACGGCCTAAAACGCTCGTTTCTTATGCGATTTAAATCCCGAACCAGCAACCTCCCGCTCCAGGAAATACGCAGCCGGGAGAGGAAAATACCATAACCCACCGCTTTTTTTGCGCCAGCTGCCGGTTTTTTCATCACTCCTGTCGCCGCAGCCATCCTCCCCATACAAAAAAGGCGCCCTGCGGGCGCCCTTTATGTGCAACAAAAGCGGTTAATGCTTGCGCAGTTGCCACAAACTCATCAGCAAACCCACCGCCACATAGATCACCGCCACGCTCAGCAATACCAACGGCGGATCCAGAAAAACGATGGCAAAGGCAATAATGACCCCCAGCAGCATCTTGAAGGGCACGCGACCAATGTGAAATTCCTTGAATGAGTGGTATTTCACCGACGACACCATCAGCAGGCCCGCCCCCGCGACCACCACGGCCACCAGCCAGGAGATATCCGCACCTTCGATGCCACGGCTGGCCCCAAGCCACACCAGGGTCGCTACCAGCCCCGCGCCGGTGGGGCTAGGCAAACCGATGAAGAAGCGTTTGTCGGTGGTTTCCGCCTGCACGTTGAACCGCGCCAGCCGCAAGGCAGCACAGGCCACATAAATGAACGCCGCCACCCAGCCAAACTTGCCAAGCCCGGATAGCGCCCAGGCATATGCCACCAGCCCCGGTGCTACGCCGAAGGCCACACAATCGGAGAGGGAGTCGTACTCCGCCCCGAATTTGCTCTGGGTATTGGTCATGCGCGCCACGCCGCCGTCCATCCCGTCCAGGACGCCAGCAATGATGATCCCCAGAGCGGCATTCTCAAAATGCCCGTTCATGGCCGCCACGATGGCGTAGAACCCGGCGAACAGAGCCGCCGTGGTAAACAGGTTCGGCAGCAGATACACCCCCTTGTGGCGAGCGCCTGTGCGATGCTCTGCTTCCACAACCTCAAAGGTTTCCGGCGTATCCGTCGCTGTTGTCTTGTCGTTATCCTGCATGGTTATCCACCCATTAATGATGGCGCTAGTGTAACGCAGTGCCCTCAAACAAAAAACGCGGCCGAAGCCGCGTTTTTTGAAGATCAGGACAAGCGCTTAGTTCTTGCTCTTGTCTACGATCTGGTTCGCCTGGATCCACGGCATCATGCCACGCAGCTTCTCGCCCACCTGCTCGATGGGGTGCGCTGCATTGTTGCGGCGCGCGGCGGTCATGGACGGGTAGTTGTGCGCCCCTTCCGCGATGAACATTTTCGCGTATTCACCGCTCTGGATGCGCTTGAGTGCATTGCGCATGGCCGCACGGGACTCGTCGTTGATCACTTCCGGCCCGGTCACGTACTCACCGTACTCCGCATTGTTGGAGATGGAGTAGTTCATGTTGGCGATACCGCCTTCGTACATCAGATCAACAATCAGCTTCAGCTCATGCAGACACTCGAAGTAGGCCATTTCCGGGGCATAGCCCGCTTCGGTCAGGGTTTCGAAGCCCGCTTTCACCAGCTCAACCGCACCACCACACAGGACTGCCTGCTCACCGAACAGGTCGGTTTCAGTCTCGTCCTTGAAGGTGGTTTCGATGATGCCGGTGCGGCCGCCGCCCACGCCACAGGCGTAGGACAGAGCCAGCTCTTTGGCGCTACCGGACGCATCCTGGAAGATCGCGATCAGGTCAGGAATACCGCCACCTTTGGCGAACTCGGTACGTACGGTATGGCCCGGCGCTTTCGGGGCGATCATGATCACGTCTAGATCGGCGCGCGGCACAATCTGGTTGTAATGGATGGCAAAACCGTGGGCGAAGGCCAGAGTTGCACCTTCTTTCAGGTTCGGCTCGATGTCGGACTTGTACAGCTGTGCCTGGAACTCGTCAGGCGTCAGCACCATTACCACGTCCGCGGCAGCAACAGCAGACGGTACGTCAGTAACGCTGAGGCCATGGGCTTCGGCTTTGGCGATGGACGTGGAGCCAGTGCGCAGACCAACGACCACATCCACACCGGAATCCTTCAGGTTGCAGGCATGGGCGTGGCCCTGGGAGCCGTAACCCAGAATGGCCACTTTCTTGCCCTGGATGATGGAAAGGTCACAATCCTTGTCGTAATACACTTGCATGCTCATAGCTCTGGCTCTTTCAAGTTAGGAGAAAAGGGTAACGGCGCGGCACGCAATACGCGCCCGCCTGATGGGCCAGTACTCTAGGGCATCCGCCTTGTTGCGTAAAATGATATATTTGAAACATTGCATTCCTTTTTCTGCAACAATGGAGCCACAGCACCAACCGGATACCCCATGGACACCAAACCCCTGCGCCTGTTCCTGACCTTGGCCGACACCCTGCACTTCGGACGCACCAGCTCCATGTGCCACGTCAGCCCCTCCACGCTCAGCCGCACCATTCAGCAGCTGGAGGACGAGCTGGGCGTGCCGTTGTTCTACCGGGACAACCGCAGCGTCACCCTGACCCGGGAAGGTCAACGCTTTCAGGAATACGCCCGTGACACCTTGATGCGCTGGGACGGGCTTCGTCATGCCCTGCAAGAGGACCGCCGCATTCTGCAGGGTGAATTGAGCCTGTATTGCTCCGTTACCGCCAGCTACAGCTTTCTCTACGATCTGCTCAGCAGCTTTCGACACCAATACCCGCGTATCGAACTGAAGCTGCATACCGGCGACCCGGCGCAGGCCGTGCAGCGCATCCAGCAGGGCGAAGAGGATATCGCCATTGGCGCGCGCCCCGACCACCTGCCCGCAGGCATCGCCTTTCGCCCTATCGCCCGGTCACCACTGTTGTTCATCGCCCAGGCCGGGCAAACCCAGCAGGCCGAGCGCCTCAACGGCGCGGCGAATAAGTCAGCCTGGGAAGACATCCCCATGATCCTCTCCGAGGAAGGACTGGCGCGGGACCGGGTAGATCGCTGGTTTCGTCAGCTTGGCGTCAAACCACACATCTATGCCCAGGTCAGTGGCAACGAGGCAATAGTGAGCATGGTGAGCCTGGGCTTCGGGGTGGGCGTGGTTCCCAAGATTGTGCTGGATAACAGCCCGTTGGCCGGGCGCACCCGGCAACTGGATGTACAACCCGCCCTGGCACCTTACGAGGTAGGCCTGTTTACCCAGGAGCGACGCCAGGAAGAACCGCTCATCAATGCCTTCTGGTCGCAGGTTAGTGACGCCTGACGCCGAAAGGCCCGATGCCTGACGCTTAAAACCAAAAAAAGCCGCTCCGAAGAGCGGCTTTTTCATCTGGCATACAGCGTCAGGCGTCGGGCTTTCTACAAGCTCAATACCTTTTCACCGCGGGCAATGCCGGACACGCCGGAACGGACCACTTCCAGCACCTGGGTTTCCCCAATGGCGCCGATAAAGGCGTCCAGCTTGTCCGATGCACCGGTGAGCTGAATGGTATAGACCGTGCTGGTCACATCCACGATCTGGCCACGGAAAATATCCACGGACCGCTTCACCTCAGCGCGCTGAGCGCCGGTGGCCTTCACCTTGATCAGCATCAGCTCGCGCTCGATGTGCGGCCCTTCGGTGAGATCCACCAGCTTCACCACTTCGATCAGCTTGTTCAGGTGCTTGGTGATCTGCTCGATTTTCAGATCATTACCGAAGGTGGTCAGCGTCAGGCGAGACAAGGTGCTGTCTTCGGTGGGCGCCACCGACAAGGTTTCGATGTTGTAACCCCGCTGGGAGAACAGACCGATTACCCGGCTCAGTGCGCCCGGCTCATTTTCCATCAGGATAGAAATAATTCGACGCATCAGGTCCGCTCCGTCTTGCTCAGCCACATATCACGCATGGAACCGTCTGCAATCTGCATCGGGTACACGTGCTCGGTGGGGTCAACATAAATATCCATGAATACCAGGCGATCTTTCAGGGCAAAGGCTTCCTCCATGGCCCCGTCCAGATCCTCGATCTTGGTGATCTTCATGCCCACATGGCCATAGGACTCAGCCAGCTTGACGAAGTCCGGCAGGGACTCCATGTAGGACTGGCTATGGCGGCCACCGTACTGCATGTCCTGCCACTGGCGCACCATGCCCAGCGCCTGGTTATTGATGTTGATGACCTTCACCGGCAAGCCATACTGCAGGCAGGTTGACAGCTCCTGGATATTCATCTGGATGGAGCCTTCACCGGTCACACAGGCAACCGTTGCTTCCGGGAACGCAAACTGCACGCCCATGGCCGCCGGCAGGCCGAAGCCCATGGTCCCGAGGCCACCGGAGTTGATCCAGCGACGCGGCTTGTCGTACTGGTAATACTGAGCCGCAAACATCTGGTGCTGACCCACGTCGGAGGTCACATAGGCATCACCCTTGGTGGCCTTGTACAACGCCTGTACCACCTGCTGGGGCTTCATGGGACCGTCTTCGTTGGTCTCATACCGCATGCCATGCACTTTGCGCCAGCCGTCGATTTCTTCCCACCAGCGCTCCAACGCCTTGCGGTCCGGCTCGCCGCCGTGCTCGTCCAGCGCCGCCAGCATCTCTTCCAGCACCTGCTGAACCGGGCCCACAATGGGAATGTGCGCCATGATGTTCTTGGAGATGGTCGCCGGGTCGATATCGATATGGATGATCTTGGCGCCCGGACAGAACTTCTTGACGTTGTTGGTCACCCGGTCGTCCAGACGGGCGCCCACCGCCAGAATCACATCGGAGCTGTGCATGGTCATGTTGGCTTCGTAGGTGCCGTGCATGCCCAACATGCCTACGTTCTGGCGATCGGTGCCGGGGAAGCCCCCCAGCCCCATCAGGGTATTGGTCACCGGAAAATTGAGACGGTGAGCCAACTGGGTCAGCAGCTCGCTGCCCTCGCCCTGCACCACGCCGCCACCGGCGTAAATCACCGGGCGCTTGGCTTTCATCAGCTCGTCCAGCGCCTTGCGGATCTGGCCGGAATGGCCACGGCTGACCGGCGCGTAGGAGCGCATCTTCACTTTCTTGGGATACTCGTAAGGATTCTTGACGTTCGGCGCTGTCTGATCCTTGGGAATATCCACCAGCACCGGGCCGGGACGGCCGGTGGTGGCAATATAGAAAGCCTTCTTCATGATCTCCGGGATGTCTTTCGCGTCACGGACCATGAAGCTGTGCTTCACCACCGGACGGGACACACCAATCATGTCGGTTTCCTGGAAGGCGTCATCGCCAATCCAGTCAGAGCGTACCTGACCGGACAACACCACCATGGGAATCGAGTCCATAAAAGCGGTGGCCAGGCCGGTAATGGCGTTAGTAGCGCCCGGCCCGGAGGTCACCATGACCACACCCGGCTTGCCGGTGGCACGGGCATAGCCGTCCGCCGCATGGGTAGCCGCCTGCTCGTGACGGACCAGAATGTGGCTGACAGAGTCCTGCTGGAACAATGCATCGTAAATGTGCAGTACGGACCCTCCGGGATACCCGAAGATGTACTCCACTCCCTCGTCTTGCAGCGCACGGACCACCATTTCCGCGCCGGATAACATTTCCACGGTTGCTACCTCAAATTTGAATGCATACAACCCACTGCCACGCAGCGGGACGGTGTTCTGCTGCCTGCGGAAAGCACCGTATTTGGGTGCTCAGGGGTCCTGTCGGAGGTGGCCGACACGAACGCAGGCTGGGAAGGGCGACACGGAGGAACTGCAAACCTGAAAGGGAGTACTCCCGCTTTAGCAGGCTGTCAAAAAGCCCCTTGCGTACTCAGCGTGTCCTGAAGCGTGCAGCTGATGTGCTATGTCGCGACGGACAGGGTGGCCCCCTTTCCTAGCGACATAGCGCAGCTGATGGGCGCTTCAGGACTCGCCCTTCGGGTCTTTCAGGCTGGCCCGCACTCGTTGTTGCAATTTCTCGATGGGTCGACACACACCTTCAAAATTGCGCCTAGATTGCAGGCCAGTCTGAAAGACTGAGTTCACAAGCGGCTTTTTAACAGCCTGCCAGGAATGAGAAACCTCCGGAGGCTCCCACAGCGGGACGAGAGTGCAGTGATACTGCTGGCAGGACATCGCGGTAACGGTGCCCCGGGTCCCGGCCTCACACACGCCGGTAAGCGAATGCGGGTCCCGATCTCCGGAAAGCCATAATTTTGGCAGAAATGTGCGGCCAATCAAAGCCCTTGGTCGACTTTAGGTTGCAGAAAATCCCTTTCTCACGTCATGCTAAAGTCTGATGAATCACCCGAAATCATAAGAAGACTGACACCATGACAAAATTCAGCCTGATCCTTGGGGCCGCCCTGCTCGCCATTTCCAGCCTGAGCCCGGCGGCCAAGTTCTATAAGTGGGTGGACGACAAAGGCGTTACCCATTACGACGCCCAGCCTCCACAGGGGGCGAACGCGACCGAAGTAAACACCCGCGCCAATGCCAGCTCGGATCAGAGCGAGGCCATCGAAGCCCTTGAGGCCAAAAGGGAAGCAGCACAAAAAGCCAAGGAGGCTGCGGCCACTCAGGCCAGAGAAGAAAAACGACTGGAAACGGAACCGGAAGCCGTGGCCCAAGAGCGTTGCGAACAGCACCGCAAGAATCTGGAAACGCTGACCAACAAGCCCACCGTACGGCGCAAGAACCCGGAAACAGGCGAGCTGGAAGTGATCGACCAGGACGTCAGGGACAAGATGCTCGCCGACACCCGTAGCGCACTGGAGAAGTGCGAAGCACGCTAATCCCGGGCAAACAGGCACTGCCACAAAAAAGCCGCCGGCATGACACCGGCGGCTTTTCTTTAGCCAAGTCCAAAGGGACGATTAACGGTTAAAGGTAAAGCGCTCATCCTCCACCCCTACATGGATGGTATCACCCTGAAGGTACTCGCCCCTCAATAGCGATTGGGCCAACGGGTTCTCCAGCTGCTGCTGAATGGCTCGCTTGAGCGGCCGCGCCCCGTAGACAGGATCGAAACCGGCATCCACCAACTTGTCCAGCGCCTCGTTGCTGAGTGCCAGACCAATGTCCCGCTCCGCCAGTCTTTTTTGCAAAAAGCCCAGCTGAATCGACGCGATGCCCTTGAGCTGATCCTTCGCCAACGGATGGAACACCACGGTTTCATCCACCCGGTTGATAAACTCCGGCCGGAAGTGGCTACCCACCACCTCCATCACCGCAGACTTCATGGCCTCATAATCACTACCGGATTGCGCATCAGCCCCCGCCAGTTTCTGGATCAGGTCCGACCCCAGGTTCGACGTCATCACTACCACGGTATTGCGGAAGTCCACGGTGCGGCCCTGGCCATCGGTCAGGCGCCCATCATCCAGCACCTGCAACAGAATGTTGAACACATCCGGGTGCGCCTTTTCCACTTCATCGAGCAAGACCACCGAGTAGGGCTTACGGCGCACCAGTTCAGTGAGGTAGCCGCCTTCCTCATATCCCACATAGCCCGGAGGGGCACCCACCAGCCGTGCCACGGAGTGCTTCTCCATAAACTCGGACATGTCGATACGCACCATGGCTTCTTCGGTGTCGAACAGGAAGTTGGCCAGCGCCTTGCACAGTTCCGTCTTGCCCACCCCGGTGGGGCCAAGGAACAGGAAACTACCGTTGGGCCGGTTCGGGTCCGACAAGCCGGCCCGTGAGCGGCGCACCGCGTTGGCCACCGCTTCCACGGCTTCGTCCTGCCCGACGACCCGGTCGTGCAGGGCCTCTTCCATACGCAGCAGTTTGTCTTTCTCGCCTTCCAGCATTTTCGACACGGGAATACCGGTCCACTTGGCCACTACCTCGGCGATTTCCTCGTCGGTGACCTTGTTGCGCAGCAGCTGGGTTTCCGCCTGGGCCTGCTCTTCGCGGTCCTGGGCATCCTGCACTTTCTTTTCCAGCTCCGGAATCTGCCCGTACTGCAGCTCGGACATGCGACTCAGGTCGCCGGCGCGACGCGCCTGCTCCATTTCCACCCGCGCCTGCTCCAGCTCTGCCTTGTATTCCGCAGCGCCCTGCAGGGCAGCTTTTTCCGCCTGCCAGATTTCTTCCAAATCGGCATACTGTTTTTCCAGTTCGTCGATCTCTTCTTCCAGCTTCTCCAGACGCTTGCGGCTGGCATCATCTTCTTCCTTGCGCAGCGCTTCGCGTTCCATCTTTAGCTGGATCAGGCGGCGGTCCAGACGGTCCATTTCTTCCGGCATGGAATCAATTTCCATACGGATACGGCTGCCCGCCTCGTCGATCAGGTCGATGGCCTTGTCCGGCAGCTGCCGGTCGGTGATGTAGCGATGGCTCAAGCGCGCGGCGGCGATAATGGCGCCATCGGTGATATCGACACCGTGGTGCACTTCATAACGCTCTTTCAGGCCACGCAGAATCGCGATGGTGTCCTCCACCGTGGGCTCATCCACCAACACCTTCTGAAAACGACGCTCCAGCGCCGCATCCTTCTCGATGTACTGGCGGTACTCGTCCAGGGTGGTAGCGCCCACGCAGTGCAATTCGCCCCGGGCCAGCGCCGGCTTGAGCATATTGCCCGCATCCATGGACCCTTCGCCCTTGCCTGCGCCTACCATGGTATGCAGTTCATCGATGAACAGAATGATGCGCCCTTCCTGCTTGCCCAACTCATTGAGCACCGCTTTCAGGCGTTCTTCGAATTCACCCCGGTACTTGGCTCCGGCGATCAGCGCGGCCATATCCAGAGACAGCACCTGTTTGTCTTTCAGACCTTCTGGCACTTCACCGTTCACGATACGTTGGGCGAGACCTTCCACGATGGCGGTCTTGCCCACGCCGGGCTCACCAATCAGAACCGGGTTGTTTTTGGTGCGACGCTGCAACACCTGGATGGTGCGGCGGATTTCATCGTCACGGCCAATCACCGGGTCCAGCTTGCCGGACTCGGCCCGCTCGGTCAGGTTGACGGTGTACTTGTCCAGCGCCTCGCGCTTGTCTTCCGCATTGGGATCATTCACCGCTTCACCCCCGCGCACTTCAGCAATTTTTTCCGCCAGCACCTTGCGGGTCACACCGGCGTTCTTGAACAGCTTGCCCAGCTCGCCGTTATCGTCACAGGCCGCCAGCAACACCACTTCTGTAGACAGGTACTGGTCACCGCGCTGCTGGGCCTCACGATCGGCAAGGTTCAGCAGGCGGCCGGTGGCCTGGCCCATCTGCACGTCGCCATTGAAGTTATTCACGGTGGGCAGCTTGTCCACGGCCATATTCAGGGCGGTGATCACATCGGCGCTGTTGGCACCGGCTTTTTCCAGCAAGGGCCGGGCAGCGCCACCCTGCTGCTGCATCAACGCCAGCATCAGATGGACCGGTTCAATGGAGCTGTTGCCTTGCCCCACGGCCAGGGATTGCGCGTCTGACAGGGCTTCCTGCAAGCGGGCGGTGAGTTTATCCATTCGCATTGTTACTCTCCTATCCGGTCGTGATCCGCACAACGCCTCCCTGACGGCAAGGCGCTCTTACCTATAGAGAAGGGATCACCGGTTATCAATCAACTGAGAGTTAAATGGGTCCGATTGGGCCAAACTCAAGAGCAATTAATAGTTAATAATGAATAATTAATAGCTGCGCGTTCAGCGCTGTTGGAACGCTCAAACAATGAGGCCGCGCCCAAACTCTGGGCGCAGCCTCCTGCATTTAAGATCAATCTAAAATCCTGTCGCGCGTTATTAATTATTCATTATTAACTATTAATTATTAATTATTGACCACCGCCATCCAGCCAAATCAGCGACGCAAAACGCCCTGTCTCGCCTTCCTTGCGATAGGAATAAAAACGGGACAGGTCACAGGCTGTGCAGAGATCCCCACCGTGGACATCGTCGACGCCGAGCTGGGCCAGCTCGATGATGGCGGCGTGAGCCACCGAGAATCGCCAGTGGTTGGGAGTAGCATCTTTCTGGAAAGCAGGCTTGAACGCAGGCCGATTCTCGGTAAAGGCACGGTAGACCTCATCCCCCACCTGATAGCACTGCCCACAAATGGCCGGACCCAACCAGGCACTCACGGGCTCACCGTTGGGCGCAATACTGGCCACGCCTTCGGCAATAATGCCGGCCTGAAGGCCCCGCCAGCCGGCATGGACCGCCGCGACAGCCGTTCCATCAGTGCGGGCCAGCAACACCGGCAGGCAATCGGCGGTCAGCACCACACAGGGCCAGCGTTGCTGGTCAATCCAGACCCCATCGGCCTCGTTATCCTGGGCATCGGCGCGTATCACCCGCTTGCCATGGACCTGCCACAACCAGGCGGCAGGGTGATCCGCCTGCAGCAGTTTTTCCACATGATGACGGGCCTGCTCGACCCGCGCCGGCTGGTCACCGCAGTTCAACCCCAGATTGAATCCGTGCCAGGGCCTGGGGGAATGATCACCGGCACGGGTCGTCACGCACACCCGCACGGCCGGGTGTGGATTCCAGTCCGGGCATAGCCATTGGCTCTTGTCAGGCAGTGACATTGCTGGCTCCTTGGTCAGTCGGGGGAACACACCCCTTCCGCCACACGCAACTTGAACAGCACTCCGTGCTGAGACAGGCCGGGAGAACTGAAGTTTCCACCCATGGCATCGCCTCCGGTTCGCACTGGCGCACTGGTCGCCATGTCTGACTGGGCCACATTGCCGTGGATTCGGTGGGTGATATCCGTCACCGAAACAGCTGGCTGGCCCAGTAGCGTCTCACAGCGGCGCTGCAGATAGCCATCCAGCACCGCCCAGTCTGTTCCTTTTTCCGCGTGATAACTTACCGCGTAGGTCTGATCGCCCAAAGGCTGATCCTGATACCCCTTGGCCCCATTCCAGGGGTGGTAGCTGCTGGCGCAGCCGGCCATCAGCAACGTCACACCCAGCCATCCCACGCCTCCCCGAGACAACCCCATACCCTTCACCTCTTATCACTCTTCTTCTTTGATATCGTTTTCCAGTGCGGCAATCAGCCCTGTCATATCCGCCGGCAGCGGCGCTTCGAATTCACGGTATTCGCCCGTGGCCGGGTGAATCAGCCCCAACTTGCGGGCATGCAGTGCCTGGCGGGGGAACTTGTGCAGCGCCTGACGCAGCGCTTCGGTGGCCCCGGCAGGCTGCTTGAGGCGACCACCATAGAGCGGATCCCCCACCAGCGGGTAGTTACGATGCGCCATGTGAACGCGGATCTGGTGGGTGCGGCCGGTTTCCAGTTGCACCTGAATGCGGGTATGGGCCCGGTAGCGATCCAGAACGCGATAGTGAGTCACCGCATTCTTGCCGCCGGTTTTCACCACTGCCTGCTTCTTGCGGTCCACCGGGTGACGCCCCATGGGTGCGTCCACCTTGCCGCCGCCAGTCATCACGCCCACGGCAATCGCCTCGTACTGCCGGAACAGGCTCTTGTCCTGAAGTTGCGCCACCAGGCTCTGGTGGGCCTCCAGAGAGCGGGCCACCACCATCAATCCGGTGGTATCACGGTCCAGCCGGTGAACAATCCCAGCGCGGGGCAAGCTGTTGAGCCGTTCATCAAGGTGCAGCAGACCGTTCAGCAAAGTGCCATCTGCGTGCCCCGCCGCCGGGTGGACCACCAGCCCGGTGGGCTTGTTGATCACGATCAGATCGTCATCCTGGTACACCACGTCCAGATCAATGGATTGGGGCTGATCATCCAGCTCCGGCTCAATTTCCACTTCCAGCGTCAGCGATTCATTACCGGTCAGCTTCTCTTTGGGCTTGGTCTTGGCTCCGTTGACCGTCAGCACGCCATTCTTGATCCAGGTCTGCAGGCGAGACCGGGAAAAGCCGTCAAACAGCTCTGCCGCCACCTGGTCTACCCGCTGCCCGGCGTGCTCCGGCTTCACCTGTTCGGTGCGCTGAATTTTTTCGCCGCCAAGATGTCCCATATAAAAGGTTCCTCAACCTGTGCTTAAATACCGAATTCGCGAATTGTAACCCGTTCAACGAGGAAAGAATGCCACGACTTTTATGGCCACTACTGTGTGTACTGATTCTGGCCGGCTGCGCCGGTAACCCGGAAGATCGCCCGGAACTCACCGAGGCCGATCAATATCGGGAGGCCAGCGAGTCCATTGAATCGAAAAACTACCTGACGGCCATCGACCAGCTCAAGGAGCTGGAGGCGCGCTTTCCGTATGGGGACTATGCCGAACAGTCTGCGCTGGACCTGATCTACGCCCAGTACAAGTCCGTGGACTACCCGGCCACCGTGGTAGCGGCGCAACGCTTCATGCGCAACTACCCCGCGCATCCACGCATGGACTATGCCCTCTACATGCGCGGGCTGGCCAACTTCAACATGGAGAAAGGCCTGTTTGACAACATGGTCACCTCCGATCGCTCCAGCAAGGATATGGATGCTGCGAAAGACGCTTTCCGCGATTTCGAGCGACTGGTTGCCCGCTTCCCGGACAGCGAATACTCCCCCGACGCCCGCGCTCGCATGGTCCACATCCGCAACCAGCTGGCCCGTCAGGAGCTCCACGTAGCCCGTTACTACGCTCGCCGTGGCGCCATTGTTGCCTCCATAAACCGGGCACAATACGTGGTCAAACACTACCAGCAGACCCCGGCGGTGGAAGAAGGCCTGGCCATTATGACCAAAGGTTACCAGCGGCTGGAGCTGCCCGAGCAGGCAGAGAAAAGCCGCGCCGTGCTGGCCCTGAACTGGCCAGACAGCGCCTTTCTGGATGACGACAAGCAAGTGGATCTGGCCTGGTGGCCGGATGAAGATGAAGGGCTGCTGAGCCTGCTGACGTTTGATTTGTTGTAGGACGCCGAATGCTGGACGCCTGAGGCCAGACGCCAAAAAGCCCGCTTACGCGGGCTTTTTTGTTTTTCCGTCAAGCATCCGGCCTCGGGCATCCAGCGTTAAATCAATCCCCCGGGCGCCACCCGTTGGTAATCGGGTACCGCCGGTCCTTGCCGAAGGCGCGGCGACTGACGCGGGGGCCGACGGCCGCCTGGCGTCGCTTGTACTCATTGCGGTCGGTGAGCTTCACCACCCGGTAGACCGTCTCGCGGTCAAAACCATCACGGATCACCGCTTCCGCGCTCATGTCCTGCTCCACGTAACGCTCCAGAATCGCGTCCAGCTCGTCGTAATCGGGCAGCGAATCACTGTCCACCTGGTCCGGGGCCAGCTCGGCTGACGGCGGACGGGTGATTACCCGGTCCGGAATGATTTCGGCTCCGGCTTGCTGGTTACGCCAACGGCACAGGTTAAACACGGAGGTTTTGAAAACATCCTTGAGCACCGAGAAGCCCCCGGCCATGTCGCCATACAGGGTGGCATACCCCACGGCCATTTCGCTCTTGTTGCCGGTGGTCAGTACCACAGAGCCATTTTTATTGGAAAGCGCCATCAACAACACCCCCCGGCAACGGGCCTGGAGATTCTCTTCGGTGGTATCCCGGGCGGTGCCGGAAAATGACTCACTGAGGATATCCATAAAGCCATTGAACGCGGCCTCGATGGGCAACACACGATAATGGACACGCAAAGTACGCGCTTGCTTCTCGGCATCTTCCAGGCTCATGGCAGAGGTGTACTGGAACGGCATCATCACCGCCTCTACCCGTTCCGGGCCGAGGGCATCCACCGCCACCGCCAGCGTCAGGGCAGAGTCGATACCACCGGACAGCCCCAATAGCGCGCCCTTGAAACCATTCTTGTTCACATAATCGCGCGTCGCCAACACCAGCGCCTGGTACATGCCCTCTTCCGGGCCTGGCAACGGCAGCTCCTCCCCACGGGGCTCACAGTGCCCGCCCTGGCACTGCAGATCCACCGGCACCAGCGCTTCGGTAAAACTGGCGGCCTGCACGCAGCGATTTCCCTGGCTATCACAGACAAAGGAAGCGCCATCAAAGACCAGCTCATCCTGCCCCCCCACCAAGTTGCAATACAGCACCGGCAACCCGGTTTCCCGGCTACGGGCCTGCACCTGGGCAAAACGCTCATCCGCTTTGTTGGCACGATAAGGGGACGCATTCAGATTCAACACCAGGTCCGCACCGGCCTGCTGCAATTGGGCTGCCGGGCCATCGTGCCAGATGTCTTCACAGATGGTGATGCCCAGCGTCCAGCCCTCGATATCAAAGGTGCAGATATCCGTGCCCGGCTGAAAATAGCGCTTTTCATCAAATACCCGGTAATTGGGCAGATGCTGCTTGAAATACTCATGACGGGGGCCGGACTCACCGGGAAACACCACGCCGGCCGCATTACGGCGATGCCCGTTGCGCACCGCCGGATAGCCCAGCACCACGGGCACCGAAATCGCCGCACCAATGTCGGCCAGCGCCGCATCGACCCGGCTGTTCAGGCTGGGACGCAACAACAGGTCTTCCGGCGGGTAACCGGTGAGCATCAGCTCCGGGAACAATACAAGGTCCGCGCCTAGCAGTCGGCGCGCTTCGTCTGCAGCGGCAATAACGCGCTGGGCGTTCCCTTCGATATCGCCCACCAGCGCGTTCTGCTGGGCCATAATAATTCGCATGATCAACCGGCCTTTCCTCAAGTGAGCGCTGATTGTACTCTTTAGCCGGCAATCGATGAATGCGCTAAAAACACAGAACACCACAGCAGCTGACAAAAACACCAACCCGAGGGGAGCTCCATGGGCCTGATTCGCCTGATTATTATCGCCGCGTTGATCTATCTGGCCTGGCGGGTCATAAAACGATTGCTGGCCCAGGCCCGGCCCGCAGAATCCGACAATAACGCCGGCAACCCGCAGATCATGGTCAAATGCGCGCAATGCGGCGTCCACGTTCCCACCCCCGAAGCCTTCAGCCACAACGGCCAACACTTCTGCAGCCAGGACCATCAGCGTCAATATCTGGAACACCATGACCGCTAGCCAGGGCTGGACACCGGCACGCATTTATAATGTCTATCGCATTGCCATTGCCTGTGTGCTTCTGCTGCTGCACTACGGACCGGACAAGGCACTGCTCGGCACCCATTTTCCGGCCCTTTTCGAAACCACACTTTTTCTTTACCTGGGCCTGACACTGGCCTCTGCCACCCTGGACAACCGCCGGCACCAGCGGGCTTTCCCTGCCTGGGCACAACCGGCGGCGTTAATCAGTGATCTGGGGATGCTGACGCTGGTCGTGCACTCCAATGGCGGGCTGGAAGGTGGCCTGGCGGTGCTTTTGCTGGTGACCGTTGCCGCCGGCAATATTCTGTTGCGCGGTCGACAGGGCTTTCTTATTGCAGCACTGGCGACCCTGTCCGCCATGTTCGAGCAATTCTATTTTTCCATCCATGCACAATTATCGTCCCCGTTCGCCCTGACCGAATCTGGCCTGCTCGGCATCGCGTTCTTCATGGTATCGCTGATCATCCAACAGATTGCCCAGCGCCTGGAACAAACAGAAAGAATCACCAAACAGCAACAGGTCGCCATTGAACGCCTGGAAGCACTGAACCAACAAATTGTGCAACGCATGCGCACCGGCATTCTGGTTTTCGACGACACCTTCCATGTCCTCATGTCCAACCAGTCCGCCAACAACCTGTTTGACAACCCCATGCTGGGCAAACACTTGCCCGACTCCCTGACCAGCCGCTTTCAGCGCTGGCAAGACAACCCGCTTCTGCCCTTGCCCACCCTGCGCGTCTCGGAACAATCCCCCGTACTGAACCCACGGTTCGCACAGCTGGACACCGGTCACGAAAGCCTGACCTTATTATTTCTGGAAAATACTGCACAAGTCGCGCAGGAAGCCCAGCAAATGAACCTGGCATCGCTAGGCCGGTTGTCTGCCACCCTGGCCCACGAAATCCGCAACCCGCTCAGTGCCATCAACCATGCCACGGACCTTTTGCTGGACGACGAACCCAGCCCGGAAGATCAACACCTGCTGCAAATCATCCGCAACCATGTGACCCGGGTTAACGGCATCATCCATGACGTCCTTGACCTGTCACGACGCCCCAAGGGCCAAGCCGAACGTTTCACCTTGACGGCACTGATTCAGGAAGTGACTGCGCAATGGGAAATGAAAGACGCCACGGGCAGCTTCAGCCTGCATTGTCAGCCCGACGTGGAAGTCCGTTTTGATCGCAACCAGCTTATTCAGGTTCTGGACAACCTGATCGGCAATGCGCTTCGCCATGGTGGCACCCCCTGCACTGTCACACTGCGGTGCGGCCACCACGACCGTACCGGCCTGCCCTGGCTAAAAGTTCAGGATAATGGCCAGGGCATCAGTGAAGAGGCCATGAATTATCTCTTCGAACCCTTTTACACCACCGCCAAAGACGGCAACGGGCTGGGCCTTTATCTGTGCCGGGAATTGTGCCATGCCAACCAGGCCACACTGGACCTTGAGGAAACCCCGAAAGGCGCCAGCTTTGTGATAACCTTTGCTCACCCGCACCGACAATTTCAATAACAGAATCGCCTATGAGTGCAGATACCCCCCACGTACTGGTTGTTGACGACGAAGCTGACCTGCGCGAACTGCTGGTCATCACACTCGGACGCATGAAGCTTCAGGCCACCGCAGCCGACTCCCTGTCTGCCGCCAGGCAGCAGCTCAAAGACGCGCATTACGACCTCTGCCTGACCGACATGAATCTGGGCGATGGCACAGGCCTGGAACTTCTCCAATTCATCTCACAACACTGCCCAACCATGCCCACCGCCGTCATCACCGCCTACGGCAGCATGGAAACCGCCACCGATGCGATGAAATACGGCGCCTATGATTTCATTGCCAAGCCTGTGGCACTGGACCGGTTACGGCAGCTGATCGAAGACGGCCTGGGCATCAGCGAAGTCGAAGAACACCATGAGGAAGAAGACAATCTGATTGGTGACGCACCCAGCATGGTGGCGCTGAAAGCCCAGGTTCGAAAGCTGGCCCGCAGCCAGGCCCCCATCTATATCAGCGGCGAGTCAGGCAGTGGTAAAGAACGTATTGCGCGGTTGATTCATACTCTCGGCCCACGCCGGGAAAAACCGTTTGTCGCAGTCAACTGCGGCGCCATTCCGTCAGAGTTGATGGAAAGCGAATTTTTCGGCCACCGCAAAGGCGCGTTCACTGGTGCCGTGGAAGACCGAAAGGGGCTGTTCCGCGAAGCCGACGGCGGCACCCTGTTTCTGGATGAAGTGGCCGACTTGCCACTGCATATGCAGGTCAAGCTACTGCGCGCCATTCAGGAAAAATCCGTGCGCCCGGTAGGCGAAGCCAAGGAATTCCAGGTCAACCTGCGCATTCTCTGCGCCACCCACAAGAACCTGGAAGATGAAATGGAAGAGGGGCGCTTTCGACAGGATCTCTTCTACCGACTGAATGTTATCGAAGCGCATGTGCCGCCGCTGCGCGACCGACGTGAAGATATTCCCAAACTGGTTCAGCATATTCTCAACCGGCTCAGTCAGGCCTGGGACATACCACCACCCAGCGTCAGCTCTGACGCGGTGAACGCCATAGAAAATTACTCCTTTCCCGGCAATGTCAGGGAACTGGAAAATACGCTGGAGCGGGCGCTAACCCTGTGCGACGGCAACACCATTCTGCCAGAGCACCTGCGCCTGGCATCAGGCCGTTCGACCGCGGCTGCCCCCCGCCATAACGCCCAAGCAACAGCAACGGCATCATCAGTAAGACCCGGTGATCAGCCTCTGGAGGATTTTCTTCAGGAAATCGAAAAGCAGGAAATTCTCAAGGCCCTGGATACGACCCACTGGAACCGCACCGCAGCCGCCAAAAAACTCGGCATGACCTTCCGTTCATTGCGTTACCGATTGAAAAAACTGGAGCTGGATCGCGACGAGGGCGAGGCAGAAGATAACGAATAAGGCTCGGGGTCAGTAAAGGGCGGCTCACCGGCTATCAGTTGAGCGAGCAGTTCTGCACTGGCCGGTGCTGACACCAGCCCGTTGCGATAATGCCCCACCGCGGCAAATATACCGTTGGTACCGGGCACCGGACCGATGAACGGAATATCCCGCTCACAACCCGGCCGCACTCCTGCCCAGTGAAAAGCCGGCGAGCAGGATGCCAACGCCGGCCATAACGACGCCGCCAACCGCTCCAACTGATAACGCCCGGCAACCGTGGGATAGCTGGTATTGTCCCCTTTCCTCAGCGTTGACCCTACCAGCACGGAACCATCCTGCCGAGGGATCAAATACCCTTTCTCCGTCAACATAACCGCAGGCACCTGGCCGGGCTTCATACGAAACAGAAGCATCTCCCCTTTTGCAGGAAAGAGCGGCATCGCCATCCCCATCGGTAACAAAAGCTGCTCCGCCATATGCCCGGCACTGACAACAACCGTATCGCCTTGCCATTTCCTTCCATCAGCAGCCAGAACCTCTGCCCCCACCCTGGTGGGCAGCACCCGGCTGACCATTGCTGATTGAAAACGAACCCCCACCCGCTGCAAATGCGCACGCAGCACTTTCAACAGACCAGGGTTACGAATATTGCCCAGTGACGGGAACAACAGCCCCGCCCCGGCAGCAGATTCTGGCATCCGCTCACTGGCAGACACTGACTGTACAGGGATTTGCCAGCGCTCAGCCCACCGGCGGGCACGAGCCGCATCATCGCCGCCCGTTTCCACCCACAGACCGCCACTATGCAGCAGCGCCTCGCAGCCCGGAACGCCCGCAGCATCGCATTCATCCAGTATCTGTTGATAGCGGGAAAAAGCATCCACGGACAGACGCGTCATGGCATCGGAATAACGCCAGGCATACAACGGAGAAAGAATGCCGCCACCCGCCCAGGAAGCCGGGGGGTATTGAGCCGGGGCATCAATAATCGTCACCGCTCTTCCGCGCCGTGTAAGCTCAAGCGCACCAAGAAGGCCGACAATTCCACCACCTACAACGAGTACATCAGACATGGCAATACGAGGGAACGGAAGACACTAAGGATGGCAACGATAGCATAACCACCAGGCGTATTCTTCCGTAGGCTTCCATAGAAGAGTCACAGGAGCCGCGCCGATGCCCCGTTATCGATACCAACAGCAGCAAGGGTTCACTCTGCTTGAATTATTAGTGGGCCTCTCCGTAGCCGGCATCCTTCTTGTCTGCGTATCACATTCCTGGAACGACCTCCTTCCTCGCTACCAGGTTCGCACGGCCACAATGACATTACACAGCCTGATCCGACAGGCCCGCGCCGGCGCGATCACTGATGGCAACCGCATGCTCTGCGACGGACAGACAGGATGCAGCAAGTTCGAGAAGACACAGAAGGTATGGATGGGGTTTGATCAAAATGATGATGGGGCACTGAGCGCTTCGGAAATCATTGAACACTATCAACTTCCCGGAGCAACTCGCCTGGTCTGGAAGCGATTCAAAGGAGATGCACTCGTATTCCACAACCGAGGCAACAGCCACTTCCAGAACGGCAGCTTCTATCTATGCAACAACGTCGCGGCGAGAAGAATTGTCATGAACTGGATTGGCCGCCCCAGAGTGGAAACGGCCAAACCAGAAGACTGCAATTAGTGCTCTTTCCAGGAATCATCCGTGCCAATAGTGCAACCAGAGACTTTCATGCATGTTTGTCCCTCACTATTGAGCTTCAGCACTTCCGTCCCTGTCATTAAGCCCGTTTTCGGCGTCGTGGTAATTTCATACTGCTGGCTTCCGGTCCCTGTCACTGAAATTGCCGTAGAGAAATAGTCACTATTGGCAAGCACTGGCGACAACTCCGACAATTTAGTATTTGCGTCTTCATAGGAGAAATTCTTGGCGCGGTAACGCTCCAAGGCTCCCGATAAAGCCATCATCTCCCCTTGAGCTTCGGCCTGCCGAGTATCTTGAACATAGCGGGTATAACTGGGGTAAGCGATAGCGGCCAGAATGGCCACTACCACTACTACTACCATCAACTCGATCAGGGTAAAACCCCTTTCATCTTGACTGCGAGTTCCCATCTTGAGCGCTCTCATGGATGCATCGCCTCCACCTTAAACTGGTTGGCTTCATCTTTTTCCATCTGGTACCAGCGACGCTTTCTCAAGTGATCAAACCCTTCATCATTGAGCTCAAGACACTCGGTGCCGACACAGCCGACCCCTTCGGTCGGGCCACCACTGCCATCACTACCACCAGGCATGTCTGTAAGCGCTGGAGGAATCCCGGTCTGCTTGAGCTCTGTTCGCGGAGGCTCATCGGCCACTCCATCATTGTTATAATCAACACCTGAACCGGTGAGAAGGTTAACGCGATACAGGGCTGCAGAACCGTATGTAACGGCACATGGCGATTCCTGTTGATCCTGTCGGGTAGGCGAATAAGAGGTAGCCGCCAGAACCGAAATGGTATTTTTATCATCATCCACCGTGGTATACACGGTTGGAGACGCTAAGATCTTTTCTCCATTAACCTGCATGGGGTAGAACCACCCCTTATCAGTGGTCGCAGGGGTTTCTGCCGATGCATTTGTCAGATCCTCCAGGCCCACTTCTGTCGGTGCCGCCTGGGCTGTCGTCATCGCTGTCTCGTCTTTTACGACAAAGAGCGCATCATCCACACTTTCATCCAGCGGATGCGAGCGGTAACCGGAGCCGGCAACAACATAAAGCTTTTTCTTCCCGTCCTCGACAACGTAGACCACTGCAGGGGCATCGTAAAAACGGCGATTACCGCTGGCCCCCGCACCACCCAATTGAGCCAGCCGGTGCACCGCCATCTTCTTGCCGCCACTCTGATCGATATCGACCCGGAAAATCTGCCCCCCCAAATCGCCGAAATACAGAAAATCAGCCAGACCATCCAGGTTTTTATCAACCACAGAAATACTACCAGGCACGGACCATTTCATTTCACCGCCACTTGTAGACCAGATTAATTTGCCCGTTTCTGCATTCACGATATAAATGGCATTACCCATTGAGTCGCCAGAATTGCGTGCCTTACCCTGTCGATTGTCGTTGTCGTTGGCACTATAGCCGCCACCAAAAACAAGCACTGGCACCTTCTTGTCCCCCACCATTATTTGCGTCAGCGTTGGTATGGACCAGCTTTGCCCAAGGTCAGAAAAACCGTTTGTCACCCCACCCTCGATTTTCCATTTAACTTTTGGAGACGTCTTGCTGGATACGTCCAGTGCATAGTAAGTTCGCCCGCCTCGGCGCATCCCGCCATAGATATAAACGTGCTCAGGCTTTCCGGTTACCGGGTCCGTGGCATTGGGTTTACGCCATGCAACCCAGCTACCGTCCAGGCCATATGTCTGGCGCCGATTATCGTTCGTTAGTGGATACGTCTCAGAGGTATACTTCTCCGCCTGCTGAACAAACTCTTCAGGCATAAACGCGTAACTTTCAGAACCATCATCCGCGTTGATGGCATGTAACATGCCGCCATTCGTGGACACAAAAATCATATTGTTATTTTCATTCCCGCCATAGTTAATTAGCAGCGGAGCACTATGCAGGGGATCCCCCCACTGCACT
Organism: Alcanivorax sp. DG881; assembly: GCF_000155615.1. Lineage (GTDB taxonomy): Bacteria > Pseudomonadota > Gammaproteobacteria > Pseudomonadales > Alcanivoracaceae > Alcanivorax. Next base: position 3,073,129 of record NZ_DS989915.1, on the reverse strand, counting down.
TTTAGTTTATTGGCAACATCCAGAACTTCATCGTCCGGGGCGTTAGCATCAAGCCCGAAGAATGCCGCCCAATCTTCCGGGTCATCCTCTACTTCTTGCCAGTCCAGCTTTTTGGCTACCGTTCCTGCGTTATAGTAAAGCTCACGATCAACGAGCTCTCCGCGCGCACCGCCTTTCTCCACATCAACCCCATCATCCTCATCACTCCACAGGCTGCGAGAATCCTTCTTGAAGTAGCCCGTATCAGGGTCGATCGCATTTCCGCCGGAAACCCCAACAATCTCACCATTTTTCAAACGGTAGCGCTTGAGGTTCCCTTCCCAGTTACTGTTCTTGTTAGGGGTAAAAACAGCATAGTAAAGCTGGTCAAGATACTGGAAGCGATTCATTTGGTTCACTGCCACACCAGGAGAAGACAGTGTGCGAGAATCCTTGTCCACCAAATCCAGAATTTCTTTAAACTCAGCAGCAAGCTCGTCAGCATTATCAGCAAACCTTACTTCTGCAGAGGGATCACCAAGCCCCGCCTCAGCAACGTTCTTCATATTTCTTGCTTGGCTTGAGTTCTTTCCTACGCCCAAGGCGACTTGCCATGTCTTGACAGACTTCCTACTCCCTTCCACATCCTTGTCATCGTTATATAGCCATTTCGCCAGTTTCGCCTGACAACTATAACTCCCGTTGCAGCCCCCACCAGTAATTTTAGTCACCGATGAATAGTCACTGTCGGATGTGGGATCACCATCAGTCATGACAATAATATGATTGCTCTCGCACTGATTCTTCAAGTTAGTCGGAGAATCATATTTTGAATCATAGACATATTCCCATCTATACTTTTCGTACCCAGGGTACTGGCACCATTGATAGCAAACTCTTTTTCTCTCGACATTGACTGCCCGTCGCGGCTCGTTCTCTACCGCCTCGCCTCTTTCAGCATAATCGGTTGGACTGTAGCCCAACATGTAACGAGCAGCTTCACTGTACGCCTCCATGGTAGGCGTATTAGAAGTACCTTCCAGACCATTTACAATCTGCTTAATTTCGGCCCTGGCGGTATCGTTCATTTCAGAAACAGGGTAGAAAACATACCCACCATAACCTGAATTATCATAACCGCCATTAAACTTTGCCAGCCCTACATCAATATCCGAACCCAGATTATCGATCACTGTTGAAAATGCAGACTGCAATTCCTGCATTTTGGTTCTATTACTATTAGGGGCGTCACGCTCCATACTCCCTGACGTATCAATCAGGAAAAGCACATTAGCCTTTGGTTTGTTTTCCGAGTTATCCGCGTTCGCTTTGGCAAAAAATATTTCGGTATCATCCGCATACACACCCGTAGGTGACAGCGCACAAACCAGCATTAGACCCATGACTGTTTTTACTGTATTCATATCTCCCCCTACTCGATTTCAGAGCCAGGCTTCAGGCCGCGCTTTAGCGCTTCCTGAAGGTGATGGTTGTTCAGGTTAAAACTGGCCATGGAGCTCTCACCCAGCATCGCCACCTTGTAGTCCACATCAATCATTGAACCCGCCGACGTGCCAATTTCAGCCCCTTCCACAAGCGCATACCCATTCAATGTCGAGAAAGACTGCGCGACAATTAATCCTCTGGAATCGAGAGTATCGCCTTGGGCGCAGTTTCCAGCTTTAGCGGTATTTTCTTCCGTCACACATCGGGTGAGCCATTTCCCTCCCGCCAGATTGGTATAAAGGTCCGCACCGGACATGCCATTCAGCTCTTTATAGGCACCCGTCAGGCTGGTTTCCGCAGCCTCAAAAGTCATAGCATCAGCCTGGGTGCCCGTGGCCACCTTTGCCGAAAACACGCTGGATTTCATGGCGGACACCCCAAGCAAGGACACCACCACCAGAATCAGTAATGCGACCACCAAGGCAGCCCCCTGCTGGCGTCGCCATGTCATGATATTGGTATTCATACAGCATCCCATTGGTAGTTACGCATTTTGACTGTGGACATAAAGATGCGACGAACAGAACGGTCTTCTGGCTCATCCACAGTCTTGGTCAGCACATAAAATTTCCGTGTTCCATCGCTTTCAGGTAATGAATTGCTTTCCTCTCTGAGCAAAAGTGAAAATCGAACAGCGATGACAGGTGAACTGCCCTGAGAGCCAGCCTCAACATAGCGACTGACGTTTGCATAACCGTCCTTATTTTCATCAATGCCGTAAAGCACTTCAAAAGCCTCAATACCATCCAGCAACACCACACCATTCCCGCCTGTCAGATTTCCCTGACAGACAAGCTCAGCATCGCTATTCACAAAATACGTATTCACCACTTCCGTCAGGTCGCTCACCACCGAGCCTTCACAATCCGACAGGCCGTGATAGCCGAGCGTCAACCGATCATAATCACTGCCGTTATCTGAACCCGGCACTGTTCCTGAAAGAGTAAACCGAATCCCTTTTTCAGGGGGTAGCGCAGCAATTCCATCCCTTTCAAGACCAGCCCTGCGTAGATCAGACACGAGGAAACGCACGAAAAGTTGCCCGTTTTCCTGAACGCGGGACAACGTCTGCTGCAAGGCAAACGATTGCTGGTTAGCAAGAAATAATTGCAAGGCTGCCCCGGTTATCAGCAGCCCGAGCAACATCGCCACCATTAATTCAACCAAGCTGAACCCTTTACTTTTTTTCATCGCGCCACCTCTAGCACCACGCAAGACGTCCCTTCATCCGTGTTCACCCCATCATTGGTCATGCAGTCACCAGGCTCATCTTCGTTCCAGCTAATGACGACACAACTGATCCCGGCGGCATGCTGGCACTCGTCTACGGCGATCATCCCACCCGGCAACCGATTCGCAGCTTGCCAAGCCAGCATGTTGATATCCCAGGAAGCCAGATCATCGGAACTACAGGACTTGGTAATGCAATCATTCAGCTCTGCCGGCTTTTTCCCAGGAGTCACACTCCTATCTGGCCATTCATCGACATTTGTGTATGCCGCCATTGCTGCTTCATTGGTCAGGAAGCGCTCCAACGCATCCTGACCCAGCAAAGTTGCTTGTGCACGGTTGTTGGCATCTTCTGCCGCTTTCAGGGCGGTAAGCTGCATTCCCGCATAGCCAAGCACGCCGATTGCCAGTACCAGCAAGGCCATCATCACCTCGATAAGCCCCACACCCCGTTGTTGTTTTCCTGTGATCTTCATCAGCTACAACTCTTCACTTCGTTGGTGACCTTGCCAAACGGCGATACGGTTATCGTTCTTCCTTGCTCTCCACTGCGGTCATCGCATAAAGAGAACTCCGCCTCACCCGCACCCGACAGACCATTGCTGCGAAATTCGATTTCGCTTAGTCCATCTTCAGAAACAATTTTTCCGCTACCCGTTGGCTGAAACTGCTGATTTTCTTCTGTGATGACCGATGCCGGATATTCAATCATCCAGCCAGCCCCCCAGTCATTGCCTGAAATCGGTTTGAGGACCACGGAAGTGCGGAGGTTGATCGCCTGAATGCGTGCCGTGTTTACCGCAGCAATAAAGTCAGCGGAGGTAGATCGGAGCGCATTTCTTGCCTGAAAGTCGTTAAACGTCGGTACGGCGATAGCCAGAAGAACGCCCGCCACAACAACTCCAACCATCAATTCGATGATAGTAAAACCACGCTGGTTGCGGCTTTTTGATTCTGTTTTCATCCCTGCCCCGGCCTATCGGTTTTTATTCGTGGTATCACTCTAGCAAGGGCGGATATGCCTTCAATTGAATGGAGACCAGCGGAGCCTTGCTGTCGCCGAACGGTATAAGCTGCTGAAAAACAATAAGTTTTGGTACTTTAGTGTGTGAGAGGGCTCACACTTTAATCGTAGACTGGCGCATTTTTTTGCCTAGTCAAAAGGACTAGGTTTGCTTACGGAAGAATGAACGGTCAAAAAGGCGGGACAGGCGCTACGGGCGTAGCGCCTTGGGCATGGAGAAGCGGATGTTTTCTTCACGGCCGGGAATTTCTTCGGCGTCTTTGCCTCCCAGGCTCTTGAGGGTAGCGATGACCTGCTGTACCAGATCCTCAGGCGCGCTGGCGCCGGCGGTGACGCCGACCGTGGTCTTCCCTTGCAGCCAGTCCGCATCAATCTGCGACGGCTCGTCAATCAGGTAGGCATCGGCACCGCAGCGTTCGGCCAGCTCACGCAGTCGGTTGGAGTTGGAGCTGTTTACCGAACCGACCACCAGCACCAGACCACACTCCAGCGCCAGCTGGCGTACGGCATCCTGACGGTTGGTGGTGGCGTAACAGATGTCTTCTCGCTTGGGACCGAGGATGGCCGGAAAGCGCTGGCGCAAGGCATCGATGACCTTGGCGGTATCATCCACACTCAGGGTGGTCTGGGTGACGAAGGCCAGTTTGCTTTCATCGCACACCGTCAGGCTCGCCACGTCAGCCTCGTCTTCCACCAGATAAATGTCGCCCCCATAGGATTTATCGTACTGGCCCATGGTGCCTTCCACTTCCGGATGGCCGGCATGACCAATCAGGATGCTTTCACGGCCTTCACGGGCATACCGAATGACTTCCATATGCACCTTGGTGACCAGCGGGCAGGTGGCATCGAAAACCTGCAGCTGGCGCCGCTCGGCCTCTTCCTGCACCGCTTTGGATACACCGTGGGCGCTGAAGATAACAATGGCGTCGTCCGGCACTTCGTGCAGCTCTTCCACAAACACCGCGCCGCGCTGACGCAGGTCCTCCACCACATAGCGGTTATGCACCACTTCGTGACGGACATGAATCGGTGGCCCGAACACTTCCAGAGCGCGGTTGACGATGTCGATGGCACGATCCACGCCAGCACAGAAGCCACGGGGATTAGCGAGACGAATTTCCATAATTCAGCTGATAGTTGACTGTGGATAATGGACAGCGGAAAGCCAGAAACATTCCTCCTGCCCGCTGTTTGAACGCCTACCCATAAACGTTCCTCTCTTCACCGGCGGCTGTCCACCGTCAACGGTCAATTGAGGGTTACAGGCTGCTCGGGGGCGTAGCGCTCGATACCGATAATTTCCACTTCAAAGGTGAGATCCCGGCCTGCCAGCGGATGATTGAAGTCCACCATCACCCACTCATCGTCCGCCTTGGCGATCACGCCTGGCAGCTCGGCACCGGCCGCATCGGCGAAACTCAGCACCATGCCGGGCTCCAGGGAATCGTGCTCGGCAAAGGTGTCGCGGGTGAAATGCTGCACATTCTGCTCGTTGTACTCCCCGAACGCCTTGGCGGCTTCCAGGAAAACGCTGCGACGATCACCGGCCTTGAGACCACGAATGGCATTTTCAAAGCCCGGCAGCAGGGACTCATCCCCCCACACAAAAGAGGCCGGCTCACCATCGAAGGTGGAATCCAGGTCCGTACCATCCATCAGGCGCACGGCAAAATGCAGGGTAATTCGGGTCTCCGGGCCTGCTCGCAGTAATTCAGTCATTGTCTTTGGGCTCCTTTCTGGCTCCCAGCAGCATATCCAGCAGAATCAATCCCGCGCCGATAGTGATGGCGGTGTCAGCAATATTAAAGGCCGGAAAATGATAATCGCCCCAGTAAAAGTCGAGGAAATCCACCACATGCCCCAGCACCAATCGATCGTAGAAATTGCCCAGGGCACCGGCAAGAATCAGCGACAGGGCTACCCCTTGCAGTTTCTCGGCAGCGGTAAGCCGGGCCAGCCAGATCAGAATCATCACCGAGGCGCCCACCGCAATAGCCGTAAAGAACCAACGCTGCCAGCCGCCAGCATCAGCCAGAAAACTGAATGCGGCGCCGCTGTTATAGGCCAGGGTCAGATTGAAGTGCGGAAACACTTCCAGCCGTTCATACAGGGAAAACACCGCGACCACTTCATGCTTGGTCCATTGGTCCAACGCAATGATCAAAGCCGTCAGCCACAACCAGCCAAGCTGGCCGGGCAATCGTTTCTTTGCACTGTCCGGCGTCTGGCGTCCGGCATCCGGGGTATTATCAGGCATAGTGTCGAACCTCACCGTCACCATCCACATTGATGATACAACGCCCACACAGTTCCGGGTGTTCAGCGTGGCTGCCCACATCCGGCTGGTGATGCCAGCAACGAGCACACTTACTGTGATCCGAGGCCAGCACCTGTACTTTCAATCCCGCCACAGCAGTGTCTTCCAGTTCCGCCGGCGCTTCCGCCAGTGGCTTGAGCACAGCGGCAGAAGTAATGGTGACAAAACGCAATTCATCACCCAGGCGCTGCAACAACGCATCCTGTTCGGCGTCCACAAACAGCACGACCTCGGCACTCAGGCTACCCTTGATCAACTTGGCAGCACGAGCCCCTTCGATAGCCTTGTTCACTGCCTGCTTGGCGTCCTGCACCTTGTCCCAGAACGCCCGGCCCATATCGGCATCGTCGGCCAGCGCAAACAGGCCGTCGTACCATTCGGTCAGGAACACGGAATCGAGCCGCTCGCCAGGCAGGTTCTCGTAGATTTCCTCGGCGGTGAAGCTGAGCACCGGCGCCATCCAGCGCACCAGCGCCTGGGCGATATGGTACAAAGCCGTCTGACAGGAGCGCCGTGCCACGGAATCGGCCTGGGTGGTGTACTGGCGATCCTTGATGATATCCAGGTAAAAACCGCCCAAATCCAGTGCGCAGAAGTTATGCAGCTTCTGGTAAACCTGATGGAAGTGATAGCCGTCGTACAGGTCTTTGATCTCGCCCTGCACTTGCAGCGCCCGATCCACAATGTAACGGTCCAGCGCCAGCATTTGCTCCGGCTGCAGCGCATCCGTGGCGGGCTCGAAACCGCTCAGATTGGAGAGCAGGAAACGGCTGGTATTGCGGATACGGCGATAGCTGTCGCCCATCTGTTTGAGGATATCCTTGGACACGGACATCTCGCCCCGGTAATCCGTGGCGCAGACCCATAGGCGCAGAATATCCGCACCCAGGTCATTCCAGACTTCCTGCGGGGCAATCACGTTGCCCACCGACTTGGACATCTTGCGACCGTGCTCGTCCACGGTGAAACCGTGGGTCAGGACGGTGCTGTAAGGGGCCGCATCACGAATCGCCAGGCTGGTCAGCAGTGACGACTGGAACCAGCCACGATGCTGATCCGAGCCTTCCAGATACAGGTCCGCCGGCGCGCGCAGCTGCTCGCGCTGGTCCAGCACGCAATAATGGGTAACACCGGAGTCAAACCAGACGTCCAGTGTATCGGTGACCTTGCTGTACTGATCCGCGTCGTCACCCAGCAGCTCCGCCGGCTCCAGATCAAACCAGGCATCAATGCCTTCTTTCTCCACCCGCTCGGCAACCTGTTCGATCAGTGCCGGGGTTTGCGGATGCAGCTCGCCGGTTTCCCTGTTCACGAACAGGGCGATCGGCACACCCCAGGTGCGCTGGCGGGAAATACACCAGTCGGGGCGATCGGTCAGCATGCCTTCGATGCGCGCCTTGCCCCACTCGGGCAACCACTGCACCTTGTCGACTTCCTGACGGGCACGGGGCAACAGGCCCGCTTGATCCATGGACACGAACCACTGCGCCGTCGCACGGAAAATCAACGGCGTTTTATGACGCCAGCAATGCGGGTAGCTATGTTCAATTTTCGCCAACTTGACCAGATTGCCGCTGTCTTTCAGCGCCTCGATCACCGGCTCGTTGGCCTTGCTCACATGCAGGCCACCCACCACCGGCAGATCATCGCGGAACAGGCCGTTATCCAGCACCGGGCTGATCGGATCCAGGTCGTACTGCTTGCCCACCACAAAGTCGTCGGCACCATGGCCCGGGGCGGTGTGTACCAAGCCGGTACCCGCGTCGGTGGTAACGTGCTCACCGAAGATGACCGGCACCTGGGCCTCCAGGAAGGGATGCTGCAAAGGCATCATTTCCAGCTTGCTGCCTGTGACGGTCGTCGAACGGGACACATTGTCCAGCCCCCAGCGCGCCACCAGATCATCGGCCAACGCCTCAGCCACCAGCAACTCACGGGCCACGCCGTCCTGCTCGCCGGAAAGCAGCACATAATCCAGCTCCGGGTGCACTGCCACCGCCCGGTTGGCCGGCAGAGTCCAGGGGGTGGTGGTCCAGATCACCAGCGCCGGAGCGCTGGCTTTAATGCCTGAGCGGGCAACGAAGTCCGCCACATCCACCACCGGAAACGCCACATCGATGGCCGGCGAGGTTTTGTCTTCGTATTCCACTTCCGCTTCCGCCAACGCGGAGGCGCAATCCAGACACCAGTGCACCGGCTTGAAGCCCTGTTGCAGATGGCCGTTGTCCACGATCTTGCCCAGCGAGCGGATGATGTTCGCCTCGAAGGCAAAGTCCATGGTCAGGTAGGGGTTATCCCAGTCGCCAAACACGCCCAGACGCATAAAGTCCGACTTCTGCCCGGCCACCTGTTTGCTGGCATATTCCCGGCATTTCTTGCGGAAGGTACCGGCGTCCACCTTGTGTCCGGCCTTGCCGACTTTCTTCTCCACCATCAGCTCGATGGGCAGACCATGGCAATCCCAGCCCGGTACATAGGGCGCATCGAAGCCCGCCAGAGTGCGGGACTTGACGATCATGTCCTTGAGAATCTTGTTCACCGCGTGGCCGATATGAATATCGCCGTTGGCGTAGGGAGGGCCATCATGAAGAATGAACTTGGGCCGACCGGCAAAGGTCTCGCGAATCTTCTGGTACAGCTGTTTTTGCTGCCACTCTTTGAGCCGCGCAGGTTCACGCTGGGACAGGCCGGCTTTCATCGGAAAGCCGGTTTGGGGAAGGTTTAGCGTTGCCTTGTAGTCCGTCATGATTCCGCTTATTACACCGTAGGCATATCAAAAAAAGCCCGAACCGCGTCCACATCCTGCCGGATGGCAGTCTTGAGTTGGTCCAGATCCGCGAATTTTTCTTCCGGGCGCACATAATGGCGAAAAGCCACGGTCAGGTGTGCGCCATAAAGGCTGTCTTGATGCGTGCGCTGCGTGTCGCCCGAACCAGACCCACCCGCCGAATCACTGTAATCCAGCAGATAGACCTCCAGGCGATTTTCCGTGCCATTCACCGTAGGCCGCGTGCCCATATTGGCCGCCCCTGGCTGATCCACCAGCCCGGCGCCGGTGACCGTCACCGCAAAAACGCCGTGCAAGGGAGACTGCAACCGCTTCAGCGCCAGATTCACCGTGGGCAGGCCGAGGGTCCGGCCGATCTTGTCACCATGGCGCACCCGCCCACTGATGGCAAAAGGCCTGCCCAGCAAGCGCTCTGCCAGGGCGAAATCGCCATCACACAGGGCCGCCCGCACGCGCGTACTGGACACCCGCTCACCATCGACCTCACAGGTAGCGGTATCCGTCACCGCAAAACCGAACTGCTGGCCGGCCTGTTGCAGGTAGGCAAAATCACCGTCCCGACCACAGCCGAAACGGAAATCATCCCCTACCACCAGATATTCCACGCCCAGGCCATCCACCAACAGGGCTTTCACAAAGGCCTCTGCGGTCAGTGAGCGGAAACGCTCATCAAAGCGCACACACAGCACCTGATCCACGCCGGCTTCGCGCAGGGCGATCAACTTATCGCGCAGCGACATCAGCCGCGGCGGCGCGGTCTGCGGGGAAAAGAACTCCTGGGGCTGCGGCTCGAACAACATCACCGTGGATTTCAATCCACGACGACGGGCCTCTGCGATCACCTGATCCAGAATGCGCTGATGGCCCTGATGCACCCCATCGAAATTGCCGATGGTGGCCACACAGCCGCGATGCGTGTCGCGCAGATTGTGAATGCCGCGAATCAGTCGCATCTCACCCTCATATCAAAAGACGCCCGATTATACAGAGTTGCGCAGGCCCACGACACACGCCCGGGCGCCACAATGCGAAATCACTACCGGCGCAGATGGCGCACCCGCAAACCTAACACCACCAGTGACGACAGATAAATCACCACGCCGGCCGCCACAATCAGCGACAACCAACCAACCCGCAACCACACCCCGGCCTCATTCCACACCGTCGTCTGCAACGACAGCCAGTAGCAGGCCACCACCATGGCGGCCCCTGCCAGCAGCATTCGCAGCCACTGCAGCGCCCACCCCGACAAAGGCTGGTACACGCCACTGCGGCGCAGCCCCAGATACAGCAACCCGGCATTCAACCAGGCCGACAGCGCCATGGCCGAGGCCAGCCCCACATGGCGCCATTCCCACACCAGCAGTGCGCCCAGCAGCATATTGGCCAGCATGGCCAACACCCCGATCCGCACCGGAGTGCGGGTGTCCTGGCGGGCATAGAAGCCCGGCGCCAACACCTTGATCAGCATGGCCGCCAACAACCCAGCGCTATACGCCCGCAGCGAGGCCGCCGTCTGCGTCACATCAAAGGCAGAAAATTCCCCGTACTGGAACAGCGTAGACAGCAGCGGCTCGGCCAGTGCGAACAACGCCAGCGCCGCGGGCAAGCCTATCAGCAGCACCATGCGAATGGCCCAATCCAGAGTGCGCGAGAACGCCTCTGGCGAGGCATCCGCATGCTTGCTGGACAGGCTGGGAAGAATCACGGTGCCAATGGCCACCGCAAAAATGCCCAGCGGCAGCTCGATCAGCCGGTCCGTGTAGTACAGCCAGGTCACCGACCCGGTTTCCAGCATGGAGGCCAGAATCGTGTTGACCAGGGAGTTGAGCTGGTAGACCGACGCCCCGAACAGGGCCGGCGCCATCAGTTTCATGATCTTGCGCACACCCGGGTCACGCCAGCCCATGCGCGGAATCGGCATCAGATTCAGCCGGGCCAGGAAGGGCAATTGGAATAACAACTGCACCACCCCGGCGATCAACACCCCCCAGGCCAGCGCCACCGCCATGCGGTCTTCGGCAAAATGCGGCGCCAGAAACAGGGCGCAGCCAATCAGGCTCAGGTTCAGCAATACCGGAGTGAAAGCCGGCACGGCAAAGCGGTTCCAGCTATTGAGGATGCCACCGGCGAACGCCGTCAGCGCAATAAAGAAAAGATAAGGGAACGTCAGGCGCAGCATCTCTACCGTCAGCGCCCTTTTTACCGGATCATCGCCAAAACCGGGTGCAAACACCCAGATAATCGCCGGCGCGGCCAGCACACCCACCAACGTCACCAGCACCAGGGTGCCCCCCAGGGTGCCGGCTACCCGGTCCACCAGCAATTTCGTGGCGGCCATGCTGCCACTGCTGCGGTATTCGCTGAGCACCGGCACAAAGGCCTGGTTAAAGGCCCCTTCGGCAAACAACCGGCGCAGGAAATTGGGAATTTTCAGGGCCACAAAAAAGGCATCGGCGCCGGCGGACGCGCCCAGCATTCGGGCGATCACCACATCACGCACCAGCCCCAGCACCCGCGACAGCATGGTCATGGTCGCCACCACGGCGGTGGAGGCCAGTAAACCTGCCTTTTTCGGGGGTTGCTCGGGGGTATCAGTCATGGTCGCTCCAGGAAACCGGTGAAGGTTAACGAAAGGCCACCCAAACCGCCAGAGAGGCGCATGCCAATCATCATTTCAGCAGGCTTTTCCCATTGACACAGGCCGCCTTGATCGGCATAGTTGCGCGTCTTTAGACCGTGACCCGTGTGTTTTTTGACCATAGATTGGCTTCCAATACTCAGGTCGGCCCACAGGGCCAGTGTCGTAAACCGAATTTGACCTCGAATTTTAGATAGGAGCAGGACCTTGGCTAACTCACCGCAAGCACGCAAGCGTGCGCGTCAGGCGGAAAATCGCCGTCAGCACAACGCAGCGATGCGCTCCATGGTGCGCACATACCTGAAGAAGGTGAACGCGGCTATTGCGTCCGGCGACCAAGGCAGCGCTCAGGAAGCTTATAACCAAGCGGTGTCTGTGCTGGACAAAGCCACCCGCAAGGGCAAGTTTCACCCGAACAAGGCCGCTCGTCACAAGAGCCGCCTGAACACCAAGATCAAGGCGATGGCTGCCTGATCCCTTGGTGGACATAAAAAAACCGGCCTTGAGCCGGTTTTTTTATGTCTGAAAATCAGTAGCGAGTTGCGAAGCGAGTTTCGAAAATCCAAACCGGTCTTGCCTTTCGCTTCTCGAAACTCGCTCCTCGCTTCTTCGCGTCAAGCCTCCGGCGTCAGGCTTCCGGCGTCAAACACCACCAGATTATCCCGATGGATCAGCTCTTCCTCATTCATGAAGCCCAGAACCTCTGCGATCTCGGCGCTCTTCTTGCGGCAAATTCGGCGCGCATCCGCCGCATCGTAATTCACCAGGCCACAGCCGATCCGCTCGCCCTGCTCATCCTCACACGCTACCATCTCGCCACGGGAAAACTGGCCAAACACATCCACCACTCCCACCGGCAGCAAGCTCGAGCCGCCATCACGCAAACGCGCCACCGCACCGGCATCCAGCACCAGGCGCCCGCGCATCTGCAAATGCCCGGCCAACCACTGCTTGCGGGCGTTCATGGGCGAGGTATCCGGCAACAACGTCGTACCCGGCCCCTGACCATCCGCCAACTCGATAAGCACTTCCGGGCTACGCCCGGAGGCAATAGTGGTAATCGCACCCGAGCGAGCGGCCAACTTGCCAGCCCGCACCTTGGTGGCCATACCACCGCGCCCCAATAAACCGCCGCCACCAGCGACACGGGCAATGGTAGGGTCCGAGGCTTGGGCCTCGCGAATCAGATTAGCATCGGCATTGTTGCGCGGATCCGCATCGAACAGACCTTCCTGATCCGTGAGAATCAGCAGCCGGTCCGCCTCTACCAGATTCGCCACCAGCGCCGCCAGGGTATCGTTATCCCCAAAACGGATTTCGTCGGTGACCACGGTATCGTTCTCATTCACCACCGGCACCACACCAAACCCCAGCAGGGTCAGCAAGGTAGAGCGGGCATTGAGATAGCGCTTGCGATCAGACAGATCGTCGTGGGTGAGCAGCACCTGGGCGGTATGCAACTGATGCTGCTGAAAGCGGGACTCCCAGGCCTGCACCAACCCCATCTGCCCCACCGCAGCGGCGGCCTGCAATTCATGCACGGAATCCGGGCGCACCGACCAGCCCAGCCGGGTCATCCCCTCTGCCACCGCCCCGGATGAGACAATAACCACTTCGATGCCGCGCTCACGCAGCGCCACCATGCGGTCCACCCAGGTTTGCATGAGCGCGCAGTCCAGCCCCTTGCCATCATTGGTCAGCAAGGCACTGCCTATCTTGATTACCCAACGCTGGCGATCCGCCACGCTCACTCCTTATTCCCGGGGCCGAACATCTGATAATACTTGCCGCTCGCGCAGCAAAAGCTTCTCACTAGGGCTCGTAGACGATTTCCACATCGTGATCATCATCGTCGTCGTCATCACTGTCGTTTTCACGAGCACGTCGAGCCTCAGCCTTGAGCTCTTGTACTTTTTCGCGAGCCTCTTCCTCAAGCCGGGCGCGCAGATCCAGCTGCGCCGCAGCATAGGCCGGGTCTTCCTCTTCAAGCCGTCGGCGGTCCTCAATAGCATTCATCAAGGCATAGACCAGATCGTCACAGCCCACACCAGCGGCAGCCGAAACCTTGAAGACCGGCCCCTGCCAGCCCAGTTCATCCACGATGGCATCCGCCTGCTCCTGGGCCTCGTCATCGGCCATCAGGTCGATTTTGTTGAAGACCAACCAGCGCTCCTGCTCCGCCAGTGCCGGGGAAAACCGGTCCAGCTCATCAGCGATCGCATCAATATGATTCGCCGGGCTGGAACCGTCCATGGGCGCCAGATCCACCACGTGCAATAACAAACGGGTGCGCGCCAAATGCTTGAGAAAACGGATCCCCAGGCCAGCGCCATCCGCCGCCCCTTCGATCAGGCCGGGAATGTCCGCCACCACAAAGCTGCGGTAGCGGTCCGCCTTCACCACCCCGAGATTCGGGATCAAGGTAGTAAACGGATAATCCGCCACTTTCGGCTTGGCCGCGGAAATGGCACGAATCAGCGTGCTCTTGCCCGCATTGGGCATACCCAACAGCCCCACATCCGCCAGCACCTTGAGCTCCAGACGCAAGCGCCGGGACTCGCCGGGCTTACCCTTGGTGGTTTTACGCGGCGCCTGGTTCACACTGCTCTTGAAGTGGATATTGCCCAGCCCGCCACGACCGGCCTGGGCCACCATCACTGGCTTGTCGGTGGCAGTGAGGTCCGCCAGCACCTCTTCCGTATCCAGATCAACCACGGTGGTGCCCACCGGCACATACAGAATGACATCGTCAGCGGATTTGCCGGTCATCTGCCGACCCTTGCCCGGCTCACCATTCCGCGCCTTGAAAATACGGTCGTACCGGTAATCCACCAGGGTGTTGATATTGGTATCGGCCTGCACATAAACATGACCGCCGGCACCACCGTCTCCGCCGTCCGGCCCGCCGAACTCCACGTATTTCTCGCGACGAAAGCTCAGACAGCCGTCACCGCCCTTTCCGGCATGGACATCAATAGTGGCTTCATCGACAAATTGCATGGGGAACAGACTCTCAACGGGGTAGATGCCATTTTACGGCATAAGGTACGACTTGGAACACGGAAAACACATACAAAAAAGCCCCGCGGGCGAGAGCCTCACGGGGCTTTGAGAACCTGTTCGCGCTCTATACACAGCAGCGCCGGAGTCAATTTTGTCGCCAGGTCGTGATTGCGTTTGTGTCGTGTAGTCATTCTACATAAGCAATCGCAATCGCGGACTGGCGGCAAAAGGGGCCCGGCCCTTCGGGTTGCCACTGAAAAAACCGCCATGCTGTGTTGTGAACCTTGAACTTGACCCGTCAGGCCCTACGGTTCACGCCTTGCCTGGCGGCTTTTTCAGTGGCAACGCTGTTGCGTATAGAGCGCGAGCAGGTTCTTACCGATCCCTCAGGATCAGGCCACAGGCTCGATTACCACATATTTGCGGCTCAGCGGGCCTTTGACTTCAAACTTCACACGACCGGTTTCCTTGGCAAAGATGGTGTGGTCTTTGCCCATGCCGGCGTTTACGCCAGCGTGGAATTTGGTGCCGCGCTGACGAACAATGATTTCGCCTGCACTAACAACCTGGCCGCCATAGCGTTTCACGCCAAGGCGTTTACTTTCCGAATCGCGACCGTTACGAGTACTACCACCGGCTTTTTTATGCGCCATGTCTCAATCCTCTCTACTCAATTTCTAAAAATCAGGTCTTAAGGATCAGCCCTGGATCCCGGTGATTTTCACCGCAGTGTACCACTGACGGTGACCCTGTTGCTTACGGGAATGCTTACGGCGACGGAACTTCACAATCTTGATCTTCTTGTGACGGCCCTGCTCCAGCACTTCCGCGGTTACCTTGGCACCATCCAGCATGGGCTGGCCGACTTTCACGTCGTCGCCATTGGCAACCAGCAGCACCTGGTCGAAATCAACGGATTCGCCGGTAGCTACTTCAATTTTCTCGATGCGAACAACATCGCCTTCTTCAACGCGATACTGCTTACCACCGGTTTTGATTACTGCGTACATGTGTGTGCTCCAGCACAACTCCACTCAGGCGGGCGATCCACGGCCTCCACAACACTGTAACAGTGCGGGAAACAGTCACCACCACTTGCAAGCCAGGCAGAGGATGAAATTGGGTCGCGAAGTGTACGCGAAGCAACCAGGACCTACAAGCCTTTCCTGCCCGCCTTGACCCAGTGATCACGCGGGCTGCGGTTTCCTTGACTACCCGCCAGCCACTGCTAGCATTGCCCGCTGTCGCGCCACCCTTTGTCTGGACCTGAATACATGGATTTCAAGGCTATCTATGCCGTCGTCGATGACGACTTCGAGGCGGTGAACCAGTTTATCAGTCACCACCTGGATTCCAACGTCCCCCTGATCCGCGAAGTGGGCGATTACATCATTCAATCCGGCGGCAAGCGGCTACGCCCGCTGATCGCCATTCTTTGCGCCCGGGCCGCCGGCTATCAGGGCGATCGCCACGTGGACGTGGCCGCCATTATTGAGTTTTTGCATACCGCCACCCTGCTCCATGACGACGTGGTGGACGAATCCAACCTGCGCCGCGGGCGCCCCACCGTCAATGCGGTGTGGGGCAACGCCGCCAGCGTACTGGTGGGCGACTTCCTGATTTCCCGCGCCCTGCAACTGATGGTTGCCCTGCGCCACCCGCGCCTGCTGGACATTTTCTCCCAGAGCACCAACACCATTTCCGAAGGGGAAGTACTGCAGCTGATCAATGTGCGCGACCCCAACACCAGCGAAGAGAACTACATGCGGGTGATTCACCACAAAACCGCCAAGATGTTCGAATCGGCGGCGGAAACCGGTGCCGTGCTGGGCGCGGACGAGGTCAGCGATCATGTGGACGCCTTTGCCACCTATGGCCGCCACCTGGGCATCGCTTTCCAGCTGATCGACGACGTACTCGACTACCAGGGTGACGCCAGCGAACTAGGCAAGAACGTGGGCGACGACCTGGCCGAAGGCAAGCCCACCCTGCCGCTGATCTACACCATCGCCAACGGCTCCCCCGAACAAGCCACCCTGATCAAGGACGCCATTCGCAGCGGCGGACTGGAGCATCTCGAACAAATCGTTGAAACCGTTCGGGCCAGCGGCGGTCTTCAATATACGGTGGACAAAGCGGCAGAACAGACCCGCATCGCCCTGGAGGCCATTGCCCAGGTGCCTGCCTCACCCTACAAGGATGCACTCTTCCGCCTGGCGGAAGAGTCGCTGAAGCGTACCTACTGAGCGTACAGACCAAGGAGTTACCATGCTGCGTGCAGCCCTGATTTTGACCGCGACCACCCTGTTTGCCGGTTGCGCCCTGAGCCCCCAGATGATCAACGTGACCCCCAAGGCAGACGTTGAAGCGGCCAATATCGGCCAGAATCAGCCGGTGCAGGTTATCGCTGTGGATTCCCGTGACCAGAGCGCCTTCGGCACCCGCGGCGGCGTCTACAAGGAAACCGCCCTGGTTCAGCCCGCCAACGACGTGAAAGCCGCCATTGAAGACGCCGTGCGCAAAGGGCTGCAAACCCAGGGCTTTAACGCCTTCAACGCCGGTGCCGACGCCACCCGCCTGGAAGTGCGCCTGGAACAGCTGGACTACGTGCCTGAGGAAGGCTCGGTGGTAAACGAAGTCACCCTGTCGCTGACACTTCTCGCCGAAGCCACCCGTGGTGATGTGGTGCACACCGGCACCTACAAGAGTAGCGTGGTCCACGACCTGCCGCTCACCCCCACCGCCGATCGCAACCAGACCATGGTCAACGAGATTCTCAGCGGCGCCATCACCCGCATGCTCAACGATCCCGAGATGCAGCGCTTCCTGGCAGGCAACAATACCCCCTGATGCTCGCCAACCGCGTTGTCATCCATTATTGTAGCCAGTGCAACTGGCTGCTGCGTAGCGGCTGGTATGCGCAGGAGCTGCTCGCCACCTTCAGTGATGAACTGGACGAAGTCGCCCTGCAACCGGGCACCGGCGGCGTGTTCTGGATTGAGGCCAACGGGCAACCAATCTGGGACAGGAAAAAGGACGGCGGCTTTCCGGAAATCACCGAGCTGAAACGAAGGGTACGGGATGCAGCCTGCCCGGAGCGGGCGCTCGGACATATAGATCGCAAAGACGCCTGACGACACTGCATATCTAATCGCGCCGCAGGAGCGTCGCTGGCGGCGCGATAAATCAGGTGCGAAAAGCGAAAATCATCAGACTTTAATCGTGTTTTGGGTTTGCCTTTCGAAACTCGCTTCTCGCAACTCGATATTCTGGTTATCGCACTGCCAACGACGCCCCCCCCTAAATCGGCCTCAGAACAACGCCCCATGGAGCTGACTACTCGTTCTCCGGCCGCACATCCACCTGCGGCTCTTCACTGCCAAACGGCACCGTCACCGTAAACAACAGCGGCTGGCAGCACACCTGGCAGTCCTCCACGTATTCCTGCTCTTCCACCGAAGGATCCACCAACACCTCGATGGACTCCCAGCAATGCGGACACTGAACCGTCACTGGCAACAACCCCGCCATTAACGCCCTCCTGTGGTTTCCACGTCCCCGGCCAACCCCAACTGTGCGATCCAGCCCGGTTCCTGATTGTCTGGCCAGGGTTCAGGTTGCCCCTGCCCCCACACCGGCCCAGGCCAGCAAGGGTCATCCGCAAAGCGGGCGATAATATGCACATGCAGCTGCGGCACCATGTTACCCAGCGCACCGATGTTGATCTTGTCTGCGCCGGTCACCTGTTCAAGCTGACCTGCCAGCGCATTCACCTGCGCCAGCAACGCCTGCTGCTCATCCACGGGCAGATGATGCCATTCGCGCAGTCCGCCCCGCTTGGGCACCACAATAATCCAGGCAAACCGCTGGTCGTTCATCCACCGCAACCAGCAAAGCTCTGTTTCTCCCAGAGCCCGGGTGTCGGCAGCAAGACGGGGATGAAGCGAGGCCATAATCTCTCCTTAAGCAATACAACCCATGGCACCACAGACCGGATTCAACGCCAAACCGGCGCCAACCGACCATCCAGCCTTACGGTTCAGGCGCCATGCTATGGGCGATAATCTGACGGACTGCGGGCGGTCCAGCGGCGGAACGCGCGGGCAAAATTCGACGCATCGGAATACCCCAGCGTCATCGCAATTTCGTCCACGGTTTTTTCGGACTGGGTGAGATACTCCACCGCCAACCCTTTGCGCAGCCCATCCAGCACTTCCTGGTAACTGGTACCCAGCTGCTGCAGCTTGCGCTTCAGGGTCCGCGATGACATATGCAGCTCGCCGGCCACCTCTTCCACCCCGGGGAAACGGCCACCACCGCCCAGAATAATCCGCCGCACCTGCCCCAGCAGCGGCGGCGGCAGCTTGATGCTGGCCATTTCCTGCTCACACTGGTCCGCCGCCATTCTCGCCAGGCGCGGATCCGCAAACTGCAGCGGGTACTGCATCCGCTCCACCGGAAAACGCATCTGGTTATACGCACAATCGAAATAGACCGGTACCGGCATCACCGGGCGCATGCGCGCAAAGTAGTCTGGCTCTGGGTAAGAAAAACGCAACTCGCCAATTACATCCAGCCCCGGCACCAGCTTCTCGCCCATGAAATGGAAACTGGAGAACAAGCTTTCCATGATCAACGGTGCCAAGTCACCCAATGCCAACAGCTCGTTGATCTGCATCACGGCCATGTCGCCATCGGTAAAGGTTTCCAGCTGCACCAGGGTGCTGCGGGTACGGAAATATTTCACCGCCAGCTCCAGCGCCTCTCCCAGAGTGGCACTGCTCATGGCCGCATAGCCAAGAAAACCATGGGACGACAGAGTCATGGACGCGCCCAGCTCCCAGCCCAGCCAGGGTTCACCGGATAACGCCATGGCCCGTGTCGCCACCACTTCAAAATCCTGGGCGGTGATGCGCGCCTGGGGGTCGCGCCAGCAACCGGGTTCAATGCGGGTGTCTGCCAGCAACGTTTCCGTGGGCACACCACGCCGGGACAACACATCCAGCAACAACGCCAGATATTCTGCTGATACGGAGTACTCCGTCGGGTCCATTTTTAGAATTGTCATGACTGCATTCCGATTACGCTACGCTGGCCCCAAATGACCGAATAGGCCACCATAGCGTCACCGCGCTGCAGAGACAAGTAACTCTCGTTTACTTGCCAACAAACCAAGCGCTTGGTAGGTTTCCTCTTTAATCTGCATAAAGCTCGGGAGAGCAGCATGAGTACACCGTCACTAAAAGGGAAAACCCTGTTCATCACTGGCGCCAGCCGCGGCATTGGCAAGGCTATCGGGGTGCGTGCCGCCCGCGACGGCGCCAACATCGTCCTGTTCGCCAAAACCACCGAACCCCACCCGAAACTACCCGGCACCCTGTATACCGCCGCTGACGAGATTCGCGAGGCCGGCGGCACACCGTTGATCTGCGTGGGAGACATTCGACACGAAGACCAGCTCCAGGCTGCCGTGGACAAGGCGGTTTCCACCTTTGGCGGCATTGATATCCTGGTCAACAATGCCAGCGCCATTGCCCTCACCGGCACCGAAGCCACCAGCATGAAGTCCTATGACCTGATGCATCAAATCAACAGCCGCGGCACCTTCCTCGCCAGCAAGCTGTGCCTGCCACACCTGCGCAAGGCGGAGAACCCCCACATTCTCAACCTGTCCCCGCCACTGAACATGACTCCACACTGGTTTGGCCGCCATGTGGCCTACACCATGGCCAAATACGGCATGAGCCTGTGCGTACTGGGGATGGCCGATGAATACCGGGGGAAAGTCGCTGTGAATGCGCTGTGGCCGAAAACCGTGATCAACACCGCCGCTGTGCAGAATCAGCTCGGCGGCGTACCGGCGGTGCAGGCAGCGCGCCAGCCCTCCATCATGGCCGATGCCGCCCACGCCATCCTGTCTCGCCCCATGGCCAGCGCCTCCGGGCAGTTTTTCATTGATGAAGAGATTCTGAGAGAAACCGGCACGACGGATTTCGGCCCGTATCGGGTCGACCCGGCACTGGAAGACAACCAGCTGCTACCGGACTTTTTCCTGGACTAAGCAGACCAGGCAACCGCACAGGGCGGGCTCGCGGCAGGGGTTACCAAAATTGTCACTTGCTGCCGCACCCCGCCGGCCACCCTGTACCCTTTTTCATAGCAAATTTTTAAGTCTTTGTTATGAAAAGAGAAAAGTAGCAACCCTCGACTGGCACAGTTCTCGCTTTATTGATCCCAAACCACAGGGAACAGTGCCATGAGCAAGATACTGACCTTACACAAACACCGCCCCGAAACGGCCCTGAAGAACCTGAACCGGCTCACCGGGCTGGATTTTCAGAGCTGGCCGGAATCGCTGATCGACAACGGCGACGCCACAGTGCGTGCGCAGGACAGCGAAGACACGGACAGGCGGCCGGCCGCACCGCAACGCGTCAGCCGACAAGGCTGACACAAGCATTCAGGCAACCGACTGTACGGAAAGCAGAATCAGTAGTTGGAAATCAACTTGTCGGAAGACTTCAGTGCCGCACCGCGTCGCTGCATGAACAGCTCCTCCACCACATGGGTCATGGCGGGGTCCGCCAGACGCAGGGAAATCTGCACCTGCTCCACCTCGGCACTCAACTTCAACCGAATGGACCCTGACAACAGGGCACTGCCCTCGCCGCCCACATCGGCCGTATCCACCAACACCGCCTTGTCATTCTTGTTATCGATATAGCGCACCAGCAGCTGCACCTTGCCCGGTGAACCAGCGATACGCACCCAGGACGCCACATTGAACTCGGCCTCCCATTGGCGGGCACGGGCCGGGCGGCCATCCGCCCAGATTCGGGAGGGCACCTTGGCGATAAACTTTTCAATCATGTCGCTCTCTCTAAGCCGGTACAGTCTTTTTTGCCAGTGTACGCATGAGACGAAATCCCGACCATGGTCGGTTTGGCGTACTGACTTTGATGGATATCACACCTTGGAACTTCACCGTCACTTTTCCCGTGTCCAATTGTTAGACACTTCCTCGCTGCTCTACCCGAAAGAATCCTTACTCTTTGTCCACGCAGCGCGACAAACGTTGCAGCGAAATTTTTTCTTTTTCACCGGACAACGTTAAGGAATGATCGAAATGGGCGAACTGAAAGATCTCCGCGAACAAAGCGAATCTCTGGTAAACCGTGCCAAGGAACTGGGCAACAAGCTCTACCTGGCAGGCTTGGGCGCCTATGAAAAGGCCGAAGAAGGCTCCGAAGAGCTGCTCAACAAATACGTCGAGAACGGCTCCAAAGCCTTTGGCGACGATGCCGAAAGCAAGCCCAAAGCCCTGCTGGCAAGCCGTGGCGCCCTGGTTGCCGCCCGCGAACTGCTCGACAGCGCTCCGGAAAAGCGTCAGGCCCTGTACGAGAAACTGCTGGAAGCCGGCAAGAAAGAGCGCGGCGAGAAAGCAGAAGAAACCAATGAATACCTGCTGGCCGGCCTGGGCGCTGTTGCCACGGCTCGCGAAGAAGGCGAGAAACTGTTCAACGAACTGGTTTCCACCGGCGAAAAACGCTCCTGATTCTGTTTTACCGTTAATGCTGTAAACCGTGTTGTTTTAATTCTGCTTACTCTCCTTTTGGGGCCCCGATTTGGGCCCCTTTTCTTTGCCTTCCCTCTCACAGGCGCCACCCGCCCCTTCTGTCACCATTTCACCTTGTGCACACGCCTCCCATGGCGCTAGCCTTGATGCAACTGTAGACATAACAAGAAAACCCGCGAGGTTTTACCCATGGCCGACGACCGTCGCCGAAAACGCCCCACTACCGCTACTGGCCGCTTGTTCCGCCTCACCGGCATGACCACCTCTATCGCAACCCGGGTGGCGGGCCACCAAGTCAAAGGACTTTTTCAGTCGGACCAGTCCAAAGCGGCGGACCGGGAAAAGCTGCTGCAACACATCGGCAAGGAAGTGGCAGCAACGCTTGGTGAGATGAAAGGCGCGGTCATGAAAGTCGGCCAGATTGCCTCCCAGATGCAGGACATCCTGCCTGCCGAAATCAGCGATCAACTGAAAGTCCTCCAGAATGCTTCCGCCCCCATGCCGTTCCATGTGATACGACGGCAACTGGAGCGTGAACTCGGCGCGCCGCTCAACGAATTATTCACCCGGTTCGATGAACAACCCTTTGCCGCGGCCTCCATTGGCCAGGTGCACTACGCGCTGACCCCGGACGGCGCCGAGGTGGTGGTAAAAGTGCAATACCCGGCAGTCAAGGAATCCATCGACTCGGACATGAAGCACCTGCGCCGCATTCTGCGCCTGGGCAGTTTGCTGAAAGTGGATGAAGCGGCACTGGATGCGGTATTCAGGGAAATTCGCAATCAGCTCCATGAGGAACTGGATTACCGGCAGGAAGCCAACAACCTGGAGCATTTTCAGGTCTTCCACCAGGATCAGCCCTGGCTGGTCATCCCCCGGGTTTTCCCGACCCTCTCCAGCGAGAAGGTGCTGACACTGAGTTACGAAACCGGCACCGCACTGGACCAGGTGGACGATGCGCACGGCTTCGACCAGAGCACCCGTAACCAGCTGGGTGAGCGACTCTTCGATGCCATCGGCCAGCAAATCTTTCAGTTACGTGCGGTCCATTGCGACCCTCACCCTGGCAACTTTGCCTTCCGCCCGGATGGCACCATCGTGATCTACGACTTTGGCGCGGTAAAGCGCCTGCCAGAGCAGGATGCCGAATTGCTGAAACGCCTGGTGCGCACCGCCATCAACAAGGAATGGGGGGCTCTGGACACCCTGCTGCTGGAGCTGGGTGCCCGCAAAAAAGATACCCGGGTCAGCGATGATTTTTATGCGGTCTGGATCGAGCTGTTACTGCGCGCCTTTGATGACGAGCCCTACGATTTCGGAGATTCACAGCTGCATACCGACATCATGCGTCAGGTGAAGCGCACTCCACTGGAGCAGATGCTCAAATTCCAGCCCTCCTCGCGCAGCCTGCTGGTCGAACGGGTCATCAGCGGGCATTACTGGACCATGATGAAACTCGGCGTGAACACCGCATTTCGCCCCAACCTGGAAAAAGCGATCAACGCAGCAGCCCCCGGAGACTGAAGCACGCCAACAGGCAGCCTCTGCCACCACCAAAAAACCCCTCACTGGGAGGGGCTTTTTGGTGTCCTTGTGTTGGCTACCGCAATCAGAACGCGGAACGCAGCCCCACGCTGATACCCGAAATCTCCTCTTCATCGGTATCCACATAGCGCATGTATTCAAGGTTGGCGCCAACGGTATCGGTGATATTGAAATCCAGGCCGGCACCATAAGACTCGTCTTCAAACGTTTCGGTATCGCTGTAGGAGTAGTCCACACCGGCTACCGTGCCATTGGCCGATACCTTGCCTTTCACCTTGGTATAACCGCCGATGACATACGGGCGGATTGTTTCGCCAATGGGCGCGCCGAGCTTCACGTAACCCCCGTACAGGTGGTCCATTTCGAAGTCCGCGATACCCTGAGAATCTTCATCAAACCCCAGGCCACCACGCGCTTCCAGCGCCAGAAAATCGGTAAACTCAAACCCGGCATTAACCGTGGCCGAGTCGATTTTCAGGGTGTCCGTATCGAATTCTTCATTGTCGTACTGGATCTGACTGTAGTTACCGCCAATGTAGGGACCGGCCGCAAACGCACCCGGGGCAGCAATCAGTGAACAGGACAATACCAGTGCATTACGCATAATGACTTTCATACAGGACTCCTTTTCCGTTAAGTCACCCATTTCGAGACGTTGTTTGTCGCACAGTTCCAGTGACTACGGTAAATTCTGTAAAATGAATCAGTAACACCAACTCCGTATCCACATAACAGTGATAACAGGATCGGGAATGACACAGGGATTCGTCATCTTCAGGCAGGGAATTGCCAGCCTTTTGCTGCTCGTGCTGGCCACGTCAGCCCACAGCTTGACCCTCACCAATAACCAGGACAGCTACCAGGCGTCTCTGGGCATGCAATGGCTCGCCGATAGCCAGCACGCCTATAGCCCGAAAATGGCTTTGCAGGCCTTTATCGATGGCGAAGGCGAAGAAATTCACGACAAGTACCCTTCACTGGGCTTTCGTGAAGGATTGCAGTGGTTCCTGGTACCGATCGACAACCAGAGCCAACAGGCCTTGTGGTTTGTCCGACTGGGACGCCCCCACCTGGACTATCTCGACCTCTACCTGTTCGACCGGCAAGGCAC
This sequence comes from Alcanivorax sp. DG881, assembly GCF_000155615.1. GTDB lineage: Bacteria > Pseudomonadota > Gammaproteobacteria > Pseudomonadales > Alcanivoracaceae > Alcanivorax. The sequence continues at coordinate 3,048,406 of NZ_DS989915.1, read as the reverse complement.
ACGGCTGTGGCACAACCGCCTTGGCGATCGCGTTCCCTTCGACACCCGCACCTTTGCCCACAATCACCTGGTCTCCACCCTTGATCTGCCGGTGAATGCGCAACGTTATCTGCTGCTGCGTGCCCAGGGCGACAATGTCATTGAGCTGCCGATCTCGCTGATGTCGCCCATCGCCTTCAATCAGCAAGACACCCAGGTGTCCATTTTTCATGGGCTGTATTTCGGCGCCATGGTGGCCATCTTTCTGTTCAACCTGCTGATATTTGTCTCCATCCGGGACCGCAGTTACCTGCTTTATGTTCTCTATCTGGGCACGTTCACCCTGAACCTGTTCACCCGCGAAGGGCTGAGCTATCAGTGGCTCTGGCCCCAGGCCACGCTTTGGAACCATTACTCATTACCAATCCTGAACCTGCTCACGCTGGCATTTTCCATTCTGTTTACTTGCCAGTTTCTGGAGCTGAAAAAGCGCGCCCCCGCCATCAATCGCTGGCTGGTGGCCACCGCCAGCGTATTGGCGCTATTTGCACCGCTGACGCTGATAAATTTTCATTTTTTCATCCAGGCCAGCACTGCCGTTATCCTGCCCTGGCCGCTTATCGCCATCGCCCTGTCTATCTGGTTGATCCGGCAGGGCTACAGCCCCGCCCGCTATTTTCTGTTGGCATTTACCGCCGTGGCACTGGCCACCATGGCCTATATTTTGAAAACCTTTCAGCTTATCGATGGCGGCTGGATACTGGAAAACATCATGCAGCTGGGCACCTTTACAGAAGCACTGCTGTTATCGTTTGCGCTGGCACATCGCATGACCGTACTGAAAAGCGAGAATGCCCGCATTCAGCGCGAAGCCAACGAAGTACTGGAGCAACGCGTCACCGAACGCACCGGCGAGCTGAACGCTGCACTCAGTGCGCGCAGCGAATTTCTGGCCGTCATGAGCCACGAAATTCGCACGCCGCTAAACGGCATTATCGGCACCGTGGACATGCTCAAGGGCACCCCCCTGGATGATGAGCAACGCCACAACCTGAACGTGATTGAACAGTCCGGTAACAGCCTGCTGAACCTGATCAACGACATTCTCGATTATTCCCGCATCGAAGCGGGCAAAATGCCCATCGAGCAAACCAGCTTCAACCTGTTCAACCTGATCAATGAATCCCTGGCCCTGTTCCAGCACAAGGCCCACGTTCACTCCAACACCCTGACCCTGGAGATTGCTCCTCACGTGGGTGAACGCTGCCTTGGCGACCCGGTGCGGCTACGACAAATTCTGGTAAACCTGATCAGCAACGCGGTGAAATTCACCGACAACGGCACTATCACCGTGCGGGTGCAACGGGACCCGGACAACGCGGATTACGCCTTTTTTGAAGTGCATGACAGCGGTATCGGTATTTCCGAGGAACAACAACGCCGACTCTTCGATCACTTCCAACAAGGCGACAGTTCCACCAGCCGGCGTTACGGCGGCACCGGCCTCGGGCTTGCCATTTGCCGGCAACTGGTAGAAATCATGGGAGGAGAAATCGGTGTGGACAGCCAGCCCAAACAGGGCTCGCGCTTCTGGTTCCGGCTCCCCATTCCATCCACGGAACGCGCCGATACCTTTACCTCGGAACCCGTCGCAGACAGCCTGCCAGGCCTGTCCGGCGGCCGCCTGCTGATTGTGGACGACAACCACATCAACCTGATGGTGGCCGAAGGGCTGTGCCAAAAACTGGGCTACGAGACAGAAGTGGCGGAGAGCGGGCTGGAAGCGATCGCCGTCTTGATGTCCGCAGAACAGCCCTTCGACCTGGTACTAATGGATTGCGAAATGCCGGACATGGACGGCTTTGAAACCTCGCGGGCAGTGATCAAGCTGCAACAGGAAGGCCGCCTGCCCTGGGTGCCCATTATTGCCCTCACAGCCCACGCCATACCGGACAAGATCCATGCCTGTCACGATGCGGGCATGATCGGGCATCTGGCCAAACCGGTTAACCTGGCACGCCTGCAAACCACCTTGCGGCAAATCCTCCGTGACGGCGGAACACGACCGCCAAAAAACCATAACGGCTAATCCCCGGACTAATCCCTGGATAACGCCTAGTTCAGTCCCTTGAGCAACGAATCCACAATTCGCTCAAGATTATCCAGCGAGGCGCACTGGCGGGCCAGCCGGCAATGGGGCAGATAACGATCCATCACCGCATCGCCACTGTTCCAGCGAGAGCGGGCTTCCGGGTTCAGCCACCAGACCTGCTTTACCCGCCGACGAATCTGCTGCAACACCTCCGCGCCTTCCGGGAGATAGTTGTTGCGGGCATCGCCGAGAATGATAACCGTGGTGTGGCTATCCAGCTCCCGCTCGCAACGGCGCCAGAAATCCGCAAACATTTCGCCGTAATCGGTACCACTACCGGAAAGCCGATCCAGCACCCGCCCCACCGCCACGTCAGGACTGTAGCGCTGAAAATCCTCGCTGATTTCATCAAACCGCGATGCGAACGCAAAGCTGCGCACCCGTGGCAGCACATCGTTCATGGCGTAGAGAAACTGGAGCAGGAAACGGGCGGCATCACTCACCGAACTGGAAACATCACAAATCACCATCACCCGGCTTTTCTGCACGGGCCGCTGGCGCCAGTGCAATCGGGCGGGAACCCCGTCGTGACGAATACTGGCCACCAGGGTCCGCCGGGCATCCAGCATGCCGCGACGACTTTTTTTCATGCGCCGCTGGTGGAGGCTGGCCAGGCGCCGAGCCATGCGACGCACCAGGGTTTTCACTTCCTGGAATTCACGCAAATGGCGGAACGGCACAGCACGCATGGTCTGTTCCCGCAACGCCCGGCCCTTGCCGGCACCGTGCAGCAGAAACTGGCGACGCACATGGCCGGCAGCCTGTTCGCGCACCTCTCGCCGCCACTGGCGCAACATCTCTGCCCGCGCCTGGCCGGGCGCATCGCCCTGGTCCAGCTGCAGAATGCGATCATCCACCGCGCCCATGCCCATGTTCATCAGCAAACGACGGGTGTACAGGCCCTGCTGGGTAATCACCTCCATCTGGGTAAAATCCATTTGTGCCGCGGCCTCGGCCAGCCGCTGGTCCAGCTCGGCAGGGGTTTGTGTCGTCAGATCGGCAGCATCGCTCTCTACGCCGTCCCCCGCCAGCCCCTCATCCCCCTCGCCCGCATCCCCTACAGGAGCCGGCATGGCGCTGTCTTGCGGTGCGGCCGACGCCACGCCGGACGTCACCGCAAAGAAACGCGCGAAGGTTTCCTCAAACGCAGGGCGATCGTCTTCGCGCTTCACCAGCGTCATCGCCAACGCATCATGGAAACGTTGCCGCCCTTGATAGCCCACCAGCGCCGCCGCATCCATGCCTTGGGTGGCCTCATCCGGCGATATCCGCAAGCCCGCCCCCCGCAGCGCCTGCACAAATTCTGAAAGGCGACGGACCGGCATCAGCGTTTGCCCAGTTTGCGCAACCAGGCAGGCAACAATTCCCGCGCCAAAGTCACGTCCTGCTCGGTCTTCAAAACCAGATTGAGCGTATCCGCTACCTGCTCCTGCTCCAGCGAATCCGCATGCAACAACACCAGAGCCCGGGCCCAGTCCAGGGTTTCGGAAATGGCCGGCAATTTTTTCATGTCCTGCTCGCGCAGGTACTGGATAAACGCCACCAACTGCTCACGCAATCGGGCATCCAGATCCGGCACTCGCGCCGCCACGATCTGTACTTCCAGCTCGGCTTCGGGATAGGGAATATACAGGTGCAAACAGCGGCGCTTGAGCGCATCGGACAACTCACGCTGGTCGTTACTGGTCAACAACACCAGAGGCTGATGGCGCGCCTTGACGGTGCCCAACTCGGGAATGGAAATCTGGAAATCCGACAATAACTCCAGCAGAAACGCCTCGAACTCCTGGTCAGCCTTGTCGATCTCATCGATCAACAGTACCGCAGGTTCCTCACTGCGTAGCGCATGCAACAGGGGGCGCGGCTCCAGGAAAGTTTCACTGTAGAAAGCCTCACCCAGGTCGCCCAGGCGATCCATGCTGGCTTCCAGGCTATCCGTATCGGCCAGCATGCCACCGAGCTTGTCGCGCAGCAGTTGCGTATACAGCAACTGCTTGCCGTACTTCCATTCGTATAGCGCCCGGCTTTCATCCAGCCCTTCATAGCACTGCAAGCGGATCAGCGGCGCCTCCAGAAAGGCGGCGGCCGCTTTTGCCAGCTCGGTTTTGCCCACTCCCGGCGGGCCTTCCACCAGCACCGGCTTGTGTAACTGCGCCGCCAGGTACACCGCCAGCGCAATACGCTCGCTGCAAATGTAGCCCTGCTCGGAGAAGCTGCGAATAATGTCTTCGACAGAGTCGATACGGGTTTTCATGGGCACTCCTGCACAACCTTGCCAAGGCACAGCGAAAGCCGGACCTTGCCTGAGCCAGACAGAGTAACGCAGAGCACGACGGGAGACACTGGCCAACCACGACACAACACCGACCGGAAACGGCGGCATGGCAAAAATCAGCGAAGAAGAATCAATAGACGGGCACGGAACGGCTCGTCCGGGGCATCAATGCAGAATGATGTTATCCGCCAGCACCACAGGGGCGATCTCGCTGACATCCTCGACAATGGGATCGCCATCCATGCTGGACACATCAAAGCGAGCCGAGGTGACATCGCCATCGATCATGTCGGGAATGGCATCGAGAAAGGCGTCCACATGTTCAGAGCCAAAATGGATTTCCAGCGCATCCAGGTTCGACCACTGCTGCCACACCATGATTACCCTGGGCGCATCCGCCTGCAGATAGACCTCGTAGGCCAGACACCCTCGCTCCCCCCGCGACGCACTGGCAAGCGCCTGCACCAGCTCCAACGCATGGGGCTGTTCGTCTTCTTTCACGGGGAAGGAGCCTTTCACTATGATCATTGAGGGTCACTACGCTGGGAAAACGAGCATTGTAGCACAATCGCGCTGCGACTGCCGGCCCTCCCTGCCTTCAGCGCGTGGACCCGGCGGCTACACGCTATCGCAAAACTGCACTGAATCGGAGACAGGCACCCGATCCACGCGGGCCTTGTTCGCCGCGACATCCGGGTCCTCGTACCCAAAGCTGATCCCCAACACGATGGCCGTGCTGGACGGAATTCCCAGCATTTCCCGCACATCGTCGGGATAATAACGCATGCTGCCCTGGGCGCAGGCGCCCAACCCATAGGCACTCATGGACAGCAGCAATGACTGTACATACATGCCCACATCCAGGCCCACGGTGACACCGAAATCCCGCTCCATGCCGATAAACGCCACATGGGGTGCATCAAACAACTCGAAATTACGCAGCTCTGCACGCTGGCGACCAGGGCGGTCTTCGCGGGCAATGCCCATGCTGCCGTACAGCGCCATGGCGCAATCCACCTGGCGCTCGCGGTACACCCCCTCGAACCGGGGCAGGCTGTCGTAATCCGGAGCAAAAGGGACGCCCTGGGTCACCTTCTCCACCATGCGCTCGCGCAGCGCATCGCGCACGGCACCGGACGCCACCCACACTTTCCAGGGCTGGATATTGCAGTTGGAGGGAGAGCGCTGGGCGAGTGAGAATACCGCGTCCAACACCTCTTTGGGCACCGGCTTGTCGGTAAAGCCGCGTACCGAGCGGCGCTGGATCATGGCATCAGCCAGGGAAATATCGTGGGCGGTCATCAGGGGCTCCTGTCAAAACTCGCTCCGAGTCTACCGGGGCAAGAGGACAGACACGATGACCGTAGCGATCAGGCCGCTTGTTCGGACGCGTCACGCATGGCCTGGCAGATCTGGTCGATCACCGGTGCCGCCAATTCCATGCGGCCGTCGCAGCCATCTACCCCAAAGCGCCGGGCACAGTCAGGGCAAAGCACGTTGAACACCAGTTCATCACCGTGATTGCGGGCCGGCAGCACCGCCCACTTATCAAGCCGGGCCTGCTGACCGATGCGGTGGTAATAATCCAGATTCACCTCACCACCGGGTTCAAAATCAAAGGTGGCAGGACAACGGCTGCAATTGAGCCACATGTCATACAGCGCAGCGGCGTCGTATGGGTCCTTGGGATCGAAAGACATCGCCACCTCCTGTGGCAATCGGCGGCAACGTTGCGGTATTAACGTTGCTGAGTTCGCGACCCTTTTTAGTGCATTTTGCGGCATAAACCCACGAATCACGTCACAAACCGCCATTTCATAGCCGATTACCTACGGCCATCTGCCTGCCGCCCAATGCCATCATTTCCAGCTGCAGGCAGGCATGATCGGCCAGCACACGGCGCGCAGCAGGGCTGCTGTCGAGCATGGAAATGCCGGCGCCGAACATGATCGCGATGGCCGCTTGCGCTTCCTGTTCCGCTGGCACCTGGGCACGCCCCTGGCTGGCCACCGCCTGGCGCACGTCTTCGGCCAGCTCGTCCACCAGCAACTGTAATTCGCGCTGAATTCTCAACCGGTAGCGATCATGGCTGCCCAGACGCTGCTGCACCAGCAGGCGAAAATCATTGCCGTTCTCCGCAATGTAACGGGAAAACCGTCCGACCAGCTCCTGCACTGCCTGGGCCGCACCGATCTCGATCATGCTGCGCCGCTCGTATTCCATGGCAGAGCGCAGCCGAAAACAGCAGGAGTCGATCAGCGCCAGCCCCAGCGCTTCCATATCCGGAAAATGGTTATACAGGGAGGTGGCAGCCAGACTGGATTCCCGGGCCACTTCACGCAGCCCCAGGCTGTCCAGGCCCCGCCCGCCCGCCATCAAATTTCGGGCGGATTCCAGAATCCGCTCCCGGGTTTGCCGTTTCTGGCGCTGCCGCGCTGTTTCAGCCATAACAGTATCACTAACGAATGTTAGTTAAATATTCCCATAAACGGCAGCACCTGCGCAACAGCACGGCGGTTACAAAACAATCTTTGACAAACACTTGTTAGCTGGAAGAGAATTCACCTTACAGATGTAAGGCCGAAGATTTGGCACACGGCCTGATCACGGCGCATGATCAGACAGCGCTACAACATAACCTGCCTGCCCGAGCAGGCAGCAAGGAAGCACAAGGGGAAAGCAATGAACTATTTCGTTACCGGTGCCACCGGGTTTATCGGCCGTTTTCTGGTTGGCCGTCTGCTGAAACGCGACGATACCCGCGTTTTTGCCCTGGTCCGCTGCGGCTCCGAGTACAAGCTGGATGCCCTGCGCAATCGGCTTGGTGTGGATGCCGACCGGCTGGTCGCCATTCATGGCGACATCAACGAAAAACTGCTGGGCGTGAGCAAGCGTGACCAGGATGATCTGAACGGACAGATCGATCACTTTTTCCATCTGGCCGCCATTTATGACCTGACCGCCGATGAAAACACCCAGCGCTACACCAACATCGAAGGCACGCGGCAAACGCTGAAACTGGCTGAAAAAATTCAAGCCGGCCGTTTTCATCATGTCTCCTCCATCGCGGCCGCCGGCCTTTACGACGGCACCTTTACCGAAGACATGTTCGAGGAAGCCACCGGGCTGGATGACGCCTACCTGCTGACCAAGCACGAATCCGAAGCACTGGTACGCCAGGAAAGCAAAATCCCCTGGCGCATCTACCGCCCGGCCATGGTCGTCGGTCACTCCGAAACCGGCGCCATGGACAAGGTGGACGGCCCCTATTACCTGTTCAAATTCATCCAGAAACTGAAAGACGTGCTGCCCAACTGGATCCCCCTGATCGGCGTGGAAGGCGGGCACTTCAACGTGGTGCCGGTGGATTTCGTGGCGGACGCCCTGGACCACATTGCTCACCAGCCTGACCACGACGGCCAATGCTTCCACCTCACTGCGGACCGCAGCTACAGCCTTGGGGAGATCATGGACATCGTCGCCGGCGCCGCCCAGGCGCCGCGCATGGCCTTGAAGCTGGAAAACCGCCTGTTCGATGTGGTCCCCGGTTTCGTGCGCAAGGGCGTCAGCGCCCTGACCCCCAACCTGCTGCTCAATGCCGCACTGGACAACCTGGACATCCCGCCCTCGGCCATGAAGTTCCTCACCTTCCCCACCGAGTATGACAACAGCCGCGCCAAAGCGGCCCTGGAAGGCACCGGCATCGCGGCACCGGGGCTGGAAAGCTATATCCAGCAACTGTGGGATTTCTGGGAAAACCATCTGGACCCGGACCGCGGCGAGCGCAAGGATGAACTGCAACCGCTACCCACCCTGCCCGAACGGGTGGAAGGCAAGGTCGTCATGGTCACCGGTGCCACCTCCGGTATCGGCAAGGCCAGCGCGCTGAAGCTGGCTCGCGCCGGCGCCACCGTCCTGGTGATCGCCCGTACCGCCGAAAAACTGGAAGAAACCCTGCATGAGATTGACCAGCTGGGCGGTACCGCACAGGCCTACAGCTGTGATGTCTCCGATCTGACCGACGTGGACAATTTAATCCAGCAGGTCCTCGCCGATCATGGCCATGTGGATATTCTGGTGAACAACGCCGGGCGCTCCATTCGCCGTTCCGTGGTCCATGCGTTTGACCGTTTCCACGATTACGAACGCACCATGCAGCTCAATTACTTCGGCGCCCTGCGACTGATCATGCAGTTGATGCCCAGCATGATCGAGAATGGCAGCGGCCATGTGATCAACATTTCCAGCATTGGCGTGCTCACCAATGCGCCCCGCTTTTCCGCCTATGTGGCATCCAAAGCGGCACTGGATGCTTTCACCCGCTGCGCTTCCAGCGAGCTGGCCCACGAGGGAATCCGCTTTACCACTATCAACATGCCGCTGGTGCGCACACCGATGATCGCGCCCACCAAGATCTACAACCACGTGCCGACCATCAGCCCCACCCAGGCAGCGGACATGATCTGCGACGCCATTGTGCGCCAGCCAAAACGCATCGCCACCAACCTGGGCGTCATGGGGCAGGTGATGCACTTCATCACCCCCCGGGTCACCGAGACCATCATGAATACGGGCTACAAGCTGTTCTCGGATTCCTCTGCCGCCCTGGGAGGCAAGGAAGGCACGCCGAAGAAGATCCGCCGCGAACAGGCCGCTTTCTCGCGGTTGTTCAAAGGGATCCATTGGTAAAGGGAGACGCTTCACGCGACACGCACCATGCATCAAGGGCATGTCGTGTGAAGCCGGCAGACGCAAACAAAAAAAAGGCCCCGTTTCCGGGGCCTAATTGTTTCCGGAGACAACCGGAAGCATACGCAGCGGGATCAAATCCCACGGCTATCCTCTCTCCTCACCGCCTCTCCCGCCTTGATCGACATCAAGGTTTTTGTCCGTAGCCACAATCAATCCCTGTCAGCGAAGACAAGCACGCATTTCCGTGCTGACTACACTGAAGCCATGGGACAACTCACACTACGCCAACACCCCACCGCCATCGCCCTGTGCCGCGCCCTGTTCCCGGCCGGGAAGACGTTACCGGCGGCAGATACCGACGCCCTGCTCGGCAAGATGGATGCGCAACTGACCGGCCACCCGGCCCTGCAACGCAGCCTGAAAACCGGCTTGCTGTGGCTGGACAACCGCCACCGATTGGTGCGGGGCTACGCCTTCCATCGAGCCAGCCCGGCCCGCCAGGCCCGCTTTCTCGACAAACTGGCCACCACGACGGTGTCCGGCAAACTGCTGCGCCTGCTGGCCCTGCCCTTCAAGGCCGCCTATGTGCTGGATGATCAGGTAGAGCAGGCCACCGGTTGCCGGGAACCGGTGCAGCTGCCCGCCCAGATCGAAACCTTCCGCTGGCAACAGCAGATCACCGCCGCCCGGGACTGTGAAGAAGACCTGACACTGGAAGCGGATGTAGTGATCCTGGGCAGCGGTGCCGGCGGTGCCGCAGCGGCCTACGAACTGGCCTGCCGTGGCCTGGCCGTGGTGATCATCGAGGAAGGCCAGTACTACGACCGCAGCCACTTCAACGGCAAACTCACCGAGGTGATCCCCAAGCTCTACCGCAGCTGGGGGGCGACCGTGGCCACCGGCAACGCCATCATTCCGGTGCCGGTGGGCTGCAATGTGGGCGGCACCACCACCATCAATTCCGGCACCTGCATGCGCACGCCGCCGTCGGTACTGGCACGCTGGCGGGAGCAGGGGCTGCATGATTTCACCGAACAGAATCTGGCCCCCTGGTTCGAGGGCGTGGAACGCATGCTCTGTGTACAGCAAGCGACGCCGGAGACCGTCGGCCCCATTGGCCACATCATCGACCAGGGCGCTGCTGCCAACGGTTTTTTGCAACGCCAGCCACTGATGCGCAATGCAACGGGCTGTGACGGCCAGGGGCTCTGCCAGTTCGGCTGCCCCACGGACGCCAAGCAATCCACCAACGTCAGCTACATCCCTCGGGCCCTGGAACGGGGCGCCTTTCTGTTCAGCGGTTTCCGCGCCGAACGACTGCACCGCCACGGCAACCGCATTACCGGCGTCACCGCCCGCGGCACCAATGCCGCCGGGCGCCCGGTAACCCTGCGACTCACCAGCCAGCGCACCATTGTTGCCATGGGCAGCTTGTTCACGCCCCTGTTCCTGCAGCAACAAGGCGTGCGCAATCGTCATCTGGGTCGCCATCTGACCCTGCACCCGGCAGGGGTAGTCAATGCTCTCTTTGCGCAACAGGACCTGGGCAACGGTCGCAGCATTCCCCAGGGCTACGGGGTATCGGACTGGGAAGAACAGGGCCTGATGTTCGAGGGCGGCACCATTCCGCTGGCCGGGCACAGCCTGCTCAATCCCCTGGTCGGGCGGGACTGGGTGCGTTTCACCGAAGACTATCCGCACACCGCCTACTTCGGCTTCATGATCCGCGATACCAGCGAAGGGCGGGTACGCCGGGGGCCACATCGGGGGTTACCGCTGATCCGCTACCACCTGAACCGGCAGGACTTTGCGTTGTTCAAACGCGGCATTCACACCCTGGCCTGCTGGTATCTGGATGCCGGCGCCAAACAAGTGCTGATCCCCGGCCTCAACCGCATTGCGCGAATCCACAACCGCACCGAACTGGAACGCTTTCTGCGCTCGCCACTGAAACCCACGGACTTCCTGATCAGCGCCTATCATCCGCTGGGCACCGCCCGTATTGCCGCCTCCCCTCATGAGGGCGTCTGCGACAGCCATCATCGGGTATTCGGTCATCCGGGGCTGTATGTCATGGATGGCGCCAGCGTGCCCACCAGCCTGGGCGCCAATCCCCAGGTCACCATCATGGCCATGGCCAGCCGGGCCGCCGACACCCTGGCCCGGGAACTGCTCGACGATATGGATTCCACCCACACACGACCACAAGGAGAATGCGCATGACCCTGGGCCTGTTACTCAAGGAACGCATGAGCGGCTGGCTGCAACTGGACAGTCAGGGCCGCCAGCAACCCTTTGCCTTCCAGATCCGCGCCTTTACCACTCGCATCTTCAGCATCAGTGCCCCCCGTTACTTTCGCGGCACCGTCAATCTGGACGGACAAGACTTTCCCTGCGAAGGAGAACTGACCATCCACCTGAACGGTCCCCATTACTGGCTGACCTTCAGCCACCCGGAGCTGGGCCAGCTACGCGTGGAGGGCAAGAAACAATACGGGCGTAACGGCCTGCTGGCCTCGCTGATTACCTGCCCGATGACGGTCTACCGAACCCGGCAGCCATCGGCCAGGCGGAAGTGGCCTACCGGGAAAGCATGCTGGCCTTTCCCTTCACCGCCCTGCGCCTGGTGGACGAACAACAGGCTTACCAGCAAGATCATGGCGTCGGTTCGTCCCGCGGATGATCCAGACCAGGGAGCCCTTCATGATTCCTTACTACGGCCTGCAGGCACCGGCCAAAGGCGGTCACTACGAGTCCTGGTTTGTGCGTGCCAATCACCCGCACAAACCCCAGGCAATCTGGATTCGCTACACCCTGTTCCGCGCCCGTGATCAGCGCCCGGCCCTGGGTGAAGTGTGGGCGGTATGGAGTGACGGCGCCCGGCAGCAGACCCATGCATTCAAGGAAGAGTTTCCTCTGGAGCAGTGCCACTTCAGCACCACACAGATGCAGGTGAGTGCCGGTGGCAACCACCTGCAACCCGGCGCCCTGCAGGGCCAGCTGACCCGGGGCAACGACCAACTGAGCTGGGATCTGCACTACGATGACGGCGAGGCGCCATTGCTGTTTCTACCGGAGAACTTTTACCAACGCTCCCTGCCCAAGGCCAAATCCCTGGTCAGCCGCCCCCATATTCGTCTCAGTGGCACCCTGACCCTGAACGGCGAGCCCCTGGTGCTGGACCGGTGGCCCGGCAGCGAGAACCATAACTGGGGGAGCCAGCATACCGACCGTTATGCCTGGGGCCAGGTGGTGGGCTTCGACAATGCGCCGGACGCCTTTCTGGAATGCGCCACCGCCCAGGTGAAAGTGGGCCCCCTGTACAGCCCGCCATTGTCCATTGCCGCCCTGCGGCTGGACGGGGAAACCCTGCTGTTCAACAGTCTGCCCCGGGCGCTGCGGGCCAACGCCGGCTACCGCCCCTTCCAGTGGACCCTGCAAACCGGTAACGGCGATGCCCGGTTGAGCATCAGCATGGCCACCGTGGCAGACCGGGTGGCCGCTCTCACCTACTACAATCCGCCCGGCGGCAACAAGATCTGCCTGAACAGCAAACTGGCCCAGGTCACCACCACCCTGTCGCGACGGGGCAAACCGGAGCGGGTATTGCACAGCGCCCACGGCGGCGCGTTCGAAATTCTCACTGACCAGTTGCCGGCGGAGGTGGAGCTGCAGGTATAGGGACGAGTTTCGAGGGGCGAGTTGCGAGTAGCGAAAACATTAACAGCCCAAACCCCGAAAGGGTTTTGCCTCTGGAAACTCGCTTCTCGCAACTCGTTATTCGCCGCTGATGCTACCTCCCTGCGCCGCCAGCACCCTCTCCAGGGATGGCGGCGAATAATCCGGGCCCTTTAGCACCTTGCCCCGCGCGTCCTTCACCGGCTTGCCATCGGCGCCCAGCTTGCTCATGTTGCTGCGATGCACTTCTTCGCAGCAGGCATTCAGGTCGATACCAAAGGTGTGCCCGGCGCCGTAGGTGACATAGTTGATATCGGTGAGCGCATCCGCCACCTCCACCAGATCCACCCGAAAACCACCCAGCGTTTCCAGCTGCTCGCGGGCCTGGGCCAGCGTGGCGAGAAACGCCTGCTGACTATCGTTGGCCTCCTGGCAGGTCGCTTCGGCCAGCTCGTGAAACTCCTCCAGTAACAGGGCCAGCCGCAGACGCACGGTGGCATCGTCTGGCACCATCGGTGTCGGTTCCACTGGCAAGGAAAAGGCCCGATGGAACGCTCCCACCTTGTCAAAATTGCTGACGCTATTCCCCATCGACCTGAATCTCCTCCAGGAACGCCAGGATTTCCCGGTTCACTTCGGCCGCCTGCTCCATCTGGATCCAGTGACCGCACTGATCCAGCATCACGGTACGCAGGTCCGGAATATAATCCGGCATGCGCTGCAGCGCTTTCTGGCCAAACATGATGACCGGGTCCTGCAAACCACCGATAAACAAGGTCGGCATGGTGATCTGCCAGTTGCTGTCGTCACGGCTTTCTTGCCAGGACGCATCCATGGCACGGTACCAGTTGATTGGCCCGGTAAAGCCACTGTGCTCAAAACGTTCCACGTAATAAGCCAGATCCTCCTCGCGCATCCAGCGCGGCTGGGTCTCCGGCACCGGCATGGATTGAAGGAAACCGGTGTCATCCGGCTTCACATTGAAATCTGCAATGCCATCCGCCGACAAGCCATGGAAGATGCATCGCAAGCTATGCGCCACATCAGCTTCCAGCTCCTGCTCCGGCAAGGCCGGCTGCTGGAAGTAGAGCATGTAGAAAAAACGGTCTTCAAACAGTTTGCGCATGGCGGCGGTGGGCGGCTCCGGAGCCGGCCCACCATAGGGCACCGACATACCAATCACGGCTTTGATAGCTTGCGGATATTGCCGTGCGACCTGCCAGGCCAGACCGCATCCCCAGTCATGCCCCATCAAGATAGCGCTTTCATACCCCAGCGCCTGAATCAGCGCCATCACATCCTCGACCAGCAAACTCTGCCGGTAGGCATCCACCTCTTTGGGGCCACCGGTAAAGCCATACCCCCGCAGATCCGGAGCCACCGCGTAATAACCGGACTGGGCCAACACCGGTAATTGGTACCGCCAGGACGCCCAGCATTCGGGGAACCCATGCAGGCACAGTACCAGCGGGGCGCCAGCTTCACCGGCCTCCGCCACAAAGAAATCCAGCCCATTCGCGGGGACCTGCCGCTCTCGCGTAAACGCCATACTCATATCCTAATTCAGGGCCGGGCAACAAACAGTCAGACGGCTACTTACCCGGCACGACGAAAATGCTATTGTTGGCATAACATAGGCTCGAATTTGACAGCAAGAACTGCCGCTGACAAGCACAGACCGGAGCCCACGGATTCCGGCCTGCGCGAACCTGCTTGCTGACAGAAACACGGGGATCCACCCCCACAGCAACACCAGGGATGAAACGTGAACACGCCAAAGGGACCTGAACAATCCAGCCCCCCACGCACCCGCCTCGGCGAGTGGCTGGCCCCCTATGTGCCTGCGTATTTCCCGGTGGCCTGGAAACTGGGGCTGTCCATCTCTTTGCTGATTCTCTGCGGCATGACCATCCTCGGTACCCTGCTGCTCAATAATCAGCTCAGCCGCATGCGCGACCAGGCCGACAGCTTTGGCACCGCCATCGCCCAGCAGCTGGCCAACACCGCCCGCGAACCCCTGCTCGCTGACGACACCTTCTTTCTCAAAGTGCAGCTCAACAACCTGAGCCGCAGCGACAGTGTTCGCGGCGCCGCCCTGTTCGGCCGGGACGGAAACCTGATCGACAAGGCCGGTATTCTGCCGCTGGCCGCCAGCCCGCTGCACGAGCAGGTAAAGCGCTGGAGCCTGGAAGACGAACCGGTCACCACCTACTACGCCCCCATCAAGATCAGCGATGCAGTGGCCGGGCACACTGCCATCTCCCTGTCTGACCGCCCGATCATGGCGGCCCGCCAGGCCGTGCAGGACACCATGGTGACTGCCACTCTGATCATGAGCGTGATTGCCATTATCGTTGCCTTCCTGATCAGCCGCCGGCTCGCCCAGCCCATTCATGATCTGCTGGCCGCCACCAGTGCCATGCGCAAAGGCGACTTGAACTACCGCATTCAGGACCGCCGTAACGATGAAATCGGCGGCCTGATCGAGGCCTACAACACCATGGCCCACGGCATGCTGGAGAAAGACCAGGTGGAACGGGTACTGCAACGCTTCGTCAGCCCCTCCGTGGCCCGCAACATGATGGCCGACCTGGATCAGGTACAGCTGGGAGGCCGTGACGTTTCCGCCACCGTGGTCTTCGCGGATATCGTCGGCTTCACCCGGCTGTCCGAAAACCTGGCGCCGGATGCCATCGCCGACATGCTCAACGTCTACTTTGATGCTATCACCACCGCCACCAGCTTTTACCGAGGCACCATCGACAAATACATGGGCGATTGCGCCATGATTGTCTTCGGCGTGCCAGAGAAAGATGACGAGCATCTGTTTCACGGATTGTGTTGTGCGGTGATGATCCAGCGGCTGGTGGAACGGCTCAACGAATACCGCAACGCCCGTGGAGAAACCACCGTGGCGTTCCGCATCGGCATCAATTCCGGCGACATGCTGGCCGGCAACCTGGGCTCACGCGACCGCATGCAATACACCGTGGTCGGCGACGCGGTCAATTTGGCTTCACGGCTGTCGAACATGGCAGGCGGCAACGAGATCATTGCCGCCGCGCCCCTCCTGTCCAACCCCAACATCGCCTCACGGGTTCGCGCCACAGAATCCGGGGCCATGCGGATTCGCGGCAAAGAAAACCCCGTGGGCACCTATCGCATCGACGGCGTTCACGCCTTGTCCGAAACCCTGATGGAACAACGTATTGCCCAGTTTCTGGCAAAACTGAATACGGAGCATCAACGTGTACAAGGCGAGTAGCCTGACCCTGGTCACGGTGCTGGCTGGCTGCACGACCTTCGGCAACCCCCACCCGGAAAGCGATATCAGCGCCGCGCTGGAACAGCACGACTACGCCCGGGCGGCGGCCATTATTGAACAGACCAAACCCAGGCACCCGGAATACCCGGCCCTGCAGGAGCAATACCCCGGTAT
Source organism: Alcanivorax sp. DG881 (assembly GCF_000155615.1). Taxonomy (GTDB): domain Bacteria; phylum Pseudomonadota; class Gammaproteobacteria; order Pseudomonadales; family Alcanivoracaceae; genus Alcanivorax. Next base: position 3,032,191 of record NZ_DS989915.1, on the reverse strand, counting down.
CCGCCAGGCCAGCAAGGCATACCGCCAGCACATCATTCAGCAGGCACAGGAACTGGGCAGGAAACAGCAGTGGGAGGACGCCTTCAGGCTGCTGGACGATAACCGCGACAAGGTGTTGAACCCGGCGGCCATGGATGAATTGAGCGCCGCCCTGACGACTCTGGAAGAGCGCCAGCTGAACCAGCTACTGGCAGAGAGGCGCCAGGCCCAGGCTACTGCCATGCTGGCCAACGACAGACTGGAACAGCAACTGGCCAACTTCCACGCGGCCGACGCCAAGCAGGAGCGCCAGACCCTGGCTGAGGAACGCCAGCAGCTGATCCAGGACCTGACCACGCTGGGCGAATATTTCGGTGAACGGGAACAGTGGATGCTGGCCCGCGACCTGCTGCGCTCCGCCCATCAGCTGGCCCCCCAGACCAAACCGTCCCCGGTACTGGCCCAGGCCCAGCAAGTGCTGAACAATGAAGAACAGCGCGCTCGCGCCAAGCGCAACCTGGCCCTGCAAACCGAAGCGGAACAACGGATGAGTCGTTACCAGCGCAACGGCCAGCTGCAATCGCTGCTCGCCGCCCGCGCCTTCCTGAACCGACACCCGGGCAACCCGGCCCTGGCCAGCCATCGCAAACGGCTGGAGCAATGGTGCCGCCGCCGGTTCGCGGAAGAGATGAACACCGGGGAAGCCCTCTATGCCCGCGGCCAGTACCGCGAGGCTTACCGAATCTGGAAACAGGTCGCACCGCTGTACCCGGACAACGAAGAACTCAACAAGAAACTGGAACGCAGTCAGCGTGTACTGACCAACCTGCGCAGCCTTCAGCAATCCTGATAAGGCTCTGCCCTCTGAGTGTTATTCCCTCCGGGGGAGCGAATAACACCTCTCTGCTCTGAATCCTCAGCAAAGCACGAAAGGCCCCATCACAACCCGGTCAGCCGGCGGTCACCGGCTTGCTCATTTCACCCGCGATGAACATAAAAAAACGCGCCGAAGCGCGTTTTTTTAACTCGAACGAAGGAAGACCTACTACAGGTCGGAATCCCCCTCCGCCTGACGATCAACCCCTGGAACCTTCCTGGGCTGCTTGTCCTCGATGTCTTTTTTGGTGGCCGGAATCGGCGCATCCTGCTCATTGAAGTAGGCATCACGGAAGTCCTGCGGTACCGGTGTACGCCCTTCAAAAATATGATCCAGAGTCTGCGGGATCGGGTTCTTCTCCACCTGCTCCAGCTCGCCATCATCATTAAGACGGAACTGCAGGGCGGTGAGGCCCATGTACTTCTCGCGACTCATTTTTACCAGACGATCATTGTTGGCCAGAATCGTCGGTTTCAGGAAGACCATAAGATTACTTTTCACCCGGTCCTTGCTGGTCGAGCGAAACAAGAAACCCAGAAACGGGATATCGCCCAGCAATGGCACCTTTCGCACCGTAACGCGAATATCATCCTTGATCAGGCCGCCCAGGGCGATGGTCTCAGCATCATCCGCCAGCACCGTACTTTGCAACTTGCGGGTCGTGGTAACGATATCCACGGCATCACCGGCGGAGTCCTTCACCGCAGAGTTTTCCTGCTCCAGCTCCAGACGAATGGTGGACAAGCCCGCCACATGCGGGGTGACTTTGAGGGTCAGACCCACGTCTTCACGCTGAATGGTGGTGAACGGATTGGATACCCCGGAACCCGTGTTGGTGCTTTGCCCGGTCACGAACGGCACATTTTCACCGACAACAATTGAGGCTTCTTCGTTATCCAGGGTCAGAATGCTCGGCGTGGACAGCAGGTTCACATCTGACGAAGTGGAAAGTGCCTGAACCAGGGCGCCCCACTTCAAGTCGCCGTTGGAATCGGTTTCACCCAGCCCGGCGGTAATACCATCGCCCAGGCTCAGGCCAGAAGGATCATCAGTGGCCAGGGCCTGGACGATGGAATTGATGCTCAGCCCACCGCCACCAAAATTCACTGCGCCGACGCCACTTTCATTGCTGCCGCCCACGTACTGAAAGCCCAGGTTCTTACCCTGCTCGCCGGAGATTTCTACAATCGCCGCCTCAATCAGGATCTGCGCACGGCGCACATCCAGCTGGCTGATCACCGACTGTAGCTCACGCATCATGCTCGGTTCGGCGCGGATCACCAGCGCGTTCAGGGATTCGTCTGCCTGAATGGACACCTTACTGTTATTGGATGATGCGGCTGTGGCGGTCTTGCTATCGCCGCCCGCCTTGGTCACCGATGCGCCATCAGCAAAATTCTTGAGCAATTCGGCCAGGGTCTTGGCATCGCCATGGCTAAGACGGATGACTTGCACACCGCCATTATCCGTTTCTTCGGTGTCCAGGCTGCGGATCATCTGCACCATCCGCTGACGGGTAACTCGATCCCCTTTGATAATCAGCCGATTGGTCCGCTCATCTGCCACCACGGTCACCCCACCTTCAGGGGTTTTACCGCGACGACCGCCCGTCTGTGGCGTCAGGCTTTCCAGCATCTTCACCATGTCACCCGCGAAGGCATACTTGAGCTTGATCACCTGAACGTCTTCGGATTCCGCACTATCCAAGCTGGCAATAATCGCTTCCATGCGACGGATGTTGTCCATGTGATCACTGATGATCAACGCATTGGCAGACCCCACCGCCGCCAGATGGCCGTACTGGGGCACCAACGGGCGCAGTACTGGCACCAACTCTTCCACCGGCGAGTTTTCCACCGGAATCACCCGGGTCACCAACTCTTCTCCACCGGCTGCATTCTTGCCCACCAGCGGCAGATTGCTCTGTTTGGCCGTGGTGTTGGGCACAATCTTGATAATGTCGCCGGCCGGCACCGCCGCATAGCCGTGCACCTGAAGCACGGACAGGAACAGCTCATAGACTTCACTGGAGGTAAGCGACTTGGTGGACACCACCGTCACGTCCCTGGCCCGGACCCGGGGGTCGACCACGAAGTTCTTGCCGGTCATGTCGGCCACCTGGCTGATAAACGCCTGAATATCCGCATTGCGGATATTCACCGTCCAGCTCTTGCCGTCATCACTGGCCTGCACTTCGTTCGTTGTCCGCGCATGGGCTGTGGTCGCCATGGCAACCGACAACGCCAGCAGCATTATTATTCTTGATAGAGACGTTCTGAAAAAAGGCGTCATAAAACCACTCACTAAGGCGGATAGTTCACGGTAAATTGCTGGTCACCCCGTTGCACCACAATGGATGCCTGCTGGGTGTCCTGATACGAACGCAGAGCCGCCATGTCGTTGCTTTCTGTTCCCAGCGGGTGTCCGTTAACCGAGAGAATTACGTCATCGCTTTGCAGGCCAACCTGCGCAAGCAATTGCTTTGGAGCACGCTTGCCCAACCGGTAACCGGCGCTGCCACCCTCGGTGACAGGCTCCAGCCCCAGCTGGCCAATAATAGTGGTACGCTGGCGAGCCAGATCGGCCGCCCCGCCCTCATTGCCGGCAGGCACCGTGGGTGCCGGGCGCGGCGCGGGCTCACGCGACACTTCAGTCACACCGCCCAGGGCATTGTCGCTCCAGCGCAGCGTTTCCAGTCGACCCGCCCGGCGCAGGATCACCCGGTCGGGGTACACTTCTTCCAGTTTGGCGTTACCGGGAATGCTGTCACCGATATGGTACAACTCCCCCTCTTTGCCTTTCTCGGCAATAATCGCCGTAGCGCGCTTGGTATCGGCATTCTGGAAGACCCCCAGCAGCTCCAGGCGCAGGCGGGTATCGGGGGCGTCGGTGGGCTTGTCATCGCCGGTGCTGGCCACGGGCTCATAGTTACCGAACAGTTGCCAGTTATCGATCTGGGCCTGGGAGAGGGTCGGGGCATCGCCAGAAGAGGAGACCTCCAGGCGCGTCCGGGTATTCGCCGGCACGGGCTCACTGGGGCCATACCACAATAGCCATACGGTCTGCGCCAGCACATAGGCCAGCACGACCACCAGCAATACAGCGATCACCCACCGAAGCGGTGCGCCCCATTGCTGCTGCTTTCCCCAACTCGCCAGTTGCGACATAACTGTCCTGCGACTTCCTTTATCGTTATTGCCGATTACCGATATGGCAGAGGCTACAACCTACCGGATTCTACGGCTTATTATTGCAATATAGTGTTACTGACCACCCGGCAAGGCAAAAGGTTGCGACATCTGAAATACCACATCCTCCGGATTGCCTCCCTGGCTCACACCCAACAGCATGGGCCAGGCACGCCGCACTTCCAGGTCGAAGCGCCCATCTGCCAGTCGGGCATCCACCAGCGACTCACTCTCCGGCCCCACCACTTGCAAGGTCGGCTGCGTATTTTCCATGCTCAAACGACCCTGCAGCACCGGTACCGTTGCGGAGCCATTGCGGCCCCAGGTGACCGTGCCGCCGCCGTACTGCAGCGTGCCCTGCAATGCCTTGATCTTGCCATCACCAAAGGTAATCTGCATCAGGGTCGCGTCCACACGCCCGTCTGCACTGCCCTGGGGAATATGGTCAGCCACCAGCGCCACCGGCAACGACAGCCGGGTCTGCTGCAATTGCCAGTCACCCCAATCTGCACCCAGCCAGCCGGACAGGCGCGCGGCGTCATCATCACTGCGGGTCTTCAGTGCCAGGCCTGGCACCAGCCCGTGCCAGTCCAGCGCCCACTGCACTGCTCCCTGGCGGCGCTGCCACTGCCAGTTTGCCTGCCCGTCCCACCAGAGCCCCTGGGGGTTAGTGATGACCAGCGGTGCACCGCCAGGCCGCAGGGCCGGGACGCGCTCCACCAATACAGCTGCTGGCATCAGCAGCAGCAGGAACAGTAGCAGGCTGACGCTGAAAAGCAGCGCCAGTGTTATTTTTCGTGGCATAACGGAGCCGGTTTCCTGTCTACCGATCAGAACGGGATGTCGTCGTCGAAGTCATCCGCCGGGCCGCTGAAACCGCCACCCTGGTTGCTATTCTGGTTCTGCGCCGGCTGGCCGCCTCCGGACTGGCTATCATTGCCGTAGCCACCCTGATTGCCCTGAGCCGGGGAAGACTGGGTATATCCGCCGCCCTGGCCGCCGCCGTCACCGCGCCCATCCAGCATCTGCATCTCGTTGGCCACGATTTCGGTGGTGTAACGATCCTGGCCGTCCTGCCCCTGCCACTTGCGGGTACGGATAGAGCCTTCGATGTACACCTTGGAGCCTTTTTTCAGGTACTCGCCAGCAATCTCGCCCAGCTTGTTGAAAAACACCACCCGGTGCCATTCGGTGCGTTCCTGCATCTGGCCGCTCTGACGGTCTTTCCAGCTTTCACTGGTGGCCAGCCGCACATTCGTGACAGCGCCACCGCTGGGCATAAAGCGGGTTTCCGGGTCCGCCCCCAGGTTACCAATCAAAATTACCTTGTTAACGCCGCGCGCCATGTTTCTCTCCGTGACTTCTTATGGTCTGACTACTGTCTATCTTCTCGTCATCGCCGCTGGACGACAAACTCAATCAAGCTGTCCATTGTGTCAGCTTTGTCCGGCTCCGGCGACACCCTGTAACTGTTGCTCATCCAGCTGGCCGGCATCCACCTTCAGCAGAGCTAGGGCCTGCTCTTCTACAATCACTGTTTCTACCACCCCGGGCACGGATTTCAGCCGCTCAGTCAGGGCCTGCCAGTCCTGCCCGGGCGACAACGGCAGAACCCGGTTATCCAGCTTGGGCAGCTCTTTCATCCCCACCAACACCAGCAGCCAGATCAGCGCCAGTGCACCGCAGCCATAAAAAACGGCTTCCGCGCCCACCCATTGATACAGCGCGCCACCCATTTGCCCGCCGACAAACACGCCCAGAAACTGGCTGGTGGAATACACCCCCATGGCCGTTCCGCGGGTGCCGGCCGGGGCAGCGCGCCCCACCAGCGAGGGCAACAAGGCTTCCAGCAGGTTAAAAGCCGTAAAGAAAACCAGCAAGGCCAGGACAAAATGCCACAATTGCGCGCCAGCCAGCGCCAGCAGCAACTGGGAAACCGCCAGCAACACTACTGCCAGACGCTTCATGGGCACCGCTCCGCGGCGCTCCGCCCGGATAATCAAGGGCACCATGGCCAGGAACCCTGCCACCAGCACCGCCAGATACAACAAGCTGTGGCTTTGCAGCGTCAGCCCCAGGCGCTCGCTAAGCAGGGCAGGCACCACCACAAAGGATGCGGTCATGATCAGATGCAGGCTAAAAATGCCCACATCGAAACGCAGCAATGTCTTACTGCCCAATACGCGGCGGAAGCGCTCCGACGCGGGCAATGCCTCACCCTGCAAGGCTTTCGGAGCCGGCACCACAAAAGCAACCAGCAAGGCAAAGCCCCCCAGCACCGAGGTCATCCAGAACAGGCCGGACAAGCCCAGCCAGCCCGCCAGCAGGGGGCCAAGAATCAGCGCCAGCACAAAAGAGCCGCCCACCGACATGCCGATCAGCGCCATGGCCCGGGTACGGTGCTTTTCCGTCACCACATCACCAATCAACGCCATGATCACGCTGGCGATGGCCCCGGCCCCCTGCAGCGACCGCCCCGCAATCACTCCGTAAATATGGTCACTCATGGCCGCCACTGCGCCACCGGCAATAAACAGCAACAGGCCAATTAACAACAACGGACGACGACCAAAACGGTCCGACAGCATGCCAAACGGAATCTGCAGCAATGCCTGCATCAGGCCATAGGCGCCAATGGCCGTACCGATCAAAAGCGGCGAAGCCCCTTCAAGGGCCTGCCCGTAGACTGCAAAAATCGGCAGGATCATGAACAAACCAAACATCCGCAACGCGAAAATGGTTGCCAGATAACCCGTGGTTTTCAGTTCTGTCCGCTGCAGGGCATGGGAAGATGATGCCGTCATGAACCGTGATCGCTCCTAACCCGGAGAGGCCGCTGCACCGCAGCACACAGCTGCCGCAACCCCGGCCGATACAAAAGGGCACGCAGTGTAGCAGATTCCGGCACCGTCAGGACCAGTGCCCGGAAGACCCGGTCCACAACCTTTGATCGTGAAATCGGTAAAACTCGACTGCATCAAATTGAACCCCCGCCAAAGCGGTGATAAATTGACAGGCTGATCAGTTTTTTTTCTTAGGTGTTTGCCTGAGCAATCACGGACGGGGCCAATGAATAGCCAAGAACATACCCAGCAAGTTTACGTGGTCGGCAGCCAACAGCTGCAAAACGCCCTGCTTACAGAGTTTCTCGTCAAGGAAGACGTGGCAGCCAAGAGCATTCCCACCGCCCTGGATATCACCACCGAGATCCTGCGCGAACAGAACCAGAACCTGTTTCTGGTGGACTACCACTCAGTGGACGTGAATGAAGTCATCGCCCACTTGCTGGAAGCCGACCAGGAAGTGGAAAGCGATGTCCTGATCGCCGTTTTCAACGTGGACAGCGATGAGTCACTCTCCAAACTGGCCGGGCTTCCCATGGTCAACGGCGGCTTTCAGCACGACTGCCCCCAGGCCCTGCTCAGCAAAGGCATCAAGGCCATTTTCGACGGCGAGCTGTGGTTCCCGCGCGCCGTCCTGCAGACCTATTTGATGAAGAGCCGGACCTTCAACAAGACGTTCTCCCGTAGCGAGGTCAGCCTGACAGACCGGGAAGTGGAAGTGCTGAAAGTCATGGCCACCGGCGCCAAGAACTCGGAAATCGCCAGCAGCCTGAATCTGAGCCCGCACACCATCAAGACCCACATCTACAACATCTTCAAGAAAATCAACGCCTCCAACCGCCTGCAAGCGGTGAACTGGGCCCAGGAAAACCTGTAACCACGCCTGACGCAAGACGCCAAATGCCTGACGCCGGCTTTTCGCATCCTGCGTCTGGCGTCGAGCGTCCAGCGTCCCTTATACTGCCCTGTTCATTTTGACAGTACTCAGGGGCAGTAGATGGATACCATTCTGGTTCGTGGCGCACGCACCCATAACCTGAAGAACGTGGACCTGGATATTCCCCGGGACAAGCTGGTGGTTATTACCGGCCTGTCCGGTTCCGGCAAATCGTCCCTGGCGTTCGACACCCTGTACGCGGAAGGTCAGCGCCGCTATGTGGAATCGCTGTCCACCTACGCCCGCCAGTTCCTGTCGATGATGGAAAAGCCCGATGTGGACCACATCGAAGGGCTGAGCCCGGCGATTTCCATTGAACAGAAGTCCACCAGCCACAACCCGCGCTCCACCGTGGGCACCATCACCGAAATCTACGACTATCTGCGCCTGTTGTTCGCCCGGGTCGGCGAGCCCCGCTGCCCCGAGCATGATGCCCCGCTTGCCGCGCAAACCATCAGCCAGATGGTGGACCAGGTGCTGACCATGGAAGAAGGCAGCAAGCTGATGCTGCTGGCCCCGGTCATCCGCGAAAAGAAAGGCGAGCACGTTCACCTGTTCGAGGAGTTGCGCGCCCAGGGCTTTATCCGGGTACGCATTGATGGCCGCATCTACGACATGGACGACACCCCGGACCTGGACAAGAACAAGAAGCACACCATCGAAGTGGTGGTGGATCGCTTCAAGGTCCGTGACGACCTGCAGAACCGCCTGGCGGAATCCTTCGAAACCGCCCTGAACCTGGCCGACGATATCGCGGTGATCGCGCCCATGGATGGCGACGGCGAGGAAACCACCTTTTCCGCGAAATTCGCCTGCCCCAGCTGTGGCTACTCGATCCCGGAACTGGAGCCTCGCCTGTTCTCGTTCAATAACCCGGCCGGTGCCTGCCCCAGCTGTGACGGCCTGGGCATGAAACAGTTCTTCGATGAAGGCAAGGTGATCAACTCCGACGAGCTGTCTCTCTCCGAAGGCGCCATCCGAGGCTGGGACCGACGCAACGTCTATTACTTCCAGATGCTCCATTCCCTGTCCCAGAGCATTGGTTTCGACATGGACGCGGCATTTAAAGACCTCCCCAAGGAGGTCCGCAAGAAGGTGCTACATGGCACCGGCAAGGAAAGCATCGAATTCCGCTACCTGAACGACCGCGGCGATATCATCAAGCGTAACCATCCGTTCGAGGGCATCATTCCCAACATGGAACGCCGTTACCGGGAAACCGAATCCGATGCGGTGCGCGAAGACCTGCTCAGCTACATGTCGACCTCCAGCTGCCCCAGCTGCAACGGCTCGCGCCTGCGCGAAGCCGCCCGCCATGTCTTTATTGAACAGACTACCCTGCCGGAAGTGGTGCGTCTGGCGGTGGGCAAGGCCCACGCCTACTTTAGCGAGCTCACGCTGCCCGGCAGCAGAGGCGAAATCGCCGACAAGATTCTCAAGGAAATCCGTGACCGCCTGCAGTTTCTGGTTAACGTGGGACTGGAATACCTGACGCTGGAGCGCAGCGCAGAAACCCTCTCTGGCGGCGAGGCCCAGCGTATTCGCCTGGCCAGCCAGATCGGCGCCGGCCTGGTGGGCGTGATGTATGTGCTGGATGAGCCATCAATCGGCTTGCATCAGCGCGACAACGAACGCCTGCTCAGCACCCTCACCCGCCTGCGGGACCTGGGCAATACGGTGCTCGTGGTGGAGCACGATGAAGACGCTATTCGTCTGGCTGATCACGTCATCGATATCGGTCCCGGAGCCGGAGTCCACGGCGGCGAGGTTATCGCCCAGGGCAGCGCCCAGGACGTGGCGGACAACCCCGCTTCACTGACCGGTGATTACCTGTCTGGCCGCAAGCAAATCGCCATTCCCGCCCAGCACCGGGAGCACAATGACGATCGCTGGCTGACCTTGCACGGCGCCACCGGCAACAACCTGAAAGGGCACCCGCTGAATATTCCGGTCGGGTTGCTGACCTGCATCACCGGCGTGTCCGGCTCCGGCAAGTCCACGCTGATCAACAGCACCCTGTACCCGCTGGCGGCCACCAAACTCAACAAGGCCACCACCCTGACCGCGGGCCCCCATGAGTCCATCGACGGCCTTGAGCATTTCGACAAGGTGGTGGATATCGACCAAAGCCCCATCGGTCGCACCCCGCGCTCCAACCCGGCCACCTATACCGGTATTTTCACCCCGGTGCGGGAATTGTTCGCAGGCACCCAGGAAGCCCGCGCCCGCGGCTACAAACCCGGGCGCTTCAGCTTCAACGTGAAAGGGGGTCGCTGCGAAGCCTGCCAGGGTGACGGGGTCATCAAGGTAGAAATGCACTTCCTGCCCGACATCTATGTTCCCTGTGAAGTCTGTGAAGGAAGACGCTACAACCGGGAAACCCTGGAAATCACCTACAAGGGTAAAAATATCTTCGAAGTGCTCGACCTGACTATCGAGGATGCCCGCGAGTTTTTCGATGCCGTACCGTCGCTGGCACGCAAACTCCAGACCCTCATGGATGTGGGCCTCAGCTATGTGAAACTCGGCCAGGCAGCCACCACGCTATCCGGCGGCGAAGCCCAGCGGGTCAAACTGGCCAAGGAATTGTCACGCAGGGATACCGGCAACACCTTGTACATCCTCGACGAGCCCACCACCGGCCTGCACTTCCATGACATCCAGCTCCTGCTGGACGTACTCAATCGCCTGGCCGACCACGGTAATTCTGTGGTGGTGATCGAACACAACCTGGATGTGATCAAGACCGCTGACTGGATCGTGGATCTGGGTCCCGAGGGCGGTGACGGTGGCGGTGAAATCATCGCCGAAGGCACCCCGGAAGACGTCGCCAAGGTGAAAGGCAGCCATACCGGGCGCTTCCTCAAACCCATGCTGAAATAATGCGGCCAGCCTGATACCGGCACGGGGCGGCGAGGACGCCAAGCCCCTGTCCGTCTCTTCCTTAAAGGGCCACCGCAGGAGTTTCGCCGTGACGAACAGCACATTTCCACGCCCTGTCACGCAGCCGCAGCCTGCTCCCCACCAGCCCGTCATATTTGACCTTCAGACTCCCCCTCAATCACCAACATGGAGGCGAGTCATGAAACGGATTGATGCATTGAAAGGCTGCATCGCAGCACTGGCCATGGGCGCCGCAGCTGTAGCCTGTGCCGCTCAGGCACCTGATCACAACACACCAGGTGACGCCAATCGCAAAGCGCCACACCACGCCGCGGTCCACAGCAGTAGCGTATCGCTCGGCCCTCGCCCCTATTACCTTGTCTCTGATATGGACAGCGGGCCAGTCAAAGAGGCTCTGCAGGCCTGCGCCGCGGAGCGCCGCCCGCAGCGACGAAGCGACTTTTCCATCGGCCACCGCGGCGCACCGCTGCAATTCCCTGAGCATACTGAAGAATCCTACCGTGCAGCAGCGCGTATGGGCGCAGGCATTGTGGAATGTGACGTTACCTTTACCAAAGATCGGGAGCTGGTTTGCCGTCATTCACAGTGCGATCTCCATACCACCACCAACATCCTGGAAACCGAACTGGCCAACCAGTGCAGCGAACCGTTCAGCCCGTTTGATGGCACACGCGCCGCCAGTGCGAAATGCTGTACCAGTGACATCACTCTGGCCCAATTCAAAACCCTGAAAGGGAAGATGGATGGCGCCAACCCTCAAGCCACCACCGTTGACGAGTACCTGAATGGCACCCCCGACTGGCGCACCGAGCTCTACCGCCAGCGCGGCACCCTGCTCAGCCACCAGGAAAGCATCGCCCTGTTCCGCCAGCTGGGAGTCAAAATGACCCCGGAACTGAAGGCCCCTCAAGTTCCCATGCCCTACCAGGGCGACTACAGCCAGCAGGACTATGCACGGCAAATGATCCGTGACTACCAAGAGGCCGGCGTCAGTCCCCACCGCGTCTATCCACAATCATTCAATCTGGAGGATGTTCGCTATTGGTTATCGGCCACACCGGCCTTTGGCCGTCAGGCGGTCTACCTGGACGGCCGTGACAGCAGCGGACTCGACCCGCAAAACCCCGGCACCTGGCAGCCCGACATGGCAACGCTGAAAGGCTACGGGGTCAACATCATCGCCCCGCCGCTATGGATGCTGGTCACCACCGATGCCCAGAACCGTATCATCCCCAGCGTCTATGCCCGCTCCGCACAACAGGCCGGTCTGGATATGATTGCCTGGTCCCTGGAGCGCTCCGGACCATTGGCCAACGGCGGCGGCTGGTATTACCAAAGTATTCCTTCGGCCACCAATAACGACGGTGACACCCTGACGCTACTGGATGTTTTGGCTCGCCAGGTGGGCGTCATCGGTGTCTTTTCCGACTGGCCCGCCACCACCACCTTTTATGCCAACTGCCTGCGACAACACCGCGCCCCACGCTCCCACGCACGACAATAGCGCAGCCGCACCACACTTTGCCCCGCCCGCCCTGTGGCGGGGCATTATCGTCCCCAGGCGGGCCTGAATTGATGGCACGCTTTCTGCTTTGTACCAGGCTATACACAGGCCGAGGAGTACCAGTATGGAATCCACCCCGGACCACCGTTGGCTGATGCAGTACAACATTGTTAATCTGGTCAATCAGTGTCGGCGCTTGATCCGCGCCGAGTTCGACGAAAACCTTTCCCTCACCGACCCACAACTGCGCTTCAAGCTGGCTCACTTCGCCGGCCATACCCGCTCTCAGGGGCTCCAACGGCTGTACGGTGAAATTCGGCTTGCACTACTCAAGCTGGAAGGCGCCGACCCGGAACCACAGCAGCCGCCCGCACCAGCAGTGCGACGCTACCGGGGACAAGCGATCAGCCCTGCGCCCGAAACCGCCAGACAAACGCCCACACGCTCGCGCTCGACACAAAAGGCCGTTATTTACCGGGGAAGGACGGTCGCACAAGGGTAGAAAAGCGAGGCACAACCTTGTCAGGCGGAGAACTGAAAAATACTTAAATCCAGTGGCTGGCTCTCCCCCAGCCACATCACCAACTCCGTATGATCACGAAGATCGTTACCACTGAGGCCATGCACAAACACGGTTAGGCCGTTACGGCTGGCCATTAACCAGGGAATAACCTCCCCTGCCAAACGGCGCGGGATGGTCAGCTGACAGCTCCAACATGGGTGCGGCCCCACCGGCTTGCGGTGCATATGGCCCATGGGCACGGAAAAGTGTTGGTGGGCAGCCTGGCAGAGAGCCGCCGCCTGGGAAAAGGTCTGTTCGTCGAAATAGACGTGTGCGTGAAAACCGTTAATCGCCATACGCTGTGCCCGTTAATGACAACTCCAGCATAGCCGATGCTTTCACACTTGCAACAGGCACAAAAAAACCGGGCACAGGGCCCGGTTTCTTCTGGAACGGTTAACGCTTACTCTTCGTCAGCGTCAACCAGTTCAGGACGGTCAACCAGCTCAACATAGGCCATCGGTGCGTTATCGCCCGCACGGAAACCCATCTTGAGAATGCGGATGTAGCCACCCGGACGCTCCTGGTAACGAGGACCCAGCTCGTTGAACAGCTTACCAACCATTTCCTTTGAACGGGTACGGTCGAAAGCCAGACGACGGTTAGCGACGGAGTCTTCCTTAGCCAGAGTGATCAGCGGCTCAGCCACACGACGCAGCTCTTTGGCTTTCGGCAGAGTGGTCTTGATCGCTTCGTGCTCGAGCAGAGACACAGCCATGTTACGGAACATCGCCTGACGATGAGAGCTGTTCCGATTCAGTTTTCTGCCGCTTTTGCGATGACGCATGATTCTGTTCCTATGTTCAGGGGCGCTTCACAGCGTCCACAACAACTAATTAGCGCAATTTGGTGTTCAGCCGGTCATCATCCCGCAGGCTGACCGGTGGCCAGTTCTCGAGACGCATGCCCAGTGACAGACCTTTAGAGGCCAGCACATCTTTGATCTCGGTCAGCGACTTCTTACCCAGGTTCGGGGTTTTCAGCAGCTCAACCTCGGTACGCTGTACCAGATCACCGATGTAGTAGATGTTTTCCGCTTTCAGACAGTTAGCGGAACGAACGGTCAGCTCAAGATCATCCACCGGACGCAGCAGGATAGGATCGATTTCCTCACGCTCCTGCTTCGGCTCAGGCTTGGCATCCTGCTCCAGGTCTACAAACACCGCAATCTGCTGCTGCAGAATCGTTGCTGCACGACGAATCGCTTCTTCCGGATCAATGGTTCCGTCTGTTTCCAGATCGATAACCAGTTTGTCCAGGTCAGTACGCTGCTCAACACGGGCCGCTTCAACCACATAGGCCACGCGACGAACCGGGCTGTAGCTGGCATCCAGCTGCAGACGGCCAATACCACGAGTCTCGTCGTCTTCAGACTGACGGGAATCCGCAGCAACATAGCCACGCCCTTTCTGAACCTTCAGCTTCACACGCAGTTCGGTGTCGCCGGTGATGGTGCAGATCAGGTGATCCGGATTAACAATCTCAACGCTGTGATCGCGTTGGATGTCATTCGCGGTTACAGCGCCCGGGCCTTTTTTGACCAGCTCGAGGGTCGCTTCTTCGCGATCTTCCATCTGCAGGGCAACGCCCTTCAGGTTCAACAGGATGTTGATCACATCTTCCTGAACCCCTTCGATAGAAGAGTATTCATGCTGCACACCGTCGATCTCCACTTCGGTGATCGCACAGCCGGGCATGCTGGAGATCAGGATGCGGCGCAGCGCAGTCCCCAGAGTGTGGCCAAAACCACGCTCCAGCGGTTCCAGAACCACTTTGGCGTGGGTCTGGTTGATCGCGTTGACCGCGATCGAGCGGGGCGTGAGAAAGTCGTTCACGGCGGTCATAGAGATCCCTCAGGCAGTCCTTACTTGGAGTACAGCTCGACGATCAGATTTTCGTTGATCTCGGCAGGCAGGTCGATACGCTCAGGCTTCGCCTTGTAGGTACCTTCCAGCTTCTTGTCATCAACTTCAATCCACGGCATAAAGCCGCGCTGCTGAGCGAGCTCCATGGCGTTCTTCACGCGCAGCTGGTTCTTGGACTTCTCGCGAACGTTGATCTGGTCGCCAGGCTTCACCTGGTAAGACGCAACATTCACAGACTGGCCGTTAACCAGGATGGCACGGTGGCTAACCAGCTGACGCGCTTCGGAACGGGTAGAACCAAAGCCCATGCGGTAAACCACGTTATCCAGACGGCCTTCCAGCAGCTGCAGCAGGACTTCGCCTGTTGCGCCCTTGGAAGCGGCCGCTTTCTTGTAGTAGCTACGGAACTGCTTTTCCAGCACACCATAGGTACGACGAACTTTTTGCTTCTCGCGCAGCTGAACACCGTAGTCAGACAGCCGTGCCGGGCGACGCCCGCTTGCACCAGCAGCCTGGCCAGGAGCCTGCTCAGCTTTACACTTGGATTCCAGAGGGCGGATACCGCTCTTCAGGAACAGATCAGTGCCTTCTCGACGGGAAAGCTTGCACTTGGGACCGATGTATCTTGCCATCTTGCTCTAACTCCCGTTACACGCGACGCTTTTTAGGCGGACGGCAACCGTTATGGGGAATCGGCGTTACGTCCTCAATATGGGTGATCTTGTATCCGCAGCCGTTCAGGGCGCGAATAGAAGATTCACGACCCGGACCGGGGCCTTTCACCCGCACTTCAAGATTTTTCAGACCGTAGTCCTTCGCAGCATTGCCCGCGTTTTCAGCCGCCACCTGGGCAGCAAACGGGGTGCTTTTACGGGAACCACGGAAACCAGCACCACCGGAGGTCGCCCAGGACAACGCATTGCCCTGACGATCAGTGATGGTGATGATGGTGTTGTTGAAGGAAGCGTGCACGTGCGCAATACCGTCCGCAACGGTGCGCGTTACCTTCTTACGACGTGCGCCACTATCTTTCTTTGACTTAGCCATAATGCCTATCCAAATCCAGCCGCTGTCTAATTCAGCTTATTTGCGAATCGGTTTACGCGGACCTTTACGGGTGCGCGCATTGGTCTTGGTACGCTGACCGCGAAGCGGCAAGCCGCGACGATGGCGAATACCACGGTAGCAACCGAGGTCCATCAGACGCTTAATGTTCATGTTGATTTCCCGGCGCAGGTCACCTTCGGTAGAGAACTTGGCAACTTCGCCACGAATGGCATCAAGTTGCTCACCGGTCAGCTCGCGAACTTTCGCGGTCTGCTCAATACCAGTCGCTACGCAGATTGATGCTGCGCGGGTGCGACCGATCCCGAAGATGTAGGTGAGAGAAATCACCGTGTGCTTATTTTCCGGGATGTTAACGCCTGCAATACGGGCCATCCGAATATCTCCGATTCACAAAACGGGTGGCGCCAGGCTCACAGGCGCCGAAAGGCGGCAGAGTCTAGCGCTACACCGACTGAATTTCAACCAAACACTTAAAAGAAGACTAAACCTTAACCCTGGCGCTGCTTGTGCCGGGGTTCGGCACTGCAGATTACCATGACACGCCCCTTACGACGGATCACTTTGCAGTTACGGCAGATCTTCTTTACAGAAGCCTGAACTTTCATCGCACTCGCCTCGTTCGTTAACGCACCAGACCGGTGCCACCATACCCTTTCAGGTTGGATTTCTTCATCAACTTCTCGTACTGGGTGGACGTCAGGTGCGAATTAACCTGCGACCAGAAGTCCATTACCACTACCACAACGATCAGCAGAGAGGTGCCGCCCAGGTAAAAGGGCACATTGGCAACAGCTTGCAGACCCAGCGGCAGTAAGCACACCAGCGTCATGTATACCGCACCGATCAGAGTCAAACGCCCCATCACCGTGTCGATATAGCGAGCGGACTGCTCGCCCGGGCGAATGCCCGGAATATAAGCACCGGATTTCTTCAGGTTGTCAGCGACATCCTTCGGATTGAACACCAGCGCTGTATAAAAGTAGCAAAAGAACACAATTGCCAGGGTAAACAGCAGAATATACAGCGGTGTACCCGGCAGCAGAGCTTCACTGACATTACGCAGTGCCTGGCCCCACCATGAATCCGGATTGGAGTCACTGAACCACTGGGTCAGGGACGCCGGAAACAGCAATATAGAGCTGGCAAAAATCGCAGGAATCACCCCTGCCATGTTCACCTTCAGCGGCAGATGACTCTGCTGTGCTGCATACACACGACGCCCTTGCTGACGGCGCGCATAGTTTACCGTAATACGGCGTTGCCCGCGCTCCACGTACACCACACCGAAAATCACGGCCATGGCGACCAGGAACACAAACAGCATCATGATCAGGCTGAGGTCGCCGGTACGCGCAGATTCAAACGTCTGCGCCACCGCACCAGGCAGGCCGGACACGATGGAGGCGAAAATCAGCATGGAGATACCATTGCCGATACCGCGCTCGGTAATCTGTTCACCCAGCCACATCAGGAAGACAGTACCCGTTACCAGGGTGCTGACTGCCACAAAGT
Organism: Alcanivorax sp. DG881; assembly: GCF_000155615.1. Classification (GTDB taxonomy): domain Bacteria; phylum Pseudomonadota; class Gammaproteobacteria; order Pseudomonadales; family Alcanivoracaceae; genus Alcanivorax. Next base: position 3,014,952 of record NZ_DS989915.1, on the reverse strand, counting down.
AGAAGCTGGCAATTTGCATGGTGCTGGCTGTTTCAGGCAGTAGCGTAATGCCCTGGCTGTTAAGGCCGGCCACCATACCAAAAGACTGAATCGCCCCCAGTGCCACCGTCAGATAACGGGTGTACTGGGTTATCTTGCGCCGCCCTTGCTCACCTTCTTTACGAAGCTGCTCAAGTGTGGGCACTACGGCCGTCATCAGCTGAATCACGATGCTGGCTGTAATGTAGGGCATGATGCCCAACGCAAAGATACTCATGCGCTCCAGTGAACCACCAGAGAACATGTTGAACAGGCCAAGAATGGTGTCCCGGTTATTGTTGAACATCTGTTGCAACGCTTCCGGGTTCATGCCCGGGACCGGGATATGCGCCCCGACCCGGAACACCACCAGGGCGCCCAACAGAAAACCGATCCGCCGCCACAGTTCACGCATTGCGTTACCGTCAGCTTTCGGCGCACCGCCATTTAGTGTTTGAGCGCGATTCTTCGCCATAAAGCGCAGCCTTACTCTTCGACTTTACCGCCAGCTTTTTCAACCGCTTCACGGGCGCCTTTGGAAATGGCCACACCACGAACGGTCACTGCACGATCAATTTCACCTTGCAGAACAATCTTGGCCCGCTTCATGTCACGGCGAACAACGTTGGCTGCTTTCAAAGAAGCCAGGTCGATCACGTCACCTTCCACTTTTGCCAGCTCAGCAAGACGGACTTCAGCAGTACCCATTGCCAGCTTGGACGTGAAGCCGAACTTCGGCACACGACGCTGCAGCGGCATTTGACCACCTTCGAAACCTGGCTTCACGGTACCACCGGAGCGAGACTTCTGACCTTTATGACCACGGCCACCAGTCTTGCCCAAGCCGGAACCGATACCGCGACCTACGCGCTTACCTTCCGGACGGGAACCTTCAGCAGGATGCAAATCATTAAGACGCATCACTTATTCTCCCTCTACCTGCACCAGGTACGAGACCTTGTTAATCATGCCTCGTACTGACGGGGTATCTTCAACTTCAACGGTGTGGCCAATACGGCGCAGACCGAGACCACGCACACAGGCCCTATGCTTTTCGAGCCGGCCGTTGGTGCTTTTAACCAGCTTTACCTTGATCTTTTCAGCCATCGTATCGATTCCGCTTATCTGCGCTTAGTTCAGAATCTCTTCAACAGACTTGCCACGCTTGGCAGCCACAGATTCCGGAGAAGCCATGGATTTCAGACCATTGAAAGTAGCCCGAACCACGTTTACCGGGTTAGTGGAGCCATAGCATTTGGCCAGTACGTTCTGAACGCCTGCGACTTCCAGCACGGCACGCATGGCACCGCCGGCAATCACACCGGTACCTTCATCGGCCGGCTGCATGTACACCTTGGAGGCACCGTGACGGGCCTTCATTGGGTGCTGGATGGTAGAGCCGTTCAGCTCTACCTGAATCATGTTGCGGCGGGCAGCTTCCAGGGCTTTCTGGATAGCAGCAGGCACTTCACGCGCCTTGCCACGACCAAAGCCAACTTTGCCCTTGCCGTCACCCACTACAGTCAACGCGGTAAAACCAAAAATACGGCCGCCTTTTACTACTTTAGCAACCCGGTTTACCTGAACCAGTTTTTCCTGCAGACCTTCGTTGGGATCAACCTTCGCCATAACCAAGCACCCTTAGAATTCAAGCCCGTTTTCACGCGCGGCATCAGCCAGCGCCTTTACGCGACCGTGATATTTAAAACCAGAACGGTCAAAGGCTACGCGCTCAATGCCCGCTTCTTTGGCACGCTGAGCAATAATCTGACCAACTTTGGTCGCTGCATCAGCGTTGCCGGTAGCGTCAGCACGCAAATCTTTCTCCACTGTACTGGCAGAAGCCAGTACCTGGTCGCCTGCCGCAGAGATTACCTGCGCATAAATATGACGCGGGGTACGATGTACGCAAAGACGAACTTCGCCCAACTCGCGGATCTTCAGACGAGTGCGCTTGGCCCTGCGTAGACGTGCAACTTTTTTGTCTTTCATGGCATCAATCTCGACGATTATTTCTTCTTGGCTTCCTTACGGCGCACTTGCTCATCAGCATAGCGCACCCCTTTACCCTTATAGGGCTCAGGCGGACGGAAGGCCCGAACATTGGCTGCAACCTGACCAACCAGTTGCTTATCAATGCCCTTAATGACAATTTCAGTCTGGCTCGGGGTTTCTACGGTAATCCCTTCAGGCAACTCGTAAGCCACCGGGTGGGAAAACCCGAGGGTCAGGTTCAACACCTTGCCCTGAGCCTGTGCGCGGTAACCAACACCCAAGAGCTGAAGCTTACGCTCAAACCCATCGGCTACGCCGGTTACCATGTTATTCAGCAGAGCACGGGTAGTCCCGGCCAAAGCCCAGGCCTTCTGGGAGTCGTCGTGAGGCTTAACAGACATCACGCCTTCTTCCAGGGACACGGCTACCAGCTCGTGAACTTCATGCTCCAGGCTGCCTTTGCCACCTTTTACGGCGACTTTCTGGCCATCGACTTTAACTTCGACGCCCTTCGGCAGATTTACCGGATTTTTTGCTACTCTAGACATTGTTGCACCTAACCTGTCTACGCCGCTTCTGTTAGGACACTTCGCAGATCAGCTCGCCACCAACATTGGCTTTGCGCGCTGCGCGGTCAGAAATAATGCCCTGATTAGTGGATACGATCATAACACCAAGGCCATCTTTAACCTTGGGGATCTCACCAGCGGACTTGTAAACCCGCAGACCAGGACGGCTTACCCGTGCGATCTTTTCGATCACTGGGCTGCCTTCGAAATACTTCAGCTCAACCGTCATTACCGGTTTCTTATCGCTGGTTACTTCGTAACCTGCAATATAGCCCTCGTCCTTCAGTACTTTGGCAACAGCTTCCTTTGCTTTTGACGCAGGAATCTCTACCTGTACTTTCTTGGCCATTTGGGCGTTACGGATACGAGTAAACATATCCGCCAGGGTATCTTGCATGCTCATGCCGCAATCGCTCCGCTACCTAACTCTTGGCTTACCAGCTGGCTTTTACCAGACCGGGAACATCACCGCGCATTGCTGCTTCACGCAGCTTGATCCGGCTCAGGCCGAACTTGCGGTAGTAACCGTGCGGACGACCGGTGATGCGACAGCGATTACGCTGACGAACCGGGGAAGAATCGCGCGGCATTTTTTGCAGCTGAAGCTGAGCATCCCACTTCGCTTCAGGTTCTGCATTGGGATCCTGGATGATCGCCTTAAGCGCTGCGCGCTTGGCGGCAAAACGCTGAACCAGCTTAGCGCGTTTTGCTTCCCGGTTTTTCATGGATTCTTTAGCCATGATAAATCCTCTTAGCCCTTCAGCGGGAAGTTGAAGGCGCGCAGCAGCGCCCGTGCTTCGTCATCGGTCTTGGCTGTAGTGGTAATGGTAATATCCATACCACGCAGCTTGTCGACCTTGTCGAAATCGATCTCCGGGAACACGATCTGCTCGCGCAGACCCATGGAGAAGTTGCCCCGGCCATCGAAGGATTTCGGATTCAAACCACGGAAGTCACGGATGCGCGGAATGGCAACAGAAACCAGGCGTTCCAGAAATTCATACATTCTCTGGTTGCGCATGGTCACCTTGCAGCCAATCGGCCAACCTTCACGGATCTTGAAGCCTGCAACAGACTTGCGAGCGTTGGTTACCAGCGGCTTCTGACCAGAAATGGCCGTCATGTCCGACAGTGCACCTTCCATCGCTTTACGATCCGCAGAAGCTTCACCAACACCCATATTCAGGGTGATCTTGGTGATCTTCGGCACTTCCATGATGTTACCGAGACCAAGCTCTTCTTTCAGCTTGGGCGCGATTTCGTCTAGATAAATCTTTTTCAGATCACTCATGGGTCACCTAAACCTACAGCGTTTCGCCGTTGGACTTGAAGAAGCGAACTTTTTTGCCGTCTTCAAAACGGAAGCCCACACGATCCGCTTTCTGCGTCTTGGGGTTCCAGATGGCAACGTTGGAAGCGTTAAGCGATGCTTCCTGTTCTACGATGCCGCCTTGAGTACCGCGGTTAGGGTTGGCTTTAACATGCTTCTTGACCATGTTAACGCCAGCAACGATGAGGCGACCGTTGTCCAGGACTTGCTGAACAGAGCCACGCTTACCTTTGTCCTTTCCCGCAATTACGATGATTTCGTCATCACGCTTAATCTTGAGCATTACCTTCACCCGCCTTTACAGAACTTCAGGTGCCAGGGAAATGATCTTCATAAATTGCTCAGTACGCAGCTCGCGCGTTACCGGGCCGAAGATCCGGGTACCGACCGGTGCTTTGTTGTTGTTCAACAACACCGCGGCATTTTCGTCGAAACGAATCAGTGAACCGTCGGGACGACGTACACCTTTACGGGTACGTACGACAACGGCGGTCATCACGTCGCCTTTCTTTACACGGCCGCGTGGAATCGCTTCCTTTACTGTGACCTTGATGATGTCACCAATGCCTGCATAGCGGCGGTGAGAACCACCCAGCACTTTGATGCACTGTACTCGACGGGCGCCACTGTTATCAGCTACCTCGAGCATGCTTTCGGTCTGAATCATCGCTTAATCTCTCCAACTCTGCCCTTACAGGCAGCCACAGCAACGGTCCGTTTAGGCCTTAGACTGTTCAACTACGTTAACCAGCATCCAAGCTTTACGCTTGGACAGCGGCCGGCACTCCTCGATGGTGACCAGGTCACCTTCACGACACTGATTTTCTTCATCATGCGCCATCAGTTTGGTGGAACGCTTGATGATCTTGCCGTAAATCGGGTGCTGTACCCGGCGCTCTACCAACACAGTGATAGTTTTGTCACCTTTATTAGAGATGACTTTGCCGGTAGCGGTCCGGCGCATTGTGTTCGCCTCTGCCATGACTAGTTACCCTGTTTCTCTCTCAGAATGGTCTTAACGCGCGCAATATTGCGGCGAACCTTCCCAAGCTCATGGGTTTTAGAAATCTGACCGGACGCGCTCTTCATACGCAGCTTGAATTGTTCCTCAAGCAGCTCGATTTGCGTCTGCTGCAGCTCCTCGACACTCTTATCTTTCAGCTCGCTCGCTTTCATGGCTTACATCACCGTCCGAGTCACGACACGGGTGCTTACCGGCAGCTTGGCCGCGGCCAGACGGAACGCTTCACGCGCAACGTCTTCTGACACACCTTCCATTTCGTAAAGCATCTTTCCAGGTTGAATCTGAGCAACCCAGTACTCTACAGAACCTTTACCTTTACCCATCCGCACTTCAAGAGGCTTATTGGTAATCGGCTTGTCCGGGAATACCCGGATCCAAATTTTACCGCCCCGCTTGATATGGCGGGTCATTGCACGACGGGCTGCTTCGATCTGGCGCGCAGTAATACGGCCACGACCGGTTGCTTGCAGGCCAATGGTGCCGAAAGACACCTTGCTGCCCCGCTGTGCCAGGCCACGGTTACGGCCCTTCATCACTTTCCGGAATTTGGTACGCTTCGGCTGCAACATCGTTCGTTACCCTTTAACCGCGGCCGCGCTTCTTCGCGCCCTTGGACTGCTTCTGCTCTTCCTGTACCTGCTCCATGCCACCAAGCACTTCGCCGCGGAAGATCCAGACCTTCACACCGATGGTGCCGTAAGTGGTTTCAGCACGTACGCTTGCGTAGTCGATGTCGGCACGCAAAGTATGCAGAGGCACTCGGCCTTCGCGGTACCATTCGGTACGCGCAATTTCTGCACCACCCAGACGACCGGACAGCTGAATTCGAATACCTTCAGCGCCAGACTTCATGGCGTTCTGCACCGCACGCTTCATAGCGCGACGGAACATGACTCGACGTTCCAGCTGACCGGCGACATTGTCACCTACCAGGCGGGCATCCAGGTCGGGTTTGCGCACTTCCTCGATGTTGATGTGCACAGGCACACCCATCTTGGCAGCAACATCACGACGCAGACGCTCAACGTCTTCACCTTTCTTGCCAATAACAATGCCCGGACGCGCAGTAGCAATAGTGATGCGAACGTTTTCAGAAGGACGTTCGATCTTGATACGGCTTACCGATGCACTTTTAAGGCGCTTGAAAAGATATTCACGCACTTGCAGATCGGTAACCAGGCAGTCTGAATAAGACTTCGGTCCGGCATACCAAAGCGAGTTATGCTCTTTGACAATGCCAAGGCGAATACCGACCGGATGAACTTTCTGACCCATCTGGTTACTCCTGACCTTCTGAGACTTTCACAGTAATGTGGCAAGTACGCTTGAGGATACGGTCAGCGCGGCCTTTGGCGCGCGGGCGGATCCGCTTCATCGTCATGCCTTCATCCACGAACACCGTGGACACCTTCAGCTCATCAACGTCAGCGCCGTCGTTGTTTTCCGCATTTGCAATCGCGGACTCCAGCACCTTCTTAACGATTTTTGCCGCCTTCTTCGGGCTGAATTCCAGAAGATTCAGCGCCTTCTCGACCTCCAGGCCACGGACCTGGTCGGCTACGAGGCGGGCTTTCTGAGCCGAAATTCTTGCACCGCGCAGACGGGCTGCAACTTCAGTAGCCATAACTGTCACCTTATCGCTTAGCCTTCTTGTCCACGGCATGCCCGCGGTAATTGCGGGTCAGGGCAAATTCACCCAGCTTGTGGCCAACCATGTGCTCGGAAACCATTACCGGCACATGTTGCTTGCCGTTATATACCGCAATAGTCAGGCCCACCATCTCCGGAATAATCATGGAGCGGCGAGACCAGGTTTTAATCGGCTTACGGGAGCCGGCTTCCACCGCATCTTCCACCTTGCCTAGCAGGTGGTGATCCACAAAAGGACCTTTTTTCAGTGAACGTGGCACAGCCTGAACCTCTCTCTATCCCTTACTTACGACGGTCACGCACAATCATTTTGGTCGTGCGCTTGTTTGTACGGGTCTTGTAGCCTTTGGTCGGAACACCCCAAGGTGTAACCGGATGACGGCCACCAGAGCTGCGCCCTTCACCACCACCATGCGGGTGGTCTACCGGGTTCATCGCCGCACCGCGAACGGTGGGTCGAACACCCCGCCAGCGCTTCGCGCCCGCCTTACCCAGTGAGCGCAAGCTGTGCTCACTGTTGGATACTTCACCGATTGTGGCCTTGCAGTCAGCGTGAACTTTACGCATTTCGCCGGAGCGCAAACGCAGAGTCACATACTGGCCGTCTTTTGCCAGCAGCTGCACGGAAGTCCCTGCAGAGCGAGCAATCTGACCACCTTTGCCAGGCTTCATTTCCACATTGTGGATAGTGGAACCCAGCGGAATATTACGCAGCGGAAGTGCGTTACCCAGCTTGATCGGCGCATCTTCGCCGGACTGGATACGATCTTCTGCTTTCAGGCCTTTGGGGGCCAAAATGTATCGACGCTCACCGTCCAGATACTTCACCAGCGCAATGTGCGCAGTACGGTTCGGGTCATACTCCAGGCGCTCAACAACACCAGCAATACCGTCTTTGTTACGACGGAAGTCGATAACGCGATACTTCTGCTTGTGACCACCACCTTTATGACGGGTGGTAATACGACCGTTGTTGTTACGACCACCGTTTTTCGCCTTGGCTTCCAACAGTGGCGCGTAGGGAGCACCCTTGTGCAGATCTTCGTTGACCACCTTGACTACAAAGCGGCGGCCCGGAGAAGTCGGCTTGCACTTTACAATCGCCATTATTCCTTACTCCCTTCCTTACTCTGCGCCCAGGAAGTCAATGTCCTGGCCTTCCGCGAGGGAAACATAGGCCTTCTTCCAGTCAACGCGCTTACCCGCAACGCGACCAAAGAATTTGGACTTGCCTTTCATGTTGGCGGTACGAACAGCTTCAACTTTCACTTCAAAAAGCGCTTCTACCGCTTTTTTGATTTCCAGCTTGCTCGCATCTTTAGCAACCTTGAATACGAAGGTGTTGTTCTGATCGGCTACAATCGTGGCCTTTTCAGAAACGTGCGGCGCACGCAGCACCTGCAAAATACGCTCTTGATTCATGCCAGGGCCTCCTCAAGCTTCTTCAGAGCCGGCACAGTGATCAGCACCTTCTCGAAAGCAATCAGACTTACCGGATCAACGCCCTGAGAATCGCGCACATCAACCTTCGGCAAATTACGTGAAGCCAGGAACAGGTTTTCGTCAACGTCATCAGTGACGATCAACACGCTGCTCAGCTCCATGTCTTTCAACTTGGCTGCAACCGTTTTGGTCTTGGGAGAGTCAACAGTAAACTCATCCACAACAACCAGACGTTCTTGACGCACCAGCTCAGACATAATGCACTGCAGCGCACCGCGGTACATTTTGCGGTTCACTTTCTGAGAGTGGTCACGTGGTACCGCAGCAAAAGTCTTGCCGCCGCCACGCCAGATCGGGCTACGAATCGTACCCGCACGGGCACGACCAGTACCCTTTTGACGCCACGGCTTACGACCACCACCACTCACATCGGAACGGTTTTTCTGAGCTTTGGAACCCTGACGGGCACCTGCCAGAAACGCAGTCACAACCTGATGAACCAGAGGCTCGTTAAAGTCCTTGCCGAAGGCGACTTCGGAAACGGTAACGGTACCTCCAGAGGCAGTATTGAGATTCATCCTCTATTCCTCTTTCAGGCCTTCGCCTTCACTGCCAGACGCACGATCACATCACCACCGGTAGCACCGGGGACCGCACCTTTAACCAGCAACAGATTCTTGTCAGCATCGACACGCACCACTTCCAGGTTCTGGACAGTGACACGCTCAGCACCCAGATGACCGGCCATCTTCTTGCCTTTAAACACGCGGCCCGGGGTTTGGTTCTGACCAATAGAACCCGGAGCACGATGGGACAAGGAGTTACCGTGAGTGGCGTCCTGGGTGCTGAAGTTCCAGCGCTTAACGCCGCCTGCGAACCCTTTACCCTTGGAGGAGCCAGTGACATCGATCATCTGACCTGCCTCAAACCCCTCTACAGTCACCGCGGAACCCGCCTCAAACTCACCAGCTTCAGCACGGAATTCCCAGACACCACGACCCGCCTCAACACCAGCTTTCGCGAAATGACCGGCTTGCGCCTTGGTCACGCGGCTGGCACGGCGCTCACCTACAGTTACCTGTACGGCCTGATAGCCATCTGATTCTTCGGTCTTGACCTGGGAAACCCGATTAGGGCTAACCTCAATCACAGTCACCGGAACACTGACACCTTCTTCAGTGAACACCCGGGTCATGCCGCATTTTCGACCGATCACACCAATCGCCATTGTTTACCTCTTCACAACCTGTCGGGATAAACCCGCCCGTTGTTAACCCAGGCTGATCTGCACGTCCACACCAGCAGCCAGATCCAGCTTCATCAGCGCGTCTACGGTTTTATCCGTAGGCTCGACAATATCCACCAGCCGCTTGTGGGTGCGGATCTCATACTGATCTCGCGCATCTTTGTTTACGTGCGGAGAGACCAGCACTGTAAAGCGTTCTTTACGCGTCGGCAGCGGGATTGGACCCGTTACTTGCGCGCCTGTCCGTTTGGCCGTATCCACGATCTCCTGGGCGGACTGATCAATCAGACGATGATCAAAGGCCTTGAGACGAATACGGATTCTTTGGTTAGCCATAGCTAACAAACTCCAGACCGTTTCGAGCCATAGTTTATATGGCAAAAAGCCCACTTACCTCATCGCTACAGGATAGGTGAGTGGTATCAAAACAAGCCCGGGAACAATGCCCCGGTTGGTACTGCCCGAAGGCAGGGCGCGAATATTAGCCATACCCCGGGGGTATTGCAAGGGGTATTTCGCCAAAAACCCCAAATTAACTGTAAAAGCAGTTATCGCAAAGCGACACCCGCCGCCACAGGGCCCATCAAAGCCACAACCGCGGCGCCAGCCAAGGAACAAGCCAATACTGAACCCCTTCCTGGTGGCATCCTACCGGGCTGTGACGGTACTCCTGTTTTTCCGCCCCGCCAAGCCCTGTCTTGAAAATCCGACAATTCATTGCCGAACAGGCAGCCCACTACCTTCGACTGCAGCCACCACAAGCGCGAACAACACCAGGCCGCATCCACACAGCCTCACACACCGTTCAGCACGCCACAGTGAAGCCGTCAGACCGCTCACAGCCCCAACCTTCAGCAGCCCGAAAGACACCTTTGGCAACAACATAAAATCGCAGGCAAAAAAAGGGCCGCCGAAGCGACCCTTTTTCATCACCGTAAAACTTACTCGGTGATTTTAGCTACCACGCCGGCGCCAACGGTACGGCCACCTTCGCGAATCGCGAAGCGCAGGCCGTCTTCCATGGCGATCGGAGCGATCAGCTCAACGTCCATCTGCACGTTATCGCCCGGCATTACCATTTCGGTACCTTCCGGCAGAGTACATGCACCTGTCACGTCAGTCGTACGGAAGTAAAACTGCGGACGGTAACCGTTGAAGAACGGAGTGTGACGACCACCTTCGTCTTTGCTCAGGACATATACCTCAGCAACGAACTTGGTGTGCGGCTTGATGGAGCCCGGCTTGGCCAGTACCTGACCACGCTCAACTTCATCACGCTTGGTACCACGCAGCAGAACACCAACGTTCTCACCAGCACGACCTTCGTCCAGCAGCTTGCGGAACATCTCAACACCGGTACAGGTGGTCTTGGTGGTGTCGTGGATACCCACGATTTCCAGCTCTTCACCAACCTTGATGATGCCACGCTCTACACGGCCGGTTACCACGGTACCGCGACCGGAGATGGAGAATACGTCTTCGATCGGCATCAGGAACGGCTGATCAACGGCACGCTCCGGCTCCGGGATGTACTCGTCCAGGCACTCAACCAGCTTCTGCACGGCAGGCATACCGATTTCGCTGGTATCGCCTTCCAGTGCCTTCAGGGCAGAACCCTTGATGATCGGCGTGTCGTCACCCGGGAAGTCGTAGTCGCTCAGCAGCTCACGTACCTCCATTTCTACCAGCTCGAGCAGCTCTTCATCGTCAACCATGTCCGCTTTGTTCAGGAACACAACGATGAAAGGCACGCCAACCTGACGGGACAGCAGGATGTGCTCACGCGTCTGCGGCATGGGGCCGTCAGCTGCGGAACAAACCAGGATTGCGCCGTCCATCTGCGCGGCACCGGTGATCATGTTTTTCACATAATCAGCGTGACCGGGGCAGTCTACGTGGGCGTAGTGACGAGTCGGAGAATCGTACTCTACGTGTGAGGTCGCGATGGTAATACCACGCTCACGCTCTTCCGGGGCATTATCAATACCATCGAAAGCAATGGCGCTACCGCCCCAGACTTCTGCACACACGCGTGTCAGCGCGGCGGTCAGGGTGGTTTTACCATGGTCAACGTGACCGATGGTGCCTACGTTTACGTGCGGTTTATTACGTTCAAACTTTTCCTTTGCCACGGCTCTATACCCTTAACAAATTAACCGTAAATTTAAGATTTCTTGCCGCTGATGACTTCATCAGCGATATTCTTCGGTGCCTCAGCGTACTTCAGGAACTCCATGGAGTAACTGGCACGGCCCTGAGACATGGAACGCAGATCAGTAGCGTAACCGAACATTTCAGACAAAGGCACCTCGGCACGAATAATCTTGCCGGCCATGGTGTCTTCCATGCCCTGAACGATACCACGGCGACGGTTCAAGTCACCCATCACGTCACCCATGTAGTCTTCCGGGGTTACCGCTTCCACCTTCATCATCGGCTCAAGCAGTACCGCACCGGCTTCCTTCGCTGCGTTCTTCACAGCCAAGGCGCCCGCCATACGGAAAGCGTTTTCGTTGGAATCCACCTCATGGTAGGAACCATCGTACAGAGTCGCTTTCACGCCCAGAATCGGGTAGCCCGCCAGCACACCGGCCTGCAGCTGCTCGTCGATACCCTTCTGCACCGCGCCAAAGTATTCCTTCGGTACGGAACCACCGTGAATCTGCTCCTCGAACTGGAACTCTTCATCACGATCGATAGGCTCAAACTTGACCTTAACGTGACCGTATTGACCACGACCACCGGACTGCTTCACGAACTTGCCATCCACGTCCGCAGCGCGGGTGAAGGTTTCGCGGTATGCCACCTGCGGCGCACCGATGTTCGCTTCCACCTTGAATTCACGCTTCATACGATCCACGAGAATATCCAGGTGCAGCTCACCCATGCCAGAGATAATGGTCTGGCCGGTTTCTTCGTCGGTCTTCACACGGAAAGACGGATCTTCCTGCGCCAGACGGCCCAGCGCCAGACCCATTTTTTCCTGGTCTGCCTTGGACTTGGGCTCCACAGCAACGGAAATTACCGGATCCGGGAATTCCATACGCTCGAGAACGATCGGGCTCTTCATGTCGCACAGAGTGTCACCGGTGGTGACGTCCTTCATGCCAACACAGGCCGCAATGTCACCCGCCAGTACTTCCTTGATCTCTTCACGGCTGTTTGCGTGCATCTGCAGCAAACGCCCCACACGCTCTTTCTTCTCGCGTACGGAGTTCATCACGCTGTCACCGGAATTCAGCACACCGGAGTAGACACGAATAAAGGTCAGAGAGCCGACAAACGGGTCGGTAGCGATCTTGAATGCCAGCGCAGAGAACGGCTCATCGTCTGAAGACTTACGCGCTTCAACGGTTTCGCCATCCGGCAGCACACCCTGGATGGCTTTTACTTCATCCGGGGCCGGCAGGAATTCGATCACTGCGTCGAGCAGCGCCTGAACGCCCTTGTTTTTAAACGCGGAACCACACAGGCCGAGAACGATTTCGTTGGCCAGAACCTGCTGACGCAGACCCGCCTTGATATCGTCATTGGAAAGGTCACCTTCTTCCAGGTACTTTTCCATCAGCTCTTCAGAGCCCTCTGCTGCCGCTTCCGTCATTTGTTCACGGAGCTCGTCACAACGCGCCTTGATGTCGTCCGGGATGTCCTTCTCTTCGTAGGTCATCCCCATGTCGTCTTCGCTCCAGTAGATAGCCTTCATCCGGATCAAATCGACGACACCCTTGAAGTTGTCTTCCGCACCGATGTTGTACTGAATCGGCACAACGGAAGCACCCAGACGCTTGCGAATCTGGTTACAAACGGAGTCAAAATCTGCGCCAGCGCGGTCCATCTTGTTGACGAACACGATACGCGGGACTTCATATTTGTTGGCCTGGCGCCATACAGTCTCGGACTGCGGCTCAACGCCGGAAGAACCACAGAACACCACCACGGCACCATCGAGTACACGCAAGGAACGCTCTACTTCAATAGTGAAGTCAACGTGCCCGGGGGTATCAATGATGTTGATACGGTGCTGATCATACTGCTGGTCCATACCCTGCCAGAAAGTGGTGGTCGCAGCGGAGGTAATGGTAATACCACGCTCCTGTTCCTGCTCCATCCAGTCCATGGTGGCAGCACCGTCGTGCACCTCACCAATTTTGTGAGACACACCGGTGTAGAAAAGAATACGCTCGGTAGTAGTGGTCTTGCCCGCATCTACGTGCGCACAGATACCGATGTTGCGATAGCGATTAAGAGGAGTCTTACGAGCCACGGTGCTAACCTCGATTCACTGGTTCAAATACAAAAACCGGCCTGTACACAGGCCGGTTTCACTCGCTTGCCTTCTGCCTTAGAAGCGGAAGTGGGAGAAGGCCTTGTTGGCCTCGGCCATACGATGCACGTCTTCACGTTTCTTCATCGCAGCGCCTTTGCCTTCAGCGGCATCCATCACTTCGCCGGCCAGACGAGCAGGCATGCTCTTCTCACCACGCTTACGGGCAGCATCTACCAACCAGCGCATTGCCAAAGCAGTACGGCGGCTGGGACGAACCTCAACAGGAACCTGGTAAGTCGCACCACCAACACGGCGGCTCTTTACCTCGACGGCAGGACGGATATTGTCCAGCGCCTTTTCGAACGTCTCCAGGGAATCAAGCCCTTTACGCTCGGTGATAATATCCAGCGCACCGTAAACAATACGCTCGGATACAGATTTCTTACCACTAACCATTACATGGTTCATGAACTTGGCCAGAATCTGGCTTCCAAACTTCGGATCCGGCAGGATCTCCCGTTTGGCGACAACGCGACGTCTTGGCATCGGATGTGTTCCTCTAACATTCCCGCTTTGGGCGGGGAAAGCTTCAGGTGACTCCGGAACGGCATGCCGTCCGGACCTTACTCATCCCTCCGCAGCCACACGGGCTACGGCATTCAGAAAAGGTAGCTAGGTATTACTTCGGACGCTTGGCGCCATACTTGGAGCGACGCTGCTTGCGGTCCTGCACGCCTGCCGTATCCAGGGTGCCACGTACGGTGTGGTAGCGAACACCGGGAAGGTCTTTTACACGACCGCCACGGATCAACACTACGGAGTGCTCCTGCAGGTTATGCCCTTCACCACCAATGTAGGAAGAGACTTCATAACCGTTGGTCAGACGCACACGACACACTTTACGCAGCGCGGAGTTAGGCTTCTTCGGAGTAGTGGTATACACCCGAGTGCAAACGCCGCGACGCTGGGGGCAGCCCTGCAGGGCTACGGAGTCGCTCTTTTCTACCTTGCTTTTGCGCGGCTTGCGCACCAGCTGGTTTACAGTTGCCATGAAACTACTGCCTCACGCTTACAGTTCTGTGACAAAAACCGTCAGTTTACGGCCCATGCCACCCAATTACCGCCCATGAAACCATGGGGGGCAGCGATTGTAGGGAGCCTCCGGCATCCCGTCAAGGCGCCGGAGAATCTCTACGGTTGCCCCCGAAGGGGCGAAATGGCACCAGCCACTTGTGCGGGTGCCATTATCGGGTCAAGAAAACGCCCGCACTACTCGTCGGAGGAGCTAAGCGCCTCGGACAGAGCCGCTTCCACCTCGTCCATGGTCGGCGCTTCCGGCCCGCGTGCGTCAGCACGCTGGCGGCGGCGATCCATGTGGTAGGCATAGCCGGTACCGGCCGGGATCAGACGACCCACAACCACGTTTTCTTTCAGGCCACGCAGATCGTCCTCCTTGCCGGTTACCGCCGCTTCGGTGAGAACGCGGGTAGTTTCCTGGAAAGACGCCGCAGAGATGAAGGACTCGGTTGCCAGGGAAGCCTTGGTGATACCCAACAACAGACGCTGGTATTGCGGCAGCATCTTGTCTTCGGCTTTCAGACGGTCGATCTCTTCCATAACGCGGGCATATTCTGCCTGCTCACCCTTGATGAAGTGAGACTCGCCCACTTCCAGGATCTCTACTTTGCGCAGCATCTGGCGGATGATCGTTTCAATGTGCTTGTCATTGATCTTCACAC
This sequence comes from Alcanivorax sp. DG881, assembly GCF_000155615.1. Taxonomy (GTDB): domain Bacteria; phylum Pseudomonadota; class Gammaproteobacteria; order Pseudomonadales; family Alcanivoracaceae; genus Alcanivorax. The sequence continues at coordinate 2,999,671 of NZ_DS989915.1, read as the reverse complement.
CCTGCAGGCGGTAAACCTCCTGCACTTCGTTAACGATGTAACGGGCCAGCTCGGACTCACCTTTCAGGCGCAGGATATCGTGGGGGTTCAGCGGCCCATCGGAAACCACCTCGCCCTTCTCAACCCGCTCACCTTCAAACACGTTGAGCTGACGCCACTTGGGAATCAGTTCTTCGTAGTTGTCATCACTGTTATCCGGAGTGATCACCAGGCGAACCTTGCCTTTGGTTTCTTTACCGAAGGACACGGTACCGGTCTTTTCAGCCAGGATTGCCGCTTCTTTCGGGTTCCGTGCTTCGAACAAGTCAGCAACACGGGGCAGACCACCGGTGATGTCACGGGTCTTGGAGGATTCCTGCGGAATCCGCGCAATCACGTCACCCACACCGATGTTGGCGCCATCCTTCAGGCCACACAGCGCGCCGCCCGGCAGGAAGTACTGAGCCGGCATGTCAGTGTTAGGCATGACAATAGGCTTGCCCTTGCCATCCAGCACCCGGATAACCGGACGCATATCCTTACCCGCAGAAGGACGGTTCTGGGAACCGAGCACTTCGATATTGGTCAGGCCGGTCAGCTCGTCGGTCTGGTGGTTTACGGTGATACCTTCTTCCATATCACCGAACTGCACCTTACCTTCCACTTCCGCGATGATCGGGTGTGTGTGCGGGTCCCAGGTTGCAACAACCTGACCACCGCCAACTTCGTCACCTTCGTTCACGGTCACAGTGGCACCGTAGGGCAGCTTGTAACGCTCACGCTCACGGCCGATCTCATCAGCCACCGCCAGATCCGCAGAACGGGAAACGATGACCAGACCGTCCTTGTGCTGCACGTGCTTGGCATTGTGGAAACGCACCTTGCCGCCGTGCTTGATCTGAATGCTGGACACCGCAGATGCCCGGCTAGCCGCACCACCAATGTGGAAGGTACGCATGGTCAGCTGGGTACCCGGCTCACCAATGGACTGTGCCGCGATAACACCGACAGCCTCGCCCACGTTGACCTGATGGCCACGGGCCAGATCACGACCGTAACAGGTGGCACACACGCCCCAGCGAGTCGCACAGGTAATCGGCGAGCGCACCAGCACTTCGTCCACACCCATGGTTTCCAGCTGCTCAACCCAAACCTCATCCAGCAGGGTGCCGGCTTCCACCGCCACTTCGTCCTGTTTCAGCGGGTTCATCACATCACGGGCAACCACACGACCGAGAACACGTTCACGCAGCGGCTCTACCACGTCACCACCTTCGATCAGCGGCGTCATCAGCAGGCCTTCCTCTGTGCCACAATCGATATGATTGATCACCAGATCCTGCGCCACATCCACCAGACGACGTGTCAGGTAACCGGAGTTCGCCGTTTTCAGTGCGGTATCCGCCAGACCTTTACGTGCACCGTGAGTAGAGATGAAGTACTGGAGTACGTTCAGGCCTTCACGGAAGTTACTGGTAATCGGCGTTTCGATAATGGAGCCATCCGGCTTCGCCATCAGACCACGCATACCGGCCAGCTGACGAATCTGGGCGGCGGAACCCCGCGCCCCGGAATCGGCCATCATGAAGATGGAGTTGAAAGAGCCCTGCTCTTCGTCCTTGCCGTCGCGGTTCTTGACCACTTCAACCCGGAGGTTTTCCATCATCGCCTTGGCGATCTGGTCATTGGTCCGCGCCCAGATATCCACGACCTTGTTGTAACGCTCGCCGCGGGTTACCAGACCGGAAGCGAACTGCTCCTCGATCTCGCGCACTTCCTCTTCGGCAGCGTCGATCATGGTGTACTTGGCATCCGGAATCACCATGTCTTCCACACCAATGGAAGAACCGGACAGCGTCGCTTCGCGGAAGCCCAGGTACATCAGCTGGTCAGCGAAGATACAGGTCTCTTTGGTGCCCAGAATCCGGTAGCAGGTATTCAGCAGCTTGGAGATGGCCTTCTTGGTCATGTTCTGGTTGACCATATCGAAGCCCAGACCCGCCGGCACGATATCCCACAGCTTACAACGGCCGGGGGTGGTGTCGGCGATGAAGGTACGCTCTTCCACGTTACCTTCCAGGTCTTTCACCACTTCATGCACTCGCACTTTAACGCGGGCATGAATGTGCACCTGCTTGTTACCCAGCGCACGCATCACTTCCTTGGTGTCGGCAAACACCTGGCCTTCACCCTGTGCATTCACACGGTCACGGCTGATGTAGTACAGACCCAAGACCACGTCCTGGGTAGGACCGATAATCGGTTCACCGTTGGCCGGGGACAGGATGTTGTTGGTGGACATCATCAGCGCACGGGCTTCGAGCTGGGCTTCCAGGGTCAGCGGTACGTGTACCGCCATCTGGTCACCATCGAAGTCGGCGTTGAATGCCGCACACACCAGCGGGTGCAGCTGGATGGCTTTACCTTCAATCAGTACCGGCTCGAACGCCTGGATACCCAGACGGTGAAGGGTCGGCGCCCGGTTCAACATCACCGGGTGTTCGCGAATCACTTCGGCGAGGATATCCCACACCTCGGCAGTTTCGCGCTCGACCATCTTCTTGGCCGCCTTGATGGTGGTCGCCAGACCACGCCCTTCCAGCTTGGCAAAGATAAACGGCTTGAACAGTTCCAGCGCCATCTTCTTGGGCAGGCCACACTCGTGCAGCTTGAGAGTCGGACCAACCACGATCACGGAACGACCGGAGTAATCGACTCGCTTGCCCAACAGGTTCTGACGGAAGCGACCCTGCTTACCCTTGATCATGTCGGCCAGGGATTTCAGGGGACGCTTGTTGGAACCGGTAATGGCGCGGCCACGACGGCCGTTATCGAGCAGCGCATCCACAGATTCCTGCAGCATACGCTTTTCGTTACGCACGATGATGTCCGGCGCACTCAGGTCCAGCAAACGCTTGAGGCGGTTGTTCCGGTTGATCACCCGGCGATACAGATCGTTCAGGTCGGAGGTCGCAAAACGGCCACCGTCCAGTGGTACCAGCGGACGCAGATCCGGCGGCAGAACCGGCAGAACGGTCAGAATCATCCACTCAGGCGCGTTACCGGAATCCTTGAAGGCTTCCATCAGCTTGAGACGCTTGGACAGCTTCTTCAGCTTGGTGTCGGAGTTAGTGGATTCCACTTCCTCACGCAGGATCTTGATCTCTTCAACCAGATCCAGCTCCATCAGCAGCTGCTGTACGGCTTCGGCACCCATCTTGGCTTCGAATTCGTCACCGAACTCTTCCAGCGAATCGAAATACTCTTCGTCGGTAAGCAGCTGCCCACGCTCCAGCGTGGTCATGCCCGGCTCGGTCACGACAAAGGATTCGAAGTACAAAACCCGCTCGATATCACGCAGGGTCATGTCCAGCATCAGACCGATACGTGACGGCAGTGACTTCAGGAACCAGATGTGAGCAGTGGGGCTGGCCAGCTCGATATGGCCCATGCGCTCACGACGCACCTTGGACAGGGTGACTTCAACGCCACACTTTTCACAGATTACGCCACGATGCTTCAAACGCTTGTACTTACCGCACAGGCATTCGTAGTCCTTGATCGGACCAAAGATTCGCGCACAAAACAGACCATCACGCTCAGGCTTGAACGTGCGGTAGTTAATGGTCTCAGGCTTTTTCACTTCGCCAAAAGACCAGGAGCGGATCAGATCCGGCGGCGCAAGCGCGATGCGGATCTTGTCGAACTCCGTGACTTGTCCCTGACTTTTGAGCAAATTCAGCAAGTCTTTCAAGGCCAGTCCTCCGTAGTGAGCTTTCGCTCTAGATTCTTTCCTAAACCCGGGTAACAGTGGCGCCGTCTGCTAACAGACAGCGCCCACTGCCTCAGTCGTTTTCCAGCTCGATATTGATACCGAGAGAACGAATTTCCTTCAGCAACACGTTGAAGGATTCCGGCATACCCGGATCCATGCGGTGATCACCATCCACGATGTTCTTGTACACGCGGGTACGGCCATTCACGTCATCGGATTTCACAGTGAGCATTTCCTGCAAGGTGTAAGCGGCGCCATAAGCTTCCAGCGCCCACACTTCCATCTCACCGAAACGCTGACCACCGAACTGCGCCTTACCACCCAGCGGCTGCTGGGTAACCAGGCTGTAGGAACCGGTGGAACGCGCATGCATCTTGTCGTCCACCAGGTGGTTCAACTTGAGCATGTACATGTAGCCCACGGTCACCTTGCGGTCAAAGGCTTCACCGGTACGGCCATCCCACAGCTGCACCTGACCGGAGCGGTCGTGTCCAGCCAGTTCCAGCAGCTCCTTGATCTCGAACTCTTTGGCGCCGTCGAATACAGCCGTCGCCATGGGCACGCCGCCCACCAGGTTCTTGGCCAGGTCGATGATTTCGTCATCGCTGAAGCTGTCCAGATCTTCCGGTGTGCCACCGGCACCCGCCTGGTTGTAGATCTTGTCGAGGAAGACACGAATGTCCGCAATCTTCTTCTGCTCGGCCAGCATTTCGCCGATCCGTTCACCAAGACCTTTCGCAGCCCAACCCAGGTGGGTTTCCAGGATCTGCCCCACGTTCATACGGGACGGTACACCCAGCGGGTTCAACACCACATCCACCGGCACGCCGTTCTCGTCATGCGGCATATCTTCTTCAGGCATGATTACGGAAATCACACCCTTGTTGCCGTGACGGCCGGCCATCTTGTCACCGGGCTGAATACGACGCTTGATTGCCAGGTAAACCTTGACCACTTTCAGGACGCCGTGAGCCAGATCATCACCACCGGAGATCTTGGCCTGCTTGTCCTTGTAGCGCTCGTCCTGCTCTTTCTTGTGCTGCTCCAGATACTGCTGGGCACGCTCAAGTTGCTCGGCCACATCATCGTCAGCCGGACGCAGTTCGAACCACTTCTCGGCATCCAGGCCGTCCAGAACGTCACCGGTCAACTCTGCGCCGCGCTTGAAGCCCGCACCACCGTTAACCTTCTTGCCCACCATTACGGTGCGCAGACGCTCAAGAATATCCTGCTCGAGAATACGGTACTCGTCTTTCAGATCCTTGCGGAACTGCTCCAGGGCAGCCTGCTCGATCTGACGAGCGCGCTCGTCTTTCTCAACACCATCGCGGGTAAAGACCTGTACATCGATGATAGTGCCCTTAACGCCGGAAGATACGCGCTGAGAGGTGTCCTTCACGTCGGAGGCTTTCTCACCGAAGATCGCACGCAACAGCTTCTCTTCAGGGGTCAGCTGGGTTTCGCCTTTCGGCGTTACCTTGCCCACCAGAATGTCGCCGGCTTCCACTTCTGCACCGATGTAGACAATGCCGGACTCATCCAGTTTGGACAGCGCCGCTTCGCCCACATTGGGGATATCCGCAGTAATCTCTTCCGGACCCAACTTGGTATCACGGGCGATACAGGTCAGTTCCTGAATGTGGATGGAGGTGAAACGATCATCCTTCACCACCTTCTCGGAGATAAGGATGGAATCCTCGAAGTTGTAGCCATTCCACGGCATGAAGGCCACGCGCATGTTCTGGCCCAGGGCCAATTCGCCCATGTCCACAGAAGGACCGTCAGCCATGATATCGCGGGCAGCAACCCGATCACCCACCTTCACCAGCGGACGCTGGTTGATGCAGGTGTTCTGGTTGGAGCGGGTGTATTTGGTCAGGTTGTAGATATCAACACCGGCCTCACCTTCACTCACTTCACTGTCATTAACCTTAACGATAATCCGTGATGCATCGACCTTGTCGACGATACCGCCACGGGTGGCGACCACACAGACGCCGGAGTCACGGGCAACGTGACGCTCGAAGCCAGTACCCACCAGCGGCTTGTCAGCACGCAGGGTCGGCACAGCCTGACGCTGCATGTTCGAGCCCATCAAGGCCCGGTTCGCATCATCGTGCTCGAGGAACGGGATCAGCGACGCCGCCACGGATACCACCTGACGAGGAGAGACATCCATATGGGTAATGGTGTCGCGCTCCATCACGGTAAATTCGTAACGGTGACGCACGGTAACGAAGTCTTCCTCGAAACCACCGTCTTCTGTCATTTTCGCGTCCACCTGTGCGATTACGCACTCAGCTTCTTCGATCGCAGACAGGTATTCGATTTCTTCACTGACCTTGCCGTCAATCACTTTCAGGTACGGAGACTCGAGGAAGCCGTACTCGTTGGCGCGGGCATAGGTGGCCAGAGAGTTGATCAGACCGATGTTCGGACCTTCAGGGGTCTCGATCGGACACACACGACCGTAGTGAGTCGGGTGTACGTCACGCACCTCAAAGCCGGCACGCTCACGGGTCAGACCACCCGGGCCCAACGCGGAGACACGACGCTTGTGCGTAATCTCGGACAGCGGGTTGTTCTGGTCCATAAACTGGGACAGCTGGGAAGAGCCAAAGAACTCTTTCACGGCAGCAGCCACCGGCTTGGAATTGATCAGATCCTGCGGCATCAGGCCTTCGGATTCGGCCAGGCTCAGACGCTCCTTGACCGCACGCTCAACACGCACCAGACCCACACGGAACTGGTTCTCGGCCATTTCACCCACGGAACGCACACGACGGTTACCCAGGTGATCGATGTCATCGACCACGCCGTTACCGTTGCGGATATCCACCAGGGTTCTCAGCACTTCAATGATGTCAGAGGTTTCGCCGCCCATCTGTTCGAAGTACTGCTTGCCTTCCTCATCGGAGCGGGCGCTGAAGTAACGGCCGTCATAAAGGATGCCAGGACCGGTCTCATCTTCACGACCGAGACGACGGTTGAACTTCATCCGGCCAACACCGGACAGGTCGTAACGCTCATCGGTGAAGAACAGGTTCTTGAACAGGTTCTCAGCCGCTTCCTTGGTCGGCGGCTCACCCGGGCGCATCATGCGGTAGATTTCGACCAATGCCTCAAGCGGCGTACGGGTCGGATCAGCGCGCAGGGTATCGGCCATGAACGGGCCGTTATCCAGATCGTTGGTATAGAGTGTTTCAAAGTCGGCAATGCCGCCTTGCTCCAGCTTCTCCAGCGTTTCCGCTGTCAGCTCGGTATTACACTCCACCAGAATCTCGCCGGTGTCCTGGTCGATGATCGACTTGGCCAGGTATTTGCCCTGCAGGTATTCAGCCGGGATTTCCAGGTATTCAATGTTGGCTTTTTCCAACTGGCGAATGTGGCGCGCGGTAATACGACGACCACGTTCAACCACGACTTCACCGTCAGCCAGGATATCGAAGGTCGCGGTTTCACCACGCAGACGCTCCGGCACCAGCTTCATACGGTAAATGCCGTCTTCTACTGCGATTTCATTGGTGTCGAAGAACATCTCCAACACTTCGTCGGAGGTGTAACCCAACGCACGCAGCAGGATGGTCGCCGGCAATTTGCGGCGACGGTCGATCCGCACAAAGACCTGGTCTTTGGGATCGAATTCGAAGTCCAGCCAGGAACCACGGTAAGGAATCACCCGGGCAGAATAGAGCAGCTTGCCGGAAGAGTGAGTCTTGCCTTTATCGTGGTCGAAGAACACACCGGGAGACCGGTGCAGCTGGGACACGATTACACGCTCGGTACCATTGATAACGAAGGTACCATTTTCGGTCATCAGGGGAATTTCACCCATGTAGACCTGTTGTTCACGAATATCCTTGATCGCCCCGGATGATTCACGATCGTAAATCACCAGACGAATACGCACACGCAATGGCGCCGCGTAGGTAGTACCGCGAATGATGCATTCTTTTACATCAAAAACGGGTTTGCCGAACTCGTAGCCGGCATACTCCAGCGCTGCATTTCCTGAATAACTGGCGATCGGAAATACCGATCGGAAAGCGGCTTCCAGACCTTCTTCCAGGCGTTCTTCTGCGCTCTTATCCTGCTGCAGGAATTTACGGTAAGAATCGAGCTGTATCGCCAGGAGATAAGGCACTTCCATAACTTTCGGAAGCTTGCCGAAATCTTTGCGGATCCGCTTTTTCTCAGTGAATGAGTATGCCATCTGCGTTCCTCAGCTGTTGACCTATCACCCTGTGGTGATATTTCTGCATGAAACCCTTCATACAGAAACGACAAAAGGCTGGCAGCCAAAAAGCTGCCAGCCGGCGCCTTTCCGCGAAACCGCGGAAAGACATAGCGCTAACGCGCTTACTTGAGCTCGGCAGTACCGCCAGCCTCTTCGATCTTTTTCTTGATCTCTTCGGCTTCGTCTTTGGCAGCGCCTTCCTTAACAGGAGCAGGAGCGCCTTCAACCAGCTCTTTGGCTTCTTTCAGACCCAGGCCAGTCACTTCACGGACAGCCTTGATCACGCCAACTTTCTTGTCACCGAAACCGGTCAGAACAACGTCAAACTCGGTTTGCTCTTCAGCGGCAGCAGCTTCACCACCAGCGGCTGCAGGAGCAGCAGCAACAGCGGCAGCGGCGGTAACGCCGAACTTCTCTTCCATGGCCTCGATCAGTTCAACGAGGTCCATAACACTCATATCGGCGATAGCGCCGAGGATATCTTCTTTGGAAACGGCCATTTTCAATCTCCTAAATCACCACTTTGGTGATCCGATTGGATCGGGTAGTTACGCAACCTGAAAAATCAGGCAGCACTCTGTTTCTGGTCCTTGACTGCAGCAACCGTGCGAACAAATTTGCCGGGCACCTCGTTGAGGGTACGAACAAACTTGGCCACCGGGGCCTGCATAACGGACATGAGCTGAGAAATTGCTTCGTCGCGAGTCGGCAACTTGGCGAGGATATCGATATCCTGCGCACCATAAGTTACGCCACCCACGGCCAGAGCTTTTACTTCCAGCGCGTCATGGTCTTTGGCGAAATCCTTGATGAGGCGAGCAGCAGCGCCCGGATCATCCTGGGAAAAAGCCAAAACAGTGGGGCCAACCAGTGCATCGTTCAGACACTCAAATTCAGTGTCTTTCACGGCGAACTTCGCCAGCGTGTTCCGTACTACTTTCAGGTACACGCCAGTTTCACGGGCCTTACTACGCAACTCAGTCATCTGAGAAACAGTGAGACCACGATAGTCAGCAACCACAGCAGACAGCGCTTCAGTAGCAACAGCATTAACCGAAGCAACAATCGCTCGTTTGTCCTCCAGATTCAAAGGCATGATGTACCTCCTGGATTCACAAACATTAACCGTCAAAATCGACTGCAATCTGATTTCGAGGCGGTCGCCAGAGCCGGTTTCCCGGCTATTATCGCGGAGCCACAACCTGAGCAAATCAGGAAACAACTACCGCGCCTGCGCAGGCGGTTACCCCTTAATTCCGGCGGCTTACTTACCTCATAAAGGCAGACACCAAAACACACCGAAAACCTGCGGTCTTTGACGCCCCGGCGTCGCTCACTGCATGAGACGCGCCGCCGGGATCAAAGCCCTTTTGATCCTGCCTTGCGGCAGGATCGAAACTTCTTACATCGCCAGGGATGCCGGGTCGATGGACAGACCGGGACCCATGGTGGTGGACAAGGTAACCTTCTTGAAGAAAGTCCCTTTAGCGGAAGATGGCTTGGCCTTTTTCAGGTCAGCGATCAACGCTTCCACATTTTCCTTGATGGCGCTGGAGTCGAAACCCACCTGGCCGACGGTGCAATGAATAATCCCGCCTTTATCGGTACGGTAACGCACCTGACCACCCTTGGCGTTTTTAACCGCCTGGGCAACATCAGGAGTCACGGTGCCAACTTTCGGGTTCGGCATCAGACCGCGGGGACCCAGAATGGTGCCCAGCTTGCCGACAACGCGCATGGCGTCCGGGGATGCAATCACAACGTCAAAGTCGAGCTCGCCCGCCTGAACCTTCTCGGCCAGATCGTCAAAACCGACAACGTCTGCACCCGCTTCTTTGGCTTCTTCAGCCTTGGCGCCCTGAGCAAACACGGCAACACGGACAGTCTTGCCAGTACCGTGAGGCAGAACAGAAGCACCACGAACGTTCTGGTCGGATTTACGTGGGTCAACACCCAGGTTTACCGCCACGTCCACAGACTCTTTGAATTTCACGGCAGAAAGCTCAGCCAGCAGTGCGACAGCTTCCTCAACCGGGTACAGCTTACCCGCTTCAACCTTCTCGCGGATGGCACGGTTACGCTTAGACAGTTTAGCCATTGGTTAACCCTCCACATCCAGGCCCATGGAACGGGCAGAACCCGCGATAGTGCGCACAGCGGCATCCAGATCCGCAGCGGTCAGATCCGGCTCTTTAGCCTTGGCGATCTCTTCCAGCTGCGCGCGGGTTACCTTGCCCACTTTCTTGGTGTTCGGCTCACCGGAACCGCTTTTGATGCCAGCCGCTTTCTTCAGCAGGTAAGCCGCCGGCGGCGTCTTCATGGTGAAGGTAAAGGAGCGATCGTTGTAAACGGTGATCACGACCGGAACCGGCGCACCGGCATCCAGCTGCTGAGTCTGGGCGTTGAACGCCTTACAGAACTCCATGATGTTCACACCGTGCTGACCCAGAGCAGGACCAACCGGCGGTGACGGGTTAGCCTGACCCGCTGCAACCTGCAGCTTGATGTAGGCTTGTACTTTCTTCGCCATTTTAAGACTCCTTGGGTGCAAACGCCGCGCCTATGGCGGGCTCCCCTCAGGTTGTCAAAACGCCCCGGCCGCCTTTCAGCGACCAGGGCACCTAATTTAAACGCTGCTTCCAATCAGGTTTTTTCGACCTGACCGAACTCCAGCTCAACCGGTGTGGACCGACCGAAGATCATCACAGCCACCTGCAGGCGGCTCTTCTCGTAATTCACTTCTTCGATCACACCATTGAAGTCAGCGAAAGGACCGTCGTTAACACGAACCACTTCACCCGCTTCAAACAATGTCTTCGGCTTCGGCTTCTCAACTGCATCATCCATACGACGCAGAATGGCATCCGCCTCTTTCTGGGTAATGGGCGAAACACGACCCGGATTTTTCGGATCTTCACCAATGAAACCCATCACTTTCGGGGTTTCCTTGATCAGGTGCCAGGAGTCATCACACATCTCCATTTGCACCAGAACATAACCCGGAAAGAACTTGCGCTCGGATTTGCGTTTCTGGCCACCCTTGATCTCCACCACTTCCTCAGTGGGAACCAGAATTTCGCCAAAAAGCTCTTCCATAGAACGTAATTTAACGCGCTCCTCAAGAGCACGTTTTACGTATTTCTCGAAACCTGAATAGGCGTGTACTACGTACCAGCGCTTTGCCATGCTTACCCCTTAGCCAATAACCCAGGACATGAGCCCACCGAGAATCCAGTCGAGCACAAACAGCAACAGGGCCACAATCACAACAAAGACCAGAACAATCAGCGTAGTCTGCAAGGTTTCCTGACGCGTCGGCCACACAATCTTGCGAAGCTCGACCAGAGAATCCTTACGCAACTGGTTGAACGCTTTGCCCTGCTCAGTTTGCAGAGCAACAAACACCGCCACCAGAGAAACAGCAACGACACCGATCACCCGATACAGGGTTGCCTGGTCGGAGAAATAGCTATTGCCCACTACGGCCGCAGCAACAAACCCCACAACCAACAACCACTTCACCGCCTCAAAGGCGGCAGAGCCGGAACGCGCTTCTGTTTTCTCGCTCATCTGACGATGCACCCCACCACCTGAGTGGCAGTTTTGGGAAAATTGGCAGGCCAGGAGGGACTCGAACCCCCAACAGCCGGTTTTGGAGACCGGTGCTCTACCAATTGAACTACTGGCCTGTAACTCTTTAAACCTGAAATAAAACAGGGTGGCGGGCCGGCGTCTGGCATGTAGACGCCCTGGCCCGACGCCAGGGCGTCTTCTTTACCGAAGACAAGAAATATTTCGGCCTCACCGCCACCTTCTCCTTTGAAGGCGAAACTATCCGCCTGCTGGTTCCGACCACCTTCATGAACCGCGGTGGTCAGGCAACCGCCGCACTGGTAAATTTCTTCCCGATTCCCGTTACGCAGATGCTGATTGCTCACGACGAGCTCGACCTGCCCCCCGGCTGTGCCCGCTTCAACCAAGGCGGCGGCCACGGAGGCCACAATGGTCTGCGCGACATCATCAGCCGACATGGCAACAGCCGCGACTTTTACCGGCTACGCGTGGGCATCCGCCACCCCGGCTCTGCAGACCGGGTTACCCCCCACGTGCTGAACAAACCCTCCAAAGCCGACCGGGACCTGA
>NZ_DS989915.1:2980606-2987517 GCF_000155615.1 Alcanivorax sp. DG881 | reverse complement strand
TGGATACCCACGATTTCCAGCTCTTCACCAACTTGATGATGCCACGCTCTACACGGCCGGGTTACCACGGTACCGCGACCGGGAGATGGAGAATACGTCTTCGATCGGCATCAGGAACGGCTGATCAACGGCACGCTCCGGCTCCGGGATGTACTCGTCCAGGCACTCAACCAGCTTCTGCACGGCAGGCATACCGATTTCGCTGGTATCGCCTTCCAGTGCCTTCAGGGCAGAACCCTTGATGATCGGCGTGTCGTCACCCGGGAAGTCGTAGTCGCTCAGCAGCTCACGTACCTCCATTTCTACCAGCTCGAGCAGCTCTTCATCGTCAACCATGTCCGCTTTGTTCAGGAACACAACGATGAAAGGCACGCCAACCTGACGGGACAGCAGGATGTGCTCACGCGTCTGCGGCATGGGGCCGTCAGCTGCGGAACAAACCAGGATTGCGCCGTCCATCTGCGCGGCACCGGTGATCATGTTTTTCACATAATCAGCGTGACCGGGGCAGTCTACGTGGGCGTAGTGACGAGTCGGAGAATCGTACTCTACGTGTGAGGTCGCGATGGTAATACCACGCTCACGCTCTTCCGGGGCATTATCAATACCATCGAAAGCAATGGCGCTACCGCCCCAGACTTCTGCACACACGCGTGTCAGCGCGGCGGTCAGGGTGGTTTTACCATGGTCAACGTGACCGATGGTGCCTACGTTTACGTGCGGTTTATTACGTTCAAACTTTTCCTTTGCCACGACTCTTCACCTCTTAACTTGGCTGTGCTCTCTCGCCATATGGCGCGCATACACCCGATAAAGACACATTTAAGGACTGCAGCTTATTCGCGCAGACCACCTTGGCACCATCAAGACACATGAAGCCGGACCCAGGATATACCTGGGCCCGGAAATTGGAGCTCTTGACCGGATTTGAACCGGTGACCTCACCCTTACCAAGGGTGTGCTCTACCTACTGAGCTACAAGAGCATAACCTTCATGCCACCTTAACGATGACCAAACCTCTCCGGAGCTGGAGCGGGTAGCGGGAATCGAACCCGCATCATCAGCTTGGAAGGCTGAGGTTCTACCGTTGAACTATACCCGCAATTCTTCCGATGCCTGCCAGCCTTCCGGCTTTCTGATTTTACCGGGCGACTTGATCGCCCGGCAAAATCAATCTATCTGGTGGAGGGGGGAGGATTCGAACCTCCGAAGCTTTCGCGTCAGATTTACAGTCTGATCCCTTTGGCCACTCGGGAACCCCTCCAGAAAAGGGCCTACATTCTCTTTACGCTTCAACAACTTGTCAACTTGTTTTCAAGTAGTTACCAAGCGTTTATAAATTGGAGCTGGCGAGAGGAGTCGAACCCCCGACCGGCTGATTACAAATCAGCTGCTCTACCAACTGAGCTACGCCAGCTCACAAGGGTTGCGAATTCTATAGAAAGGCATGGGGGGACGCAATCCACTTAAGCATCAAACGCCTAATAATTGCGCACCCAATCAATAACAGGAAACCTTGTCGATACCAAGCGACTGATTTCCCTCAAGAAACACCTTCAGGTCGGCGTTATCTTCAGGCTTCGAGTTCGACAGATAGACCCAATATTCGGTCACATCCCGGGCCGTTTCACGGACAAACGCCGGATAGCCCGCATTTTGCATCTTCAACCGAAGCCCTTCTGCGGATTCAGCGCTGGAGAAATAGCCCAGGGAAATCGCATTGGCGTCCTCACCCTCCTTGACAACAAAGCTGTCGACACCATGGTCCTGCAGCTCCCTGAGCACACGCAAGGCACGCTCTCTATCCTCATAGGGAGGCAGATACACCCAGTTAAGGCGGTCCTTCTGCACGCTCAATCCCCGCACCCGGCCGGGCAGCCCAATGGCCTTGAGCTGTACCGCACCCGCCTCTGCCTGCTCGCGGTTTTCCCATGGCCCAATCACCGGACACAAGCTACCGCCGGGCACGCTGGCCGCCGGTACACTTTGCGGCTGGGGACTATCTGCGAGCAACCGCAAACGCTCGCCACCGGCAGCCGCCTGGGAGACCGGCAAACGCAGAGAAGGAGGCTCCGGAGCCAGCGACTTGGTCAACTGAAAGCCCACGTAGACCAAATTGATCACCAGCAAACTGTAGAATATCCACCGCACAGGTGTTCCCCCATCATTTATTGTTGTCGTGCAGCCACTCGCTCCAGCCCATCGAGGACCAAATCCGGCGCGTGCTCAAATTCAAACGCAAACGAACCAATCAACTCCGGCGCATCGCCGCCCGTGACGAGCACTTTGCTAGTATCATCAAGCACTTGGCGCAGTTCAACCACCACCTCCGTGACAAAGGCCACAGACATGCGCAAGAGTCCGTTATGAACACACTCACCGGTAGACTGCCCAAGCTGCAGCTGCGCCGTTCCTGGCTCGATATGTACATCCGAAGTATCGCGAAGCAAGGCACCACGCAACATGCCAAGCCCCGGCACGATATAGCCCCCCAGGAAAACACCACGCCCGTCCACAGCATCGATCGTCAAGGCGCTGCCGCAATCGATAATGATCGATGCCCCGTAGCGCTGAAACCCCTCAATCATTGCCACCCAGCGGTCCACGCCAAGCTTTCTCGGCTCCGGATAACAACTTTGCACACCAAAATCGGATTCGCAGGAATAATAAAACCGGGGCTGACAACCTGTGCGATTCGCAAGACAGGCGGCAATAACCGTATCCGCCTCCGGTCCGGCGACTGACGCGATCCATATTTCTTCAGGCGATCGCCCTGCTCCCGCCAACATGACATCCACCACTCGCAACCACTCGCGCTCATGGCGGCAGCCACCCTGATGCACCGTTGCGCCGTCGCAGTAACGCCACTTAATGGCGGTATTGCCCACATCAACAAACAGCTTCATTGGATTCTCAAACTCACTTCTCCGCCGTACAGGGAGCGCAGCCCATCTTTTGTTTTCAGCAATAGCGCGCCATCAGAGGCCACTCCAGCAGCAACACCCACGAGCTCCTGATCCACGGCCCTGACAACCACATTCTTGCCGGATACCGCATCGAGCTGAGCGAACGATTCCGCAAACGCGGCAAATCCATCGCTCTCGAACAGCGGCAGCATACCCATTAACCGGGTAATCACCAGGCTGGCGAGATCCGTACGCGATGGCATCTGCGGCAATACAGCAGCCAAATCGATCCAGCGCTGGTCAATGGCATCAGCCTGACCCGCCGTCATCCGGCCATTGAGCCCCACGCCGATCACCACATCCACACGCCCATCCATCTCGCCCGCAAGCTCGATCAACACACCACCAATCTTGGCACCATCAACCAAAAGATCATTGGGCCATTTGAGAGTAATTGGCAGGGCAGGCTCAAGCTCGCGCAACGCCTCGGCAACAGACACGCCAACGGCCAGACTCAGCCCACCCAACGCGGCAAAGCCACCACGTAATGTGAACCGAATGGAAACATAGAGATTCGCGGCGAACGGAGACTGCCAGGCCCGGCCGCGGCGACCGCGACCCGCCAGCTGGCATTCGGTGACAAACACCTGGGGACGGGTAACAGGGCCCTCCAATGCCAGGGCATCCGCATTGGTGGAACCGGTGACCCACTGATAATGGAGATCCGCAACCCCGCCCAGGCGGCGCTGCACAATATCGGAGTCGATCAACTCCAGGGGCTGAGCCAGCCGGTAACCTTTGCCTTTCACGGATTCCAGAGTGAGACCAAAATCCGCAAGGCGCTGAACCCGCTTCCAGACCCCGGCCCGGGAAATACCCAACACCTCCCCAAGCTCTGAACCGGAACGAAAGTTACCGTCGGCGAGAAGACGGACCAGCGACTGGTCCGCCTCTTTCATCGCGCTCAAGCCTCCCAAACAACCCCGCGTGTCTTGGACCACTGAACAATATCATCGCCGTAACGCTTTTCGATTTCGTTGCGCTTCAGCTTCAGTGTCGGGGTGATCAGGTTATTCTCAACACTCCAGGCATCCTTGCACACGATCAACGTGGTCATACGCTCGTGAGGGTCCAGCACTTCATTTACGCGAGCGAGAAGCTTCTCCAGCTCCTTGGTAAAGTGCTCCTTCTCACTGCCTTTGCTCAAACGCTCCTGCTCTTCCGGAGTAATGTTAAGCAAGGCAACCGGCTGCCCCATACCTTGCCCGATCACACAGGCCAGCTCGAGACCCGGCATCGTCGACAGTCGATTCTCAATCGGCGCCGGCGCGACATACTTGCCTTTTTCAGTTTTGAAAATCTCTTTCACGCGGCCAGTAATGCGCAAGCGACCCTTGCCGTCAATTTCGCCCACATCACCCGTGCGCAACCAACCGTCTTCAGTCAGATCTTCTGCTGTCTTCTCTGGCTGCTTGTAGTAGCCCTTCATGTTCCCCAGGCTGCGCACCAGAATTTCGCCACCCTCACCGATGCGGCACTCAACACCATCATTGGGCGTCCCCACCCAGCCAATCTGCTGATCCCCTTCTTCCGTGGTGTGAGACCAGGCCAGGTTTTCGGTCATGCCGTAGACTTCGAGAATTTCCAGATCCAGCTTCTTGAACCAGGTAATAATTTCCGGTGACAACGCGGCAGCGCCGGACAACGCAATGCGGCACTCATCCAGCCCCATGGCACCAAGCACTTTTTTCTTGATGATCTTGTTAAGGAAAGGAATCTTGAGCAACCGATTGAGCTTCTTCGGGGGCACCGCCTCCGAAGCTTTCTGGTAGAACTTGGACCAGATACGCGGCACCGCAAAAAATACGGTTGGTTGTGCCCGCTTGATATCTTCGCCAAAGGTATCCAGAGACTCGGCAAAAAAGATCTTGTTACCGACATACAGCACGGCAATTTCCACTGCCACGCGCTCAGCCACATGAGACAGCGGCAAATAAGAAATCATGCG
The DNA here is from genome assembly GCF_000155615.1 of Alcanivorax sp. DG881. Taxonomy (GTDB): domain Bacteria; phylum Pseudomonadota; class Gammaproteobacteria; order Pseudomonadales; family Alcanivoracaceae; genus Alcanivorax. Next base: position 2,982,602 of record NZ_DS989915.1, on the reverse strand, counting down.
CTCGTCAGGCTTAAGGTCGTACACCTTGATCATCTTTTCACCGACAGTGGAAAGGCTCGCAAAGTCGTGCATCACGCCCTTTGGCATACCGGTGGTGCCAGAGGTATAAACGATGGTAGCCAGATCACCGAGATCCGGTACATTCACATCCGCCAACGGCGCCGTATCACGAATAATGTCCGACCATTTCGGGAACGCCTGCAGGGCATCTTCCGGCGCCAGGCTCAAGGCAATTTGTGCGACCCCTTCTGGCACACCGGCTTTCATCATGTCCCAGTCGTCGAGCTTGCCGACAAAAAGGAACTTGGACTCACTGTGCTCCATGATCTGACGCACTGTCTCGGCCACCAGCGTCGGGTAAAGGGGAACACTGACGCCACCCGCCATCCAGATTGCCACATCAGTGATGATCCATTCCGCACAGTTCTTGGACACCAGCGCAACATGATCGCCCTTCTGCATCCCCTGGGACTGCAGGTAGGCGGCAATTTTACGCGCCTCTTCATCCACCTGCTTCCAGGTATACTCACGCAGCTTACCGCCACCCAGGGGCTGAACAAACGCCACCGCATCGCCGTGCTGCGAACAACGCTGAGCCAGCGCCTGTAGTGGAGTCAGCACACTTTTTTCTGTTGTCATAATTCTCAACCTTTCCCGAGTCCAAAATTCAAAGAAACACCCCGCCATATGGCAGGCCGGTGCAGGCTAACCCTGCGAATTCTGTTAACGATGCCGAGGAAGAGCAACATCATCCCGGCAAACCAAGCTGTCAAACGCTGACCGGCAATACAGATCCTCTGCCGCCCCTCGTCAGCAAGGCTCAACCATACCACTTTCGCCGACAGCAATGGAGCCTTTCCAGGCTAGCAAATGGTTGGTAAACGCTTGTTTACTGTAGGAATAGCGAAAGTCACAGCAGCAAGAATAGAGGCTGCAGGCGCCCGAATAAAGCGTGTTACCGGTTAATCTTCCAGCAGATGACGGTGAACTAAATTCAAGAGGAAAAACACGCCGACTGCACCCCGGCCTGTGAGCCAGTCTTTCAAGCGAACATCACTTCCGGCGACGCCAATAGCTTCATAATACAGGGGCGCAGGACATCGCGGTTGTGGCGTGTCTTTTTGGCAAGGGTATTACAGGGAGGGGTGCGGGGGCCTGGCAGTGCCAGATTGTGACAGGAAGCGCGCTTCTGCCCAGCCTGAACACAAAAAAACCCCGACGCTTTCGCGACGAGGGTTTTCTGTTTGTTTAAGAGCCTGACGATGACCTACAGTGCGTGACGAGCATGCTCGTCATCCCTTCGGGACGCCTGCGGCGCACCAAGCTGGCTCCTGCGGAGCATCGCTTGTCACATGGCGGCTTCGCCGCGAGGCAGGGAAAATAATTCACCGTATCCTAAATACAAAAAAAGCCCCCTAGCATAATGCTAGGGGGCCTTTTTTGTATTTAAGAGCCTGACGATGACCTACTCTCACATGGGGAAGCCCCACACTACCATCGGCGATATGTCGTTTCACTTCTGAGTTCGGCATGGGATCAGGTGGTTCCAACATTCTATGGTCGTCAGGCAAACTGGTTTGGTTGCCCTGAATAATCAGGATGACCAAATAGGTTGCCTTACCGGTGTTCTCTACCGAAGTAGAACTGCTTGCTCACCGGCAAAGCCAAATTGGGTAACGAGAAGTTTGCTATTCAACTGCAAGGTTAGTATCTCTCACACCGTATCTTTGCGTTACCTGGCTTGATGTGCCGAGTAACTGCTTTGGTGTTATATAGTCAAGCCTCACGGGCAATTAGTACTGGTTAGCTTCACGCCTTACAACGCTTCCACACCCAGCCTATCAACGTTGTGGTCTTCAACGGCCCTTCAGGGGAATCAAGTTCCCAGGGAGATCTCATCTTGAGGGAGGCTTCCCGCTTAGATGCTTTCAGCGGTTATCCCGTCCGAACGTAGCTACCCGGCAATGCCACTGGCGTGACAACCGGAACACCAGAG
>NZ_DS989915.1:2890921-2975925 GCF_000155615.1 Alcanivorax sp. DG881 | reverse complement strand
GCCTGCTTCCCGCAGCAACGGCAGGATATGGATGCTGTCCTGATCACCCAGCTCCACCTCGACTTCCGGCACATTATCCGGGATATCGCCCAGCGCAATCTGGTTGCCTGCCGATTTGGGCGCCGCCTGGGCCGCCTGAGCCCCATGGAACCGCTCGACCATCTCCAGCGCAAAGGCTTTTTTGGCCTCCTGGGGCGAGCCCAGTGTATCGGCCTGCGCCTTCAGCTCCGCAATGCGCTCATTAGAGCAGGCACTGAGCAGTTCATAATAGCGCCAGGTGAGGCTGTCGGGAAGCGAGAGCAGTTTGCGGTACATTTCCCCCGGCGCATCATTGACCCCCACATAGTTGCCCAACGACTTGGACATCTTCTGCACGCCGTCCAACCCTTCCAGGATAGGCATGGTCAGACAGATCTGCGGCGCCTGGCCATAGGACTTCTGCAGCGTACGCCCCATCAGCAGGTTGAACTTCTGATCGGTCCCGCCCAGCTCCACATCCGCCTCCAACGCCACGGAGTCGTAGCCCTGCACCAGCGGGTAAAGGAATTCGTGGATGGCGATGGGCTGATTACCCTTGTAGCGCTTGTCGAAATCATCACGCTCCAGCATCCGCGCCACCGTGTACTGGCCTGCCAGCTTGATCATGCCGGCCGCGCCAACCTCGTTCATCCAGCTGGAGTTGAAGGCGACCCGGGTCTTGCTCTCATCGAGAATCTTGAAGACCTGCTCTTTGTAGGTCTCCGCGTTGCGCAACACATCCTCGCGACTCAACGGCGGGCGAGTCGTACTCTTGCCCGTGGGATCGCCGATCATCCCGGTGAAATCGCCAATCAGGAAGATCACCTCATGCCCCAGCTCCTGAAACTGGCGCAGCTTGTTGATCAATACCGTATGCCCCAGGTGCAGATCCGGGGCAGTGGGGTCAAAGCCCGCCTTCACCCGTAACGGCCGGCCCGATGCCAGTTTTTCCCGCAGTTCCTCTTCCTGGATGATCTCATCCGCCCCGCGGGTAATAAGTGCCAGTTGCTGATCCACCGTGGCCATGCCTACCTCTATTTCCAGACCCATTAATGAAAGCGCGCCATTGTAGCACTTGAACGCGGCCAGAGAAGGCGGGTATCTTTGCAGGTCAGTTTTTCGCTGTGCCCCGCGGGCGCGCCAGTCTCTATTTACCCAACCAGGCCCTCACAGACTTTTCATGAAACAACTTATCTCTGCTGCCGGCAGGCTGGTGCGCCAGTTCCCACGCACCCATTTACTGCTGAGCATGGTATTGCTGGGCGGCGTCATCCTGATCGCCTTTCGCCCGGACAGCACCGAAACCGCCCCGGAACGCGTTCAGGCCATCAGTCTGCCGGAACGCACAGCACCCGCACCAAAACCGCAAACCACCAGCAAACCCGCACCGGCCACACCGCAATGGCAAACGCTGACCGTGCAATCCGGGGACAGCCTGTCCTCATTACTGCACCCCCTAGGCATTGGCGCCGGGCAAATCGATGCCCTGCTCAAAGGTGACGACAAGCTGAAGCGGCTCACCCGCTTGCGCCCCGGGGAAGCGCTGGAAGTCATTGTTAGCGACAGCGGCTCCCTCACCAACGTGCGCTACCACCCTTCGAAAGTTGAAACCCTCACCGCACGGCTGACGGGCGGCGGCTGGAATGTGCGCCTGAGCCAACGGGAATACCAGAAGCAGACCCGCTTCGCCCAAGCCGACATCACCGGCTCCCTGTTCCTGGCCGGGGCCGCAGCTGGCATCACCGACCGGCTCACCATGCAGCTGGCCAACCTGTTTGCCTGGGATGTGGATTTTGCCCTCGACATTCGCAAAGGTGACCGCTTCCGCATTCTCTATGAAGAACTCTATCTGGATGGGGAGAAAGTCGGCGAAGGCGACATCCTGATGGCCGAATTCTGGAACCAGGGCCGTCATCTCACCGCCTTCCGCTACGAAACCCTGTCTGGCGACGTGGAGTACCTGAACATCAAGGGCGACTCCATGCGCAAGGAATTCATCCGCACCCCAGTGGCCTTTGCCCGCATCAGCTCGCGCTTCAACCTGAGCCGCAAACACCCCGTGCTCAACCGGATCCGCGCGCACAAGGGCACAGACTACGCAGCTCCATCCGGCACCCCCATCAAGGCTGCGGGCGATGGCAAGGTCATTTTCGCCGGAGTGAAAGGCGGCTACGGCAACGTCATCATCCTTAAGCACGGCCAGATCTATACCACGCTGTATGCCCACATGCGCAGCTTTGCCAAGGGCATTCGGGTCGGCAAACGGGTCAAACAAAGCCAGACCATTGGCTATGTGGGTTCGTCCGGTCTGGCCACCGGGCCACACCTGCATTATGAATTTCGCATCAACGGCGTACACCGCAACCCGCAGACCGTGCCGCTACCGAAGGCCCGCGGCATCAACGACAACGAGAGAGCGGAGTTCCTGATTGCTGCCAACCGGCTGAAGGCACAAATGACCCTGTTCTCCGAAGCCTCAACACTGGCCAGCAGCGATGTCTTCTAAGACCGGGCCATCCCTGTTTATCGGCCTGATGACCGGCACCAGTGTGGACGGCATTGATGCCGTCCTCGCCCGCATTGGCGACGACCATTTCACCCTGCTCAGCACCTTGAGCCAGCCGATCCCGGCCCCGCTTCGCGATGATATTCTGGCCCTGTGCCAGCCCGGCAGTAACGAGATCGACCGGGCCGGGCGTGTCAGCCAGCAACTGGCCGCTGAATACGCCACTACCTGTGAGGCCCTGCTCGCACAGGCCAGCCTGACACCGGCCCAGGTTCGCGCCATTGGCTGCCACGGCCAGACCGTTCGCCACCGCCCTCAAGCACCCGGCTTTAGCGTTCAACTGGGCTGCCCGGACACCCTGGCGGTGCAGAGCAGGATTCCCGTGGTCAGCAATTTCCGCAACAAGGACATGGCCCTGGGCGGGCAAGGCGCCCCGCTGGTGCCCCCCTTTCACCGGCAGCTTTTCGCCCGGGCAGACCAGCGCATTGCCGTCGCGAACATCGGCGGCATGGCCAATGTAACCTTGCTGGATAACGGCCAGCTCACCGGCGGTTTTGATACCGGCCCGGGCAACGTGTTGATGGACAGCTGGATCCAACAGCACCGCCAGCAAGCCTACGACCGCAATGGTGACTGGGCCGCCAGCGCCCGCCCCGACAATGCGCTGCTTGCCACCCTGCTGGATGACCCGTATTTCCATCAGCCGCCCCCGAAAAGCACCGGGCGGGAGCGTTTCAGCCGTGACTGGCTCAACGCACAACTGGCGAACCACTCACTCCCTGAGGACGTCGTCCAGGCAACGCTGGCAGAGCTCACCGCCCATTCAATCAGCGATGCACTTAACAACTTCCAGCCCGATCATGTGCTGATCTGCGGCGGAGGCGCCCACAACCAACACCTGCTGGAACGCCTTCAGGCACTACTCGGCGCCCCTGTCTCCAGCACCGCTGAGCACGGGCTGGACCCGGACTGGGTGGAAGCCGCCGCATTTGCCTGGCTAGCCTGGGCGCGCATGGAAGAGAGGACGGGCAATGCGCCGGTGGTCACCGGGGCATCAAGGGAGGCGGTATTGGGGCAGATCACCCTGCCGTAGGAGCGTCGCTGGCGGCGCGATTCCAACTTTTGGCTCAAGGCATTTTCACCACAGAGGGCACGGAACTCACTGAGACAATCCTGTCTCTCCCTGCGGTGAAATGAAAGTGTTCGCTGTGTCCCGAGTTATCGCGCCGCAAGCGACGCCCCTACCGCAAGGGCAGTCAAACCAGCCACAGCCCAATCATGGCGCAGCTGAAACCCAGGGTGGCACCGGCGAGAATATCCGACGGGTAGTGAACCCCCAGCAGCACCCGGGACAAACCCACCATCACCGCCAACCCCAGTGCCAACGCCATTACCGGCGGGTAGAACACGCACAACAAGGTGGCCATCACAAAGGCGGCTGCGGTGTGCCCGGACGGAAAGCTGAAGCGGTCCGCCGGTTGAATAAACGCTGACAGACTTTCCAGGGCATCCGCCGGCCGGGGGCGCTTGATCAGGTGCTTGAGCAGCACAAACAAGGGCACCTCCAAGGCATAGGCCGCCATGGCAGTCAGGGCAAACTCGCTACCCCCTTGTCGATCCATCCACCAGATGAACAGCGTCAGCGCCACATAAAAGGGGCCATCGCCAAGGCGGGAGATCATCCGCGCCATACGAGCGCGGCGGGCTGCTTGCGGCTGCTGTAGCAACCAGCACATGGCCCGGGTGTCCGCGGCGGTCATTCGCTGAAATGTCGGTTTTGTCGTCATCATGGGTTCAGTGTCTACCCGAAAAGCGACGAAATGTTGATCAAACGGTGAAGGTTTTGTGACAACAAGAGACGCACCACGCTTCACGCCGCCCTTCGGGCGCACGCTAAAACCAAGAAGGCGCCATAGGCGCCTTCGTACTGCTCATGCGTGGTGCGTGTTTGCGTGGTGCGTGCTGCGTTCTCAGACCGAGAAGGACGAGCCGCAGCCGCAGGTAGTGGCCGCATTGGGGTTGCTGACCACGAAACGCGAGCCCATCAGGCCCTTTTCGTAATCCACCTGGGAGCCATCCAGGTACTGAATGCTCATGGCGTCCACCAGCAAGGTGACACCCTCTTTCTCCACCGAGGTATCGTCTTCATTCACCGCTTCATCGAACGTGAAGCCATAGGAGAACCCCGCACACCCGCCGCCGGTGATATACACACGCAGCTTGAGGTTCGGGTTTCCTTCGTCGTCACGCAGCTCTTTGACTTTGGTGGCGGCGGCATCGGTGAATGAAATTGGCGCTGACTCGCTCATACTCTCGCTATTGGCTGACATCTGGGCAGTAGAAAACCCGCCCCGGCACTAAACGCCCGAGCGGGTTGATCATGTTCCAGTACCCGACTAAAACAGTCAAGAATTATCCGCGGGCACCTTCCGCCTTCCCGGGCGCATCGTTGCTTGCTGCGTCCTTGCCGGCGGACTCCGGCTTGGCCGTTTTGCCAGCATCCGGCGCGGGCAGATTACGGCGCTCGTCATCCAGGCGGACCAGTTTGCCATTCACCCGCGCGCCCATGACCATTTCGATCATCCGGTAGTACACGTTGCCTTCCACGGACGCCTTCTCCGCCAGCTCCAGGTTCTCGGTGGCGTGCACATCCCCTTCCACGCGACCATTAATCACCACCTGGGCGACCTGGATTTCGCCTTTCACCACACCGCTTTCGCCAATCACCAGGCGACCGCCATCCTTGCCCACGCTGACATTGCCTTCCACGGTGCCCTGAATATGCAGGCCTCCGGAAAATTCGATATCACCACGAACGGTTGCGCTGGGCGCGATCAGGGTATGGTTACGGTAATCCTGGGACGATGCCCCTGTAGTCACTGCGGTTTTCTTGTCTCGGCCTAGCACACGTCTCTCCTACTGCCATTTTATGGTTTTCTGTGTCTGGTAACGGTTTCTGCCGCCGCTCTCAGCATCCACATCTACCGCTTGTACCACCACCCCTTCGGGCACCTTAAAGCGGCCATTCAGCTCCTGAAAGTAACGAAACCGGAAGCGCGTTTCACTCCCGTCTTCAAGCCAGCTACTGCCATTGAGCTCAAACGCTTCCCCGTCTTTCTCGCCATGCAGGTGCAAGCTGATATCCCCGGACAGGTAACCACGGTTGTCACCGGACTGTACCAGCACCACCCGGTAACGGTATTCGTCAGTCTCGTTGTCCTGCTGCACCGTCATTTTTTCGATCTGCAGGCCACCCTCGGTGCCAGCCGGTGCCATCACATTCTTGTAGAACAGTACCGCTTCTTCCAGCTCGGCCACCTGGTCCTGCAACGCCTTGATCTCCTGGCGCACCTCTTCACGTGCCTCCAGGGTCAGTTCGGAATCCGCTCTGAACACCGCCAGCTCATTACGCGCAGTCTCCAGCTCTGCATCCAGGGTCTTGACCTCACCACGCAGTCGGCGATTGGATTCCGAGGCATCCAGAGCACCGCCAGCACCCAACCAGCCGCCCAGCAAAAACAGCAACACCGCGATGACAAGCGCAACCGACACCCACAGCCGCCGCTGCTTCTTCTGCTGAGACGGGCTGATCGGCATCAGCATCACATCATCGATACCGGCCCGGCTTTTCGGTTTCTTCGCCATGGTTATGGCGCCAACGGAACCACTGCCAGCCCCGCCCCCTCATCCAGCCCAAACATGATATTCATGGCCTGCACGGCCTGGCCGGAAGCCCCTTTTACCAGGTTATCAATCACCGACAGCACCACAATCACGTTCTCTCCCCGCGGTTGATGCAGAGCCAGCCGACAGATATTGGCTCCCTTCACGAAACGGGTTTCCGGGTGGCTGCCCAGCGGCATCACATCCACAAAGGGCTCATCGGCATAACGGGCCTCGAACGCCGCCTGAATATCTTCCAGTGGCGGCGCCGATTCAGTGAGCTGACCGTAGAGAGTGGCATGAATACCACGGATCATCGGGATAAGATGTGGAACAAATGTAGCGCTTACCGGACCACCAGCGATATCCGCCAGCCCCTGCTCGATCTCCGGCAAATGCCGGTGACCGCTGGCGCCATAGGCCTTGTAGCTCTCACCCGCCTCCGCCAGCAACATGGGCACCTTGGCGCCTTTGCCGCCACCGCTGGCGCCACTGGCCGCGTTGGCGATCAGCTGATCGGGCTTGATCCAGCCCTTTTCCAGCAACGGCAAATAGCCCAGCTGGATCGAGGTGGGATAACAACCGGCGCAGGCCACCAGCCGAGCGTCACGAATCGCCGCCCGATTCACTTCCGGCAGGCCATATACCGCATCCGCCAGCAACTCCGGGCAGGCATGGGGCTCGCCATACCATTCGCTCCAGAGTTCATGATCGCGCAGCCGGAAATCCGCTGACAGGTCCACCACCCGCACGCCGGCGTCCATCAGCTCAGGCATCATCCGCATGGCCACGTTATGGGGCGTCGCAAAGAACACCACGTCACAGGCCGCCAGCCGCTTCACATCCGGCTCACTGAAAACCAGGTCCGTACGGCCACGCAGGGACGGAAACAGGTCAGCCACCGCCACACCCGCTTCGCCACGAGAGGTAATCACATCCAGTTCAGCATGGGGGTGGTTAACCAACAGGCGTAATAATTCGACCCCGGTATACCCGGTACCGCCGACCACACCTACTTTCAGCGGTGCACTGGCTGGTGCTGGCTGAGAAGACATATCCCACTCCTGAACTGCATTAATAAAAGGAAGCCCTGCATGATAGGGTCGCCATCGATCAGCGGCAAGAAAGTGCCGCCCATAACGGCCTGAAAACCGACTTGCCCACCCGGATGACGGTCAACCCGGCAGTTGCCGTTCCGACTCTTTCTCTCCATCCGCCGACTCGGTTTTTTCATTGCCTCGTTCCGCCGGCTTGTCCTGGGGCTTTTCCAGCGCCATACCCTGACCATCAGAAAGGCGGTCAGCCAGGGAGTCATACAGGGGGCGAGCCCAGACGACCTTGGCCACCGCTGCGGACAGTAGTGCACCCGCCATCAGCGGCAGCAGGATATCGTGGCGGTTGCCGGTCAGCTCCATCACGATCACGAAGGACGTGATCGGCCGCTGTATCACCCCGGCCAGAAACGCCGCCATGGCCACCAGAGTCAGGCCCACCAGCGACGAGCCTGGAAAGAAACCACCAACCACGTTACCAATACCCGCCCCTGCCGCCAGGCTGGGGGAGAACAGACCACCGGGAATGCCGGTAAAATAAGACACCAGGGTGGCTGACATCTTGGCCAGCGCGAAGGTCCAGTTACCCGGCTGCTCACCACTCAGCAGGGTAGATGCCTGCTCATAACCACTGCCGTAGGTGGCCCCGCCCGTAATCAGCCCCAGAAACACCAACACCAGCGCGCACAGCACCACCACACGGTATGGGTGCTCCTTGGCGTAGGGCGAAAGAAATTGGCTGCCCTTGATCAGCAACCGGCTAAAAAAGCCGCCCAGCAGACCACACACCAGCGCCGTCACACCAATCGCTGCCCAGTCCCGGGTGATGTCCAGCGCCCCGTCCGGGTGCCCAAAAAAACTGTAGTGCCCCATTATCATTAGCACCACCACACCGGAAAGAATGATGGCCATGATCAGGGTACCGCTGGTGCGCTGCTCAAATGAGCCGGACAGCTCTTCGATGGCAAAGACAATCCCTGCCAGGGGCGCATTGAACGCCGCCGACACCCCTGCCGCGCCGCCCGCCACAATCAGGGAATTATCCACGTATTTCTGGTTAAGCCGCCCCACCCGGCCCACCGAATACATCATCGCCGCGCCCATGTGCACACTGGGGCCCTCGCGGCCAATACTGGCCCCGCACAGCAACCCCAGGCAGGTGAGCACAAACTTGCTGAGAATAACGCGCAAGGACAGGAAAGCAGGGCGCAACCAGTGGTAACGCTGCTTCAGCACCACCAACACCTGAGGAATACCACTGCCCTGGGACTCGGTACCCAGCTGGCGCATCAACCAGACAATTACCACCATACCCACCGGGGTTATTAGCACCGGCAAGTATGGAGACTGGGCATGGATTTGCGTGAAAGTGTGGGACGCCAGTTCTGCCACCCAGGCAAACGCCACCACCAGCAGCCCCACCATGATGGCGCCAGACCAGAACACCGCGCGCAATTTCCAGTCCTGCCAGGAACCCAGCTGCCGACGGCTCAGCCGCCGGGTGCGAAACAGGTAGTAACGCATCAGACGACTATGGCGTGGCCGCTTATTCACAGCGCTCCTTTACTTAGACAGCAGCAAGTGGACCGGAAAGAATACAGGTAAGTCTGTATAGTGTACGCCCACTGGAAACATCTCTCCAATGTCGCCACCCATAACAAGGGACAGCCCCCATGCAGTTTGCGCTCGATTACTTTCTCTGGATCAAGGCCTTCCACTTGATCGCCGTGATTTGCTGGTTTGCCGGCATTTTCTACCTGCCACGCCTGTTCGTGTATCACGCCATGGCAGAGGATCAACCCAGCCGCGAACGCTTCAAGATCATGGAACGCAAACTCTACCGGGGCATCATGAACCCCAGCATGATTGTCACCGTAGTCCTTGGCATGTGGATGTTCATGGCAAACATGGAAGCCTACAAAGGCAACGGCTGGATGCACGCCAAACTGGCGCTGGTGTTCCTGCTGATTGGCTACCACCACGTCTGCCTGTCCTACATGAAGAAGTTCGCCGCCGACGCCAACACCAAAAGCGACAAGTTCTACCGCATCTTTAACGAGATTCCGGTTTTTCTACTGATCGCCATTGTGATATTGGTTGTGGTGAAACCTTTCTGAGACACGCCATAAGCTGGGCGCCACACAGCAAGCGGCGTCCGGCACCAGGCATTTAGCATCAGGCCCTCCAATGAAACCGAACATTCTCGTCATCGCCGGTCACGACCCCTCCGGGGGCGCCGGCATCCATGCCGACATTGAAGCCATTCAGGCCCTGGGCGGCTTCGCTTCCACCCTGATCACCGGCCTCACCGTACAGAACAGCCAGAACGTGCGCGGCTTCCGGCTCACTGACATCGATTTGCTGCAACAGCAGGCCGACGCCCTGCTGGACGACATGGATTATCAGGCCATCAAGATCGGCATGACCGGTTCGCTTGCCATCCTCGAGTTCATTACCCGGCTGCTCAAACGGCTGCCCGGTGTCCCGGTGATTCTCGATCCGGTACTGGCCGCCGAAGCCGGCGGCAGCCTGGCGCAGGAATCTCTCGCCGAAGCCATGCTCGAAAAACTGGCGCCACTGTGCGACGTGATGACCCCCAACCTGCCAGAAGCCCAGGCCCTGAGCGGGCAAACAACCGTCACCGACTGCGGCCGAACCCTGGTCCAGCGCAGCGGCTGCGCCACCCTGGTCACCGGCACCCACGACGACACCGATCAGGTCATCAACCACCTGTTCACCACCGTTGGCGAAGAACAATGGCGCTGGGACCGGTTGCCGCACAGCTATCACGGCTCCGGCTGCACCCTGGCCTCGTCCATCGCCTGCCTGCGCGGTCGCGGCCAGTCACTGGACAGCGCTGTCGCCAATGGCCAGGCCCACGTGGACCGCTTTCTGCGCGGCGCCTTCCAGCCCGGGCAAGGCCAATACGTGCCCAACCGCCAGGCCTGAGCGCCCCATGTCCCCCCACCGTCACCACCGCCCCCTCCGCCTTCACGGCCTCTACGCGATCACCGACCCGGCACTCACCCCGGACGAGCGCCTGTTGCCCGCCGCCGAAGCCGCCCTGCGCGGCGGCGCCCGGCTGCTGCAATACCGGGACAAGACCGCCAGCCCGGCTCAACGCGAATACCGGGCCGCCCAGCTACGCGCCTTGTGCCATCAGTATGGCACCCTGTTTATCGTCAATGATGACCCGGCCCTGGCCGCCCGCGTGGATGCCGATGGCGTGCACATCGGCCAGAGCGACGGCGGCATCAAGGCGGCCCGCGATCAGCTGGGCGACTCGCGGATTATCGGCGTCACCTGCCACGGCGATCTGGCATTGGCCGGGCAAGCTGCCGAAGCCGGCGCCGATTACCTGGCCATGGGCCGCTTCTTCACCTCGCAGACCAAACCCCAGGCGCCGCCGGCCTCACTGGCGGTGCTACGCCAGGCCTGCCAGCAGTTTCATCAACCCGTGGTAGCCATCGGCGGAGTGAATCCGGATAATGCGCCGCAACTGATCGACGCTGGCGCCGTGTCTGTGGCGGTCATTCATGCCCTGTTCGGGCACACCGACACGGCCTCCATCGAAGCCGCAGCACGCCGCTTCAGCGCCTGTTTCCCGGCCACCGCCGGACAGGCCATCCCAGAATAGATTCAACAGAGGACACACCATGAGCCGCAAGCACTCTGAACAGCTTTTCCGTCAGGCCCAGAAACACATTCCCGGCGGTGTGAATTCCCCGGTGCGGGCGTTCAAAAGCGTCGGCGGCACACCGGTGTTCTTCCATTCCGCCCGTGGCGCGTACCTGTTCGACGAAGACGACAATCAATACATCGATTACGTGGGCTCCTGGGGCCCCATGATCCTGGGCCATAACCACCCCCACGTGGTGGCCGCCGTGCAGGCGGCCGTACAGGAAGGGCTGAGCTTCGGCGCCCCCACCGCCACGGAAGTGGCCATGGCCGACAAGGTCTGCGAACTGGTGCCCTCCATGGACATGGTACGCATGGTCAACTCCGGCACAGAAGCCACCATGAGCGCCATCCGCCTGGCCCGCGGCTACACCGGCCGCAACAAGATCATCAAGTTTGAAGGTTGCTACCACGGGCACGTGGACAGCCTGCTGGTGAAAGCCGGCTCCGGCGCCATCGCCATTCCCGGCTCCCCCGGCGTACCGGAAGCCGTCACCGCGGACACCCTGGTGCTGAACTACAACGATGCCGCCAGCGTCACCCAGGCTTTCGAAGAACACGGCGACGACATCGCCGCCATCATCGTGGAGCCGGTGGCCGGCAACATGAACTGTGTCCCCGCCACCGAGAATTTCCTGCAGACCCTGCGCCAGCAGTGTGACAACAACGGCGCGGTGCTGATTTTCGATGAAGTCATGAGTGGTTTCCGGGTAGCGCTGGGCGGCGCCCAGGGCCATTACGGCATCACCCCGGACATGACCACCCTGGGCAAGATTGTCGGGGGCGGCATGCCGGTGGGCGCCTTTGGCGGCAAGCAGGCCATCATGGAGCATCTGGCACCGCTGGGGCCGGTCTACCAGGCGGGCACCCTGTCCGGTAACCCGGTGGCCATGGCTGCAGGCCTGGCGACGCTGAACCTGATCAGCGAGCCCGGTTTCCACGACGCGCTGACGGAAAAAACCACCCGCCTGCTGGAAGGCCTGACGGCCGCTGCCCATGCGCAAGGGGTGTCATTCACCACCGCACAGGCCGGCGCCATGTTCGGGCTGTTCTTCACCGACCAGAACCGTATCAGCAGCTTTGCGGAAGTGATGGCCTGCGACAGCGAGCGCTTCAACCGCTTCTTCCACGCCATGCTGGACCAGGGTATCTACCTGGCGCCCAGCGCGTTCGAAGCGGGCTTCGTGTCTGCGGCGCACAGCGACGACGATATCGAAGCAACCATCGCGGCGGCCCGCAAGGCGTTTGCGAAGATCTGAAAAAACAGGTTCGAGTTGCGAGCAGCGAGTTTCGAAAATCAAAAGCGGAAAACCACATTGTTTAAAGGTTTTCGCAACTCGTAACTCGCTTCTCGTTACTCCTTACTGCTTTTATCGCGGACTATCTCGGCCGGTTTTCCCCCGGTCAGCTTCAGCAAATCCTGCGGCGCCATGGCGATTTCCAGCCCGCGCCGGCCGGCACTCATGTAGATAATTTCGTGGGATTCCGCGCTGCCATCCAGATATAGCGGCAACCGTTTCTTCTGCCCCAGCGGGCTAATACCGCCCAGCACATAGCCGGTTAATCGTTGCGCCTTGTCCGCCGGACACATCTGCGCCTTCTTGCCACCGTGGGCACGGGCCAGATATTTCAGGTCCAGCTGATGGGCCACCGGCACCATGGCCACCACCGGCACGTCATCCACCAGCGCCATCAGCGTCTTGAACACCTGCTCCACTGGCAGACCCAAGGCCTCCGCCGCTTCCAACCCGTAGCTTTGCGCTTTCGGGTCGTGTTCGTAGCTATGCAGCGTAAACGCTACCTTGCCGCGCTTGGCCGCCTGCACCGCCGGTGTCATGCCTTGCGCGACTCCGGGTCACGCAGCGTCGCCGCCCGTTCGCGAGCCGCCTTCGCTCCGGCGGCATCGCCTTGCCGGTCCCGCGCGGTGGCCACCAATTCCCACAAACCGGCCTGATACTCCGGGTGGTCCGGCGCCAGACGCAGCGCTTTCAGGGCAAAGCCTTCCGCACCACGGGCGTCACCTTCAGTCAGGCGCAGGTCCGCCAGCTGCTTGTACAGCCAGGAGGAATCCGGGGCAATATTCAGCGCCCGCTCCAGATACCGTTCCGCCCGGGAATTATCCCCCTGCTGGCGCGCCTGCTCGGCACTGGTCAACAGACTCAGCGCCGGAGAGCCGTCCAATTCCTGGCTGGCCGTCATCGGTTCCTGCGGCTCGTCGACCACGGGTTTCACCGCACACCCCACCATAACGGCACTGATGAGCACCAATCGAACCAACCTTTGCATAAATAACATCCTGACCCCTATTTCCTTGATCGCAGGTTGAATTGAGCGGGCCACCGCAAACCGCATGGCGCTTAATCAAACAGGCCCTTGAACCACCCTTTGATGCCCTTGCCGGTTTGTTTCACTGTGCCACAACCATCGCTGTCTTCGGGAATCGACGCGGCCAGCATGGGGTAGCGGCGGGCATTGCCACAACCTTCTGCACTCACACGACGGCCGTCTTCATTCATCCATACCCATTCCACGCTGGGCGGCGGGTTTTGTGACAAGCTGCGCTGCGGCAGCTTGCCCATCAAGTTCGCCCACACCGGCAGGGCACCGCTGGAGCCGGTAATCCCCGCGTTTTTGTTGTCGTCACGGCCCACCCAGACCACCGCCAAATGATTGGCCGAGAAGCCGGCAAACCAGGCATCGCGGAAATCATCACTGGTACCGGTCTTGCCGGCCACTTTCAGGTCCGACGGTAATGCAGCGCGGGCGGCACGGGCGGTGCCTTCTTCCACGACCTGCTGCATGGCCCACTGGGTCAAGAAAGCCGGCCCGGCCTCCACCACTTCGTCGGTGCTCACCGGGTAACGGGCCAGCGGCTTGCCGTCCTTGTCCAGCACATCGGTAATAGAGCGCAGCCGGGTACTGAAGCCACCGGTGGCCAGCGGCTGATACATCATCGCCACTTCAAACGGGGTCAATTCCAGGCTCCCCAACAGAATACTCGGGTACAGCGGGATATTGCGGGTCACCCCCAGGGTCTTCATGGTGTCGG
The DNA here is from genome assembly GCF_000155615.1 of Alcanivorax sp. DG881. Taxonomy (GTDB): domain Bacteria; phylum Pseudomonadota; class Gammaproteobacteria; order Pseudomonadales; family Alcanivoracaceae; genus Alcanivorax. Next base: position 2,961,959 of record NZ_DS989915.1, on the reverse strand, counting down.
CCACCTTGTCCAGCCCCACATCCAGCCCCAGCCGCGCGGTGGCCTGGTTACGGGACAGGGCCAGCACATCCACCATGGGCATGGCGCCCTTGGCTTTCTTGTCGAAATTCTGGGGCGCCCACACGCTGCCATTGGGCAGCTTCACCTGAATCGGGCCGTCTTCCACCAAAGAGGCCAACGAGTAGGTTTCCGGTTGCTCAACCGCCGACAAGATCACCGCCGGCTTGGCCAGGGAGCCCATGGGTCGCTGAGCATCCAGTGCCCGGTTGAAACCCGCTTGGCGCGAGTCCCGGTTACTCACCAGCGCCAATACATCGCCTTGGGCCGGCGCCACCACAACCACGGCACCATTGAGTTTTTTCACCTGTTTCGGGTCGCGATGATCCAGATGCTCTTTCAGCGCCCCTTCCGAGGCCAGTTGCGCCAGCACATCCAGAGTGGAGTGAATATGCAGCCCTTCATCGCTGAGCACTTCCGGCGGGTAATCCCGCGCCAGCTGGCGGCGTACCAGGTCAATAAACGCCGGGAACGCATACAGCGCCGAGGCTCCGCGGGGCACCACTTCCAGCGGCCGGGCGCTGAACGTGTCGTAGTCCGCGCTGGACAAGGCACCTTCGTCACGGGCCACTTTCAATACGGTATTGCGACGCTCCATGGCCCGCTCCGGGCGGCGGCGCGGGTCGTACCAGCTGGGGCCTTTCAGCAGGGCCACCAGCGTCGCCAGCTGATGGGGCTCCAGCTCTTCCAGCGGTCGGCCGAACAGGAACTGCGCCCCCAGGCCCATGCCATGAATGGCGCGGGCGCCGTCCTGGCCGAGATAGACCTCATTCAGATAGGCCTCAAGAATCTGGTCCTTGCTGTAATGCAGCTCCAGCAGCAAGGCCATGGGCATTTCCATCAGCTTGCGCGACAGGGTCCGGTCGGAGCTGAGCCAGAAGTTTTTCACCAGCTGCTGGGTCAGGGTACTGCCGCCCTGCACCAGGCCGCCGGCCTTGATATTGGCCAGCATAGCGCGGCTCAGGCCGCGCAGGGAAATGCCATGGTGGTCGTAGAAACTGCGGTCTTCGGTGGCGATCAGCATGTCCACCAGCAACGGCGGCACTTTATCCAGCGGCACCAGCACCCGGTCCTCGGCGTGCTGGGGGTGGATGCTGCCGATCTGCAATGGCTCCAGGCGCGCCAGACGATCGCCGCCGGCTTCCAGGCTGCGAATCTGCCCCCCGGACAGGGACAGCCGGATACGCTCGGACTGCTCGCCGCCGTCGCTGTCATTGAAACCCCGGGTATGGATCAGCAGGGAATTGCCCTGCACCGCAAAACTGCCCGGCGTACTGGCCCGCGCATCACGCCGGTAGCGCATCAGGTCCAGCAGCTTGAGCATGTCATCGCGGGACAACACCCGGCCTTCATACAACTCCACCGGCCGGGCATAGACCCGTGCCGGCAGCTGCCAGGCATGGGAATCAAACCGCTCGCGCACCAGCGCATCCAGGTACGCCATGCCGGCGGCCCCGAGCACCAGGCACACCAGCCCAACCTTGGCAATAAATGACCAACTGAACCAGCGCCGGCGCTGGGCGGAGGGCTTCTTTTTTCTACTGGGTTGCCGCCGCGACTTTGCGGGGGACTTTTTCGCTTTTTTCGCCATGGGCCGGAGTATAGAGAAAAGTGTGGGTACTTTATGAGTGTAGGGGGAGAAATATGTTCCCCGGGGCGAAATACCCACACCAGGGGGGGTAGCCCCCGGCCCGCTGGCGTACAAATTTTGCATGCAGCGCCTGGCAGCCCATAATAGCCGCCCCTGCAATCCGGTTCGGAGCTTCCATGACAAAGAAATATGACGTTTACGCCCTCGGTAACGCCCTGGTAGACACGGAAATCGAGGTCAGCGACGCCTTCTTGGAGCGCATGGACGTGGGCAAGGGCCTGATGACACTGGTGGATGAAGCCCGCCAGGCGGAATTGATCGAAGCGCTGGCCAACGAAGCCGAGCCCCGCAAGCAGACCAGCGGTGGCTCCGCCTGCAACACGGTAGTCGCCACCCGCTACTTCGGCGGCAACAGTTACTACGCCTGCAAAGTGGCCGATGACGCCACCGGTACCATCTTCGTCGATGACCTGACCGCCGCCGGCGTGGACACCAACATGAACGGCCCGCGGGATTCCGGTGTTTCCGGCAAATGCCTGGTCATGCTGACGCCGGATGCCGAACGCACCATGAACACCTATCTAGGCATCTCCAGCCAGGTGTCCGATACCGAACTGGACGAAACTGCCATCGCCGCCAGCCAGTATGTTTATCTGGAAGGCTATCTGGTCAGTGGCGACAGCTCCCGCGCCGCCGCCGTCAGACTTCGCCAGCTGGCCGAACAGAACGGCGTGAAAACCTCGCTGACATTCTCCGACCCGGCCATGGTGCAGTTTTTCAAAGATGGCCTGAATGAAATGCTCGGCGAGCGTGTGGACCTGCTGTTCTGCAACGAAGCAGAAGCGACCAGCTTCACTGATACCGATAACGTGGACGCCGCCCTGGAAGCGCTCAAGCCCCGCTGTGGTTCCGCCGTGATTACTCTCGGCGCGGACGGCGCCCTGGTCTGGGACGGCGAACAGACGCACCGCATCGACCCGGTGCCGGTGAAAGCCATCGACAGTAACGGTGCCGGCGACATGTTTGCCGGCGCCTTCCTGTATGCCATTACTCACGGCCACGACTTTGCCGCTGCCGGTAAACTCGCCTCCGCCGCCGCCGCAAGGCTGGTCAGCGAATTTGGCCCGCGCCTCCCGGCAGAGGTCCACCAGGAACTTCGCAACGCCATTCTGGGCGAATAACCGCAGGGCGGCTATTTCTTCCCGACGACACAGCACCACGGAAACACCAAGACCATGGAACACATCTGCAACGTGAACGACATCGAGCACGAAAGTGCACGGGAATTTCAGAAAGACGGCCAGCCGATTGTCGTCGCCAGGTTCGATGGGCAGATTCACGCCTACATCAACTGGTGCCCGCACCTGGGCATCGAACTGAACTTCATGCCCGATGAATTCATGGACGGCGATAGCCAGTTCATCATGTGCGCCAACCACGGCGCCCTGTTCGAAGTGGAGACCGGCAATTGCCTGTCCGGCCCCTGTAGCGGCGACAAACTGATTCCCGTGCCGCTGGAAGTGCGTGGCGAAGAAGTCTGGCTCGGCGAGGTTCCCCAACCCGCATGAAAACAGAAAGCAGCCACCCCTTCGATTTACTGACCCCGGACTACATGCTGGATGCCGTCGATGCCGCCGGTTTTCTCAGCGATGGCCGGCTGCTGCAGCTGAACAGTTTTGAGAACCGGGTGTATCAGGTGGGCCAGGAAGACGGCTCGCCGGTGATCGTAAAATTCTACCGCCCGCACCGCTGGAGCGATGAACAAATCCTCGAAGAACATGCCTTCAGCCTGTTTCTGGCGGACCGGGACTTACCTGTGGTCGCCCCCATCGAGAACCACGGCACCAGCCTGTTCCATTGCGACGATTTTTCCTTCGCCGTCTTTCGGCGTGCCGGTGGCCACGCGCCCGAACTGGCCAACGATGATCACCTGGAACAGCTGGGGCGGACCCTGGCCCGCTGGCATACCTGCGGCAGTGATCGCCCCTACCAGACACGCCCGACCCTGCAGATCATCGACGATATCCGCACCGCCAGCACCTTTCTCACCAACGATGTTGTGGACCTGAACTACCGGGGACAATATCGGGATGTGACCGGCCAGATACTGGAAAAAGTGGAACAGCAACTGGCCGAGCACAGCTTCCCCTTACTGAACGTGCACGGTGACTGCCATACCGGCAACATCCTCTGGCGCGACGAACGCCCCCACTTCGTGGACCTGGACGACAGCCTGCGCGCGCCCGCCATGCAGGACATCTGGATGCTGCTGTCCGGTGAACACGACGAACAGCAACACCAACTACGGGTGCTCGCCCGTGGCTATGACACCTTCCTGCCGTTCCCCTGGAGCCAGACCGTCCTGATTGATCCGCTGCGCCTGCGCCGCATCATCAACTACGACGCCTGGCTGGCAAAACGCTGGGACGACCCGGCCTTCCCCCCCGCCTTCCCCTGGTTCGAATCCATGAATTACTGGGGCAATCAGGTGACCTTATTGCAACAGCAGCTGCGCAGTTTGCAGACCCCTCTGTAGAGGAAAACGCTTTTCTGCAGGAACGTCGCTCGCGGCGCGACAGGGCTGGCTCCGTGTTTTCTAAAGCCGCTGCTGTAGGAGTTCCTCTCGAGGGATGAACCCGAGCCCAAGCGAGGGAAAAGGCGAGGCAGGGGTGCCCCCCCGATCACTCTGGTTCACAGCAACGACGTTGCTGCCCCTACAGGCGTTTTCCACGCTAACGCGTGGTTCGTCCCTCGAGAGGAACTCCTACAACGCAATCGGCAAGGGTTTTTCCAGTTCGAACCCCTCAGCGGATAACGCCACCTTCCAGGCCAGCACCTCCACGCCTTTCTCTATCGCTTCGCGCAACAACTGCCCATAGCGCACATCAATTTCGTCCGCCGGGCGCGCGGCGGTGGCGCCGCTGTGTTGAACGCAAAAGAACAGCACCGCGCGTTTTCCCGACGCGACAACCGCCATCAGCGTCTGCAAGTGCTTCTGGCCCCGCTCGGTGACCGAATCCGGAAAGGCGATGACGCCGTCATCCTTGTCATCTGGCCCCGGACCCAGGGTGACGTTTTTCACTTCAATAAAGGTATGTGGGTCGGCCCGCTCGCCCAGCGCCAGGTCAAAGCGACTGTCCCCGTATTTCACCTCCCGCTCCACGCCACTGGTTGGATCCAGCACGGGAATCTGCCCGGCCCGCACCGCCTCTTCCACCAACGCATTGGGGCGGGCGGTATTGACCCCGGCCCAGTGGCCGTGAGCCACCTGCAAGGCTTCCAGGGTGTGGCGATATTTGCGTTTGGGGTTGCCGCTGTCGGAAATCAGCGCCTGCTGCGGCTCGCCCAACACGCAATTTTTCATGGACCCGGTATTCGGGCAATGCACGGTAATCTCGCTGCCATCGGCGCGAACCACATCCGCCATGAACCGTTTATAGCGACGCAATAGCGTCACCGCTTCCAGTGGGGGATCAAAGGTCACAGGGACTCCAGATAGTGTTCCAGACGATGCAGCGCATCCGTTAGCCGCGCCTCACTGCAGGTATAGGCCATGCGTACAAAGCGCCGGTGATCGTGGCCTTCACCGAAGTCCAGTCCCGGCGTCATGGCAACCTTGGCCTTTTCCAGCAAATCGGCACAAAAGGCAAAACTGTCGTCGGTGTAATCACTCACATCCGCGTAGACATAAAAGGCGCCGTCCGCCCGGGAGACCACCGGCAGCTTCAGGTGCGCCAGGCCGTTGAGCAAACACTGGCGGCGCCGTGCCAGTAGCTGATGGCGCTGCTCCAGAATCGTCAGGGTCGGTTCCTGCAGCGCTGCCAGCGCCCCATGCTGCGCCGGGGTGGATGGCGCCAGAAACAGGTTCTGGGCCAGCCGCTCGATGGCCGGCACCAGCGGTTCCGGCGCCACCAGCCAGCCCAATCGCCAACCGGTCATGCAGAAATATTTGCTGAAACTGTTGATCACCAGCACCGGGGCCGGCCCCGCCAGCACCGATGTGGCGGGCTGGGTGTAACACAGCCCCTGATAGATCTCGTCCACCAGCAGGATGCCGCCCCTGTCTACAGCGCCGCGGGCCAGCTGCTGCAAGGTCTCTACCGGCAGCATATTGCCGGTGGGGTTGTCCGGGCTCGCAACCATGGCCACCCGGGTATTGCTTTGCCAGGCATCCAGAAACGCCACCGGGTCCACATTGAAATGGTCATCCGCCTGCAGCGCTACCGGTTGCGGCTCGCCGCCGACCAAACGCACGAACTGGCGATTACAGGGGTAGCCGGGATCAGTGAGCAACACGCCGTCGCCGGGATTGAGCAGCGCCGCCAGCGCCAGCTGCAAGGCCCCGGAGGCTCCGGGCGTCACCACCACCTGGCCAGGGCTGACCCGGGCGCCGAAACGATTTTGGTAATCCTCGGCGATAGCTTCGCGCAGGGCGGGCAAGCCCGCCGCCGGCGTATAGCCGGTATGGCCGTGCGTTACCGCATCCTGAATGGCCGCAAGCACTGGCTCGGGAGTATCAAAATCCGGCTCGCCCACCTCCAGGTGAATCACATCATGGCCTTGAGCAGACAAGGCCTGGGCACGTTCCAGTAACGCCATCACATGAAACGGCGGAATGCGTCGGGCGAAATCGGACAGACTGGGTGTCATGATCATGCTCCCTCGAAAATGCGTGATTTACGGTATAACAACCGCGCTACTTCATCTGCTACCCCGTACCGGGCCTACACAACAGGGCAAAAACACAGGAAAAGGCGGTCTGTCACAAGATTCCCCTTTTCTGTTGCGCCTGCATGGCTATAATCGGCCAGATTTTCACCAGCAGTGGCCAGAAAATGTCCAGCGCCCCGCTGATTGGTGACAACCCTTGCCCAGACGGGGTAAGGTCGAAGATTACATTATGCCCGGGCCTGACGATATCAGCCCGGCACCCAAGGATTGCGGGTTACCGATAGAGAGTCGCGAAGATGCTAAGGGAGTTAATCAACATGGCCACCGGCAAGAAAAAAGCCCCCAAGAAGGCGGCTAAAAAACAAACCTCCGGTTCTGCTTCCAGCAGCAAGAAAGCGTCGGCATCAGCAAAGGCTGCGCCCAAAAAAGCCGTGGCTAAAAAGGCCGCTCCAGCTGCCAAGAAGGCCGTAGCGAAGAAGCCCGCCGCCAAAAAGACCCCGGCCAAGCCGGCCGCAAAAGCCGCCACCAAAAAGGCACCTGCCAAGAAAGCGGCAATCAAGAAAGCCCCGGCAAAGAAGGCTACTGCCGCCAAGGCCACCGCGAAAAAAGCCCCGGTTAAAAAGGCCGCTGCCAAACCTGCAACGAAAGTTGCACCTAAAAAAGCAGCGCCCAAAAAGGCGGTAGCGAAGAAACCTGCAGCCAGCAAAACGGCCAGCAAGACAACCGCTACGCCCAAGGCAACACCCCCCAAGAAAGTGGCCGCCAAGAAAGCCGCTGCACCAAAGGCGCCCGCTAAAGCTGCGGCCAGCAAGCCGCAGTCCAAGCCAGCGCCCAAAGCTGCTGCGAAAAAAGCTGCCGCCAAAAAGGCCGCAGCTGCACCAAGAACCAAATTACCGGCCTCAGGCAAGGCCACCGCAGCGGCCCGTGCGGCCGCAGCGAAAGCAACCGCAGGTTCTGCACGGACTGCAACTGCCGGCAAAAGGACTTCGCCGAGCCGTTCCCCCTCTTCTGCTCAGGTAAATCCGAAAGTGAAAAAGAAAAGCACCAGTTCCTCCGCATCACAGGCCCAGGTTCATGGCTTCACGCCTTACCAGCCCGGTCCTGACGAGGAATACATGAACGAAAAGCAACGCGAACACTTCCGCAATATCCTGCTGGCCTGGCGCCAGGAACTGATGGAAGAAGCGGACCGCACCATGCACCACCTGCAGGACGAGCAGGCCAACCTGCCCGACCCGGCAGACCGCGCCACCCAGGAAGAAGAGTTCGCTCTGGAACTGCGCACCCGCGACCGTGAGCGCAAACTGCTCAAGAAAATCGAGAAGACCCTCGATCTGGTGGGCAAGGACGATTACGGCTTCTGCGAAGCCTGTGGCGTAGAAATCGGCATCCGCCGCCTGGAAGCCCGCCCTACTGCGGAAATGTGCATCGACTGCAAAGAACTCGCTGAAATCAAGGAAAAGCAGCTGGCAGGGTAAAGGCCGTTAATAATTAATAATGAAGAGTTAACGGCTCGCGGTCGCGGGCTGTTAACTCTGCCAACCAAGGGGGCCGCGCCAATGCTTATTGCGCGGCTTCCTGCGTTTCAGCACCCAGCACAACCTCTCGCGCAGCTATTCATTATTAACTATTCACTATTAATTGCCTTATGACCTATCGCGGACGTTTCGCCCCCACCCCCTCTGGCCCGTTGCACTTCGGCTCACTGGTGGCGGCCCTGGCCAGCTGGCTGGAGGCCCGTCATCACGGAGGGCAGTGGCTGGTTCGCATTGATGACCTGGATCCGCCCCGGGAAGCCCCCGGTGCCGCTGATCATATCCTGACGCAACTGGAAGCCTTCGGGCTGCACTGGGACGAAACCGTGCGCTACCAGAGCCAGCGCAGCGAGGCCTACCAGGCAGCAGTGACTCAATTGCTCGATACTGGCCACGCCTTTCATTGCCGCATGACCCGCAAACAACTGGCCACCCTGGGCCACTGTCACCCGGGCATCGACGTGGCCGTTCCCGCCGCCTCTGACACCGCCATTCGCCTGCATGTACCAGACCGTCAGCTTTGTTACCCGGACGGCATTCAAGGGCAAGTCTGTAATAACCTGCACCGCGATGGCGGCGCCTTCGTGATTCGCCGCCGCGACGGCCTGTTCGGCTACCAGCTGGCCTGCGCCCTGGACGATGCCGACGACAACATTACCCATGTGCTACGCGGTGCTGACCTGCTTGATTCCACCCTGCGCCAGTGCTGGCTGCTGGAATGCCTGGGCCGCCCTGTACCCCGCTACGCTCACCTGCCGGTCATCCTGGATGGCCGAGCCACCAAGCTATCAAAATCCGCCGGCAGCGATGCGCTCGCCCCGGACCAGGCCAGCCACCTGCTGGGGGCTGCCTTCCTCGGCATGGGCTTAACCGTGCCCGAAGCACTGTCAGGCGCGCCGGTCACTGAGCTGCTGAACTGGGGCATGAGCCATTACAGCGAACACCACTGGCCACCCGGGCAGACACAACCGTTACCGGCAATCCTCGCGTAGAGGCGTAGAGGCGTAGAGCAGCATGGGGATTCCCCCCGGCCGCCACGTTTATGACCGCAATGACAGCCCCTGCGTCCGGCCGCGCTTTTACAGTGAATCGGTGCTGACGTATGCTCTTCGACCAGAGGGCCTTAACCACCTATGTATACCGATCGCCTGCTTATTATTTTTATTCTCGGCACCTACTTGCTGTCCCCGGCCATTATTGACTGGTGGAGCGAAGGTGGCCGCGCCTGGTATCGACCCTACCTGATCTGGCTGGGCCTGATCGCGTTGAGCTACTGGATTGCCAAGAGCAAGGATGTCGATGGTCTATAGTGTCAGCGACCTCATCCTGATTGCCTGTGGCTACCTGTTTTTTCTGTTCATGGTGGCCTGGATCACCGAGCGTGGCTGGCTGCCCGCACGCTGGGTACGCCATCCTGCCGTGTATGTTTTTTCCCTGGGCGTCTATGCCAGCGCCTGGGCGGTGTATGGCTCGGTGGGATACGCCTACCAGTACGGCTATAACTTCCTGTCCTATTTTCTCGGTATCTCCGGCGTCTTTCTGCTGGCACCGATTCTGCTTGCCCCGATACTGCGGCTCACCGCTACCTACCAGTTAAGTTCGCTGGCCGATCTGTTTGCGTTTCGCTATCGCAGCCGCCTGGCCGGGGCCATGACCACCATCATCATGCTCATCGGGGTACTGCCACTGCTGGCGCTGCAATTGAAAGCGGTGGCGGAGTCCATCCAGATCCTCAGCGGCACCTCCGACCCCCGCGACCTGGCCGCCGGTTTCTGCCTGATGATGGTGATCTTCGCCATCCTGTTCGGCGCCCGCCACGCCACCGCCCGGGAAAAACACGAAGGGTTGGTGGTGGCCATCGCCATGGAGTCATTGATCAAACTGCTGGCCTTTGGCGCGGTGGCCCTGCTGGGCCTGTATGGCGTTTTTGATGGCCCGCAAAGCCTGGGTAACTGGCTCGACGAGCACCCGGAAATGCTGTCACGGCTGTACTACCCCCTGCAGGATGGCACCTGGCATTCCATGATCATGGCGTTTTTCGTATCCGCCGTGGTGCTGCCACACATGTTCTACATGGCGTTCACCGAAAACCTGAACCCCCGCGCCCTGATCACTGCCAGCTGGGCGTTGCCGCTGATGTTCCTGGTCATGGCCCTGTGCGTGCCGGTCATCCTGTGGGCGGCGGCGGCCAGCAACGCCCCCACCTCGCCGGACTACTATGCACTGGGCATAGGCATGGTCACCGGTGGGCACGGCGCCATCCTCGGTTATATCGCCGGCCTGGCCGGCGCCAGCGGCATGCTGATTGTGGCCACCCTGGCTCTGTCTGGCATGTGCCTGAACCACCTGGTCCTGCCAGCCAGCCCACTGCATCAGGGCCAGAACCTGTACCGTAATTTGCTCTGGACCCGGCGCATTCTGATCGCCGCGATCCTCGCTCTGGCCTATCTGTTCTACCGTTTCACCGGCACCGAGCACACCCTGGTAGAGCTGGGTGTACTCTCGTTCGTGGCCACACTGCAATTTGTTCCCGGCCTGATCGGCGCCCTGTTCTGGCCCTCCGGCAACCGCAACGGCCTGTTCGCTGGTCTCGTTGTGGGTTTCCTGTTGTGGTTACTGCTACTGCTGCTGCCGATCACCTACCCACAATGGCAATTCCAGGGCTTGATGGAATTGATGGGCATGCGTTTCCAGACCGGCGCCAGCCAATGGCACCACGTGGCCATTGCCTCGGTCACGGCCAACACCCTGATCTACGCCATCGTTTCCATCGTTACCCCCATGTCCCGGGCCGAACAGAACGCCGCGGAAGCCTGTGCGGTGGACAGCTTGCGCCGCCCTTACCGCTGGGAACTGGAAGCCAAAAGCGTAGACGATTTCATTGATGCACTGACCCAGCCGCTTGGCCCCATCACCGCCACCCGCGAAGTGGAAATGGCGCTGCGCGACTTGCGCCTGCCACGCACCGAAACCCGGCCCTACGCCCTGCGGCGTTTGCGCGACCAACTGGAAACCAACCTGTCGGGCCTGCTCGGCCCGTCGGTCTCGCACCAGTTGATGGACGACCATCTGCCTTACCTGCCCGAAGAAGAGCAGAGCTCCAGCGAAGATATCCAGTTTATCGAGTCCCGACTGGAGCAATACCGGGACCGCCTCTCCGGGTTGGCCGCAGAGCTGGATGGCCTGCGACGCTTCCACCGCCAGACCCTGCTGGAGCTACCCATGGGGGTCATTTCCCTGGGTGCGGACCGGGAAATTATTGGCTGGAACCGGGCCATGGAAGAACTCACCGGCATTACCGCCGCCGACACCATTGGCTCCCGGCTGGCAGACCTGGACCCGCCCTGGGGGGAATTCCTGACGCAGTTCAGCCACGACGACAGCCCGCATCAACCGCAACAATCGCTGGAAGTCGACCGGCAGACCCGCTGGCTCAGCCTGCATAAATCCGAAGTACTGGGCACTGGCACCTCGGAACAGGCTGGCGGGCAGGTAGTGGTCATCGAAGACATTACCGAGCTGCGTCACATGGAAGCCCACCTGGCGCACAACGAACGCCTTGCCTCCATCGGCCGGCTGGCCGCCGGGGTGGCCCACGAGATCGGCAACCCGGTGACCGCCATCGCCTGCCTGGCACAAAACCTGGACAGCGAAACCGATGCCGAGGAACAGCTGGAATCCAGCCAGCAAATCCTTGAACAGACCCGCCGCATCACCCGTATCGTGGAATCACTGGTGACCTTCAGCCATTCCGGCGGCATCAAGCATAGCCAGCATGTGCCCGTGAATATCCGCGACACCGTGGACGAAGCCATTTCCCTGTTGTTGCTCGACCCGGACCATCGCCAGCAACCCTTCACCAACCAGTGTGAACCCGAACACTGGGTGCAGGGCGACCCGCAGCGCCTGCTGCAGGTCTTCATCAACCTGTTGGGCAATGCCGCCGACGCCAGTGCCGATAAACAGCCGGTTACGGTTCGCTGCGAATCCGCCGACGAGGTACTGGATGTGATTGTGGAGGACCAGGGCCATGGCATTCCGGATGAACTGCGCGACGCCCTGTTCGAACCCTTTGTCACCAGTAAACCACCGGGACGAGGAACAGGCCTTGGGTTAGCGCTGGTTTACAGTATTATCGAAGAACACCTGGGCGCGATTCGGGTAGAAAGCCCGATCACCGACCAGGGCGGCACCCGGTTTATTATTCGGCTTCCCATGCACGCCCCCACCTCCGGTGTGTAAGGCGCCACTGCAAGACAGGACAGGATCAAGTCATTCATGAGTCACATTCTGATTGTTGAAGATGAGCCGGTTATTCGCGGCGCCCTGCGCAAACTGCTGGTGCGCCACGAACACTCGGTTGAAGAAGCGGAATCCGTGGAACAGGCCCGCGAATACAGCCTCAATCAGTTCGACCTGATCATCAGCGACCTGCGCCTGCCCGGCGACCCCGGCACCAGCCTCATCGCCACCGCCGGCAATACACCGGTGCTGATCATGACCAGCTATGCCAGCCTGCGCTCCGCCGTGGACGCCATGCGCCTGGGCGCCGTGGACTACATCCCCAAACCCTTCGACCACGACGAAATGTTGCTCTCCGTGGACCGGGTATTGAAAGAAGGCCGCCTGAACCGCGGCAATCGGGCCCTGCGCCGGGACCTGGAACGCAGCTTCCCGGTTCGCAACATGATCGGTAACAGCGAGGCCATGGAAGAGCTGAAACACCGCATCAGCCGGGTGGGACCAACCAACACCCCGGTGTTGATCATGGGCGAAGCCGGCACCGGCAAGGAGCTCACCGCCCGCGCCCTGCATGAACACAGCGAGCGCACCAACGGTCCGCTGGTCTCGGTACAATGCGCGGCGCTCCCCAAGGCCCTGCAACTCACCGAACTGTTCGGCGATGACGACCAGCCCGGCCGCATTGAAGAAGCCGACGGCGGCACCCTGTTTCTGGATGAAGTGGGCGAACTGGCCAGCGAAGTACAAAGCCGCCTGCTGACCCTGCTCACCCATCACGAAATCCACCGTCAGGGCTCCCTCTCGCCCCGCCGGGTGGACGTGCGCATTCTTGCCAGCAGCCAGCTGGATCTGCCCGGCCGGGTCGCCGATGGCAGCTTCCGGCAGGATCTCTACTACCGGCTTAACGTGATGGAACTGACCCTGCCCCCGCTCAACAGCCGGCAGGAAGACCTGGAACCCCTGGCCAATGCCCTGCTGGCCCGGGGCTGCGAAAAGCTCAACCGCCCGGACCTGCACTTCACCCCGGAAGCCCTGCAGGCCATGCACAGCTATAGCTGGCCCGGCAACGTGCGCGAACTGGATAACGTGATTGAACGGGCAATTATTCTCACCGAAGAAGACGGCATTGGCCCGGCTCAGCTGGGTCTGAACCCCAACCGCACCCCTCAGCGCGTCAGCCGGGCCAGCCTGGATCCCAGCGAAGATCTGTCACTGGAAGATTATTTCACCCGCTTCGTGATGGAAAACCAGGACAGCATGACCGAGACCGAGCTGGCCCAGAAACTGGGAATCAGCCGGAAAAGCCTGTGGGAGCGGCGTCAGCGGCTGGGCATCCCCCGTAAAAAGGCCAGCTCACGCCGCTGAAGCAAGAGGGAATAGCACTTGCCATTGACCGGCAAACCCAATCCGCCTGTCATTAGAGTCAAACGGAAAAACGTTAATTCGGGACACCGAAATCGAGAGCAAGACCCGAAATAACCCAAAAACCCCACAAGTGTTACCGCTCTACACAGGAAAGTAACACAAGCGTTACCCCCATCAGGCAGATTCTAAGGCTGTTTTCACAAAACCTTCGCAACAACATGATTTAAAAGGGAAATTAGGCGTGTTGCATTGGCGGGGGTGGACGGGCACTATGAATCCCACGCCAGCAAACAACAAAAACAGCGGCGTAACGGCTCAAACAATAACAACAAGAAAGAAGAACAATAATTTCACGAGCCAATGCAGTGCTGCTGCAACTGATGATTGCAGCGACAAGGCAGAAAACAACACAAACAATAATAACAACAGAATCAGCGCAAAATGTGGGAGTCACAACTTCGGTTGTGGCTCCTTTTTACTTTCTGGCCAGGCAGTTTATCCCATTGCGTCGGCCCGTGTCGGCCCTTCCGGGCCAAAGACATCTCAACTGGCGAAAAAAAGTGCTACTATCGCCGCCTTATTGCTCATTTCGAGGCCGAATTTTTCGCATGCCCTGCAAGCTTCTGGAACATATGACACGCTGGTTCACTCCGGGTTCCCCAAAATCTTCCGGACCGATAGAACCGCGTGTGATTCCCCGCGACCAACACCCGATCTCCCGCAAGCAAGTTTCCCGAGCAGCACTTGATGTGCTCTACGGATTGCACAAAGGCGGGTTCGAGGCCTATCTGGTGGGCGGCTGCCTGCGCGACATCCTCTGCGGCAGAGAACCCAAGGATTTCGACGTCAGCACCAACGCCACACCGGAGCAGGTCAACCGTCTGTTCAAGCGCAGCCGCATTATCGGCCGCCGCTTCCAAATCGTGCACGTGCGCTTTGGCCGCGAAGTCATTGAGGTTTCCACCTTCCGGGCCAAGGCCAGCGATGACAACCAGGACCAGAACAAACACCACGCCCACGAAGAAACCGGGCTGGTACTGCGCGACAACACCTGGGGCAGCATCGAGGAAGATGCCCTGCGCCGGGACTTCACCATCAATGCGCTCTACTACAATATTGCCGACTTCACCCTGCATGACTTTGTCGGCAGCATGGGCGATATCGATCAGGAAGTGATCCGCCTGATCGGCAACCCGGAACAACGCTTCCGCGAAGACCCGGTACGCATGCTGCGCGCCGCCCGTTTCGCGGCCAAGCTGGGCTTCCACATTGAAGAAAGCACCGCCCGTCGCATTCCCGACATGGCGGAACTGCTGCTGCAGGTCCCCGCCGCTCGCCTGTTTGATGAAGTACTCAAACTGTTCCTGAGCGGCCATGCCCGCGCCTCCTACGAACAGTTGCAGGAACTGGGTCTGTTCCGCTTTCTGTTCCCGGAAACCCAGCAAGCCCTGGAAAGCGATCAAGGTGAGATCTGGGAAGCCATGCTGCTGGCTGCCATGGACAACACCGACCGCCGCCTGCTGATGGACAAGCCGGTGACCCCGGCCTTTATCTATGCAGTATTGCTGTGGCCAGTCATTCAACAACGCTTCGGTGGCTACCTGTCCAGCGGTCTGCCGCCGGCCCAGGCACTGCATAAAGCCGCCACCCGGGCCCTCAACCAGCAAATCAAGCACACCGCCATTCCCCGTCGCTTCTCCACCGTGATGCGTGAAATGTGGGAATTGCAGCTGCGCCTGGACAAACGGGCCGGGCGCCGCGCGGACGCCATGATGGAGCACCCGCGCTTCCGTGCCGCCTACGATTTTCTGCTACTGCGTGAGCAGAGCGGAGAGATCAAGGCCGGACTGGGCGACTGGTGGACCCGCTATCAGGAAGAAGACGAAAGCGGCCGCCGGGACATGATCACTCAACTGGGCAACCAGGGGGGAGGCGGCAACAAACGCCGTCGTCGCCGGCGTCGGCCAAAGCCTGCCGCGGATAATTGATGCAGGCGTTCATTGGGCTTGGCAGTAATCTGGATCAGCCGGTGCAACGGCTGACCAGCGCCCTGCTGGCCATGGAGCGCCTGCCCGGCCTGACCCTGCAACACCACTCCCGCCTGTACAGCAGTGCCCCCATCGGTCCCCAGGACCAGCCCGACTACGTCAACGCGGTCGCCGAAGTACACAGCACGCTGCCCCCCCACGCCCTGCTGCACAGCCTGCAGGCATTGGAGCTGGCCGCCGGCCGGCAACGCCTGCGCCACTGGGGTGAACGCACCCTGGACCTGGATATTTTGTTGATCGACGATCAACTTATCGACACCCCCGACCTCCAGGTACCTCACCCCCAGATGAGCCGCCGCGCCTTTGTCCTGCACCCACTGCTGGAAATCGCACCGCACTGCCACTTGCCCGACGGCACCGCACTGGGTAGCTTTCTCAGTCAGGTAGCCGAACAAACGCTTTCACCGCTGGCAGAACTGGACCGCGATGCACTCATTGAACGAAAAGACCCTCACCGAACGGATTGAACAACGCCGCAGCGCCGGTACCCTGCCCCGTTTCATCGCCGTGGAAGGCCCCATCGGTGCCGGCAAGACCAGCCTTGCCAAGCGCCTGGCCATGACCTTTGGTTATGACCAGCTGCTGGAACGGGCCGACGACAACCCGTTCCTGACCCGTTTCTATCAGGACCCGGCCCGCTACGCCCTGCAGACCGAGCTGTTCTTCCTGTTTCAGCGCGCCGATCAGCTGCGTCAGGTCCAGCAACAGGACCTGTTTGCCGGCCCACGAATCGCGGACTTCCTGATCGACAAGAACCGGCTGTTTGCCCAGGTCACCCTGGACGAAGACGAATTCGAGCTGTACCGCAACGTGGACGATCACCTGACCGTGGACGCGCCCAGGCCGGATCTGGTGATTTACCTGCAGGCACCGCCCCAGGTGCTACGCCAGCGTATCGGCCACCGGGGCAACGATTTCGAGCAAGGCATCGCCAGCGATTATCTGGATAAACTCAGCAACGCTTACACCGAGTTCTTCCATTTCTACGACCGCGCACCGCTACTCATCGTCAATGCGGCGGAAATCGACCTGGTCAACCACGACCGTGACTACCAGCAACTGATCAGCGAGTTGCTGGACATCCGCTCCGGTCGCCACTATTTTAACCCCCGGCCACTAGTGGACTGAGTTGAAAGTTTAACGTTGAAAGTTCAAGAGCGCGGACAAACGCATCCCCACACGGTGACGCGCTGCCCGCGAAACTTTTGACATGACCGCGGGCACAGCCTGTACGCAGCGACAGACTGGACCGCGCTTCAACTTTCAACTTTCAACTTTCAATTGAATTTCCCTGGGAGGTTTCCCATGTCCATCACCATCCGCACCCTGCAAAAACGCAAACAGGACGGTGGAAAGTTTTCCGTGCTCACCGCCTACGACGCCTGTTTCTCTCGGCTGATTTCCGAGGCCGGCGTGGAAGCCATTCTGGTCGGCGACTCCCTGGGCAATGTCATCCAGGGCCAGACCAGTACCGTCCCGGTGACCCTGCAACAAATGGTCTACCACACCGAATGCGTGGCCCGGGGCAACCAGGGCAGCCTGATCATTGCCGATATTCCCTTTATGGGCGCCGCCACCCTGGAACGTACCCTGGAAGCCGCCACGGCCCTGATGCAGGCCGGCGCCAACATGGTCAAGCTGGAAGGCAGCGCCTGGCTGGCCGACGCCATCGAGATCCTTAACCGCAACGGCATTCCTGTCTGCGCCCACCTGGGCCTGACCCCGCAAGCGGTGAACTCACTGGGCGGCTACCGCGTGCAGGGCAAAGATGACGACGGCGCCGCAGAGCTGCTCGACGCCGCCAGAATACTGGACCAGGCCGGCGCAGCCCTGTTTGTACTGGAGTGCGTGCCGCGGGCGCTCAGCGCGGAGATCACCCGTCAGGTCGCTGCCCCCGTGATCGGCATCGGCGCTGCTCCGGAATGCGACGGCCAGGTGCTGGTGATGCACGACATGCTCGGCATCAGCCCCGGCAAACCGGCCCGTTTCGTACGCGATTTCATGGCGGACACCGGCGACATGCGCGCCGCTTTCAAGGCCTACGATGCCGCCGTGAAAGACGGCAGCTTCCCGGCCGACGAGCACTGTTTTTAAAAGACCGCAGCACGCGACACGCTTCACGCCACAACGCGAGACAGCGGATTTTGGTTCTGCAAGGTCGAGGCCCGCGCCCATAGCTCAAGCGCGGCCCCGACACTGAATAACACCACAACACCAGCATCGCGTTGCAGCCTGTTGCGTGCAGCGTGTCGCATCTTTCATGAGGTTCCCAATGCAAACCGTTCACTCCGTCGCCCAGGTCCGTGAATATGTCCGCGGCTGGCATAACAAGGGCCTGTCTGTGGGTTTTGTCCCCACCATGGGCAACCTGCACGACGGCCATATCAGCCTGATTCGCGAGGCCCGTGCGCGCTGCGACGTGGTGGTGGTATCGATCTTTGTGAACCCCACCCAGTTCGGCCCCAACGAAGATTTCGATCGTTATCCTCGCACTCTGGACGCGGATGCCGCCGCCCTGGTCGAGGCTGGCACCGACCTGCTGTTTGCGCCATCCGTGGAGGAAATGTACCCGCTCGGCCAGAACCAGACCTGGGTGGACGTGGACCAGCTGGGCGACTACCTGTGTGGCGCCAGCCGGGAAGGGCACTTCCGGGGCGTCACCACCGTGGTCTCCAAGCTACTGAACATCGTGCAACCGGACGTAGCCGTATTCGGCGAAAAGGACTTTCAACAGCTGGCTATTCTGCGCCGTATGTGTGAAGAGCTTCTGTTCCCGGTGAAGATCGTCGGCGCCGCCACCAGCCGCGAAACGGATGGCCTGGCACGCAGCTCGCGAAACGGTTTCCTGAGCGACAGTGAGCGCACACTCGCCCCCCAGCTCTATGCACACCTGCAACAGCTGAAAGCCGACATCGACGCCGGCGAGCGTGATTACCGGGCACTGGAAAGCCGCATCAGCCAATCGCTCAATACTGCCGGGTTCAGCGTGGACTATCTGACCATCGTCAACACCAAAACCCTGGCGCCGGCGGGCCCGCAGGACACTGACCTGGTGGCCGCCGTGGCCGCGAAATTAGGGTCAACCCGATTGATCGACAATATATCCCTGGCCGTTGTGCGTGACCGGTGATTCATGCATACTTCCGGCCCCTTGAAGTGCCTGCATGCCCACCATACGGCGTTTACAGCAGGTTTCGGGTCGCTTGAGAGGTAACCAACATGCAGTGCACCATGCTGAAAGCAAAACTCCATCAGGCTCGTGTCACCCACGCGGAGCTCGAGTACGAAGGCTCCTGCGCCATTGATGGCGATTTGATGGACATGGCGGGTATCCTGGAATACGAACAGATCCAGATCTACAACATCGACAACGGTGAGCGTTTCGAAACCTACGCAATCCGTGGCGAAGCGGGCTCCAAAATCATCTCCGTCAACGGAGCTGCCGCCCACAAGGCCCAGCCCGGTGACCGTGTGATCATTTGCGCTTACGCCAGCTATTCCAGCGCGGAGCTGATCAACTTCAAGCCCAGCCTGATTTACATGGCCGAAGGCAATGAAGTGAAAGGCACCAGCGATGCGATTCCGGTTCAGGTTGCCTGACCCCGAACTCGCTCTGAATTATTTGCTAAAACGCCGGCCCTGCCGGCGTTTTTTTTGCCCGCCGTTTTTACCACTCTCTCTTTACTCTCCCTTTATACGTCGCCTCTTTTGTCCGCTTGGGCATTGGTCATTAAGCAACGCTTTGTTTACTCTTGGAACACAACGTTTACACCCGCTCGCGCCCCTATAAGACCATGGTGGAATACCCCCGGGCAGGCGCAGCCATAATAATGATGGAAACTGGCAGGCAGTATCCCAAGGAGGCCCAAATGTCCCAAGTACACATTCATCCTGTTCCCGCCGAGTATAAAAAACAGACCCTGATGGACCGCGACACCTACGACCGCTGGTACGCCCAGTCCATCAATGACCCGGACACGTTCTGGGCCGAGCGCGCGAAACAGTTTCTGGACTGGAAGACCCCCTGGGACACCGTCAGCGAATGGGACTTCAGCGAAGGCCGGGCTGCCTGGTTCAAGGGCGCCACCCTTAATGCCTGCTATAACTGCGTAGACCGCCACCTGCCCGAGCGCGCCTCTCAAACCGCGATCATCTGGGAAGGCGACGAGCCCGATCAGGACAAGCACATCAGCTATCAACAGCTGTTCGAGGAAGTGAGCAAGTTCGGTAACGTGCTCAAGAACCGGGGCGTGAAAAAAGGCGACCGCGTCGTTATCTACATGCCCATGATCCCCGAAGCGGCCTACGCCATGTTGGCCTGCGCCCGTATCGGCGCCATTCATTCCGTGGTGTTTGGCGGCTTTTCTCCGGAAGCCTTGAAAGACCGCATCCTCAATGCCGAAGCCTGCGCGCTGATCACCGCCGACGAAGGGGTGCGTGGCGGCAAGACGATTGCGCTGAAAGAGAATGCAGACAAAGCGCTGGACGGGGTCGACTGCGTCCACACCTGCCTGACGGTGAAGCGCACCGGCGGCGATGTAGACTGGCAGGCCCCGCGTGATGTCTGGTACCACGAGGCCATGGCTGATGCCTCCAGCGATTGTGAACCGGAGTGGGTCGACGCTGAAGACCCGCTGTTCACCCTGTACACCTCCGGCTCCACCGGCAAACCCAAAGGGGTGGTGCACACCACTGCCGGCTACCTGCTCAACAGCGCCCTGACCCACAAATACGTGTTCGACTATCAGGACGGCGACATCTATTGGTGCACCGCCGACGTGGGCTGGATCACCGGACACAGCTACATCGTTTACGGCCCGCTGGCCAACGGCGCCACCACCCTGATGTTCGAAGGCGTACCCACCTATCCCGATGCCTCCCGTTGCTGGCAGGTGGTGGACAAGCACAAGGTCAATATTTTCTACACTGCCCCCACTGCCATTCGCGCCCTGATGGGGCTGGGGGATGCCCCCGTGGAACAGACCTCCCGCGCCAGCCTGAAGCTGCTGGGCACGGTGGGCGAACCCATCAACCCGGAAGCCTGGGAGTGGTACTACAAAGTGGTGGGTGATTCCCGCTGCCCGATTGTGGACACCTGGTGGCAGACCGAAACCGGCGCCATCATGATTGCCCCCCTGCCCGGCGCCGTGGACCTGAAAGCCGGCTCGGCCACCCTGCCCATGTTCGGTGTGCAACCCGGCCTGATGGACCCGGATGGCAAGGAACTGGACGGCGCGGCCTCCGGCAACCTGGTCATCAAGTCCAGCTGGCCCAGCCAGATTCGTACCGTGTATGGCGATCATCAGCGCCTGATCGACACCTACTTCAGCGCCTACAAGGACTGCTATTTCACTGGTGACGGCGCCCGCCGTGATGAAGATGGCTACTACTGGATCACCGGCCGGGTGGACGACGTGCTCAACGTGTCCGGGCACCGCCTGGGCACCGCCGAAATCGAATCTGCCCTGGTGCTGCACCCCAGCATCTCCGAAGCCGCTGTGGTCGGTTACCAGCATGACGTCAAGGGCCAGGGCATCTACGCGTATGTATCGTTGATGGCCGGCAAGGAAGGCAGCGAGGAACTGGTCCAGGCGCTGCGGGATCTGGTCACCCAGGAGATCGGCCCCATTGCCAAGCCCGACCTGATTCACTTTGCACCGGGCCTGCCGAAAACGCGCTCCGGCAAGATTATGCGCCGCATTCTGCGCAAGATCGCCGCCGATGAACTGGACAGCCTGGGCGACACCTCCACCCTGGCTGACCCCGGCGTGGTGGATCAGCTTATTGAGACCCGCCAGAACAAATAAACCACAACCGCAACAAGAAACGGCGCAGCGGGCGATTAGCCCCCTGCGCCGTTTTCGTTTTCCCCACCACTAAAGACAAACCAGCCAATCAATCAGAAAAAACGCGCCGCTTGGCGACCTCCACGATCCACCTCACTCTCCCTCCTCCGGATTACGGTCACTGAGATTGCTGCGCATGGTTTCCAGCACCCGCTGCAATGCCTCCACGTCCTCAACAGTAAGGCCATCCAGTGCCCGCTGACGGGTTTGCGCGGCTTTTCCCCGCAGTGATTCCAACGCAGGCGTTGCCGCGTCGGTGAGATACAGCAGGCAGCGACGCCGGTCCCCAGGATCGGCACGGCGCTGCACCAGTCCTTCCTCCTCCAGCCGATCCAGCTGGCGCGCCAAAGAGATCGGCGCCACATCCAACAGCTCCGCCAAAGCGGCCTGGTGAATGCCCTCATGCCGCGACAAGTGCCACAATACTTGCCAGCGCGCCCGCGACAGGCCCGCGCTTCGCGCTCGCCGGTCAAAGTCCCGGCGCATCATTCGTGCCACGTCATGCAGCACCATGCCCACGGTGGTGTCCTTGGCCATGACAAATCCTTTATTTGATCCAACCTGTTGTAAGCAAGCTTACTACTGCTCCCGTTACGCTGCACTCACCTGCCTGACGTCAGCAGCTCGCCTTTACGGACACACCAGCACCGCCCGGGATGACGGATCGTTGTGCCCGCCTTTTCCGCGCATAAAAAAAGGGCCGGCAAATGCCGGCCCTTTTTCAGAAACACAAAGGGAGAGATTAATCTTCCTTCGCTTCCTTCATGGACAGCTTGATACGGCCACGCTGATCCACGTCGAGGACTTTCACCTTGATGATCTCGCCTTCGTTCACGTAGTCAGTCACTTTCTCTACGCGCTCTTCAGCAATCTGCGAAATGTGCAGCAGGCCTTCGGTACCGGGCATGATCGCCACGAATGCACCGAAATCGACGACACGGGTTACCTTGCCTTCGTAGATCACGCCCACTTCAGCTTCAGCAGTGATTTCTTCCACACGACGCACGGCTTCATCCGCTTTTTCACGGGTTTCGCCGTAGATCTTCACGCTACCGTCGTCTTCGATATCGATGGTACAACCGGTTTCGTCGGTCAACGCACGAATGGTCGCACCACCCTTACCAATCACATCACGGATCTTGTCCGGGTTGATCTTCAGGGTCAGCAGGGTCGGCGCGTTGTCAGACACCTCGGAACGAGACTCGGAGATCGCCTTGTTCATTTCACCCAGGATATGCAGACGGCCGGCATTCGCCTGGTTCAGCGCCTTCTCCATGATCTCTTCGGTGATGCCTTCGATCTTGATGTCCATCTGCAGGGCAGTGACACCACGGGCGGTGCCCGCCACCTTGAAGTCCATGTCGCCGAGGTGATCTTCGTCACCGAGGATATCGGACAATACCGCGAAACGGCCGTCTTCTTCCTTCACCAGGCCCATGGCAATACCCGCCACCGGCGCGGTCAGCGGAACACCCGCGTCCATCAGCGCCATGGAAGTACCACACACGGACGCCATGGAAGAGGAGCCGTTGGATTCGGTAATCTCGGAGACCACACGAACCGTGTACGGGAAGTCCTGCACGCTCGGCACAACCGCTTCCACACCACGGCGCGCCAGACGACCGTGGCCGATTTCACGACGCTTCGGGGAACCGATGAAGCCGGTTTCGCCCACGCAGTACGGAGGGAAGTTGTACTGCAGCATGAAGTGGTCCTGATGGGAGCCTTCCAGCGCATCGATGAACTGGGCATCACGCATGCCACCCAGAGTGGCCGTCACGATGGCCTGGGTTTCACCACGGGTGAACAACGCAGAACCGTGGGTTTTGGCCAAGGTGCCCACCTGGCAATCAATTGCACGGACAGCATCCAGAGCACGGCCATCGATACGCGGCTTGCCGGATACCACGGCTTCACGTACCACGCTTTTTTCGATCTTGCCGAACAGCTCTTTCACTTCACCGGCTTCCGGAGCACCCTCTTCGCCGGTGGCGAACTCAGCCACACAGGCTTCGCGCAGCTCGCCGACCTTGGCGTAACGGGCCATCTTCTCGGTGATGGTGTAAGCCTCGCCCAGTGCCGCGCCGAACTTGTCCTTGATGGCCGCTTTCAGGGTCTCGTTCTGCTCGGCCGGCTTCCAGTCCCAGGTCTCGGTACCCACTTCGGCAGCGAATTCCTTGATGCCCTGGATCAGCGGCTGCATTTCCATATGACCGAACAATACTGCGCCCAGCATCTGGTCTTCAGACAGCTCCTGCGCTTCCGATTCCACCATCAGTACCGCAGGCTCGGTGCCAGCCACAACCAGATCCAGCGCAGACTCGGCCAGTTCGGAGTAGCTCGGGTTCAGGATGTACATGCCATCCTTGTAACCCACACGGGCAGCGCCGATGGGGCCGTTGAACGGAATCCCGGAAATGGACAGGGCAGCGGAAGTACCGATCAGGGCAGCGATATCCGGATCACGGTTCTTGTCCGAAGACATTACTGTGGCCACAACCTGCACTTCATTCATGAAGCCATTGGGGAACAGGGGGCGGATCGGGCGATCGATCAGACGGCAGGTCAGCGTTTCTTTTTCGCTGGGACGGCCTTCACGCTTCAGAAAGCCACCGGGAATACGGCCGGTTGCGTAGGTCTTTTCCTGATAGTTAACGGTCAGGGGAAAGAAGTTCTTGCTCGGATCGGCTTCTTTTCTGCCCACTACGGTGACCAGCACTTCGGTGTCACCGATACGGACCATGACAGCGGCAGTTGCCTGGCGGGCGATCTGCCCGGTTTCCAGGGTGACGGTGTCACGGCCAAACTGAATTTGCTTGGTGATTTTATTAAACATATCTCGTCTCTTCTCTCTTCTTCACGACAGTCTTCGAGGCCCATGCCTCTAATAAACAATCTTCTTCCGCTCGCGCATCATAACCAGAAACGCACTACGCATCACGCATCGCGCCCCAGGCACTGAAACACCACAGTCTCAGGCCCATCCCTGCATCCCGTGCTGTCTGAGGCAAGGGACTTATTGCTTGCCCCAAAACAACAGAAGCCCGGCAAATGCCGAGCTTCTGTTGTGGTTACCCGATCTGCAGCCTGTTAGCGACGCAGACCCAGCTTTTCGATCAGCTGGAGGTAACGGGTGCGGTCTTTCTTGGCCAGGTAGTCCAGCAGCTTACGACGCTGGTTTACCATGCGGATCAGACCACGACGGCTGTGGTGATCCTTCTTGTGGCCTTTGAAGTGATCCTGCAGGCCATTGATGTTGGCGCTCAACAGAGCCACCTGAACTTCCGGGGAACCGGTGTCGTTCTCTTTGCGGCCATGCTCTTTCAGGATCTCAGCTTTCTGTTCAACGGTTAACGCCATGTTGCTTCTCCAATATGCTCAATTAAGGTCACGGCCAGCCATGCATATTTATAGCTGCCGTCATTAATCAGGCCAGTCTCCTCAGGAGGCTCCGCCTGCGATCAGACGACGGGGGGCAATCCGCCCGTCTTCCAATACTTCTCCGACACCCAGAAATTCACCACTGGATGCCTGATAAACGCTGACCCAGCCGTCCAGAGGGCGGTCTGAGGCCATCACTGGCTGCCCCTGCTGCAGGTAATAAGCAGCATTGTCACCCAGTTCAACGCGCGGCCAGTCTGCCACGCTGGTAGATAAAGGCAAGAGCAGCTCGTCGATTGCCTCGAAGCCGCCGGTTTCCTTGATCTTGCCCAGCTGCTCCAGAGTCAGCATGCGCTCCGACGGATAAGGCCCGGCCGACAGACGGTGCAGCGCCGTTACATGGCCACCGCACCCCAATATCGCACCGGTATCTTCCACCAAAGAGCGCACATAGGTGCCTTTGGAGCAATCCACCTCGAATTCCACTTCATCACCATCGATGCGCAAAATTCGCAGGTCGTAAATGGTCACCGGGCGCGGCTTGCGCTCCACGGTCTTGCCCTCGCGGGCCAGCTTGTACAGCGGCACACCCTCGTGCTTGATGGCCGAATACATGCTGGGGATCTGTTCGATGTCGCCCTTGAACGACAACAAAGCAGCCTCGATCTGGTCTGGCGACGCGTTCACCTCGGTGGTTTCCACCACATCGCCGTCGGCGTCACCGGTTTCCGTAGTCACGCCCAGCTTGGCGGTGACCCGGTAACTCTTGTCGGATTCCAGCAAAAACTGGCTGAACTTGGTGGCTTCACCAAAACAAATCGGCAACATGCCGGTGGCCAGCGGATCCAGACTACCGGTATGCCCGGCCTTGGCAGCGGCAAACATTTTCTTGGCCATCTGCAGCGCGCCATTACTGCTCACGCCAGACGATTTATCCAATAACAGGATGCCGTTGAGATCACGGCCTCTGGGACGACGCTTTGCCACCTGATAGCTCCGAGTTACTCGTTGTTTCCGGTTTCGTCGTCTTCCGGACGCAACTCCCGGTCTTCGGCACGGGCATCATCAATCAACTGCGACAGATGTGCCGCCCGCTCCGGGGTCATGTCGTAATGGAAACGCAATTTGGGCGTGGTGCGGGTATTGAGGCTCTTCGCCAGGCTGCTGCGCAGGAAGCCGCTGGCCTTGACCAGCGCTTCTTCGGCTTCCACGCCGGCTTCCTCACCCTGCCCCAGCAAGGTGAAATACACCTCGGCATAGGACAGATCGCGGGAAACCGTGACATCCTGAATCGTCGCCAGATTGACCCGCGGGTCTTTCATTTCAAACTGCAGCAACCGGGACAGTTCACGCTGAATCTGGTCGGCGATACGGTCCGTGCGGTTAAAGCCCTGGGGGCGGCGATGACGGCTCATAGCAGGGTTCGGGCACACTCCTTTACAGGAAGCGCGCCACCTCCTTCACTTCGAAGACTTCGATCTTGTCGCCTTCTTTCACGTCGTTGTAGCTCTTCACCGCGATGCCACACTCCATGCCGTTACGCACTTCAGGCACATCGTCCTTGAAGCGACGCAGGGATTCCAGCTCGCCTTCGAAGACCACTACATCGTCGCGCAGAACGCGGATCGGACGGTTCCGGTACAGCGTACCTTCCACCACCATACAACCGGCAACCGCACCGAACTTGGAAGAACGGAACACGTCGCGCACCTGGGCCACACCAAGGATCTCTTCGCGTTTTTCCGGCGCCAGCAAACCACTCATGGCCTGCTTCACGTCATCAATCAGCTCATAGATCACGCTGTAGTAGCGCAGATCAATGCCTTCCTGCTCGCAGGTTTTCTTGGCCTTGGAATCTGCACGAACGTTAAAGCCCAGCAACACACCTTCACTGGTCATGGCCAGGTTGACGTCGGATTCGTTGATCGCACCCACGCCGCTGGAGACCAGATTTACCTTCACTTCATCAGTGCCCAGATCATTCAGGGCACTGGTCAACGCTTCCAGTGAACCACGCACATCGGTCTTCAACACGATGTTGACGGTTTTGGTTTCTGCGCTGCCCATATTTTCAAACAGGTTTTCCAGCTTGGATGCCTGTTGACGCTTGAGCTTGAGCTCACGGTCACGTTCCTGACGGAACTCGGCCACTTCCCGCGCCTTACGCTCGTCGGTTACAACCTGGATTTGCTCACCGGCTTCCGGTGCGCCATTCAGGCCCAACACTTCCAGCGGAATAGACGGGCCAGCTTTTTTGATTGGCTGACCATTCTCATCGATCATCGCCCGCACACGGCCAAAGTGGGCACCGGCCAGCAGCATGTCACCGATCTGCAGCTCACCACCCTGAACCAGAATGGATGCAACGGTACCGCGACCTTTCTCGATGCGGGATTCAATCACCACACCGGTGGCTGAACCAGACGCCTGAGCCTGCAGCTCCAGCAATTCAGATTGCAGCAGAATGGCATCCAGCAGGTCATCGATGCCTTGGCCCGTATGAGCCGACACATTGATGAACTGGTACTCGCCACCCCACTCTTCCGGGATCACATCCTTGGTCGCCATCTCGTTACGCACACGATCAGGATCCGCCTGCTCTTTATCGATCTTGTTGACCGCAATAATGATCGGCGCACCGGATGCTTTCGCGTGGTTGATCGCTTCTTCGGTTTGCGGCATCAGGCCGTCATCGGCCGCCACCACAATCACCACGATATCGGTCGCTTTGGCACCACGGGCACGCATGGCGGTAAAGGCCGCGTGACCAGGAGTATCGAGGAAGGTAATCATGCCCTTCTCGTGCTCAACGTGGTACGCACCAATGTGCTGGGTAATGCCGCCCGCTTCACCGCTTGCCACCTTGGCTTTACGGATATAGTCCAGCAGGGAAGTCTTACCGTGGTCCACGTGGCCCATGATGGTAACAACCGGCGCACGGTGCTCGGAATCCACGCTGTCACGGGTAACCAGATCCGCGGCCAGATGATCTTCAAGCAGCTCTTCCTGCCCTTTGCTGGCAATGGGTTTGTGCCCCATTTCTTCCACCAGCAGGAAGGCGGTTTCCTGATCAATCGGCTGATTAACCGTGACCATCTCGCCCATCTTCATCAGGGACTTGATCAGCGACTTGGCCTTGACGTTCATACGCTGGGCCAGGTCGGTCACAGTAATAGTATCTGGAACTTCGACTTCGTAGATTTTCTTCTCCGTCGGCGTTTTAAAGCCATGCTGCTTGTTCATGGAGCTCTTCATCTTGCCGTGCACAACACCCGCAACCTTGGGCTTGCGACGACGACGGCGAGACTGACGCTCTTCACGCTGGTAGCTGGCTTCCTGGGCAGCATTAACGATGGACGAACCCTTGTCCTTTTCGTCTTCCGCAGCAGGCTTCTTCTCTTCCTGCTCGCCACGCTGTTCCAACTCGGCCGCAATGCGGGCCGCTTCTTCAGCCGTGCGGCGAGCCGCTTCTTCTTCCGCTTTCTTGCGAGCTTCCGCTTCCTGCTTGCGCTTGGCTTCGTCAGCTTCACGCTGCTTGCGCTCGGCTTCTTCGCGCTTGGCTTTTTCTTCCGGCGTTTCTTCCTTGGCCGGTTTCTTGGTTGCAGAAACCTTTGGCACAGAAACGCGCTTACTCTTTTCTTCCGCCGCTTTTTCGCCGGCAGCCTTGCGTTCCTGCTCAGCCTTGGCGCGGGCTTCGTCTTCCTTCAAGCGTGCCGCTTCATCATCCGCAGCACGTTTCGCGGCCTCTTCTGCCGCGCGTTTCTCTTCTTCCGCAGCACGCGCAGCTTCTTCAGCCGCCAGGCGTTCTGCTTCTTCACGCTCTTCCGCTTCCAGCACATCGCGTTTCACGTAGGTACGCTTCTTGCGCACCTCCACGTTCACGGTCTTGGACTTGCCGGCAGCGCCGGTGGTCTTGATGGTGCTGGTGGATTTACGCTTCAGCGTAATTTTCTTTCCACTGCTTTCGTCCTGGGCACCATGAGACTTGCGCAGATGCGCCAGTAGCTGCTGCTTCTGTTCATCGGAGACCACTTCGCTGGCATCGCCATGGGGCAACCCTGCGTCTTTCATCTGCGTAAGCAGCTTCTCGACGGGCGTCCCTACGATGTCGGCCAGTTTCTTTACGGTCGTTTCTGCCATGTCAGCAACACTCTCCTGTCCGTCTCTGATGGTGCCTGCTTGATCAGCCTGAAAAGGGGCGGTTATGCCCCGGCTTCGTCTTCGCCTTCAAACCAGGGCGCCCGTGCAGTCATGATCAACTCGGCTGCACGCTCTTCGCTCAGGCCTTCAATTTCCAGCAGGTCATCCACCGCCTGTTCGGCGAGGTCTTCCATCGTGACAATGCCACGGGAAGCCAATTCAACAGCCAGCTCACGGTCCATACCTTCCATATTCAGAAGGTCTTCCGCAGGCTCGGCCTGTTCAAACTTCTCTTCAGAGACCAGAGCCTTGGTCAGCAGCGCGTCTTTGGCGCGCTGGCGCAACAGCTCCACGATCTCTTCATCAAATCCGTCGATGGCCAGCATCTCTTCCTCAGGCACATAGGCCACTTCTTCGAGGGTAGAGAAACCTTCATCAACCAGCACACCGGCCACGTCTTCGTCCACGTCCAGCTCATTGATGAACGTCTGCAGGGCCTGTTCCGCTTCTTCTTCCTGCTTGGTTTCAGCGTCATCAATAGTCATGACGTTGAGTTCCCAGCCGGTCAGCTCGGAAGCCAGACGAATGTTCTGCCCGCTGCGACCAATGGCCTGAGCCAGCGCAGATTCGTCTTCCACGGCGATATCCATGGAATGGCTTTCTTCATCCATTACGATGGAGGCCACTTCCGCCGGCTGCATGGCGTTGATCACCAGCTGCGCCGGGTTGTCGTCCCACAGGACGATATCAATACGCTCGCCGGCCAACTCATTGGACACCGCTTGAACACGCGCGCCGCGCATGCCCACACAGGCACCCACCGGATCGATACGCTGATCATTGGTCTTCACGGCAATCTTGGCGCGGGACCCCGGGTCACGGGCAGCGCCCTTGATTTCGATCAGCTCTTCACCGATCTCCGGCACTTCAATCTTGAACAATTCGATCAGCATGTCCGGGCAAGCACGGCTGGCGAACAGCTGCGGGCCCCGGTTCTCTTCATTCACGCCCAACAAATAGGCACGAATGCGATCGTTCTGGCGAACGGCTTCACGCGGGATCATGTGCTCGCGGGTAATCAGCGCTTCAGCATTGCCACCGAGATCCAGAATAATGGAATCACGGCTGGCTTTTTTCACCGTGCCACTGACCAGATCACCGATGCGATCACGGTATTCTTCAACAATCTGACGGCGCTCGGCTTCACGTACCTTCTGTACGATAACCTGCTTGGCAGTCTGTGCAGCGATACGACCAAAGGCTTCGGATTCGACTTCCTCTTCCCAGATATCACCGATCTGCAGCGACGTATCCTGCTCGTGCGCTTCATCCAGAGTCAGCTGCTTGCCAAATTCGTAGAGCTCCTCGTCCGGCACCACGTGCCACACACGGAAGCTCTTGGCATTGCCGGACACCCGGTCAATATCCACACGAATCTCTACGTCTTCTTGCTTGAAACGTTTCTTGGTGGCCGCCGCGAGTGCCAGTTCAATGGCCTCGAAGATTACGTCCCGGCTTACACCTTTCTCGTTTGATACTGTTTCCGCTACCAGCAGGATCTCTTTGTTCATGGCCAGGCCTTTACAAAGACTAAAGTTCTTCAGGGCGTGCTCAGTCGAAGCGAGGCTGCAACCGGGCACGATCTACCTGACTGTAAGGAACACGCAAGGTTTCGCCATCCAGCTCAACCACCAGCGTATCGCCATCCACGGCCACAATGGCCGCCGTCATTTTGCGCTTGCCGCTTACCGGCGCCAGCAGCTTGAGCTGGACATCTTCACCGATGTAATCGACATACTGCGCAATTTCGAACATGGGCCGATCCATGCCCGGTGAAGACACCTCAAGGTTATATTCACCGGAAATCGGATCTTCCACATCCAGCACGCCGCTGACTTCGTGACTCACGGCCGCGCAATTATCTACCGAGATACCGTCTGCATGGTCAATAAACACACGCAAAACAGCCCCGCGCCCCTGGATGTATTCAACACCCCAGAGCACGAAGCCCAGATCTTCCACTACCGGAGCCAGCAGCTCCGTTAATTGTTCCGTGCGTTTTGACATAAAACTTTCCGACGGTACAAACAAAAAATGGGCCCGAGGATGTCACAGCGATTGCAGCTTTGCCGCACAACGACCGTGTATCCACCGCCCATTCCCACTAACCGGGTCGGTTTGCGGATAACAAAAAGCCCCTGCTAGAGGGGCTTTTTGTCCGCTTTGAACCAGAGATGTTTTTCTGGTTCATCTAAGTGGTAGCGGGGGCAGGATTTGAACCTACGACCTTCGGGTTATGAGCCCGACGAGCTACCAGACTGCTCCACCCCGCATCAAAATCGAGCGCAAATAGTACTTAGAGGCGCTCACTCTGTCAAGGCATTATCGAAAAAAGTATTTATTTTTCGAAGCCTTAGCATCAGGAAAAGCCACAGAACCTGATGCTGACCAGCGCAAAGGCTGATCCTGAAAAAAAGCGGCCAATTCGCCGATCTTTCTCACACGTTTCACTGACAACACTCACCAGCAAAACGTTCCCTAATTGGTGCCGAAGGCCGGACTTGAACCGGCACGAGCGAAGCTCACTACCCCCTCAAGATAGCGTGTCTACCAATTCCACCACTTCGGCAAAGAACGCTTAACTTACTGCTCCGGCTGAGGCACGTCAGCCGGGGCCGGGGATTCTACCTCAGCTTGAGGTACATCCGAAACTTCTTTTTGCCCTTCATTGGCTTCTGGCGCCACAGGCACTTCCGTCATGCCCGCGGGCACGTCGGACTGAGGCTCGTCAACGACAGGAACATCCTGATGCTCAACGGTCTCCAGCTCCGGCAGGAAACTGCGAGTGCTATCCGCTTCCTGACGCGCCATCCAGGCCAGCACCAGGCTGGTGACGAAGAAGACCGCCGCCAGTACCGCCGTGGCACGGGTCAGGAAGTTTGCCGAACCGGCGCTCCCGAATACCGTCTGCGAACCGCCGCCACCAAAGGAGGCGCCGGCATCCGCGCCTTTGCCGTGCTGAATCAGCACCAGACCAACCAGCCCGAGGGCCGCCAGCACGTGCACTACATGAACAACAATATCCATAACGTCTCTAATTATTCCGCCGCCTGACAGATCGCAATAAAGCTGTCGGCTGTTAACGATGCCCCACCGATCAGACCCCCATCGATGTCTGACTGGGCAAATAGAAGGGCGGCATTATCCGCCTTTACGCTGCCGCCGTAAAGCAACCGCAGCGATTGAGCGATATCCGGGTCGTTTTCTGCCAAAGACTGGCGCAAACGGGCATGCACCGCCTGGGCCTGTTCCGGGCTGGCTGTCTTGCCTGTACCAATGGCCCAGACTGGCTCATAGGCAACCACTGCCCGGGCAAACGCCGCGACGCCCACGGCATCCACCACTGCCTGCAGCTGCCCGCAGACCACGGCATCCGTGTTGCCCGCTTCCCGCTCTGCCAGGGTTTCTCCCACACACAAGACGGGAATCAGGCCCGCCGCCTGCACCTGCGCAAATTTGTCGGCAATTTGTGCATCGCTTTCCGCATACAAGGCCCGGCGCTCGGAATGCCCAATAATCACATAGCCACAACCGGCTTCGGCCAACATGGACGCAGCCACTTCACCCGTGAAGGCACCCTCCGCCTGATCACTGACATTCTGCGCCCCAAGCCCGATGGCCGCCGGCAGCTGCTCGCGGGCAGACGCCAGATAGGGAAACGGCGGGCAGACGACCACGTCCGCCACGCCCTGATACTCCGCCAGGGCTGTCGCCATGGACGCCACCAGAGATTGCCCGCCATTCATCTTCCAGTTACCGGCAACCAGAGGGGTTCTTTTCATTGTTGGATTCCTTGAAGTCTTTTCTTGCGCCAATCAGCCGCACCGCAACCGCGGTCACGCAATGGCTTTTTCAACCACATCGGCCAGCTCGCGGCAGAGCGCCGCCACCTGATCGCCGTCTTTACCTTCTATCATCACCCGCACCAATGGCTCGGTGCCGGAAGGCCGCAAGAGCACACGGCCGTTGCCTGCCAGGCGCTCTTCGACACTGGCCATCGCCGCCTGCACATCCGGGTGCTGCATAAATCCATCCCGGTTGGGCCCGCGCACATTAATCATTTGCTGAGGCAGCATGGCCACATCGGCCACCGCCTCGGCCAGGCCCTGCTTGCGACGGGACAGGGCAGCCAACACCTGCAGGGCTGACACGGTGCCATCCCCGGTGGAGGTGCAATCCAGGCACACCAGATGCCCCGAGGACTCACCGCCGATGCTCCAGCCGCGCTTGTCCAGCTGCTCCATGACGTACCGATCGCCCACTTTGGCACGCACGAATTCGATACCTTCGGCTTCCAGCGCCAGCTCCAGACCAAAATTGGACATAAGCGTCCCGACCACACCCGGCATGTCCGCACCATTATCCTTGCGGTCACGGGCCACCACGAACAGCAGCTGGTCACCATCCACCAGCTTGCCGGCATGATCCACCATCAACAGCCGGTCTGCATCGCCGTCCAGCGCCACACCCAGGTCGGCCTTTTCTTCCAGCACCCTGCGCTGCAGCGCTTCCGGATGGGTGGAGCCGCAATCGCGATTAATATTGAACCCGTCGGGCTGGTTGGCCAGGGGCACCACGGTGGCGCCCAACTCTTCAAACACGTCCGGGGCGATGTGATAAGCGGCGCCATTAGCGGTATCCACCACAATTTTCATGCCGCTGAGATCCAGCCCCGGCACTGTGCTTTTGCAAAACTCGATGTAGCGCCCCCGGGCATCATCAATGCGGCGCACCTTGCCGATCTGGTCCGTGGACACTACGGAGATCTCTTCGTCCAGAAGACGTTCAATTTCCAGTTCGATCTCGTCATTGAGCTTGCGGCCATCCGCCCCGAAAAACTTGATGCCGTTATCGGTATAAGGATTGTGGGAGGCAGAAATCACGATACCGGCCTGGGCCGACAGGGTACGGGTCAAATAGGCAATCCCCGGCGTGGGCAACGGCCCCAGCAGGCGCACATCCACCCCGGCCGCGGAAATACCGGCTTCCAGGGCTGATTCGAACATATAACCGGAAATACGGGTGTCCTTGCCGATCAAGATCTTGCTGCCGCCCCGCGCGGCCAGCACCTTGCCCGCGGCCCAGCCCAGCTTGAGCACAAAATCCGGGGTAATGGGAAACTCGCCCACCGTGCCGCGCACCCCATCAGTGCCGAAATATTTGCGCGTCATGACAGCTCCTTTTGTGATTCTCTCTGTGATTCCCTAACCGCATGGGCAAAACGCACCACATCCACGGTTTCTTTGACATCGTGGGCACGCACGATCATCGCGCCGCGCTCCACACACATAACGGCAGCCGCCAGGCTGCCGGGCAATCGTTCACTGACATCCCGATCAAGCACTTTACCGAACAGGGATTTACGCGATACACCGATTAAAATCGGCAACGCCAACGCCTGCAACTCAGCCATTTCCTGCATAAGCTGCAAATTGTGCTGCACGGTTTTCGCGAAACCAAACCCCGGATCCACCAACAACCGCTCGCGAGGAATCCCCGCCTGCTCACAGGCGGCAACCTGCTCACGCAGAAACGCCACCACCTCGGCAGTCACATCATCGTAGCGGGGATTATCCTGCATGCTGCCGGGCTCGCCCAGCATATGCATCAGGCAAACCGGGAGCTGACTGGCGGCGGCTGCCTGCATCGCGCCGGGGCGACGCAAGGAGCGCACGTCATTGATAAGGCCGGCGCCGGCCTCAGCGCTGTCACGGATCACTGCCGCCGTACTGGTATCCACGGACACCAGCGCATCGAGCTCATTACTCAAGGCCTCGACAATGGGCACCACCCGGTCCAGTTCTTCCTGCTCGGACACGGCCGCCGCGCCCGGGCGAGTGGACTCGCCACCCACATCCAGAATCGCGGCGCCGTCACGCAGCATCTGCTCCGCCTGACGCAGCGCCGCATCACGCTCGGTGTAACGACCACCATCGGAAAAGGAGTCGGGGGTCACATTGAGGATCCCCATAACGACAGGCGCGGACAGGTTTAGTGTCCGCGCCCCACAGCTAAGCGTTGTTGGATGCATCATGAATCAGTGCGTGTTGGCAGGCCCACCAATGGGGTCGTCACCGGACGGCTGATCGCCATCGCCAGAGGCGGCGGCACCGTTACCCGGGCCCTGGTCACGCCAGTCTTTCGGCGGCCGCGGCTTGTGGCCGCCCATGATGTCCTCGATCTGGTTAGCGTCGATAGTTTCGTACTGCATCAACGCGTCCGCCATGAGATCGAGCTTATCGCGATTGTCTTCGAGAATCTGCTTGGCACGGCCATAGCAGCTGTCGATGATCGCCCGCACTTCACGGTCAATCTCTTCAGCGGTCTGCTCGGACATGCTCTTGCGTTGAGACATCTGTTTGCCCAGGAAGACCTCGCCCTCTTCTTCCTCGTAGGCCAGCGGCCCCAATTTCTCGCTCAGGCCCCACTTGGTGACCATGGCGCGGGCCAGCTTGGTGGCACGCTCGATATCGTTGGAAGCACCAGTGGTGACACCATCAAAGCCCAACGTCATTTCCTCGGCCAGACGGCCACCGTAGAGCGAACAGATGGAGGATTCCAAGCCGCGCTTGGACTGGGAATAGCGATCTTCTTCCGGCAAATACATGGTCACACCCAGCGCACGACCGCGCGGAATGATGCTCACCTTGTAGACTGGGTCATGCTCGGGCACCAAACGACCAACAATGGCGTGACCCGCCTCGTGATACGCAGTATTCAGCTTCTCTTTCTCGCTCATCACCATGGAGCGACGCTCGGCGCCCATCAGGATCTTGTCCTTGGCTTTCTCGAACTCTTCCATGGACACCATGCGCTTGTTGGCGCGAGCGGCGAACAATGCAGCTTCGTTGACCAGATTGGCCAGGTCCGCACCGGAGAAACCAGGCGTGCCCCGCGCAATCAACGCAGGCTCCACATCATCCGAAATCGGCACCTGGCGCATGTGCACCTTGAGTACATGCTCACGGCCACGGATATCCGGCAGCGGCACGGTTACCTGACGGTCGAAACGGCCGGGACGCAGCAGCGCCGGGTCCAGCACGTCCGGACGGTTCGTCGCGGCAATGACGATGATGCCTTCGTTGCCATCAAAACCGTCCATTTCCACCAGCAACTGGTTGAGTGTCTGCTCACGCTCATCGTGACCGCCACCGACACCGGCACCACGGGAGCGACCCACCGCATCAATCTCGTCAATAAAGATGATGCACGGAGAATGCTTCTTGGCCTGCTCGAACATGTCGCGGACCCGGCTAGCGCCAACACCCACAAACATCTCCACAAAGTCAGAACCGGAAATACTGAAGAACGGCACCTTGGCCTCACCCGCAATGGCCTTGGCCAGCAGGGTTTTACCGGTACCGGGCGAACCGACCATCAGCACGCCGCGGGGGATCTTGCCACCCAGACGCTGAAATTTGGCCGGATCACGCAGAAACTCAACCAGCTCCTGCACTTCTTCCTTGGCTTCTTCCACCCCTGCTACATCAGCAAAGGTAGTCTTGATCTGGTCTTCACCCAGCAGTTTGGCTTTGGACTTGCCGAACGTCATGGGGCCACCGCCGCCACGACCGCCGCCCTGCATCTGGCGCATAAAGAAAATAAAGATGGCCAGAATCAACAGAATCGGTAGTACGGACAGGAACAACTGGGTCAGGAAACCCTGACGCTGAGGCTCCAGCCCCACCACATTGACGTCGTTCTGAATCAGGGTGGGCATCAGGTTGGTGTCCAGGGTCGGCGGTTTCACCGTGCGGAACTGGCCACCATCCGAATAGGTCCCGGTAATCGTGCTTTCGCCGATTTTCGCTTCCTGCACCTTGCCGTCTTCTACCCGTGAAATAAAGGTGGAATAGGGCACATCGGTGGTTGCAGGCTGGGTACTGAGACTGGATGCCACCACGTACAGGACGCCGGCAATCACCAGCCACAGCACAATATTCTTGGTCATGTCGTTCAAGGGAGACCTCGATTAATCCGGGCGCTCACGCGCACACTAACGAACTTACACCTTACACCATTTGCCAGAAGCAACGTAATGCCGGTTCGGACAGGAATATAGCCATTTTACGGCTTTTCACCGCCTATTTCAGGCCAAAACCCAACTGATAGACCTCTGTGGAGCGAGCCCGGCTTGCCGCCGGCTTGCGGCTGACCACGCGTTTGAAACGGCTTTGCAGCGCCTTGCGGTAGTCTTCAAACCCCTCACCCTGGAATACCTTGACCAGAAACAGGCCATCCGGTTCCAGCACCCGCTCAGCCATATCCAGCGCCAACTCTGCCAGATACATGGCCCGCGGCTGATCCACCGCGCTATTACCACTCATATTGGGGGCCATGTCGGACATTACAAGGTCTGCCCGCCGATCCCCCAGAGAAGCAAGAATTTGCTCGTAGATGGCATCCTCACGGAAATCCCCCTCAATGAAGGTCACATCCGGCAGGGCATCCATGGCAAGGATGTCACTGGCAATGACCGTCCCCTTGCCGCCAATCAGCTGGCCCGCCACCTGGCTCCAGCCCCCCGGCGCGGCGCCAAGATCCAGCACCGTCATTCCCGGGCGGAACAAGCGGTCCTTTTCATGCATTTCCAGCAGCTTGAAACTGGCCCGGGAGCGGTAGCCCTGCTCCTGGGCCTTGGCCACCCACGGGTCGTTGAAATGTTCTTTTAACCAGGCCTTGCTGGTCTTGGAACGGCTGGACTTCGCCATGGCCCCTCTCTCCTGAATTCTCTGTACTCTCTATGTGCGCAGGCAACGCGCACTGGCAAACCCGCATGACCAACCCACATGACGGCTGCTTTTCGGCCGGGTAATACGTAGAATACGCGCACAGCAACCCTTTCTGGAGCTACACCGTGCCGCTATCTACCCAGGACATCAAACGGTTACGCCGTATTGGTCACCACCTGAAACCCGTTCTGATCTTTGGCGACAAGGGACTCAGCGACAACTTCGTGGAAGAGCTCAACCTGCGCCTGGAAGATCACGAGTTGATCAAGGTGAAGGTCAACGCAGAAACCCGCGACGACCGCGCCGCCATTGTGCAAGCCTTGACCGAGAAAGGCAGCGCCGAGCTGATCCAGCGCATCGGCAACATCGCCCTGCTCTACCGCCCGGCCCAAAAGCCCAGCGCCAAACTGTCGAATATCCTGCGTTATCAGAATGCCTGACGCCCAAGGCCCGACGCAGGATGCTAAAAGCAAAAAAGGCGGCGTGTTATCACGCCGCCTTTTTATTGTCGTCTGGCGTCATGCATCGGGCATCAAGCGCCTAGATGTGCTCCACCTGATCGACTTCGTACTCACGGGTACCACCGGGAGTATCGATCTGCACCACATCGCCTTCTTCACGGCCAATCAAACCGCGGGCAATCGGTGAGTTCACACTCAGCTTGCCTTCCTTGATGTTGGCTTCGTCGTCACCCACGATCTGGTAGACCTTGGTTTCGTCCGTATCCACATCAATGATGGTCACGGTCACACCGAAAATCACCTTGCCGGTATTTTCGATAGTCTGAATATCGATGATCTGCGCATTGGAAAGCTTGCCTTCGATATCCCCAATGCGGCCTTCACAAAACCCCTGCTGTTCGCGGGCAGCGTGATACTCGGCATTTTCTTTCAAGTCACCGTGCTCACGGGCCTCTGCAATCGCAGCAGAAATACGCGGGCGATCTTCTTTTTTCAGTTTTTCCAGTTCCTCGCGCAGGGCTTTGGCGCCCT
Organism: Alcanivorax sp. DG881; assembly: GCF_000155615.1. Lineage (GTDB taxonomy): Bacteria > Pseudomonadota > Gammaproteobacteria > Pseudomonadales > Alcanivoracaceae > Alcanivorax. The sequence continues at coordinate 2,923,299 of NZ_DS989915.1, read as the reverse complement.
TGGCGGTCATCGGTACACGTTGCATAGTTATCCTCGTATCTTTTAACAGGCGCAAATAACAGGCGCTGTTAACGGAACCGCCCGGAGCACTCTGCTCCGAGCGCTCCCGACGACGATTTATTTCATTTCTGCGTGCAGGTCCTGCAAGCGACGAACCGTGGGCTCACCACTGATCCCCAGCGCCTGACACACCGCATGGGCGGCCGCGATGGTAGTGGTGTAGAACACCTTGTGCTGCAGCGCCGAGCGACGAATCGCGAACGAATCACGGGTCGCCTGCTTGCCTTCAGTGGTGTTCACGATCAGGGCGATCTGGTCGTTCTTGATCATGTCCACAATATGCGGACGCCCTTCCAGCACCTTGTTCACCACCTTCACCTCAAGACCAGCCTCACCCAGCACCTTGGCGGTGCCTTTGGTGGCAACCAGGCTGAAGCCGCGCTCGATCAACATGCGAGCCACTTCCACAGACGCCGGCTTGTCCACTTCGCGCACGGAAATAAAGGCTGTGCCGGTTTCCGGCAACTTTTCTCCAGCGCCCAGCGACGCCTTGCCAAAGGCTTCCGCGAAGGTCGCACCGACACCCATGACTTCCCCGGTAGACTTCATTTCCGGGCCCAGGATCGGATCGACTTTCGGGAACTTGGCGAACGGGAACACCGCTTCTTTCACGAAATAGTGCTGCGGTTTGACCTCTTTGGTGAAGCCTTGTTCCTTGAGGCTGGTGCCAGCCATACAACGGGCAGCCACTTTCGCCAAGGACACGCCAATGCACTTGGACACATACGGCACTGTCCGGGAGGCGCGCGGATTCACTTCCAGCACATACACCTCACCGCTTTTCACGGCGAACTGCACATTCATCAAACCGACCACACCCAGCTCCAGCGCCATATCGGCAGCCTGCTGACGCATCACGTCCTGGACATCGTCATCCAGCGAGTACGGCGGCAGGGAGCAGGCAGAGTCACCGGAGTGCACGCCGGCCTGTTCGATGTGCTGCATGATGCCACCGATAACCACATCGGTACCGTCACAGACCGCATCCACATCCACTTCGATGGCATCGTCCAGGAAGCGATCCAGCAGCACCGGGGAATCGTTAGAAACCGATACCGCATTCATCATGTAATTACGCAGTTCCGCTTCGCTGTACACGATTTCCATGGCGCGACCACCCAACACATAGGAAGGACGCACCACCAGCGGATAACCGATTTCTTCCGCCAGACGCACACCGTCTTCCATGGAACGGGCGGTGCGGTTGGGTGGCTGCTTCAGGCCAAGCTTGTTGACCATCTGCTGGAAGCGTTCGCGATCTTCCGCTTCATCGATGGCATCCGGCGGGGTGCCAATAATGGGCACGCCGGCAGCCTGCAGGGCACGGGCCAACTTCAACGGAGTCTGCCCGCCGTACTGGACGATCACACCCTTGGGTTTTTCTTTCGCCACGATGGCCAGCACGTCTTCCAGCGTAATCGGCTCGAAGTACAGGCGATCGGAGGTATCGTAATCGGTGGACACGGTTTCCGGGTTACAGTTGACCATGATGGCTTCGTAACCGTCGTCCTTCATGGCAAACGCCGCGTGCACACAGCAGTAATCGAACTCGATACCCTGACCGATCCGGTTGGGGCCACCACCGATGACCATGATCTTGTCACGGTCGGTGGGATTGGCCTCACACTCTTCATCGTAGCTGGAGTACATGTAGGCCGTATCCGTGGCGAATTCCGCCGCACAGGTATCCACCCGCTTGTAGATCGGCAGCACACCCAGCTCTTCACGCTTGCCACGTACGTCCGCTTCCTTCACCCCCAGCAACTGCGCCAGGCGGGCATCGGAAAAGCCCTTGCGCTTGAGCGCATACAGGCTGTCGCGGGTCAGACCGCTGAAAGTGCTGTCGGCCAGCTGCTGCTCGGCACGAATCAGATCTTCGATCTGTACCAGGTACCAGCGATCGATCTTGGTGATGTTGAACACGTCGTCCACGGTCATACCGACACGGAACGCATCGCCAACGATCCAGATGCGCTCCGGGCCCGGCGTGGACAGCAACTGCGCCACCTGTTCACGGGCATCCGGCGCCGCCGGGTCCACATGGGGATCAAAACCGATGGACTCGGTTTCCAGACCACGCAGTGCTTTCTGTACGGATTCCTGGAAGTTACGGCCGATGGCCATCACTTCACCCACGGACTTCATCTGGGTGGTCAGCACCGCATCCGCTTCGGCAAACTTCTCGAAGTTGAAGCGCGGAATCTTGGTAACCACGTAATCGATGGATGGCTCGAAGGAAGCCGGGGTCTTGCCGCCGGTGATCTCGTTCTGCAACTCATCCAAGGTGTAACCCACCGCCAGCTTGGCGGCCACCTTGGCGATCGGGAAGCCGGTGGCCTTGGAGGCCAGCGCAGAGGAACGACTCACCCGCGGGTTCATCTCGATCACTACCATGCGACCGTTGTCCGGGTTGATGCCGAACTGCACGTTGGAACCACCGGTTTCCACGCCAATTTCACGCAGCACCGCCAGAGAGGCGTCACGCATGATCTGCAGCTCTTTATCGGTGAGCGTCTGCGCCGGCGCCACGGTGATGGAGTCACCGGTATGCACGCCCATGGGGTCAAAGTTCTCGATGGAACAGACGATGATGCAGTTGTCCTTTTTGTCACGGACCACTTCCATCTCGTACTCTTTCCAGCCCAGCAGGGACTCGTCGATCAACAGCTCGTTGGTGGGCGACAGGTCCAGACCACGCTGGCAGATTTCCTCGAATTCTTCCCGGTTATACGCAACACCCCCGCCGGAGCCACCCATGGTGAAACTGGGGCGGATAATGCAGGGAAAACCCAGCTCTTCCAGGGCCGCGCTGGCTTCTTCCATGTTATGGGCAATGGCGGAACGCGGACATTCCAGGCCGATGGCTTTCATGGCCTTGTCGAAGCGGGAGCGATCTTCCGCCTTGTCGATGGCATCCTCGGTGGCGCCAATCATTTCCACGCCAAACTCTTTCAGCACACCGTTGTGATCCAGGTCCAGGGCACAGTTTAGTGCGGTCTGGCCACCCATGGTGGGCAGCAGCGCGTCCGGGCGCTCCTTCTCGATGATCTTGGCCACGGTCTGCCAGGTAATCGGCTCGATGTAGGTCGCATCCGCCATGGCCGGGTCGGTCATGATGGTGGCCGGGTTGGAGTTCACCAGGATGACCCGGAAACCCTCTTCCCGCAGCGCCTTACACGCCTGCGCACCGGAGTAGTCAAACTCACAGGCCTGGCCGATCACAATCGGGCCAGCGCCAATAATGAGGATGCTTTTTAAATCACTTCTTTTCGGCATAGTCACTAACCGTCAGACGTTAATTTCAATTGCCAGGGCGTCAGACGTGGAACGTCGGACGTCGGACGCTTATTTTGCTTGCATGAGCTCGATGAAATGATCGAACAGCGGCGCGCAGTCACGCGGCCCCGGGCTCGCTTCCGGGTGCCCCTGGAAGCTGAAGGCCGGCACATCGGTGCGCTCGATGCCCTGCAAGGTGCCGTCGAACAGTGACACATGGGTCACTTTCAGGTTGTCCGGCAAGGTATCGATATCCACCGCAAAACCGTGGTTCTGGCTGGTGATCATCACCGTGTCATCCGCCAGGGTTTTCACCGGGTGGTTGGCGCCGTGGTGGCCCGTGGCCATTTTCATGGACTTGGCGCCACTGGCCAGTGCCAGCAATTGATGGCCCAGGCAGATACCGAACACCGGCAACCCGGTGGCAACGATCTCCTGGATCGCGGCAATGGCATAGTCGCAAGGCTCCGGGTCACCAGGGCCGTTGGACAGGAAGACACCGTCCGGCTTCATGGCCAGCACCTCGGACGCGGGCGTCTGGGCCGGCACCACGGTGAGCTTGCAGCCACGCTCGGCCAGCATGCGCAGGATGTTGCGCTTGACGCCGTAGTCGTAGGCCACCACATGGAAGCGGGTCTCGCCCTGCTCGGTGTGACCTTTCTCAAGATCCCAGGTGGACTCGGTCCAGCTGTAGGACTCGGCAACACTCACTTCCTTCGCCAGGTCCATGCCTTTCAGGCCGGGGAACCCCTTGGCCGCCGCCAGCGCCTGTGCTTCATCCACATTGTCGCCGGCCAGAATGCAACCATTCTGGGCACCCTTGTCACGCAAAATGCGTGTCAGGCGGCGAGTGTCGATATCGGCGATGGCAACGATGTTGCGCTCACGCAGGTAGTCCGGAAGAGTTTGCTCACTACGCCAGTTGCTCACTGTCATGGCCAGATCACGAATCACCAGGCCCGAGGCCCAGATTCGGGAGGACTCTTCGTCCTCGGCAGTGACGCCAGTGTTACCAATATGCGGATAGGTAAGGGTTACAATCTGTTTGGCATAGGAAGGATCCGTCAGGATCTCCTGATAGCCAGTCATGGCGGTGTTAAACACCACCTCACCCACGGTTTCACCCGTGGCACCGATTGCAACACCCCGAAAGATGCTTCCGTCTTCAAGAGCGAGAATGGCGGGAACCGTCAACGCAACCTCCAGGCTGATAGGGAATAGGGAGATCTGCGGCGGGTGCGCTCGCAAAAAAGCGAGATGGATTCCTCCACCTCGCTTTTTCTAAATTCTTCATTCGGCGCCCCGCACGCCCATCACGGGCTGCGCGCTATTTTAGGGCTTTGTGGCCCCGCTGTCACGCGGCAATCCCGCCGATAGACCAGTGGCAGGCCTGGCAGGCGGCTAGGCCTTGCCCCAACCGGCGCTTTCCCCGGCCAGGCCGAGCACATCCTGCATGTCGAACAGGCCCTTGTCATGGCTGCCCAGCCAAGCTGCCGCCCGCACCGCGCCACGGCCGAACGACATACGGCTGGAGGCCTTGTGGGTAATTTCCACCCGCTCACCTTCCGCCGCGAACATCACCGTGTGGTCGCCCACGATATCGCCGGCGCGAATGGTCTCGAAACCGATGGTGTGGCGCTCACGCTCGCCGGTGCGACCTTCGCGGCCGTACACAGCACACTCGTTCAGGTCACGCCCCAGGGTCTGGGCCACCACTTCCCCCATGCGCAACGCCGTGCCAGACGGCGCATCGATCTTGTGCCGATGGTGGGCTTCAATCACTTCGATATCCACTTCATCACCCATGATCTGGGCCGCGGTTTCCAGCAGCTTGAAGCACAGGTTCACCCCGATGGAATAATTCGGCGCAAAACAGATGGCGATATCGTCACTGGCGGCGCGCAGGGCCGCTTTCTGGGCATCATCCAGCCCGGTGGTGCCGATCACCAGCTTGGTGCCCGCCGCACGGCAGACCTCAAGATTCTTTACCGTGGCTTCCGGCACGGTGAAGTCGATGAACACATCCGCATCGTTCACCACCTTGCTCAAATCATCCGCCAGCAACACACCACTACTGCCCTGGCCCACCAGCTCACCAGCATCCGCACCGATCAAACTGGAGCCGGGCACATCCACCGCCGCCGCCAGCGTCGTATCCGGGTTGGCCAGCGTCGCCTCGATCAGAATACGGCCCATGCGACCGGCGGCGCCGATAATACCTACTTTCATGGTGTCTCCTTGATTAAAAGCGGGACGGCGAACGCCAGAGGCCTCACGCCCCACCCGCCCCAAAACGGGAACGGGCAAAGCGCCAAGCCTCTGGCGTCCGGCATCAAGCGGCTTATTCTACCAGAAAGGGCGGCAGCGTCACCGCGTAGAGATTGGCGTTTTCCTTGAGCATAAACTTGCGCCGCTTTCGGTCGAAGCGCTTGAAGCTCATGCCGCTATCACGCCAGGCCAACACCTCCTGTAACCGCTTGCGGGCATAGGCGCGGTCGAGCCACTCCATGGAAAAGCCGGCAGGCAACTGTGCCGCCACCTGCAACTGGGCCAACGCTGGTTTCAGCGCCTCTTCCTGATAGGTATAAAGCAGACTGTTAGCGTACTCATAGCGAACAATCGCCAGATTCTTTTCTTTCCTGAGTGCGGTCTCGAACGGCTGAATGGCATCATTACTGTCCGCCGCCAGCGTCAGTTTGCCCGCCGTTTTTCCCACCCGGCGCAGCACGTTGGCCTCAAACGCCGCACTCAACGACAACGCCAACGGGTGATCCGGCGCCACCGCCAGCATTTCCGTGGCCGCATTGATCACCATGGCGGCGTAATTGCGTTGCAAGGTGGCCGGCACGGACTCATCTTCTGCCAGCCGCGCCACCGCATAGCCAAACCCCAGCCGCATCATGCAGTAATCCGCGGTCAGCGCCTTGTCACCGGGCAACACCGCCATGTTCTCACCAAACCAGGCCATGTCATTGATGGCTTCCTGCAACAGCTGCTGCTTCTGCTCATGGGTGGGCGCCAGATAGGTGGCATACACAATTTGCGCCACCACCGCCGGCACCCGGGCGTAGCCGCCGTAGCGACGCCCAAGATCCCGGGCCTGACGGAAATCGCCACGGAAGAAGGCCTGCCAGACCTCCAGTACATTGCGGCTATGCTGCTCCCAGTCGTCATCCTGATAACGCAGATCCCGATACAAATTCGGGAAGCGCTGATAGCGGGCCTGCAGGTAATCAGCCGAGGGGTACGGCAGGCGCAGCCCACGCATAAACTGATCCCAGTTGGCGTGAATCTCTTCCACCGTGAACGTATAGGGCGCCGGGTCAAAAGGCGCAGGCTGCCAGTCGGCATGCAACACTTGCGGGTTCGGCACCAACGGCGCCTTCTGGGAAAAGGTAGCGCGGGCACGCTCATAGGCCTGATCCACCGGAGCGCCCACCCCTGGCACGGAAGCACAACACAGCACCGCCCCCAGCACACACGCCAGTCGCCGTGAATTCATAATTGCCTCTGATTATTGTTGTTTTTATGCACAATATCGCAGGCAAGCTTTCAGCGGCAACGAAGGCGATCAAATTTCATACTATTGGCTGAGCACATACTTCACTTTGCCAAACGCTCAACGCCGGATGCCGGACGACGGACGCTTGAATTCAAAACCTGAAAACCTTGGCCGCCATGCTTTCTGCGCAGAATGCATTACCCGATTATTGCCTGAATGATGCCCCTGAATACCCCTTAAAGGAGATGCCACAAGAACGACAACCTCTCAGGCTATGGGGTTTTACGTCAGGCATCCGGCGTTGAGCGTTTGGCAAAGTGCCGGGTATTCGCGATAACCCCATCAGACGGCGAAAAGCGAGTTATTCACTCTAATCCGTGAAGAACCAAAAAAAAGCCCGGCATGAGACATCATGCCGGGCTTTTTTAAGCGGACCAGAACGCTTACTTGGTATCGAAAAACCGTTTAACGCCTTCGAACCAGCTGCTCTTGCGCGGGTTGTGGCGGTTACCGCCACTCTCCAGAGACTCCTGGAATTTGCGCAACAACTCTTTCTGTTCACCGGACAGCTTCACCGGGGTCTCGATGACCACCTTGCAGAGCAGGTCACCCGGCGCACCGCCACGAACCGGCGCCACACCTTTGCCACGCAGACGGAAGATTTTTCCGCTCTGGGTTTCCGCCGGCACTTTCAGCTTCACCTTGCCATTCAGGGTGGGCACATCCAGCTCACCACCGAGCGAGGCATCGACAAAACTGATCGGCACTTCGCAAAACAGGTTGTCACCATCGCGCTGGAAGATGTCGTGCTCACGCACGGCCACCTGAACATACAAGTCGCCGGACGGCGCGCCGTGCATGCCCGCCTCGCCTTCACCGGCAAGACGGATGCGGTCACCGGTATCCACGCCCGCCGGAATCTTCACCGACAGGGTCTTGGTGTTCTGCACCCGGCCCTGGCCACCGCAGTTACCACAGGGATCCTTGATGATCTTGCCTTCACCCTTACAGGTGGGACACGCCTGCTGCACGGTAAAGAACCCCTGCTGCATGCGCACCTGACCGACGCCACCACAGGTGGTACACGCTACCGGTTGACTGCCTTCTTTGGCACCAGTGCCATGACAGACATCACAGCCATCCCAGGTGGGGATACGGATCTTTTCATCGCAGCCGCGCACGGCCTGCTCCAGGGTCAGCTCCAGCGTATAACGCAGGTCTGCACCGCGGGCAGGGCCACGACGTCCGCCGCCGCCACCACCAAAGATGTCGCCAAAGATATCGCCGAAGATGTCACCAAAACCACCGCCGCCGAAGCCGCCGCCAGCACCGGCACCACCCTGACCGTTAACGCCGGCATGGCCGAACTGGTCATAGGCCGCGCGCTTCTGCTCATCGGCCAGCACTTCGTAGGCTTCTTTTGCTTCCTTGAATTTGGCCAGCGCCTCTTCATCATCCGGATTACGGTCCGGATGGTATTTCATCGCCAGGCGACGATAAGCCTTCTTCAAATCCTGCGCGCTGGCATCCTTCGCCGCACCCAGCACTTCGTAATAATCACGTTTGGACATAGATAAGCCTTTGGCTTAGCCAGACGCCCGACGCCGGAGGCCAGACGCAGAAGCCAAAGAGCATCCGCGTCCAACGTCCGGCGTCAGACTTCAGGCGTTACTTACTTCTTCTTGTCGTCGTCGACTTCTTCGAACTCGGCATCGACCACGTCATCGCCTTTCTGCTGCTCGCCGCCTTCGGCGCCGGCAGCACCTTCAGCCTGCTGGGCCTGCTCGGCGTACATCTTCTCGGCCAGCGGTGCGGACACTTCGGACAGCGCCTTGATCTTGGCTTCGATATCATCCTTGTCGCTGCCCTTGGCGGCTTCTTCCAGCTCGTCCACAGCCTTGGTGATGGACTCTTTCTCTTCGTCGGTCGCCTTGTCGCCGGCTTCCTCGAGGGTCTTGCGAGTCGCATGCACCAGGTGGTCCGCCTGGTTGCGGGTCTGCACCAGCTCTTCGAACTTCTTGTCTTCGTCCGCGTGAGCTTCCGCGTCCTGCACCATCTGTTCCACTTCCTCGTCGGACAGGCCGGAGGAGGCTTTAATCTGGATGGTCTGCTCTTTGCCAGTGGCCTTGTCTTTCGCGCCCACATGCAAAATGCCGTTGGCATCGATATCGAAGGTCACTTCGATCTGCGGCATGCCGCGCGGTGCCGGCGGAATGTCTTCCAGATTGAACTGCCCCAGCGACTTGTTTTGCGCTGCTTGCTTACGTTCGCCCTGCAACACATGCACGGTCACGGCGGTCTGATTGTCGTCCGCGGTGGAGAACACCTGCGACGCATTGGTCGGGATGGTGGTGTTCTTCTCGATCAGCGGAGTCATCACGCCACCCATGGTTTCAATACCCAGGGTCAGCGGGGTCACGTCCAGCAACAGCACGTCGGTCACGTCGCCGCTCAGTACCGCGCCCTGAATCGCTGCACCCATGGCAACCGCTTCATCCGGGTTCACGTCCTTGCGCGGCTCTTTGCCGAAGAACTCGGTAACGCTCTTCTGCACCATCGGCATACGGGTCTGACCGCCCACCAGAATCACGTCGGTGATATCGGCGGTTTTCACGCCCGCATCGGCCAGCGCGGTTTTGCACGGCTCCAGTGAACGGCTCACCAGATCACCCACCAGGGATTCCAGCTTGGCGCGGGTCACTTTCACCACCAGGTGCTTGGGACCGGTGCTGTCTGCCGTGATGTACGGCAGGTTCACTTCGGTCTGCTCGGCAGAGGACAGCTCAATCTTGGCTTTCTCGGCCGCTTCTTTCAGGCGCTGCATGGCCAGCGGGTCGCCGCCCAGATCGATGCCGGAGTCCGCCTTGAACTGATCCGCCAGGAAGTTGATCAGTGCCAGGTCGAAATCCTCACCACCCAGGAAGGTGTCACCGTTGGTGGCCAGCACTTCAAACTGGTGCTCGCCATCCACTTCGGCAATTTCGATGATGGAGATATCGAAAGTACCGCCACCCAAGTCATACACGGCGATGGTGCGATCACCACCCTTCTTGTCCAGGCCATAGGCCAGGGCCGCCGCAGTGGGCTCGTTGATAATACGCTTCACGTCCAGGCCAGCGATGCGACCGGCATCCTTGGTAGCCTGGCGCTGGGAATCGTTGAAGTAAGCCGGCACGGTGATAACGGCCTCGGTGACGGTCTCACCCAGGTAATCTTCCGCGGTCTTCTTCATTTTCTTCAGCACTTGCGCAGAAATTTGCGGCGGCGCCATTTTCTCGCCTTTCACTTCCACCCAGGCATCGCCATTGTCAGCCTTGGTGATCTTGTAGGGCACCATCTTGATGTCCTTCTGAACCACCTTGTCGTCAAAACGACGGCCGATCAGACGCTTCACCGCGTACAGTGTGTTTTCCGGGTTGGTCACCGCCTGACGCTTGGCAGATTGACCGACCAGGGTTTCCTTGTCGTCGGTGTAGGCGATGATGGACGGCGTAGTGCGCGCACCTTCTGCGTTTTCAATAACCTTGGTCTTGTCACCTTCCAGCACGGCCACACAGCTGTTGGTCGTACCCAGGTCGATACCGATAATCTTACCCATAGTCGTTCTATCTCCTTCACACCAGCCGGGACCCTGTCGGCGCCCCAGGCAGTTGAATTGTTAATTCGTCTGGCTCCTATATGGCGGTCGCTGCCGGCATTTCAAGGGAGCCTGTTGATTTTGAGTGCGTCACTTTTGTAACGGCCTTGACGCTGAAAACCGGGCCCAGAGCCGCGTTCGCAACCGGCCTCAGGCATCGGCCCTGATCATCAGGGGGCCTTGCTGACCACCACCCGCGCCGGGCGAATCAGGCGGCCGTTAAGTTGGTAGCCCTTCTCCAGCACCTCGATCACGGTATTGGGGTCCACATTGGGGACCGGCACCATGGTCATGGCTTCATGCAATTCAGGATTGAACGGCTCGTCTGCCGGAGCGATCTGCTCCAGGTTGTAGCGGGCAAACGCGTCCAGCAGGGATTTCAGCGTTAGCTCGATACCTTCACGGGCGCCTTTCAGGGCCTCGTCCTCGGCATCCAGTGCCGCCAGGCCGCGCTCCAGGTTGTCCGCCACACTCAGCAGATCGCCGGCGAACTTCTCCAGGGCAAACTTGCGGGCATGCTGCACATCCCGCTCGGCACGCTTGCGCACGTTCTGGACTTCTGCCTGGGCGCGCACATCCGCCTCAGCCAGCGCCTTCTTCACCTTGGCCAGCTCGGCATCCGCCTCAGCCAGCTTCTCTTCCGTGGTGGGCTCTGCCTGCTCAGCGTCGGCGTCTGCAGCAGCCTGCTGCTCTTCCACCGTTTCCAGCTCCGGCTCGGCGCCCTTCTGTTCTTTTTCCTGCTCACTCATTACTCACTCCACATCCCCGAACGGGGCCTTAACTCAGGAAAGCCGGCAAAGATATGGGAACTATCGGGTGGGATTCAAGGGGGAGGAAGGCAGTTGACAGTGGATAGTGGGCAATTGACAGCGTCGCGGGATACCCCGGTCAGCTTCTGAGGTGCAAGAGGCCGCGCCAAGAGAGCACAAAAACCGGGAAGACGAGCCAACCGAGGGTTTTACCTTTCGACACTCGCTTCTCGCAACTCGACGCGGCATTTTCGCGCCTCACCAAGCGAAGCGCAGGAACGTCGAAGACGGCCCCGAAGGGGTGAGCGCAGCGAATAACTGGTACTCCTACAGCGGGTTATAGCTGGGTCAGCGCCGCCGAGAGGATCTTGGCGGTGATATCCACGGTGGGGATGACCTTTTCATAGTCCATGCGGGTGGGGCCAACCACCGCCAGCACACCCACCGGGCCATTATCCGCCTTGTAGGGCGCGGAAATCAGCGAGTAATCCTCGAACGGCTGGAAGCCGGATTCGCGACCGATAAAAATCTGTACCCCGTCGGCCTTCATGGAGCGCTCCAGCAGATGCAGGATATCGCGCTTGTGATTGAAGGCATCGAACAGGTTTCGCAGCTGGCCCAGGTTTTCCGCCTCGGCGGACTGAATCAGGTTGGACTCCCCGGAGACCACATAATCGGAATCGGGCCGCTCGGTGCGCAGGGCCTTGTCCGCCACCGCCATCGCCGTCTGCATCAGGGCATCCATCTGCTGACGGTCGGCGTTCATGGTGTTCAGCAAACCATCGCAGATACTGTTCAGGTCACAACCCGCATAGGTGTGATTGATGTAATTGGCCGCCTGGCGCAACTCCACCTCATCGTAATCCCGGTCGGTGTGAATAATGCGGTTCTGCACCTCGGAGCGGTTAATCACCAGCACCACCAGCACCCGCTTGCCCGACAGCGGCAGGAACTCCACCTGCCGCAGCGTTGACACCTCACGGCGCGGCACCGCCACCAGCCCGGCCATGCGCGTCAGCTCGGCCAGGGTTTTTGAGGCCTGGGCGATCAACTCCTGGGAGGACTGCTCCGGCGCCAGCATCTGCCGCAGCTCTTTTTTCAGATGCCGGTGATCCGGGCGCTCCATGACACTGGTCGCCAGCAGCGAATCCACGTACAGGCGATAACCCAGCTCCGTGGGAATACGCCCCGCCGAGGTGTGCGGGCTGCTCAGCACCCCCAGCTCCTCCAGCTCCGACATGATATTGCGCACCGTGGCCGGGCTCACCGTCAGGCCGCTGCCACTGGCCAGCGTCTTCGAGCCCACCGGCTGGCCATCACGGATATGCCGCTCCACCAGCGTCATCAGCAGGCGTTGTTTACGTTCGTTAAGATCCAGCTTTGTCATGGGGGTATATGTACCAGAAAATCACCTCCCTATTATATAGAGAAGCGCGGCCGGGTTTCATTGAGCAGGGGCTTACACTCTCCGTGCGAATCCCCTACCATTAACCAACACTGTCCATAAGAGCAGTCATCGTAACAAGGATGTCATCATGACCGACGAAAACCCGCACAACCCCTACCAGGCCCCGGACAGCACTATCCAGAGCCAGGCAAAGCCCGACACACCGGAACTGGCCAGCCGCCTGTACCGCCTGCTCGGCGCCCTCATCGATGGCCTGGTGCAGTTACTGGTGATCGGCCCGATCATCTATTTCACCGGCATCTGGGACGCCCTGATGCAGGGCAACGGCGACATCAACCTGACCACCAGCATCGGCCTGTTCATCGCCGGGGAACTGATCTTCCTGGCCCTGCAGGGCTGGCTCCTGTTCAACCGCCAGCAAACCATCGGCAAAATAATTCTCAACATGCGCATCGTCGGCATGGAGCAGGACAACGTGCCCGCCGGCAAGCTCTATGGCCTGCGCTATTTTGTTTTCCACGTGCTCGCCCAGCTGCCCGGCATCAACCTGATCATGATTCTCGACCCGTTACTGATTTTCCGGTCCGATCGCCGTTGCCTGCACGACCACCTTGCCGGCACCCAGGTCATCCAGACCCAGAGCACCACCGCTTAGCAACGATTTTGCCTGTTCCGGAGGAACACCATGCTGACACACTTGAGCGTTCGTCATTTTGCCACCGTTGACCAGCTGGAACTGGAGCCCGAGAACGGGCTCACCGTCATCAGCGGCGAAACCGGGGCAGGCAAATCCGTCATCATCGACGCCCTTGGGCTCACCCTCGGCGATCGCGCCGACTCCTCCATCGTTCGCCACGGGCACGATCGCGCCGAGGTGCTGGCCACCTTTGATGTGAGCAACAACCTGGCCGCCCGCCAATGGCTTGCCGAACGGGAACTGGACGATGAAGAACAGTGCCTGCTGCGCCGCACCGTGCGTGCCGACGGCCGCTCCCGGGCCTATGTGAACGGCACCCCCACCCCGCTGGCGGAAGTCCGCGAGCTGGGCGAACGCCTGATCAGCATCCACAGCCAGCACGAACATCAGGCGCTGCTGAAAAAAGACGCCCACCGCCAGCTGCTGGACAACTTTGCCGACGCCCGCGACCTGGCCAACAGCGTGCGCGAGCATTGGCGCCACTGGCAGAAAGCCCGCCGCGCCCACGACGAGGCCCTTAATCAGGCCCGCGAACAGAACGAAAAGGAAGAGCTGCTGCGCTTCCAGCTGGAGGAGCTCGATGCCCTCGCCCTGCAAGACGGCGAGCTGGAACAGCTAGAGCAGGAACAGCAACGGCTGGGCAACGCAGAAAGTCTGATCCGCGTCTGCCAGCAATCCCTGAACGCGCTTTATGAAGGCGAGGACGGCACCTGCAACGACCACCTCAGCCAGGTCAGCCACTGGCTGGATGACGCCCGCAACAACGACGACGGCCTGGGCAGCATTGCCGACACCGTGGAATCCGCCCGTCTGCAAGTGGAAGCCGCCGCCGATGATCTGCGTCATTATCTGGAAAAACTGGATCTGGACCCGGCCCGTCTGAGCCAGGTGGAAGAACGCCTGAGCCAGTGCTACACCCTGGCCCGCAAACACCGCATTCGCCCGGAAGAACTGGTGGAACACCATCGCAGTCTGCTGGCCGAATCCGACGCGCTGGGCAATGTGGATGCCCACCTGCACGCCCTGGCCGAACAGGAAAGCAGCGCCCAGCAACACTACATGGACAACGCCCGCAAGCTCAGCAAGGCCCGCCGCAGCGCCGCCAAGACCCTCAGCCAGCAAGTCCAGAAACAACTCACCGCCCTGGGCATGAAAGCGGCCCAGCTGGATGCGCGCCTCAGTGAGTGCAGCCCCACGCCCGACGGCCTGGAAGAGGTGGAATTCCTGTTTTCTGCCAACCCGGGCCAACCGCTCAAACCGCTGGGCAAGGTGGCGTCCGGTGGCGAACTGTCACGGGTCAGCCTGGCCATTCAGGTCATCTGCGCGCGCAACCTGACTGTACCCAGCCTGGTCTTCGACGAAGTGGACGTGGGCGTGGGCGGCGGCGTCGCCGAGATCGTCGGCCGGCTACTGCGCGAGCTGGGCCAGCACGCCCAGGTGCTGTGCATTACCCACCAGCCACAAGTTGCCAGCCAGGGGCATCAGCACTGGCAGGTACACAAGATTCAGGGGGACGACACCACCCACACCCGCATTCAGGGGCTGGACGAAACCGCCAGAGTGGAAGAGCTGGCGCGCATGCTGGGTGGCGTGGAAATCACCGAATCCACCCGCAATCACGCCAAAGAGATGCTGAGCAAAGCCCAGGCTGCATGACAAAAAACGCAGCATGCTTCACGCAACAGGCACCACGCCCGTGTGCGACATGAAGCGTGCTGCGTGAGGCGTTACTACTTCTTCTTCGGCTTGACGTACAACACCAGCGAGTGATCCACGATTTCGTAACCGTGCTCCTCGGCAATGGCATGCTGGCGCTTCTCGATCACGTCATCCATGAACTCCACCACCTGGCCGGTTTCCATGCACACCATGTGGTCGTGATGGTCCTCATCGGCCAGCTCGAATACGGCGGAGCCGCCTTCAAAGTTATGACGCAGCACCATGCCCGCCTGCTCGAACTGGGTCAGCACACGATATACCGTGGCCAGCCCCACATCCTCGCCGGAATCCATCAGTGACTTGTAGATGTCTTCCGCGCTCAAGTGACGCTCTTCAGACTTTTCCAGTTGCTGCAGGATTTTCACCCGCGGCAGGGTCACTTTAAGGCCCGCTTTTCTGAGATCCTGATTATCCAATGCGTATGCTCCATCTGCCAATCAATGGCGGTTTTGAAAAGGGCGGGAAATCTGCACCACCGGGGCACCAGGGCGAACTCATCGCCCCGCTGGCTGTCTATGGAACAGGTCCAGACAGCCAGACCGGAGTTTGTCATAGGTTCCCAAGTCTGTATTATCGCCCGAACACTTAGCGAAGTCGAAAATCATGCCCCGCATTCTTGTTTCACTGACACTGATATCTCTTCTGGCCACCGCTGGCTGCAGCTCACTGCGCTTCCCCGGCGTCTATCGAATTGATATTCCGCAAGGCAACTTCGTCACCGAAGACATGCTCAGCGAACTGCAGCCAGGCATGTCGCCGGAGCAAGTGCGCTATGTTCTCGGTGCCCCCACCCTGGTGGACCCGTTCACTCCGGACCTGTGGCTCTACCCAATGACCTACCGGCCCGGCAAGGGTGAGAACGTTAGCCAGACTATTTCCGTCCACTTCGAGAACGGCGCCTACAGCCGCTACGAAGGCGAAGTCATCGACGACTTCAAGGCCAAGACGTCCGGCCGCAACGATCTGGAATTACAGCGCAAAGCCGCGGATCGCAAGGATGACGCCGAATAAACGCACCACTTTCATGGCTGACTGACCACGCCACAAAAAAGCCTCTCAGCCCTTGTCTGCAGAGGCTTTTTCTTTCGCTCGTTTCTTGCGATTAAGCTTCGGATCGGCCGTCAACGGGCGGTAGATCTCCACCCGTTCACCCGCCTTTAGTATATGCCCCGCCGGGTTCGCCACCACCTTGCCGAACACCCCCATGGGCGCCTTGCCCAGTTCCAGGTCGGCAAACTGCTCATCGATCCCTGACAACCGCGCGGCCTCCAGCATGGTGGTACCCTCAGGCACATCCAGGCCTATCAAACGCTGCTTTTCCGGCAACGCATAGGTCACTTCCACGTGAATCATGGCATCGCTCACGGTGCAGGCTCCACAGCGGCCGGTGCTGGTGGCACCTCATAACCCTCTGAATCATCCGCCGGCTCCGCCACCGGCGCAGGCACTTCGGTTTCGGCCTCCACACCCGGCGCTTGCGATGCCGCCGGCGCAACCGGCTCCGGCTCCTGCACAGGGGCCACCTCATCGGCAGGCGCCACCGCACTCCAGATGGAATACACAAACAAGGCAACCACCGCCGCCGGAGAGAAAATCCGCACCAGCGCGCGCCACACCAGGTACAGCTTGAAGTTCTTGATCCCCAGCTCCTTGCGCGCATGGGTCTCCTTCATCACCCAGCCCGCAAAGATGGCGATCAGCAGGCCACCCAACGGCAACATCACCGTGGTGGACAGGAATTCCATATTGTCGAAGAAGGTTCCCGCCAGGAACGTATTGTCCTTCCAGACATTGAAGGACAGTACCGAGCCCACGCCCAGCAACCAGGCCCCCAGCCCGACCACAATAGCGGCCTTGGCGCGGGTCAGCCCCTTTTCCACCAACCAGGCCACCACCGGCTCACCCAGGCTGATGGACGAGCTCCACGCGGCGCACACCACCAGCAGGAAGAACAGCGTGCCGAACAACACCCCACCGGGGATACTGCCGAACGCCAGCGGCAGGGTCACGAACATCATGCCCGGGCCCTGGCCCACTTCCAGCCCCCCGGAAAACAGCAGCGGAAACATGGCCATGCCCGCACCCAGCGCCACCAGCGTATCCAGCACCGCAATAATGGCCACGGTAGAGAGAATCGACACCGGCTTCTTCTTGCCGGTTTTCGGGTCGGTCACTTCGCGGGGCATATAGGCCCCATAGGCCATGATCGCCCCCATCCCCAGGCTCAGGGTGAAAAACGCCTGCCCGACAGCCACCAGCACGGCTTTGCCGGTCAGCTTGGAGAAATCAAACGCAAACAGGAAATTCATGCCTTCGCTGAAGCCAGGCGTCGTCGCCGCGTACCCCACCAGCACCAGCAGCAGCACAAACAGCAGCGGCATCAGCAGCTGCACGGCTTTTTCCAGCCCGCCCTTCACCCCGCGAGCTACCACCACCATGGTGAGCAACATGAACAGGGAGTGGAAACCGAGCATTAGCCAGGGATCGGCCAACATGCTGTCAAAGTGCGCCTCGGACTGGGTGGCCGTGATGCCCTCAAACACGCCACGGGCCGCCTCCCAGGTGTAATACAACGCCCAGCTGGCCACGGCAGAATAAAACGACAGGATCAGAAACGCGGACAGCGCCCCCATAATCCCGATGCCCGCCCAGCGCTGGGTGACCTTGCTCTCGCCGGCAAGCTTGCGCATGGTGTTGATCGGGCTCAGTCCACCCTTGCGGCCCAGCATGACCTCCGCAGCCATGATGGGAATGCCCACCACGGCAATACACAACAGATACAGCAGCACAAAGGCACCGCCCCCGTTTTCCCCGGTGATATACGGGAACCGCCAGATGTTACCCAGCCCCACTGCCGACCCGGTTGCCGCCAGAACAAACACCCAGCGGCTGCCCCATACTCCATGGACCGACTTGTTTTCTTGCTTCATAACACCATTACTCTTGTTCGCGTGGCGGTATTGTCTTTTTTTTGGCAGGGCGGCTCAAGTGACGGCCAGTAACAGCGCAAACGATGGTAAGCAGTCACTCACCCCCGCAACAGCCACAGCAGACAAACCGCTATCAGCCACTCACCCCTTGCTCTATAATCGCCGCCCTATGGGAAAAGCCAACAAGAAAGCCAACGCACCGTCGGCCACCATTGCGCAAAACCGCAAGGCACGCCACGAATATCATCTGGAAGAGCACTTTGAAGCCGGCCTGGTATTGGAAGGCTGGGAAGTGAAATCCCTGCGTGCCGGCAAAGGTAACCTGACAGAAGCCTACGTCTTGCTGAAAAACGGCGAGGCCTTCCTGTTCGGTGCCCGTTTCGAGCCACTCAACACCGCCAGCACCCACGTGAACCCGGACCCGACGCGCACGCGCAAACTGCTGCTGCACCGTCGTGAGCTGGGGCGAGTATTTGGCGGCGTACAGAAAGACGGCTTCACCTGTGTGCCGGTAAGCCTGTACTGGAAGAAAGGGTTCGCCAAGTGCGACATCGCACTGGCCAAAGGCAAGCAGAAATTCGACAAGCGCGCCACTGAGAAAGAGCGCGACTGGAATCGCCAGAAGCAGCGCATACTGCGGCAGAGATGACGCCGTAAAGAGGCGTCACGCCCTGCCGCCGGGCACTGTCTCAGGCTGTCTTGATTACGCCGTGTGGCGAGTATTTACATCCTGTGCACGGCTATCGCCACGCAGCTGCCAATACAATTGCAGCCAGGCGCGAAGCACCGCAGGCAGGAAGTAAACGGCGAACAGAATCACCGGAATACGTGCTTCCGGGAGTCGCCATATTCACCAAGTAGATACGTGCTGCATACGCAGCCAGCGCAAATACCAATTGCAACGCTCTGTAGAGCAGCGGCTGAGCCTTCAAAGGCGACAGTGCCTTCTCGGAAACTTGCCCTGCTGACCGAAAGATCGTGTTCATCATCCTTCTCCTTCAATGAACGACAATGCTTTGATCAGCGGCCTTCTTGATACGTCAATCTCAAGGCTCGCTGTAAAGCCATTGTGTGGTACACAATATTTGAGCCCGATGCCCTTGGGTCGCTTATGGCTGCCAGCACATCGCTTGCTCAACCTCACCACTGGCCGATGTAACTTTGCCGTGATGACACCGCTATAGTGCGCCCGAAAGATGACAGCACAAGGTTATCAGGTTGGATTGTCGGACAAGAAATGGGTATTCAGGTAACACTTTTCACATTCTGATTACAAAATGAACAGCCTTCATGCCGCCCGCCACCAATATATGGTCAGTTCCGCCGTCGCCCGACATATCCCCTGGCCGCACATTGAAATCGACTTCCCCACCCCCATCCCTTAGAATGAACCCATCACAGGGGCCGACCTGGATTCGACGCCGGTACTGAATTCTGTGGTGCATGCCGAGAAGGTCACGAGTCTCGTAAATCATTTGTGGCACATTAAAGCAATCGCAAACGACGATTCTTACGCACTAGCAGCTTAAACCCTGCTTATCGCCAATCGACCCTGCCTGTGGGGAAGAGCGGCGAGCATCGCAACACAGGCTCGCAGCAAAGTCCGCCCCGGATGGCGCTGTTAAAACTCTTAGGGGCCCGGCCTTCACGTCCTGCCAATTGGGCTGTGAAGGCTTAAATTAATAAATATGGCTAAGCATGTAGATCTGCAGATGGATTGCTGACGGACGCGGGTTCGATTCCCGCCGGCTCCACCAAACAGCAAGTAGCAAATAAAAAGGGCCACCCCGATGGGGTGGCCCTTTTTTTGTGCCGCGCGGCGGCTGACTGACGCCTGACGCCTGACGCCTGACGCCTGACGCCTGACGCCAAGAATCAAACTTCCGCAGGAACGTAGCGCAGCGGAATAACGCACGGAGTGCGGCCCCGAAGGGTTGAGCGCAGCGAATAACTTGCCTGCAAGGGATAGTCCTCGCTGGTTAACCAGGAAAGACCCTTGACCCAATACCGGACGCACGGGGAAAGACTGATCCCGAAGCCCGCTCCATGCGGGAATTCGACGCACTCTGCCTGCCTGAAGTAAAAAATATACACTGGGACAAATCAAAATTATCCGGACACAAACAAAAGCCAGCCAGGCTGCATTTGCCGCATTCCTGGACATCAGTGCATCCACGATTCGGCAGTAGGAACAGGGAGAAAAAGCACCTAACGGCGCGTCGATGAAGTTGCTTAGCATTGCCAAAAAGAAGGAGCTTCAGGCGCCTCGCCAATAAAAGGCACCTGAAAAGTAGGCACCCTCGATTGTGCGCACTTTCTTTATGCCTTCCCATCATCTTAATGATAGCAGGCACGGAGCAAGCCCCCTCCAAGCCTTATACGAACACTTAAGGCCCAGGGCCACTATTTATTGAGCTGCTTTCCTTACCTCTTTAATAAAATCTGCCATGGTGTATAACCAGCGTTTCTGGGCTTCAGAAAAGCTTCCATGGATCGCCGCCGGGATGACCAACTGCAGATTCTTCGCTATCATTTCATCGGTCTGAAACGAACTGATACCAGCCTCTAGTGTGGCCAGGAATTTCCGGTCCAGCAGGTCACCTTCAGACAGAACCTGCCTCCAGCGGTCTTTACAGGTTGTTTTGGCCCCGAGAAGAAAGATCTTTTCCTTAGGGTATTCTGGGTCGTGGTAGGCGCCGAAATCAGGAAACAGAAAATCAGGCTTGGCCTTGTTTTCTGTTACGCGCACCCCACCCCCCTTCTCAAATGGAAGCCTGTTCTGCTGAAAAACAAATCCCAGATGATTCTCAAAGGCGTGACCAACCCGTGATTTTCGGCGGTTCTGAACACTCAGAGAGAATGCAATAAACTCATCTACATCGTCTCCTGCAGCACCGAAACCGGAGCGTAGCCTTTCAGACACCACATGCCGTTCGTACGCTCTGAAGAGCGCTTCCTCACGCTCCATCCAGCCAATCAGAGCATTGTCGGGATCTGCGATGCAATCAAAGTCAGCCACATCTCTAGCTACTGCTGAAAATTCTGCTGTTTTTGGAAACTTTTCAGGAAATCTCGCCAAGAGCATATCGAGGTCATTCTGAGCCTCACTCACGTCGAATGCTCTGACACCAAGGTCTTCCAGCAGCATCTTTATAGGAAGGATTAGGGTCTGTGACGGCATGGACGCAGAGGTGAAGCTCTGGTCGACGCCCGACAGACCGAAAAGATGACGCAGCTGAAATTCCACGGATGAGCTGGCAGGGGAAAAAAGAAGGAGAAGACTTCCGTCACGCTTCTTCGCTACCAGCAAGAAATCTGTCGGCTGGATCAAATCCGTGACAGGATTTGATTTATAGTAAAGGCGATACTCTGGTGGGCGTTTCGGGTTTCTCCAGCGTGCGTCGTACCAAGTCACCATATCCTGGCAGAGTTCGACATCTTCCTCATCTTTGATGTATGCCATTAGCGCAGGGAAGTGGTACCTGTCGGATTTTCCGGGTGCCCCGAGATAGCTTTTAAAACCCACGCTGGGCAACCCGCCGATCTCATGTTGATTTGATCGAGCTGGATCGGCATCTACAGCACTCAAGTACTTCGCTGCCGCCCCCTCAAAGATCTCATTTACTGAATCGAGCACTGCAATATCTCCACTCGGAAAATTCTGAAACCGAACACAGCTACAATCTGGCGCCTATAAACCGAATCAGGACGCTAATACCAACTTGGCACGATCCAAGCATTTGCTCATCAACTGGTCTACCTCCATTTCTTTCATCGCCTCGAAAACCTTGCCAGCGCCAACTTTATTCAATTCAGTCATGAATTTGCGCCAGTGCTCTTCACGAGCAAGAACCCACTCATCCCGGGAAAACGCCCGAAGTATACCGGCAGAAATTGCCGGTCGGATAAACAACCCCGGGCGTTCAACGGTGCTAAGTCGCATGTCAGTCGAGCGAAAAATAATGCTCAGCGCCTTCTCAGGATCGTCAGGCATTAGTCGCTTAGCAATCCAGTAGTTCCACCAGAGCCGCGAAACAGCATTATCATCCCTCCACCTCGTCCGGGTATCAGCAAAAAAGTGAGCACGAATCGCTTTAGCCAGAACTTCCCCTGTTTTTCCTTCAAGCCAGCGCTTCTGACAGAACCCAAGGCATTCAAGATGAGTTAGCCGGATCCAGATTCTGTTTTCCGTTGCCAGAGAAGGGGTTAAGCTACTGAGTGACCGCCATACCAGTATTGAGTTGTTAATTTCCGCCTCAGCAGTTCTGGCCGGGTCAAGCTCTCTCAGGGGACCGGGATCGTAGGTAAGGCTGGTTGCAATCTCCCAGTTACCCTGTTCTGCGAGATCCCGAAATCCTTCCGAGCAATATCGCTCGACATTTTCATCAATCGAATCGATTAGATGATCAGCAACCGCCTGACCAACATAAAGTACTTTCTTCAAGCTCATTAACTCAGCGCCTCCACCGCTTCATGCACCTTGCCGACCGGGCAGTCGAGCAACATCTGTGCTTTTCTGAGGAGATCTTTTCCGTCGAGTTCCACTCCTACCTGACGGCAACGGGATTCAATTGCACGGTACCACCTGAGGTGATCACTCTTCTCTCTGGAAGCGACATCAAGGACCTCCATAAGACATGGCAGGTATAATGAGGACAACAGTATCTGGCGCCCATGGCCGCTATTGCGAACTAGATTCAACGATTCGTATAGCGTTGGATGAACCTGAATAACAATGACCTGAGTATCCGTACCAACCCTGAATAATCCATTCTCAACACTGCGTGCCGATTCAAGACGAAAGACTGACTCCATCGGAACCAGCTTATCCAGGCCAGCATCAAATTCGAACTCGTCACTTACACCAGCAAGTGAGTATTTTCTGAGCGGAAAATCCTGCTTCCCGAACTCTTCATGAATTAACCCTGCGGGCATCGATAGCGTATCTACAGCAACATAGATGATAGCTCTGAGCTTAACCACGCCCCGTAGATTCCCTCCGCTGACGGACACCTTCCAGCTGCTGGGAGAGATCGGGAAAAACTCCGAATAGTAGGTATGCTCGCAGGTGACGTACAATCCGCATGCCATCTTTCCTTCTGCGAGCACACGATCTAAAAACCGCTCCCCGGGCCTGAGCTCGCCTCGAATCTCGACTTCACCGGTTTCAGTTACTTCCCGGACGGGCTCAACGTCCAAACTGAATGTTGCCGATGGATAGTCATCCGTAAAGCTGGCCAGCACCGGGTAAGGGAAGCGGGTATCAGCCTTGAGCTTCATTGTTATTCTCCTCTTTCAGGCTGAGCGAGATTTCAATTGGCCCTTCATATGGTTCAGCCAGTTCAACCAAAATCGCTATCCGATCACCTTCCTTCAGCTCAATCTCACATGCACCCTTGGTTACCGTATGCCCCGGCGCCGCGACAACCGGCAGCCGTTCTTCATCGGCAATACCAGCGGCGATGACATCCAGTCGTGCCGTACCCGATTTCTCCGGTGTAAAAAAAATCTTTCTGGACCGGGTGTCGCCACCTTTGACTGTATTACGTAATCCCTTAATCGGGACCTGTCCTCCTCGAGGCCCAGCTACTCCACCCTTTCCTTTACCGGTTCCTGGGCCGCTGGTTGCCCCCCCGCTTCCCCCGGGTTTCTTTCCGCCACTTCCGCCTTCTGACCCTCCAGACGCTGATGCACCCGAGCTCTCCGGTTTCTTTCGCATTTCAACTTTTATCGATGTGGGATCTTTTTCGCTTGTGCCTGTATTCTGTATTCTGTCGGCTTTATCTTCCGGAGCCGCGAAAAAGTTATTGAGGTCATCCAGCTGAACTTCGTCATCCGGAGGGAGCGTGGTGTGGCTTTTTATCCTCTCCCGGATCCAAGCATTCATTTTGTTCACAGCTTCCCTCAGGGAGCGACTCAGTTCAGGATCTTCAATCCGTTCGGGAGAAAGCTCATCATGCCTCGGATTCTCCAGAGCCCTGATGTGCGAGGAAGCACTATCATCAATTGGCTCAACAACTGCAATGAAGTCTTTTTGGAGTGGAAACCGGGCAAGTTTCTCCTTGAAATGCCGGAAACGGGACGTGATGAACATTCCGTTCCGAATTAGACCAACCTGCTTTTCGAGCCGGTCCTCAATTAGAATTGATAGCCTTACTCTTCCCAGCCCCTGAATGGTCTCCTCATAGCGAGCGCTTTCCGGGCTAGTCAGGCAACGATAGAGGTTATAACTAAATTTTAGATCTTCATCAGAGCCACGGCTAGAAGCAACTTCACGGAGCGTTTCGTTTACAAACAGTGCTGGCAGGGTGTCCCGGTCAATAACAAGGCCATCCCCGACCTCAAAAACCACTTTGCTGTTGTGGACGGCCGTGAAAAAATTTCGCACCAGTGACTCAGCAATACGCCAGTCCCACCCGTCCTCTGACAAAAAACCTAGCGCTGTCACAGTGGTTCCCGGCTCAGTCCTCTGCAGCCATTCGGGCAACGCTGACATAATCGTGGCCGGCATATAGTTTTCAGCCTCGCCCCAATACCCTGTCGCGCTGTATTCCTGCCCCGGACCTTTATTGTGGGAAACAAGAATAGCTTTGGCCTGCGCCAGAAACTGACTGCTACCAGATGAGTCCGTATACACCGTTGAATAAAAGACGCTTCTCAGGGCTGAGACTGCGTAGGCCGCGTTTTTTCCGATACCGAAGGAGCCTCCGGACGTATCATCGCCTTTTTTGCTTACGCCTTTAGCTTTGATCAGCGCGTGATAGGGCGTACCAGGTTCGCATGGGCCGATAAGTCCCATGGTTCCTTCATCAATCACGTGAAGCAGGTCTATGTCCGAGGCACGGACAATTCGTTTGGCCCGCTCAAAGAACTGAATTTCTTTATCATCCCCCCTGTCCTTTGCTCGGCTCAGACAGGCCTCAATCGTTGCCCTGAATCCGGCTATATCAGGAACAGACTCTGTCGATATGGTTTCTTTCCAGAAGCGGACGATTACTCGTTCAGCATTGCCATCCGGCCCGGAATGTCGTGCTGCATCGATACTGTTCTGGCCACATTCGCGGGCGAGGCCTGCGAAGGGGGCATCTCTAAACGTCTCAACACCTGCATCAGCAAGCCCTTCATCTTCCTCCGCCTCATTGCGCAAAAACCTCCACAGCAACCCCATATGCCGTCCCTTAATGCAAGCCAGTCAATTTAGGGACTTAATCTCGCATTAATAGCACAGTCCGTCCAGACGGAAAGTGCTTTTCTGAAACAAGGGCGAGCGATTTTAGCGAGACATCAAAACCTGAAGAGAAACAATTTAACACCCACCTCTATTCAATTTACTGTCAGAAGATCAGGCTCAGAAGCCCAATATTCATGCTCGACAATATAAGGTCTCATGATCCGAGCCACCTCCTGAAAAGCTAGCGTCACAACAGAGTTTCCAAACTGCTTATATGCTCGGGTATCAGACACAGGAATTCTGAATTCATCAGGAAACCCCATCAATCTGGCACATTCACGAGGGGTTAACCGACGCGGTCTCTTCCTTCCTCTTTGTACAAGAATTTCCGACCCATCCTTGTAATATCTGGCAGAAAGGGTACGAGCAACGCTATCAGGCCCGACAAGGCCAAACCCAAAACCATTCCCTTTAGCCTGATGTTTTGCCTTGTAATCTTTCAGATATTTCCAAAGCTTCGGGGTTAGAATGTACTTTTCGTTCACCTCACCCTTTCCGTGGTCAAAGAAACGGTCGCCATCCCATTCAAGATAGGGTTCAGAACCGTCTTCTCGGTGCAAAACCTCTCGCATCCTCTTCTCACCCTTACCTGCCATTTTCATGGCATCCCATGAAAATGGCATAGGCTCACGAAAACCAACAATAGCAATTCGTTCCCGGTGCTGGGGCACAAAATGCTGGCCATCAATCACTTTAACGTGAACCTGGTAGCCCAACTCTTTTTCCAAGGTATCTATTATTACCCTAAAAGTGTTTCCCTTATCGTGTGATTTTAAATTCTTCACATTCTCCAAAAGGAAAGCCTTTGGCCTTTTTTCTTTAATGATCCTGGCGACATCAAAAAACAATGTACCTTGGGCCTCGCACGCAAAACCGTGCGAACGGCCTAAAGCATTTTTCTTGGATACCCCAGCAATGGAAAAAGGCTGACAAGGAAACCCGGCAAGCAGAACGTCATGATCAGGGATATCAGCAGCATTCACCTCTGTAATATCGCCATTAAGCTGATGGCTATCACCAAAATTACCGAGGTAAGTACGCTGAGCATAGCTGTCCCACTCACTCGTGAAGACACACTGCCCTCCGGCAGACTCAAAGGCCATACGCAGGCCACCGATTCCGGCGAAGAGATCCACAAACTTGAAATCCCCTGCTACCGGCTCTCTATTAAAAGGCAGCATTAGCTGCGTCAGGCGATCAGCCACATAGGGTTTGGGCTCGTTTTCTCGGGTTAACCAACGCCCCAAGGTACTCCCGTTGATCTCCAGAGCTTGCGCTAAATCACGACGTGTATAGACCCGAAGGGCCTCTTCCAGCTGTTCATATACGGTTGCATTACCCAACTTCAAGCCCTCCGGCGGGAATTTTTTGTGCATTTTGCATGCTTTT
This sequence comes from Alcanivorax sp. DG881, assembly GCF_000155615.1. Taxonomy (GTDB): domain Bacteria; phylum Pseudomonadota; class Gammaproteobacteria; order Pseudomonadales; family Alcanivoracaceae; genus Alcanivorax. The sequence continues at coordinate 2,896,701 of NZ_DS989915.1, read as the reverse complement.
TGACCCAGCATCAACGAGTCATAGTCATGGATACCTGAAAAGCATGTAGCATCGAAGCATCTTTAAGCATTGAGCAAGAGAGAGCTCTCAATGGCTGATATTGTGCCGCCCAAAACCCGATCAAGAATGATGTCCAACATCAAGGGGCAGAACACAAAGCCAGAGCTCATCATACGATCCGAGCTTCACAGGCGTGGCTTCCGCTACCGACTTCATGAAAAACGCCTGCCCGGCAAACCAGACCTGGTTTTCCCCAAATACAAGGCAATAATCCAGATCAATGGCTGCTTTTGGCATGGCCATGATTGCCATCTATTTAAATGGCCCAGCACCAGACAGGAGTTTTGGCAGCAGAAGATTGAACAAACTCGCAAGAGAGATGCGGCCAACCTTGTCGAATACCGAAAACTCGGATGGAAGACGCTCACCATCTGGGAATGCGTCCTCAAGGGCAAAAACAAGCTGGGTATCAAGGAAACAATAGAAACCGCTGTGCGCTGGCTGCAGTTTGATGAAAATGACGCCGAAATCAGACAGAGACCCGCTGGTCGGCCAAATTGATGGTTCTCGCAGGCGCACTCGATCATCCTTGATCAACTTGTAGCCAGGCATTCCCACACCGCCTGAAAACCGGCATCGTAAATGCTGTTCCCGTGTTGGTGCTCCATCCGGACAAGGATACTTTCGAGCTTGCGACAGGCGCCAGCAGTAAACATCGGCTCTCCGCTCTCGATGAACACAATGGTTGAGGGAGAATCATCGGGATGAAAAGCCATCCCTCTATTCGCCATCTCATGCCACCACTCAAAAAGCCCGGCTTTGCTTTCATCGTTCCAGTCAGGAATATCCTTTTCACTGATCATGGCGACCTCCTTCCCCTGAATACTGTACATAAAGCCAGTAAAAGTAAAGCCCCTAATCCGCGCCTTCAACCCTTTCTGACAAGCGCCTGTCAGCTTCTTTTTGACCCATCTTCGCCCGCCCCCTAAGCTGAACCAAAGCCCCACGAACGGATAACAACAATGAAGCTCACCACCCTAACCCCTCCCCTGGAATCCCTCCACGCTTCCTCCGACGAGATTCTTCTGGTCTCTCTGATCAGCAGCGACGGGATGCCGGTGGTGCACTTTGGTGAAGGGCTGGATTTTGATGAGCAGAGCGCACTGTTCTTTGAGATGAAAAAGGCCTGCGACCGGGTACTGGAGGGGCTGAAACTGGGGGATAGCGAGGAGGTGTTTATCCGCTGCCGGGAGGGCTGCATCAGTATCTGGCCGGTGAAAGATATGGTGTTTGCCTGCCTGGCGAAGCCAACCATCAACTCCCAGCGCATGCAGATGCTGGTCTGGAAGACCGTTTCCCAGCTAAGCGGACTGGTTTAAGCCTCCTCCTGGGCATCTTCACGACCAGTTCTCATTCTTACCCCACACCAGTGAGCACGGGCCTTCCACGCACCTGAATCATTTTCATAGCAACAAAAAACCTACACCCTGCCCATGGAGAGATACACGGCGTTTCCCTAGTTTTCAAACCAAACATTCTGGGGGTATCTCAATGCCGCGTTCGACATTCAAAGCCGCTGTGCTGGCCACTATCCTGGGGGGCAGTGTCTTATCTCCCGCCTGGGCCGACGACAACACCGAAAGCCCCGTAGCCGGGGACATCATCCAAAACCAGTATATTGTCACCCTGGTTCCGAACATCACCGAACAGCTGGGCCTTAACAGCCTGACCACGGCCATTCAAACCTTGCTGGCCGGCATTGGTGGCGGTGAGGTGCTCTATACCTATGACAACGCCTTGTTGGGCATGACCGTCAGGCTGACCAGCCTGCAGGCGTCTTTGCTTGGCATTCTGCCCGGCGTCATCTCTGTTGAGCCGGACCGCATCGTCACCACGGTGGCAGTGCAGAATAACGCCACCTGGGGGCTGGACCGCGTCGATCAACCGGCCCTGCCACTGGATAACAGCTTCCAATACCCTAACAACGGCGGCCGCGACGTAAACATCTACGTGGTGGATACCGGGGTGCGCACCACCCACCAGGAGTTTACCGGTCGTATAGTGCCCGGACGTAACTTTGTCGCCGACGGCGCGCTGGGCTTTCTGTTCGGCGGCAGCGTTGACCCTGACAATTACGAAGACTGTAACGGCCATGGCTCCCACGTAGCGGGCACCGCAGCGGGCAGCACCTATGGTGTGGCCAAACAGGCCAACGTAATCCCAGTACGGGTCCTTAACTGTAACGGCAGCGGTAGCACCTCTGCCGTTATCGCCGGTATCGACTGGGTCGCCGGCAATCACCAGAAACCCGCCGTCGCCAATATGTCGCTCGGGGGCTTCACTTCCACCGCTCTGGATACCGCCGTTTCCAACGCTGTGACAGCGGGCGTGACCATGGTCGTGGCTGCAGGTAATGACAACACCAACGCCTGTAACGGCTCCCCTAACCGGGTGCCCGAAGCGCTGACGGTCGGTGCGACTACTCGCCAGGACCAGCGCTCCTCTTTTTCCAACTACGGCGCCTGTGTGGACCTGTTTGCACCGGGCAGCGACATCACCTCGGCCTGGTATCAATCCGATACACAGACGTCCAGCATTGATGGCACCTCCATGGCTGCTCCGCATGCTGCCGGCGCGGCCGCGCTGTATTTGGCCGCCAACCCCAGCGCTACGCCTGACGCGGTCAATCTGGCTCTGGTAAACGACGCCACAGCAGGCGCCATCAGCAACCCGGGCAGCCAGTCGCCTAACCTGTTACTGCAGATCACGCAGCAAGACGGCTCCGGGATCGACCGCCTGCCAACCGCAGCCTTCACCGCTGATTGCCAAGGCACAGTCTGTGAGCTGGATGCCAGCGGCTCCAGTGATGATGTGGCCGTAGCGGCCTGGGACTGGACTCTGGGCGACGGCAATGTGGCCAGTGGCGAGCAGATCAGCCATGACTACGGGGTGGATGGCGATTTCACCGTGACCCTGACCGTTACCGACACCGCCAACCAGACCGCCAGCACCGACCAGACCCTGAGCGTGGGAACAGACACCTCCCCGTGCCCGGACTGCACCCGCTATGAAGGCCAGCTGAACAACGGTGGCTCTGCGATCCTGCCGTCCAACGGTTTCAACTTTTCCGGCGGGCAGATTGACGCCTGGCTGTACAGCCCGGCGGGCGCCAGCTTCACCGTGACCCTGCAAGCACAAAGCTGCTTCCTGTTCTTCTGCGGCTGGAACAACGTAACCACCGCCAGCCCACAAGGTGGTGTAGCCGAGATCCATACCAATGTGAACAGCGGGTATTACCGCTGGCAGGTACAGGCCCAGAGTGGCTCCGGTGCCTATACGCTACTCACCAACCCGTAATTTTTTCTGCCTACGGTTTCGCCGGCGTCAACCTCCTGGTGCGCCGGTTTTTTTGTGTCTGATAAATAGACGCATCATGCTTCACGCCGCAAGCAACACGCCGAAAACCGTTGCGCGAGCGGCGCCGCTTGAAACAAAAAAGCCACCGCGAACGGTGGCTTTTCGTTTCTACTGGTGAGCGCCAGTGGGTCAGGCGACAGCAGATTCCTTCTGCTCGCCTGTGTTGCTTTCACTTTCATACAGGGCATCCAGTCGGTCGCCCTGGGTCATCAGGTATTCAAAGGCCGCCAGGGAAGCCTTGGAACCTTCACCCATGCTGATGACAATCTGCTTGTACGGCACCGTGGTCACGTCACCGGCGGCGTAAATGCCTTCCTCTGAGGTCTGGCACTTCTCGTTGATTTCGATTTCACCAAACCGGCTACGCTCGACCACACCCTCCAGAAAATCGCTGTTGGGCACCAGACCGATCTGAACGAACACACCGTGCAACGGCAGGGTATGCACTTGCTCTGTCTCGCGGTCCACGTACTCGATGGCATCCACCTTGCCATTGCTGGCAGTGATCTGTTTGGTCGCCACGTTTCTGTGGATGGTGACATTGGCTTTACTCTCCGCCTTGTCCACCAGCACCTTGTCGGCTTTCAACTCCGGCATGAACTCGAACACGTTCACGGATTTAACGATACCGGCCAGGTCCAGTGCAGCTTCAATGCCGGAGTTACCGCCACCGATCACCGCCACATCCTTGCCCTTGAAGAAGGGGCCATCGCAGTGCGGGCAGTAGGCCACACCATTACCGATGTTTTCTTTCTCACCGGGCACACCCAGCTCGCGCCATTTGGCACCGGTGGCCACGATCACGGTCTTGGTATCAATTTCTTCACCGGAAGACAGCACCACTGTCTTGATATCCCCCTTTTCCACACGGGCGACTTTCAGGTGCTCTTTCACCGTCACCTCGTAATCGTTCATGTGCGCCTGCAGCGCACCGGACAATTCCGGGCCAGTGGTTTTCTTCACGGAGATCAGGTTTTCGATATCCATGGTGTCTTTCACCTGGCCACCGATACGGTCGGCGATCAGGGTCACTTTCAGCCCCTTGCGGGCACTGTAGATGGCAGACGCCACACCGGCAGGCCCACCACCGATCACGGTCACGTCCTGCAATGGCATTTTTTCGCCAGCGCCCGCCTGGGCAATGCTCGGGTCATGTTCGAGCAGCTTGTCGATCAACTCGGCTGCGGTCACCTTGCCGTTGGCGAACAGCTCACCATTCAGGTAGACGCTGGGCACCCCCTGAATGTCGCGCTCGTTGACCACGTCCTGAAACAGGCCGCCATCAATCATTTCCGCGCGAATGTTCGGGTTCAACAAGGCGAACTGGTTCAAGGCCTGGACCACGTCCGGGCAGTTGTGACAGCTCAGGCTGATAAACACTTCGAAATGCATGTCGCCTTTGGCATTGGCGACCATGCGCTGGAGGCTGTCGTCCAGCTTGATGTCTGTCCCGGATGCATGCAGAAACGCCAGCACCAGGGAATTGAATTCGTGGCCTGCGGGAATACCGGAGAAACGGATACCCGTGTCTTCTCCATCGGCTTCCAGCAGAAAACTGATCGGGCTACGCAAGGTGTCGCCCATATCGCGTTCTTCGAACGCCAGGTTGTCACTGACACCAGCGATGTCGGAAAGAAAGCTGACCAGTTCATCGCGCTTGTCGTGGGTGCCTGCTTGCAGCACGAAAGTGACTTTCTTCTGCATGTTGGCGGCGTAGCCCTTGAGAGCCTGCAAAATTTCATTCGTGAGCATGAGTCTTCCCTTAACGTAAAAGCGTATTCAGTGACGTCAAAAATTCGGGGGGACAACAGCCCGGCGATCCCGCCGGACTGTTGTAACCTGAGGCAGATTTAGATCTTGCCGACCAGGTCCAGAGACGGGGCCAGAGTGGCTTCGCCTTCTTTCCATTTTGCCGGGCACACTTCGCCAGGATTGTTGCGAACGTACTGGGCGGCTTTCACCTTGCGCAGCAGATCGTCGGCATCACGGCCGATACCTTCGGCAGTGATTTCCATGGCCTGGATCACGCCATCCGGATCGATCAGGAAGGTAGCGCGGTCTGCTAGGCCCTGGCCTTCACGCATCACCTGGAAGTTGTTGGTGATGGTGCCGGTCTGGTCGCCAACCATGTAGTAGTTGATCTTCCCGATGGTGTCGGAGGTGTCGTGCCATGCCTTGTGGGTGAAGTGGGTATCGGTGGATACGGAGAACACTTCCACGCCCATGTTCTGCAGCTCTTCGTACTTGTCAGCCACGTCGCCCAGTTCGGTGGGGCAAACAAAAGTGAAGTCGGCGGGATAGAAGAAGAAGATCGCCCACTTGCCTTTTACGTCGGCATCAGAGATCTCTACAAATTCGCCCTG
>NZ_DS989915.1:2881945-2890901 GCF_000155615.1 Alcanivorax sp. DG881 | reverse complement strand
AGCGCCTGGAATCAGGAACCCCACCGCTGCCGCCCTGTCCCATGTGAAGACACACAGAGCAGGAGGCCTTTATGGAACGCACAGGATGGCGCCAGCTGGCACTGACCGCGGGCTGGGTGATGATCGCGGCGGGCGCTGCCGCCCCGGCGTATGGCAGTGATTACGACTACATTCGCGGGGATGACGTCTACGAGGAGGATTACCAGTACGGGGTGGATTACGACGGCCTTACCAGCGTGCCCCAGCCCGGCCTGAAAAAAGGCGGGACTGGCAGCGCGAAAAACGCGGAGGGCCGCCTGCAGAAGCGGGCGCTGGAGCTACAGGAAAACACCACGCAACCGTCCATGACCCGCGAACTGGACCGCTGGAAGCCGAGCAGCGACCTGACCACACCGGGCAAGAGTTCTCCCTGATCATGGCAGCGGCAGCCGCCCCGGCATCACCGGCTGCGCGCCACAACCTCTGCGCCATCCGGGGAGCCAACACCACGGTGTTGCTGCTCAAATAGCGCGCTCAGTGGTTGTGGCCGGCCAATGGCATAGCCCTGGACAAAGTCCACCCCCGCCTCTTCCAGCACCCCGATCAGCGCGTGCTCTTCCACGTATTCGGCCACGGTTTTTACGCCCAACCGGTGCGCCACCTCATTGATGGATTCCACAATGGTGCGGTCCACGCTGGAGTGCAGCAGGTTGCGCACAAAGCTGCCGTCGATCTTGATGAAATCCACCGGGAAGTGTTTGAGGTAACTGAACGAGCTGAACCCACTGCCAAAATCGTCCAGTGCCACCTTGCAACCCTGCTCACGAATACGTCCAAGTAAATCACTGGCCGATGACAGCTGATTCACCACCGTGGTTTCGGTGATTTCAAACGTGAGCCGTTCCGGTGACAGCGAGGTCTTGCTCAGCAGGGACTCCAGAAACGGCATAAAGGTCGGATCATCCAGCGAGGTCGCCGACAGGTTAATGGCGATGTTCAGTTGCGGCAGCGCGGCCAGCTCGTCGCTGAGGCTCACCAGTAGCTGGGTGAGTACCCAGCGGTCGATGTGCGGCATCATCTGGTAGCGTTCTGCCGCAGGAATGAACGAGCCCGGATTGAGGATATCGCCATTGCGGTCGCGCAGGCGCAGCAATACCTCGTAATGCGACGGCTCCGTGCTGGCATCAATGGGGCGAATCTCCTGGGCGTAGAGCAGGAAACGGTTTGATTCCAGGGATTCACGCAGCCCCGCCGCCATCTGCAATTCCAGATGACGACGGGACGCTTCGCTGTCGTCGGGGGTGTACACCGACACCCGATTGCGACCCCGATGCTTCGCTGCATAGCAGGCCACATCGGCCCTGCTCATGGCCTCTTCCACGGTGATCACGTTGGCGTCCAGCTGCACCAGCCCGGCGCTGGCGCCGATATCGTAAAGCGACTCCTTCCAGGCAAAGCGAATATCCCCCAGCGCACCGATTAACCGTTCGGCAATCTGGATCGCCCGCTGTGCCGGGCAATGGCGCAACAACAACCCGAATTCGTCACCGCCCAGCCGAGCCACCACATCCCCCTCGCGCACCTGCCGGCCGATCACCCGGGCACATTCGCGCAGCAGGGCATCGCCCGCCACATGGCCGGCGGTATCGTTCACCACCTTGAAGCGATCCAGGTCGATAAAGCACAGCATGCTGTGCTCCGCCCCCGGCTCATCCAGGGATTCCTGCAAGGTATTCTCAAATTCCCGGCGATTGGTGAGGCCGGTCAGGGCATCGTGGGTGGCGTGGTAGCGCAGCTTCTTCTGCATGGCCCGCCGGGAGGTCACATCCCGAAACACCATCACCGCCCCGGTCACCTGGCCATCCGCCGACTTAAGCGGCGCCGCGGAATCCTGAATTTCGTAGCGGCTGCCGTCGCGGCTTTGCAGCATGCTGCCTTCCCGCAGAAAGCACACATCGCCCCCGCTCAGGGCCACACTAATCGGGTTGGGGATCGGCATCGTGGCGTTGTCGTCACTGAGCATCAGAATATCGCCCACCGGCAACCCTTCCGCTTCCGCTTCGCGCCAGCCGGTAAGCGACTCGGCCACCGGGTTCATAAAGGTCACCCGGCCGATCTCATCCGTGGCCACCACGCCATCGGCAATGGAGGTGAGAGTAACGCGCAGGCGCTCTTTCTCATGGGCCAGGGACTGCTGCATGCCCTTTTCTGCCGTCACATCCCAGTTGGTGCCCACCACCAGCGTTTCCGCGCCGTCAGAGCGCACCACGGTTTCTGCCCGCACGCGGATATGCCGGATTTCGCCACCAGGCCGCAGAGTCCGAAATTCCGTGTCCAGATCTTCCTCACCCGCGATAACGCGCTGGAAGGCCGCGTTGATATCTGTGTAATCGTCCGGATGCACCTGGTCACGCCAGATCTGCAAGGTCCCATCGCCAGGCGCCCCGGGCTGCACGCCGTAGAGCTCGTACATGCGTTCATCCCAGAACAGCACGTCACTCTGAGGGCTGTACTGCCAGATACCCACCCCGCCCACTTCCAGGGCCATTTGCAGCCGGTGGCGGCTCTCCTGCAGCGCCTGCTCAGACAATTTGGCGGCATGAATATTCTCCACCTGGGCAATCAGGTAGCTGACCTGCCCCTCGACACGCACCGCCGATACCGACAGACGCACCCAGAGGTCGTCGCCACGGCGGGTAATAAAACGTTGCTCCAGTGAATAGCCGGTAATGTCGCCGGACAACAGGTCAGCCAGCATCCCCCGGCTTTTGAGCAGGTCATCCGGGTGGGAAATATCCTGAAAGGAGGTGCTCAGCAATCCCGCTTCGTCATAACCCGCCAGATCACACAGAGCGTGATTCACCGCCTGCCATTCTCCCCGGGGGCTCAGCAACGCCATGCCAATAGAGGAATGCTTCATCGCCAGCCGAAAGCGGATTTCACTGTCTTTTACCTGGGCCAGCTCCGCCCGATTACGCCGCAACACACACCGTAAAAACAGCGCCGCCAACAGCACTACGGTGACGGTGACAGCCCCAATCAGCACACCCTGCATGGCATTCGTCCATTATTGTGATTGTTATCCTGCGTTTTCCCGCCCCTCTGTTCACTTTTTGGACGCCTCACGCCTCCCTGGCCAGCTTCACCTGACAAAGCCGGAACTTTCACCGACAATTGGGGCCTGTTACAGGGATTCCCGGTTGCCACCGCATCCGGGTGTCCCAGAAGCCCCAGGGAGAAGCAAAGCTGGCCCCGGTCAGCGCCGATCATGACGTTCCGACGACGCCTGTTACAGTGTCTGGCCCTGCTGTTTGTGGCCGCGACCCTGGCCCAGCTCTGGTATCTGGGCCAGGTGTTACGCCTGCAGCACCACAACCCGGACAACAGCGCTTATATGCACCGCGCCCAGGAGCAGGGCAACGTGCAGCAGTACTGGCGCGATTATGATCAGATCAGCGATTACCTGAAGCGGGCCGTACTGATATCCGAAGACGCCCATTTCACCCGGCACACCGGCTTCGACTGGGAAGGCATCCGCTATGCCCTGAAGCGCAATATAGAAGCGGGCAAGCCGGTGGCCGGCGGCTCCACCATTACCCAGCAACTGGCCAAAAACCTGTACCTGTCCGGCGAGCGCACCTATACCCGCAAAGCGCAGGAAGCAGTGATCGCCCTGATGCTGGAAATCGGCCTGAGCAAACGTCGCATTCTGGAGCTCTACCTGAATGTGGCCCAGTGGGGGCACCAGATTTATGGCGCCGAAGCCGCCGCACGGCATTACTTTCAGGTCAGCGCAGCGCAGCTCTCGCCCCTGCAGGCGGCGCAGCTGGCCGCCATGCTGCCCCGCCCCAATCTTTACGATTTCAAAGGCCCCACCGACTACGTACAACAACGGGCTCAATGGATTCAGGCGCAAATGGCGCTGGTACGCATTCCCGACCCGGGAACCGTCACCCTGCCCCCGCCGCCTGACCCTGCGCCCCCCGAAGGAAACACGCAATGAAGCAGTATGCCGTCCCCTTTGCCGCCCTGTGTTTTAGCGGCCTTGCCCTGCTGGGCTGTAGCGACAACAACAGTGACACCAAGCCCCAACCCGCCCCTGCCGGCAGCGACAGCACCGATGGCATTGCCGGCGTCTGGCAGAATGACCAGCACGTGCTGGTGCTGGAGAGCAATGGCGACCTGTACCTGCCCACGGACAACAGCCTGCAGGGGCTACGCTGGGAACAGCAGGACGACACCCTCACGTTCGACTACCTGGATAACCGCGAACAACGGGTTACCCAGGCCAACGCCACCGGCCTGCAACAGGATGACACCCTCACCCTGACCCGCGCGCCAGCAGCCCCGCAGAGCAGCGACACGACAGAGACCGCCGACCCCGAAGCGCCCGCGCCAGACGCTGAAGCCGAAGCTGAAACAGAGTCCACCAACAAAGAAGCCGCTCCGTCACTGTTCAATGGCGACTACCAGCGCGCCAACCAGGCCGTGGGCCATATCAGCGGCACCGTTACGCGCCCAGAAGACAGCGAGCTGCCCGACAATGCGGTACTCACCGTCGCCCTGCTAAACAGCCAGATCGACCCCGATGCCGCAGGGGCACAACCCGTTGCCAAACGGCTGATCCGTCTGGATCAAGACAGCCCCACTCTGCCCTTCCGGTTGTACTACCTCCCCGACGATCTGAAGGCAGACCACGACTACCAGATCATCAGCCAGATTCTTGCTGATGGCGGGCTCTTCTACCAATCCGACGCGATCACTCTGGAACGCAACCCGCAGGGCTTTGCCGATGTCACCCTGCCGCTCACCGCAGTGATGACCGACAGCGAAACCCTGCGCGGCGCAATCACCCGCGGCAAACCCGGCCAGGACCGTGACACCTTCACCCTGTGCAACAGCGACCGGCGCCTGCTGATTCGCGGGCCACAAAGCGACGACCTGTTGTCGGCCTACGACAAGGGCATTCGCTACCCGCAACAGCCCCGCGTAGCCACGGTCAGCGGCCTGGTACGCAAGGTGCCCGGCAGCCAGGAAGGCAGCACCGAAACCGCTCTTATCGTGGAAAGCTTCAACCTGGAACCGGGCATGGAAAACTGCCAACTGCCCACCGCCGAACTGACCCACACCCGCTGGCAGCTGACCCACCTGGGCCCGGACCGCATCATTCTGGGTAGCGCGACACAGGTGCCGTTCCTCACCTTCAACGATGACGGCAAGATCAAAGGCCACGGCAGCTGCAACAGCCTGAACGGCGGCTACCAGCGCGACGACCAGCAGCTGGCGCTGTCTGATCTGGCCAGCACCCGCAAAGCCTGCCCGACCAGCACCATCGAAGGCCGCTACCTTGACGCACTCAAGGCCAGTGACCACTTCCGTATCGACGGCGAGCTGCTTACCCTGTTTGATAAAGATGACGAGGCGGTGGCCAGTTTCCAGGCCATCTACCTGTAGCGCGACACGGGTTGAACAAACCGCAAAAAAGGGAAATCGCCATGCGTGTTCATTACCTGTCCCATGTTCCCTTCGAACAACTGGGCGCCATGGAAAGCTGGTTTCAGGAACGGGACATCAGCATCGGCCACTCGCTGCTGTTCGCCGGTGACGCGCTGCCCACCCCGGCAGATTTTGATGTACTGGTGGTCATGGGCGGCCCCATGGGCGCCGATGACGACGACCGCTTTCCCTGGATGAGCGCGGAAAAGGTGTTGATCCGCGAGAGCATCGCGGCGGGAAAGAAGGTGCTCGGCATCTGCCTGGGCGCACAACTGATCGCCCGGGTGCTGGGCGCCCCGGTTACCGCCAACCCGGAAAAGGAAATCGGCTGGTTCCCGGTGTACCCCTCGCCCGCCGGCAAGAACGACAGCATCGGCAAGCTGTTTGTCAACGCTCCCGCCGTGCTGCACTGGCATGGCGACAGCTTTGCCGTTCCCGATGGCGCCGTGCATTTGCTGGAGAGCGAAGGCTGTCGCAACCAGGCCTTCCGTTACGGGGATAACGTGCTGGCCCTGCAATTTCATCTGGAACTGGAAAAAGGGAATGCCGAGGCCCTGTGCGACGCCTGCCCGGAGGACCTGACACCCGGCCGCTGGGTGGAAGACCGCCAAGCGCTGCTTGGCGACCCGCAGCGCTTTACCGCATCGAAAGCCTTGTTAGGGCGCGTCCTGAATGTCTTCCTGGGCTAACGTCTCGCCCGCTTAATGTCGGATTACGGCCTTCGGCCTAATTCGACCTACTTGAAAGGCTAGATTTTGTAGGTCAGATTAGCCTGAAAGGCGTAATCCGACATATGCGATCCCACCAAAGGCGAAGAAGCCGCACCCCAGACAGGGCGCGGCTTCTTCGCTTTCCAATCAACCCACGCGGCAGCTTGCTAACTATTTGCCACTAACTGCTCATTAGCTTGTTGCACACGGCCCACCGCAGACAGAATCGCCTGCAAGGCCGCAGCCGTGGTATCCGCCGCCGTGGCCACGGCGCTTTGTGTGGAGTCACCCACCTGCACGCGCACACAGGCCATGGCGTTGGCTTCGGTGTTATCGCCCAACGAATATTCATCGAACGACACCACTTTCACCTCGCCACCGATACGCCGGTTAAGTGCATCCACCAGGGCCGACATGGCGCCATCCCCTCGACCGGACAACAACGTCACCGGCTGGCTTTCATCGCCGATGCTGATCTGTGCCTGCACCTGCTCATTACTGCGGTTCAAGTCGTAGGAGCGCAACACCCAACCCATGGGCACGTTCAGATAGTCACTATTGAAACGACGATGCACCCGTTCGCTGGTGATCTCGCCACCGTCTTCTTCAGCATCACCCTGCACGACACCGGCCAGCTCCTGCTGCAACCAGCGCGGCAAGTCGATGCCGAAATCCCGCTCCAGCACGTGAGCGACCCCGCCCTTGCCGGACTGGGAGTTGATGCGTACCACTTCCTCGTAACGCCGCCCCACATCGGCCGGATCAATGGGCAGATAGGCTGCGGTCCAGATATCCCCTTCCTGATAACGAGCCAGGCATTTACGAATGGCATCCTGGTGGCTACCGGAAAAAGCGCTGAATACCAGATCACCCGCATAGGGATGGCGCGGATGGGTCTGGATATCGGTGATCTCTTCCACCAGCGCCACAATCTCTTTCATGCGCGAGAAATCGATTTCCGGATCAATGCCCTGGCTGTACAGGTTCATGCCCGCCGTCACCAGGTCCATGTTGCCGGTGCGCTCGCCGTTACCCAGCAAGGTGCCCTCGACACGATCCGCCCCTGCCATCACCGCCATTTCCGCGGCGGCCACACCGCAACCGCGGTCGTCGTGGGTGTGGACACTGATAATCACGTCATCGCGGTACTGAATATTGTCGTTAACCAGCTCTACCTGATCTGCAAAGACGTTCGGGGTGCTGACTTCCACCGTGGCCGGCAAGTTAATGATCACCCGCTGCCCCTGATCCGGACGCCACACGGCGTTCACCGCATCAATGACTTCGATGGCGAAATCCGTCTCCGTGGCACTGAAGGTTTCCGGGGAATACTGGAAGCTCCAGTGGGTCTCAGGCTGTTTGGCCGCACAATCGCGCACCCACTCAGCCGCGCGTACCGCAATGGCCTTGCAGCCGGCCTTGTCCACGTTGAACACCTGCTCGCGGAACGTGGGCGAGGTGGCGTTGTAGATATGCACCACTGCATTTTTGGCGCCTTTCAGGGACTCAAACGTCCGCGCGATCAATTCTTCCCGAGCCTGGGTGAGCACTTGAATATGCACATCGTCGGGCACCAGATCTTCCTCGACCAAGGCCCGGCAAAAATCAAAATCAATCTGGCTGGCCGACGGGAAACCCACTTCAATTTCCTTGAAGCCCAGCTCCACCAGCATCTGGAAAAAACGGCGCTTCTGCGCCACGGACATGGGCTTGATCAGCGCCTGGTTGCCGTCACGCAGGTCCACCGCCGCCCACAGGGGCGCTTTCTCGATTCGCTGGTTCGGCCAGCGACGGTCGGGCTTGTCGATAACAGGAAAAGGCTGATATTTACGGTGATCAAAGCTCATCTCGAATCCTCAAAGTAAAAAGGGGCAGACACTGCCCCCAGAATTACTAACCGGCTCTCCCAGGGATACTGCTTGATGCGGCTAACAATGATGTCGTGATCTTGGATCTCGATCAGGGCACCGGTCGGTGCCGGTAGCGACAGAGAGAGGCATTCGGCTTGTGGCCGTCTGCGTCACCGCCCTACGAGAGATACTTTACGGCTCTGCACCGGCAATGTGCTTGCTTTTTTCACTCGATTTCGGCCTTATTAGCAATAATATTGCTCAACTTTAGACTTTAACGAGATCAAACCCGTATGAGCACCTCAGAACTGGCAAAACTGGACCGCACCGACCTGCGCATTCTGGAAGCCCTGCAGGGCAATGGCGGCCTCACCAACCAGCAACTGGCCGAGACCGTGGGCCTGTCCCCCTCCCCCTGTTCTCGCCGGGTACAGAAGCTGGAGGCCGCCGGCATCATCGTGAAACGGGAAACGGTGCTGGATGCCCGCAAGCTGGGGCTGGATCTGACGGTAATGATCCAGATCAGCATGGACCGCCACACGCCGGAACGTTTTGCCAATTTCGAAGAACAGGTGGCCAGCTACCCGGAGGTGCAACTGTGCTATCTGGTCACCGGGCAGGAAGCCGATTATCTGCTGAAAGTGGTGGTGCCTGACATCGACGGCTACCAGCACTTCCTGCTTAACAAGGTCACCCGGATCGAGGGCGTGAGCGGCGTGCATTCCAGCTTTGTGATGCGCCGGGTGGTGGATACGGCGGCGCTGCCGTTGAATTATGTGGATGCGTAACCCTCCCCCTTGCCGTAGGAGCGTCGCTGGCTGCGCGATAAAAGACCAGGACCAGAAACCGTTTCACCACAGAGCAAAGAGAGAAAAATCTATCGTTCCTCAGTGGTCTTTGTTCCCTCTGTGGTAAAGACGT
>NZ_DS989915.1:2876455-2881888 GCF_000155615.1 Alcanivorax sp. DG881 | reverse complement strand
GCTCCTACGGCAACCGGGTATTTAGCTGATATGCTGACTCCATCGACCGCGTTGAATTGCGAGACCATGAAAAAACTGCTGATCGTCGCCCACGCTCCGTCACCGAATACGCAAAAACTCCGCGAGGCCGCCGCCCGTGGCGCCGGGCATGAGGATATCGAAAACGTCTCGGTCACGGTAAAGGCACCGCTGGATGCAGGGCCGGAAGACGTGATGGACTGTGATGCCATTCTGCTCGGCACCACCGAAAACCTGGGCTATATGAGTGGCGCACTGAAAGACTTCTTTGACCGCACTTATTACGCCGTACTGGAAGAGAAGCAGGGCCTGCCCTGCGCCCTGTACATCCGTGCCGGCCATGACGGCACCGGCACCCGCCGGGCAGTGGAAACCATTGTCACCGGCCTGCGCTGGAACTGGGTACAGGACCCACAGGTGTTAAAAGGGGAATGGCAGGACGACTTCGAGGCCGAAGTGGAGGAACTGGGGATGTATCTGGCGGCGGGACTGGATGCGGGAATTCTTTAGCTGCGAGTTACTAGCTTCGAGTCGCGAAAAGCTAAAACCTGTTTCAGACGCTCCTGATTGCAGCTTTTGATCTTCGCGACTCGTCACTCGAAACTCGTTACTGCTTTTAGCCCTTGCTCTTACTCACCATGGCCGCAATCACCGCCTTGGCTTCGTCGCCCTGAAGCATTTCGCCGAACAACGCCAGATCTTCTTTCACTACCTGGTGCAGCGGCTTGTTGATGGACTCACGCATCAGTCGCTTGCTCGCCTGCAAGGCACGAGGCGGCTTCTTCGCCAGCGTCGCCGCCATGTTGCGTGCTGTCGCGTCCAGCTCATCCCCCTTCACCACCTTGGCGACCAGCCCGATTTCCAGCGCTTCTGCGGCCAACATGGGCTCACCGAGCAGCAGCATGCGTGCCGCGCGCTGATAGCCGATCCAGGCCGGCAGCAGCTTGGCGGAACCGGCTTCCGGTACGGCGCCCAGATCCACAAACGGCGTGATCAGCTTGGTATCCTCGGATGCGACCACCAGGTCCATGTGCAACAACATGGTGGTGCCCACGCCAACCGCGTTGCCCTGCACGGCCGCAACGACAACCTTGGGGAAATCGTGGATGGCCTGAATGAAATGGGCAGCCTCCCCCGCTTCACCGGGCTTGGCATTCAGGAAATCCACCAGGTCGTTACCGGCACTGAAGGACTTGCCCTCCCCTCTGAACAGCACCACGTGAATATCATCACTCTGCTCTGCAGTTGCCAGCAGCTTGACCAAATCCCGGTACATGGCGCTGGTCAGCGCATTCAATTTGTCCGGACGGTTCAGGGTAATTTCCATCACTGATTCGGTGTTGTTCACCAGAACCAGATCACTTTCCAGTGTCGGCATCGTCACGACAGCTCTCCCAATCGTATTTATAGTCGGGCAAGGCTAGCGGGCGCACCCCCGCCTGCCAAGGGCGAATAACGACAAAGACGCTTGACCGGCCGGTCAAAGGCGATTAAAAAAGCGAACCTTGATCGGAAACCCTACCGTGAAACTGATTACCTTCGATCCTTTCCGCACCCTCGGCCTCCCCGGTGTGCGTTATATCAAGCCCGAACACATGCACCAGCACCGCGACGAACTCACGGCGGCGGACTGGCTGCTGTTCCCCGGCTACTGGCAGATCAACAGCCTGCACTATGTGCTCAAGCGGCCCATTTTCCCCAGCCTGTGCAGCTACCACCTGGGTCACGACAAGGTAGAAATGACCCGCGCCCTGCAAACCGCCTGCCCGGACCATGTGCCTGACACCCTGATCACCGCCTCGGACAAATACGGTATCGCCCAGATTCTGGACCAATGGCGCTTTCCGTTTGTGGCCAAGTCCGTGCGCTCCAGCCAGGGCATGGGGGTTTACCTGATCGAAAACCGGCAACAGCTGCAGGACTATGCCGCACAGGAATCGGTGCTCTATGTGCAGAAACTGCTGCCCATCGTGCGCGACCTGCGCATCGTGGTGGTAGGCCACAACGTGGTAGCCAGTTACTGGCGGGAAGGCTCCGGCTTTCTTAACAACGTGAGCCAGGGCGGCCGGGTACGCACGGATCTGCCGGTTCCCGACAGCGCGGTGTCACTGGTGGAAGGGTTGGCGCGGTATCTGGATATCAATCACGCCGGGTTTGATGTGGCCATGGTGGATGGCCACCCCTACATTCTGGAATTCAACCGACTGTTCGGGAACACCGGCATTCCCGAACTGAACCGCAATGTGCAACGGGCCATGCACGACTATTTGCTGGGCGCGACCTTGCCCCCGTCATCCGACAGCAAAGTCTCCGCCTGAGTCCGTAGCAACGCCTGGTAGCGATGGGCGAGCTGCTCCACCGGCTGCAAACGCACCCGGTGATCGCCGGCACACACTACCTGCGCCTTCTCCGGTTGATAGAGCGCTTTCACATCCAGTTCGGCCAGGGTCAGCTGGGTATCCGGCACATTGAGTCGACCTGGCACCCCGGCCACACACAGGGCCCAGGCTTCGTCCTGATCCGCGTCCGCGGTGACCAGCGCCTTGAACTCCAGTGAAACCTTACCGGCCTGCTTGCGCTGTGGCGCCAGCAAACGCACCACCCGCAGGAACAGCAGCCCCGCGCACAGGGCGGAGAACGCGGCGCGTGATGCCGGGCCCTGATAGAAATATAGCCCCGCCTGCTCGCCAATCGCCGGCCCCGGGTGACCATCATAAAGGGCCGCCACCTGCTCCAGCAGCTGCTGATACTCTGCCAGCACCTCCTGCAGCGCATCATCCGTATAACGCTGACGAATATGGTCGAAATTGACAATACTGAGACGCAACTGAGCCTGCAGCTGCGCCCCATCCGGCACGGGCGACCGGGCGATGGGAGGAAACGGTGCATCGCTCTGTGGTGGCACCGGCGGCGCCGCAGGTGCAGGTGTATCCTGCTCCTCCAGAACCTGTGGCGGTTGCAGGCGCTGCTGAATCAGCGCCGCTGCCACCCGCAGCAACAACAGGCACAGCACCGCCAGCACAAACCCCGCTTCAATCTGTTTACGTGGCGACAAGGTATTATCGCCCAGCAAAGTCAGGGTACCCGCCAACTCCCCATCCGGCAGTGCCGCTGGCACGGTCACACGCAAGGGCGACGTCTTCTCCCCCGCTGCCCCGACCTGCTCCCCGGCCGTATCGTCGAAGCGAATCCCCACCACCGGTTTCAGCTGCACGGTTTCCCGGCCAATCAGATTGATGCTGATGGAATCCTCGCTGGCCAAGGCTTCCGCCACACGACGAGCCGTCTGCTGCGCCAGCGCCTGTAGCTGCACTTTGCGCTCCTGTTCCAGGCCGGCGGAAAAGTGCTCAAGGAAATAGACACCGACCACCAACATGGCCAGCAGCATGAGTATCAGCTCGCGCAGCAAGCTCCGTTGCTGCCGGATCCATGGCCGCCATTGTTCCCACAGGGACATAACTTTGCTTTCCGTATTCTTGACCATTGAGACTGCGGCGCAGTATACCGTGCCCGGCCGGGCAGAACTTGACCCAATTGGCGTAGTCGCCTGTCGTTGGGGAACCTCGCCAGGCACAAGAACCTGCCTCTCGAGCGGCCATTTCTGCTACTCTTACGCCGTTTCGGGGCAAAGATGGCGCCGACAATCTAACGCTTTTTTACCTTCTGGCACTTTTTATCTTCTGCAACTGGGAGCCCACGCGTGCGCGAGATCATCCTGATCCAGGTATCTGGTAATGACCGGCCCGGCCTGACCGCCGCCTTCACGGGAATTCTTGCCCGTTATCGGCTCAATGTTCTGGATATCGGCCAGGCCGTTATTCACGACACCCTGTCACTGGGCATACTGGTAGAAACGCCGCCGGATGCGGAATCCTCTTCGGTTCTCAAGGATCTGCTGTTCGAGGCCCACAAGCTGAACATCAATGTGCGCTTCCGGCCCATCGATGAAGACCGCTACGAAGAGTGGGTGGCCGGCCAGGGCAAGGACCGCCATATCATCACCCTGCTGGCGCGCAAGATCACCGCCGAACAGTTAGCCGATGTGACCACCACCGTGGCCAACAACGGGCTCAATATCGACAGTATTGCCCGGCTGTCCGGGCGCGTGCACCTGGAAGGCGAAGCGCTCAATCAGGACAGCCGCGCCTGCATCGAGATTTCCGTGCGGGGCGAGCCGGACGATGGCGAGGCCATGCGTGCCGCCTTCCTGAGCATTGCCAACGAACGCAACCTGGACATTGCCTTCCAGCGCGACAGCGCCTACCGCCGCAACCGCCGCCTGGTAGTCTTCGATATGGATTCCACCCTGATCCGCTCTGAAGTCATCGACGAGCTGGCCACGGAAGCCGGTGTCGGCGAACAAGTGGCAGACATTACCGAGCAGGCCATGCGCGGGGAACTGGATTTCAATGAAAGCTTCCGCGCCCGCGTGGCCCTGCTGAAAGGGCTCGATGAAGGCGCACTGGAACGGGTGCGCGAGCGTATCCAGCTCACCGAAGGCGCCGAACGGCTGGTCTCCACCCTGCGTGCCCTGGGCTACCGCACCGCCATTCTTTCCGGGGGCTTCACCTGGTTTGGGCAATGGCTGCAACAGCTATTGGGGATCGATTATGTCCATGCCAACGAGCTGGAAATCGAGAATGGCCAGGTCACCGGCCGGGTTGTCGGCCAGATCGTCAACGGCCAGCGCAAGGCCGACTTGCTGAAAGACATTGCGACCCAGGAAGGCATCAGCCTGGAACAGGTAATCGCCGTAGGAGACGGCGCCAACGACCTGCCCATGCTCGGCGAAGCCGGCCTTGGGATTGCCTTTCGCGCCAAACCACTGGTCAAACAGAACGCCGAACAAGCCATCTCCACTCTGGGGCTGGACGGCATTCTTTATCTCATCGGCGTGCGGGACAAGGATCAGGCGGAGCTTTTGAAGAGCAGTTGATAGTGGACAGCTGCGCGATCAACGCGGCCATAGCCTTAAAACGCAAGAGGCCGGTTCCGGAGCGGCTTATGGTTATTACGCCGATAACCCGGCCTGGCCCGGTGACCGCGACCCCTTGCGGGGTAATCCGGAATTCCCCTATTCGGATCACAAGCGCCAGGTGCAACACTTGCTGGCGGATTACCGGGAAAAGTATCCCGCCCTGAAGCAGCTGGTGCTGCGCCCCGGCACCGTGCTGGGCGCGGACACTCGTAACCTGATTACCCGTCTTTTCGAGGGGGAGCGGTTGCTGGCCGTGGCCGGTTCGCCGTCGCCGTTTGTTTTTATCTGGGATCAGGATGTGGTGGGTATTACCGAGCATGGAGTCAATCACGATCGTAGCGGTTGCTTCAATCTGGCCGGAGATGGCGCCCTGTCCATTGATACGCTGGGCGACTTGTTGGGCAAGCCGGTGATTCATGTGCCGGCCTGGCTGATTC
>NZ_DS989915.1:2788147-2876435 GCF_000155615.1 Alcanivorax sp. DG881 | reverse complement strand
AATCTGAAACGCGACGCTGTCAACTGTCAACTGCGAACTAACAAACTACGCTGCGTCCGGAATTTCCAGCTTGTCCATCGGTGCCTGCAGGTAGTACCCCTGCAGATAATCCACGCCTCCCAGGGTCCATAGCGCCTGCATCTGTGCCGCAGATTCCACAAAGCCCACCACCGTTTTGCGGTTGCCTTCTTTCACCTGCTTGATGATCGACGTGAGGCGCTCCCGGCCTTCGGCCTTGGACAGCTCCTGGGTGAAGGAGCCTTCGAACTTCACCATGGTGGCCGGGATATGCTGGAACAACTTGAACGGATCCAGCCCACCGCCGAAACGGCTGATGGAAATGCCACACCCCAGCGCTTTCACCTTCTCGGCAAAGGCACCGGCCTGCTTCAGGTAGGTGGCGGCATCACCTTCACTGAACTGGAAGGTGACCCGTGATCCGTCCATCTTGGCAGCCCGCATGGCCTTGCCCAGCCAGTCGGCCAAGGACGGATCCGCCAGGGACGCACCATTGAGATTCAGCACCAGGCTGACCGGCTCACTGAAGGCTGCTGCCGCGCGCATGGCATTGAGGACCACCCAGCGGTCAATCTTGCCCACCAGACCCTGGTCCGCCGCCACCGACATGAATTCTTTTGCCTCCATGGCCTCCCCTTGTTTCTGGGGCAGGTTCACGAACACTTCAAAGGCATGCTCCGCTTCGTCTTCCAGGCTCATCAACGGCTGATACCGCAAGCTGAACGCACCCTGTTCCAGCGCCTGGCGAACTTGCATGGCCACCGCTTCAGACGACCCGGCAGCCACATCATCCATGGGATCATGCACTTTCACCGCATTGCCCTTGCCGGCATTTTCCCGCTGGGCCTGGTTGCAACATTTCAACGCGGTGGTGAGGGTTTCCTGGCTGCTACGGGCATCTTCGCGCACAAACGACACCCCCACACTGGCGGTGACGTGCACGGTCTTGGCGGCCACTTCCGGCATCAGGGTTTCAATGCCGGCCCGCAGGGTTTCTGCCAGTTCGGCCGCCTCATCCATATCGGCTACCGGCTGCAGAACGGCAAAATCCTCGCCATCCACCCTGGCCAGATGGGCCTCTCCCACCTCGGCACGCAGCCATTCGGCCACGCTTTTCAGAATGTCATCCGCACCATCAAGCCCCAGGCCGGACTGATGGTGCTCAAAGTCATCCAGACGCAGATACAGCACGGTGGACAGGCGCCCCTCATTGGCGGCCTGGGCCACACTTTCGTCCACACGGTCCATGAACCAGCTGCGGCTGAATAGCCCTGTCACCTGATCTTTCTGGCTCATCTCCTGAAGCCGCTCGGCCATTTCGCTTTCATCCACGCCGGCAGCGCGGATCACGATCTGGGTGCAGGCTTCGCCATCGTAGGTGCTGGCCGAAAAGGTGAAGGTGGCATCGAACTCGCCACCCTCGGTGTTCACGCCCTTGCATTCCAGTTCGTGGGTCTGGCTTTCATCCTGCGCACGGCTGCGCAGCAACTGCTTCAGCTTGGCATGATCCGAAGCCGATACCATATCCATGATCGGCACCCCGGCCAGATCATCGGCGCTTTCGTAGCCGAACATTTCCACGTAGTTGTCATTGGCGTGGATGTGCATGCCATCCAGCACATAGGCAATCGCGTCACGGCTCTGGTCCATCAGCAGAGAGAGGCGCTTCTCTGCATCATGGCGGACGATTTCGGAGTGCTGCAGCTCCTTGCGCAAGCGCAGAAATTCGATGACCCGGTCGACCATCAGGGAGAGCAGGTCGCGGTCATCGTTGGGCACGACGCCCCGGGCGCCCAGCGACATGCCAGCCTTGATGGTATCGGGGGTGAAATTGTCTTCGAGAAGAATCACCGGGATCGCCTTGCCGAGGCGATTGAGGTGCGACATGACGCTTTCAAAGCTGCTGTCGCCGAATGTCGGGCGACACAACATCAGCTCCCAGGCGCCACCTTTCAATGCCCGCAACAGATCATCCTCACCCAGCGCCAGTTGCGCACGGGTCGCACGACCGGCATTGCGCAGGGCGTTCATCAGCTGCTCGGCCTCATCCTGGGAATCATGGGCGATCAGAAGACGTAAATTATCGAGGGCGTAACTCATGGGGCGAAGACTCATGCACTTTTCTTACGGCCCACCATTGTGCCTGACTACCCTGTCTTGGCAACCATCAAAGGCAATGCGGCGAAAACACCGGCCTGCAGCCAATACACAGCTGGCAGACGCCTAATGATAAGTTACGGCAAAATGGAGACACATACGTTTTGCGGCATCCTCGCCGCAACGGTACTTATTGTTATTTTAACAGGCCGTCCAGCAACAGCCTGTGAACGGCGAATCGCAAATGACATTTTTCCGACGCGTCATCAACCGTTACAGGCTGGACCAGATCGAATCCAGCGCATCATCGTCCCCGTCTTCCGGGGGTTTGGTCGGTGCCGGCGTGGCCATATCCCGAAACGGATACTGGCTGAACCCGGACGCCCCCTGGGTGCGGCGCAACAATTGCACCCGGCGCGGCTCGCCGGCTTCCACCAGCTCCACCTTCACCCCTTCATTGAAGCCCACTGTGGGCAACAACAGGGTGGCCGGCTGTCCCACCGCGGCCAGCTCGGGCAACACCACGCCGCGCATGAAATCACTGTCCACCCCTTGCTTGCGCAGGGCCCGTGCAGCCACCGGGCGCCCACCCGGCGCCAGCAACTCCACACCGAAGCGGGCACCGTGGTTGGGTAATTGCGTCACCCAGCGCACCACCGCCAGGGACCACTGACTATCGGGGTGATCACGCAGGGCCAGCAATTCCCCCGTGCGCATCAGGCTCGGCGTATTGCCCTGCCACGACAGGCAATACCCGCCCGGGCTCGCGTTGACTTTCTGGCAGTGATAGCTCACCGGCAGAGCGGCTTCCGAGCGCTGGCTGCCCGGCGCGCCCATTTCAATGGTCTCGCCGGCATAATCAGATTGATAGGCCGTCGCCCAGGGGTCAGCGCTGCGCTGCTTCTGCTGGTTGCTCTTCTTGATGTTCACCAGGAACGGATTGTTCTCGTCTTCGGCCCCCAGCACAGACAGGCTGCCCCGCTCCACCATGGTTTCGAAAGCCACCTTGCCGGACAGGAAGTAATGCACCCCCACCAGGCCAAAGCACAGCTCAATCTCGCCACTTTCCGGCATCCGCTTGAATGCCCGCTCGGTCAGCGCCCCCCACACTTGCTGCAGGTGCGACAGCAAACTCTCATCCAGGCTTTTCGGCACGTGCAGGGGGCTCTCGCCGGGCGCACGCATCCAGGCAGTAATGGCCTCGACCAGACGGGAGGAATCAATATAGCGCCAGCTTTCCGATGCCTGGGACGCGTGGGTTCGGTAAATCGGAGGCCGGTCCGCCTGCAGGTCAAAGACGAACAGATCGTCGTCATCGCTGGCGGTGCTGATTTCAATCAGGGACGCCCAGCTGAACGCCGCCTTGTAGATACCGGCCAGCTCCTGCTGACGAAGCTGGTTGGGTTTCGCCGTGGCCAGTAACAGGCAGCGGGCATAGGCGGACTGGATGCTGCTTTCGCCATCGCCATCCTCAACGGCCGTACCGCTAATGCCGTGTAATTCAGCCAGAAGGAACAGCTGATGCAGCTCCAGCCATAAATGGCGGGGGCTGGGAAAATAGAGCTGATAGCAGCGCAGCAGGGTATCGCCCAATGCCGTCACCGCCCGGTGGATTGCCGTTGTCACCGCACGCCGAACAGCCTTGTCCTTAACCTTGCGGATGCCGCGCACCGCCACCAACTTGTAGCCGTTGGCCAGATGCCCCTGCAGCGCCTGGGCAAGACTGGCCACCCGGCGCGCCTTTTCCGGCAGCACCAGTGACTGATTCAGATAGTGTTTCTGCAGGGATTCACTGACATGAAGAATAGACGGGCGCACAACTTCCAGTAACTGAAAGCGGAGTTTGGAATCAATCTGCAACCGGTTCAGTTCCTGAATGAACTGATACAACTGGCGGGCCGTTTCTCCCATATTCATGATCGGGAGAGACTCCACCCACTGCTCCAGCTTCTTCGGCTGATCAGCGCCAAGTGTCAGGTGCGGCAGATCCTGCTCGGGCAGTTTCAATCGCACCGTCTGGGCTGGTTGCTCCATGAAGATAATCCTTATCTTGGCGGCATCCAGGCTACCTAGTTATTTTGTATTAGTTCTTGTTTTTAATGCGTCCTGTGTCACACGACTTTACGATACCGCTACAATTCTGTAAACGCTGTGCCACATTCCCCAGAAAGGGCTTGCGGTCTGCGCCGCTAACCGGCTAGCACCGTTTTAGCGGGCTCTCCTGGCTCTTCCCGCGTGAGCCTTGGCACCAGAAAACCGGGCAGGCGGGCACGCAAGTCCGCGTGCAGCTCCCGGGCAATCACATCGGGAACGGCAAAATGGGCAGCCCCCTGCACCGCGTCCAGCTGGTGCAGGTAATAAGGCAGCACTCCCGCGTCAAAAAGGGCATCGGACAAATCCGCCAGTGTATCCACCCTGTCATTTACCCCGGCCAGCAGCACACTCTGGTTTAGCAGAGTCATACCGGCACTGCGCCAATCACGGCAACGCGCTACCAGCGCCGGGCTGATTTCACGGGGATGGTTGGCATGCAACACCAGCACGGTTTGCCAGCGATCACGGGTCAACAGTGCTTTCAGACCCGCATCCAGTCGCTCGGGAATCACCACCGGTGTGCGGCTGTGAATGCGCAGCCGGCGCAGGTGCGGAATCGCCGCCAATGCATCCAGCAGCTGCTCAAGACGTCGATTGGTCAACGTCAGCGGGTCGCCGCCACTGAGAATCACCTCATGAATATCCGGGCGTGCCGCCAGCCATTCCAGCGCCTGCTCCCAGCGCTTGCCGCTCAGGTGCGTCTGATAGGGAAAATGCCGCCGGAAGCAGTAGCGGCAATGCACCGCACAGGCGCCAGTGACCACCAACAACGCCCGGCCGTGGTACTTGTGCAACAAGCCCGGAACGGCCGTGTGGTCCGCTTCATCCAGCGGGTCCGCACTGTACCCCTGATGCACCTGGCGCTCCTCCGGCGCACTGAGCACCTGCCGCAACAGCGGATCATCCGGATTGCCCCGCTCCATCAGGTCCACGTAACGACGCGGCACCCGCAAGGGGAAATCTCCAGCCGCCGCCAGACTGGCGGGCAAGTCCTGCGGGGTCAGTGCCAGCTGCGAAAACAGTTCCGCCGGGTCGGTAATCAGGTCGGCCTGCTGGCGCTGCCAGTCCGGCAACTCCCAACCGGCCGCTTCCTGCGTTATCATGAGGGTCTGTTGATGTTTCATCTGCGCCTCTGCTGGAGTTCATTTTTTTGCCCGGCAAGGCGGAGGGAGTGCAGCATAGTCATTCTTATGTCAGCGACCGACAACACGGCTGGGCGAAAAAAAGGGCCCAGCCCTGCGGGTTGTGCCTGCAAGCCCACCACTCGTCGTTACAAGTCGTTACAAGTCCTTCATTTGAAGCAACCAAACATCTCTCCTTGCGCCTAGATTGGCGGGCTTGCAGGCACAACAGAGATGCAGATGAAGCATCAACAGACCCTATCAACCTTTGTAACGGCATACATCAACCCTGTGGACGTGTTTTATGGCCAACTATTCTACCAGCGAATTCAAGTCTGGCTTGAAAGTGATGCTCGATGGCGACCCCTGCTCCATCATCGAAAACGAATTCGTGAAGCCGGGCAAGGGCCAGGCATTCAGCCGCGTAAAGCTGCGCAACCTGCGTAACGGCAAGGTCTGGGAGCGCACCTTCAAGTCCGGCGACTCCCTGGAAGGCGCCGATGTGATGGACGTTTCCATGCAGTACATCTTCAACGACGGTGAATTCTGGCACTTTATGGACCAGACCTCCTTCGAACAGAAGCAGGCCGACGAAACGGCTGTGGGCGACGCCAAACAGTGGCTCAAGGAAGAAGACATCTGTGAGGTCACGCTCTACAACGGTGAGCCACTGTCCGTGAGCCCACCGAACTTCGTTGAGCTGGAAATCACCGAAACCGACCCGGGCCTGAAAGGCGACACCGCCGGCACCGGCGGCAAACCCGCCACCCTGAGCACCGGCGCAGTGGTGCGCGTGCCCCTGTTCGTGCAGACCGGTGAAATCGTCAAAGTGGACACCCGGACCGGCGATTACGTGGGTCGCATCAAACAGTAGCCGTGAGCGACTGGCAACCCACCGCCTCTCTCGAGGCCATCAAGGCGCGCGCTGAGCTGCTACGCACAGTGCGCGCCTTTTTTGATGACCGCAACGTGCTGGAAGTGGACACCCCGCAACTGGCCCGTTATGGCGTCAGCGACTTGCATATTCAGTGCATCCCGGTGCCCGGTTACGGCTACCTGCAAAGCTCCCCCGAATACCACATGAAACGACTGCTGGCCGCCGGTAGCGGGCCCATCTATCAGGTCTGCAAGGCATTCCGGGATGGCGAGGCCGGGGGACGGCACAACCCGGAATTCACCATGCTGGAATGGTACCGGCCCGGGTTTGCACTGGATGATCTGATCCAGGAATGTCTGGCCTTATTTGCCGCCCTCTTTCCGAGCGCTCAGTCAAAGACCTACCGCTTCCGGGGTCTGTTCAGGGACGTCACGGGCCTGGACCCACTCACCGCCCATGATTCCGACCTGATCACCCACGCCGAATCCTGTGGCGCCCCCGAAGGCCTGGACAAAACCGCTGCGGTGGACTACCTGATGGCCACCGAGGTGGAAGCCGCACTCCCCGCCGAACAACTGTCCGTGGTTACCAACTTCCCCGGCTGGGCCGCCGCCCTGGCGCAAACCCGTAAAGATGAAGACGGCACCACCGTCGCCCGCCGCTTCGAGATTTATTACCGCGGCCTGGAGCTGGCCAACGGTTATCAGGAACTCACCGACCCGAAAGAGCAGCGCCGGCGATTCGAACAGGACAATACCCTGCGTAACGCGCATGGATTGAGCCCCATGGCCGCCGACCCTTTTTTACTGGACGCCATGGACGCCGGCCTGCCCGCCTGCAGCGGCGTGGCCGTGGGGATGGAGCGACTGCTTATGGCACAACAGGGCACCGGCAGGATCGACGACGTCATCGCTTTCCCCTGGTCCAGAGCCTGACCCACCAGGACGCACCGCTGCCCACAAAAAAGGCCGCACCCGATTTCCGGATGCGACCTTTTTCATCTCAGCATCAACAGCCCGCTCCCGCGAACGGTCAATTGCCCTCAAGCCACCGCCGTCTGCGCCACTGAATTGGCGCGCCCGACAGTTTCCGCAATCAGCTCGCCAATACGATCAATCACCGACGGAGGGAAATCGTGGCCCATGCCGGGAATGATCGCCAGCTTGGCACCACGGATGGCACGGGCAGAGGCCTTGCCGCCGGCGGGGCGAATCAACGGGTCAGCACCGCCATGGATCACCGTGGTTGGGCACTGGATCTTTTTCAGGGTTTTGGTCAGCGAACCGGTGGCCATGATGGCCAGGAACTGGTTGCGGATGCCACGCGGGTTGATGCCTCGCGCCCAGGACGCCCGATACATGGCGGCCAGCTCATCCTGGCCCTGCGGCAAGGTGCCGCCCAACTTGGCCATCATCTCCAGACCAAACGCCACGAACTGCTCTTCTGTTTCCACTTTCACCCGCGGCGCCACCAGGGTTTTCAGCGCCGCCGGTTTCGGCGGGGGCAACAGCGGGCTATTGTTACTGGACATGATCGAGGTAAGCGACAGCACCCGCTCCGGGTGAGTGCCTGCCATCAACTGACTGATCATCCCGCCCATGGAAGCCCCAACAAAATGCGCCCGCTCAATGTTCAGAGCATCCAGCAGGCCGACCGTATCGGCCACCATATCGTGCAGGGTATAGGGGCTTTCCACTGACAGGCCCACCATGCTGCGCAGGATCGCGGCTATCGGCCCCTGATTGATGGGTTTGCGAATCCGGGTGGATTTACCCACATCCCGGTTATCAAACCGAATGACCCGATACCCCTTGTCCGCCAATGCATCCAGCAACGTATCCGGCCAGAACACCATCTGCGCCGACAGCCCCATGACGAACACGATAGGCTCCCCGTTTTCCGGGCCACGACTCTCATAAAAAAGCTCGATTCCGTTACTGGCGACCGTGCCTGACTGCATATGCGTACCCTTTGTGCTGGCCTGTTCTTGTGGTGCAGTGCCGCGAGGAAGTCACTGCCAATGAACCAACATAGAAAAGGGCGACACAAACCTCAAGCGCCAGCACGGCAATTGCGCGGCGATTGGCCTGTTCGGCCGCTCAAACGGTAATCGCACGCCACAGCATATCGAACAGCACACCGTGCTGGTCTGCCAGGCGACCCGGCCGGCCACGTAATAGGTGCATCTGGGAAATACGCAGCAAGACCCCATAGAAAAAATCCAGCAGGATCGGGGTCGCCACCTGGTCATTGAGAATGCCCTGGTCCTGCCCTTCATGCAGCACACTGAGAAACAGCTCGGTGAGCCGCTGCTGGCCCGGCGTGCTGTCACTCCCCCAGCGTCCCGGGTACACCGAGTTGATCATCATCCGCCCCATTTGCGGGTTGCGATCAAAGAAATCCAGCACCACCCAGAACACCTTGCTGAGTCGGTCGCGAAAGGTATCGATGCCGGCGAGATGGTCCAGCATCCGCTCAGCCAATTGCCCCAGCCCGTGATGCAGGCAGGCACTCAACAAGGCCTCCTTGCTGCCCTGGCCGTCATCGCCGTATTGTTTGCAGGCTGCAACTCGCTGCCCGGGCGATCTGCTGCAAGGTGACATGGTGGAACTCCGAATCTGCGAAAACCTGCACTGCCGCCCACTCGATACGCTCGCGAACAGCCGGGTCCTGCCGGGTTGCCGGAAAAGGCCCGGCGTGGCGCTGCATTCCCATTTCGTTTGCTTCCCCTCACCTTGTCACATTCAAAACACCTCAAAGTGTAATCAATATTACACTCGTGTCGGACAGTGTCTCCAGCGCAATTGACTCACTACTCCGACCCTTCTAGGCTCGACTCACTTTGTCACCAACCAATGTCACATTAAGTGTAAGAAAAATTACACTGTGACCGGCACCCTGCAAGGAGTCTGCAATGCCTGTTCGCAAAATGAAGCTGGCCGGCCGGGGCGGCCGCGTCGCCATCGTCGATGGCCTGCGCACCCCCTTTGCCCGCATCGCCACCCATTACCGGGATCTGAACGCCATTGATCTGGGCGCCATGGCCGTCAAGGAGCTGATGGCGCGCAACAATCTCAGCCAGCATGAGATCGAGCAGCTGGTGTTCGGGATGACGGTGATGATTCCCGAGGCCCCCTTCATTGCCCGCGAAATTGCCCTGGCGCTGGGCATGGACACGGTAGATGCCTACTCCATCACCCGCGCCTGTGCCACCAGCTTCCAGACCACCGCCAGCGTGGCCGACAACATCGTTGCCGGTTACACCGACATGGCCAT
This sequence comes from Alcanivorax sp. DG881, assembly GCF_000155615.1. Classification (GTDB taxonomy): domain Bacteria; phylum Pseudomonadota; class Gammaproteobacteria; order Pseudomonadales; family Alcanivoracaceae; genus Alcanivorax. Next base: position 2,866,952 of record NZ_DS989915.1, on the reverse strand, counting down.
TGCCGGTGGCACCGATTCCACCAGCAGCGCCCGGGTGCCGCTGTCATCGGAACTGAGCGCGGTGCTGCGCGATGTGAGCTTTGCCAAAACCCTGAAAGAGCGCATCAAACTGCTCAGCCAGCTCAAGGCCCGCGACCTGCTGCCCCAGGCGCCGTCCATCACCGAATACTCGGTGGGCGAAACCATGGGTGAGAGCACCGAGAAAATGGTGAAGAAGTGGGGCGTCAGCCGTCAGGAGCAGGATGATCTGGCCCATGCTTCCCACAGCAACGCCGCCCGCGCCTGGGCCGAAGGCCGTCTGGACCGTCAGGTAATGACCGCCCATCTCCCCAACGGCAACACCCTCAAGGACGACAACCTGGTGCGCAAACAGTCCGAGCGCGAGGGCTACAGCAAACTCAAGCCGGTGTTCGACCGTGAGACCGGTTCGGTCACCGCTGGCAACAGCAGCCCGCTCACCGACGGCGCCGGCGCCCTGTTGATGATGAGCGAGAAGAAAGCTGCCGCCCTGGGTTACACCCCGCTGGGCTATATCCGCTCCTACGCCTTCGCGGCACGCACACCCCAGGATGACCTGCTCATGGGCCCGGTGCTGGCCGCCCCCGCCGCCATGGCCCGGGCCGGGCTGGCGCTCAGCGACCTGACCCTGGTGGACATGCACGAAGCCTTTGCCGGCCAGGTGGCCTGCAACCTGCGCGGGCTGGCCGATGACGACTATGTGCGCAGCCAGACCGGCCTCGCCGCCCTTGGCGAAGTCGACCGCAGCAAGCTCAACGTGAACGGCGGCTCCATTGCCTACGGCCACCCCTTCGGCGCCACCGGCGCCCGCGTGATCAGCCAGGCACTGCACGAGTTGCAACACCGCGGCGGCGGGCTGGCCCTGACCACCGCCTGTGCCGCCGGCGGCATCGGTGCCGCCATGGTGCTGGAAACCGAATAACCCGCGTTAATCGCGCCGGGCATCCGGCGCGACACCCAACCCACAGGAAGACGACATGTTTAACCTACTGATGAACTGGATGCGGGATAACAAGATCCTGCCACAAATTTCCGACACCGAGCGCCAGGCACTGGAAGCCGGTGACGTCTGGATCGACGGCCAATTCTTCGGCGGCAAAGTGGATTTTGAAAAAATCCTCGCGGAAAACTACGACCAGCTGCCTGAACACGAGCAGGCCTATATCGATGGCCCGGTGGAAGAGTTGCTGAAAATGGCCGACAGCTACACCCTGTCGCGCACCCGCAAACTGCCAGACGAACTGTTCACCTTCATGGCCGAAAACGGTTTCTTCGGCATGCAGATCGCCAAGGAATACGGCGGCAACCCCATGTCCACCCAGGCCAAGTCCTGCATCATGGCCAAGGTCAGCTCCCACTCCGGCCTGCTCAGCGCCATGGTGGTGATTCCCAACTCACTGGGTGCGGCGGAGCTGCTGGGCCACTACGGCACCGATGAACAGAAGCAGTATTACCTGCCGAAACTGGCCAACGGCGAATTCATTCCCTGCTTTGGTTTGACCGAACCCACCGCCGGTTCCGACGCCGCCTCCATCAAGGCGGAAGGCGAAGTGTTCAAGGACAGCGACGGCGAGATCAAATTCAAGCTCAACTTCCGCAAGCGCTACATCACCCTGGCGCCGGTCTCCAATCTGATCTCCCTGGCGGTACGTCTGCACGACCCGGAAAACCTGCTGGGTAAAGGTGAAGATGCCGGCATCACTGTGGTATTGCTGGAAAAAGGTCTCGACGGCCTGCACATCGGCGACCATCACCAGCCTATCGGCGAACATTTCCCCAACGGCCCGATCGTCGGCCGCGACGTGATCGTTCCCGCCAGCAATGTCCTGGGCGGCGAAGAGTACACCGGCATGGGCTGGAAGATGCTGATGGAAGCCCTGGCTGGCGGACGCATGGTGTCCCTCCCTGCCACCGGTATCTGCGGCATTCGCCACGGCGCCATGATCGCCGGCGCTTATTCCATGGTGCGCCAGCAGTTCGGCATCCCGGTGGGTCGCATGGAAGGGGTGGAGCACAAAATCGGCAAGGCCGCGGGCATGACCTACGCCTTTGATGCCGCCCGCGTGTTTGGCTGTTCCGCCGTGGATAAAGGCATCCAGCCGCCGGTGACCTCCGCCATCATGAAGGCCTACTCCACCGAAATGGGCCGCGATACCGGCACCGATGCCATGGACGTGACCGCCGGCTATGGCGTCATGCAGGGCCCCAACAACACCATGGGCCGCCTCTACAATTCCGCCCCGGTGAGCGTCACCGTGGAAGGGGCCAACATCATGACCCGCACCCTGATGATCTTCGGTCAGGGCGCCACCCGCTGCCACCCCTACGCCTACAACGTGGTGCAGGCAGTGGAAGACAATGATGTGAGCGCCTTCCGCAAGAACCTGACCGGCTGGATGGTCCAGTTCCTGCTGGGCTTCGTGATGAGCCTGGTGCGCGGCGTGACCCGCGGTTTCTTCACCGTGAAAGTGCCCAACGTGGCGCCCAAGACCAAGAGCATTTACCGCCGCTTGGGCTGGGCCGCTACCCGCTTCGGCCTGCTTACCAACCTGGCCATGTTCTTCGTGGGCGGCAAGCTGAAAGCCCGCGGCAACCTGACCGGCCGTTATGCCGATGTCGTTGCCTGGTTGTACATCACCACCTCCGCCCTGCGTCGCTATGAAGCAGAAGGCCGCAAGGCGGAAGACCTGGCGCTGGTGCAATACGCCGGTGAATACGGCCTGACCCAGATCCAGCAGGCCTTCGAAGGCATCTACGAGAACTTTGGCGGCCCAGTGGGCGTGATTCTGAAAACCGTTGGCCGTATTGGCCTGGGTCTGAACCCGCTGGCCAAGCTGCCCAATGACCAGCTCAGCCACCAGGCCGCACTGGCCCTGCAAAGCTATGGCGACCAGTACAAGCGTCTGGTCGGCGGCAACTACATGCCGGAAGAAAGCGACGAAGGGCTCGGCCGCCTGCTCAAGGCCTTCCGCCTGACCACCGAAGCCGAGCCGGTACGCGCCAAGATTCGAGCCGCACAGAAAGCTCGCAAACTGGGCAAAGGCAAAGTGGAAGCCATGGCTCCCCAGGCTGCTGAACAGGGCGTGATTTCCGATGCGGAACTGGCCACCCTGAATGCTGCCACCGAGGCCTGCCTGCTGGCCATCGAAGTGGACGTGTTCACCAAGGACGAGTACTACGGCGCCGGCGGCATCCCCGCCATGAGCGCCACCGGTGATGGCGGCCTGCAGCAGCCGTCACCCGCGGAGCTGGCCAAAGCCTCCGGCGAGTAACCGCCCCGCCCCTACGGGCCAGCCCCGACTGGCCCGATCAACCCTGCCCACATGCCGCCTGACCGATTATGGTTGGGCGGCACAACAACAAAATCACGGACAGTCCTATGAGCCTCCAGGCCCGCCTTATCAAAGCCGTCACCCGGCGCACCATCAAGCGCTCCGGCCTTAACGAACAGCAACTGGTCCGTCACCTGCGCAAGGTCTTCAACGACACCCCCGTGCTGACCCTGCTGCCCCGTGGCGTGACACTCAGCCGCGTGCAGCAGCCCGCCTTTACCGGCGACCGCATCAGCGTAAAGCAACCCTCGATGACGGTGCTGTACATTCACGGCGGCGCCTATATCGGTGGCATCACCAAGACCTACCACAACCTGGCCGGGCGGCTGGCCAAAAAATTGAACGCCGAGGTATTCCTGCCGGTGTATCCGTTCGCCCCTGAACACCCTTACCCGGCCGCAGTGAACCGGGTAATGGAAGCCTACGAATATCTGTTAAGCCTGGGCAAAAAACCGCAGGACATCGTCATTGCCGGCGACTCCGCCGGCGGCGGACTGACCCTGGCTACCCTGCTGCACATCCGCGACAAGGGGCTGGAACAACCCCGTTGTGCCGTGACCTTTTCCCCCGGCAGCAACGCCTTCCCGGACGACAAGATCCTGGATGCGCTGGACCCCAGCGATGCCATGCTGTCTGCCGACATTATCCGCACCGTTATCGATATCTATATCCCCAACCCGGACGACCGCAGCCACCCTTACGCATCCCCCTGCCTGGGCGACTACACCGGCATCTGCCCGCTACTCATTACCGCCAGCACCGATGAAGTGCTGTACGCCGATGGCAAACGGGTACGACGCGCAGCCGAACAGGCCGGCGTTAGAGTGGAATGGATTGAACGCCCCGGCGTATTCCATGTGTGGCCCATCATGGTGCCGTTCCTCCCGGAAGCGAACAAAGACCTGAAGCGGGTTGTCGCCTTTATCAAGGACGCATAGACGCGGGCTTTACGTCAGGCATTCAGTGTTGGGCATTTCGGTCATTGCCGGCCCGCACCCGACATTCTTTACTGGGGTTCACCCAAAGGAGGCGGCATGAGCGAATTACTGCCCCGTATACACCCGGACGATTACTGCAACGAAGACCTGCCCGCCCTCAGCCAGCCCTGGTGGCAGACACTGCCGTCCGACTTTCACGCCATGCCGGATCACTTCCTCGCCGACAGTGACACCAGCTGGCGCATCAGCAGTACTGCCGCCGTGGATACCCTGGCCCGCACTGGTCTGGCGTGCATGGCCGGCGCGGCGTCGCTACCCGCCACCCTGAACGCCGCCCGGCAGCGTCAAGAACGGGAACTGGCGGACTTCTACCGGCCCTTTCTGGAGGCCGGCGACCCCAATGCGTTCTTCACTCCGCCCACCGCGCAGGTGGACATCAAACGCACCCCGGTCTCCAGCTACCACTTTCAGCCCGAGGATGGCGACGCCCATACCCTGCATTTTGCGTCGCCGTTCACACCGAAAAATCCTGCCCTGAAAGATCGCTACCTGAATCACACCCGCAACGGCACCGCCTGGGCGCAACACTGGCGCCACCACGACGGCCCGCGCCCCACTCTGGTGATGATTCACGGATTCGTGGCCGACCCGTATTGGCTGAATACCCGCTGGCTGGCACTGCCCTGGTTCTATAAACAGGGCTTCGATGTGTTGCTTTACACCCTGCCCTTCCACGGCCGGCGCAAGAGCCGTTTCGCGCCATTCAGCGGCGCCGAATTTTTCAGCCAGGGCATGGCCACGCTCAACGAAACCTTTGCCCACGCCATTCATGACCTGCGCCTGTTCATGCAGATGCTGCGCGAGCAGGGCTCACCGGCCATCGGCGCCACTGGCATTTCTCTGGGGGGTTACACCACCGGGCTGTTGGCCGCGCTGGAAAAGGACCTGGCCTTTGCGATTCCCAATGTGCCGCTGGTGAGCGTGATCGACCTGATGAAAAGCTGGTTCCCGATCAGCCAGCAGGTAAAGCTGCTGAACCGGGTTTACGACACCAACACCGCCGGCCTTCGCGAAATTACCGCGCTGCATTCGCCGCTAACCTGGCCCTGCCAGGTGCCGCAAAGCGGGCGCATGATCATCGGCGGCGCCGGCGACCGCTTCGCCCCACCCAAGCACAGCCACCTGCTGCGCCAACACTGGAATAACTGCGATGTGCACTGGTTCCCGGGCAACCACCTGCTGCATCTGGATCAGGGGCTATACCTGAAAGCCATGCGGGACTTTATGAAAGGCGCGCTGGCGGAACAAAAGGTGAGATTGAGCGCGTAGGCGCCCCCCTGTAGGAGTTCCCTTCCAGGGGACGAACCGTGCGTAGCACGGAATCGACCGAAGGGCGATAAGGCATTTCCGGGCTCGACAGGTCTCAAAAGAAAAGTCTCCCTCCGGTCGGCTCGCTGCGCGAGGTTCGTCCCCTGGAAGGGAACGCCTACAGCGGCTTAGTAGTGGGACTGATCAGCCTCCCTGCTTGTCGGCCCTGAACAACGCAGCCGTACCCGCCCCGCAGGAGACCACCGTTTTCATCATGCTCTCCACCCCGATTTCCGGGTGCAGCTCCACCAGGGACGCATCCAGATGGTAGATAAATCCACTGGTAGGATTGGGGCCAGTGGGTACAAAAACGGTGACATGGCCATCCGCGTGGCGGGACGTGACCAGTGCGGTCACCGACACATCCGTCTCCCGGCCATATAGCCACACTCGTGCCACTTCACCGCGGCTGAACGGGCTGTCGGCGCTACTCCCCATCAGCTGGGCAATCACTTCACGGACCGTGGTGTAACCCGGCAGGCGCGTCATGACATGCTCTTCCCATTGCTGCCAGGCCCAACTGCCCAGGCGCGTGGCCACCAGGGTGCCCACCAGAAAACACAGCACCAGCACCGCCAGCACCGACAACCAGTCCGCCACGAACTTGGGCAACCCGAAGGCGTTGATAAACACCGACGTAAACGGCGCAATCAGCTCGGTGACCGTCTGATAAATCCATTTAAAGAAGAACACGATGATGGAGATGGGCAACAGAATAGTCAGCCCACCCAGCAACGACTTGCGGATAAAGAACCAGATGCGACTGGAGCCGTTCATCGATTTTCCCCTAAATAAATAAAATGACGCAACACGCTAAAAAACCGGTGTTTTATACGTGTCGCGTGGAGTGTGTTGCGTGGAGCAAGTCGCGTGCTGCATCACTCATACCAGATGCGGTTGATAAACAGACAACGCTCTCCCGCCGGGGTTCGCACCGCCACCTCATCATCCACCTGTTTCTTGAGCAAGGCTCGTGCCAGCGGCGCATCAATACTGATATAACCGCGCCCCGCATCGGTTTCATCCGGCCCCACCAATCGATAGGTTTCGGTGCCGCCATCTTCGGTTTCCAGTTCCACCCAGGCGCCAAAGAAGATCCGGCTCTGGTCTTCCGGCACCCGATCCACCACCGTCATGTCGTCCAGACGCTTGCTGAGAAAGCGCACGCGCCGGTCGATCTCCCGCAGCTGTTTCTTGCCGTAGATGTATTCCGCGTTTTCCGAGCGGTCGCCCTGGGCTGCCGCTTCCTGCACCGCCTGGGTAACAACCGGACGCTTTTCCTTCCACAGGTACTGCAGCTCATCGTTGAGCTTATGGTAGCCCTCGACGGTGATGTACTTGGAGGCGGGAGTGCCCTTTGGTCGCCAGCGGCCCATGGGTTATACCTCGAAGATCCGGTGCAGCTCGCGCAGCCCCTTGAACTCCAGCGTATTGCCCGTGGGGTCCTGAACGAAAAAGGTGCCCTGCTCTGCCGGCTGCCCCACAAACCGTTCGCGGGGTTTAAGCAGAAACGGCCAGTCGTGCTCGTAAATCCGCTCCACCAGTTGCTCCCAGGTAGCAAAATCCAGCACCACGCCAAAATGCGGCATGGGCACCGGATGGCCATCCACCTCACTGTAGCCCTGTATCGGCGTCAGATTATCGCCCTTATGCAGGGAAAGCTGATGGCCATGCAGGTCAATATCGATCCAGTTGGCCGCATCACGGCCACGGCGACCCCCAATGACACCACAGTAAAAATCGGCTGCCTCTTCCAGGTCGCTTACCAAAAAGGCCAGATGAAAGGCCGGTTGTTTTTCCATCGTCTACCGCTCTTGCTAAACTCTCGTCATTCAGTCTGATGCAGACTTACTGCAGCACCTGCACCGGGCCCCATGTTACTAGAGGATTCCTCCCCATGTCTGTCTCCCGCGCACCCTGGCCCGCCACTCGTATGCGCCGCATGCGTCGCGATGACTTCTCCCGTCGGCTGATGCGCGAGCACACTCTCACCGTGGACGACCTGATCTACCCGGTCTTTGTGCTGGAAGGCAGCAACCAGACCGAAGCTGTGCCCTCCATGCCCGGTGTGGAACGCAAAAGTATCGACTTGCTGGTGGAAGAAGCCCGCGAACTGGCCGAGCTGGGCATCCCCGCCATGGCCCTGTTTCCGGTCACCCCGGCCGACGTGAAAACCCTGGACGGCCGCGAAGCCTGGAATCCGGATGGGTTGGCCCAGCGTGCCGTGCGCGCCATCAAGGCGGCCGTGCCGGAAATGGGGGTTATCACCGATGGCGCGCTGGACCCGTTCACCACCCATGGCCAGGACGGCATCATTGATGACAGCGGCTATGTGCTCAACGATGTCACCGTGGATGCGCTGGTCAAACAGGCCCTGTCCCATGCCGACGCCGGCGCCGACATGGTCGCCCCATCGGACATGATGGACGGTCGCATCGGCGCTATCCGGGAAGCGCTGGAAAATCACGGTCATATCCACACCCGCATCATGGCCTACTCCGCCAAGTACGCCAGCGCCTACTACGGTCCTTTCCGCGATGCCGTCGGCTCCGCAGGCAACCTGGGCAAGGCGGACAAGACCACCTACCAGATGGACCCGGCCAATTCCGACGAGGCGCTCCACGAGATCGCCCTGGACCTGGCGGAAGGTGCCGACGTGGTGATGGTAAAACCGGGCATGCCCTACCTGGATGTGGTCCGCCGGGTGAAGGACGAATTCAAGGTCCCCGTATACGCCTATCAGGTGAGCGGCGAATACGCCATGCACATGGCCGCCTTCCAGAACGGCTGGCTGGACCAGGACAAGGTGATGCTGGAATCCCTGCTGGCCTTCAAGCGGGCTGGGGCCGATGGCATCCTTACCTATTTCGCCAAGGCCGCTGCCATCAAACTGAAAGGCTGACCGCCTGCTCATAAACTGACCAGCCGGGCAGGCACCCTTGGCCTGCCCGGCCAATGCCATTTTCTTCCGTGCCGCTACACTCCTCGCGCTTTTGCTGATTCTGTTCTTATATTGGGTCTCTGGCCCGAGGAGTAACTATTATGCGTACCCTGATGCTGGTACTGGGTCTTGCTGTGTCTGCCGTGGCCATCGCCGATGCCCGCGCACCCACTGCGGAAGAAATGGAACAACTGGATATCGTGCAGCAATCCTGGATTTTTCAGGGCTGAAGAAAGCCGATAAGCAGACACAAAAAAACCGGCGCAAGCGCCGGTTTTTTTATGTTCACGCTCTGATCAGAAGCGGTAGCGAGCATCAGCGGTAACACTACGGGTTTCACCATAACCGCAATCAAACACGGTGGGACCCAACTGGCCACGACACCAGGAAACGTATTCCTTGTCAGTCAGGTTGCGCACGTTAAGGCTGAAGTCCCAATCGCTGACAGCGTAACCAAGCATCGCGTCGTAAAGAGTGACAGAGGGCACCTTCGGATTCGCACCAACACCATCCGTTGACCCCACATAGTCAAAGCCCACATTGTCACCGACATAACGCACACCGGCACCAAAGCGCAGACCATTTTCCAGTTCGTACTTGCCCCAGGCAGACGCCAGGCGGTCGGCAAGGTACGGCAGGCGCTCACCAGATTGATCATCCACCACACGCTGGTCAGTGTAACTGGCCAGCAGCTCAAGGTTCCCCAGGCGCTTCTTCACTTCCATTTCCCAACCCTCGGATTTAGCGCCGACCTGGTCAACGGTGTTGGGGCTGCTTCCCTGTACCACACGGTTGGTTTCTTCAATATAGAAATAGGCTGCAGTGACAGAAAGGTCACCCGAGTCGTTGAGGTATTTGAAACCGGCCTCTTGCTGCTCGCCAGTAGTGGCTTCCAACCCGGACTGCGTATTCGAATTCACACCAAGATTCGGCACAAAGGCTTCGGAATAACTCACATAGGGAGAGAGGCCGAAATCGAACTGGTACATCAAGCCAAGACGACCGGTGGTTTCACTGTCATCGCTTTCAGTATTGTTGCCATTAACCACGTAGACCTTGTTGGTAGATTCGTCGTGGCGCAAAGCACCGGATACCACCACATTACCAATCTCCATATGGTCAATCAGGTACACGCCGGTTTGACGAATGGCGTTGTCATTGCGGTCTTCGGGTGTCAGTGCACTATAGTCCACGTTGCCGTACACAGGATCATAAATGTTGATTGGCGAGCCTAGGGTAGATTCATAGTTACCTTCTTCCCAGAGCGCATCCTGGTAATCCACCCCAATCGCGAGATTGTGGTAAGTGCCGGCAAAACCGAAGTTGCCTTCCATGCGAGCATCAAAGTTGCTGATACTGGTTTCCCGGTCCGCCATGTGTATGGTCCGATTCGTTGTCCCATCACTGGCAACCCCGGCCCCGATAGCCGCCCAGTGTTCACGGGTTTCGGTCTCAGAACTGGAATGGCGGGCGGTCAGTGCCATGTTCCAATGGTCATTCAGGCGTTGATCTACAAACAGGGTCGCTTCATTCAGCCTGCGATCATAACGGTCCCAGCTTGGCTCACCCACAAAGGTGCTCACTGGAATATCCCCTTTGACGCCCGGTAATAGCGTCCCCTCTGCGGGCAGGAATTGGGCAGAGATCCCGCCGTTGTTTTCCTGGGTATTGATGAGCAAGGAGATGGTTGTGTTGTCAGTGGGCAGCCAGGTAAAGGAAGGCGCAAACAGGAAACCATTATCATCCACGTAATCAACCTGGGTGCCGCTCTCCCGTTTCAGCGCCACCATCCGGTACAGCAACTTGCCATCTTCTGACATGGGCCCGGTGACGTCTGCCGCCAATTGCTTTCGGTCATAGGAGCCCACCTGAGCCCAGATTTCGCCCTGCTGCTGGGCCTTTGGCAGCTTGGAGACCGTATTCACAATCCCCCCCAACTCCGCTTGCCCATACAAAACAGAAGACGGTCCTTTCAGGACTTCCACTTGCTCCAGTGCATAAATGTTCGGACGCACGCTGTTGTAGCTGCCGTACAGGGAGCGCAGCCCATCCTTGTAGAAGGAAGCGTCGAGACCACGCACTTTCACAAAGTCACCACGGGTATCAAACCCGAACGCGCCAGAATAAACGCCGGAAGAATAAACCAGGGCATCCTGAATGTTCTTGGCCCCGGTATCCTTGATGAATTCTTCATTCACTACGGTAATGGCATACGGGGTCTTCTCTACTGCCACATCCAGCTTTCCAGCCGTCGCCGTTTTTCCCTCGGTAATATAACCCTCGCCTTCCCGAACATCGGCATTCACCTCCACCGCAGGAATCACATTGGCTTCAGAGGTTTCTTCAGCCTGTACGGCCAGAGGGAACAGTGAAAGCAGGCACGCTCCCACCAGCGGCGCGCCCCAAATCGCGCGGTATTGGCAAACCATCGGCAAACTCCAAGTATAAAGCGAACAATAATGATTCGCATTATATGTACATATACCCGTTCAGGGAAGAGCCTCCGCTCTCGCCCCTACCCTCGCCGATGAATAGCGTTCAACCCCGGTATTTGCGCCCACCCGGATCAGGCGTACTGTGAAGGTATTCGGAATTCTTCACCCCCTGTCATCACCATGTCACATTAATGTCATGGAATAAGGGCCCATCTTCAAAGGTTCCGGTCAGGACGACACCATGAATTCTTTCTCCAGCGAACAGGGCGTCAACGAACAGGGCGCCGTCGACCTCAACAGCAGCGACTTCAACAACCCGGACTACTACCTGAACCGGGAACTCAGCCTGTTGCAGTTCAACCTGCGCGTCCTTGAGCAGGCCATGGACGAGAATCATCCCTTGATGGAGCGGCTGAATTTCCTGCTGATTTTTTCCAGCAACATGGATGAGTTCTTCGAAATTCGCGTGGCCGGCCTGAAGAACAAACTGGAAACGCATACCGGCCAGCCCGGCCCCGATGGCATGCTGCCCGATGAGCTTCTCAAAGCGATCAGTGCCATTACCCACGAAGCCGTGGACCGCCAGTACCGCATCCTCAACGACGTGCTGCTTCCCGCCCTGCGAGAAGAAGGGGTGGATTTTCTTCGCCGCGAAGACTGGACCGAAGCCCAGATTGAATGGGTTAAAAAATATTTTCGCGAGCAAATTTATCCCGTGCTCACGCCCATCGCGCTGGACCCGTCACACCCGTTCCCGCGCCTGGTCAACAAGAGCCTGAATTTCATTGTGCCCCTGGACGGCAAGGATGCCTTCGGGCGCTCCACGGGCCTGGCCATTGTGCCCGCTCCCCGCTCCTTGCCCCGTCTGATTCGTATTCCCGATGAAATCAGCGAGGGGGGCGACGACAACTTCGTGTTCCTGTCGTCCATGATCCATGCCCACGTATCCGACCTGTTCCCGGGCATGAAGGCCACCGGCTGCTACCAGTTCCGGGTAACCCGTAACGCCGATATGGAAGTGGACGAAGAAGTAGAAGACCTGGCCAGCGCCCTGAAAGGCCAGCTGCTATCACGTCGTTACGGGGATGAAGTGCGCCTGGAAGTGGCCGACAACTGCCCGCGCCACCTGATGCATTATCTGCTGGAACAGTTCGAACTCACCGAGGAAGACCTGTACGAAGTGAACGGCCCGGTGAATCTGGCGCGCATGTTTACCAGCGTCAATCGCCCGCGCCTGCACTACCCGCCCTTTACTCCCAAGCTGGCGCCGGCGGTGAAAAAAAATGAAACCATTTTTGATGCCATCGACCAGGGCGACATCCTGCTGCACCACCCCTACGAGTCGTTCCAGCCGGTAATCAACCTGCTGGCCGAAGCCGCGCGGGACCCGAAGGTGCTGGCCATCAAGCAGACCCTGTACCGCACCGGCACCAAGTCGGAAATTCTCGACCACCTGGAAACGGCCGCACGCAATGGCAAGGAAGTCACCGCCATCGTGGAACTGCGCGCCCGCTTCGATGAAGAGTCCAATATCGAAGGGGCCCGGCGTCTGCAGGAAGCCGGCGCCATCGTGGTGTACGGCGTGGTGGGCTACAAGACCCATGCAAAAATGCTGTTGGTGGTGCGCCGTGACGGCGACGGCATCAAACGCTATGTGCACCTGGGCACCGGCAATTACCACACCAAGACCACCAAGCTGTACACCGATTACGGCCTGATGACCTGTGAAAAAAGCATGGGCCAAGACGTGCACAAGATCTTTCAGGAACTGACCGGCATGGGCAAGGCGGCACGGCTCAAGCAGCTGAAGCATTCACCGTTCACCCTGCACCCCTCCGTCATCGAGTGGATCGAGTTTGAAACGGAACAGGCACTGGCCGGCAAACCGGCGCGCATTATTGCCAAGTTCAATTCACTGACTGAAGAAAACATCATGCAGGCCCTGTATCGGGCCAGCCAGGCGGGGGTAGAGATTGATCTGATCGTGCGCGGTATTTGTTGCCTGAAACCCGGCATCCCCGGATTGTCGGAAAACATCCGCGTACGCTCCATTATCGGCCGTTTTCTGGAGCACACCCGCATCTACCATTTCCACCATGGCGGCGACGACCTGGTGTATTGCTCCAGTGCCGACTGGATGGACCGTAACCTGTTCAACCGGGTGGAAACCTGTTTTCCGGTCAATGACCCGGTGCTCAAGGCACAGATTCTGGAACAGGGCCTGCATATCTATTTGCGCGACAACACCCGCGCCTGGGAACTGCAATCGGATGGCCGCTACCAGCGAGCCCAACCGCAAGAGGGCGAGGCCAGTTTCATCGCCCAACAGAGCCTGCTGGATACGCTGGGAGGGTAAGACGACTTCTAGCTTCTAGCTTCTAGCTTCTAGCTTCTAGCTTTCAAGAGGGTGCCCCGCCCGAAGCGGGCCACCCTCTTGAATAGCGGTTTTATTCTCACGCCAATACAAGCTGGTAGCCTGCCGCCTGGAAGTAGTCGTGCTCCTGCTCCAGGTCCGCCTGGGTGAGCGGGTGCTCCTCCAGCCACCCGGGCGGGAAGGTGATGGCAAGCCGTTCACCACGAGCCTGCAAGCGGATCTCCGGGACATCTTCATCGCTGCGTGCATGGTGCAAGCGCACCGCCAAACGCAACACAAGACACAGCCGCAACAATCCGATCTGCTCGTCGTCCGGCAATTCCGCCAGCGCCGCCAACGGCACCTTGCGACGGTGACCACGCACCATCAGCGCCACCATCTGCTGCTCCTGACGGGAAAAACCCGGCAGGTCGGAATTAGTAACCAGATAAGCGCCATGCTTGTGGAACTGACTGTGCGACACCGCCAGTCCCACCTCGTGGAGCAGCCCTCCCCAACGCAAGGTATCGGCAGCTTCATCGCTTTCGATTTGCCAGTCACTGGCCACCTGCTGGTAAAGCGCCAGCGCCGTGGCACACACCCGCTCCGCCTGACTGCTTTCCACATGATGGCGATTCATCAACGCCTGAATACTGCGATCACGCACATCCTCGTGGCCGAAACGGCCCAATAAATCGTACAGCAGCCCTTCACGCAGGGCCCCGCTGGACACCTCCATCTGATCAATACCCAGCTGCTCGAAAATGCCGTACAAAATAGCCAGGCCGGAGGCAAAAATGGGCTGCCGGTCTTCTCGCAGGCCTTTCAGGTCCAGCTTGTCCACGGCGCCGGCCTTGATCACCCGCTTGCGGACCTTCTTCATGCCATCCAGCGTGATACCAAACTCAGACCAGCCATTGTCCACACACACCTGGCTGATCGCCTTGATGGTGCCGGACGCCCCCACCGCCTGCTGCCAGCCAAGGCGACGGTAGTTGGCGTGAATCGACAACACTTCCTGGCGCGCTGCCGTCACCGCCCGGTCAAAGGCTTTTTCGGTAATCTCCCCGTTAGGGAAAAAGCGCTGGGCAAAGCTGACACAGCCCATATGCAGCGACTCGGTTTCCGTGGATTCAAACCGCTCCCCGATGATCAGCTCCGTGGAGCCACCACCGATATCCACCACCAGCCGCTGCCCCGCGTCATCGGCCAGGGTGTGGGCCACCCCCAGATAAATCAGGCGCGCCTCCTCCCGGCCAGCGACCACCTCAATATCGTGCCCCAGCACCGCTTCAGCACGGCGGATAAACTCCCGGGCATTGCGTGCCTGACGCAGGGTATTGGTCCCCACCACCCGCACGCTACCGCGCGGAATACCGGCTATACGCTGGGCAAACCGCCCCAGGCATTCCAGAGCTCGCTCCTGGGTATCCGCATCCAGGCGGTTTTCTCTGTCCAGCCCCGCCCCCAGTTGCACCTTCTCAGACAGCCCGTCGAGGATCTGGATTTCCCCCTGTGCCTGGCGGGCTACCACCATATGAAAACTGTTCGACCCCAAATCAATGGCAGCCAGATGTTCGCCATGCTCCATAGTCACTCCTTCCTTTGGGCCGATTCTATCCAAAAATCATGGCGTTACGATGTCATAGGCAGCAACTACAGCGATAATTAACTGCCTCGCTTGAAATTCATCACCCGCAACCTGATATTATTCCCCATCGCAGAGGCCAGTTAACAACCCTGACTGATCTCTGAAACCTTTATATCAGGAGAATTCAATGAGCGGCGAGATTATCAACGTGACCGACGCGGACTTCGAAGCCCAGGTCATCAACGCAGACGGCCCCGTGCTGGTCGACTACTGGGCCCCCTGGTGCGGCCCCTGCAAAATGGTCGCGCCGATCCTTGAGCAACTGGTTGGCGAGTACGGCGACAAGCTGACCATTGCCAAAATCAACATTGATGACAACCCGGAAACCCCCAAGAAGTACGGCGTACGTGGCATCCCCACCCTGACCGTATTCAAGAACGGTAACGTGGAAGCCACCAAAGTGGGCGCTCTGTCCAAGAGCCAGCTGACCGCATTCCTGGACAGCACCCTCTAAGAAAGCCGGCACGCCCCAACCCTCCCCCCTCAGGGGAGGGTTTTCCTGCTTGCAGCGTGTTACATGTTGCGTGTTGCATGCGGGTCCCCACAGTGATAGATTCCAGAACCAGCTTTAATAAAGCACCCCCTTTAGTTAGTCCTCGGAACCTCTGGTTACCTATTTTCCTTATGGCCCTCTTTAGGCTTGCCGGGCCAGATTCCGAATAAACCGGATTATCAAAACAACTGCAGCACCGCGGTGGTGCATCCTCTCAATTCATCCAAAGACACCAAATTAGACGCCAATGAATCTTTCTGAACTGAAGCAGAAGCCGATTGGAGAACTTCTGGACATTGCCAAGGAACTCGGCCTCGAGAACCTGGCAAGAACCCGCAAACAAGACGTTATCTTTTCCATCCTCAAGCGCGCCGCCAAGAATGGCTCCGACATTTACGGCGATGGTGTGCTGGAAATTCTGCAGGATGGTTTCGGTTTCCTTCGTTCCGCTGAAGGCTCTTACCTGGCCGGCCCGGACGACATCTACGTCTCTCCCAGCCAGATCCGTCGCTTCAACCTGCGTACCGGTGACACCATCGCCGGGAAAATCCGGCCCCCCAAGGATGGCGAGCGCTACTTCGCCATGCTCAAGGTCAACGAGATCAACTTTGACCGCCCGGAAAACGCCAAGAACAAGATCCTGTTCGAGAACCTGACCCCACTCTTCCCGACCCAGCGCCTGGTCATGGAGATCGGCAACGGTTCAACCGAGGACATCACCACTCGGGTGATCGACCTGGTAGCACCGATCGGTAAAGGGCAGCGCGGCCTCATCGTCGCCCCGCCGAAAGCCGGTAAGACCATGCTGCTGCAAAGCGTCGCCCAGTCCATCGCCCGCAACAATCCCGAAACCCACATGATCGTGCTGCTCATCGACGAGCGCCCGGAAGAAGTGACCGAAATGTCACGGACGGTGCGCGGTGAAGTGGTAGCGTCCACCTTTGACGAGCCGCCGGCCCGTCACGTTCAGGTGGCCGAGATGGTAATCGAGAAAGCCAAGCGACTGGTCGAGCACAAGCAGGACGTGGTGATTCTGCTCGATTCCATCACCCGTCTCGCCCGTGCCTACAACACCGTGCAACCCAGCTCCGGCAAGGTGCTCACCGGTGGTGTTGACGCCCACGCCCTGGAAAAGCCCAAGCGCTTCTTCGGCGCCGCGCGGAACATCGAGGAAGGCGGCAGCCTGACCATCCTCGCCACCGCTCTGGTCGACACCGGCTCCAAGATGGACGAAGTGATCTACGAAGAGTTCAAGGGCACCGGCAACATGGAACTGCATCTGGACCGCAAGGTAGCAGAGAAGCGCGTGTTCCCGGCCATGAATATCCGCAAGTCCGGCACCCGCCGCGAAGAGCGTCTGGTCAGTGAAGATGAGCTGCAGAAGATGTGGATCCTGCGCAAGGTGCTGCATCCCATGGACGAAATCGGCGCCATGGAATTCCTCATCGATCGCATGAAACAGACCAAGACCAACCTGGAATTCTTCGATTCCATGAAGCGAAAGTAAGAGACGCTTCAGGCTGCATGCTTCAGGCAACACGTAAAACCCCGCTTCGGCGGGGTTTCTTTTTTTGCCTTTTCGCTGTCAACTATCAACTGTCCACTATCAACTGATTCTTCCCTATGAAATATCGCGATCTTCGAGACTTCATTTCCCAGTTAGAGCAACTCGGCGAACTCAAGCGCATTACGGTGCCGGTGGACCCGAATCTGGAAATGACGGAAATCTGCGACCGCACCCTGCGGGCCGGCGGGCCGGCCCTGCTGTTTGAAAACCCGGTGGGGTTCGGCACCCCGGTCCTGGGTAACCTGTTCGGCACCGAACGGCGGGTGGCGCTGGGCATGGGCCGCGATTCGGTGGCGGAGCTGCGTGAGCTGGGCGAACTGCTGGCCTTTCTCAAGGAACCGGAACCGCCCAAGGGCTTCCGTGACGCCTGGGAAAAACTGCCGGTGTTTCGCAAGGTCCTGAGCATGAGCCCCAAGGTGTCCAACTCCGGCCCCTGCCAGGAAAAGGTGCTGGAAGGCGACGAGGTGGACCTGTACAAGTTGCCGATACAGACCTGCTGGCCCGATGATGCCGGGCCACTGGTGACCTGGCCGCTGGTCATCACCCGCGGACCCAACAAGGAACGCCAGAACCTGGGCATCTACCGCCAGCAACTGATTGGCCGCAACAAGCTGATCATGCGCTGGCTTAGCCACCGCGGCGGCGCTCTGGATTTCCAGGAATGGCAGCAGCAACACCCCGGCGAACCGTTCCCGGTGAGCGTGGCCCTGGGCGCGGACCCGGCCACCATTCTCGGCGCCGTCACCCCGGTGCCGGATACTCTCAGCGAATACGCTTTTGCCGGTTTGCTGCGCGGCTCCAAGACCGAGCTGGTGAAATGCATCGGCAATGACCTGCAAGTCCCCGCCAGTGCCGAATTCGTTTTGGAAGGCTACCTCTACCCGGATGACATGGCCGACGAAGGCCCCTTCGGCGACCACACCGGCTATTACAACGAGGTGGAACGCTTCCCGGTATTCACCGTGGAACGCATCACCCATCGCCGCGACCCGATTTACCACAGCACCTATACCGGTCGACCACCGGATGAGCCGGCCGTGCTAGGCGTGGCCATGAACGAAATTTTCGTGCCGATTCTGAAAAAGCAGTTTCCCGAGATCGTGGATTTTTACCTGCCCCCGGAAGGCTGCTCCTACCGCATGGCGGTGGTGACCATGAAGAAACAGTATCCTGGCCACGCCAAGCGCGTAATGATGGGCGTGTGGTCTTTCCTGCGGCAGTTCATGTACACCAAATTCGTGATTGTCTGCGACGACGATGTGAATGCCCGTGACTGGAAAGATGTGATCTGGGCCATGACCACCCGCATGGACCCGGCCCGCGATACCGTGATGATCGAAAACACCCCTATCGACTATCTGGACTTCGCTTCTCCGGTGGCCGGACTAGGCTCCAAGATGGGCATGGATGCCACCAGCAAGTGGGCCGGTGAAACCACCCGCGAATGGGGCCGCGCCATCAGCATGGACCCCGCCGTCAAAACCCGGGTCGATGAAATGTGGTCATCACTGGGTATCGATACCCCGGAATAATCCCCGGGGTGGGTGCCGCATCACATCACAGCAGTGGCGCCCAAACACAAATATGGTACGATCGTGCAAAACAAAGATAACAAGGTCGCCCATGTCCGCTTTTTCGTCACTCAACCGCCGTGCTTTCCTGAAATCCCTGGCCGCCACCGGTGCCCTGGGCTCAATGAGCCCCGCCCAGCTACTCGCCAGCACAGGTAACGCTCCCACCTGGCAAAACTGGTCCGGTAACCAGAGCGCCACCCCCCGGCAACTGGTGTACGCCACCGATGAAAGCATGGTGCGCGACACCATTCGCAACAGCACCGGCACCCTGCGCGCCTTCGGTGGCAGCCACTCTTTCAGCGGCATCGTGCCCACCGACGATACCCTGATTTCCCTGGAACCCATGGCCGGACTGCGCGGCGCTGACGGCAACGCATTCCGCTACGGCGGCGGTACCCGGCTGGCCATGGCCAGCGCCATGACCTACGAACAGGGCTACAGCTTCACCAACGAACCGGACATCAACCTGCAATCCCTGGCCGGCGCCATTGCCACCAGCACCCACGGCACCGGGCTGGGTTTGCAAAGCCTGTCCGGGCAGGTGGACTCCCTGCGCCTGGTCACCCCTGACGGTGAACCGCTTGAGTTGACTGCCGCCGATGGCGATCACTTTCTTGCCGCCTGCTGCAACGTGGGCGCCCTGGGTGTCGTCACCGAAATCGGTTTTCGCCACGACCCCGCCTATCGGCTGGAAGAGCACACCTGGACCTTGCCCCTTCGCGACGCCATGGATTTTGTGGAGAAGGAAAAAGACAACTTCCGCCACATTGAATTCTTTGCCTTCCCGCTGGGTGATCAGGCCATCGTCAAGACCATGGAGATCACCAGTGACACCCAGGACAGTCCTACCCGTGCCGACGACAACGAACTGCTGGAAATGGTCTCCAAGCTGGCCATGCAGGCCGGCTGGCTAACACCGACACTGCAGAAACTCTCCACCCTCTTTGTGGAAGACAGCCGTTATGTGGGCCCGGCCAACAAAGTCTTTGCCAACCACCGCACCGTGCGTTTCAACGAAATGGAATACACGGTACCGGCGGAACAGGGCATCGCCTGCCTGGAAGAAGTCTGTGCCGCCATTCGCCAGCATGACATCAACGTGTTCTTCCCCATTGAATTCCGTTACGTCGCGGCCGACGACAATCTGCTGTCCATGTTCCATCAGCAATCCGGTGCCAGCCTGTCGATACACCAATACTTCGAGCAGGATTACCAGCCGCTTTTCGACGTGGTAGAGCCCATCCTGCGCCGCTACGCCGGCCGGCCCCACTGGGGCAAGATTCACAATCTGGGACGCAGGGAACTGGCGGAACTGTACCCGGCCTTTGATCGTTTCCAGGCCGTGCGCAAAGAACTGGATCCACAGGGGCGGATGCTGAATCCGCATCTGAAACGCCTGTTTTTATAGGGTGGGAGTCGACCGTGCCGGGGAGGCATCCCGAGCCTTTGCGGCAGACACACGCTTGATCGGTTATTGCTTATGAAACGACGTCATTTTCTCTTCGGCGCAGGCGCGCTTGCCGTGGGTGGCTGGTGGCTGCGACCGGACAATCGTGGTGCAGCCCATAGTGCTTACTTCCAGTCGCTGAACGACACCCTGAAACAACACGGCCCCGGTCGGCCGCTGATGCTCATTGACCGTCAGCGACTGATTGGCAACTGCCGGACCCTGGTTCAGATGCTGCCCAGCCACTGCCAGCTGCGCATCGTGGCAAAATCCCTGCCCAGCGTACCGCTGATTCAGGAAGTCATGACACACACCGGCAGCCAACGGGTGATGGTCTTTCACCAACCGTTCATGAATGCCCTGGTCGATGCCGAGCCCGGGGCGGATCTGCTGCTGGGCAAACCCATGCCCATCCAGGCGGCCCGCCGTTTCTATACCGAGCTGGGCGATACCCACCCTTTCAAACCGGATCAACAACTGCAGTGGCTGATTGATTCACCCGCTCGCCTTGAGCAATACCTGGCCCTGGCCCGCGAGCAAAACCAGCAACTCAACATCAATATCGAAATTGATGTGGGCCTGCACCGGGGCGGGCTCACCGACCCACAACAACTGGACGCCATGATCGCGCTGATCGAGGCCCATCCCGAACAACTACGGTTCAGTGGCTTCATGGGCTACGACGCTCACGTGGGGAAATTGCCCGCTTTTATCCAGAGCGCAGAAGAGGGCCACCGGGAAACCGAAGCCATCTACCAGCGCTATATCGACAAGCTGTATCAACTGAACCCTGCCTACCAGCAACAGACATTGTGCTTTAACGGCGCCGGCAGCCCCACAGTGGCACTCTACGACAACACCGCCGTGGTCAACGAACTCAGTGCCGGCTCCTGCCTGGTCAAGGCCAGCGACTTCGACCTGCCACTATTGAAAGACTTCCAGCCCGCCGCCTTTATTGCCGCCCCGGTACTCAAGCAACTGGATGGCCTCGCCCTGCCCGGCCCGTTACCGCTGGGCGAACTCTGGCAAGGCTGGGACAGCAACCGCCGACGCACCTACTTTATCTACGGCGGCTACTGGAAGGCCGAGCCGGTTTCCCCGCCGGGAATTCAGGCCAACCCGGTGTACGGTGTGAGCACCAACCAGATGATGTACAACGGCAGTCCGGACACCGCTCTACAGGTCGACGACCAATTGTTCTTCCGCCCCACGCAAAGCGAATTCGTGTTGCTGCAATTCGGCGACCTGGCAGTGTGGGATAACCGCGCCCTTGCCGACTGGTGGCCACCGCTCTCCCAGGGTAACGGGGCCTGATGAGCTGGCCCCTGCTCACCCGGTTTCCGCATCTCGCCAACCTTGCCCCCGTTGCGCTGTGCGATCTGCCCACTCCGGTGGAGCCGCTTCCCGAACAAAGCCCCCTGTGCTGGGTCAAGCGCGATGACATCAGCGCCCACCCTTACGGCGGCAACAAACTGCGCAAACTGGAGTGGGTGCTGGGCGAGCTTCGCCAACGGTCCATAAAACGCGTCGTCACCCTGGGGGCCACCGGAACCAACGCCGGACTGGCCACCGCACTACTCTGTGAGCAGGAACAACTGGGCTGTGACATTTTCACTTTTCCCCAGCCCGATTCCCCCGTGGTCCACCAGAACCGCCAGCGCATGCAACAGGCCGGCGCCCAGCTGCACGACCGCAACAGCCTGCTACGGGCCGCCCTGGGCTGGTACCTGCACCCGGGACGACTTCGCCGCGACCACTACTTCCTCTATGCCGGCTGCTCCAACCCGGTGGCCACCCTTGGCTATGCCAACGCCATGCTGGAACTCAAACAGCAAATCAACGACAGCCTCTGCCCGACCCCCGCTGACATTGTGGTCGCCGCCGGCTCCGGTGCCACCGTCGCCGGGCTGCTGGTGGGCAACCAGCTCAGCGGCCTGAATGCCCGCATCCATGCCGTGCAGGTAGCCCAGGACCATCTCGGCCCGTTCTCGGTATGCAATGCCCGACTGGTCATTCGCATGGCCCGGCAATGCTGGCAACAACTGGGGCTACCCTGGGAACAATTCGATACCGGTTTCCTGCAATGGCATGACGACTACCTGGGCACCGGTTATGGCCACCCCACTGCCGCCAGCACCCAGGCCGTGAATGCTGCCTCTCGCAGTGGCCTCCGCCTGGAAAATACCTATACCGGCAAAGCATTCGCAGCGTTTCTCGCGCTGGAAAAACACGCTGCGCAACCCTGCCTTTTCTGGCACACCTTCAATAGCCACTGCCGCTAACCCCCTCACCGCCCCTCACCTCATTTGTCGCCCCACGCCCTTCCTCTCTTCTGAACCTGTGAGCCAGCTCGCAAAACGCAGCGTTATGCAGGGGCTTTAACTGAGCTTTTACAAACACCAGGAACGACCAGCCCCCATCGCCCCACTAATTCCCTGAGACATCAACCAAGGAGGATGACTCATGAAAAAATTGATTCTTGCATCTGTACTGCTGGGCGCCACCGCCACCGTGAGCGCCGGCGACACCATCACCACCGACAGCGCCGCTATCACTCAGGGCATCAAGGAAGGCACTGAAGTACGCATGGACGGTGAAGTGGTTCAAGCACTGGGAGATGAGCGTTATTTGCTTCGTGATCGCAAAGGGCAATTCGAAGTCGAACTCGACGATGACCTGACGGCAGACCGCCCGCTGAAAGCCGGCACCCAACTTTCCTTTACCGGTGAAGTGGACCACGACGACGGCCGCAGCGTGGTGGATGTGAAGAAGGTGCACTCAGTGAAGGGCACCACCACCAACAGCCCGAGCGCGACGATCAGCAACTGATGCGCTGATCCCCTGCTCCGACCTTGTTGACGGCGGCCTCCGGGCCGCCGTTTTTCGTTCCCCCTCCCCGCGACCTGCCGCCTTGCTCCCTCACCGCCTCCCCCGTCCTTGACCCATGGAACTGACCAGCGGGTATTTATTGCCATTCTCTGCACATTGACCGTTACATTGAGCACTGATACATTCGATAAAACTTGACGTTGTCTAGATGCAACGTTGCCATGTTTCAGGAGCCAACATGACCCCCACCACCGTCAACAGCCAGGGCGTTTCACTCCAGGCCTATACCCTCGGCAACCCCAAAAAGGCGCCCGTGGTGCTGGTGCACGGCTACCCGGACAACCACAGCGTGTGGCAACCGGTGGCTCAGCAGCTGGCCAAGCACTACTTTGTGATCCTCTATGATGTGCGTGGCGCAGGCGCCTCCCAGGCCCCCCGGGCACAAGCGGACTACCGCATGAAGCTGCTGTCCGCTGACCTGCTCGCGGTGGTAGATACCCTGATCCCCGGCCGTGGGTTTCATCTGGCTGGCCATGACTGGGGCTCCATTCAAAGCTGGGAATCGGTCACCAGCGAGCCGCTGAAATCGCGCATTCTGTCCTACACCACGATTTCCGGACCCTGCCTGGACCACATGGGCCACTGGATGCGCGAGCGCACCCTGAACCTGTCCGCCTCCGCCAAGGCGAAAGTCTTCAAGCAGGTACTCAGCTCCTGGTATATCGGCTTCTTTCATCTTCCCGTGCTCGCTCCCAGCGCCTGGCAGGGCGGCCTCGACAAACTCTGGCCGCAGTACCTGAAGCACCGTGAAAATGTCGCCGAACCCGACGCCAACCCCACGCAGGGCAAAGACGGCAAATTCGGTGTGCAGCTCTATCGGGCCAATTTCCGCAACAAGCTGATCAACCCGGAAAAACGCTACGCCAATTGCCCGGTTCAATTGATCGTGCCCACCCGCGACAACTATGTGGGCACACAGTTATTTGAGGACCTGCATCTCTGGGCAGATCAACTCTACCGCCGCGACATCAACGCCAACCACTGGGTGCCCCTCAGCCACCCGGAACGCATTGCCGACTGGATCCACGAATTCGTCAGCGGCGTTGAGAAAGGCACCATGAGCGGCGCCCTGCAGCATGCCCGCGTGCGGCCAGCCCGCAGTGCCCTCCCGCTGAATGGAAAAACGGCGGTGATCACCGGCGCCGGTTCCGGAATCGGCCGCGCCACCGCGCTGCGCTTCGCTGCCGAAGGCGCGGACCTGGTTTGTGTGGATATTGATGAAGACAGCGCCGCAGACACTGCTGCCCAGGCGCGGGAGCTGGGCGCCGTTGCCTGGTCTCGCAATGTCGACGTGGGCTCGGCCCAGGCCATGCAACGACTGGCCAATTGGGTGAGCAAAGAAATCGGCGGCGCGGACGTCGTCATCAATAACGCCGGCATTGGTATGGCCGGCGGGGTGCTGGATACCAGCGTCAAGGAATGGGATCGCCTGCTGAAAGTGAACCTGTGGGGCGTCATTCACGGCTCGCGTCTGTTCGCCCAACAGATGATCGACGGCCATCGCCACGGCCACATTATTAACGTGGCGTCCGCCGCTGCCTTTGCCCCCAATCGCAAACTGGCCGCCTACTCCACCAGCAAGGCTGCCGTGCACATGCTGAGCGAATGCCTGCGCGCCGAACTGGCTGAACACGATATCGGCGTCACCGCCATCTGCCCCGGCTTTGTCGCCACCGGCATCGCCACGGCCACGGTTTACGCCGGCGCCAGTGAAGAAGAACAGGCCCAGAAGCGCGCCAAAGCCGATGCGCTGTATAAACGCCGTAATTTCTCCCCGGACGATGTGGCCGAGGCCATTCTCAAGGCAGTTCTGCATAACCCGGCGCTGTCTCTGGTTGGTGCCGAAGCCTGGAGCACCCGCTTGCTCAGCCGGTTCGCCCCCGCCCTGTCACGACGCGTTGCCCGCATCGACCTAACCCCCTGACGGAGACCGGACACCATGAATAACCCTGTTCGCCACCAACTCAAAGCCCGCCGGGTGCAATTTGATTTTGACGAAACACCGCTGCACTGGCTGCGCGATGATCCGTTCTCTACCCATATCATCAATGGTATTCACTTGCTGCTGCCGGAAGGTGAGCTGTGGTTCTGCCGGGTCTATAACCAGGCGCTTCCCCTGATTAAAGACGAGCAACTGCGCGCCGATGTGGAAGGGTTTATTCGTCAGGAAGCCGTACATTCCCGCGCCCACAGCAAAGCCCAGATGTATCTGGAACGTCACGGACTGAGCGTGGAGCCCTTCCTGAACAAAGTGGAATGGTTGTTCGGGACCGCCCTTGCCGATGCGCCTTTCGGCTTAACCTTGCTACAGCGCAAGCCCCTGAAAAAACACTGGCTGGTATTGCGTGTCGGCGTTATCGCTGCCATCGAACACTTCACCGGAGTACTTGGGCAATGGGCCATGGACAATGAAAGCTGGGAGCAGAACGGCGACGCGACCATGGTCGACCTGTTCAAATGGCATCTGGCCGAGGAAGTGGAACACCGCACCGTGGCCTACGATCTGTTCGAGCACCTGTGTAAAACCCAGCTGGGTTTTTACGTCAGCCGCCAGGCGCTAATGGCCATTATTTTCCCCCTATTCATTTACTTTATTGCCGAAGGTGGGCGCAGCCTGGCCCGACAGGATTCCGACAAGACCGCACGCCAGCTAGGGCGCAAACTCATCCCGCAACTGTTGATTCAGCTACAGCAGGTCGGCCAGCAAACCCACAACGTGCCCACCTTCGGCTTTCTGCTCAACGCTACCCTGCGCTGGGTCTCGCCACGCTTTCATCCCATCCATGAAGGCAACACGGAACAGGCGCTGGCGTATCTGGCACGCTCACCGGCGGCGCAGGCGGCGTCGAGACACTGAAGCCGTTCAGCGAAACAACCACCGAAAGCCCAGCCCGGACTTGAGCCGGGCCGGGCCGCAATGACAAGAATCAGAAGCGCGGTAGAGGCGAATGACGAAAGGCCTTTCGCTCCCGTCACTCGCTTCTCGCCGGTTAGCCTCTACATCGGCACCTTGTTAAACCAGGGCGCCGCCTCTTCCAGCTGCGCGGCCAGCGCCAGCAGTTTGCCTTCATCGCCGTGACCACCGACAAACTGGGAGCCCAGTGGCAGGCCCGTACTGCCAGGCGAAGAGTCGCACCAATGCAAGGGCACGGACATGGCCGGCACCCCGGTCACGTTGGCGAACTGGGTGAAGGGCATATATTTGAAATTCTCCATGGCCATCTGCTCGATCATGCCGGTTTTCATCAACAGCTTTTCCCCTCCCACCTTGAGCAACATTTTCAGTGCGGTCTGCTGCCACGGCGGCGTCGCCATGGCACCGATACCCGCAGGGGGCATGGCCAGGGTGGGGGTCAGCCAGAAATCGTACTGCTCCAGGAAGGTATCCATGGCGATCATGTACTGCTGCCAGCGGGTCTGGCATTTCACGTATTCATGGGCCGGGGTGGCGCGACCAAAAGCGGCAATGGCCAGGGTGTCCAACTCGAAGCCCTCATCACCGCAACCGGTAATGGCCTTCACCTCATCCACTTCGGCTGCACACTGACCAAACCAGACCGACAGCCAGTCCATGCACATCTGTTTGGCGTCCATCTGCGGCTCGGCATCCACCACTTCGTGGCCCAGGTCCCGCAATAACGACACGGTTTTCTCCACCGCCCGGATCGCTTCCGGATCCACATCGGTACCCAGCGGCGAGCGGGTGGAAAAGCCGATGCGTAATTTGCCCGGCCGGCTGGCCGCCGACAACGCGTAAGCCTGCTTTGGCGGGGCAATTTGAAACAGGCTACCGCGCTCGTCGCCCTGGGCAATATCCAGCAGCAATGCACTGTCACGGACGCTACGGGTCAGCACATGATTGACCGCTATCCCGTGCATGGCCTCAGTGAATTCCGGCCCCCAGGGGGTGCGGCCACGGCCCGGCTTGAGGCCGAACAGGCCACAACAGGCAGCGGGTATCCGAATGCTGCCGCCGCCATCGTTGGCGCCGGCCACCGGCACCACGCCCGCAGCGACCATGGCTGCCGAGCCTCCGGAAGAGCCACCGGGAGTATGGTCCGGGTTCCAGGGGTTGCGCGCCGGCCCGAACGAATCCGGCTCGGTAATCCCCTTGGCGCCAAACTCCGGGGTATTAGTGCGACCGAACGGAACCAGTCCACCCTGCTTCCAGCGTGCCACCAGGGTGGAGTCTCGTTGTGCATGGACACCACTGGCCTTGCGCGCCTTATTGCCCTGATAGTTGGGCGCACCGCCGATTTCCTGGAACAGATCCTTTACCAGCATGGGCACACCCGCCAGCGGTCCACTCAGAGGCCCCGCGGCCTGCTTTCGGGCCATGTCATACAACGGGATGATCAAACCATTCAATTGCGGATTCACCGCGTCGGCACGGGCAATCGCCAGTTCCAGCAGCTCCGCCGCGGTGACCTCCCCCCGCGCCACCAGATCGGCAAGGCCAATGGCATCAAACTGACGGTATTCTTCAAACTTCATTGTGCTCTCCCTTTTGCTCTCCCGAAGCGCTGGCGATGACCTGCTGCCAGACGATAAAGCCATACTGTGGCATAGTCTGCCCAGCCAAGTGTGCCAAACCGTTGCACGCAACACTTGTGAGAATACGTTAGCGATCCGCGAGGGAGCCGAAATGAAAGCGATTGGATTCAATCAACCCAGAGCTATCGAGGATGTTCACGCCCTGGAGGATATCCAGCTGGACCTGCCCTCTCCCGGCCCGCGGGATCTGCTGGTCGCCGTGCAGGCGGTCTCCGTCAATCCGATTGACACCAAACTGCGCCAGCGCCCCCTGGAGCAACCCGGTTACCGGGTGCTGGGGTTTGATGCTGCCGGCGTGGTGGAAGCGGTGGGTGCGGAAGTGGAAAACTTCAAAGCCGGCGACCGGGTCTGGTACGCCGGCGCCGTGCAACGTCAGGGCAGCAACGCACAACACCAGTGCGTTGACGAGCGTCTGGTCGCCAGAAAGCCGGACAGCCTGGGCATGCAGGAAGCCGCCGCCCTGCCGCTCACCGCGCTCACTGCGTGGGAAGCCCTGGAAGATCAGCTGGGTTTTCAACCCGGCCAATGCGAAGGAAAAAATGTGCTGGTGATCGGCGGTGCCGGTGGCGTGGGTTCCATCGCCATCCAACTGGCGGCCCACCACTTCGGCCTCAAGGTCATTACCACCGCGGGCCGGGAAACCTCTGCCAACTGGTGCCAAAGCCTGGGTGCCCATCACATTGTGGACTACCGCAAACCATTGCTACCGCAGCTGGAGGCCATTGGCTGCCCACAGATCGATGGCATCTTTATCACCCAGAACCTGGACGACTACTGGGCCACAGCCTGCCAGGCCGTGGCCCCGTTCGGCGGCATCTGCGCCATTGTCGATGCTCGCGCTCCGCTGGATCTGAACCCCCTGAAGGCCAAGAGCGCCCGCTTCAGCTGGGAATTCATGTTCACCCGCGCCATGTTCGCCACGGACATGCAACGCCAGGGCGACATCCTCACCCAACTCAGCGCGCTGGTGGACCAGGGCAAAATCCAGAGCACCGTCAGTGAGGGGCTCGGCACCATCAATGCCGCCAATCTGAAAGAAGCCCACCGGCGGCTGGAGAGCGGGCAAACGATTGGCAAGTTGGTGTTGGCGGGGTGGGAGTGAAAGGCAATTAATAGTTAATAATGAATAATTAATAGTTCGTGAGATCGGTTTTGGGTATTTCAAACGCAAGAGGCCGCGCCCATCCTCCGGGCGCGGCCACTTGCGTGTAACGACATCGCGTGACGCATAATCGCGTAGCTATTAATTATTCATTATTAACTATTAATTCATGTCCCCACCACTCCCCCATCATCCCTGCTAATCACCACCGTGGTGGAGCGCGGGCGGGTGGTGCCATCGCTGGCCGGGTAGCTGATTTTTGGGTGCTGGATGTTGACCCACAGGGTGCGCTGGTCCGGGGTGAAGGTGATGCCGGTGATTTCGCAGCCACGGGGCCCTACCAGAAAACGGCGTACTTGCCGGCTTTGCGGGTCGGCACAGAGTAGCTGGTTGCAGCCCATGTTTTTCATCAGCGGATCCCGATCGTCGTAGTCGGTTTCGATCCACAGCCGCCCGCTTGCGTCAAAGGCCAGCCCGTCCGGCGATGAGAAGAGATCGCCGTCGATGGTGCCGGTCAGGTGGTCGGGAAATGGCTGGCCGTTTTCATCCCTGCTGCCCTGCGCTTCGCCGGCGAGCAGAAACAGATCCCAGGTGAACCGGGTGGCGGTGGGGTCCGCGTTCTGTTCGCGCCAGCGAATGATCTGGCCGTGGTGATTGTCGTGGCGAGGGTTGGCGGCGTTGATGGGGTGGGCGTGGCCACGCTTGTGGTTGTTGGTAAGAGTCGCGTAAACCTCACGGCTGTTCGGGTCCACGGCCACCCACTCCGGGCGGTCCATAGTCGTCGCTCCCAGCCGGTCGGCGGCGGCGCGGGCGTTGACCAGTACCTCACCCTGATCAGCAAAGCCGTTAGCTTCTGTCAGCCCGTTTTCACCGTGCACCAGCGGCAGCCACACACCACTGCCATCGCCATCGAAACGCGCCACATACAAGGTACCCGTGTCGAGAAGGTGACGGTTGTGCTCCCGGTCGCCCTCGATATGGCGGCCTTCCGGCACGAACTTGTAGAGGTATTCGCCACGGGAATCATCGCCGGAGTAAAACGCCAGGCGGCCATCCTCACCCAGTGAGGCGGTGCAGCATTCGCGGCAGAAACGGCCAAAGGCGGTGCGCTTGATCGGGGTGGATTCCGGGTCGAAAGGGTCGATTTCCACCACCCAGCCATAGCGATGGGGCTCTTGCAGATAACCGCCGAACGCTTGCGTTTCATCAAAGGTGGCATCGAAGCGCGGCTCCGCCGTATTCCAGGCATATTTGTCCGCCCGTTCGCCCTCGCCAATACCGTAACGGCGGTGGGACACCCGTTGATCCTCGCTGTCCCGGTTGACGAAATAGTCATGCCAGTTTTCTTCGCAGGCCAGATAGGTGCCCCAGGGTGTAACGCCCATGGAACAGTTGTTGAGGGTGCCGATCACGGTCTTGCCATCCGGGTCGGCCACGGTTTTCATCAGCCCATGGCCGGCCAGCGGGCCGCGGATTTCCATCTCGGTGAGGCCTGAAATGCGTCGATTCCAGCGCGACGGCATCACCCGCTGCCACTGCCCGGCCTCATCCTTCTCGATCTCGATCACACTGACGCCATGGGCGGCCTGCTCCTTGCGCACCTGGGCCAGGGGCCGTTTAGCATCGACGTCCTCGAAGCCGTCCCGGTGCAGGGTGGGGTTCACATACTCGTGATTGACCACCAGCAGGCCGTGACGGTTGGGGTTGTCCGGGAACGGAAAGAAATGCATGCCATCGTTGTTCTGGCCGGCCTGCATAAGCTGCTCGCGCCAGTCATTCCCGGCGTCCGTCCGCCAGGCCGGTGCCTGCGCCAGCACCGCATCCCCCCAGGAGAAAAATGGCCTGGCGGTATAGCCCGGCGGCACCCGCACGGTGTCGAAATCCGTGGCCGTCTGGATGGGTACCCCCTTGAAGCCCGGCGCGGTTTTGCCGGTGTCGGACGAACAGGCCGCCAGAGTCCCGCCCATGAAGCCGGTGGCGGCCAGCCCCAGCGTGCCTTTCAGAACGCCCCGCCGGCGCAGGCAAATCACGTCATTCAGCGACGGATTACCGGACGGGTTCACCGACACATCCCCCTGGGCTTCCAGTGCTTCGTGAAAATCATCGTGTTGTTGGCGCAGTGTTTTCATGGTTGTTCCTGATGTAGATGCCGCACGCTTTTCGGCTGCTCATTGTTTGCCCTGTTGCGTGAAGCCTGCTGCGTGCCAGTGTTCGCTATCAACGCAGCTTGTAATGAAAGGTGTTACGCACGCCGGTTACCGCTACCGCCTTGCCATCAATCTTGTGCGGGCTGTAACGAAACTGCCGTGCCGCCGCCAGCGAGGGTTTCTCGAACAAGGGGTGGCAGTCCCCTTTCACCACCGCCAGCTCTTCCACCTTGCCCGCCTTGTTGACTGTGTAAGTCACGGTGCAATCGCCTTCTACATCGCGCATCAGGGCCCGGCGTGGATAATCCGGTGGCGCCTTGCTTAATGGCCGGTAGCTGCTCTGCAGATCACTGGCCGCCACCTGCTCCGGCACAAAGGCCGGGCGCGCGGGTTCCGCCGCCGCTGTCTCGGCCACTTTTTGTTGTGGCTGTGGCGGTGTTTCCGGCTCCGACACCGGTTCCGGTTCCGGTTCGGGCTCAGGGTCGGGTTCAGGCTTTGGTTTCGGCTCGGGCCGCTCCCAGGCCACATCCGCCTTTTTCGGTTTCGGATCGGGTTTTGGTTCGGGCTTCGGTTTCGGTTTTTCCACCACCGGTTCCGGTGCAGGCGCGGGCGGCACCTTCTCGGGCGGCGGCGGCAGGGTGATCAGCCGGGTTTCCAGGGTCTGGATCTGCGGGGGTGGCGGCGGTGTCGACATCCGGTTGCCCAACAGAAACAACGCCAGCAAACCGTGCAGCAGGACACTGAGGCCCACCGCCAGCCAGCGCTGACGGCGCTGCACCGACACATCATCCGGCAAATGATAAACAGCAGCGGTCATTGTGGCGCCTCGGTAATCAGCCCGAGCTGGGTCACCCCCGCCTTTTGCAGGGCCGCCATGCCCGCCACCACCATGCTGTACACCGCATCTTCATCGGCACGGATATACACCTGCACGCGCTCTTCGCTGGTCACGATGGCACCAACCTGATCGACCATGGCATCCACGTCAGCGGCGTTGCCGGTCTCGCCACGGATATCCAGGTCGTCGCCCAGATTCCAGTAGAAGCTGCCATCGTTCTTGACCGACAGGGTGAGAATTTTCTGCTCCTGGTCCTGGGGCAGCGCTTCCGCTTCCACCTTGGGCAGTTCGATCGTCACGCCCTGGGTGAGCATGGGCGCGGTGACCATGAAGATCACCAGCAACACCAGCATCACGTCGATGTAGGGCACCACATTCATTTCGGCCTTTTGCGGATGCTTGTGAGCTGGGGGCTTCATGACGCTTTCCTCTGCCCCGCTCCCTCTTCCTGTGGCCTGCCGTTACGCTTGCCGTACAGAAGCCGGTGCAGGCGTTGCTGCAGTTCCGTACCGAAAGCGTAGCTGCTGGCGATCAACCGCTGGCCGCGAGCGGACAGGCGGTTGTAGGCGATAACAGCGGGGATGGCGGCGAACAGGCCGATGGCGGTGGCGATCAGAGCCTCAGCGATGCCCGGAGCCACCGTGGACAGGGTGGCCTGCTGCACCTGGGACAAACCGATAAAGGAATTCATGATCCCCCAGACGGTGCCGAACAAACCGATGTAGGGGCTCACCGACCCCACCGTGGCGAGGAAGGAAAGCCCCGCTTCCAGGTCCGCTTCCTGCTCCGAGATCACCCCCTGCATGACCCGCTCCACCCCTTCCTGCACCGAGGCCGGGCTGGCGTCCCAGTCGCCGTGCAGCAACTGGTATTCGGCATAACCGG
The DNA here is from genome assembly GCF_000155615.1 of Alcanivorax sp. DG881. Lineage (GTDB taxonomy): Bacteria > Pseudomonadota > Gammaproteobacteria > Pseudomonadales > Alcanivoracaceae > Alcanivorax. The sequence goes on along the minus strand of NZ_DS989915.1, from coordinate 2,834,420 downwards.
CATTGAACAGGGTTTGCAGGGCGGCCTGGCGATGGCCGGGCACGGGCAGTTGCGCCAGGGAGTCCAGATTGTCTTCACCACGGAACGTGGCCAGGAACTGTTTCTGGTGCTTTTCCCCCCGGCGCATGGCCAGATGGCGCAGCACTATCAAGCACCAGCTGCCCACCGACGCCAGTATCAGCACCAGCATGACCGCCTGGACCACCAGACTGGCGTCGCTGACCAGCCCCCAGATCGTCATGTCGTTCATTGTTGAATGCATATCGAATACCTGTATCAAACTGCCATGTCAGAAAAATGTCATGCTTGCGCGATCGGACCTCTGACGTCGGAGCTCCGACGCTTAGAGGCCTAACGCCTCTTGCACCGCGCCCCACGGCACGTACTTGTAGTTCTGGTTGCCTTCGGGCATGCGCTTGCGGCCGTCCTGCACCACCAGCAACCCCTCTGCATAGGCACCACCGAGATTGGCAGCACTCACTTCCAGGCCATCGGTTTCCGAAGCGCCATCAATGCCGCGCTGCGCGTTGAGGCCGATACGGAAAGCGCCCCGCACCGTGTAGGGCGGTGTGGCGTCGGTGACCACATAGGAATTGTTGCCCTGGCTGGAAATCACCAGATAGCTCCGCTCACCGCGACGCCAGATCGCAATACCTTCGATATCCGCTTCGATCAACGGCGCTTCCACCGTGATGACTTCCGTCAGTGTGGTGTCCTCGGCAGGGTTCAGGGGCAAGGCCCACACCGCCGCGTTTTCCTCGCCCACGAACAAGCGCCCGGCGGCATCGTCAGCCACACAGCCTTCCGGCTGGCTGTCCACCTTGAAGCGGCGTACCTCTTCGGCCTGCATCTCGCCCTGCGGGGCACTCAGGCGGTACTGGATGAAGGTGCCGTCCTTGTCGTTGGCAATGGCATAAATTTCCTCTCCCTGCTTCGCCATGCAGAAACCGTAGATTTCCGTCATCGGCGTGGCACTATCGCCAAGATCGGTGAGCTCGCCGCTGTCACGGTCAATGGCGAAATACTGGATGCTATTGCGATCCCGGTTCGAGGCCGCTGCCAGATCCACCGTGCGCTCGCCCAGGGCAAAACCGCTGCGCACATCCACATTGTTCATGCGGCCCGCTGGCAGGTATTGCACCTGTTTTCCGGTCAGGTCATAGCTGCCCAGACCGCCCTGCTTGTCGGTGCCCAGTACCCGGCTCTTGCCGGGATCTTGCGGGTGAACCCAGATGGCCGGGTCATCGGCGGCATCGCCCAGGCTGGGCACCGGATCGGTTTGGACCGCGGCCGACAACTGCGGCAACACGGCAGGGGCATCCAGGCTGTCCGGCTGCCAGTCCAGCGTGGCCCGGGACAAACCGGCATCGTCACGGATCAACAATTCCAGCGTGTCACCCTGGCGACGCACATCCAGCCGCTCCGGTTCGTCCAGCGCCGCCAGAGACAGCGGTGACTGCGCCTGCCAGCCCGACTCGCGGTACGAATAGCGATGCAGACGGGCGGCTTTCGGATCCAGCGCCAGCACAGCGCTGCCCGGCAACAACGCCATGGCGGCGGCTGCGCCCTCAATGTCCCCGAAGGGCGCCTTGATACTGACCGGTTCGCGGCTGAGGTCCGCTTCCGGGTGCGCCGGGTAGGCCCACAGCCCGACGCTTTCCTCGTTCACATAGAGACGCTCAACGCCATCGTCCACCTGACAATATTCACTTTGCGGCGGCAGGCTCAGGTTGCGAACCTTGTTGGGCGTCTTGAGAATCCGGCCATTTTCGGCCACCAGCCATTGCTCACCCAGACCTTCCTCGCCCACCACGAACAAGAAGTCATTGTGGCGGGCATCGCGGTGCAGACAGAGCCCGTCTATCTTGAAATCAGGCTGCGGCAGATGGCGCTTTTCCCAATTAAGGTTGTCGCCGTTCAGGCGAGCCAGCAGGGCCTGTTGACGATTTTCATCCACCAGCGCCACCAGCAGCCCCTGCTCGTCACTGCGATGATCCAGCGCACCGAACCCGCCGGGCAGGTGCGCCAGCGTCTTGCCGTTATCGTCCAGCAGGAACAGCCCGTTCATTTCATCGCTAACCAGCATTTCGGCGGTGGGCAGGAACGACAGGGATGGCAACCACTGGGCCGCCTCCGCGGTGATGTTTTCCTCCAGCGTCACAGGTTCGATCAGCACATCGCTTTGCGCGTGGTTTTTCTTCTGGGCGGATTGTTCCGCCTTATCGCCGCAGCCCGACAGGGGCAACACGGCCAGCATCAACAAGGCGGCACAGCAAACATGCGGCTTGAGCATCGACATAGAAAACTCTCTCAAAACAAGGTTAAAAAACGCCCCTTCCCGCCCTTCTCGTGTGCGGGAAGAGGTGCCTGAAAATTCGCTATCCGATCAGAGTCCGGTCCAGGTCAGGCCCAGCTTGTAGGTCGGGCCATACTCTTCGTATTGCGCGTTGAACCGCTCTTTGCCGATGTAGGCGTAGTAGACCTCGTCGGTGAGGTTGAGGGCCTCGACGTTCACTTGCAGCTGGTCGGTCATGTAGTACCTGGCGCTGAAGTCCAGATACAGGGAGTCATCGACGTAGCGATCTTCCTGCGGCGCATCCAGCGAGCTGATCTCTTCCAGGTAACCGGATTTGTAGTTCCCCGCCAGGCGCAGGCTGACACGCTCGTTCTCCCAGCCGACAGTCAGATTAGCCACCGTCTCGGAGTGCAATGGCAGCTCGATGTCGCGGCTCAGGTAGTTGCCACCGTCATAGCCGTCGACCTTGGCTTCGGAGTCACTCAGGGTCAGGTTGGCGCCGGTGAGGAAGTGCCCAAACTTGCGGGAGAAAGCCAGTTCCAGACCATAGATGCTGGCCTCGTCGCCATTGGCAAAGGTGGCAGCTTCGTCATAGGCGGCCCAGTCTCCGGTGCCGGACAGGTCGGTAGCATAGGTGTAGTTCTTGATGTCCTTGTAGAACACATAGGCGGACATCAGGCCGACACGGCCCACATAACGCTCGATGCCCAGATCCAGGTTGCTGGATTTCAACGGGTCCAGTTCCGGGTTGCCAAACTCCGCCTTCAGGTCGCCGCCATCGTCTTCAAGATAGACATAGGGCGCCAGTTGCTCGAAGGAAGGCCGCACCACACTTTGGGTGAACGCCGCACGCACCAGGGTATCGCTGTCCAGCCGGTAGTTGGCGTGCAGCCCGGGCAGCACATGGTCGTCCTGCTTGTCGCTGCGGTTGGGGCTCCACTCGCCGCTGGCATCGTCGTAGCGCACCCCGTCGGCCTCGAAGGACGTGCCTTCGTAGCGCAAACCTGCCAACAGGTGCCAGTCGCCGATATCGATACTGTTCATCACGTAAAGCGCATTCACGTCCTCGCGCATTTCAAAATCTTCCAGGCGGGAATCGACCTCGTTGCGTTCGCCGTTGAGGCCTGCCAGGGCTCCCCGGATCGCACTGTTGCTGGCGCCGGGGCCGAACGGCGCCAGGCCGTAATCCACTTCGGTCTGGTAATCTTCCAGGCTGGTGCTGGCCAGATCCCCGGTATCGAACTCCACCACCTCCACATCATTGTCTTTCTCGCGGCGGCTCAGCTTGGTACCGAACTTGAGTTGTGACGGATGACCGGACAGAACGTAGTCACGAGCGAAGTCGAGCTTGAGATTGACCTCGGTATCCGTGGTCAGTTGATCTTCGCGCTTCAGCTCGTCCATTTCGTAGGAGCTGGCATCGTAGTACGCCGCCTCCATGGCCGGGATCGGCTTGCGGGTGTCGTGGAAGGCGCCATTGAAAGGGCCACCGACGAACAGGGCTTCCACCTCGTTGGGCGTATCCTGAAAGGCATGGCTGTAGCCGATCTGGCCGTTGAGGGTCCAGGTCTCCAGCAGTTTTTCGCCACCCAGTACCACGGAGTGAATTTCCTGGGTTTCGGTGCGGTTCTTGAATTCCAGTTCCGCCTCGCCCATGCCGTCTTCGCCCACACCGACAACCGGGTCGAAGGCGACCAGGGAATTGTTGCCGTTTTCCGTGTCTTCGAAGCTGGAATAAAGCGTCCGCAGATAGAAGGAGGTCATGTCATCCGGCTTGAAGTCGAAGTTCAGGCCCAGCGCCTGACGCTTGCGGTTCAGCTCTGCCTTGCGCATCAGCACTTCTTCCAGAGTGCCGGCGCGGATGTCGTCCCAGCCGCCATCGGTTTCCACATTGTCGGAACCGAAATCCCGATCTTCCCAGCTGGCCGCCAGCGCCACGCCAAAGTTGTCAGTGCCGTCACCCAGGCTGAATTTTCGTGACAGGGCCCCGGATAGTTTCGGACTGATCTCTCCGGTGTTGTCGTCATGGCTACCACTGGCTGAGAAAGTATTGAACGGGCCGTCATGATCGAACGCGGACAGGCTGCGCACTTCGATGGTGCCGCCCAGGGAATTGGCATCCATGTCCGGGGTCAGGGTCTTAACCACCGACATGGACTGGATCAGTTCGGACGGCAGCACATCCATGGCCACGGCGCGAGTGTCCCCTTCCGGAGACGGCAGCAGGGAGCCGTTGATGGACACCGCGTTCAGACCGGCGCCCAGGCCACGCACGGTGACATAACGCCCTTCCCCCTGATCCCGCTCGACGGTCACCCCCGGCATACGCTGCAGCGCCTCAGCGGCGTTGGCATCCGGCAACTGGGCCACGCCATCGGCGGAGACCACATCGGAAATACTGTCGGAACGGCGCTTTTCCTTCAGTGACTTGTCGAGACTGGCGGCCTGGCCAATCACGGTAACGTGTTCGGTGCTGCCCTGTACGGTCTGCGCCTCTTCTGCCTGAACGGAACCGCACAGCAGGCCGATGGCCAACGCCAGCGTGCGATATCGGAAAGTGGGTGTAGCCACGGAGATTCCCCCTGTAACGGTGATGTCGTGTGCCGGGCACCGTAGGCGGGAAATATGTCAGTTCGGTGACGCGCTATCGTTACAGCCATTTCAAATCAATAACTTACGGACATCCCGAGTCACGAGTGATCCTATCGCACCCCACCCCGAATCCATGGAAACCTGCAAAACCCTGACCCGCCGGCCGCCGCCGCGTTTTTTCAACGCCGGAAATGCCATACCCGTGAGCTGATTTGACCCCTCAAGTGTAAAAGCCACTGAGCCATGATCATTGCCATCGCGTGGCGGTTCTTGCCGGGAAGATGCTCACGGCAGGCTCGCCCCCTCGCCTGGAGCAGCTGTCATCACCCTGACATGACAACGAGATATACCCTGCGCAAACAATGGAGGTTATTCGTGGGAAACATGACAGCACTGCACCGCTGGTCCATCGCAGCCATCGTGGCGACCGGCCTGTGCATACTGATACTGAACCTGGCGGTCGGCGCGCTAAAACCGGCGGCGGACATTGCCTGGCTGGATATTGCCGGAGAAGGCGGGGCGGCCCTGCTGTCGCTGATGTGGACCTTCTTTATCTTCAACAGCCGCCCCGCCGGCTGGGTCACCCGGCTGCTCAGTGGTGGGCTGGCGTTTATCTTTTTCTCCTACTGGCAGGACGTGCTGGACGAGTTCATTCAGCTGCCCGCCCATGTGCACTGGGACCACTGGGTGGAATCCGGCTCCATGCCGCTGGGCATGATCCTGCTGACACTGGGCATCTATCACTGGCACCGGGAACAGCGGGCCATCAACCGGCAGCTGCTCAAGCGCGAACGCATTTTCCGTGAACACCGCAGTTTCGATGCACTGACCCCGCTCAGCGATGCCCGTTACCTGCGTGAGCAACTGGCGCTGGAGCTGCAGCATACGCAACAGCCGGTTTCGCTGATCATGATTGACCTGGACTGCTTCGATCACAGTCGCCGCCTGCTTGGCAGCGCCGACGGCGACCGGCTGTTGCGTGAACTGAGCGAGTTGCTGGTACTGAACCTGCGCCAGAAGGATCTGCTGTGTCGCTATGCTGGCGACCGTTTTGCCGTCGTCCTGCCCGCCACCGAACGCCTGATTGCCGAGAACCTGGGCCGGGAACTGAAACAGGCTGCCGACCACTTTGCCTTCAAGACACGACGCGGCGAAACCCACAGGGTAACGGTGCACACCGGCCTGGCAGTCTCCCATCATGACAGCGCGGACAGCCTGATCGAGCGCGCCAATCGTTGCCTGCTGCAATCCCGCTCGGGTCAGCCCCGGGTCGCCTGATGAACGGCTATCTGGCAGATCAGGCCTTCATCCCCGCGCATCATCAGCCAGCGGTATTGATTGATCTGATTCACGATCAAGGCATCGACCTGAACCGGCTGTTGCGACACACCGGCCTGTTCCAGGAACAGATTCTCAGCGGTGAAGCCCGGCTCAGTCCGCACGGCTGGCTGCAGCTGATCCACAATGCCCGACGACTGTTGCCAGACCCGGAGCTGAGCTTCCGTTATGGCCAGCGTTTGTTCCCCGGGCATTACGGCGCCATCAGCGCCCTGCTCGGCAATGCCGGTAACCTGCACGATGCCCTGCAGGTGTTTACCGGTTTCAGCAAACTGGTGTTCCCCCTGCTGGGGGCTCGCCTGACGGTCACCGACCAGCACCTATGCCTGCACTGGCTGGACAGTTGCGGCAACGGCAGCGAGCACCGTTTTGTGGTGGAAGCCGCCATGGCCGGGCTGGCGTCAGTGACGCGCTGGCTCAGCGGTGAGCGGCTGCCCTGGGCCTTCCAGTTCCGCCATGCCCGGCCATCCTATCCGGAGCAATACCAGGTGCATCTGGGCGACACCCTCTATTTTGATGGCCAGCTGGATGCCATGATCCTGCCGCGCCACTACCTGGAAAGCCCCTGGCCCGGCGCGTCGACCATTGCCTGGCGGGCAGCGAAACAGCAATGTCAGCCGCAGCTGGACCCGCTGGCCGGCGGCGACAGTTTCCGGTTGTATCTTTATCGCCAGCTGCTGCAGAACGTGGCCAGCCCGCCTTCCTTGCAGCAGCTGGCCAACCCGCTGCAGTGCAGCCCGGCCACCCTCAAGCGGCGCTTGCGCGACCAGGGCTGCCATTACCAGCAACTGCTCGATCAGGCGCGCCTGCATCAGGCCATTCACTGGTTACAGTTTCATGGCTACAGCACTGAACAGGTGGCGAGGCAGCTGAACTTCACCGACAGCACCAACTTCCGCCGCTCCTTCAAGCGTTGGTCTGGGCTGACTCCGGCGGCCTGCCAGCGGGCGCTGGCCGCCACCATGGGTAGCCTTTACCCGGCCTGAATCAGCCCTGACTTGAAAGGCGGGCGCGGACCTTTGACAATAGGAATCGTTGTGCGGTCATCGACTTTTCATGACCGAGGACCATGCTATAACTCCCATGGGCAGCCATGCAGTCGCCTGCATAGACCGGCAAACTGGCAAGGAGGCACCCGATGGCAAGCGTGCAACGTCCGCAGTCAATCCACCAATCAGCGGCCCCCCATGTGTACCGTGGCCTGACCGGCCGGGTCCGGGATGTGCTGGAAGCCGCCGATGTGCGTATCAACGGTTCCCGCCCCTGGGACATGCAAATTCACCACCCCCGCACCCTGACCCGTATCGCCCTGCAACGCTCCCTGGGTCTGGGCGAGTCCTACATGGATGCTTGGTGGGATTGCGATGCGCTGGATGAATTCTTCCATCGCCTGCTGACCCATGGCGCCAACAGGGTCAGCCATTCGCCGTTGCAGAGCGGTCTGCAATGGCTGGGGCACTGGTTGTTCAACCGACAAAGCCTGCATCGCTCCACCCGGGTAGCCCGCCAGCATTACGACCTGGGTAACGACCTGTTCGAGGCCATGCTCGACCCCACCATGAGTTACAGCTGCGGTTACTGGCGCGACGCCGAAACCTTGGCACAGGCCCAGGAAGCCAAGCTGGAGCTGATCTGCCGCAAGCTCAATCTGAAACCGGGCATGACCCTGCTGGATATCGGCTGCGGCTGGGGCGGGCTGCTGGAGTATGCCTGCCGGCACTACAGGATCTCCGGCGTCGGTGTGACCCTGTCCCGGGAGCAGGCCAGTCTGGCCCGGGAACGCTGCGCGTCTCTACCCGTCGACATCCGCCTGGAGGATTACCGTAAGCTGCAAGGTCGCTTTGACCGGGTGGTGTCCGTGGGCATGTTCGAGCATGTGGGGCGCCGCAATTACGCCACCTTCATGGAAACCTGCGCCCACCTGCTGCATCGCCAGGGGCTGATGCTGCTGCATACCATCGGCACCAACACCAGCACCAGCCGCCACGATCCCTGGATCGACAAATACATCTTCCCCAATGGTGAACTGCCATCCTGCGCACAGATTGCCCGTAACGCGGAGGACTGGTTTGTCTGTGAGGATCTGCATAATTTCGGCCCGGACTATGCCCGCACCCTGCGCGCCTGGGATCGTCATTTCGTCACACACTGGTCGCAGCTATCCGATCGTTACGACCAACGCTTCCATCGCATGTGGCGCTATTATCTCAATGCCTGCGCCGGCGCCTTTCAGGCGCGGGACATTCAGCTTTGGCAATGGGTATTCAGCCATGCCGGCGGCCGCGAGGAGGTCTATACCGGCGCCCGCTAGTGGGCTTATTTCAAACTTTTCCAACGCAGAGCTGGGCGCTTTGGCGACGCGAACTGTTACCTGATTTTGCAAGCAGCCCACTAGGGCATCACCGATGGACAGGGGCTACCCGCCGGCAAGGCTTCCAGGGTGGTCAGGCAGAGGATCGGTTGGCGGGCCAGGGTCCGGTCCAGCAGCGCCGGCCAGGCCTGCGGGTTAGCCATGGGCCGCGGCAGCTTATGGCTGGGCAGTGCCTTCCAGGCACCATCTTCCTGTTCCGCCAGCACAAACTGGAAAGGATGCAGCCCCGGCACCCCCAAGCGAATATCCGTGGCCAACAACTGGTCAGGCCCGGCTTCCACATCCATGAAACCCCGGGTAAACCAGGCCAGCTTGCGACCCGCTGGCACCTGCATGGCCTCGGCATAGTCCTGCGGCGAACGAGGAAAGGTTTCCACTGTCAGGGCATCGCCGTTATCCAGCACACCGGTGACAATTTCGAGTCTCTGCTGCTCCCCCAGCACCGTCACCCGCCACAGCAGGGTGGAAAACGGCATGGGCTGCACCAGACGTGGCGCCTCACTCAAGCCCCGTTGCGCCAGCGTCGGCATCACCCGCTGTGTCATCCATTGCTGGGCCACCAGGCTCCAGAACAGATACAGGGAGGACAGCGTCAGCCCGGTGGCCAGTGCCGTCATTGCCGGCGGTCGTGCCAGAGCCACTATCACGGCAACCAACAGGGGGAGGGTATAAAGCGGATCAATGATGAAGACACTGCTGATCGCCACCGGATCACCCAGAGGCCAGAACAAGCGCGTACCGTAGGTGGTAAAGGCATCCAGTAACGGGTGTGTGAGCAGGCACAGACCGGTGAAGGCCCACCAGCGCCACAGGCTGATGGCCGGTCGCCAGCGTTGCAGCAGCCAGGCCAGCAGCAGCGATACCGGCAACAACACCAGCAGGGAATGGCTGAAGCCGCGATGCTCGGTGAAATTGGCCACCGCATCGCCGTAATCAATCAGAACATCCAGATCAGGCAAGGTGCCCAACAAAGCACCCCCGAGCAGGGCCCGGCGGCCCAGCGGGCGGGCGAGAACGGCGCCCCCGACGGAGGCACCCAATACGGCCTGTGACAATGAATCCATGAATTACTCTAGGGCCTGTTAACACTACCGAGGTAACGCCTGCTGGATGCATTTTTTCGTCCAGTGGTGTCAGCCGGTGTGCCGTGTAGTCATTCTACATAAACAGCGGATGGCACTGCTGGGCGGGAAAAGGGACCAGCCCTTCGGGTTGAGCCCCACACAAGCCTGCGCAGTGAACAGCCGAAGGCTGGCCCGAAGGGCGGAGCGCTTGCGCGGAGTCAAAGCCGCCACTCGTCGTTATTCGTCACTCATTTGGAGCCACCAAACTTCACTCCTCATGCCTAGATTGACGGCTTTTGGGGCTCAACAGGTGTCATCTCGGCAGTGTTAACAGGCCCTAGATGGACAGGCAGGACGGCAGTATCGCCTCCGGCCTGCCAACAGGCCGTCAATACGGCATTAACCCGCTACGCCCCACAGGCCCTTCAGGCTGTTCAGTGCGGTCGCGCCAACGCCTTCACCGCCCAGGAAGCCGAGAATCTTCGGCGCAAACTGGGAGATCATCTCCGGGCTCAGGCCCAGTGCACTGAAGGCTTTGGAGACACCCTGCAAAGAAGAAATGTTACCCAGCATGGAGGAGGCCATGCCACCACCGCCACCCAGCAGGGAATCCAGCCCCGGCACCTTGTTCATGATGCCGCTGAACTGATCACCCGACAGGTTGTTCTGGGCCATGGCCAACAAGGCCCCGGCACCGCCTGCCGCCTGCTGCTGAGTCACACCCAGATCGGTGGACAGGGAATCCACCAATGCCTTGGCTTCACCGGTCACCGCCAGTTTGCTGTTGGCACTGTCCATGGCACCGGTAGCGGCGTCGTTAGCCTCATTCACGCTGGCATTGGCCTTGTCGGACGCGTCATTCACGGCCTTGTTGGCCGAGTCGGTCATGGACTTCAGATCAAAGGCCTGGGCCGGCGCACTCAGGACCAGGCACAGAGAGGCGCCCATCAAGCCAAAACGAAAAGCGTTCATAGTTGCTCCTTGGTTATCGTCAATCATCCCTGTTCAGAGGGGAACAGTATGGCAAACCTTACCCATGCAAAAAGACGACGGCCATCACTTTGTGCACGCTTTGCGCAGGGGGTCATTCAAGCGGCTGCTGACATTTCTGCAATAACCCGAGCAACTGCTCTTGCTCACTGCGGCTCAAGCCTTGCAGAAGCTCGGCAAACGCCGCCCGGCGAATCTGCTCAGCGGCATCCGCCATGGCCTGCCCCTGCTCGCTGAGGAAAAGGCGCACCTTGCGGCCATCATCCGGGTCGGCTTCCCGGCGTATCAGCCCCTGCGCTTCCAGTGCCTTGATCTTGCGGGTGAGCTGCGCCTTGTCACGGGCCTGGTGGCGCGCCAGGCACTGGGGCGTGGCGCCCGGCGTATTCAGCAGAAACTGCAGCAGGCCAATATCCGGTGGACCCAGCGACACCGGTAGCGTGGACAGCGGTTCACGCATGGCCCCACGCAGCCGGTTCAATGTGGCGGTGAAAGCCCGGCCAAGGGGCGCGGTAATATCATCAGGCATGGCATTCTCGTAACGGTTAAAGTAGTTGACACAGTCAACTTTAAGGCGGAATATAGTTGATATTATCAACTTGATACACAGGATTTACTACCATGGAACATGCCCACGGATTCGCCGCCACCGGCCAGGCTTCCCTGTATCTGAAAAAACTCTGCCGCCATTTCAGCCACAAGCTGGAAACACAGTTCGACGACCACAACGGGGTCATCCGTTTTCCGTTCGGCACCTGCGAGCTGAGCGCGGACGAACAGGCCTTGCATCTGCACTGCCAGGCCGGCAGCAATGATCTGGAGCGCCTGCGCGAGATTATCGACAGCCACCTGGCCCGCTTCACCACCCGCGAACCGGTGACCTTGCGCTGGCACTGAAACCGCGACTCATACCGGCAGGGGCTACTGCTCCGGCACGTTGTACTTGAAACGGGGCAGATGCCACTCATAACGAATCGCCAGCATGCGCACCAGAAAGCCGCTAGCCAGCGTTACCAGGGTGATGACTGTCTCCCCCAATGGGGTCAATTGCAGCAACAAATACAGGCAGGCCGCCCCCAGTGAAATCACCGCATACAGCTCCTTCTGAAAGACCAACGGCATACGATTACAAAGCAGGTCACGAATCACTCCACCAAAAATACCGGTGATCAAACCGGCCAACACGGCTACCGGCGCCCCCAGCTCCATGCCCTGAGCCACCTTCACTCCGATCACCGTGAACACCATCAGCCCAAGCGCATCCAGCACCAGAAACAACATACGCAGGCGCTGCATCAGCGGTGCCACCCAAGTGGTTACCAGTGCCGCTACCGCCGTCAGGCCCAGATATTCCGGGTGCACGACCCAGACCAGCGGATAGTGCCCGAGCAGCACATCACGCATGGAGCCGCCACCCATAGCCGTCACACAGGCCACCATGACCACGCCGAACAGGTCCATGCGCAACCGCCCTGCGGCCAGCGCGCCGGTCATGGCTTCCGCCGTGATGCCGATCAGATACAACGTCAAAAGCATATCTCTTGCCCCTGTTTCACCGTTCGCCCTGTTGTCGCCTTGAATTACAAATGAAAATCATTATCATCCGCAAGCCTGTGATTCTCGCCAGGTTTCCCCCAGCCATCACATGCCTCGATGCACGCAAAACCGCGAGCGTCGTTACTGCATTTTATTGTTACCGGGGGAACCATGTCTTATTTCCGTTTTTCCGTTCTGACCACCAGCCTCATGCTGGCAGCCGGCGCGGCCTATTCCGAAACCACCACCAGCAACAGCGATGCGCATACGCTGGGCAATATTGATGTCACCGCCAGCAGCGTGGATGAACACGATGCCAGTATGACCACAGAAAGCACCGAGCGATACGGCACCACCGCCACGGATACTGCGACCCGCATGGTGCTATCGCCCCGCGAAACGCCGCAGTCTGTTTCCGTGATTACTCGCCAGCAGATGGACGACTTCAACCTCGACAGCGTAGCGGAAGTCATGCAGCGCACGCCGGGCGTCACCGTGAAAACCCAGGACACCGAACGCCAGCAGCTGTTTGCCCGCGGCTTTGAAATTACCAACTTTCTATACGACGGCATGCCGTCCACACGGATCGACACCCTGGGCAAACAAGCGGCCCTGTCCGACACCTTCATCTACGACCGCATTGAAGTCTTGCGCGGGGCCAGTGGCCTGCTCAACGGCATTGGCAACCCGTCCGCCACGGTAAACCTGGTACGCAAGAAACCCACCCGTGATTTCACCGGCCAGGTGGGCGCGGAGCTGAACAGCTGGGACGGTTACCGCGGCGAGTTCGATGCCAGCGGGTCACTGTCCAAGAATGGCCGGGTGCGCGGCCGCTTTGTCAGCGCCTACGAACAGGGCGAGTCTTTCCTGGATCACTACGAAAACGAAAAGCAGGTGTTCTACGGCGTGATCGAAGCGGACCTGTTCGACAACACTCTGCTTACCGTGGGCATGGACTACATGGACTATGATCCCATGGGGTCTACCTGGGGCGGCATCCCCCTGTTCTACAGCGACGGCGGCCTTGCCGATCTGGACCGGGACCTGAATCCGGCCACCGACTGGAGCAGCTGGGCCCAGGATTCACAAACCGTCTTTGTGAACCTGGAGCATCAGTTCGAAAACGGCTGGTACAGCAAGTTTGCCTATACCAACCAGCAGAACAACTATGACGCCCAGCTGGCCTCCGCCGGTGGTGGCCAGCTGAACCGCGATGGCAGCGGCAAGACGCTATGGTCCGGACGCTTTGTGGAGGACAAGACCCAGGATACGTTCGATCTCTACGCCAACGGGCCCTTCGCCCTCTTCGGCCGCCAACATGAATTGGTGGTGGGCGCCAGCTACTCCGATGCCGAACGGGATTACACCGGCCAGTCGCCGGTTAATTTCAATAACGTGATACCGGACCTGCTCAGCTGGGATGGCGATATTCCCAAACCGGTCTGGGCCGCACCCAATACGGTAGAAGAGCAACACACCAAACAGACCAGCCTGTATGCCACCGCCCGTTTCAAACCCACCGATCGCCTTGCCGTCATTGCCGGTGGCCAGGTGGTGGACTGGGAAACCGACACCCAGGGCGTGAACTGGCAAGGCCCCCTGGATGAGCAATACCAGGAAAACGGTGAGGTTGTCCCCTACCTGGGGCTGGTCTATGACCTGACCGATCACCACTCCGTGTACGCCAGCTACACCAGCATCTTTCAGCCGCAGACCGTACGCGACACCAACAACCAGATTCTCGACCCGGAAGAAGGTAACAGCTATGAAGCCGGCCTGAAGAGTGAGTTCAATGAGGGGCGCCTGAACACCACTGTCGCGGTGTTCCGTATCAATCAGGACAACCTGGCCGAGTCCACCGGCCAACCCATTCCAGGCGGGCCACCCAACTCCGTGGCCTACCAGGCCGTGGATGGTGCCGAAACCAACGGTTTTGAGCTGGAAGCCGCCGGCGAGATCCTGCCTGACTGGCAGGTACAGGCAGGCTACACCTATCGCATTACCGAAGACCCGGACGGCGACGAGCTAAACACGACTTCGCCGGAAGACATGATTCGCCTGTCCACCCAGTACCGCTTTCGCGGTGACCTGAACGGCCTGACTATCGGCACGGCGGTATCCTGGCAGAACAAGACCTATGCATTCGTGACTCGCCCCGGGGCCAGCGCCGACTACAAGTTTGTTCAGGAAAGCTACACCCTGGTGGACCTGATGGCTCGCTACCAGGTGACTCCCGCCCTGTCGGTGGGCGCTAACGTGAGCAACCTGACGGACGAAAAGTACTACAACAATCTGGGGTTCTATAACGGGGGATACTACGGGGATGCCCGCAAGTATAGCCTGAAGATGGACTACCGGTTCTGATCGCGGTTTAGCCATCCCAGGCGAAGGCGGGTGTCGGCTTACGGCTCCGCCTAAGCCGACCTACGGAATCACGGAGCCTGCAACGATCAAACGTCAGACAGAAAAATGCGCTCTTTTTCGATAACAATCCGGCGCGCCTTGTAGAGCCCGCCAATGGCCTGTTTAAAGGCATTCTTGCTGCAACGGAAAGTCTGGAAAATGGCTTCCGGCGAACTCTTGTCCCCCAGTGGCAGTTCGCCACCGGCCTTTTCCAGTGCCGCCAGAATCTGCTCCGTAAGCCCATCGCTTTTCGCCGCGCCCGGCGCGTTCAATGACAGGCTGAGTTTCTGATCTTCACGCAAGCGCTGCACATAGCCGGTCACCCGTTGCCCCGGGCGCAATGGCGCACGCAGTTCACTGGCCGCAATCATGCCCCAGGCATGATCATCCACCACCACCTTGTAGCCCAGGTCGGTGCTGTGCGCCGCCACCAGCGAGACTTCATCACCCTGCTGATACGCCTGACAGGTATCGGACAGGAACCGGTCCAGCTGGGCGCTAACCATCAGCCGCCCTTCCCGGTCCGTGGTCAGTATCACCAGCACCCAGCTTTCTTCCCGCACCGGCCCTTTTTGTTCAGCGAACGGCAGCAGCAAATCCTTGGGCATGCCCCAGTCCACAAACGCCCCCACCTTGCTGGTGGAAACCACTTTCAGTAACGCCACCTGGCCAAGTTGTATTCGCGGGGTGCGCAGGCTGGCCATGGGCCGCCCTTCACCATCGCTGTACAGCGTGACCATGACACTGTCACCGGGGCCCAGCGTCTGGCCCTCCACTTCCCGGGACGGCAACAACACTTCGCCCAGCTCGCCACCATCCAGCAGCAAGCCATTACGAATGACCTTGAGAATTTCCAGGGAGTGGCGGGTGCCGAGTTTCGGGGATACGGTCATGGATCGGGCCTGTTTGGTTGCGGACCGTCTTCTCCCGCTTGCGGGAGAAGACGGTTGATCTTGCGTGTTGCGTGGTGCCTGCTACGTGGCGCGTCTGTCTTTACCACATCAGGTCATCGGGGATCGGGAAGTCCTTGTAAGGGTCATCCTCGTCCACGGCATCATTGCCACGCTCGTTGAGCAACAACACAGCAGCCTCATCTCGCTGACGGATTTTCTCTGCCACCACGGTTGGCACCAGCTCGAAGCTATCACCCAAAGCCACAATGGCGATCTGCCCTCGCTCCAGCTGCTTCTGCTGTTTGCCGGTCACATAGGCCTTCTTTATCTTCTTGTCCTGCACGAACTGGAAAGCCACTTCGCCGTTGTTCCGGTCCAGCCGGCTTTGCTCGATCATCTGCTTGATCTGCGCGGCAATTTCTTTCTTTTCCCGCTCGGCCTTGCGCTCGGCTTCGCGCTGACGGTCTGCCTCGGCCTTTTCTTCACGCAAGCGACGGGCCCGATCCGCCGGGTCTTCCAGCTCGATCTCGCCGCGCTTGGCCTTGTTCACATCCTCGCGTTTCTGCTGCTTGGCCTTGCGGGCTTTTTTCTCGTCCGCCAGCCCCGCTTTCATCAATTGCTTCTGCAGTGAATTCGCCATGATGTTCTCTCTTTCTCCATGAACAGATTGCCCTCGGCAAGGGCTGTCAAAAAACCGCTAACGCTGACCCAGCGGTGACGCTGGCGCTTTGCCCAACAGCGGCTGGGCACGGTGAAAACGGCTGTCGTAACCGGGCTGCCAGGGAAACACACCTTTCGGATCCGGCCAGACCATCTGCAGCGCCGGGTACGGCGCCGGCAGGCTCTGGTAGAACCAGTTGGCAAAGCCCAGGTATTCCTTGTAATGCGGGAATGCCACCGGCAGAAACATGACTTCCAGCCCATCGGCGATATCGTTATACAGGCGGTACGGCTGATAGGGCTTTTTCAGCCCACGAATCCGCACGGCCGCGCTGTCCAGCAACTTGCTGGCCAGGGCATCTTTCAGGCCCACCACAATCAGTTCCGGGTGATTCAGGTTGAGAAAATGCCCCACGCTGAAAGTGTAGCCGGGCTGGCCGTCGCCACCGGGCACAGCGAAGTGGTGCCAGCCCTTGCGCTGAATATCCGCCAGCAGCGCTTTGTCTTCAGCATCTTCCGGCTGC
Organism: Alcanivorax sp. DG881; assembly: GCF_000155615.1. GTDB lineage: Bacteria > Pseudomonadota > Gammaproteobacteria > Pseudomonadales > Alcanivoracaceae > Alcanivorax. Next base: position 2,817,756 of record NZ_DS989915.1, on the reverse strand, counting down.
GGATAACGGAATTTGCCGGGCATTTCATCAAGGAACATAGACTCATCATCAGGTTCAAGCAGCGCAAGGGGGGCACTGCCAAGCGTTTTCGCGGTGTGATCGCAATCATAACAGACTCCGCCTTCACTTGGTGACACCCCCCGCACCTGCAATACTGGGGCAAATTCAGAACAATGAGGATTCCCCATGAAACGTGCTGGCTTGCTGGTAACCGCGCTACTGGCCACCCCTCTCGCCCACGCAGCCCCCGGCGTGGCGATCTATGGTGGCGGGTATACCTGGGATACAGAACTGGAAGGCAACGTGGCTTCCGGTGGCGCCAACATCGATGTGCAGGATGATCTGGGCTTCAACAAGGCCGACCAGAGTGTGCTCTATCTCGGGGTGGAACACGCCGTGCCGGTGATCCCCAATGTTCGCCTGCGCTATATCGACCTGTCTGACAGCGCCAGCAATGTCATCAGCCGGAGCTTCACATTCAATGGGCAAAACTTTGTTGCCAACACCCGCGTCGCCACGGACTTTGATCTGGAAATGCTGGACGGCACTTTTTACTACAGCCCCATCAACAATGCCCTGAAAGTGGATCTCGGTCTGACCGTACGCCAAATGGATGGTGACTTGCGGCTGAACAGCCTGGTGGGAAAAACCACCCTGAGCATTGATGAAACCTTGCCCATGCTGCACGCCGGTGCCCGGGCACAGCTTCCGATTCCCGGCGTGTATGTGGGCGCGGAAGTGAACGCCATTTCCTACGACGGCAGCAAGATGAACGACTATAACGCCCGTGTGGGCTGGCGTTCAGATTACCTGCTTGGCCTGGAGCTGGGGTACAGCCGCATGAACATCGAGCTGGATGACGTGAACAACCTGGATACCGACCTGGAGGTCGGCGGGCCCTATTTCGCCATTTCCTTGGGCTTTTAGGGATCCTTAAGGGCATAACCCCACACCCGGCGGTAGCGTCGGTTGAAAGGTAAGTGTCGGCTTACGGCTACGCCTAAGCCGACCTACACATCCCTCGCTCGCCGCTACTGAGGCCTTTGCAGTTAGCCGCGAATCGAATCAATGCGCGCATCTTTTTCCTGCCAGAGTTCACTCACCCACTGCTGAATTTCTTCACGGAACACCGGATCGTCCTGATAATCGCTGCGCCACAGCCGCGGCTCCAACGGGCAGGTGCGCACGTCCACGATCACCCTCTGCACCTTGCCACTGAGCAAATCCCAGAACCCTGGCGTTTCGCCCTCCGGGTACACCACCGTCACATCCAGCAGCGCATCCAGGTTATCGCCCAGCGCAGCCAATACAAACGCCACCCCACCCGCCTTGGGCTTAAGAAGGTTCCGGTAGGGAGACTGCTGCGCCGCCTGCTTGGCAGGAGTGAACCGGGTGCCTTCCAGGAAATTCACCACCGTCACCGGGATACCCTGAAATTTTTCGCAGGCTCGCCGGGTAATGTCCAGATCCTGGCCTTTCAGGTGCGGATTCTTTTTCAGGAATGCCTTGCTGTAACGCTTCATGAACGGGTAATCCAGCGCCCAGAACGCCAGCCCGAGAAACGGCACCCAGATCAGTTCCTTTTTGAGAAAGAACTTGAAGTACGGCGTCTTGCGATTAAAGGTCTGCACCAGTGCCGGGATATCCACCCAGGATTGATGGTTACTGACGACCAGATAGGAGGTGTCCTTGCGCAGGGACTCCACTCCACGGATCTCCCAGTGAGTGGGCGTGAGAAGCGCAAAAATCCCCTTGCAGATTTCCGCCCAGCTTTCCGCAATCCACATGACCGTGGCCGAGCAAGCACGCTTCGCCGTCACACCGGGCAGTACCAGCTTCAGCAGCGCCACCAGCAACATCGGACCAATCAACACCAGGGTGTTGAGCAACAACAATACAACCGCAAGGATACCCGTCAGCATTCCGTGCAAACCTCGTTAATTCCAATCCCTATCCACTCGCCGCACCTCTACCCCGGCGAACCTTTTTACTGCGAGCCTGCTTCCTGTACACACAGAAAAAAGGCCGGCTGCACCTTTGCATTACCGGCCCTTCCCCTCCTGCAGGCACACGATCAGCCCTTGCGCTCCACAGACATGGCATCCACGTTCTGGAAGCCACGCGGCAGCTTCGCCCCGCGACGGCCCCGCTCGCCATAATAGTGCTCAAGATCGCCGGCTTTCAGGGTCAGGTGACGCTTGCCCGCGTAGAGAGTCAGCGCATCGTCCGGGCCAACCACCTGAACGTCCTGCACGAATTCCACCCGCTCGGCCACACGCGCACCCGGAATCGACATCATCTTGTTGCCCTTGCCGCGAACCATTTCCGGCAACTCGCTGACCGGGAACACCAACAGCCGACCTTCATTGGAAACCAGCGCAATGCGGTCATCCGCCGTGGAGGCAATCGGTTGTGGCGACAACACGCGCGCACCCTTGGGAACATTAAGCACCGTCTTGCCCGCTTTCTTGTTCGCCAGCAAGTCCGCATAGCGCACCACGAAACCGTAACCGGCATCCGTGCTCATCAGGTAGGCATCCTTGTCCTTGCCCATCACCGCCGCCATAAAGCTGGCGCCGGAAGGCGGACTCACCCGGCCAGACAGGGGCTCACCCTGCCCCCGCGCACTGGGCAAGGTGTGCGCCGGCAGCGAATAGGTCCGCCCGGTGCTGTCGATAAAGCAGACCGGCTGGTTGGATTTGCCTTTGGCACTGGCCTTGTACTTGTCGCCAGCCTTGTAACTGAGCCCTTCCACGTCCACTTCGTGCCCCTTGGCGGCACGCACCCAGCCTTTTTCCGACAGCACCACGGTCACCGGGTCGGCGCTGAGCAGGTCGGTCTCATCCAGGGCCTTGGCGTCATCGCGCTCCACCAGCGGCGAGCGGCGATCATCACCGTATTTCTCGGCGTCATCCTTCAGCTCTTTGGCTACCAGCTTCTTCATTTTCGCCATGGAGCCCAGAGTGGTTTCCAGGTATTCGCGTTCTTCGTTGAGCTCGTCCTGCTCACCGCGAATTTTCATTTCTTCCAGTTTCGCCAAGTGGCGCAACTTCAATTCCAGAATCGCTTCCGCCTGACGGTCGCTGATACCAAACCGTTCCATCAATACCGGCTTGGGGGCATCTTCAGTACGGATGATGTGAATCACTTCATCAATATTCAGGAATGCCGCCAACAAGCCTTCCAGGATGTGCAGGCGTTCCAGCACCTTGTCGAGACGGTACTGCAGACGACGGCGCACCGTGACCATGCGGAACTGCAGCCACTCGTTCAGAATCATGTCCAGGCTTTTCACCTGGGGCCGGCCATCGATGCCGATCATGTTCAGGTTAACCCGGTAATTCTTTTCCAGGTCGGTGCTGGCAAACAGGTGACTCATCAACTGTTCCACATCCACCCGGTTGGAGCGCGGCGTAATCACCAGGCGAGTGGGATTCTCATGGTCGGATTCGTCCCGCAGATCGCTGACCATGGGCAGCTTTTTCTTGTTCATCTGATCGGCGATCTGTTCCAGCACCTTGGCCCCGGAAACCTGATACGGCAGCGCGGTCACCACAATATCGCCATCTTCGCGTTCGTACACCGCACGCTGCTTCAGAGAGCCTTTACCCTCGGCATACATGCGAATGATGTCGTTGATCGGGGTGATCACTTCCGCTTCGGTAGGGAAATCCGGGCCCTTGATGTACTGCATCAGGTCATCCAGCGAGGCGCCGGGATCTTTCAGCAGGTGAATACAGGCATTGGCCACTTCGCGCAGATTGTGCGGCGGGATATCCGTGCTCATGCCCACGGCAATGCCGGTGGTGCCATTGAGCAACACATTGGGCAGCCGGGCCGGCAGCAGCTTGGGCTCATCCATGGTGCCATCGAAGTTCGGCAACCATTCCACCGTGCCCTGGCCCAGCTCGGACAGCAGCACTTCCGCATACGGCGCCAGTTTCGATTCCGTATAACGCATGGCGGCAAACGATTTCGGGTCGTCCGCGCTACCCCAGTTCCCCTGACCATCCACCAGCGGATAGCGGTAACTGAACGGCTGCGCCATCAACACCATGGCTTCGTAGCAGGCAGAGTCCCCATGAGGATGATACTTACCCAGCACATCACCCACCGTACGGGCGGACTTCTTGTACTTGGACGTGGACTTCAGGCCCAGCTCACTCATGGCGTACACGATACGCCGCTGCACCGGCTTGAGGCCGTCACCAATATTGGGCAAGGCCCGATCCAGAATCACGTACATGGAATAATCCAGGTACGCTTTTTCGGTGTATTCCTTTAACGGAAAACTTTCAAATTCGTCAGCCATGTTTGCTCGCTATACTCGCTGGCCTGCACGCTTACACGCATCACGCAACACTCTGTCGTTACGCTTTACGAGAAAACCAAACCAGCAATATGTTCCAATTTTTATTAACCTTTGTGCTCCAGAAAACACACTCAGCGTGCTGCGTGAAGCCTGTTGCGTGAAGCGTTTCTATACTTCCGCCAGATTGCCTTTTTCTTCCAGCCAGACCTTGCGATCCGATGCGCGCTTTTTACTTAGCAGCATATCCATCAGCTGGTGGGTGCCGTCATCGGTGGAGACATCCAGGCGCACCAGGCGGCGGGTGTCGCGGGCCATGGTGGTTTCGCGCAATTGCAGCGGGTTCATTTCACCCAGCCCCTTGAAGCGGGTCACGTTCACCTTGCCGCGTTTTTTCTCGGCCTTGATGCGGTCCAGCACGCCATCGCGCTCTTCCTTGTCCAGGGCGTAATACACTTCCTTGCCCACGTCGATGCGATACAGCGGCGGCATGGCCACAAATACATGGCCGTGCTTTACCAAGGCAGGAAAGTGACGCAGAAACAGCGCGCAGATCAACGTGGCGATATGCAGACCATCTGAGTCCGCATCGGCAAGAATGCAGACCTTGCCGTAACGCAGGCTGCCGAGATCATCACTGCCAGGCTCGATACCCAGGGCCACGGCGATATCATGAATTTCCTGGCTACCCAACACCTCGTTGGAATCCACTTCCCAGGTATTCATGATCTTGCCGCGCAGGGGCATGATCGCCTGATAAACCCGGTCGCGGGCCTGCTTGGCGCTGCCACCCGCCGAATCCCCTTCCACCAGAAAGATTTCACTCTGGGACGGATCATCGCTGGTGCAGTCCGCCAGCTTGCCGGGCAAGGCCGGGCCGCTGGTGACTTTTTTCCGGGTGACTTTCTTGGCTGCGCGCAAACGCTTCTGGGCGTTATTGATGCACAGGTCCGCCAGTTTTTCGGCTTCATCCGTGTGCTGGTTCAACCACAGGGAAAACGCATCCTTCACCACGCCGGAAACAAAGGCGGCGGTCTGGCGGGAACTCAATCGCTCCTTGGTTTGCCCGGCAAATTGCGGGTCCTGCATTTTCACGCTGAGCACGAAGGCCGCCCGGTCCCAGATATCTTCCGGGGTCAGCTTGACGCCACGGGGCAGCAGGTTACGGAACTCGCAGAACTCGCGCATGGCATCCAGCAAGCCGGAACGCAGCCCGTTCACATGGGTGCCGCCCTGGGCCGTGGGGATCAGGTTTACATACGCTTCCTGAATCAACTCACCGCCTTCCGGCAGCCAGGTCACCGCCCAATCCACCGCTTCGGTTTCCGCGCTCATGGCGCCGTTGAACGGCTCCTGCGGCACGCGCTCCCAGCCGCGGCTGGATTCCAGCAGATATTCGATCAGGCCATCATCGAATTGCCAGGCGTCGCTCTCGCCGGTGAGCTGGTTATCCAGCGTGACCAGCAGGCCCGGGCAAAGTACCGCCTTGGCCCGCAACAGGTGCTTGAGGCGAGTCACCGACATTTTCGGCGAATCGAAATACTTGGCGTCGGGCCAGAAGCGCAAAATGGTGCCGGTGTTGCGCTTGCCAACCGTATCGATCACTTCCAGGTCGCTGCGCTTTTCGCCATCACCGAATTCCATGCGGTGCAGCTGACCATCACGCTTGACCAGAATCTCCAGTTTGGTGGACAGAGCGTTCACCACCGACACGCCCACGCCGTGCAGGCCACCACTGAACTGGTAGTTGTTATTGGAGAACTTGCCCCCGGAGTGCAGGGTAGACAGGATCACTTCCACACCCGGTTTTTTCTGTACCGGATGCATGTCCACGGGCATGCCGCGGCCATCGTCTTCCACTTCCACGCCGCCATCCTTGAGCAGGGTGACCTTGATCGACTTGGCATGGCCGGCCAGCGCTTCATCCACCGAGTTATCGATGACTTCCTGGGCAAGGTGATTGGGGCGGGAGGTATCGGTGTACATGCCCGGGCGCTTACGCACCGGGTCCAGGCCCGACAACACTTCAATATTTTCGGACGTATAGTTATTGGCCATAGATTTTCCAGAAGCACCAGACGCAGGACGCCAGATGCCGGACGCATGATGTATCACACGTCCAGCATCTGGCCTCGGGCATCAGGCGTGTATTTCAATCCCACAAAACCGCAGCATCAGCGGTATGAAGGCGTCAAAGTTATCAAAGCCGTGGCTGCCACCCAAGCCACAATAGCGGTGACAGTCGCCGTAATAGTCCCAGCCGTCTTCCCAGTTAAGGGTTTCGTCACCGGTCTGGGTCAGCAACAGCAGGTTTTCCGGCTGGGTGATCTCTGTCACTTCGTAGCGCCGTAACTGCTCCAGCCAGACCGGATCGAACTGGTAGGCTTCGCCGGTATGGTAGTTATGCTGGATACCTGTGTATTTGTCCAGTAGTCGCCACGGTCTGACCGCAGGATTTACGATTGCGGCCTTCAGATCGTGGTGCTCCGCCAGCCAGGTGGCATAAAAACCGCCCAGCGACGAGCCCAGCAGCGCCACCGGCCCGGCCCCGGCAATGGCCGCATCCAGCTCCGCCATGGCCAGCCTCGGCGACGGCGGCAATGCCGGCACGATCAGGCGTTCCGGGCACCCGGCCTGCTCGAACACCGAGCGCAGCAACCCCGCCTTGTGGGACGCAGGCGAGCTGTTGAAGCCGTGGATATACATCAGGGACATTTGCGGGGCAGTCATGATCACTCCTCGTTACTACGCTGTTCAGGAGTTTGACGCGATGGGGAGGAGTTGCAAGTTGAAAGTTTAAAGTTGAAAAGCGCGTGCAATCGCTCGACCGTGCCCGCGATTCTGCCCCTCTGGCAACGCGGAGAAAGGGCCTGCCAATGTCACGGCTACCTGTCTTCGCGTTTCAACTTTAAACTTTCAACTCGACACTCAATAACCTTTGACCGTGAAATCCACCTCGAAGGTGATGCCTTCCACCCGGCTCACCCCTGTGTCGATCTGGCCATCCGGGTGCAAATCCAGCCAACGGTAGCCGGGATTGGCATCGTCCACGGCAAAGTCTTCACTCTTGGGCTTGAACTGCACACAGGTGCTGGGCACCGCCATCATCCGCACCCCGTTGCGGTGCGCGTCATACTCCTGGTGCACATGCCCCCAGATAATGGCGCGCATCCGCTCATGGCGGTCGATGACCTGGAAAAACTGGTCGGCACTGCCCACCACCTGGGTGTCCAGCCAGGTGCACTCCATCGGTACCGGGTGGTGATGCAGGCACACCATCAGGTGTTCACCGGTGGCGTCTCGCAGGGCGGTATCGAGAAATTTCAGGTCTTCATCGAACAGATCGCCGGGCACTTCACCGGGAATGGTGGAGTCCAGCATGACAATGGTCCAGTTGCCCACATTCAGCACGCACGGACTCATTTTTTCGCGGTGGGCTTCCAGCGCCTGCAACATGGGCGCGGGCTTGTCGTGATTGCCTTCCAGCCAGTAAACCGGCACATCGAAACCGGACAGAGCGCGATCCAGGCGCTCGTAGGATTCGTAGGAGGCATCCTGGGACAGGTCCCCGGTGGCCAGAATCAAATCCGGATTGGGTTGTTCCTTGCGAATCAGCTCCAGCACCTTGTCCAGACTGAACTGGGTATTCAAACCCAGCAGCTTGCCTTGTGGATCGGCAAACAAATGGCAGTCTGACAACTGCACGACTCGAAGGGGCTGCAACTGCTGCGTCAAGATCCCCGCTCCCGTAACCGTTTATTAGGGTCCCATCTATCCTGCAGCTCCTCCCTGTACTCCCCAGTACTGTGGAACTGCGCGTCACGTCACTTATAACCAAGATGATGGCACTTTTCTAGGAAACAGGTCCAAGAGCTGGAATTGGTTACCATTTCTCCACGAAGAAGCCGCAGGGCGGGTTGATTCTGTGTCCAGAGAGTGGCAGGGCCCAGGGAACCGCTGAATAACGCCTTGCATGCTCAGAGGCTAGCTACCGGTGACCTGCTGCCGCCAGGCCTGGCCACTGTCGCGGCCGTGGTCATGGAGGTGGCGTAGCCATTCCGCCAGAAACCGGTTCCACTGCACCTTCTCGTCACGCTGATGCATGTTGCGGTTGGGGTAGGCGTAACGGGCATTGACCCGCCGAAAAGGCCGCGCTTCAGTGACTTCTGCCAGTCGCGCATCGTGGTACATGCGCACGGTGAGCCGGGATGCCGGCAAGGTTTCCAGCAATTCCTGGTCTTCCAGGCGCACGGTAGTGGTGTAGGGGGAGCGCTCCAGCACACGCATCTGCAGGGTATGGGGATGCAGGTCATGCCCCACGTCCACCGCCATGCTGTCGCGCTCACCCAGCGCCTTCATCAACGGCAACAGCCGCGCATAGTTTTCCTCGCACTGGGTCATCAGCGCACGGAAATCCAGCCGGTAACGCTCGCGACGGCTCATTGTCCGCCCCAGCTTGCATCCAGCCGGTCACGGTTCAACAGCAACCACTGCAGGGCGATCAGCGACGCGGCGTTGTCCACCTTCCCGCTCTCCAGCAGCGCTGGAATGTCATTGGCGCTCACGGTGACCGCGCGAATGTCTTCGCCCTCGTCCGGGCAACCGAAAATACCGCCAGCGCCGGCCAGGTCGGCATGGCCCACGAACACCTGCAGGCGCTCGTTGGTGCCACCGGGGCTGGGCATGTAGGCCGCGATCGGCTCCATGGTGCCCAGGGTCAGCCCGGCCTCTTCCACCGCCTCACGGCGAATCAGGTCGGCGGCACTTTCTCCATCCTTGTCAGCGATGCCGGCAATCAATTCCAGGCACCAGGGCGTATCCCGCCACTCCAGCGCGCCGACGCGAAACTGCTCCACCAGCAGAATCTCGCCGCGCACCGGATCATAGGGCAACACCGCCGCCGCCGGCGGGCGCACAAACAGCTCCCGGCGGACGGGCTCTCCCCAGCCACCGTTGTAATGCTTGTGACGCAAGGTCAGCGTATCCACCCGGAAGAAGCCCTGGAACGGCGTCTCCCGTTCCAGCACTTCCACATCCTGCGGGCCGAATGGCGGTGTCAGCGACTGATTACTCATGGGCCTCGTGATAAAGCGCGGAGCCCTGCTCGCGGAACTCCTTGGATTTTTCTTCCATGCCCGCTTCGGCCTGGGCCACCTGGGCGGTGCCGTCACCGTAGATCTCGCGGACTTCCTGGCTGATCTTCATGGAGCAGAACTTGGGCCCGCACATGGAACAGAAATGCGCCACCTTGTGAGCCTGTTTCGGCAGAGTCTCGTCGTGGTATTCACGAGCCCGGTCCGGGTCCAGCCCCAGATTGAACTGATCTTCCCAGCGGAATTCGAAACGCGCCTTGGACAGGGCATTATCACGCAGCTGCGCGCCGGGATGCCCCTTCGCCAAGTCCGCCGCGTGGGCAGCGATCTTGTAGGCGATGATGCCTTCCTTCACGTCTTCGCGATTGGGCAGCCCCAGGTGCTCCTTGGGCGTCACATAGCAAAGCATGGCGGTGCCATACCAGCCGATCATGGCCGCACCGATGGCGCTGGAAATGTGATCGTAGCCGGGGGAGATATCGATGGTCAGCGGACCGAGAGTATAGAACGGTGCTTCCCCACAGTGTTTCAGCTGCTCATCCATGTTGGCCTTGATCATGTGCATGGGCACATGGCCGGGGCCTTCGATCATCACCTGTACATCATGCTTCCAGGCAATCTTGGTCAGCTCGCCCAGGGTGCGCAGCTCGCTGAACTGGGCTTCATCGTTGGCATCCGCCAGCGAACCGGGGCGCAGGCCATCGCCGAGACTGAAGGTCACGTCGTAGGCCTTCATGATCTCGCAGATGTCTTCGAAATGGGTATAGAGGAAGCTTTCCTCATGGTGCGCCAGGCACCACTTGGCCATGATCGAACCGCCACGGGACACAATGCCGGTAACCCGGTTGGCGGTCATCGGCACATAGCGCAACAGCACACCGGCGTGAATGGTGAAGTAGCTCACCCCCTGCTCGGCCTGCTCGATCAGGGTGTCGCGGAAGATTTCCCAGGTCAGGTCTTCGGCCACGCCGTTCACCTTTTCCAGCGCCTGGTAGATGGGCACAGTGCCGATGGGCACCGGCGAGTTACGCAGAATCCACTCGCGGGTTTCGTGAATATTGTCACCGGTGGACAGGTCCATCACCGTGTCGCCGCCCCAGCGGGTAGCCCAGGTCATCTTGGACACCTCTTCCTCGATGGAAGAGGTCACCGCCGAGTTGCCGATGTTGGCGTTGATCTTGGTGAGGAAGTTGCGGCCGATGATCATCGGCTCGATTTCCGGGTGGTTGATGTTCACCGGAATCACCGCACGGCCCCGAGCCACTTCATCACGGACAAATTCCGGGGTGATCTCCGCCGGAATCGCCGCGCCGAAGCTCTGCCCCGGATGCTGATCCACCGGCAGACCCGCTTCGCGATGCTCGCGCAACCGCTGGTTCTCGCGGATGGCGATATATTCCATCTCCGGGGTGATGATGCCCTGGCGCGCGTAGTGCATCTGGCTCACATTCTTGCCGGCACGGGCACGGCGCGGAATGCGGGTGTGCTCAAAGCGCAGGCCGGCCTTGGCCACATCATTGGCCCGCTTGCGACCATACTCGCTGGTCAGCCCGGCGAGTTGCTCGGTATCATCACGTTCATCAATCCAGGCTGAGCGAATAGGATTCAGCCCTTTACGGATGTCGATTTGGGTGTCCGGGTCGGTATAGGGACCAGAGGTATCATAAACCGACAGCGGTGGGTTATCCTCGAACTTTCCGTCCGCCAATGGGGTCGGATGCTGTTGGATTTCCCGCATGGGCACACGAATGTCCGGGCGCGAGCCCGTGACGTAGATCTTTCGTGAACCCGCGATAGGCTGGCAGGATTCGTCAATGGCGTTGGCGATGGGGCGCTGATCGTCTGGCACGTCGGCCTCCAGAAGCAAATAAGGGAAATTCAGGAATGGCGGACACTATACGCCAGCGCCCAATAGCCAAACAACCGCGGAACTGGCTCAAACAGGCAGTGTTAATTTTCTGTACTTGCCAGTACCATAATGATTAATCAGACACACAAAAAGAGTGCACCAGAATGAAGCGTAGCCCGGCAACGCCCCTAGTTCTTCTTCTTACCTCACTGGCCAGTGCCGTTCAGGCCGCTGACCTTACTGAAGTCGCCAACGCAGCCTGGAGCTACGACGGCACCTGGCGCGCCGCGCGGATGAACTGGAATGCCGACCAGGAGCTGATGGTACAGGGCCGCGCTGCCCTGTTCCCGAACGTCTCCGCCAGCTACGGACGCTACGACAACGACCGTGAAATCGAAGATATCAACGTGGACCAGAACTACGGCAGCGAAGTCAGCACCTTCACCCTGACCCAGCCCCTGTTCCGTGTTGATGCCTGGTATGGCTATAAAGAGGCACAATCGAGCACCGATATCGCGCAGGCCAATTTCGAGCAGGCCCGCCAGGATTTTGTGCTGCGTGTGGCCCAGGGCTACTTCGGTGTACTGCGCGCCTGGGACACCTGGGTATCCGCCAAGGCGGAAGAAAAAGCCATCGGCCGCCAACTGGAACAGACCCAGGAGCGCTTTGATGTGGGCCTGGTGCCGGCCACCGACGTGGAAGAAGCCCAAGCCACCTACGACCTGACCCAGGTAAACCTGATTGTCGCTCGCCAGCAATACGACATTGCCCGTGACCAGCTGGAAACCCTCACCGGCCAGCAGTGGCAAACCCTGCTGGAGCTGCGCGATGAATTACCTATGGAAGGCCCCCAGCCCACCGACATGAACGACTGGATCGAAAAGGCCAAGGTGCAAAACCCGCAGGTGCAGGCAGCGCTCTATAATACAGAGCTCACCGAGAACACCGCCAAACGCCAGCTCGGCGCACAGCTGCCCCAGGTACAACTGGTGGCCCAGTACCAGCACTCCCACCTGTCGCCGGACGAAGATCCCAACGCCTCAGGCATCAACTCCAACAGCTCCCTGTTCGACACCCAGAATCGACAGATCGGTGTAGAAGTGAGCATGCCCCTGTTCCAGGGTGGCGGCCTGAACAGCCGTCGCAAGGAAGCCTACCTGCGTGCGGATGCGGCGGATTTCCAGTATGACCAGGCAGTGCGCGATATCGTGCAACAGGCACGCAGCGCCTACCGCACCGTGGAAGCCGACGCCCTGCGCATCAAGGCGCGCCAGCAAGCCATCCGCTCCACCCGCTCGGCGCTGGACGCCACCCAGTCCGGCTATGAAGTCGGCACCCGTAACGTGGTCGACGTACTCAACGCACAGCGCGCCCTGTTCGCCGCCGAGCGTGACTACGCCAACGCCCGCTACGACTACATCATCAACTCGCTGACCCTGAAATCCACCACCGGCGACCTGCAACAAGGCGACCTCGCGGCGGTAAACAACTGGCTGGCCCCGGATCAGACGCTGGATCTCTACAACCCGGATCTGGAAGGCCAGAGTGAAGAAATGATGGAAGAAAACTCGCCGATCAACTGAGGCAGGTCAGCCTGACGCCGAACGCCCGATGCCTGACGCAAACACGCGGGCATCGCCCGGACCATAAAAAAACCGCTACCCGGCAACGGCTAGCGGTTTTTTTATGCACAACCTGCGACAAGCACACCGTAGGTCGCATTAGCCCGAAGGGCGTAATCCGACATTCATCTCCATGGCGATCAACTCCAACCCTTTTTCCAACGCGCCACGGTTCGCTTCCACCACCGCAGCGGCGGCCTGGCCCTGCCGGGTACACTGGTCCGGATCACTCATCAATGCCTGCAGCTTGTCACCCAACGCTTCGCCGCTGTCGACCACACTGAGCCCGCCAGCATCATCCAGCAGTTGCGCGATGGCGGTGAAATTATGCAGATGCGGGCCGGTGAGCACCGGCTTTTCCCAGGCCGCCGGTTCCAGCAGATTATGGCCGCCCACTGGCACCAGCGATCCGCCCACAAAGGCCACATCACAGGCACCAAACAACATCAGCAATTCGCCCATGGTATCGGCCAGATACACCGCCGCATCGGCGGCCGGTTCCTGCTGGCTACGGCGGGCCACTGACAAGCCAGCCTCGCGGACCTGATCGGCAACCCCGTCAAACCGTTCCGGGTGCCGCGGCACCAGAATCAGCAGCGCATCCGGCTTCTGTGCACGCAGTGTCTTGTGCGCCGCCAGCACCGGGGCGTCTTCCCCCGGATGGGTACTGGCGGCTATCCACACCGGCCGATCACCGAATGAAACACGCAGCTGCGACGCGGCCTGCTTCACTACCGTATCCAGTGTCATATCGAATTTCACGCTACCGATGGGGTAGACCCGCTCCGGCCAGGCACCCAGTGCCATATAACGCTCGGCCTCTACCCGGGTCTGCACGGCAAGCGCATCAAAACGGGCCATCATCGGGCGAATCAGCCGCGGCAATTTGCCGTAACCCCGATAGCTTTTCTCTGACAACCGCCCGTTCATCAGCATCAGTTTTGCGCCATGGCGCTTCACCGCCGCACACAGGTTCGGCCACAGCTCAGTCTCCAGCACGATCACCAGTTGCGGATCAAAGGCGCGCATAAAGCGCGTCAGTGCCGTGGGCAATTCCCAGGGACAGTACACATGGGTCACCCGATCCCCGAACAGCGCCTGCACCCGCTCCGAACCCGTGGGTGTAGTGGTGGTAACTAGTAGCGGAACATCCGGGTAATCCGCCAGCAACCGCTCGATCAACGGCGCCGCCGCCAGCGTTTCGCCCACCGACACCGCATGTACCCAAAGGCTGTTTTTCAGGGTGCCGGGCCGATAGCCCCACGCCATGCGCTCTTTCCAGCGCAAACGATACGCCGGCGCCTTTCTGCCGCGCAGCCACAGGCGCAGAAAAAGGAAGGGCAGCAATAAATACCAGAGGAAAGAATAAAGGGTTCGCATGGGCTCTCTTGTTTTTGGCGTGGTGCGTATCGCGTGCTTGCGTGTTAGCGGCTTGGCCTATGCTAGCATAGCCGCACTGTTCAACGATGGTGAGCCATGAGTGACTCAACCCTGAAACCTGACACACTCCGCCCGGACATTTTGATCTTTGGCGGCGGCATCGCCGGCCTGTGGCTGATCAACCGGCTCAACGCCGCCGGCTACCAATGCCTGCTGCTGGAGTCCGCCACCCTCGGCGGCGACCAGACTCTGGCCAGCCAGGGCATTATCCATGGCGGCCTCAAGTACGCCCTGGGCGGCAACCTGTCCAACGAGTCCGAAGCCATTTCCGCCATGCCGGATCGCTGGCGTGCCGCCATGGCCGGCGATGACCCTGTGGACCTGCGCGACCTGAAGGTACTGAGTGACACCCAGCACATGTGGTCCAGCGGCTCCGTGGCCTCACGGATGACCAATTTTTTCGCCAGCAAGATGCTGCGCGGGCGCATTGAAAAGCTCAAGCGCGATCATTTCCCCAGCGCGCTGGCCAATAAGGCTTTCAAGGGCAACGTCTACAAACTGGACGACCTGGTCATCAATACCGAATCGCTGATCGAGACACTCAGTGCGCCGGTCCGCGACCGGCTGCTGGCGTTCAACAACGAACGGGACCCACTGGAATGGGATGAAAACGGCCTGCGCGCCGTCACGGTCAATGGTCAACGCATTGAACCGCGGCTGACCCTGCTCGCCGCCGGCAATGGCAACCCGGCCCTGCTCGACGGCGCCCATCAGGCTCACCTGCTGGAGCAGGAAAACAGCCAACTGCGCCCCCTGAAAATGGTGCTGGTCAAACACGACCTGGGCCATCGGCTTTACGCCCACTGTGTCGGCACCAGCAACAAACCGGTGCTCACCGTCACCACTCACGACTGCCCGGACGGCAAGGTGGTGTGGTACCTGGGCGGCGATCTGGCGGAACGGGGCGTGGAGCGCACCGATCAGGAACAACTGGCCGCCGGCCGGGACGAACTCCGGCAGCTGTTCCCCTGGCTGGATTTCAGCAACGCCGAATTCGCCACCCTGGATGTGACCCGCGCCGAACCCAGACAACAGGCACTGGTGAAACCGGACAATGCCTACGCCCGCCGGGACCAGAACCTGATCATCGCCTGGCCCACCAAACTCACCCTGGCGCCGGATCTGGGCGACCGGATCATGGCGCTAGTGGAAGAAAGCGGCCTGCAACCCGGCGAACCGCTAACGGTACCGGCAGAGCTTGAGCAGGCCCCCATGGGCGTGCCGTACTGGCATCGTTGTTTTTAAACAATTAGCTGCAAGCTACAAGCTTCAAGCTGCAACACGAGGCGGTGTTTTCTGTATTTGCAAGATGATTGCCCCGCGCTGATCGCTAAAGGGGTCGCGGGCATGGCCTGCAAGATACAGATGACGAAACCGCGCCTTGCGGCTTGAAGCTTGCAGCTTGCTCCTGAAACCTTTTTCTCAGTGAACGCTGTGATCTCTGTGGTTACAGATTTTTAGCAGGAGTTTTCATGTCCTTCATGCGCCCCTTGGGCAACACAGGGTTAACCGTCAGCGCACTCGGCCTGGGCACGGTGAAAATCGGCCGCGACAAGGGGGTGAAATACCCCAATGGTTTCACCATCCCTGATGACCACGCGGTAACCGAGCTGCTGGCCCAGGCCCGAGACCTGGGCATCAACCTGATCGACACCGCTCCGGCCTACGGCCACAGCGAAGCTCGTCTCGGCCAGCTGATGAGCCGGCGCCAGGACTGGGTCATTGTCACCAAGGTCGGCGAAGAGTTTGATAACGACAGTGGTGAAAGCCATTTCGATTTCTCCCCGGAACACGTTCGCCGCTCCGTGCAGCGCAGCCTGAAACGACTCAACACCGATTACCTGGATTGCGTACTGGTTCACTCCGATGGCGATGACATGGGGATCATCAAACAGGGCACCCTGGACGCCCTGAACGACCTGAAGAAGGAAGGCCTGGTGCGCACCACTGGCATGTCCACCAAGACCGTGGCTGGCGGCATTGCCTGCCTGGACCACGCCGACATGGCCATGGTCACCTACAACCTTCAGCACCATGATGAAGTACCGGTTATCGAACACGCCGCCGCTCACCACAAAGGTATTTTGATCAAGAAAGCCTTTGCCAGCGGCCACCTCAACGACACCCTTGCTGATCCGGTGCAGGAAAGTCTGAACCAGATCCTTGGCACCGCTGGCGTCAGCAGTATCATTGCCGGCACCATCAATCCCGTTCACTTGCGGGAAAACGTGGCCAAGGCCCGACAGGCCTGCAAGCAATAACAACAACAGGAAACACCATGCGCTTTTGTCTGATGATTCTGCTGCTCGGCACGTCCCTGGCGGCACAGGCGGATAAAATATTACTGCTCCGCGAAGCCCCTCAGGGGTGCGAAGAAAAGGGGGAAGTTTCGGTGTCGTCGGGGAGCAAGATGCAGGGCATGTTGTTCAGCGATGCCTGGATCAATAACAACGTGAACAAGAAGCTCGCCAAGGCCATCAAAAAAGCCGGCGGCAACCGCGGCATGCTCAGCGATCGCCGCGAGTTCATGATGGAGAGCCACTTTCGCGGTCTTGAGCATATCGAGCTGGATGCCTGGGTTTGGCACTGCGAAGAAGACGATGGCTGACAGCGGCGGGAGCCTTTGAAAAACGCCTGCGCGACTGCAGACTTGTCGCTAGCCGCTCGACGCCTGCTTCATCTCCACCCCCAACGATTGCAACCCGGCCCGATGCCCCTGCTGATACCCCATATCCAGTTTCTGGGGATTGGTGGTCAACCGGTTTACCGGAAAGTCCGGGGCAGGCGCGACCACCGTCAACCGGCAATCTGCAGGCGGGTTGTCGATGAAGTCCAGTGACGCGTTGTAACTGTCCGTGCGCTTGAGCAGGGCGTCATACAGCGCGGGCATGTCCCGCACCCAGGGTTTCAGCAAGGGCGTCAGGGCACTGGAGCGTTTGCGGTAACCCTGATGGTGCGACAACACCACGGTAATATCCCGCGCACCCTGCTCGTAGGCCCAGCGCACCGGGATGGAATCCCCCAGCCCGCCATCGGTCATGGGATGCCCCGCGACGGTGGGGAAATCGCGGTAAGCAAAGGGAATGGAACAGGACGCGGTCATCACTTCGTCCAGGTTATCCGGGCGAGTTTCAAAATAGCGCGGCGCACCGTCTTCCACCGACGTGGTCACCACCCACAGGGGCACCTTTCCCTGCCAGTGTTGCTCCAGGCTTAACGGCACCTCCAGTCGGGATTGATGCCACAACCAGTGCACATCGCAAAGATGCCCACCGGCCATAAAGCGCTGCCAGTTAATAAAGTCCGGGCGGCAGGCATGGTCGGTGATGATCCGCCGGCTTCTGCCGTGGTCTCCCGCCAGGTAACCAATCAGGTTGGTCGAACCGGCAGAGACGCCCACCGCAAAATCGAAACCGTGATGCGGGTTTTCCAGAAACGCATCCAGCACACCGGCGGCGAAAATGCCGCGCATGGCACCGCCCTCCACAACCAACGCACGCTGATCCATTACCTTTCCTCCACATCGAATCCACTCACTGGAATCAGTTCAACCACGATGCCAGAGCAAACAAATCGGTGGAAATAGAGCCTTGCTGTCCCTGCCATCGGCATCCCTGATCAATCGCTCGATCCGCTCCAACCCACTCTATGGGGCAAGTTGTGCAAGTCCTGCACTGATACAGCGCAGATGCATCAGGTTAGCGCACCCAGTTTCCGCCCGGGGCCCAGCCGCACTCAATGTCTTTCCTATTAATTATTGTAAAAACAACACGTTAAATATTTTCCCCGTCGCTGGCACCACATTTGCACAAGTTCGCATACCAACTTGTATACAGAAAGGTGTGCAAACAAATGATCGGCTGGACTCTTCAACAATGGCAGGCGGCCTACCGTAACGGTGATCTCACCCCGGTACAGGCCATGAAAGAACTGGCACCACGACTTCACGACAGTGAACGTGCCCTGTGGATCCACCTGCTGGATGAGTCCTCATTGATCGAGCAGGCCAACGCTCTCACCGATTCATCCCTGCCCCTGTATGGCATCCCCTTCGCGGTGAAAGACAACATTGATGTGGCCGGCATGCCCACCACTGCGGCCTGCCCTGACTTTGCCTACACCCCGGAAGCAGACGCCACCGCGGTGCGCCTGCTGCGCAAGGCCGGCGCCATCGTGGTGGGCAAGACCAACCTGGACCAGTTCGCCACTGGCCTGGTGGGCACCCGTTCTCCCTATGGGGAAGTGCCCAACCCGTTTAACCCTGATTATCTCAGCGGAGGCTCTAGCTCCGGTTCCGCCACGGCGGTGAGCCTGGGTCTGGTGCCGTTTTCCCTGGGCACCGATACCGCCGGTTCCGGCCGGGTGCCAGCCGCATTCACCAATACTGTGGGCCTCAAACCCACCCGCGGCGCCATCAGTACCCACGGTGTTGTCCCCGCCTGCCGGACCCTGGATTGCGTCAGCATTTTTGCGCTCAGCGTAGACGACGCCCAACAGGTATACCGGGTGATCGGCCAGTTCGACAACGACGATGCCTACAGTCGCCCGGCCCCGGCATCACAAACCACTGGCCTGCCCGCACGCCCCACGCTGGGCATCCCCAAAGACCTGCCCTGGTTCGGGGACACCCAGGCCAAACAGTTATGGGAACAACAGCTTGAGCAGGTCAAACAGATTGCCGACCTGGTCACCGTGGATACCATGGTGCTACAGGATGCCGCCGCACTGCTCTATCAGGGCCCGTGGGTGGCCGAGCGCTTCACCGTTACCGAATCCCTGTTGCAGCAAAACCCGGACGCGCTGCTGCCGGTGATTCGCGACATTCTGGAACCCGCCGCCACCCTCACTGCTGCCGACGGCTTCCGCGCCCAATACCAGCTCGCCGCACTGAAACGCCAGTCAGACGCCCTGATGGAAACGGTGGATGCCCTGCTGTTACCCACCACGCCGGGGATTTACACCCGCGCCGCCGTGCAGGCTGACCCCATCACCCTGAACAGCCAGCTCGGCACCTGGACCAATTTCGTTAACCTGCTGGACCTGTGCGCCCTGGCCCTGCCCGGCGGCTTCCGTGAAGACGGCCTGCCCGGCGGCGTCACCCTGATTGCCCCCGCCTGGCAGGACCATGCACTGGCCGACTTCGGGCAGCGCTGGCAGCAGGCGCAGCCCTGGCAGGCCGGCGCCACCGGCCAGCCCTTGCCGGAGCCGCAACCCCGCGCGGCCAATGATGATGACGACGACCTGATCACCGTTGCGGTGGTCGGCGCGCACCTTACCGGGATGCCACTCAATACCCAGCTCACCGAACGCGGCGGAGTCTTGCTCGAAGCCACTCACACCGCGCCCTGCTACCGCCTCTACGCCCTGGCCAACACAGTGCCGCCCAAACCCGGACTGATCCGCAATGAAAAAAACGGCGGCGACAGCATCCCTATCGAACTGTGGCAAATGCCGGTGAAACAGTTCGGCAGTTTTGTCGGCCTGATCCCCGCCCCACTGGGAATCGGCAGCCTGGAAACCGCCGACGGGCGCTGGGTGAAAGGCTTTATCTGTGAGCCCTGGGCCATTGATGACGCCACCGACATTACCGCGCTGGGCGGCTGGAGAAATTACATCGCGCAACTGAAGAAAAACGCCGAGGAGAGACACTGATGTTGAAAAAAGTCCTGATCGCCAACCGGGGTGAAATCGCTGTTCGTATCTGCCGCACCCTGTCGCAGATGGGCATCACCTCAGTGGCGGTGTATTCCGATGCAGACCGCAACAGCCAACATGTCAGCGCCGCCGATGAAGCCGTGGCGCTGGGCGGGCAAACCGCTGCGGAAAGTTATCTGCGTACCGACCTGATCCTCAAGGCCGCCAAAGACACCGGCGCCGAGGCCATCATCCCCGGCTACGGTTTTCTCTCGGAAAATGCAGAATTTGCGGAAACCTGTGAAGCCAACGGCATTGCCTTTATCGGCCCCACACCGAAGCAGCTTCGGGAATTCGGTCTCAAGCATGAGGCCCGCGCGCTGGCCGAGAAAGCCGGCGTTCCGCTGGCCCCCGGCACGGATCTGCTACAAAGCCTGGAAGAAGCCAAACAGGCTGCCAGCGATATCGGTTATCCGATCATGCTGAAAAGCACCGCCGGCGGTGGCGGCATCGGCCTGTCGCGCTGTAATGATGAAGCCGAACTGGTGGCCGCCTATGAATCCGTAAAACGACTGGGCGAAAATTTCTTCTCCGACAGCGGCGTCTTCATTGAACGTTTTGTCGCCCGCGCCCGCCATGTGGAAGTGCAAATTTTCGGTGACGGCAACGGGACCGTACTGGCGCTGGGTGAGCGGGAGTGCTCCCTGCAACGGCGCAACCAGAAAGTAGTGGAAGAAACCCCGGCACCCAACCTGCCCCAGGCCACCCGCGAAAAACTCCATGCCAGCGCCGCCCGCCTGGGCCAGTCGGTGGAATACCGCTCCGCCGGCACCGTGGAATATATCTACGATGACCAGCGAGACGAATTTTATTTCCTGGAAGTTAACACCCGCCTGCAAGTAGAACACGGTGTCACCGAATCCGTATTCGGGGTGGATCTGGTGGCCTGGATGCTGATGCTGGCCGGTGGTGAACGTCCACCACTGGATGACGCCTACACCAGCCAGGGCGCGTCCATGGAAGTACGCATTTACGCCGAAGATGCGCTAAAAGATTTCCAGCCCAGCCCCGGCGAGCTCACCGAAGTCGCCTTCCCGGATAACGTTCGTCTGGACGGCTGGGTAGAGACCGGCACGGTGGTAAGCCCCCATTACGATCCCATGATCGCCAAACTTATTGTCCACGGTGACGATCGCCAGGATGCACTGGAGAAGATGCAAACCGCACTGGCGCAAACCCGACTGTCCGGTATTGCCACCAACCTGGATTATCTGCGCCAGATTTTGCGCGACCAGAATGTCATCGCCGGCACCGTCTCTACCCGTTACCTGGAAACTTTTCACTACACGCCCATGGCGTTCGAAATTGTCGACCCCGGCACTTACACCACCGTGCAGGATTACCCCGGCCGCACCGGTTACTGGGACATTGGCGTGCCGCCATCCGGCCCCATGGATGATGTCGCCTTCCGGCTCGCCAATCGCATCGTCGGCAACCATCACAGCGCCGCCGGCCTCGAAGCCACCCTGGTGGGCCCGAGCCTGAAATTCCATTGCGACACGGTAATTGCCCTCACCGGCGCACAGTGTGACGCGCAGGTGGATGGCCACGCGATCTGCTTCTGGGAACCGGTTGCCATCAAGGCCGGCCAGACCCTGACCACCGGCAAGGTTGAAAGCGGCTGCCGAACCTACATTGCCGTGCGCAACGGTATCGATGTACCGGATTATCTGGGCAGCAAATCCACCTTTGTGCTGGGCCAGTTCGGCGGCCACGGTGGCCGCACCCTGCGCAAGGGCGACGTACTCGCCGTGTGCCAGCCCCAGCTGGCCGGCTGCCCCACGCCCGCACCGGTAGCCGACCCTCACCCGGCAGAAAAAAACCTGCTGCCCGACTACCCCCAACAGTGGGACATCAAGGTGCTGTACGGCCCCCACGGCGCGCCGGACTTTTTCACCGAAGAGGCTATCGAAGAATTTTTCCAGGCCGACTGGCAGGTGCACTACAACTCCAACCGGCTGGGCATCCGTCTGGTCGGTCCGAAGCCGAGCTGGACTCGCACCGACGGCGGCGAAGCCGGCCTGCATCCCTCCAACGTGCACGATAATGAATACGCCATTGGCTCTATCAATTTCACCGGCGATTTTCCGGTTATCCTGACCAAGGATGGCCCCAGCCTCGGCGGGTTTGTGTGCCCGGTGACCATTGCCAAAGCCGAACTGTGGAAAGTCGGCCAGCTCAAACCCGGCGACAGCATTCGCTTCTCGCCGATCAGCTTCGCTGAAGCCAAGGCACTGGAAGAAGCCCAGGATGCCTCCATCGAGAATCTGGGTGTTATTCCGGTGGTACAGCCCGCCATTGCCGATCACAACGCGGCCTGCACGTCCGCCACCATGCTCGCCGAACACGATGCCGAGGGCGACGTACCGCGTATCGTTTATCGCCAGGCGGGCGACAAGTACATCCTTATCGAGTACGGCGACAACGTGCTCGACCTGGCCCTGCGCATGCGTGTGCATGCGCTCATGGAGAACCTCAAAAGCACCCCGGTCAGCGGTATTCTGGAGCTGTCTCCCGGCGTTCGCAGCCTGCAGATCCACTACGATTCCCGCCTGATCGACCAGGCAACCCTGGTCAGCACTTTGCTGGAACGGGAAAAAACCATCGGCAGCGTGGACGAGAGGGTGGTCACCTCTCGCGTCCTGCATTTGCCCATGGCATTCGAAGACAGCGCCACCCTGGATGCGGTGCAGCGCTATCAGGAAACTATCCGCAGTGATGCGCCCTGGCTGCCCAACAATGTGGAATTCATTCGCCGCATTAACGGCCTGGATTCCACCGAGCAGGTACGCGACATCATCTTCAGTGCCAGCTATCTGGTACTCGGCCTGGGCGATGTGTATCTCGGTGCGCCCTGTGCAGTGCCCATTGATCCGCGCCATCGCCTGATGACCTCCAAATACAATCCGGCACGGACCTTCACCGCCGAAGGGACAGTGGGCATCGGTGGGGTCTACATGTGCATCTATGGCATGGACTCCCCCGGCGGCTACCAGCTGGTAGGGCGCACCCTGCCAATCTGGAACAAACACCTGAAGAACAAACAGTTCCTGAATGGCGAACCCTGGCTGCTGAAGTTTTTCGATCAGGTGCGCTACTACCCGGTCAGCGAAGAAAAGCTGACCGAGATGCGCGACGCCTTCCGTCACGGTCATCTGGACATCGAGATCACCGAAGAGCCTTTCAGCCTGGCCGAACACCGCCAGTTTCTGGCCGAGATTGAACCGGAGATGGCCGCCTTCAACGCACGCCGTGATGCGGCCTACCGTGAAGAAGTAGCGCGCTGGCAAAACGAGGATGCCGCCATCGAATCCGCGCTCATGGGTCATAGCGCTGACATTGGCGATGTGGATGGCCACCTGATCAATGCGGAAATCAGCGGCAACGTCTGGAAGCTGCTGGTGGAAGAAGGCGCCCAGGTCTCTGTTGGCCAGCCTCTGGTCATCGTGGAAGCCATGAAGATGGAATTCGAAATTGTCGCCAACGCCAACGGCAAGGTCACCGGCCTGCATTGCCAGCCTGGAGCCATCATCAATGCCGGCGACCCGGTCGTCGTCATCGATACCGACGCGGTGGCATGAGGGGTCAGACATGAATGCGCGCGCGACAAAAAAAACCGAAAACCTGGCAGAGCGAATCTATCTGCAACTGAAGCAGGACATTTTCGATTTCCGGTTAATGCCCGGTGACCGCTTTAGCGAAAACGAGATCGCCGAACGGATGGGCGTGTCACGCACCCCCGTGCGCGAAGCCCTGTTCCGGTTACAACGCGAAGCCTATGTGGATGTGCTCTATCGCAGCGGCTGGCAGGTCAAGCCCTTCGATTTTAAATACTTCGAGGAGCTGTACGACGTGCGCACCATTCTGGAATGCGCTGCGGTACGCAAGCTGTGCGAACACGACGGCGAACTGAGCAAGCTGGACGATCTGGTTAGCCAGTGGTGCGTCCCCAGTGAGCAGAGACTTGACGATGGCCCTGTGGTCAGCGGCATGGATGAACGCTTTCACGAAAAGCTGGTGGAAGCCGCCGGCAACAGCGAAATGGCGCGCATTCATCATGACCTGACCGAACGGCTGCGCATCATTCGCCGCCTGGATTTCACCAAGCCACCACGGGTGGATGCCACCTACAACGAACATCAGGCGGTGCTGGAAGCCATCCTGCACCGCCGGGTGGAGCAGGCACAGATACTGCTGCGTGCTCACATCGAAGAATCCCGTAACGAAGTCAGAAAAATCACCGTGCACATGTTGCACGAAGCCAGTGCACGCAGTCAGTTGCACTCGGTTGAGGCCAGTTCGATCGACAGAATCGACGGCTAGCGGGGGAACAACGGCCAGTGAATCGGCCGGATTGCTGGAGCCGGATCTGGTGCTCCGAGGACAGGGTTCACGGAAATGGAAACGCCAACTTAAACGCAAGGGGAAACACCATGAGTTTTTCACAATCCATGAAGAAACTGGCTGCCGGCGTTGTCGCATCCAGTGCTATTGCCTACAGCGGCGCCGTCATGGCCGCCGACACCATCAAGGTGGGGGTTCTGCATTCCCTCTCCGGCACCATGGCCATCAGCGAGTCCACCCTGAAAGATACCGTTCTGATGATGATTGAAGAACAGAACAAGAAGGGCGGCATCATGGGCAAGAAGCTGGAACCCGTTGTGGTTGACCCCGCTTCCAACTGGCCGCTGTTCGCCGAAAAAACCCGCGAGCTGATCACCAAGGAAGACGTGGACGTTATCTTTGGCTGCTGGACGTCAGTATCGCGCAAGTCGGTACTGCCGGTGGTGGAAGAACTGAACGGGCTGCTGTTCTACCCGGTGCAATATGAAGGCGAGGAATCGTCCAAGAATGTCTTCTACACCGGTGCAGCACCGAACCAGCAGGCTATTCCTGCGGTGGATTACCTGATCAACGATTTGGGTGTCGAGCGCTTCGTTCTGGCCGGTACCGACTACGTGTATCCCCGTACCACCAACAAGATTCTGGAAGCCTACCTGAAAGCCAAGGGGGTGGCCGAAAAAGACATCATGATCAACTACACCCCATTCGGACATTCCGATTGGCAGAGCATCGTCAGCGAGATCAAGGCATTTGGCAGCCAGGGCATGAAAACCGCCGTGGTTTCCACCATCAATGGTGATGCCAACGTTCCCTTCTACAAGGAACTGGGTAACCAGGGCGTCAGCGCTGAAGACATTCCCGTGGTTGCATTCTCCGTGGGCGAAGAAGAGCTGTCCGGTATCGACACCGGCCCGCTGGTTGGCCACCTGGCTGCCTGGAACTACTTCCAGAGCGTCTACAACGATGCCAACAACACCTTCATCGATCAGTGGCACGCCTACACCGGTGACGACAAGCGCGTAACCAACGATCCCATGGAAGCCACCTATATCGGTTTCAACATGTGGGTGAAGGCCGTGGAGAAAGCCAAGTCCACCGACACCGATAAAGTGGCTGACGCCATGATCGGCATCCAGACGCCGAACCTGACCGGCGGCACCGCCGTGATGAACGAAAACCACCACCTGTCCAAGCCGGTGCTGATCGGTGAAATCCAGGATGATGGCCAGTTCGCTGTGGTCTGGGAAACCGAAGGCCTGGTGAAAGGCGATGCCTGGTCTGACTTCCTGCCCGGCTCCAAGGATCTGGTCTCCGACTGGACCGCACCGACCCGTTGCGGCAACTACAACACCAAAACCAAAAGCTGCGGCGGCGCTTCAGCCGAGTAGCCCTACTGACCGCACTCCGGGCAACGCCCGGAGTGCGCGTTACAAGAAAGACATGTGAACACCGTGAAAGCCAGCGGATGACCAGGAAATAGCGCCAGCCTTGAGGCCCGCCTTACCTGCGTTATTCATCAGGCCTCTGGCCTCTGGCTTTCATTATTTAACGCCCTGTAAGGAGCCCGTCATGGGTTACAGATTTGGCCGAATGCTGACCGCAATGCTCATTGCGCTGCTGGTCAGTGTGAGCTGGGCTGAAGAGCCGCTGCAGGACCCGACAGCGCCGACCCGGACCACAACACAGAGCAGCGTGAATGGGATCGACATTTCCCCCCTGACGCTCCAGGAAATTATCAACCGGTTGACCAGCCGCAGCTTTGATGAAAAAGAAGCCGCTATCCGTCAACTGGCAAAGCAGGACAACCCACGTGTTGTACCGCTACTGAACGCCTTGATGAACCGCGAGCTGGTGCACAATCGCAAAGACGACACCATCGCCCTGGGTCTCAAGAAAGACGGCCAATGGGAACTTCGCGACCCTGAAAGCCGCCAGGTCATCGGCCAGGTGGATAGCCGGGCTGCACGCCCTGTCATCATCAATAACCGCCTGCGTACCGTGATCAATAACCAGCTGGCTCTGGCCGCGCTGAACGATCCGGACAGCGATATTCGCTACCAGGCCGCCGGCCAACTGATCGGCAACGATGACCCGGAAATGCTGGCGGCACTGACAACCCGTCGCCACCAGGAAAGCCGCCCGCGCGTTGCCGCGCAGATTGATACCGCCCTGAACATTGCGGCCCTGCGCAGTGATGACAGGACGACACGGCTGGACGCCATCGACGCGCTTGCCGGCAACCTGCACCCGGAGGTGAAAAACGCGCTCAATACAAGCCTGCTGGCTGCCGATACGCCGCAGGAAACACAAGCCCTGAAAAAAGCCATTGCCCGCATTGAAGCCCGTATCGAGACCTTCCAGACTGCCGACACCGTGTTCTTCGGCCTGAGCCTGGGGTCCGTTTTGCTGCTGGCAGCCATTGGCCTGGCCATTACGTTCGGCGTCATGGGCGTCATCAACATGGCCCACGGCGAGCTGATCATGCTCGGCGCCTATACCACCTATGTGGTGCAGCAACTGCTGCCCAGCAGCCATGAGTGGTCATTGCTGATTGCCGTTCCCGCGGCTTTTCTGGTCTCCGCCTTTGTCGGCGTACTGATCGAACGGTTTGTGATTCGCTTTCTTTACGGTCGCCCCCTGGAAACCCTGTTGGCCACCTTTGGGGTCAGTCTGATTCTGCAACAGGCGGTACGGGTGATCTTCTCTCCGCTCAACCGCACCGTGATTACCCCGGAATGGATGAGTGGTGCACTAGAAATCAATCCGGTGTTCTCGCTGACCTACAACCGCCTGTACATCATCTTCTTTGCCCTGGCCGTATTTCTGGCCCTGCTCACCCTGCTCAAGAAAACCCGGCTGGGTTTGCAGGTCCGTGCGGTGAGCCAGAACCGCGCCACTGCGCGAGGCCTGGGCATTCGCAGTGAACGGGTCAACGCCCTGACCTTCGGGCTGGGGTCGGGTATCGCCGGGGTAGCCGGCGTCGCCCTGGCGCAGCTAACCAACGTGGGCCCCAACCTGGGCCAGAGCTACATCATCGATTCTTTCATGGTGGTGGTGTTCGGCGGGGTCGGCAATCTGTGGGGCACCCTCACTGCAGCATTCAGCCTCGGCATCGCCAACAAATTACTGGAGCCCATGGCCGGCGCGGTCCTGGCCAAGATTGTCGTACTGGTCTTCATCATCCTGTTTATCCAGCGCAAACCGCGGGGCCTGTTCCCGCAACGTGGCCGGGCGGCGGAGGAATAACATGCGAGATTCAACATTCAAAAGCGCCTTTAATGACCGCACGGCAAAAACCTTTATGGGCGTGCTGTTCGGCGCCACCCTGCTGGTAACGGTGCTCAACCAATTGTTCCCTGCCGACTCTGCCCTCCATGTGAGCGCCTATACCGTCACCCTGCTGGGCAAATACCTGTGTTATGCCCTGCTGGCACTGGCACTGGACCTGGTGTGGGGCTACTGCGGCATTCTCAGCCTCGGCCATGGTGCCTTCTTTGCACTGGGCGGCTACGCCATGGGCATGTACCTGATGCGCCAGATCGGTGACCGGGGGGTTTACGGCAACCCGGAACTGCCGGACTTCATGGTCTTTCTCAACTGGAGTGAGCTGCCCTGGTACTGGCAAGGCTTCGACCAGTTCTGGTTCGCAGCGCTGATGATTTTGCTGGTGCCCGGCCTGCTAGCGTTTGTGTTCGGCTGGCTGGCATTCCGCTCACGGGTCACCGGGGTGTACCTGTCGATTATCACCCAGGCGCTGACCTATGCATTGATGCTGGCGTTTTTCCGCAACGAACTGGGCTTTGGTGGCAACAACGGGCTCACCGACTTCAAAGACCTGCTGGGCTTTTCACTGCAATCCGACGCCACCCGCGTGGGGCTGTTGATGGCCACCGCCGTGGCCCTGGCTGGCGCCTTCGTACTGTGTCGCTGGATTACCGGCAGCAAGCTTGGCCGTGTGGTACTGGCCGTTCGCGATGCAGAGTCCCGCGCACGGTTTGTGGGCTATCGCACGGAACATTACAAGCTGTGGATTTTCACCCTCAGCGCCATCCTCGCGGGCATCGCCGGGGCGCTCTACGTGCCCCAGGTGGGCATCATCAACCCCGGCGAATTTTCACCACTCAATTCCATCGAGCTGGTGGTATGGGTCGCCGTGGGCGGACGCGCCACACTGTACGGCGCGGTAATCGGTGCCATTCTGGTGAACTACGGCAAAACCGTATTCACCGGCATCATGCCGGAAGCCTGGCTATTTGCCCTGGGCGGACTGTTTGTGGCGGTCACCGTTTTCCTGCCCCACGGGCTGGTCGGGCTGGTAGCGGAAAAGTGGGACAAAATAAAAAGCCGCTTCGCCTCCGGCGATAAAGCGCCAAGCTCGGCTAATACGGTAGAAGGAGATCCGTCATGAGCGCACTGGACAGCCTGCGCGAAACCTTTCGCCGTGATCAGGTATTCGATTTTATGCGACAGGGCACGCGCCCGGTGGTGCCTGGCCAACTCGATTCCGGCGCCAGTAAAAATATTCTCTATCTGGAAGATATCACCGTCAGCTTTGATGGTTTCAAGGCCCTTAATGATTTGACGATGTATATCAAGACCGGCGAGCTGCGCTGCATCATCGGCCCCAACGGGGCCGGCAAATCCACCATGATGGATGTGATCACCGGCAAAACACGGCCCGATAGCGGCACCTGCTTTTTCGGCCAGACCCTGGACCTGACCCGCATGAGCGAAACGGACATCGCCACCGCCGGCATCGGCCGAAAATTCCAGAAGCCCACCGTGTTCCCTGAACACACTGCATTCGAAAATCTGGAACTGGCCATGCACGGCGCCAAAGGTCCCTGGCATTCCCTCTTCACCCAACTCAGCGGTGAACAGAAAACCTGGATTGAGGAAACCCTGTACACCGTCGGGCTGCTGGAGGATCGCAACAAGGTCGCAGGGCTGCTTTCCCATGGCCAGAAACAGTGGCTGGAAATCGGCATGGTACTGATGCAGAAACCACAGCTGTTGCTGGTGGACGAGCCCATCGCCGGCATGACCCGCCAGGAAGTCGACCGCACCGGTGAACTGCTGCAAAGCCTGGCCGGCAAACATTCGGTAGTGGTGGTTGAGCATGACATGGAATTCATTCGCTCCATCGCCAGCACCGTCACCGTACTGCATCAGGGCAGCGTGCTGGCTGAAGGCACCATGGCGCAGGTGCAGAATGATCCGAAGGTGATCGAGGTTTACCTGGGCGAATGACCAACAGT
>NZ_DS989915.1:2749889-2787998 GCF_000155615.1 Alcanivorax sp. DG881 | reverse complement strand
GGCCGGCGCGGTCCTGGCCAAGATTGTCGTACTGGTCTTCATCATCCTGTTTATCCAGCGCAAACCGCGGGGCCTGTTCCCGCAACGTGGCCGGGCGGCGGAGGAATAACATGCGAGATTCAACATTCAAAAGCGCCTTTAATGACCGCACGGCAAAAACCTTTATGGGCGTGCTGTTCGGCGCCACCCTGCTGGTAACGGTGCTCAACCAATTGTTCCCTGCCGACTCTGCCCTCCATGTGAGCGCCTATACCGTCACCCTGCTGGGCAAATACCTGTGTTATGCCCTGCTGGCACTGGCACTGGACCTGGTGTGGGGCTACTGCGGCATTCTCAGCCTCGGCCCACCCTACACAGAAAAACGATACCGTTCATCCTGGGTTGCCCCATACATCCAGCAATTCTCCATGCTCACCGAACAGTTTTTCCCGCCACACTTTTTCCAATGCCGCGGTGTCACGCTGGCCAGGGTGAAAATCACGCGCGAAATACTCCGGCATTAACGGCATGATCTTTGTGATAAAGCCTTTTTTTCCCAACAACAGCGACAGCCCTTCCGCGATATCTTTCCAGTCTGCTGCCTTGCCTTCCCGAGCCACCATCCATGCCCAGCTGATCAGCAGCCCCGGCGTCAGGCTCCCCAGGACCAGCGGCAAGGCCAGCAGGCGCTGATACCAGCGGTTGCCAATCAGGTTGTAGACATCGTAAGTCACCGACTTATGCTCCAGTTCTTCCAGCGCATGCCATTCCCAGAGCGCCAGCAACTCCGGATCAGCCCGGCGGCGAAAATCCTCATCCGTAAGCAGCTGTTCCGCCAGTGACGCCGTAAAGTGCTCCATGAACGTGGTGCAGGCAAGTTGCTGACTGGCAGGCAAGCGAGACAACAACCACAACCCTGCCTTGACACTTTGTTCGGCAACGTGGGTATCAATGTTGCGTTCCTTGAGGAAAGCATTGAGGCGCTCATGTTCGCGGCTGTGAATTGCCTCCTGGCCGATAAAACCAGACACTTCAGCTTTCAGGCGCTGATCGGAAATCCGCCCCCGATAGCGGCGCACCGATTCCACAAAAAACATCTCTCCAGGCGGAAAGAACCCGGAAAGCACCGCAAAGTGCAGCGACGCCGTGGCGTTATTGCCGTACATGTAACGCGGGCTGTCCGCACGAAAGCGGAAATTAATTTGCCGGGGCGGAATCCCCACGGTTGCTCCCGCGAGACGGCGAACCTTGCTACCAAGCCGGGTTACAGCATTCATGACGACTCTCCCTGTTAAGGGTGCCCATCGGGCAGTAAACATATTGGAAGCTTTTATCGCTACCACCTTGCCATTGATCAATGGCAAGTTAAGCATGAACAGAGACAGTCTCTGGCCCCACGTGCCAACGGCCTGTTTTATTGTGAATTTGGCTCACTGCCTGACCAGGGTAATCATGACCGCATCCAGCCCCTACATACCCGGCCACTATCTGCTCCAGCTAATGGAGTCAGGGCTGTTGCCCACGGCCACGACGGAGCGGCTGGAGCATCATCTTGAGAAAACCGGTCTCGACCCACTGCAGCTCAGCGACGCACGGCTATCGCCACAATCTCTGGAAGCCTTGCTGAATGCCTGGCCGGAAATCCAGCCGCAACGCCTGGCTATTCAGTTCGGTCAACAAGTCACGCTGACCAGCCAGGGCAACCTGAGCCTGCTGATCATGACCGCGCCGACCCTGCGTGATGCCCTGAAACTCCATGCCTTCCTGCCTCTGCTGACCGACGCCGTCAGCCTGCAGTTTTACGAAACCTCGCAAACCGGACATATCCAGATCCAGCCTCACAGTGGCTCACCGCTGCTGGATGAAGTCCTGGTGCTGTACGGGTGTGCTGCACTGGAACAGCTTTCTACCCTGTTAACCGGCGCCAGCTTTGAACACCAGGTTCAGGTATCGCGACAATACCGCCATGCACTCGACGTCCTGAATGACAAACGGGCTGACAGCTGGACCGCCAAAGCGGTGGTATCCGGCATCACTTTCCCTGCATCCGCGCTGGATCTGAAATGCCTGTTCGCCGACAGCATTACCCATCAGCGACTGGTCAACCAATGCGAAGAACTGATGACGCGCAAACAGGCATTGCTGCCGCTGGTCTCGCGTATCCGTCAACTGCTTGGCCAGGGGCATGCCGAGCCGAATCAGGAGAGTGTTGCCCAGGCGCTGAACATGTCGCGCAGCACCCTGAAGCGTCACCTGGCCCGTGAAAACACACACTTCCAGGCGGTACTCACAAACATTCGCAAGGAAAATGCGGTACGCCTGCTACTTGGCACCACCCACTCCCTTGAGCACATCGCCGAACAGCTGGGCTACAGCGATCAAACCAACTTCAGTCATGCCTTCCGGCAATGGTCCGGGATGACCCCGGGCCGCTTTCGCAAACACAGCCAGTAAGCCAGCATAGACAGACCACGGCGCACCTTTCACACTGCGCACCCCATCACTGACCCGTGGATTGCCAATCATGCTGGCCACCCTCTGGACGATTATTGCTCCCGTGCTGCTGTGCGCAGGCCTGGGCTATGGCTGGGCGCGGGCCGGCAAGCCCTTCGATACCCAGATGGTCACTTCACTGGTCACCCTGGTCACCACTCCTTGCCTGATTGTCGCCACCATGGGCAAGACGACTCTGGACCTGCAGGCGCTCATGGAAGTGGCCGGTCTGGCAGTGGCGGTGCTGGCCACCACTTTCGTGGTCAGCGCGGTAATCCTGCGCCTCACCGGCCAGCCCTTCCGGGTGTTTCTGCCTTCACTGGTCTTTCCCAACACCGGCAACATGGGCATCCCGCTGTGCATGCTCGCGTTTGGTGAAGCCGGATTGGCGTTGTCGCTGGCCTGGATGATGCTTTATTCCGTGGCACACTTTTCCCTGGGGCTGGCCATCGTCAGTGGTCAGGGCTTTTCCCTGAAACTGTTCCGCCACCCGATTCTGATCTCCGTGTTTCTGGCAGTGGCCATGGTCGCTTTCCAGCTAAGCCTGCCTGAGTGGCTCTACAACACCGTCAGCCTGATCGGCGATCTGACCATTCCCTTGATGCTGATTACACTGGGGGTGTCCCTGTCGCAGCTGAAAGTGCGCCATCTGGGTAGCGCAGCCGGGTTTGCAGTCCTGCGTCTGGCCAGTGGCTTTGCGGTGGGATGGGGGCTGGTGACGGCACTGGACATCGACGGCCCGCTGCGCGGGGTGGTGCTGATCGAATCCACCATGCCGGTGGCGGTATTCAATTACCTGCTCGCCAAAGCCTATAACCGGGGCGCGGAAGAAGTCGCCGCCATGGTAGTGATTTCCACCTTGCTGGCGTTTTTGCTGCTGCCGTTTCTGCTGACGTTGGCGCTGTAGGAGAAGCAGCTGCGAGTGACGAGTGTCAAGTTGCGAAAATCCGCATTAAGCTTGTCGTTCCTGAATGCCGAAACGCGTTACTTGTGCCTCGTTGCCGACCCAACCACAACCCCGAACGCATAACAATAAAGGCCACATCATGATCCAGCGACTTACCCGACTCTTTCCACTCTGGGCGCTGCTGTTTTCCCTGTTGGCATATTGGCAGCCGCACTGGCTTGTCGGTGGCAAACCGGCCATTGTCCCACTGCTTATGCTAATCATGTTCGGCATGGGGCTGTCATTACGTTGGGAGGATTTTCGGCGGGTCTTCCAGCGGCCCGGTGTGATTGGACTGGGGGTGCTGTTGCAATACAGCTTGATGCCATTGATTGCCTGGGGCATTGGCATCGCCTTGCAATTGCCTCAGGAACTCCTTATCGGGCTGGTGCTGGTCGGTGCCTGCCCCGGTGGCACGGCGTCCAATGTGATTGCCTATCTGGCCCGCGCCAATGTGGCCCTGTCCGTGGCCATCACCTTTGCCTCCACCCTGGTGGCCGTGGTCGCCACGCCCTTGCTGACCTGGCTGTATCTGGGCGAGCGCATCCCGGTGCCGGTGACAGGCCTGTTGCTGTCACTGATTCAGATCGTGGTCATTCCGGTGGTTGCCGGCTGCACGCTGAATACCTTTCTGCACCGGCAGCTGACGCCGGCTCGGGCCGTTTTTCCGCTGGTTTCCGTCGCCGCCATCGTCATCGTCATCGGCATTATCGTGGCCCTGAACCAGGGCAACATTGCCGAAGCGGGCATGGCGGTGTTTATGGCGGTAATGCTGCACAACGCGCTGGGGCTGGTAGGCGGCTACGGCATCGCCCGATTACTGCGGCTTGATCCGCAAACCGCCCGCACCCTGGCCATTGAAGTGGGCATGCAGAATTCCGGGCTGGGCGTGGCACTGGCGATCAAACACTTCACCCCACTGGCCGCCCTGCCGGGGGCCCTGTTCAGTGTCTGGCACAACCTGTCCGGGTCGTTGCTTGCCTCATTCTGGCGGCGCAGCACGCCAGAACAGTAGGCGCGTCGCTGGCGGCGTGATGCTCAGGGCGCCAGGCGCTCATGACTCCAGCTGCCATCCGCCTGCCGGGTATAACGAAAACGGTCATGCAGGCGACTGGGGCGGCCATGCCAGAACTGGAGTTCTGTAGGGATGATCCTGTAGCCCCCCCACATTTGCGGGCGCGGCACCGGCGCCGAAGGAAATTCCTGCTCCAGTCGCTTCACTTCCTCTTCCAGCCACTCCCGGCTGGCGGGCTGACTCTGGGGGGAAATGGCCGCGCTCACCTGGCTGGCATAGGGGCGGGAGGCAAAATAACTGTCGGACTCTTCCCGATCGACTTTGTGCGCTTCGCCGATAACGATCATCTGGCGATCAAACGGCTGCCAGAACATGGTGAACGACACCTTCGGGTTGGCCGCAATTTCTTCCCCTTTGCGGCTGTCGTAGTGGGTAAAGAAGGTGAAACCGCCACCCTCGATACCTTTAAGCAACACCACCCGGGAAGAGGGCTGGCCGTCAGCGCTCACGGTGGCAAGCGTCATGGCATTGGGCAACGGCAATCCGGCTTCAATGGCTTCATCCACCCAGAGACGCGCCTGCTCCAGTGGATCGTCATGGAGGGAGACCTGGGTCAGCCCTTCAGCGTGATATTCTTCGCGCACATCTTTCATTATTTCCCCGGCTGGCTGTCATACTGAGCCGGCAGTATAACGCCCACACGCCAACAACCACGAACCTGGATCAAGGAGCAGGACGGTTAGCCATGCTCGACACCGCCGACGAAAATCGCCGCCGCCACGACCTGCACCCGGACCATCCGGTATGGCTGTTTGGATATGGCTCGCTGATCTACAAGGCCGACTTTCCCTATCTGGCACGACGCCCGGCGTCGATTACCGGCTGGGTCCGGCGTTTCTGGCAAGGCTCCCACGATCATCGCGGCACCCCGGACAAGCCGGGCCGGGTGGTCACCTTGATTGAATCCCCCGGCACGGTGTGTGCCGGCATGGCCTACCGCATCACGCCGGATGTGTTCGAGCATCTGGATCACCGCGAGAAAAACGGCTATCTGCGCGTCACCACCCCACTGACCTTTGCCGATGGCCAGCATGAACAGGGCCTGGTTTATATCGCTACCGCAGATAATGCCGCCTTTCTCGGCGAGGCCAGTGAACAGCAGATTGCCGATCATATAGCGGCCAGCCATGGCCCCAGCGGCAGCAACGCCGAGTACCTGCTGCAACTGGCCGAGGCACTACGACAACTCAACGTGGGCGATGAGCATGTGTTCCGCATAGAGCACTATCTGTTGGCCTCCGCAGGCTAACCCACGGTCTGCATGTATCGGTCCCAATAGCCGTCCTGTGGCGCAATCTGTTCGACCACATCCACCCACAAACCGGACGGGTCCCGCAACCCGAAGCGGTGTTGACCGAACGACTCCCTGGTGAGCGGGTACGCCACCGGCCCGCCGCCCCGGGTAAAGTGCTGGTGGGTTTGCACGATGTCATCCACCTCAATCTCCAGGCACACACCTTGCCCGCCGAAGCACTCAGGCCCAGGCGGCGCCGAGGGATGATCCGGGCTCATGAAGGCCACCACGCTGCCCTGCTGCTCATTGCCCAGCAGCACAAACCAGTCGCTGTCGAACAGCACATCCAGCCCGAAATGCCGCTGCCAGAAATCCCGGCAGGCTACCTTGTGGTCGGTGACCACGATGGGATAGCGGTCGCTGATTTTCATTTGATACCTCCTTGTTAAAAACAGACAGATAGTCTGCTTTGAGAAAATAAAAACAAACTGTTAGTCTGTTTGTCAACCAAAAGAGGAAAACCATGGCCACCAATGCACAGCGCCGCGCCCAGACCCGCGGCTGCCTGATCAATGCCGCCCGCCACCTGTTTGCCGAACAGGGCTATGCCGACACCAGCACCGAGACCATCCTGTCCGGCGCCGGCGTCACCCGGGGCGCCATGTATCACCATTTCCGTAACAAGGCGGAGCTTTTCGAAGCGGTCTGTGACCTGCTCAGCCAGGAGGCCATGGCCGCCATTGAGAAAGCCGTGGACGGCCAACGCGGCAGCCTGGCCACCCTCAAGGCCGGCAGCCTGGCCTGGGTGGATTTTATGGCCCGGGACAATGTGCGCCGCATCCTGGTGGTCGAAGCCCCCTCGGTACTGGGTCAGCAACGTTGGCGGGCCCTGGATGAGCGCTACAGTTTCCCGTTGTTGCGCGAAGGCATTCGCGAAGCCATGGCGGAAGGCGCCCTGCACTTTGCTGGTAGCGCCGAAGGGCTGGCGGAGCTACTCAACGGCGCCATGAATGCACTGGTACTGAATGACCCAAGGGGAGAGAATTTGCCCCAACGACGCCAGGACCTGCTGGCCCTGTTTGATCGCTTTTGTTGATCGCTTCCGCGGAGACACCCCATGACTGCCTGCCCCTGCCAGTCCGGCCTTGATTACGCCCACTGCTGCCAACCCCTGCATCAGGGCAAGCCAGCCGCTTCACCGGAAGCGCTGATGCGCTCGCGCTTTTGCGCCTTTGCCTTAAAAAATACCGATTACATTGCACAGAGCTGGCACCTGAGCCAACGCCCCGCCGGGCTGGATCAGGATGACGGCCAGCAGTGGCTGGCGCTGGAGATCATCGCCAGTGACGAAGACGGTGATACCGGCTGGGTACACTTTCGCGCCACCAGCAAGGACCGCCAGGGCCTGGCCGTACTGGAAGAACGCTCGCGGTTTGTGAAGGAAAACGGCCACTGGTATTACCTGGACGGCACACCCTCGGTGACAGCCTTAAAGCCCGGCAGAAATGATCCCTGCCCCTGTGGCAGCGGCAAGAAATTCAAGAAATGTTGCGGTTAAAACATACCGCTCTTTGGCACCCGGTGGCCTGACAGGGCTGAACGGTCAGGCCGGCGCTGAAACCGACACATCAACGAATGCGGCGGAGCTGCCAGATCCTCCGGTTACCGTGAAAACGCCAGAAAACCATCTTCCACCGGCTCCTCCAGCAACATGTGAGAATCATGGGCATAGTGGTTGGTGACTCTCCAGGGATGCCCCTGGCCCTGACGGGGAAGCAGATGGCTCGAGCGCTGCACATAACCAGACCCCAGCGCATCCATAATGGAATGGTCCTGTTGCGGCTGGGCGCATTCGGCCCGAGGCATGGCAACAGAAAGCCGGTTTTCTTTCAGGTAATTCAGCAACCGGCAGACATAGGCGGCAGCGATATCGGCTTTCAGTGTCCAGGACGCATTGGTATACCCGAACACCCACGCCATATTGGGCACCCCTTCCATCAGCACACCCTTGTAGGTCATGCGCTCACTCACATCCAGTGGCTCGCCGTTCAGTGACAATTGCATGCCGCCAAGCACCTGCAGGTTCAAGCCGGTGGCGGTAATGATGATATCCGCTTCCAGCTCCCGGCCGGATTTCAGCAAGATGCCGTTTTCCGTAAACGTTTCAATGTGGTCGGTCACCACGGACGCCTTGCCGTCGCGCAGGTCCTTGAACAGGTCCGCATCCGGCACCGCACACAGGCGCTCATCCCAGGGCATGTATGAAGGACTGAAATGGGCCATGTCCACGCCATCGCCCACATGCCTTTTGACATTGGACAGCAGCAGTTTGCGCATGAAATTCGGATACTTTTTTGACGCTTTATAAATCAGGCGCTGCAGCTTGATATTGCGCCACCGGGCCATGCCAAACACCCAGTCTGACGGCAGCACCGTATCCAGCATTTCGGATAATTTGTCATGGCCGGGAATGGAAAAAATATAGGAAGGGGAACGCTGCAGCATGGTGATATGAGCCGTCTCTTCCGCCATGGAGGGAACCAGTGTGACGGCAGTGGCACCACTGCCGATTACCACCACTTTCTTGTCCTTGTAATCAAGATCCTCCGGCCATTGCTGGGGGTGAACACAGCGTCCCTTGAAGCGATCCATACCCGGAAAATCAGGCAAATAGCCCTTGTCGTAATTGTAATAGCCGGTACACCCCATGAGAAAGCGGGCGGTAAAGGTTTGCGTCTCACCGGTTTCTTCCCGCAGCACGGTTACGGTCCAGCGTTGCTCGCTGTCCGACCAGTCGGCGGCAGTGGTTTTCAGGCCATAACGAATGTGTTCCGTTACCCCAAACTCCTCAGCGGTTTCACAGATATAGTTACGGATGGCCGGCCCATCCGCCAGCACCTTCAACTCATTCCAGGGGCGAAAACCGTAACCAAAACTGAACATGTCGGAATCCGAGCGAATCCCCGGGTAGCGAAATAAATCCCAGGTACCCCCCATTGCCTGGCGGCGCTCAAGAATCGCGAAACGTTGATCCGGGCAGTCCTTGCTCAGGTGGCAGGCAGCGCCAATACCGGACAGCCCCGCACCAATAATCAGCACATCAAGATCATTGCGGGTATTGTTAATTTCTTTTTGGTTCGCCATGAAATGCTCTCCCTGTTGAAATCAACGCAACGTATCAGCTACAGCCACCTGTTTACCTTCTCACCGCTTCAGTAGTCAGGCAACCGCCTTTTTCTCTCCACCGTCACCCGCTGTTTTCCCGAAAATCAGTATTCAAATGCAATTCCTTGCTTCTACCTTTTTCTTTTCAAAATCAAGGCCTGTCGCCTCGTTTCCAAGTTAATACAAAGCAATGCTTGGCCTCATATGGCCATAGGTATAGCGTGAAACGAGAAGCAGAATAAAAGGTGGCACCATGGCAGCACCCGAGCACACCGCTACACTGTCAAGCTGGCACGACGGGAAACGTTACCTTTGGTTACTGAGTCCCGCCATTCCGGTGCTTGCTGTTTCGTTTCTTCTCATTTACATGTTCCTCTGGTCCTGGCCGGGGTTGCTCTGGGGCGGGCCGGTATTGATCTATGTACTGATCCCCCTTGCCGACTGGGTTGTCGGTACCGACAACAACAACCCACCGGAATCCGCCGTGTCCCAACTGGAAGGGGACACCTATTACCGGCTCATCGTCTATGCCTATATCCCCACCCAGTACCTGGCTACCGTGCTTGGCGCCTGGCTGGTAGCCAGCGGCAATGTGCCCCTGTGGGGGCTGGTCGGTCTGGTGTTCAGCGTGGGGGCGGTGAATGGCATTGCCATCAATACCGCCCACGAACTGGGCCACAAAAAAACCCGAGCCGAACGCTGGCTGGCCAAGGTGACGTTGGCACCGGTGGCCTACGGGCATTTTTTTGTGGAGCACAACAAAGGGCACCACAAAAATGTGGCGACACCCGACGATCCCGCCAGCTCACGCATGGGGGAATCCTTCTGGGCGTTTTTACCACGCACCATGATCGGCAGCGTGCGATCCGCCTGGCAGATTGAGGCGCAACGCCTGCAACGCTGTGACCAGCCGCGCTGGTCCCTGAACAATGAAAACCTGCAGGGCTGGTTGATGACTGTGGGGCTTTTCGGCCTGCTGACGTTGTGGCTGGGCTGGATCGTTTTGCCCTTTCTGCTGTTGCAGGCTTTTTATGGTGCTTCCCTGCTGGAAGTCATCAACTACATGGAACATTACGGCTTGCGACGCCAGAAAAAAGCCGACGGGCGTTACGAACGTTGCGAGCCCCGGCATTCCTGGAACAGCAATCACATTGTCACCAACCTTTTCCTGTATCAGCTGCAGCGTCATTCCGATCACCACGCCAATCCGACACGGCGCTTCCAGGCCCTGCGCCATTTCGATGACAGCCCGCAATTACCCTCTGGCTATGCCTCCATGCTGGTCCCTGCTTACCTGCCTTTTGTTTGGTACCAGAAGATGGACCCATTGGTGGTTGAGCATTACAAGGGCGACCTGACACAGGCCAACTTGCAGCCAGGAAAGCGCGAGGCGCTACTGGAGAAATGGCAACGCCCAGTGGTGAGTTATCGTAGCGCGGATTCTGAACCGGACGTCCAACAGAGCGACATTGAGGCGGCACGGCAAGCGGAACAGGAAATAGAAACCACCCACCAGTTTCAATGCCCCAACTGTAGCTACACCTATGACGAACGCCATGGCGATGAAAAAGAAGGGTTCCCGGCTGGCACCCGCTGGTTACAAATCCCTGATGACTGGCCCTGCCCGGACTGTGCCGTGCGAGAAAAAATCGATTTCGTCCTCAAGCAACACTGACGGACTCCCTCCGGCAACTCCCCCCCTGTAGCCGGAGGGCTTTTTTTAGGTTCATCGCGGATTAGAGTGAATAACACGCTTCTCGCCATCTGCCCGGTTTATCCCGAATACCCGGCACTTTGCCAAACGCTCGACGGCGGCTGCCTGACGTAAACCTCCATAGCCTGAGAGGCTATCGTTATTCCGGCCTCTCTTTTGAGAGGTATTTTGAGGAATTGTCAGGGCCATCATTGATGGCAATAATCGGGTAATGCTCTTTGCACAGAGAGTATGGAGGGCAAGATTTTCAGGTTTTGAATGCAAGCGTCCGTCGTCGGGCATCCGGCGTCCAGCGTCGGCCAAGGCGGGATAATGAGACAAGTTCTGAAGCCGGCTGATCACTCAATTCCGCGATGAACCTTTTTTGGCTTACCGCGAATCCCCCCACACGTGACCAAACGCTCGGCGCCGGCGGCCTGAGGTCACGCTTCAGGCTACGCCGAATACGCAAGGGGGTATTCAGCGGCTCCCTACCTTTTTACCCCTGCACACGACCAATCTCACCGGTTACGTATTCGCCCCCCAATAGCTTAGGATACGGACACAGTCAGACTTTCCATTGCGCTGATCCATTTCGCTGATTCTTCAAGGAGTCTCCATGAGCGATTCACAATTTGATGTGGTGGTTTTCGGTGCCACCAGTTTCGTTGGCCAGATTCTCTGCCAGTACCTCTTTGACACCTACGGGACCGATGGTGAATTAAAGTGGGCCGCCGCCGGGCGCTCCCAGGATAAACTGGAGCAAGTCAAAGCCTCACTGGGCGACGC
Organism: Alcanivorax sp. DG881; assembly: GCF_000155615.1. Taxonomy (GTDB): domain Bacteria; phylum Pseudomonadota; class Gammaproteobacteria; order Pseudomonadales; family Alcanivoracaceae; genus Alcanivorax. The sequence continues at coordinate 2,776,624 of NZ_DS989915.1, read as the reverse complement.
CGCCAGCGCCCTGCCCCTGATCACCGCCAATGCCAACGACGCCGACAGTCTGGATGCCCTGTGCGCCCAGACCCGCGTGGTGGTTTCAACGGTGGGGCCTTACGCGCTGTATGGCGAACCGATGATCAAGGCCTGCGTTAACAGCGGCACGGATTACTGCGATCTCACCGGTGAAGCCCAGTGGATTGCCGACATGCTTGAGCAATACGAAGCTACCGCCAAGAAGAACGGCGCACGCATCGTGCATTGCTGCGGCTTTGACTCCATTCCCTCCGACATGGGCGTCTACTTTCTCCAGCAGCAAGCCCAGGCCCGCTTCAACGCGCCGGCCAGCACTGTGCGCATGCGCGTCAAAGTGGCCAAGGGTGGCGTTTCCGGCGGCACCGTGGCCAGCATGATGAATATTGCAGAAGAAGCCGGCAAAGACCCGGCATTGCGCAAGAAGCTCGCCAACCCTTACCTGCTTTGCCCGCCGGATCACGGCTTCAAGAGCCGCCAGACCAGCATTGGCCTTGCCAGTTACGATGACGACTTCAACGCCTGGGTTGGCCCCTTCGTGATGGATGCCATCAACAGCCGTGTTGTCCATCGCTCCAACGCCTTGACCGGCCAGGCCTACACCGACCACTTCACCTATAACGAAGCCATGCTCACCGGTGATGGTATGGGCGGGCGCATGAAAGCACTGGGTATCGGTGCCGGCACCGGCCTGTTCTTTGCCGCTGCGGCGATCAAGCCCACCCGCTGGGCGCTGAACAAATTCGTGGTGCCACAGCCCGGCGAAGGCCCGAGCCCGGAAGCGCAGAAAGCCGGCTTCTACGACATCCGCTTTGTCGGCCACACCGACAATAAGGAAACCCTGAAAGTGAAAGTCACCGGTGATGCCGACCCCGGTTACGGCTCCACCGCCAAGCTGCTGGGCCAGGCGGCGGCCTGTCTGGCACAGGATGTGGTGGAAGACGCCCCCGGCGGCTTCTGGACCACCGCCTCCCTGCTCGGCGAGCCGTTACTGAAACGACTGCAGGAAAACGCCGGCATGACCTTTACCGTGATCGATTAAGCCCTCTCCCGGCCTGTGACCTCGTTCACAGGCCGGGCCAATTTTCAGCGGCAACGGATGCCAGCCTCAACGGCAATCCGTACTCTCCCCGTTTTTCAAACAGGACGGGGTTGCCATGGAAGCGCTTGCCATACTGAAAATTCTGCTGATTCTCTTTCTGCTCGGCTCCACGCTCTACAGCGTCATTGTCTATCAGGGCCGCAAGAAATCCTCACTGAAAAGTCTCGCGACCTTCCGCCAGGAAGGCACGCCCCAACGCAACCTGGATCCGACCGAGCTGCGCCTTGTGGATGCGGTCATCGCCGAGGCCGAGAAAAAGACCCTGGGCACACTCACCGGCAATGCGGTTTTTGCCCTCAGCGGCCCTTACCTGCGCCACGGGCTGACCACCAATGGCAATACCGTCTGGCATGACACCATCGGCGGCGTGGAAGTCTTGCTGCCCTATGACGCCGAATATTTTCTCCGCGAGCACAATGATGCCCTGGTCGTGCTTGCCGAGAAAAAAGCCATCGTCGTTGCACTCAATGATGATTTCACCCTGGCCGGCGGCGAAGAACGCAACCAGCGCCGCGAGCAAAAACAGCAACAATGGGAAAGCGGCGACCACGGTGAGCTGGCTCGTGTGGTTGAGGAAGACGAGCAAACCCGCGAAGACGACCCTGCAGGCACCCTGCGCATTCGCGAACAGCGCGATGAAACCGACGCGGAAATCGCATCCCGGCGCGGGCGCGGCCTTGCCATGCTGCCCGCCTTTCTGTGGATCCTGGCCTTTGTCTGCCTGGGCATTGCCATCGGGGTCGACAGCTCGCTCATCGGGTCAATCTCTCTGGCCACCGGCCTGCTGTTCGTTGTCATCGCCCTGTTCCGGTTTTTCCGTAAACCGTCGCCGGACAAGCCGCAAAAAGTGAATCAGGTCTCCGGGCAGATTTGCCTGACGCCGGTGGCCGTGGATGAACAGAACAACGTACAGATCTCCGTCACGCTCAACGAAAGCATCGGCTTTGTGTTGCCCGAGCACTGGCGCCCCTTCATCGAGTATGAGGACGGCCAGAATCAGGAAATGGCCGTGCGCGTGGATGATTACAGTGTCGTCAGTTACGGCAACCGGATGTCGCTGGACGAAGAAGTTCGCCGTTTCCCCCCTGTGTACTGGGGGCGCCACCTGACCCTGGCTCTGGTGGGTGCCACCGCCTTGCTGTTCCCGCTTGCCAGCTTCACCGAACTCTCCCGCGATCTTCTCTTTACCGGCCAGCTGCTCAGCGGCGCACAGGAAACCACCCCGCAAACTCCCGACGCCGTGCTCCAGCAGCCCCCCGCCATCGGCGCACCGGTGAGTATCGAGGGGCGCGGTCAATGCGCGTTGAACACAGACGGTTACCGCCCGACCTTCGACTGCAGACGCATCCACTGGGGCAGCAGCGTACCCCAGTCACAGCACCTGGAAGAGCCGGAGATCATCCGCCAGCTGCGTGACCGGACACTGCTGCAAACCCGCACCGATGGTTACCTCAGTTTGATGGCGACGATGCAAGGCTGGGACACCTACCGCAATGGCAAACCGGTCATGCTCAGGCACCTGCCTGAGCTTATCGACACGCTGGATTCGGCCTGTAGCCAAAGCGGCACCAGCAGCAGTGCCGAAAGCCAGTGCGAGCGCATTCACCGGCACATGCTGTCCCGGCTGATCTTCACACTCGACCACCAGCCGGAAACATGGACCTCACTGAGAAACGCCGTACAAACGCAAGCAGGCAGTGATGACCCGGTAACCGCAATCACCAGCGAAGCGCACGTCAAGGCCCTGCGTCAGCGGTTGAATCAGCTGGCCAACGAGCTGGATATGGAACGCGGCGTCAACATTGCCCGGGACATTACCAACAGCCAGCAAGGCGGCGTGCAGATCCGGCTGGTGCAAGGCCCTGTGCCCAGCACCCTGATGCCCGACGACACCACCTCGCCCTATCAGGCCAGCATTGACGCGATGACTGCCATGATCGACAACGCCGCCGGGCAGCCCTTCAAGCTCCGGGGCATGGTCACCGATTATCAGGTTGTTGATGGGGGGACCGCCGTGCTAAGCCTGGACCTGACCCGTCACCGCGATAATCCGGGCAACGCGGTCCTCAATGTGCTCTGGCTATTGTTGGCAGCGGGACTATTGGCCGGTCACGGCCTCATGACCGTCATCCGCTTCAAGCAAAGCAGACAAAGGAGCAGGGCCGTTGCGGCCCTGTACGCCTGAATGCGCTAGGGAGCCTCTGAATAACTCCTTGCGTACTCAGCGTGGCCTGAAGGGTGCAGCTGTTGTGTTTTGTCGCGACGGTCAGGGTGGTTCCCTTTCCTAGCGGCAAAGCTCAGCAGATGGGCCCTTCAGGCCTTGCCCTCCGGGTCTTCCAGGCTGGCCCGCACTCGTTGTTGCGCTTTTTCGATGGATGGACATATCTCGATCCCCCTTGAGGGGACACCTTCAAAAACGCGCCTAGATTGCGAACCAGCCTGAAAGAATGAGCATGCAAGGAGCTATTCAGAGGCTCCTTAGTTACCGTTACAGCCCCAGGCCCGAACCATGCAGCGCTGGCCGCCCTGACGCACGCAATATTGCAGCGCGGTGTTCTGGGCCTGGCCACCGCTGGAGGCCGTACCCCAGCCATACGCGGAGCTCCCCGATGCCTGGTCCGCCGCATAGGCGGCGCAGCCCCGGGAGAATGTCTGCACCACCCGACAACCATAACCGCATTCGCTCAGCGCCCGAGACTGGGCCTGCTGCATGCTTCCATGGTTATAGCTGAAGCCGTACTGGTCACCCTGATTGCTGTCGATGGCCAAGGCCCCGTTGGCGCTGGCTACGCTGGCGAACAGCATGGCGATAAGTATCGCGAATATTTTACCCATCATTGATCCCTTCCCTGTTCGTTGTTTGGAGCTGAATAATCGATCCCTTACCGGCTCAATTGCACCGCTTTTCCCGGCCCCTCACCATGGAGAAACCGCAACAGTATGGTGGCTTTTTGTTGCCGGGCCGGCACAGCATGACGCCCTTATTGATAGCGAGCGCCAGTACCGGTTTTACGGCCGGAGGGGCACAGGCACTCATAATCAATGGAGTCCAGGGTTCTACGTATCTTGCCGTTACCCAGCGGCTCGCTCTTCATATAACCCAGTAGATAGTTCGGGTATGCCGCTGAGCCCGCCCGAATAGGCGTGGTGCCTTCCGGGCAACGCACTTTGGGGGCATTGTCCGATTCAAAGAGATCCAGCACCTCACTGTACGCCGGGCGGGTAAACGGCCCCGCACAGACCTCATTCGCCGCCGCCACTAGCGGCGCGCTTTGCAACGCCACCAGCAATACCGAAAACCCCATCAACCTTTTCATGTTATGTCCCCTGTTCACACCGGCTCATCCGGCTTATGGAAATAACATAGCGAGGCGCGGTAAGGCCGGCATCCCCCAGATAGGGGATGCCATAACGGCAAATCAACCGCCGTTACTGAAGCTGGAAGTTCTTTACCGGCAAGGGGGCGGGTGCAGCCTCGCCCAGGGCATCGGCCACGGAAATTTCATGAATGCGGCACAGCGCATCCAGGGGCAGGTCATTGGGGGCCCGGCCGAAAGGTGTCTCCAGGTGTTCGGACAGGCGATCGATACCGAAGAAGGTATAGGCCACAGCCGCCGCCAGTATCGGGGTTGCCCAGCCCATGCCACCAATCAACGCAAAGGGCAGCAGGTAGCAATAGACATAGGCGGTGCGATGCACCAGCAAGGTATAGGCGAACGGCAAGGGCGTGGAAGCAATACGTTCACTGGCCGCCTGGATACCGCTCAACGCCGCCAGACGTTCATCGAGTATCTTCAGCCCCATGCTGTCCAGCGCCCCCTGCCGATACTGCTCCCCCAGCAAGCCACCAGCCTGTGCCAGAAACGCATCCGCCGGGTTGGCTTTCGCCAGCGCCGCATCCCGCTGTTCCGCTGACACCCAGGCCAACAGTTCCTCGTTGACGGTTTCGCCACGAAGCTGGCCCTTCAACGTCACCGCATGGGCCAGCACCTGCATCAATAATGCGCGCCGGGCAGCGGCGTCCTCGCCCAGCAAAGCACCGCTGGCTCGGGCCAGGCTGCGGATTTCATTGACCATCTGGCCCCATTGTTTGCGCGCCTCCCACCAGCGGTCATAGGCAGCGTTATTGCGAAAACCGAGCAGGATCGACAACACGATGCCGAGCAGGGTCACCGGCATAATCGTCAGGCTGGTCAGATCAATCAGTTGGTAGTGACTGAGCGCTGCCACCACCACAGAAAATAACGCGACAAAGGCAATGTGCGGCAGAATTTCCGGCACCACCGACCCCCGCAGGGCAAATAACAGGGCAATGGCATTGGGGCGCTCTCGAACGATCATGGTCTTTATCCGCAGACAGTCAGCCCTGATGGTAAGCAATCGTGGTGGCGATTGGCAGAAGGGGTTGAAACAAAAAAAGGCCCCTTAGGGCCTTTTTTGTTTTCGCATTGACTGACGCCGCCTACGGCTTCGACTCCGCTGCCGGCGCCGGGGCACCGGCCAGGGCCCGGTAGACATCCACCATGGCCTGAGTGACAGCCGCCTGACTGCGCACCTGGGCATCACGGGTGGTGGTCAACTCCTGTTCCGCAGCCAGCACTTCGAAGTAACCGATAAAGCCTTGCTCATACCGGGTTCTGGCCAGCGCCGCTGCTCGCTGGGCATCGTCAGAAGCCCTCACCAGCCGCGCCGCCCGCTGCCTGGAACGCTGATAACGGACCAGCCGGGTCTCCGTTTCTTCCAGCGCCACCAGCACCGCCTGCTGGTAGTTGGCCAGGGCCTCACGGCTGCTGGCATCTTCCGCTTCGATGCGCGCCTTCACCTTGCCATAGTCGAGAAAGGTCCAGTCCACGCCCAACGCCACACGCCGGCTTTCCGCCGGGCCAGTGAACAGGTCGCCGCCGTCCGTGGCCACCGACCCCAGCAACCCGCTGAGGGTAAAACGGGGGAACAAGTCCGCCGTTGCTACACCAATGCGGGCCGTGGCGGCGGCCAACCGGCGTTCCGCTGCGGCCACATCCGGCCGGCGTCGCAACACGTCACCGGGGCTGTCTACCGGGATCACCGGCAAACTGCCCGGCAGCCCGGTATTCACCGCAAGAGTGTCAACCAGGGCGGCCGGCGGCTGGCCGGTAAGCACGGCAATACGGTGCATGGCTGCACGAATATCCGCCTCCAGGGAAGGCAACGCCGCGCGGGTCCGTTCCAGCTGCGCCCGGGCGCGCACCGAGTCGAACTCCGTGCCGCGACCGGCATTGACCCGGGCGGAGACAATATCCAGGGTCTGGGTCTGAATCGCCACATTCTGCTCGGCCACCTGCAGCCGTTGCTGCAAGCCACGCAGTTCAAAATAGCTGCTGGCCACCTGCCCGGCCAATGCCACCTGCAAGGCACCGAGATCAGCCCCCACCGCCTGCAGCTGCGCCGCTTGGGACTCGGTGGCCCGGCGTAAACGGCCGAACATATCCAGCTCCCACTGCGCCGCGATGCCGGCCTGGTACAGCTCTACCCGCTCCCGCCCACCGCCGGCCGGCGTGCGCTCCACATCCGCCAGATGCTGCTCGGCACCGCTGGCACTGGCCGTGACGCTGGGCCACTGCTCCCGCTTGGCGCCGTACAGCAAGGCCGCGGCCCGATCGTAACGGGCCAACGCCGCCTGCAACGTCTGGTTCGCTGTCAGGGTTTGTTCGATCAATTGCGCCAACAAGGGATCATCAAAGCCCTGCCAGAAGTCCTGCTCGGCCTGGGCAAAATCACCCGCGGTGGTCGAGGAGGTCGCGCTGGCATGTGGCGCCGAAAAGCTGTCCGGTTCCGGGGTCTCCGGCACCTGATAATCCGGCCCGACCGCACACCCGGCCAACAGGGCCAGCCCACCAATAAGGCCCACTGCATTACGCATGGTTGTCTCCTTGAATCTGTCCATGGGCGCCCCCTTCCAGGGTGCTTTCATGGTGACTGACCGGCGGTTTGCTGCCCGCCAGTTTGCGCAACGCCACATAGAACACCGGCGTCAGGAACAGCCCGAACAGGGTGACGCCGAGCATGCCGAAGAACAGCGCCACACCCAGTGCCTGGCGCACTTCCGCACCGGCACCACTGCCCAGCACCAGCGGCAGCACCGCGGCGGTGAAGGTAATGGATGTCATGATGATCGGGCGCAAGCGCAACCGGCAGGCTTCCAGTGCCGCCTCGACCACACCCTTGCCCTGCATTTCCAGTTCGCGGGCGAACTCCACAATCAGGATGGCGTTCTTGCAGGCCAGCGCGATCAACACCACCAGCCCCACCTGAACAAAGATGTTGTTATCGCCACCGAAGAACCACACGCCCATCAGGGCCGACAGCATGCACATGGGCACAATGAGGATCACCGCCAATGGCAACGTCCAGCTTTCGTACAGGGCGGCCAGCACCAGAAACACCAGCAGTATCGACAGGGGGAAGACCAGCAAGGCCGCGTTGCCCTGGGTCGCCTGCTGATAACTCAGGTCGGTCCACTCGAACGTCATACCGTTAGGCAACACCTCATCGGCAATGCGGTTGAGCACCGCCATGGCCTGGGCAGAGGAAAGCACCTGAGGGTCGGCTTCACCGGCCAGGTCTGCCGCCGGGTAGCCGTTGTAGCGCAGCACCGGATCCGGGCCGAAATCTTCGGTGATAGTGACCATGGAACTGATGGGCACCATATCGCCGTGAATATTGCGCGTACGCAACCGGCCAATGTCATCAATGTCTTCACGGAAAGGCGCATCCGCCTGGGCAATCACCTGCCAGGTGCGGCCGAAGCGGTTGAAGTCATTCACATAGGCTGAACCCAGATAGGTCTGCAAGGTATCGAACAACTCCGTCAGCGGCACGCCCTGGGCTTTCGCCTTGAGGCGGTCCACCTCCGCATTCAGCTGCGGTACATTGGCCTGATAACTGCTGATGGGAAAACCCATCCCCGGGGTTTGCGCAATGGCCCCCTGGAATGCATTCACGGCGTTCTGCAACTCACCATAGCCCAGGTTGCCCCGGTCCTCGATAAACAGCTGATACCCTGAACCGTTACCCAGACCGAGAATCGGCGGCGGCATAAAGGAGAACGTAATCCCTTCCTTCAGGCCGGCGATTTTCTGGTTAATCTCGGCATTGATCTCGGCCGCCGAACGGCTGCGCTGATCAAACGGCTCCAACGGGAAAAATGCCACACCGGTATTGGAGGTATTGGTGAACTGCAAGGCATTCAAACCCGGGAACGCTACCGAGTGCGCCACGCCTTCGGTGTTCATGGCGATGTCTGTGACTTTCTGCAGCAAGGCATCGGTGCGCTCTAGCGACGCCCCTTCCGGCAGTTTCACCCCGGCGATCAGGTACATCTTATCCTGTACCGGAATGAATCCCGGCGGCACCACCTTGAACATCAAGCCGGTGCCGGCCAGCAACAGCGCATAGATCACAAACACCACACCACGATGATGCAACGAACGGGACACGCCGCCATGGTACTTGTCCGAGCTGGCATTGAAGAAACGGTTGAACGGACGGAAAAGCCAGCCAAACAGCGTATCAATGATGCGCGTCAGTCGATCCTTCGGTGCGTCGTGGGGCTTGAGCAACATGGCCGCCAACGCTGGCGACAACGTCAACGAGTTGATGGTGGAGATCACCGTGGAGATGGCAATGGTGACCGCGAACTGTCGATAGAACTGGCCGGTAACGCCGGACAGAAACGCCATGGGAATAAACACCGCACACAGCACCAGACCAATTGCCACAATCGGGCCAGACACTTCCCGCATGGCCTGATGCGCTGCCGCCAGTGGCGTCAGCCCCTCTTCAATATTTCGCTCCACGTTCTCCACCACCACAATGGCATCGTCGACGACAATGCCGATGGCCAGGACCAACCCGAAGAGAGTCAGTGTGTTGATGGAATAGCCAAGCAGATAGAGCGCCGCAAATGTCCCTACCACGGAAATCGGCACGGCCAGCAACGGAATAATCGAGGCGCGCCAGGTCTGCAGGAACAGGGTGACCACCAGCACCACCAGCAGCACGGCTTCAATCAGGGTCTTGATCACCGACTTGATGGAATCACTGACGAATACCGTGGTGTCGTACACCGCTTCATACTTCACGCCTTGCGGAAAACGGGTGGCAATCTCATCCATGGCGGTGATCACCTGGTCGCGAATTTCCAGCGCATTGGCGCCCGGCGCCTGGAAAATACCAATCGCTACCGCGTCCTTGCTGTCCAGCTGGGAGCGCAAGGTGTAATCCCCCGCGCCGAGCTCCAGCCGCGCCACATCGGACAGACGAACAATCTCGCCCTGCGCACCGCTCTTGAGGACCACATCACCAAATTCTTCCACCGTGCGCAGCCGCCCCTGAGCGTTAATCAGTGTCAGAAAGTCACTGCCCGGCATGGGCTCGGCGCCCAGTTGGCCGGCGGATACCTGCACATTCTGCTCGCGCATGGCGCCCACCACATCGCTGGCAGTCAGACCCCTGGCGGCAATTTTTTCCGGGTCCAGCCAGGCACGCATGGCGTAGTCACCGCCGCCAAAGATTTGCGCATCGCCCACACCACGAATCCGCGCCAGCACGTCCCGCACATGCAGGCGGGCGTAATTACGCAGGTACAGGGTGTCGTAACGGCCATCCGGGGATGTCAGGTGGACCACCATCAAGAATGTTGGTGACTGTTTCTGCGTGGTCACCCCCTGGCGGCGCACATCTTCCGGCAACCGAGCCAGGGCCTGACTGACCCGGTTCTGCACCCGCACGGTGGCATCATCGGCGTCGATGTCCGGCCGGAACGTCACCGTCATCTGCAGCACCCCATCGGAGCCCGCCACGGATTTCAGGTACATCATCCCTTCAACGCCGTTGATCGCCTCCTCCAGTGGCGTCGCCACGGTTTCCGCAATCACCTTCGGATTGGCCCCCGGATATACGGTGCGCACCACCACTGACGGCGGCACCACTTCCGGATATTCACTCACCGGCAGGTTGGGTATGGAAATCAGCCCCACCGCAAAAATAATGATCGACAACACCGCCGCGAAAATGGGCCTGTCGACAAAGAAACGTGAAAAATTCATGGCAATACTCCTGCGCGGCGGATCAGCGACCCACCGTGACATGTCGTTCCCTTTGAAGTTGCCGGACCGCCTTTCTCGCTAGCGAGCAATCACGGTTATCCGGTTTTGCTGGAGAGCCTCTGCACAGCACCCTGTACGACAGAGGCGCTCCCGGTCACGGCTGGACAGACGCCACCGCGGGTTCAGCCGATTGCTCACTCACGGCAACCTGATGGGGCGCCACGGGCATGCCGTCAAAGAACACCTTCTGCACACCGTTGACGATGACTCTGTCGCCCTGTTTCAGGCCATCCAGAATCACCAGCTGGTCGTCCACCGACCGGCCCGGTGTTACCTGGCGGCGAGCGGCCATGTTGTCCTCACCAACCACATACACGAAGCGACGGTCCTGATCGGTAAGCACCGCTTTACGGTTCACCAGCATGGCGTTATCCATGCGCGCCATCGGCAATTGCACGCGGGCGAATTGCCCCGGCTTAAAAGTGCCATTCGGGTTGGCCAGTTCCGCCCGGTATTGCAAGGTGCCGGTGTTGGCGTTCAATCGGTTGTCGATAAAGTTCAGCGTGCCTTGATGCGGAAACCCCGACTCTCCGGCCAAGCCAATGCGCACCCTGGTCGGCTTTCCCGCCACACGAGCCTGTTCGCTTTCCTGTGCGGCTTGCTCGTCCGCATCGAAATACACGTACATCGGATCCACCGACACCAATGTGGTCAGCAATGTCTGATCCGCACTGGCCAGGTTTCCCCGCGTCACCAGGGCGCGACCCGCCCGGCCACTTACCGGCGCCGTTACCCGGGTGTACTGTAAATCCAGCTCGGCGGTTTCCAGCGCCGCCTTTGCCGCATTGACCAGCGCTCGCGCACTCATCTTTGCCGCGTTGCGCTGGTCATACTCTTCACGGGAAATCGCACGGCTTTCCATTAACGAACGGGCTCGCTCTGCCTGGCTGTTCGCCAGTGCCAGCTCACTCCTCGCCTGTGCCAACTGCGCTTGCGCAGCCTGCTTTCTGGCCTGATACGGGCGAGGATCAATCTGGAAAAGCAGATCGCCAGCTTCCACCAGAGCCCCTTCTTCAAAGGCCACCTTGTCGATGTAACCGCTGACCCGGGGCCGTAGCGCCACTGTTTCCGGCGCTACCACACGACCGGTAAAAGACTCCCACAAGGTCACCGGTTCCGGTTGAACCAGGGCCACATCCACATCCGGCGCGGGCATCTGCTGCGAGGCTTCACTACGCGCATCGCAACCGGACAAGAAAACAATCGCCATCAAAATAAACGCCAGGCCCAGGTACACACCCACACCACCGGCCGTTTCACTACTAACACTTTCCATGAATCTGACTCCCGCTATCACCCTTGATGCATTACCGCAGTAATGCGTACCCGATAATCGAATAACCCTGAAACGATTCGACAGCGTGGCAAAACCAATTCACCACCCGATCAGACACTCACCCTGAAAAACCACAACCGAACCGTCATGGCAGAGGACTCTAATTCCTCAAGTTGAGTTGAGGTCAATAAAAAAATCCACGCCCATGACGAACCAGCAAACTGCCAGCACGGTTGCCCGGCAAGAAAGCACAGGGCTTTCCTGAATGGAGAGAAACTGTAATGAAAAGGGGCCGAAGCGCGATATCGGGTTACTGCCTCAACATTGCCCGATCCTGTTTAAATCCATCTGCGCCGGTGAAACGCAGGTTTGCCCCCGGCCATGTTTCACCTGGATGTCATTACTGTTTCAGGCAAGAAAACCACGGCAGGAACAGGCGACAAGGAGAAGATAAAGAAAGAAAAAACCAATAACCCCTTAATTTAAAAGGGTTAACCTTTGAAACAAGGGAGCCACTGGCCACCCGCATGGTTCTTCCCCTACAGGTTCGCAACAGTAGGGGATATTGCCTGATCCCACAGGCAGGCGGGTGCAGATTGCCGGTTTCTGCGCAGTCATTGCCCGATTCTGCAGAAAATGGCTCGATACCCCACCGCCCTACCCGGTGCATGCGTATACTGCGCCAAAAGGGAGAAAGGTCATGACCGCCACTTTATCCAATGTTGCCGCCCCTGCTGGCAGCACACTCGAGCAACAGCTGGCGCAGCTTGTCTGCGAACAGATTGCAGAGCCGGGCATGCTCGATTCCGGCATCCCGGGCGTATCGTTGTATCGTGCCGATGACACCAGCAGTTGCGCCTCTACGGTCTACGAGCCTTCACTGATTTTTATTCTGCAAGGCACCAAGACCATTGAGCTTGGCGACCGTGAAATTGTGTACGGCCCATCAAGCTACCTGGCCAGCTCCGTCCATCTTCCGGTGCTTGGGCAAATTGTGGATGCCTCCCCAAACCATCCTTACCTGGCGGTAAAAATCGATGTGGATCCGCAGGAGGTCACTGACCTTGTGCTGGAGTTGGGTGACAAGGTTGGCCGTTATGAACCGGGCAATGAATGCCCCGAAGTGGGCTGTGGTCTGTGCATGTCCCACATGGATGAATCCATGCAGGGGGCGCTCTATCGACTGCTGAACCTGATGACCACCCCGGACGATATTGCCGTGCTCGCCCCACTGACCCGTCGGGAGATTATCTACCGTTCATTGATTGGCGAGATGGGACCGCGCATGCGCAAGTTCGCCTCGATTGATTCCCAGGCCAACCGGATATCCAGGGTCATTTCCACCCTCAAGGACCGCTATTCCGAACCATTGCGGGTGAAGGATCTGGCAGACTCGGCCAACATGAGTGAGTCCACCCTGTTCCATAGCTTCAAACAGGTCACCCGCATGTCACCACTACAATTTCAGAAGAAGCTGCGTCTCCATGAAGCACGCCGACTGATGCTCACCGAAGGGCTGGAAGCAGCCACGGCCAGCTACCGGGTGGGCTATGAAAGCCCATCCCACTTCAGCCGGGAATATAGCCGCTTGTTCGGCGCACCACCGCGCGCAGACGTAAGCAAGTTGCGCGGGGCACAGGCAGGCGTTAGCGCCTGATTAGGCAGCCCTGAAAACCTGGGACGTCAGACATCTGGTATCGAACATTTGGCAAAGCGCCGGGGGATTCGCGATAAACCAAAAAAAAGGGCGCTTTATGCGCCCTTTTTTTAGCTTTTCAATTTATATCCGGTTTTGAATATCCACCACACCAGCCCCATGCACAGCGTCAGGAACAACAGCGTCATGCCAAGGCTGATCCCGATGTGCACATCCGCCACACCAAAGAAGCTGTAGCGGAACCCGCTGATCAGATAAACCACTGGATTGAACAGGGTCACCGTCTGCCAAACCGGCGGCAGCATATCGATGGAGTAGAAACTGCCCCCCAGAAAGGTCAGCGGAGTAATGATCATCAGGGGAATGATCTGTAGCTTCTCGAAGGTATCCGCCCATACCCCGATGATAAAGCCAAACAGGCTGAAGGTGATCGCCGTCAGCAGCAGAAAGCCAATCATCAGGAAAGGGTGCTGCACCTCATAATCCACAAACAATCGTGCCGTCAGCAGAATCAGGATGCCCAGAATCGTGGACTTGGTTGCCGCCGCCCCCACATAACCAATCACGATCTCCACATAGGACACCGGTGCCGACAGCACCTCGTAGATGGTGCCGGAGAAAGTGGGCATGTATATCCCGAAAGACGCATTGGAAATGCTTTGCGTCATCAAAGACAACATGATCAAGCCGGGAATAATGAACGCCCCGTAACTGACGCCGTCAATCTCGACCATCCGTGAACCGATCGCAGAACCGAACACCACAAAATACAGCGAGGTGGAAATCACCGGGGAAGCCACGCTTTGCATCAGGGTGCGCCAGGTGCGGGCCATCTCGAACTTGTAGATAGCGCGAATGGAATGAATATTCATCAAGCGTCACCCTGTGCGTTAGGTGCATCTTCACTGGTTACCCGCCCGGCCGTACTGTCGTCCGGGTTACCGTTATGCACCAGGTCCACGAAAATATCTTCCAGCGAACTTTGCCGTGAATGCAGGTCCTTGAATTCAATACCCTGCTCGCTCAGGTGGCGCAGTAATTCGGCAATGCCCGTGTTTTCCTGGTTGGCATCGTAGGTATAAACCATCGAGTAGCCCTCATCGGCCAGCGCCAGCGCCTCGTCCGCCATGGCGGCGGGAATCGCATCAAGCGGTTCTGCCAGGTGTACAGTCAATTGCTTGCGCCCCAACTTTTCCATCAACCGGGACTTTTCATCCACCAGGATAATTTCGCCCTGACGAATAATACCCACCCGGTCAGCCATTTCCTCGGCCTCTTCAATATAGTGGGTCGTCAGAATAATGGTGACACCCTGTTCGCGCAGCTGGCGGACCATTTCCCACATTTCCCGGCGCAGCTCTACATCCACACCCGCCGTAGGCTCGTCCAGAAACAGGATCTTTGGCTCATGGGAAAGCGCCTTGGCAATCATCACCCGTCGCTTCATGCCACCGGACAACATCATGATCTTGCTGTCTTTCTTGTCCCACAGCGACAGCGCCTTGAGCACTTTCTCAATGTGGGCATCATTACGCGGCTTGCCAAACAGCCCGCGGCTGAAACTCACTGTTGCCCAGACGGTTTCAAATGCGTCGGTGGAAATTTCCTGGGGCACCAGACCGATGGCGCTTCGTGCGGCGCGAAAATCGGTAATGATGTCATGCCCATCGGCGAGAACCTTGCCGGACGAGGGATTCACGATTCCGCAAATAATGCTGATCAGGGTCGTTTTGCCGGCGCCGTTGGGGCCCAGCAGGGCAAAGATCTCCCCGGGTCGAATCTCCAGATTGACCTCTTTAAGCGCCTGAAATCCGGATTCATAAACCTTGCTGAGATTGTTGACTGAAATTACTGCATCCACACTGTCTCTCCTTCAAAGGACGCCTTCCCACTCTCACTGCATCGCGCCGATGGCAAGCATACCCTATACAGGCGCACCATTATGCACACCCGGCGCCGTCTATGGGTGCGGATACGCAGAACGACCAACACGCTCACGAAACCGCCGCAAACTCCGGTCGCCGGCGCCCCGCTTTCAGGCTCTGCGCCCACCACCGAAGTACCGCCAGCTGCTGCATCAAACGCTTTTCTGCGCGGACCTTCTGCTCCACCGATTGCCAGCGCCCACGGGCATCAAATTTGTCACCAGCATTGATGATGCTCACCACATTGCGCACCGTCACCGCATGCAACTCGGCATAGACCAGCCGCAACTGTTCTACCGCTCGCAGCCCGCCAGACACCCCGCCATAGCTGATAAACGCCACTGGCTTTGCTTTCCAGGCCGCACTGGAGACATCAATGACCTGTTTGAGGATGGCTGGAAAACTGTGGTTGTACTCCGGCGTAACCACTAAAAACGCATCGGCCTTTGTCAGCCTGTTTTTCAACTGCCGCACACTGGCGGATGCTGCATTCGGAAAATCCGCCGGCACATCAAAATCGCGGGGATCAATCACCTGCAGCGCAAAATCGGGCACATCCCGAATCTGCTCTGCAGCCCAATTGACCAGAGTGTCACACAAACGCCCTTCACGGGTACTGCCGTATACCAAAGCCAGAGTCAGCGGGTCGCGCGTAGCCATATTATCTCCTGAACAGTTGACGACAATGAAGGCTCAGCGTAAAACCTCAATCATTATTGAGGTCAATAAAGAAAGAAAAAGGGAGCAGCTATGACCCTCATCAACGCAAACGATATCGGTAAAGCCCTGACCGTGGGGGAAGTGGCAGAGCGGAGCGGGGTTGCGGTATCCGCCCTGCACTTTTATGAAACCAAGGGATTGATCCAGAGCTGGCGCAGCAGTGGCAACCAGCGTCGCTACCACCGTGATGTACTGCGCCGTGTCGCCGTGATCAAGGTCGCCCAGCGTATTGGCATCCCCCTGGCCGAAATCGCCGACGCCATGGCCAGCCTGCCCGACGGCCGAACGCCCACCGCCCGTGACTGGAAACGACTCTCCGCACGCTGGCAGGAGCAACTGGATGCCCGCATTCACGCCCTGACCCAGTTACGTGATCAACTGAGCGACTGTATCGGTTGTGGGTGCTTGTCGATCAAGGCCTGCCGGCTGCGCAATCCCTATGACTCACTCTCCGAGCAGGGCACCGGGGCCCAGCTACTCGAGGATGAGCAATAACCCTGATTCCGCTTCTGCCAGGGCTTTCTCTATGAACGTTCTGCGCTAAAAACACTCTGTCATCATAACCTGCGACTTTTGTCGGCATTCATTTTGCCGGCCGTGACGTGGCAGAATAGGGGCCCCATTTCTTTACTGGACATGGCATCTGGGCCCCGGACACATCACGCTCAACCCTTATTAACCGCAATCAGGAGGCAGTATGAACGAGAACACCGTAACCGTTATCCCCGGTGACGGAATCGGACCGGATATCGTCGATTCCACGGTACGGGTACTGGACGCGCTGGATTGCGGCCTCAAGTTTGAGTATGCCATCGCAGGGCAGACCGCTCTGGATCAGGGGCTGGAGCTGGTGCCGGAAGACACCCTCGCCGTGCTCAAACGCAACCGCCTGGCCCTGAAAGGCCCTATCACCACCCCGGTGGGCGGCGGGTTCACTTCCGTGAACGTAACCCTGCGCAAGACCTTCGACCTGTTCGCCAACGTGCGCCCGGCCCTGTCCATTCCCGGCGTTAAGTCCCGCTATGACAATGTGGACATCATGACCATTCGGGAAAATATCGAGGGTATCTATTCCGGGCTGGGGCAAACCGTCAGTGACGACGGCGAAACCGCCGAGCTGCGCAGCCGCATCACTCGCACCGAGTCCGAGCGCCTGCTGCGTTTCGCCTACGACACCGCCACCAAACAGGGACGCAAGAAAGTCACCGTGGTGCACAAGGCGAATATCATGAAGTCCACTTCCGGGCTGTTTCTGGATGTGGCTCGCAAGGTGCGCGAGGACTACCCGAATCTGGAACATGAGGAAATGATCGTGGACGCCTGCGCCATGCAGCTGGCCATGAACCCGCACCGTTTCGATGTACTGGTTACCACCAACCTGTTCGGCGACATCCTTTCCGACCTGTGTGCCGGCCTCATCGGCGGGCTGGGCGTGGCCCCCGGGGCCAACATTGGTGAGCACGGCGGTCTGTTCGAAGCCGTCCACGGCAGCGCACCGGACATCGCCGGCAAGGGCGTGGCCAACCCCACCGCCATTATGCTCGCTGGCGCCATGATGCTCGATTACATGGAACAGCACGACAAGGCGAAAAGGTTGCGCCGCACCGTGCGACACGTGGTCGGCCAGGGGGAAATCGTCACCCCGGATCTGGGCGGACGCGCCAGTACCACAGAGTTTACTGACGAGCTGATTCGCCACCTCACCAATCAGTAGTAGCCAGCAAGGCGTGGCACGCCTGGTTGCCGGCATCACCGGCAACCAGGCTATTTTCTTTCCAGAAGCAAAAATCGTTATACAACCTTTACGGTCAGCACCGCAGGAAACAAACAACAATAGCCTTTCATTCCATTCAGCTTAACCCGACACATTCGCGTGCCAGGCAACAGCTTCAATGCCCGACAAAGCCTGCTCCATTTTTTATCCAGAAAAGCTTTCCAGAAAAGCCCAACTATTCGACCATTCTGAACTTGCCCCCCGTGGACAAGCAGGCCTGCTTCACTTGCTCCGGTTCCGAGCCATAAAGGTAATCATGCGTCTCCGTGTCCCCTGTCGGGCTCTGATGACTGCAAATAGCCTGTCGGGTCGAACTGTCACAGCTGGCAACCTGTTTATTGCGCCCCTGAGCGCATTGCGCCTTAAACTGCTCACTTTTGGCTCGGCTGAAAAGAGTATAGTCAACACAGATAAAGTTACCCGGGTCATAACAACTGAACTGAAATACCCCTTTGTCATCATCACTACCCACCTGGCTCGCTGCCCCACCACCCTGAGCAACCTGCCGGCTCATTGCATTCATGTTCTTGCCGTCGCCACCGGCCATCACATCGGAGGCGAAGGCAGTGCCAATATCCACTTTGGACGAATCTGAAATTCCCGATGAACCAATCACTGCTGCGCCCCCAGCGAGTGCAACAAATTTTCCGAATCCATCACCGCTGTTTGATTTTTCCTCGATGCCGTCGTCGATCAACTTGCCGTTGTCGTATATTTCCGTGAACTCCCCTGTTCCGCCACCCAACTGGGCCCGTCTGCGCACCGTAAATGAGCCCTGACGTTTGCCGGCCAAGTATGTTCCGGCGTAGCTTTCACTGTTCTCGGCAACGTTAGCGTAATCGCCGTATCCCTTGCCGTTTAATTTTCCCTCTTCCCAGTAGCCCACGCTCAAACTCGTCACGCCATTCGTCCACGCTCCTGCTCCATTCAACTCTCCCTCAACATGCTCGCCAATCCGCACATACCAGACCGCTCCTGCCTCTGTAGTGCCGGATACCTGTTTGGCTGCAAACCCGTTCAGCTTCGAGTGTTTGAATTCCCCCATGGACTTGACGATCATGGCGTTTGTGTAGCCCCAAATAACAACACCAAACCCGTGCATTTCCGCCTGGTCATTAAAATCACCGTATCGATGCCACTGAAAACCATCTTCACGGGTTTCTGTGCTTAACAGGCGGGCAATACGTGCCTTGCCGGGAACATCGCCAAGCTGGGTAACCTGACTGCCATTTTCCAAAGGCATATCAAACACACCCTCGACCATTACCCCTTGATCAAATCGCCCCACAAACTGCGCGTTATTTTTTTCATCAACCGCTTTTCCAACCCCATGTGCAAGCCCGCCAACACACTCCCCTTTAATAAAATTCCAATCGAACTGATCCGCTGCCACCTCTGTATTCACAACATAAGCGCCGGCATCCACCAAGGTACATTCCGTCTCATAACCGATATGGGGGTAACGAGCCGCCACAACCGCATCATAGCCTTCACGAACAAGGCTGATCGCCTCCATCATTGCTGGCTTGCTGAAACGATCCTGGAAATTACTGATGATGGCGTCGTTACGCGAGTCGAAGGCATAAGGGTCGCCCCAAGACCTTTCTGCCATGGCAATAACCCGGATTTTTCTATAAAGGTCTTTTAGTTCCGGCTCATTAATATAGGGATTGGGGCCCTGAGCTTGCAGTTTAGAAACAAGGTTCCCGTGATATGACAACGCGCAACCACCCAATAGCAGCGGCACGATTAGCATCAGGATTACGGCAATGGATTTGGACATCATTTCCCCGGACAACAGGCAATCGCCAGCCCCACGCATAAGGCGCAGAGCCTCTGTCTGAACCATAGCAATGGGGTGAGGCTTATCCCATACCTCAAGTTAGGTATTCAGCCCCGCAGACGGCATCTCGGGAGAATCTCATCATGACATCCGTATCATCCGTGAAAGATACAACCACTATGCAACTTCATATGCGCTAGGCACAGCCCGTTCTGGGATAAAAAAACGCCCGCATAATGCAGGCGTCACCATTACATTCGAAATCCAGATTGTGCATTTGCGATCAAGCCTTCTGGCCAGCAACCAGCATAAGAGCCGACAGGAAGAGAGCTCTCATATTTTTCCTCATAACCCTCCACAAGGGAGTCAGGAAACATCACCCATAATAATTCTTTATTTCAATATCCAGCCTCTTCTTCCTGATGCAGGACTGAATGTCATCAACGGTCGGCTCGTCAGGAGCCTTGACACCACGAACCGTTCCGTAAGAAGAGTAAATATCCGGCCAGATATTCCTTCCTTTCGGAGTATTCGCCTTCATCACCCGCACATCACCATGTCTCAAACGGTCAAACCGGTCTTCAATACACGAAGCCACAAAATCCAGCGACCCCTTTCCCTTGTATAAATAGACATTGCTGTACCAAATTATTCGCCGAGCATCGGTATAGAAATTATCCGTCAGGTTTGCGTTACAGAGTCTGCAGGTGTAGTACAACTGAAAGATGCCGTCATACTTGCTTTTAAAAATAACCGACTCCGCATCCTCTTTAGCTATTGCCAACGTCTTGTCCAGAGCCACCTTCCCCCTACGATTGATAATTTCAATTTCCAGGAAATCATCATCCTCAAGCCGGGAGAAGTCATACCAGCTGTTCACTGTCCAGGAATAGGGACCACGCCTTTCCTCCCCTCTAAACCCGGTAAGATTCACTTTGTTAACCCGCTTTCCATCCGCGCGGAGTTGAAAAACCAAAGACCCACTTGAATCCTGGTAATTTCTGGCCAGCAGCTCCACGGTCTTGACCCCGGTTTTTTCTGGTGGCTGCTCCTGCTCCTCTCTCTTCCACTCATAAACCTTGTAGCATGTCTCCTGAAGATCCTCTGCATAATCATCATCAATCATGGAGAAAAGGACATCGAAAACCATTACCACCTTGAAAACACACATGCCGGGACTATAACCGTACGGCCCGTATCGCTCATAAGACACTTTCCGTCGTACGACAAGCTCTTCCTTTTCCTGGGCGTAAATCTCAACCGGGTCGATATGGATATTCAGCTTTTCCTCGTCAACCTCATACTTCCCGCGTAGTTCATAGTGGGAAAACGCCGGCTCAGAAACCGCATCTCCAAAATACCGTTCTTTCTCATAAACGGCGTCTTTCATGTAGCTTTCTCTGTCTGCATTGATCGTTCCGCAGCCGACCAGTGCCAGCCCCCATAGCACACAGACAAAATAATGGATTTTCACCTTACCCCCGATCACAACCTTATTAATGACAGAACAACCGACCTTCATCAGCAAAATTATTTAATTCCTCAGCCGCTGACACGCTTAACCCCTGAAATGCCAACGAGATATCTCCACATCCCAACCCCCTTCCCGACGCAGTTGCGAAACCTCATCCATGAGCGCCTCCTCGGCTTTCCTCCGATCGGGCCTGCGGTAGCACGTTGCATCCCCGTCTACCCCCCAATAGGCATACGCATATTTCCGAAAGCGACGCTGTATCTCCGGCATCTTGTCGGACATGTAGCCGCCATAGAAATCTACGAAATCCGCATGGAATACCGTTGAAAAGACCGCTCTTCCCCCATCACGGCCCTCTTTAACAGCGCAATAACCGAATTCCTTCCCGACATCATCGCCTTCTGCTGCCAGCCCCCCTAGAGGCAGCACCATCAACGATACCGTAAGAAAAAGTATTTTCCTGCGCACAACGCCCTCCGAAAGCCAGTCTTAATAGTGAGAAACCCCAGACTTCCTTTCGTCAGTCTGCGCATACGCCAGAACGGGATTAAGCGGCACAGGACGCAGGAAACCCGGCAGCAATCAGAACGTCATCGACTCCATCTTACCCGGTGAACCTCATAATCCCGGTCTCGCCAGTTGGAGATCGCACGATTTCGGCTACGCTCTGCTTCCCGTTCGGAGTCGTGTTGATTCCTTGCACAACTCACGTTGTAAATGGTTGCTTCAGGGTCATATTCTGCATCGATAAATTCAGCGAAGCTGTCATCTACACGGCTTGGCGTCACGTAGGAATCATAGAAAACACCCGAGATGTAAACCTCGGATATGTCTTCATCACCATAGGATCGATATTCCGCTTCACAAAAATGGTATCCGGAGTATTCCGCATGGGCGAAACCGCCAAAAGACACCATGACTACGCCTGCAGCAGCCCCAAATAACTGACGTATTGTTTTCATTTTCATCCCCTAACATTGATCCTTGATTGTTTATTGCGTCCAATACAACTTGTGGCTCTGACCACCATCGCCGTAGTCACGACACCCCTCCCGATCCTCCCCTCTGAGAAAAGCGGCAGGGTAACGCTCGTTGTACTCCTGGATCTGCAACCGGTTAATCGCCTTTGCGCAGGAGCACATGGCACTTCTTGATGCATCGGCACCTGACGCTGGCTTAACCGTTGTCCAAAACGCTTTATCCCCGACGGAAAGATCAAAATTCACAAAATAGTCACTGTCCATAATACATTCCTTGGCATAGCTGCTCGCATGGCCTGCGACGGCAAAGAACATACAAAAAAGACCCGGAACCAGAAAGAAAACCGATTTTGTAGCTTTCATGACACCCTCTCACTGCTTATCAGGATCGAACGCTCAAAGCCCCCCATTCAGGTTGGCCCTGCGATAAATAGTCAGGGATTTGGCATTAACCCGCATCCCCCAAATGAGGGATGCAGGAGCGCGCATCCTGAGATGCCAACGAAGGGAGGGGGAGGAAGGGGCGGGTTACCGCTTGCTACTTCAGTGCCTCGGCTCGCGCGGCGCGAGCGGCCAGGGTGGCTGGCTGATTGTCCCCTGGCTGCCAGCCTTGCAGGTTATTTTCGACCAGTTGTGTCAGCGCATCCAGGTGCACAGGCTCTGCATTCATGGCAGAGATATAGGCAAAGGATTCACCCCCGGCCTGCTCAAAGTAGCCCCGGTTTTCCTCATCGATTTCCTCCACCGTCTCCAGGCAGTCAGCGGAGAAGCCGGGGCAGAAGACCTGTACCGATTTCACTCCTTGCCCTGGCAGGGCTTTCAGGGTGGCATCCGTGTAGGGCTGCAGCCATTCTTCCCGCCCGAAGCGGGACTGGAACGTCGTCATCCATTGATCATCGGCCAGTCCCAGTGCCTCGGCCAGTAACCGGGAGGTCTTGTGGCACTCGCAAAAGTACGGATCACCCTTGAGCAGAAAACGCTTGGGCACACCGTGGTAGCTGAAGATAAGCTTGTCTGCGCTGCCATGTGCTTCCCGGTAGGCACGAATATGTTCTGCCATGGCCTGAATGTACGGCGCAAAGTCCGGGTAGTGGCTGATAAACCGCAAGTCCGGCAGCCAGCGTCGCTGCATGAAATCCCGCGCCAGCGCATCGAAGGTGGACGCGTTGGTGGAGGCCGAATACTGCGGGTACAGAGGCAACACCAGCAGCTGACGCACGCCATCATCTTCCATCGCCTGCAGCTGACTGGCGATGGACGGGTTGCCGTAGCGCATGGCAAGACGCACCACTACGCCGTCACCGTATTTCTGTTGCAGCCGCTCCCGAATACCATCCGCCTGGTCCTGACTATGCACCAGCAGCGGTGAGCCTCTTTCTGTCCACACCCCTTTATAGGCTTCGGCGGAACGGCGCGGGCGAATCACCAGAATGACCAGATTGAGGATGAAGAACCAGACGAAGCGGGGAATTTCCACCACCCGGGTATCGGACAGAAATTCGCGCAGGTAGCGGCGCAGAGCCCCGGTTTCCGGCGCATCCGGGGTGCCCAGATTGGTGATCAGCACACCGGTTTTGCGGGGCTGGCGATGATCAAAGTTTTCTTGTCCCTGATAGGCCATGAAGCGATCTCACTCGGTTGCCATTCTGATAGAGAGGGAGCTCGACTCGCCCCCGAACTACTATGCCCGTTAGTGTAGCGGCATCACGCCAGGACGCCATGGCGACCAGGCTATCAGCACCATGGGAAAGCGTTATTCCGGCAACGCCCCTTCATGGCGAGCCAGCTCCTCACGGAAGTCATCAGGGATCGGCGCCGACGCCTGTTTTTCATGGTTGAAGTAAACCTGCACCGCCCGCCCCCGGGCGACCAGGGCATCGTTCTGCCAGGCCTGCTGGGTAACCACAAAAGAGCTGTTGCCAATGCGCTCAATGCCGGTGCGCAGGGTCACGTCGCTGCCGTAGTAAATCTGGGCAACAAAATCGACCTCGACTCGGGCGAGGATCAGCGGCAGGGATGCGGGATTGCCCCCTCTGCCGAAAAGCACAAACAACGGCGCGCGGCCCGTTTCGAACCAGCCGGTAACAACAGTATTGTTCACATGGCCAAACGCATCGGTTTCGTAAAAGCGGGGGGTAACGGTTTGTTCAAACATGACAAGGGTCCGGTGGGTAAAGCGGGCCTGCCATGATACCCATGGCGCCGCACAAGTCGAATCCTGCCGGCATGCCCGCTGCGCTCACACCGCTACTGTGATCACTTACCCTGCAGGTGGTCCAGATCCGCACGCAGCTTTTTAACGGTATCTTCCCGGGTGTACTTCTCCACTTGAAGCTGCTCCACCTGGGACATCAAGGCCTGCACGTCACCACTGAGCCGCTCCATGGGCTCCCCCATACCGCTGGACTGGCCGACGCTGTCCTCTTCCAGCGCCTTCAGCTCCTCATCCTTGGCCTCCAGCTGCATCCGCCCGCGTCGCAACCGGTCGGCGGTGTCGGTGAGGGCTCTCTGCTCGTCGAGCAGCTGGCGACGCAGACGCTCCAGCATGGCCTGATAGGAGTCAGTCCCCACGCTGATCTGCTGCCAGTCCGCAAAACGGTCGCGCAGCAACGATGCCGGCAGGCCCGGCGGCAGATCCGTGAGCGGCAGGCTCACATGCGCCCGTGAGGACGCCTCCCCCAGCGGCCCCTCTACCCGCGCCACCGCAGGCAGCGTCACTTGCTCACCGGCCCGAGGGCCCGGCGTCACCACCAGTTCACGGGCGTCCGCGTCGGCATAGCGGACCAGCTGCAAATCTTCCTGCAGTACGAGGGCAACGCTGAACTGATAGGTCGTGGTTGGGTTATCCTTGTCCGTGCGCTTTTGCTGCTCCTCCTCCAGAGCCAGCGATTCAACCTGCCAAACCCCCAAATTGTTATCCTGCAAGGTCCGCTGAACCTGCTGCTCGAGGTAATCATGGCTGGCATTGTTGCTACAGCCCGCACTGAAAAGCGCCACCATCACGATGACCGCCATCCCCGCCAGGGTCGTTTTTGTTTTCATAATCCCCTCTCTGTCTTGCCTCTCCGTTCTAATACGCGCCTTTTTGCCCAATTTTTCAACCCCGGACGGACCGCCGGGCGGGACTGCCTTTTGCCCGGCAAGCCGGTACAATGCCGCCTCTTTCTTCCCGCCGCCTGCTGATAACCCCCGCAGCCGGCGATGGCGCGCCCCCGGCCGCCCTCTCGTTACAGGACAGTCTTTTGATTTCTACCGCGAACATCACCATGCAGTTCGGCGCCAAGCCGCTGTTTGAAAACGTCTCCGTCAAATTTGGCAATGGCAACCGTTACGGCCTGATCGGCGCCAACGGCTGCGGCAAATCCACCTTCATGAAAATCCTCGGCGGCGAACTGCAGCCCAGCAATGGCCAGGTGATGCTGGATCCCAACGACCGCCTCGGCAAGCTGCGCCAGGACCAGTTCGCCTTCGAGGAACACACGGTACTGGACACCGTGATCATGGGGCATAGCGAACTGGCCACAGTGAAGGCCGAACGCGACCGGATCTACAGCCTGCCGGAAATGAGCGAAGAAGACGGCATGCGCGTGGCCGAGCTGGAAATGCAATTCGCGGAGATGGACGGCTACACTGCCGAGGCCCGGGCCGGCGACCTGCTGCTGGGGCTGGGCATTCCCGAAGAACAACACGCCGGCCCGATGACCGCCGTGGCCCCCGGCTGGAAACTACGCGTACTGCTTGCCCAGGCCCTGTTCTCCGATCCGGACGTGCTGCTGCTGGATGAGCCCACCAACCATCTGGATATCCACACCATCCGCTGGCTGGAAGATATTCTGGTGGCACGCTCCAGCACCATGATCATCATTTCCCACGACCGTCACTTCCTGAACAGCGTGTGCACCCACATGGCGGATCTGGATTACGGTGAGCTGCGCCTGTTCCCGGGCAACTACGACGAGTACATGACTGCCGCCACCGCAGCCCGTGACCGCCTGTATGCGGACAACGCCAAGAAGAAAAAGGAAATCGCTGACCTGCAGAGCTTTGTCAGCCGCTTCTCGGCCAACGCCTCCAAGGCCAAACAGGCCACCAGCCGGGCCAAGCAGATCGACAAGATCCAGTTGGAAGAGGTTAAGCCCTCCAGCCGGATCAGCCCCTACATCCGTTTCGAACAGACCAAGAAACTGCATCGTCAGGCCGTCACCCTGGAAGGGCTGGGCAAACATTACGACGACCTGACCTTGTTTCAGGACCTGAACCTGCAGGTAGAAGCCGGCGAACGGGTAGCCATCATTGGCCCCAACGGCATCGGCAAGACCACCTTGCTACGCTGCCTGGCCGGTGATCTCAGCGCAGATAACGGCACGGTAAAATGGGCCGAAGCGGCGGAGTTGGGTTACTTTGCCCAGGATCACAGCCACGATTTTGAGCAGGACATGATCCTGTTCGACTGGATGGCGCAATGGACCAGCGATGGTGAACAGGCGGTACGCGCAGCCTTGGGCCGCATGCTGTTTTCCAATGACGAAGTGCTGAAATCCGTGAAGGTGATTTCCGGTGGTGAGCAGGGGCGCATGCTGTTCGGCAAACTGACGCTGACACAGCCCAATGTATTGTTGCTGGATGAGCCCACCAACCACCTGGACATGGAATCCATTGAAGCGCTGAACCTGGCACTGGAAAATTACCCGGGCACACTGTTCTTTGTCAGCCACGACCGGGAATTCGTCAGCTCGCTGGCCACCCGTATTCTGGAAATCACCCCCGAAGGCGTGCGCGACTTCACTGGCAACTATGATGATTACCTGAAGAGCATTGATATCGACGCCTGACGTTATTGTAGGAGTTCCCTTCCAGGGGACGAACCGCGCGCAGCGCGA
>NZ_DS989915.1:2681661-2749797 GCF_000155615.1 Alcanivorax sp. DG881 | reverse complement strand
TCCTACAGCGGCTTCGAATCTGGTGACGAGCACAAGGATAACTCCATGACCGACCTCGACCAGACCACCCGCACAGAAATGGAAGCCGCCACGTTTCGTCGTCTGCTCCAGCATCTGGATGAACACAAGGATGTGCAGAATATCGACCTGATGATCCTGGCGGATTTCTGCCGTAATTGTCTGGCCAAGTGGCTGATGGAAGCGGCCACCGAGCAAGGCGTGGAACTGGATTATGACGGCGCGCGGGAATACATCTACGGCATGCCCTTCTCGGAATGGAAATCGCTCTACCAGAAGCCTGCCAGCGAAGTTCAACTGGCTGCTTTTGAAGCCAGACAGGCGCAGAAAAAATCGACGACCTGATCACTGCGCCCACCAAACAAAAGGACTTTGTTATGCCGCGTCATCTTCCCTTGTTCATCGGCTTTTTCTCCCTCTTTCTACTCACCGCCTGCGCCAGCAACCCGCCCAGGGAGACAATGTCAGCGGATGCACCGGCAGGCCGGAAAATCGTTCGCAGTGCCTCACTCACCATCACGGTTGACGACCCTGCTGCCGAGGGCCGAAAAGCCACAGCGTTGATCCATTCGCACCATGGCGTCCTGTACAACCAGAACGATGAAGAACACCTGACCTGGATTAGCGCCGGCGTTCCCAGTCAGACACTCAACGCTCTACTCGCCGATCTGGGATCTCTGGGCACCGTAACCGATCAAACGCTCAGCCAGCAGGACATCACCGACCGCTATGCCGACAACGCGGCAAAGCTGACTAACCTCAAAGCGCTCAGAGATCGTTTGCGTGTCCTTCTGGACCGGGCTTCAAATGTGCAAGACGTGCTCGAGGTGGAACGGGAATTGACGCGGGTACAGGGGGAGATAGATGTTCTCGAAGGTCAGCTACAGCGCATGGATAAACAGGTGTCGCTGTCCAGCCTGTCCATAAGCCTGCAACGCAAGCGGGTATATGGCCCCCTGGGATACCTGTTCAAGGGCCTGGGCTGGCTGGGCGAAAAGCTGTTCATCATTCAATAACAGCGCCCAACCACCGAAACGATGGCGGCCAGCCGGCCGCCTCGCACCTTCCCTGGATTATTCGTTGAAGACACTCTGCACTTCATAGATGGCGGTAGAACCACTCACTTCGTTCCCCACTACCAGCAACGCCTTGCCGTTGGCTGAATCCGCTGCCGGAATGAACACCAACCCTTCCGGCCCCAGATCGCCATACCCTTCCAGGTTGCCCGCATCCGGGTCCACATCCCAGGTTTCGCGGCTGTTCAGGTAATCCTGGTAAACCGGCGCCATCGGGTCAGTAATGTCATACACCAGCACCCCGCCCATGCGTTCCAGCCCCAGGAACAGGAAATGCTTGTCGCCAATCTGGCCGATGGTCAGGCCTTCCGGTTCCGGCCCCTTGGCATCACTGCGGCTGTCCATGGCATCGCCTTCATCGTGGCCGGTGTTGAAGTAGTCGGCACAATCGATTGAACGGTCGGAGCCCAGCTTGCAGTCGTCGCTGGCCAGGAACTGCTCGATGGCGTCACCGCTATCAAACACCAGATCACCACTTTCATCGCGGATGGAGAAGGAACGGCCACCGTAGCTATATAGCGTGTCATACATGATGCGATCACCGGCAACCGCATCTTCTGTGCCGGCATCGTCGTACATTTTCGGGGAGCCATCCGCGTTGGTTTTATACCCCAACGTCCAGGTGATGTTCAGCCGGCCGAGAACGTCATCTTCCCGGCAATCACCGGAATCGCCCGCTTCAGCGCCGCAGTAACCGAAAACCGCCGGGTCCAGCAAGGCACCGTCGGCAAGCTCGCTCAGCTGAGGTGGCAGGTCATCACCACAGCGGCGCGCAAAACCACTGTTGTGCACCAGATGTTTCACCCGAAACTCTTCAACAAAACCCTGGCTGGCATCCGGCGTACAGGCTACCGGCGGTACCGCATCTTCATCCGCCTCTTCGCCCCAGTAGGCATCATTGTCCTCGCCCCAGGCGCGGGCATCACCTTCGTTGGCAGTCACCAGGTAGGTCTTGCCGTTAACGGTATAGCCATGAATCGAGTCTGGCAGATACAGCCCTACCACCCCGGCAAAGGTCTTGATGTCGATAACTTCATCGTCATCGCTGGCATCGATTCCATTACCAGCGATGCTACGATCCGTCTCGCCGAGGGTAACGATGTCAGTCACTGAAGCGGTAGCAATATCAATGATAGCCAGCGCATTGTTTTCTTGCAGGGTGACCCAGGCGGTCGCGCCATCAGCGGAGACCGCAATATATTCCGGCTCCAGATCCTGGGATGCAGAGGCGTCTGGCCCATAAATTCGTACCCCCTGACTACGCAGGGCATCTTCTTCACCGTTGTAGTCAGTGAAATCCGCTGTGCTCACCACCGGGTTGGCCGGGTCACTGAAATCCACAATGCTGATGGAACCGTCCGGGTCCGTCTGGTAATCATCGCTGGGCTCGCCCTCATTGGCGGTGAGCACGCGGGTTCCGTCCGGAGTAAATGCCACCATGTCTGGCTGGGCACCCACTTCCTCACTCCCCAACAGAGTCAGGTCACTGGCCTGATACAGCGCGACAAAACCGTTATCCGTTTTCGGGTCGGCCTCAATGGCCACCGCCACCAGACCATGGCTGGCCGCAACGCTGTTCACTTCCGCGCCCACCGCAATGCCTGCAGCACTGATCGCATCGATCTTGACCGGATTCTCAGGGTCACTCAGGTCCAGTACATCCAGCTCCCCCTGCTCCGCATTCACCACAAACAGGCGCTGGCTGGCCGCATCATAGGCCGGGATCTCGGCGGCGGAAGCATCAAAGCTGCCCGTGGAATAACGGCTCACATAGGACAACCGGATGCTGTCCGGTGTGCGCACCGCTTCATCGACAGCGGCATCAGACTCATTGCTGTCGCCACCACAGGCACTCAGCGTCGCGGCCAGAATCACACCGGCCCCCAGATACAAATGCTTCATCGGTTTCCCCTGTTATGTGCATGTTCCCCAAACGGATTGCTCAAAGGTTTTTACAGGGCGGGGATGAAGCCAGCACGACAGGGAAATGACGGCCTGATGACAGGCCCGCGGATCACCATGGGGGCATGCATAAGTCCCGCAGGTCGAATTCCCCCAAGGGCACAAAGAGCCAGAAAGGCGCAATCCGAGCGATGAACCATAAAAAAACGCGGCACCTGCCAGGCAGGGCCGCGTTCACCGGATGAAACCAGACTGATTCACATCAGGCGGTTTCGTAATCGTTCTCCTCGAAGTCGGCCATCTGCGCCGCGTACTGGGTGGCGAACCCGGGGTACATGGTGGCGTTGAAACCGTCTTCGGTGAGATACCAGCTCTTGCAGCCGGAATTCCAGTTGGTTTTCGCCAACCGTTTCTGCATGGCCTTGTTGTGCTTACGCTGAACGCTCTCTTTCACATCCAGCACCTTCAGGTCTTCCTGAAGAATTTTCTGCACCCCTTTCACGGCGTAATCGAGCTGGGATTCCATATACACCAGCGCAGAATTATGGCCAGGGCCGGAGTTGGGGCCAAAGGTCATGTAGAGGTTCGGATAGCCCGACACGTTAATGCTCTTATAGGCTTGAGCACCACCTTGCCACTCGTCGCCCAGGACGCGCCCCTTTCGCCCCTTCACCGGGAAAGGCGTCCCCGAATGGCTGACATCGAAACCGGTAGCGAAAACAATACAATCCACCTGATGCTCAATGCCTTCCACGGTACGGATGCCCTTTTCACTGATCCGGGCAATCGGCCAGGTAATCAGCTTGGCGTTATCCTTCTGCAGCGCCGGGTAGTAATCGTTGGATACCAGCACCCGCTTGCAGCCGATGGTGAAGTCCGGCGTCAGCTGACGACGCAGCCAGCGATCTTTCACTTGCCGGCGCAAATGCAAACGCGCTACGCGTTCGGCCACGCGGGTCAGTGGCGAGTTCCAGATAACGGCCAACGCCATACTCTCATGCGTCCAGTAGAGCAGGTTGCGCATGGCTTGCTGGCTGGCCGGCAGTTTTTCGAACAGCTTCTTGTTCCACTGCGGCGTGGCAAAATCCGGGCGCGGCATGACCCAGCCCGGGGTGCGCTGGAACACTTTTACATGTTTCGCCTGTTTCACCAGCTCGGGGATGATCTGGATGCCACTGGCGCCGGTGCCGATGACCGCCACTTTCTTGTCCGCGAAATCGTAATCGTGATCCCAGCGGGCACTGTGAATCTTGTGGCCCTTGAAATCTTCGATGCCCGTAATCGCCGGGAAGCTACAATTGGACAGCGGCCCCTGGGCCATCACCGCAGCACGGCCGGCAAACTTTTCACCTTTATCGGTGGTCGCGGTCCAGACGCCCTTCTTTTCATCGAAGGACAGGTCTTCCACGTTTTTCTCGAAACGGATGTGTGATTCCAGTTTGAACTCGGCCACCAGGTGATGGATATAACCGAGAATTTCCTCACTGCCCGAGAAGCTGCGCGACCAGTTGGGATTGGGCGCAAACGAATAGGAATACAGATTGGAAGGAATATCACAGGCCGCGCCCGGGTATTGATTGTCGCGCCAGGTGCCACCCACAGCGTTGGCACGCTCCAGGATCACAAAGTCGTCAATACCGGCCTGCTTGAGACGAATGGCCATCCCCAGCCCGGCAAACCCTGCGCCCACAATCAACACCGATACCGGTTTTACCGCCGGTACTTTTTTGCCGCAGGGCGCTTGGCCGTGGCGGAGCGTTTACGGGGGGCCGCCTTGCGAACGGCCTTTTTCGGAGAGGCAGAGGAGGTAGTCATAACAGGATCTCTTCAACAATCAGGAAAGCCTCGCCATGCGCACCGCACGCATGACGAGCCAGCATTGGCCGCATCAGGCAGTGGGCTGATAGGTCAGCTCTTTCACCCAGGAAGGCACCGCCGGCAGTGCCCGGCGCGGAATCAGGCCGGTCAGTTTGACCATGCCATCGACCGGCAGGTGATAGGCGCGGTTATTGCGATCCACCACGAATCTGGCATGCTGGCGAATCACCTGGAACCAGGGGTTGCGGCGGCCGTCTTCCGTACGCCCACCAATTTTTTCGAACTTGGCCATGGCGGCATACAGCCGCTCTTCCGGCAGTCCCATGGTGATGATGTTGTCGCGCATCTTGTTCAGCAATGGCACATAGGAAGCAATGCCCAGCATCAGGCGTGGGTCGAGCAACGGCGCCAGCATTTTGGCGGCACCAATAAAGGTTTTTCCGCGACCCTGCATTTCCATCACGCTGAAGCCCACCCCCAGATGCCGTGACTCATCGTCGTTGATTTTTTCAAAGGCCTGGTGGCAAACCGGATCTTTCACCGTCTCAAGAAGGAAGGTGCACAAGGCACCGTCAAGAGCGATTTCCAGCATCGGCACCACCGTACCCAACACATAAACCGGCATTTCGTCGCTGTAACGGTCCAGCCATTCGATCACCAGCCGCAGGTTGATGTTGGGCTCTGGAATCTCATCCCCTTCCAGCATGCCCCAGCGCTTCATCAGTGCCATTTCCGCATTGGCGTGGCGCTGCTCTTCCGCGTGAAAGTAGGTATAAATTTCACGCAGGGTGTCGGTGGGGGCTTTCTTGGCCATGGCAGCAAAAGCGCGGGCGCCAACGTGCTCAATCCACATCAGGTCGGCCATGAAGTCTTTCAGCTTGGGCCACTGCTCTTCGGTAATCAGTTCCGCGCCAGGGGCGTCCCAATCGATATCTGAAAGGGCCCACTGGGTGGACTTGATCTTAGCCAGCATTTTGTCCAGATCGATAGAAGCCATGATGCTCTCCTGTTATCGCGATACGATATTTCAGCCGGTTTAACGTCTATTCGGTGCGGCAGCACAGCTGACCACAATCCAGCGCCCTGGGGTGCTGCTGCATGCTCAAGGCTTTACTGTTACATTGCTCGGTGTAACAATAAATCGAATGCTTGTTCGGATTCAATTCGGAAACAGATATGGCACGCAAACCCAAACAACAGCGCTCCAAGGCCACCGTCGACGCCATCGTCGAGGCCGCCCTGATTGCCATTGCCCGGCAAGGGCCTTCAGCCACCACCGCCCGCCAGGTGGCGGATATTGCCGGCATCGGCGTGGGCTCGCTGTATGAATACTTCGAAGACAAGGACGCCATTTTCAATGCCGCCGGCGCCCGCTTTGTGGACGACACCGTGGCCATGATCAAGCCACTGATTCCGGAGCTGGTGCGGATGAACATCCGCGATGCGGTGAGCAAGCTGCTGTTCACCTTTCGGGATTTCCTCGAAGAGAACAACCAGATTTATCTGAAATGTGCCCGGCACGCCTTCAGTCAGGACATGGTGATGCATCAGGAGCCCATCAATCGGGCCTTGATGGACCTGTTTACTCAATACCTGATGCATCACCCGGAGCTGCTGCGGATGCCCAATATTCCGGCGGTGGCCTATTTCTATATCAACGGTGGCATTTTCACCGTGATCCGCCATCTCTCCGAAGAAAAACCGACCCAGAGCTTTGAGGAGCTCACCATGGTCTTCGGGGATTTTCTCGCCAGTTATGCAGAGCACAAACTGGGGGCCAGCAACGCCACGCAATAGCACCAAGGGCCCCGAAGCCGAACACCACAACCAACAATAAAACCAGGAGGCACCATGCAGACGCCCAACCCGGAAACGCCACCCTCTGGAACATCGCGCATTCCCAACCTGGCAGACTGGCGTTTCAACCGCTATCTGACCATGCAGCTGATGCCGCTGTTCTATCTGCTGCTGATTGTCGGCGCACTGGTCGTGGTGGTCAGTGTGGTCGGCCTGTGCTTCTGGTTTTCCACGCTGGCGGGCATCATCGCCACCGCCATCGCCCCGCTGGCACTGCTGGTCATCGTGGCGGTAATTCGGGCAGCACTGGAATACATGATCATGGCGCACCGCATCATGCGCATCATCGAACGCATGGATGCCCTGCCCGGGCAGGTGGCGGACTTGTCCGTGCGCGTCGATGGCATTACCGACCATGTGGATCTGCTCAATGATCACGTCAACGACATCCATGAAACCCTGATGCACGTGCGCCCCTTTTTGCGTTCGGCCGGCCTGCCCAGCCGCCTGCTGAATGCCTTCCGGGGCCACCCGGACAAGTAAGATTTATCGCGAATAAACCTTACTTTGCCAAACGCCCGGCGCCGGATGCCTGACGTAAAACCCCATAGCCTGAAAGACTGCCGCTATTGCGGTCTCTCCTGCTGAGGGATATTCAGGGAATATCGGGTAAGGCCTTGTGCGCAAAGAGCATGGCGGCCAGGATTTTCAGGTTTTGAATACCCGCGTCTGCCGTCGGGCATTCGGCTTCCAGCGGTGGTCAGGGCTGGCAGGCCTGGGCAGCACGTCCATATTCGCGCCCTGATTGTCGCTTCCCGGTGCTGACATCGCCGCAGCTATATCGCACTATTGTGCCCCTGAAAGCGCCCCGCCTTTTCCCGGTGGCGCTCACCGTGAGAGTTGAGGAGTTCCCATGGCCCTACCTGCCTCCCTGCAAAACAGCCTGCAGCTGCCCGTTGTGGCATCGCCCATGTTCATTGTTTCCAACCCGGATCTGGTCATTGCCCAGTGCAAAGCCGGCATTGTTGGCTCTTTTCCTGCGCTGAATGCCCGCCCTGCGGAAGAACTGGAAGTGTGGCTCAAGCGTATTACCGAAGAGCTGGATGCCTGGAACCAGGCCAACCCTGACAAGCCTGCCGCCCCCTTCGCGGTCAACCAGATTGTGCACAAGTCCAATAACCGGCTGGAGCACGACCTGGAAATGTGCGTGAAGTACAAGGTGCCCATCGTGATCACTTCCCTGGGGGCCCGGGTGGATGTGAACGAAGCCATCCACAGCTATGGCGGCCTGGTGTTTCACGACATCATCAATAACTTCTTCGCCAAAAAAGCCATCGAGAAAGGTGCTGATGGCCTGATCGCCGTGGCTTCAGGCGCGGGCGGGCATGCCGGCACCCTGTCGCCACTGGCGCTGGTGCAGGAAATCCGTGAATGGTTCGACGGCCCGCTGCTGCTTTCCGGCGCCATCGCCACAGGCGATTCAGTGCTGGCCGCCCAGGCCATGGGCGCCGACCTGGGCTACATCGGCTCCGCCTTCATCGCTACCGATGAAGCCAATGCCGACGAACGCTATAAACAGTCCATCGTGGACGGCAGCGCCAACGACATTATCTATTCCAACCTGTTCACCGGCGTCCATGGCAACTACCTGCGCAATTCCATTGAAGCGGCAGGCCTGGACCCGGAAAACCTGCCGGAAAGCGATCCGTCCAAAATGGATTTCGGTGATGGCAGCTCCAAAGCCTGGAAGGACATCTGGGGCAGCGGCCAGGGCATCGGTGCGGTGAAGAAGATCGGCCCGGCTGCCGATCTGATCGCGCGCCTGAAGCAAGAATACTCCGCCGCCCGCCAGCGCATGGAAGCGTTGCCCTGGAAATAAAGTGTCGAGTTAAAAGTTCAAAGTTGAAAAGCGCGAACAGGACAGGTGGCTAAGCGTCTCTGGCTCTGCCCGCGCAGGCAAACTGATGAACAATAAAAAGGCCGCACCCTCTACAGGATGCGGCCTTTTTTGTGGGCGGCGCGAAGCACTACCCTAACCCGGCAACACTACTGCTTAACCACTCTTTTCCTTTTAACTTTTAACTTTTAACTTTTAACTTTGATTCAGGATCCCAGTAACGACGCCACCAACCCTTTCTTTTTCACCGGCTGATGGTTATCGAACTCCAGAACCCCGTCATCAATGGCGCCAAAACGCAGCTTGGGCATATCAACCATGTAATTCTGCACCACCATCCACGGCTGCTTGGAGCCCTGACGAGGCAGGCGGTCATTGGCCCGCTGGATGTAGCCAGACTGCAAGCCAAGGAAATTCTCGTCGGTGATGCAGTTATCCTTGTCACGGGGAATCACGGTCTGGGCACCGGTTTTTTCCATATGGTTGAGCAAGCGGCACACGTACTCGCACACCAGGTCCGCTTTCAGGGTCCAGGACGAGTTGGTGTAACCAAACACCAACGCCATGTTGGGCACATCGCGCAGCATCATGCCCTTATAGACCAGTGATTCACGCGGCTCCACCGGCTTGCCATCGATAGTCCCTTCCACGCCACCCAACATCTGAACGTTGAGACCGGTCGCGGTGATGATGATATCGGCTTCCAGCGCCTTACCTGACTTGAGCAGGATGCCGGTCTCGGTGAAACGCTCAATGTGATCGGTAACGATCTCGGCCTCACCGCGACGCAACGTCTTGAACAAATCGCCATTGGGCACGGCACACAAACGCTCGTCCCACGGATTGTAGCTTGGGCGGAAGTGGGTCATATCCACGTCATCACCCAGCTGACGCTTGGCCGCTGCCAA
Organism: Alcanivorax sp. DG881; assembly: GCF_000155615.1. Lineage (GTDB taxonomy): Bacteria > Pseudomonadota > Gammaproteobacteria > Pseudomonadales > Alcanivoracaceae > Alcanivorax. The sequence continues at coordinate 2,740,381 of NZ_DS989915.1, read as the reverse complement.
CAAGGCTCGGCGCACCAGCTTGGGACGCTGCTTGGATAACTTGTACACCATACGCTGAAGCCCGATGTTGCGGGCACGGGCTAGGCGGTAAACCATCATCTCCGGCATAAAGCGACGCATGCCCACCGAGATCGGGTCCACTTCCGGCACCGTGGCAATATAGGTCGGCGAACGTTGCAACATGGTAACGTTGGCGCCTTCTTTGGCCATGGCCGGCACCAGGGTGACGGCAGTAGCGCCGGAACCGATCACCACCACTTTCTTGCCTTTGTAATCCAGGTTTTCCGGCCAGTGCTGCGGATGAATCACCTGGCCCTTGAAGTCTTTCTCGCCGGGGAAATCCGGTTTGTAGCCTTCGTCGTAGTTATAGTAACCGCTACAGGAGAACAGGAAGTTGGCGGTAAAGGTTTCCTGCTCGCCGGTCTTCTCGTTGATGGTTTCCACCGCCCAGTGATTGTCAGCGCTGGACCAGTTCGCCTTGATCACCTTGCGACCAAAACGGATATGTTTTTTAACGTCATACTCTTCCGCGGTCTCTTCCACGTACTGGCGAATCGAGTTGCCATCGGCCAATACCTTGGGCTCGGTCCAGGGGCGAAAGCTGTAGCCCAGAGTAAACATGTCGGAATCAGAACGAATGCCCGGGTACTTGAACAGGTCCCAGGTGCCGCCGATGCGTTCGCGACGCTCCAGGATAGCGTAGGTGCGATTCGGCGCCTTGCGGGTTAAATGGCAAGCGGCACCAATACCGGAAAGGCCGGCGCCAACAATCAGTACATCAACGTGTTTATTGGACATATTCTTTACCTCCAGCCGCTCGGGCTGCCTGATCCTCGCAGTGCAAACATTGACATTGGCCAATGGCACGTTTCAATGGATGACAGAATAGCCGTACTGGAGGGTATGAGAAAAGGCCAAAACGGGCCGTTAATTGACTTTGGAGCCCGGGAAAAGTGCCGCTACGGACGAAGGCGAGGCGCAACCGGCATGAACACTGGCGTTGATCGACAACCCGGAGGGGCAATATTTCCGGTCAGTAGCGCCCGGCGTTCTGCTCCAGGCAGTCCTGCTTGAAAGCCTGAATCATGTAACTCTGGGTCCGGCGCTGGGTAGCATACTCCGGGTAAGCCCACAGCCGCCGGTCGTTCTCCACCCGGCGCGGCTGGTAACTGATGCCTTTACTGCGCAATAACTTGTCCGTGAGCGCATCACGCTGGTCACTGCCCAGGTTGGCAGCCAACTGGCGAACACAGGACTCATAACCGGCAATCAGGGCGAACTGCTCGGCCGAGTAGTTGAAATCGCCGGCACGCACCGTGACCACCAGGCTCAGCAACAATGCCACCCGCCCCAGCCAGCAGACCACTCCACTGCGGCCCTGCTGTCCCATCGGCTGGCCAGGCTCATTTATCTGCATATCAACGCTACTCATTGATTTTCATAGAAATATGGCACGTTAGAACCAATGTCAAAGTGCCATTATCTTTTTGTGATCTTTAACACACTGGTTACATAACCGGCTGTGCATACTCCCACCTGACCTCGGGGGAGGTCACCCCTGGCACCGGCCAATACGGTCCCGCCAATGACAATAACGAAACGGGTACTGGCATGTTCAATTTAGAAAACCTGTGGCATACCGCCGGATCACACCCCTGGCTCTGGATTCCCCTTTCCTGCGCAGCGCTGATTAGCCTGGTGCTGTGGAGCGGTCGCATTCGACAACCCAGCGCCATTAACCTGCTGGCCATTGGCCTGGTGCTGCCTGCCATCAACCTGAGCCTGGTGGCGACCAGCGCGGTGATGGTGTCCAACCAGCTGTCGCTGGACCTGGCGACCCTTCTGCCTTTCTAGGCATCATTAAGCGACGCTAGCTCTCCAGGTCCCGCAAAAACGCCAGTTGATCCGCCAGGCTGATCTCCCGGGCCTCGCCCTGATAGATATCAAAATGGCCCACCGGGTAGCGCTTCACGCTGGGCCTTGCCATGGCCGCGGCCGCTTTTTCTGCGGCGCTGGCCGGCGCCACGGTATCGGTCTCACAAATCAGGATCAGCGCCGGGCAGGTTACCTTGCTGGCCTGGGTCACAGGCCGGAATAGCGGCAACGCCAGGGCAATTCGCCCCGCGACTTCATTGGGCACATGCGCCGGCATCAGCGCGGTATAACCGTCATAGGCGTCGTGACTGGACATGGCGGCCAGCTCACCGGGCCGCCCCGCCGAAGGCAGCATTTTGGGCCCCAGACCCAGCGCACTGCTGCCCACATCCCACAGGCCGATGCCGGTCATTTTCAGCGCCTGCCCGATGCCCGCATAACGGATCACCTCCATTACCGACGCCATGCCGTCCATCATCGGGCACTGGGCAATAATGCCGGCCACCGGCTCCCGGGTCGCCACGGCAGTGACCAGGCCACCACCAAAAGACGTCCCCCACAGCACGATGCGTTGGTTATCCACTTCCTCAAGCTTGCGCACACAGGCCAGCGCCGCTTGCCAGTCCGCCACTTCCCGGTGGGGCAACAACACCTGACGCGGCATCCCTTCACTTTCACCGAAGTGACGGTAGTCGAACAGGAACACCGCGTAACCGGCCTCGAGAAAAGCGTCGCGAAACGGCGCCAACCCGCATTCCTTGGTGAGGCCAAACCCGTGCCCCATGACCACCGTCAGGAAAGGGCCTTTCCCCTCGGGCAGATACAGATCCCCCCGGCAGGATTGCCCCTCACTGACGAAACGTAATTCACGCATTGCGCTCATGGAAACTCCTTGTCTGGTATAGCTGACGCCAATCATAAAACCGCAGGGTGGAAAATGCCGATCAGGCCTCCCCCCCTTTTGACTGCATTGCAATGCAGCATGCGTTTGTGACGTGGCTGCACCCCTGTCTTCAGGTTCTACTCTTTAGCGTCATGCTTCATGCATCTGGCTTCAAGCGTTCAACGCCGGGGCGATAAAACGCCATTCTTCAATGCTCTGCCCCAGCACCAGGAAGTGCGGATTGAGAATATCTTCCTTATTGTACTGCAACGGCTCGAAGGCGGTGTTCACCACCACCCCGCCCGCAGCCGTCACCACCGCGTGGGCGGCGGCGGTATCCCACTCGCTGGTGGGCGCCAGGCGCGGGTAAATGTCCGCGCTGCCTTCCGCCACCAGGCACAGCTTCAGCGACGACCCCATGGAGGCGCGCTCCACCTCGCCCACTTCGTCACGGATAAAGGCTTCCAGCTTTTCCACCGCCTCGCCACCATGGCTACGGCTGGCGACCATTACCACCGGCGTGGTGCGGGCACGGCATTGAATCGCCTGGCGCTCACCGTTGTGCTCTTTAAAGGCACCCACACCCTGGCCGCCCAGGTAGGTCACTGCCGTTACCGGCACATGCACCACGCCCAGCACCGGGGTCTCGCCTTCCACCAGCGCGATGTTGACGGTGAACTCACCATTACGCTTGATAAATTCCTTGGTGCCATCCAGCGGGTCCACCAGCCAGAAGCGCGGCCAGTCCTTGCGATCCGCATAGGCAATGCCGCCGGATTCTTCGGAAAACACCGGGATATCCGGGGTCAGCGCCTGCAGGCGGGCCTCAATAATCTTGTGCGCCGCCATATCCGCCTCGGTAATGGGCGACTTGTCATCCTTGGTTTCTACCCCCAGATCATCACGCTCATAGACAGCCAGAATGGCGTCCCCCGCTTCACGGGCAATCTCGGCAAGCGGTTCCAGCAGGGTATTAAAATCAGTCATCGGGTTTTCCATTTCTCTATGTTGAATTCTGGGCGGAGTTCAAAGTTGAAAGTTCAAAAGCGCGAAGACAGCCCATCGTTGATGGCGGGTTAGTGCTTCGCGCTGCTGAACCAGGAATGTGAAGCGCGGACGGGGCATATATCGGGAGGCCCAGCTCACCCGCGCTTTTCAACTTTAAACTTGCAACTATCTTTTCTCTAACAACCGTTTGGTCATTAATAACGCTGCGATCACCCGCGCCTCGGTCACATCGTCACGTTCGATCAAACGATCCAGCTCTGACAGTTTCCAGGGCACCACATCCAGTTCCTCCGGCTCATCGCCGGGCAGGGATTCTTCGTACAGGTCTTCCGCCAGCACCACCTTGATGCGGTGTCCCATATAACCGGGGGACAGAGTCATCTCTTTCATCAGACTCAGCTGCCGCGCGCCGTAACCGGCTTCTTCCTTTAACTCCCGGTTGGCCGCATCACGCCAGTCTTCACCGTGTTCGTAAGCCCCCTTGGGCAGGGTCAACTCATAACTCTCGGTGCCTGCGCCATATTCCCGGATCATCACCACGGTGTCGTCATCCAGCAGGGGCACCATCATCACCCCCGCGATCGGCGGGGTGCGCAAACGCTCGTAGGTGCGCTCAACGCCGTTGGAGAAGCGCAGGTGAAGCTCTTCGATCCCGAACAGCCGGCTCTTTGCTATCAGCCGGGTGTCGAGAATCTCCGGTTTCTCATCCATAATTACCTCTGAGCCTACTAACCGAGGCAAGACTAACCCGAACACGCAGGAAATTCATGATTGACTGGCAATCCGTCGACACCGTGCTGCTGGATATGGACGGCACCCTGCTGGACCTGCAATTCGACAACTGGTTCTGGCAACAACACGTGCCCGACTGCTACGCCCGGGAAAAGGGGCTGGAGCAGACCGAGGCCAACCGCATTATCCACGACTGGATCACCAGCCACCAAGGCACCCTGAACTGGTACTGCCTGGATTTCTGGACCGCCGAGCTGGGTCTGGAAATTGCCGGCTTGAAAAGAGCCGCTGGCGACCGCATCTCCGTGCGGCCGGGAGCAGAAGCCTTTCTGCAAAAGCTTCAGGCCTCGGACAAGCAAGTGATCATGGTCACCAATGCCCACCGCGATGCACTGCACTTAAAGCTCGAACGCACCGGCATTGACCAGTATTTCGACGAGCTGGTGTCCAGCCACGACTACGGCCACCCCAAGGAAGTCCAGGCGTTCTGGCAGCACCTGCAGCGGCACCTGCCCTTTGAGCCGGGCCGCGCACTGCTGGTGGACGACTCCCTGCCGGTATTGCACAGCGCCCGGCAATACGGCATTGGCCAGCCGGTGAGTATTCTGCACCCGGATTCCAGCCTGCCCAAACGGCTTGATACGGACCCGTTTCCGGCCATTGATGACTTCCTGGCCGTGCTGCCCTGACGGCCAGCTCCGGAGAAACCGATGGAAAGCGTACGCATAGATTCCTGGCTCTGGGCCGCCCGGTTCTTCAAGACCCGCACCCTGGCCAAAACCGCCGTGGAAGGCGGCAAGATCCATATCGATGGCAGCCGCACCAAGCCCAGCAAGGCGGTGCAGCCCGGCCAGACGGTGACCATTACCAAGGGCACCGAACATTTCGAGGTCATCGTCCGCGATCTGAGCAGCAAGCGCGGCCCGGCCAAGGTGGCCCAGACGCTCTATGAAGAAACCCCGGAAAGCGTGGCCAAACGGGAGATGAACAGCGAGCAGCGAAAACTGGCCCGGGCCGCAACCGCCGCTCCGGACCACAAACCCAGTAAAAAGGAACGCCGGGATATCCAGCGCTTCAAACGAGACAATCTGGAATAACGATTTTCACGGTGGCGTCACCGCGATCAACCTCAGGACATCATCATGCAAGACCACAAGCAGCGCTTCCTTTTCCCCGACTCCGACATTCGTGGCGAACTGGTACAGGTAGAAAGCAGCGTCAGCCGTATCCTTGAAGGCCACAGCTACCCGCTGCCCGTACAGGGGCTGATCGGCGAGGCGGTCGCGGCGGTGGCCCTGCTAGCCAGCACCCTCAAGTTCAAGGGCCGGCTGGCCCTGCAGGCCCAGGGCAAAGGCCCGGTATCGCTGCTATTGGCCGAATGCAGCCACGACGGTGAGCTGCGCGCACTGGCCCGCCACAGCGACGGCCAGGACTGGAGCCATGGAGACATTCAGACACTGATCGGCGAAGGCACCATGGTGATCACCATCACCCCGGATCAGGGCCGCCAGTACCAGGGTATCGTCCCGCTCAGCGGCGACACCCTGGCAGAATGTCTGCAAGGCTATTTCCAGCAATCCGAACAGCTGCCGACCTCCCTGTGGCTGGCCAGTGGCAACAATCGCGCCGCCGGCCTGCTGCTGCAGCGCCTGCCCAACCAGCTTGCCACCACCGACGGCAACAACCAGATGTGGGAACACTTGGATGCACTGGCCAGCACCCTGCAAATGGAAGAACTGCTGAACCTGGATGACCAGACCATCCTCCACCGGCTGTTCCACGACACCCCGCCCCAGCTACCGGACGCCCAGCCGCTGCAATTCGGCTGCACCTGCTCCCGGGACCGTAACCGCAATGCACTGATTTCCCTGGGCAATCAGGAGCTGCAGCAATTACTGGACGAAGACGGCGAAGTCACCCTGACCTGCGATTTCTGCCGTCACCAGGAGCATTTTGACGCGGTGGACCTGGCGGAGATGATCCGGGAAGGCAATTAATAACTCGCGATTTTGTTCTGTCTGACCTGAAACGCAAGAGGCCGCGCCCATAGCCTGGGTGCGGCCTCTTGCGTTCCGAGGCAAGGCCTAGCGGCCCCGCGCAACTATTCACTATTCATTATTAACTATTAATTGCCTCTGGCGCCGTGACCGCATGGTCCGATGGGGAATCGCCACTGATTCTCTTTTCTGGCATAATCGCGCGCCTGTGCTGATCAGTGGCGCCACTACTGGTCCCTTATTGGTCTTGTCCGGTCTCTGTCCGGGCACGAGACCGGCACTGTGTATCCGCAATGCGAACTTGAAGGTTGCACGGCCATACCCGCTGTAACCGCACGGCCACAAGCCCAGGAATAACCATGACCGATCCGATTGTTTATAACGACCTCAGCCCGGCCCAGCTGGTAGAGCTGGCTGTTCAGCGTAACGAAGGCCGCCTGGCCGATAACGGCGCCCTGGTAGTGGAAACCGGCCACCGCACCGGCCGCTCGCCCATGGACCGTTACATTGTTGACGAGCCGAGCACCAGCGAGCATATCCATTGGGGCGCCATTAACCGCCCCATCGACAGCGACAAATTTGACGCCCTGTGGGACCGCGTTACCGCGGCCGTTGCCGAAAGCGACGCCTTTATTTCCCACCTGCATGTCGGCGCCGACACTGATCACTACCTGGCCGTGAAAGTGACCGCGCAAACCGCGTGGCACAACCTGTTCGCCAACACCATGTTCATCCGCCCGGAGAAGTACAACCCGCGCAGCAAGGAAGAATGGCAGATCCTCCACGCCCCGCACTTCCAGTGCGACCCGGAGCGTGACGGCACCAACTCCGACGGCTGCGTGATCCTCAACTTTGCCCAGCGCAAGATTCTGATTGCCGGCATGCGCTACGCCGGTGAAATGAAGAAAGCCATGTTCTCCGTGCAGAACTTCCTGCTGCCGGAAAAAGACGTGCTGCCCATGCACTGCTCCGCCAACGTGGGCGAAGACGGTGATGTGGCCCTGTTCTTCGGCCTGTCCGGCACCGGTAAAACCACCCTGTCCGCCGACCCGAACCGTTACCTGATCGGTGATGACGAGCACGGCTGGGGCAAGGACGTGGTCTTCAATATCGAAGGCGGCTGCTACGCCAAGTGCATCGACCTGAGCCAGAAAAACGAGCCGGTCATCTGGGACGCCATCAAGTTCGGCGCGGTACTGGAAAACGTCATCATCGACGACAACCGCACCGCCGACTACGCCGATGTGTCTCTCACCCAGAACACCCGCGCCGCTTACCCGCTGGAAAACATCGACAAGAAAGTCGACGAAAACCGTGCCGGCGAGCCCAAGCACATTATCTTCCTGACCTGCGACCTGACCGGCGTTCTGCCTCCGGTGTCCAAGCTGTCCAAGGAAGCGGCGGCGTACCACTTCCTGAGCGGCTACACCGCCTTGGTGGGTTCCACCGAAATGGGTTCCGGTGGCGGCATCAAGAGCACCTTCTCCACCTGCTTCGGCGCCCCCTTCTTCCCCCGTCGTGCCGGCGAGTACGCCGAGCTGCTGATCAAGCGCATGGAAGAATTCGGCTCCACCGTTTACCTGGTGAACACCGGCTGGACCGGTGGCCCCTTCGGTGAAGGCGAGCGTTTCAGCATTCCCACCACCCGTGGCGTGGTCAACGCGATCCTGTCCGGCGAACTGGACAATGCGGAAACCGAGCACCTGGACATCATCAACCTGGATGTGCCGAAAACCGTTTCCGGTGTGGACAGCAACCTGCTGCAGCCCAAGAAAACCTGGGCCAACCCGGAAAACTACGAAGCACGTGCCCGCGACCTGGCAGAGCAGTTCCAGAAGAACTTCGCTGACAAGTACGCCGATGTGTCCGATGAGATCCGCGCTGCCGGCCCCAAAGCGTAACTGACGCAGCACGCTTCACGCTGCAGGCAACACGCAGAAGGCGCCTCCAAGGCGCCTTCGTTGTTTGTAGGCACGCAGACGCACCTCTCACGCCAAAAAGCATCGACGCCAGACCGTAAGTACAGCTCTTCCCCCCAACAAGTCGTAATACCATGCGACAATTGGACAAGACATGTCCAAAGGCTAGACTTGCCGTCTTAGATAAAGGACTTCTCATGAGCAAACCCAGAATTGTTGTTGTCGGCGGTGGTGCCGGTGGTCTTCCGCTGGTCACCAAACTCGGCGCCAAGCTCGGCAAATATGGCAATGCCGATATCACCCTGGTGGATTCATCCAACATCCACGTCTGGAAACCCCGCTTTCATGAAGTCGCCACCGGCGCCATCGATGCGGACCTGGATGCGGTGGATTACCGCGCCCACGCCCAGCTCAACCATTACCGGTTTGAACCCGGCACCCTGACCCAGGTGGATACCACCGGGCAGACGCTGACCCTGGCGCCCCTGCACGATGCCCATGGCAGCGAAGTCCTCCCGGAGCGCAAACTGAGTTACGACTATCTGGTGCTGGCCACCGGCAGCCAGAGCAACGATTTCGGCACCCCCGGGGTACGCGACAATTGCCTGTTCATGGACAGCCGCGCCCAGGCGGAACGCTTCCGTGAGCGTTTCCTCAATGCCTGCCTGCACGCCAACCATGAAAGCAAACCGGTCTCCGTGGCCATCGTGGGTGGCGGCGCCACCGGGGTGGAGCTGGCAGCGGAATTGCACCACGCCGTCAGCATGCTCAACTTTTATGGCCACGAACATCTGGACCGCAAACACCTGCAGGTGGATATCATTGAAGCGGCGCCGCGTATTCTGCCGGTACTCAGTGAGCGGGTCTCCGCCACCGCCACCAAACGCCTGGAAGGGCTGGGGGTGAAAGTGCGCACCGGCGTCATGGTGGCCGAGGCCACCCCCGAGGCGCTGGTCCCCAAAGACGGTGATCCCATCAAGGCCGACCTGCTGGTCTGGGCCGCCGGGGTAAAATGCCCGGAATGGCTGAGCCAGATTGACGGTCTGACCACCAACCGTATCAATCAGGTGGAAGTGGAGCCGACCCTGCAGGCGAAAGGCCAGAAGAACATCTTCATCATCGGTGATGCGGCCTTCCTGATCCCGGAAGGCGCGGAACGTCCGATCCCGCCGCGGGCCCAGTCCGCCCAGCAGATGGCCCAGCACACCGCCCGCAGCCTGCAACGTCTGCTGATGAATCGCGATCCGAAACCCTTCGAATACAAGGACCACGGCTCGCTGGTGTCGCTGTCCAACTACAGCTCGGTGGGCATGCTGATGGGCAACCTGAAAGGCGGCAACTTCTTTGTGGAAGGCTGGCTCGCCCGGATGATGTACATCAGCCTGTACCGTATGCACCAGGCCGCGCTCTACGGCTGGCCGCGCACCATCATGCTGCTCATCGCCGGTCGCTTCAACAAGCTGGTACGCCCGCGACTGAAGCTGCACTGACCCTGACAGCTTCCTGAGCACACAGCAGGCCCGGGGCGTTTCGGCACCCCGGGCTTTTCTTTGATGGCATCTTCACACCCTCCCTGCCAGTGTGGTTCTTATCACACAACACAGGGGGAACCATGCTCGACGTATTGCCACGCACCTTGCAACTCGGCCAATGGATCACCGGCCTGGCGTTGATCCTGGCCATCACCGGCTGTGACAACACCACCGAAGTCAGCCGTGAAGTCAGCGCCTCTGCGTACACCCTCTCCGAAGCAGAAACCAAGAAAGGTAACGTGGGCCTGGCCGCCTGGGGCGACCAACTGGAGCCCGGCATGAAAGCCATTGCCGTATCCCGCGACCTGATCAAGGCGGGACTCACCCACCAGACCGAAGTCCGCATTGACGGCTTGCCCGGCACCTATCAGGTGCTCGACAAGATGAACAAGCGCTGGACCGATCATATCGACATCCTGATGGAAGACCGGCAGACAGCACGGGAATGGGGCCGACAGCCAGTCACCATTCGCTGGGATGTGCCCGCGGAATAAGCCATCAGCATTCGCCTCTCCCGGCGGCAGTCGCTACACTGCCAGCAGGACACTGACGCCGGGATGACAATGAAAGCGATCGCACTCTACTGGTTCGGCATTTTCAAAAACACGGTGCGCCTGTGGCTGGAGGGCAACGCCGTCAGCTACGCCGGCTCGCTGGCTTTCTTCACCCTGTTCTCGCTCGCCCCGGTGATTATTCTGGCGGTCAAAGTCATCTCCCTGGTGATGACCAGTGACGCCGCCATGACCGAAATTCTCGGCCAGCTGGAAGCCACCATCGGCCCGGAAGCGGCCAACGAAGTCCGAAACGCCATCGCCAATACCCAGGCGCCCAGCCAGGGCCTGCTCGCCGGCATGCTCAGCCTGCTGGTCATGATCATTGGCGCCACCACGGTGTTTGCCCAGATGCAGCGCTCCATGAATGCCATCTGGGAGGTGATGCCACGGCCTTCACGCAACACCATCGCCGCGTTGATCAAAAGCCGGCTGCTGTCGCTGACGGTGGTGATCTCACTGGGCTTTGTGTTGCTGGTCTCGCTGCTGCTGAACGTGGTGGTCCAGGCAATCATCGTCTATGCGGAAAGCTGGCTGCCGATTCACGGCGCAGTGGTAGTGGTGGTTGAGATGAGCGTCTCCCTGCTGGTGATCGGCCTGCTGTTCGGCACCATGTTCCGGGTGTTGCCCGATGTGGTACTGAACTGGAAAGCCGTTATGCCCGCAGCACTGGTCACCGCGATCCTGTTTTCTGTCGGCCGCGCACTGATCGGCCTGTACCTGGCCCATACAGCCACGGCGTCCACCTACGGCGCCGCCGGGTCCCTGGTGGTGTTGCTGATGTGGGTGTACTACTCGTCCATGATCCTGCTGTTCGGCGCCGCCTTCACCCGCGCTCACTGCGAAGCACGGGGCCTGAAGATTCTGGCCCGCAGCACCGCTATTCGCGTGAAGCGCCAACAGATCGACCTCCCCGCGCAATAAGCCATTCTTCATTATCGATTAACCGATATAAACCTCGCCTTCCGGATAACGCACCACCGGTTGGCGCGGACGGGTCAGCAGGAATGACAGCGTCAACGGGCCGATCCGGCCCACAAACATGACCAGCATGATCACCCACTGCCCCGCTGACGACAGCTCACCGGTAATGCCCCGCGATAACCCCACGGTGCCAAACGCCGACACCACTTCAAACGTGAGATCCTCAAAGCCCAGACTGGCATCGGTGACCGACAGCGCCATCAACGCCACAAACACCACCCCGCAGGCAATAAAGGTAATCGCCAGGGATTTGTACACCAACGTTGAAGAAATCTGCCGGCCGAAGATCACCGGCAGGGGCCGCCCACGCAGGAAAGCCCGCGTTGCCAGCAGCAACACCATAAAGGTGGTTACCTTGATACCACTACCGGTGGAATTGGTGCCCGCACCGATAAACATCAGCAGCAGATAAAACAGGCTGGTCGGCAGCGACAAAGCGCTCATGTCCACCACATTGAACCCGGCAGTACGCGGTGTCACCGCATGAAACCAGGACGCCGCCAATTTGTCGCTGACACTCATATCACCCAGGGTGCCGGGGTTATTCCACTCCGCCAGCATGAAGAACAACAACGTGGCCGCCAACAACACCCCGGTGCCCACCAGCATCAACTTGCTGTGCAGGGACAACCCGCGCCAGCGCCAACCTTTTCCGAAATCCGCCAGCACCGTAAAGCCCAGCCCGCCCACGATGATCATGGTGGTAATGATCAGCACAATGCCCCAGTGCCCACCCCAGCCGGTGAGGCTGTCGGCACTGAGCGCAAAGCCCGCGTTATTGAATGCCGACACCGCATAGAACAGGCTGTGAAACGTGCCCTGTCCCCAACCCAGCGCGGGCACCCAGACACACATCAACAGCGCCATGCCCACCGCTTGCACCACCACAACCACCACCAGGATCCGGCGAATCAGCCAGGCGATATCACTGACCCGGCTGTAGTTCATGCAATCACGAATCAACTGCTGCTCACCGATACCCAGCCGATGCCCAATGGCCAGCAAGGTGGCCGCCGCAAAGGTCATGATGCCAATGCCGCCGGCCTCGATCAGTAGCAGCAACACCCACTGGCCGAACAGGGTGAACTGGCTGCCCACATCCACCACCGACAGGCCCGTCACCGTCACCGCAGAGGTAGCCGTGAACATGGCCTGCAACCAGCTTATTGGCGAATGGGTGGCGATGGGCAACTTGAGCAGCAACGCGCCCAATACGATTAAAAATAAAAAACTGCCGGCCAGCGCCACTGGCGGAGACACCAGCGGCTTGTGGATATGGGGGCGGGAAACACCAAAACGGCGTGCGAACCAGGGCCTCATTGCGCTTTGGAAAACCGCAGCAAGTCATGCAGCGTGCCCATCAGCACCAACTGGTCTTTCTCTTGCAATTCCAGTCCTTCGAACGGCGCTTGCCACACCTGGGTGCCGCGCTTGACCAGCGCCAGGCGCAGCTCTTCATCCTTCAGCGGCAGCTCGGATGCAGTCATCCCGGCAAAGCGTTTATCCACCTTCACCTCTACCACCAGCCAATCGTTACCCAGGGAAATATAGTCGAGCATTTCCGGGTGCACGATGGTCTGGGCAACGCGGATGCCCATTTCATGCTCCGGGTGAATAATCCGGTTGGCCCCCAATCGCGACAGGATCCGGTGATGCGGTTCACTGATCGCCTTGACCCATACCTGTTCCACCTCCGCACTTTTCAGCGCCAGGGTAGTCAGAATGCTGGCTTCCAGATTTTCACCAATGGCGACTACCACCGCATCAAAGGCTGGCAAATCCAGCTCGGCCACCACCTTGTCACTGGTGCCATCGGCAATCAGGGTTTGCGACAGTTTGTCGGCGTAATACTCCACCCGCTCACCATCGATATCCACGCCCATGACATCGTGCCCCAGGCGCGTCAATTCCTGCGCAATGGTGGAACCAAAACTGCCCAAACCGATCACAGCATACTGGTGCTTCACAGGCCCTCCTTGCTTGAAGCAATGGCAATAGCAAAAGTCTGCACCTTTTATTTGCCGCTGTCATCGCGGCAATCCGGGCAACCGTAAAGACAGATTTTTTCTGTTTTTTTGTTGTTATGTGCCGCACCCCGACAACAACAGCGTTATGCTCTGTGTCGCCTTATTCCGTTTGATGGTGGAGACCCCATGCCCTCGATTCGCGCCGCCCTGTTTGCCAGTGCCACCCTGCTCGCCAGCCATGCCAGTTATGCCCTGGACAACGCCGAGTTTGAACAATGCATGGCCCAATTACGGGCCCAGGCCGATGAGGCCGGCATCCCCGCCCAGGTGATCAGCCGCAGCCTGAATACCGTCAAACTGAACCAGCGGGTGATTGAACTGGATCGCAGCCAGCCGGAATTCACCAGCAGCTTCTCGGACTATTACACCCGCCGGGTCAGCGAAACGCGTATCGAAACTGGCCGTAAAAAGTACCGCGAACAACAACCCCTCCTACAGGCACTCACCCGCGAATACGGCATCCCCGGCCATTACCTGGTTGCTTTCTGGGGGCTGGAAACCAATTACGGCGGCTTCCTGGGCAGCATTCCTGTGCTGGATGCACTCAGCACCCTGGCGTGCGAAGGCCGTCGGGGCGATTACTTTTCCGGCGAGCTGATGAACGCTTTGCGCATCATTCAGTCCGGCGATGTGGAAGCCAGCCAGATGGAAGGTTCCTGGGCCGGCGCCATGGGCCAGACCCAATTCATGCCCGCCATCTTTCTCAAGTACGCGATCGATCACGATGGTGACGGCCACCGCAACCTGTGGAAAAGCGAAGACGACGCTCTGGCCTCCGCGGCCAATTTCCTGCAAGGACTGGGCTGGCAACGGGAACAGCGCTGGGGAAGGGAAGTCACGCTGCCTGACAATTTCGATTTCCAGCTAACCGGTTTCGCCCATCAGCGCAGCCTCAGTGACTGGGCCAAGCTGGGTGTGCGCATGCCCAATGGTCAGCCCCTGCCCCAAGCAGACATGGAAGCGGCACTGGTGGTCCCGTCCGGCCATAACGGCCCGGCCTTTCTCGCCTACCAGAATTTCCGCGTGATCATGGGCTGGAACCGGTCAGAATCCTACGCCATTGCGGTGGGCCGGCTGGCGGACCGCATTGCCGGCGGCGGCGCCCTTCACCAGGCGCCCGTTCCTGCACCCAAACTGAATCGCGAGCAGGTCACCCGGCTTCAGCAGACGCTGAATGAACAGGGCCATGATGCGGGCGCGGAAGACGGCCTGCTCGGCCCCGGCACCCGCCAGGCCCTGGCCCGTTACCAGCAGGCCAATGGCATGGTGGCGGACGGTTTCCCGGATCAGGAAGTGCTCACCCATATCGGCGTTCTCCCTTAACAGGCTGCTGAAAACCGGTCAGCTCTGCCACAGAAGCGGCACAGCGAAGACGTCGCCGGCGGCGAAACAACCGCAGTCGCGAGAAGCGAGTTTCGAAAAGCAAAACCTGAAAGAGCGAAAATGTCAGGTTTTCGTAACGCGAAACTCGGACCTCGAAACGGTTTTATCGGGCCAGTGCCCGGGTCAGGGCACTGACCCCATCCTCGATGGTGTCGTCCGGCAGGGCACCGAACCCCAGCAGCACGCCCGGCACCGCCGGTTCCGCCATATATAAACTCTCCAGCGACATGGCGGTAACGTCCTCTTTGATCAAGGCGTTAGCCAAGTCCCTCACCGGCGGCGTGCGCACCGCAATATGCAACCCGGCCATCTGCGGCAGAACCGTCAGCGCCGATTGCCCCCGCAATGCAGCCAGCAGTTTTTCACGGCGTGATGCGTAGCGGCGCTGCATCCGCTTCAAGTGACGGGCAAAGTCACCCTGCTCAATCAGATAGCCCAGCGCACGCTGGGTCAGGTCGTTACTGCTCGAGTCGGTCAGCGACTTGGCCTGCAACAACGCAGCCTGCAAACCGCCCGGCATCACTATGTACCCCATACGAAAACTGGCATGGAGCACTTTTGAAAAGCTGCCCAGATACGCCACCTGTTGATGATGATCCAACCGCTTGAGCGCCTCCAGTGGTCGCCCTTCAAAACGAAACTCGCCGTCGTAGTCATCTTCCACTATCAACATCTCGGTAGCACGGGCCCGCTCCAGCAATGCCAAACGCCGGGAAAGACTCATCGGCATGCCCAACGGAAACTGGTGCGATGGAGTCACATAGACCAGGCGTGCCTGATCTGGAATGCGATCAACACACAACCCCTCCTCATCCACCGGCACAGGTATCACTTTTGCCCCAACCGCCTCGAACACTGCCCGGGCAGGCGGGTAGCCCGGCTCTTCCATTGCCACACAATCCCCGGGAGCCAGGCGCACCCGCGCCAACAGATCCAGTCCCTGCTGCGCGCCTTGCGTAATCAGCAATTGATCCGCGCTGCATGGCAGCCCACGGCTGTAGCCCAGATAATCGACCAGCCCCAGGCGCAGACGCAGATCCCCCTGCACCTCGCCATAAAGCAAAGTCTCCGCCTGCTGATCCCGTACCGCCCGGTTCAGACAGCGCCGCCACGCCTGCCACGGAAGCTGTTCCCGCTCGGTCACCCCGCCCGCAAAATTGAAACGCCGAGCGGGCGCGTTCCCCCACACCGGATGCATCACCCAGTGGGGCCCTGGGCTCACGCCTGCCGGTAATATCGCCACCGCTTCACTGGCAGGCAAACGGGCAACAAAGGTACCGCTACCCGGCCGCGCGCAAAGAAAGCCTTCCGCGATCAGCCGTTCATACGCCACCACCACCAGTTGCCGCGACAACGCCAGCTCACGGGCCAATACCCGGCTTGGCGGCATCCGCTCCCCCACCTGCAAGCGGCCATCCTGCATAGCCTGGCGTAGCTCACGGTAAAGCTGAGCCTGCAACGGCCCTTCGCCATTCAGCACCAGATGCAGCTGCAAATTGGTCTCCTTAATAATAGAAAACTGGTCCTTTTTACCAAACCATATGGCGGTAGATTAGCATCAGGATGAACACGACTCATCGACTTTGCGCTACGGCCTCGCCCGTTAAGCCATCGTGCCATCATCAATGTTGACGAATGCGAATGAACTGTTTCCATCAAAAGGCAAACCCAATGAATAGCAAAAAGCGGATAGTGAGAATCACGATACTGATTGTCGTGGCGCTGTATTCATTACCCTCCATTGCCGCAGACCAGCGAATTGGAATCCTGGTTTATGACAAGGTGCTAACGAGTGATGTCACGGCACCAGCGGAAGTGTTTGGTGTCGCGACGAGAAAGTCGTGGTTTTCCAACTACGAGGTACTCTTGATTGGCGTAGAAAAAGACGCAACCGTTGTCACTACCGAGGAAGGGATACGCTTGACGGTCGACAACACCATTTACGACAGCCCAAAACTGGATGCACTGATCGTAACCAGCTCCTATGTCATGGATTCGCTGTTTAAAAACGCTGATCTAACAACATTTCTTACCGAACAGGCAAAAACCGCGTCATGGCTGGCCAGCAATTGCTCCGGGGCTTTTTTGTACGCCCACGCAGGTTTGCTTGATGGCTACACCGCTACCACCTGGGCAGGTGGCGAACCCCAGTTACAGCGAGAGTTCCCCAGGATCAATGTGATCGAAGACCGCAATGTCGTCGTTGACCGCAACAGGATATCCAGCAACGGAGGCGTCCCATCCTACCAGGGCGCGCTAGTCTTGCTGGCTCAAATGAGCAGCAAGAGAAAGGCCAGGGAAGTCTTTGAAACCATCCAGTTGAACCGCCTGATTCCGTGGACCGACATAACCCAATATTTACCTGAAGAGTAAGCCTGTCTTGTGGCGGGACCCGGTCACCGAATTGCAGCGTGTTTGCCTCCCCGCACATCGTGTGCCAGAAACAGGTCTCCGGCCGCCACGCCTTTACGACGGCACAGAGCACATGACGCCGACCGTTCCCGAGTCGGAACACTGACAAAAGGACTGCATCATCATGAAAGCCCGATTCAATTACTACACCGCCTCACCGGACACCATGAAAGCCATGTTCAACACCCAGGCGGTCATCGACGCCACCGGGCTAGACAAGCGACTGATTGCCCTGGTGGAACTGCGGGCTTCACAGATCAACGGCTGTGCCTTTTGCATGCACATGCACGCCGCCCAGGCACGCAAACTGGGGGAGGACAACGCACGCATTGATACTGTCGCTGGCTGGCGGGATACCGACTGGTTCAGTGAACGGGAGCAGGCAGCCCTGGGCTGGACCGAATACCTGACCCGCCTCAGCCAAGGCGGCGATGGCGACGCCGCCTATGAAGCTCTGGCGGAACACTTCAGCGAGAAAGAACGCAGTGACCTGAGCTACGTCATCGGCGTGATCAATATGTGGAACCGTTTCAGCGTCGGCTTCCAGACGCACCCGGAGTAAACGGTTTTATCTGCCACAGCCCCATGGCATGCTTCGAATCATATTCGATTCGGAGCCTGCCATGCGTCCTGCCATTACCGCCATGCTGTCCAGCCTTGCCCTCATCGCCTGCGCGGACACCACCGCCACCCTGGAGCCACAAACCAACGACAGCATCACCGCTACCGAGATCACCGATGGCCTGCATCATCCCTGGTCCCTGGCGTTTGTCTCAGACAACGAATGGCTGATTACGGAACGGCGCGGCACCCTGCGACGGGTTGTGGATGGCGAACTGCAAGACACCAATGTGGATGGCGTACCGGACGTCGTTGCCTCCGGCCAGGGCGGGCTGTTCGATGTGCTTCCCCACCCAAACTTCGCCGAGAACCAGCGCCTGTACCTGAGCTATGCCCAACCCTGCGGCGACGAGGGCGGCACCACTGCGGTGGGCTACGGCACCTATGAAGCCGGCAGCCTGAACGACTTCCAGACGGTGTATGTGGCAGAGAAATCCTGCACCAATACCGCCAAACATTTTGGTGGTCGCATCCTGTTCGATAATGACGGCTACCTGTTTCTGACCATTGGCGACCGCGGGCAACGCGAGCGCGCCCAGAATACGCAAGATCCCGCCGGCAGCGTTCTGCGTCTGCACGACGATGGCCGCATTCCGGAAGACAACCCGCTGGTGGGCCAGGCCGACCAGGCCACCGAGATCTGGAGCTGGGGCCACCGCAATCCCCAGGGCCTGGCCCTGCACCCGCAGACCGGCAAACCCTGGTTGAACGAACACGGCCCTCGCGGGGGCGATGAGATCAATGCGGTAAAACCCGGCGTCAATTATGGCTGGCCGGTGATTACCTATGGGCGGGAATATTACGGCCCCAGCATTGGCGACACAGAGAAAAAAGGCTATGCCCAGCCCCTGATGCACTGGACCCCTTCCATCGCGCCCGCCGGCATGGCCTTCATTACCAGCGACCGTTACCCCGACTGGCAAGGCCACACGGCAAACGGTGCACTCAAATTGCAGCATCTAAACATGGTGGCGTTTGACGGGCAGCAGCCAGTCAGCGAAACCCGGCTGCTGAGTGATCGTAAACAGCGCATTCGCGACGTTCGCCAGGGGCCAGACGGTTACCTGTACCTGCTCACCGACAGCAACAATGGTCAGCTGCTGAAACTGAACCCGGCAGAGTAAAGCGACATCGGCGGAAGCAATGGGAAGCGCGACGCTTGATGCACTGTTACACCAGGCGTCGCGCTTTTCCCACTAGAACGCCAGCGATGTCACCGCCTGGAAGCTGTGCTCGCTGGTGATGCGGTCGTCATCGGTATAGGCATATTCAAACGCGAAACGCAGTGGCGAACGGTGGAACAACAGCAGTTCCAGATCCATGCCAACGATGGCCTGGTTCAACTCCAGCTCGCCCGGACCGAAGTCGATGTCGTAATGCCGGTAGCGCAGATGCAGCGCCTCACGACGCAGCGACACCGGTGACTTGAAGGAATACCAGGGCAGGTTGATCACCTTGGACACACTGGCCTCCCCGAACGTCACCTTCTCGGCATAGTAGGTATCGTCCAGTGCCGGAATCACAATCCGCGACGGATCATTGGCGATAAAATCCTGCGCTTCTGCCAACTCCACCCCGCGTAGCAATCCCTGACTGACCTGCGCATCACTGCGCGACAATTGCCCACGGGCGCCAAGATAAAACTCCGCAGGCAGATCGGTCATCAGACTCAGGGTGCCACCGGAGGTCATGTCATCCCGGTCATCCACTTGATAGGCGCTCAGTCCGATATGTTTGTTGGGCAGGTAGCTGTGCCCAAACCGGGCGGTACGGCTCAGACTCCAGATACCGGCCAGCGGCTCACGTTCATCCAGGTGATAATCCTGATACCAGGTGCCGGCCAGTTCGCTGTACCAGTAACCGGACTGCAAGAACGGCAGGCGCAGCTCCGCACTCAAGCCATGATCACGCGCCTCTTCCGGCGGTGTTTCCCGGTCGAGCTGATCATCCAGCACCCAGTACTGTTTGACCCCACCAATCAGGAAGAACTGGTTGTTGCTGTAGCCCGCCCCGGCCAGCTCGGTCAGATCCGTATCCCGATAGCTGAACAGGCTGAACTCATTCTGCTCCAGCGGATCGGCAAAGCGCATCTGCACGTTGTAGAGAGTGTGGTTATCGGATTCGTCCTGCGGGGTCGCATCGTCATCCTCTTCCGTATAGGAACTCAGTGACAGGTCCGTGCCGCTGTAACGCATGGCCGTCCAGGAGTGATAACGGCGATCCATTTCCAGCGGCTGGGGCGCACTTTCGGTGGTCAGGTTGTCCCCGGCTCCCTCCTCAGTATCCCAGCGCAATTCACGCACATACGGGCTGCCCGCCTGGGACTGTAACGGTTTCAGGTAGTAACCGTAATGGTCCGCCTGAATGGCCATCGCCAGCACCCGGTCGTCATCCAGCAAACGGGCCGCGACAATATCATCTTCCGCCAGCACCCGGCTGACCTGGCCACCAGCTTCCCGATAGAGCGTGGAGCCATGCTCACTGTTGGCCACAAACAATACCCGGCCCTGACTATCCACATCGGCAATCACCCCGTAGTAGCCCTGGTACTGGTAAAGCGGCGTGCGGTTGCGGTACAGGGTGCGGGTCGCGCCTTCCTGGACGAAGTAGTAAAGGTCATCACCACGCACTTCCACGGAGGAGTTCACCTGACCATAAAAGGTATCACCCACATACAGCTGCGGCTGGTCATAGGAGCTGGCCACATCAAAGTAGACTGGTTCATCCGCCGGCGTATAACCCTGAATAATTTGCCCACGAGTAGCCTTGTTCAGATGAGCCCCCTCACTGAACAGCCCCTGATAGATACGCCAGGGCGTGCTGTAGGCGCTGGCCAGGGACCAGGTCTCACCTTCATGGCGGATCAGCTTGCCACTCAGATACGAGGAGCGCTGCTGCTCGAACTCACCACTGTTGCGATCAAGCACCACATGAAGCGGGGCGCGCACATTCTGCGGGCTGGCGAGGAAGAAAATGTCGCCCTCGTCACTGTTCAGGGGGGCGAAAAATTTGGACGTTAACAGCGGCTCCCCTTCGGACATAACCGCCCGGGCCGCCTGCTGCTCCTCATGGTTGCGCCATTGCTCAAAGGTGTTATCGAAGTTATTGCCAATCGCGGTTTTTAACGGCGCGTTGGTGACAAAAGGGAAATACCAGTAACGCGAACGCACCTTGAAGTAACTGTTGGTCGCATCCAGTCCGTAGTTGTCCGCCAGGAAATACTGATAGTGGCTGCCCAATACATAACTGGTCTCCCCGTAGGGGAAATAGTACGTCTGGTTATAGCTTCGCTCTGGAGTCAGATGACCGGCTCTGGCCTGTGCATGCACCAACGCATCGAACCGACCGCTATAGAGCCGCCCGCCATTACCGTGGCGCGACTCGTTCAGCACCGCATTGCCTTCCAGCATGAACGACGACTCGAAAGCGTTAGGAAGCACCGCAGGGATAAAGGGCGTCATCAAGGTGCCGTTGCCCAATATCGTGTGCATGGTGCTAGACACGACGTTGTCCTTGGCATTGATCTGATAGTTATGAGCCGTTTCGTGGAACAGCAGGGTATCGAGCCAGGAGGTGGTGGAGAAATAATCCACCGCGGAGGCGCCGCCCACATAGTTGATCTGGCGATTGAGCGGAATCTGGGTAGAGAACCCATTGGCGATCTGGTTGTTGTCGGAAATCAGCCCCACATACAATGGCGAATCCATCCGATAACCAAAACTGGCTTCATACTGGGGCTGCAATTGCTGCTCTATACCCGCAGCGTGCTCGGCAAATGCCCGGTTTTTCTCGGTGAAAATCAGTTCGGTATTACGCACCGACGCCTTGAAGTAAGGCTGATCATGGGGCACCACCGTGGGGTTACGCTGTACCAGTGGTTCCGCCACGGCCCCTGCTGACAGGGCCGCCCCGACAACCACCCCAAGTACCCACCACTCGCCCCGCTTGTTCATCGACGCTCTTCCCTGCTGTTATCGCCAGTCTGGTTGTTATTCGCCTCGCCATTGTGCCCGGCCTGTCGTCCTCTTCACTAGTACCCCCGTCACGCCCCGCACCGCAAACGGATCACCCAGCGGCACCGCAGGGCAGACAGATTACAGTCCGTCACAGAAGCCCCAGTTTCTTTCACGCTTGGGCACCAAGGTACCCACAGATTTGCACTGCCATCCCGCCTACGCTGATACACCTATAAAAAAATGTCTCGCTTTGTGGCGAGCCACCACCATAACAACACAGGGACCGCACCATGCCCGCTTCATCCTCAGCGCGCCTGAATGGCCGCACTCTGATCGTCATTCTCCTTGGCCTGGTACTGCAACTGACCGCCTGCGGCGGAGGTAGCGGCAGCGCCCCGACCGTTGCCAATGCACCCAACAGCCCCAACGCCAACACCGGCGGCGACAGCGGTGACGATACCGATAACGATGCTGGCGAGGAGGAAAGCACACCGGTGAACCTGGCCTGGAGTGAGCCCTACCAGCGCGACGAGGAATACCCGAACACGGTCAACCTGCCCCAGCAACTGATCACCATGCGCGACGGCATTCGTCTGGCCGCCACCGTCACCCTGCCGGCGGACGAAAACGGCAATGCCATCGACGGCCCGTTCCCGGTGATTGCGACCTTTACCGGTTACAACCAGGCGCTCGGCGCCATCGGTGCCGCCGACCCGGCGCTGGTGAAAAGAGGTTACGCCTACATCATTGTGGATCTGCGCGGCACCGGGGCAGCGGAAGGCAGCTGGCAGGCATTCAGCCAGATTGACCAGGACGATATCGGTGAGTTGCTGGAGTACATCAAGGTGCAGCCCTGGAGCAACGGCAGCATCGGCATGAACGGCGCGTCTTATATGGGCATCACCGGCCTGCTGGCCGGTGCCCAGGAAGACCCGGCGGTGAAAGCCATTTTTGCCATCGTGCCCATGGGCGATGCCTACCGGGATATCGTCTTCACTGGCGGGCAGATCAACGCAGGCTTTATTCCCCTGTGGGTCACCCTGGTCACCGGGCTGGGCATCATCCCCACCCCCGCCGGGCTGGATAACGGCGAACCGGGCTATTACCTGACCACCCTGCTGCAACATTTGCAGGGCGCCCTCACCGAGTTTCAGGTACCGGTGGTGGCCGGTGCACTGATTGGCGATGAAAACAAATACGACACCGAATTCTGGCGCATCCGCTCACCGCTGGAACAGATCGACAAGATCACCGCGCCGACCTTTGTGGTGGGCGGGTTGAATGATATTTTCCAGCGCGGCGAGCCACTGATTTATGAAGGCCTGAAAGACCACACCACCGCCAAGCTGCTGATCGGCCCCTGGGAACATCTGGACGGCTCCTCCGGGGCCGGCCTGCCCGCCGATGGTGTTCCGGCCCTGGGCCCCATCCGCCTGGCCTGGTTCGACCAGTACCTGAAAGGCATGGACACCGGCGCCGGGGATTTCCCGCCGGTGACGCAGTACTACACCGGCGAAGAACGTTTCGTCACCGCCGCCGATTGGCCACACCCGGACGCGCAAGCGGAAACCTTTTACCTCCATGGCCAGCCCGGCGCCCCCTTGTTCGGCCGTATTTCCCACAGCGCCCCAACCACCAGCAAACAGACCAGCCTGCTGCAGACGCCGGTCAATGGCCTGTGTTCCGCCAGCGCCAGCCAGTGGACTGCCGGTGTGCTCGGCCTGATCCTGCCGCCCTGCTCGGCACAGGACAACGTGGCCAACCTGCTGGAAGCGGTGTACACCAGCGAACCGCTGGAAGAAGACATGGCCATCAACGGCCCGATCACCGGGCAGATCTGGGCGTCCACCACCGCCCTGGATACCAATGTCACCGTGCGGGTCAGCGTGGTGGGCGACAACGGCATTGCCCGGCCTCTGACCCACGGCATTCAGATGGCGTCCATGAGTGCCTTTGATGCCAGCCGCTCCCGCTTTATGAACGGCAAACTGATCCAGCCCTGGCACCCGTTCACGGCAGAATCAAAACGAACCATCACCCCGCTGACCGCCTTCCGCGCCGATGTGGAAGTGTTCCCCACCAGCGCCCTGATCAAGGCCGGGGAAAAGCTGCGCATCAGCGTGGGCACCAGTGACCTGCCCCATGGCCTGAGCCCGATCCCCGACCTGCTCACCAGCCTGCTGGGCGCCATGACCATCTACAGCGCCCCGGCCATGCCATCGCGGGTGAATATTCCGCTGGTGCCAACCAGCGCCCTGTGACGCCATACCGCCTCTCCACCCTGCTCGGGCAAGAGGGGCGGTTATTGATGCTGCAAAATATTCAACAGCCGACCGAACGGATCGCGCACATAGAAGCGTCGCACGCCCCAGGGCTCACTCACCGGCCCGTATTCCACCGGCACCCCCGCCTGCTGCATCCGCTTCAATGCCTCATCCAGATCATCCACTTCAATGGACAGGTCCGGTACCGCTGTGCCTGAACCACCCTGGGAGCCAAAACTCAGCTGCACCGTCATGGTTTCTGCCGAGCCATAGGTCTGGAACCAGCCATGATCCATCATCCGGTCCAGGCCGAGAAGGTCGCCATAGAAGGCCTGCGCTTTGCCCAGATCGTCCGTGGCCACATTGGCCATGATGCGTGTCACTTTCATCGTTACCCCTTTCATTCTTGCTGCATTGTTCCTGCTGGCGTTTTCTTGCCTGCTCCGGGCACGCATCCATTCTTTCGCATGCTAGAATGAACCCTGTTCAATATCGACAGTCTCATCCCATCCGTCACAGACCTGCCCGCTGCCCTCATCCAGGAACCTTTATGTCCTCCGACTCCAGTCGCTTGCTTCGCCTTTCCCTCGCTCTGGCTCTGGGGGGCTTTGGTATTGGCAGTGGCGAGTTCGTCATTATGGGGCTGATGCAGCGCGTGGCCACCGACCTGCAAGTACCGGTTCCGGATGTGGGCTATTCCATCAGCAGTTATGCGCTGGGGGTCGTGGTCGGTGCGCCGCTGATTTCCGCTCTGGCCGCCCGGGTGCCCCGGCGAGGATTGTTGATTGTCCTGATGGTGGTGTTTGCCGTGGGCAACATGGCCAGCGCCCTGGCCACGGATTTCTGGACCTTCGTGGGCCTGCGCTTTCTCGCCGGGCTGCCCCATGGCGCCTACTTTGGTGTCGCCGCCCTGGTGGCGGCCTCCGCCGTGCCGTATCACATGCGTGCCCGCGCCGTGGCCCGGGTGATGAGCGGGCTGACCATTGCCATCGTGGTCGGCGCGCCCCTGGCCACCTGGGCGGGCAATCTGTTCGGCTGGGAAGTGGCCTTTATCGGGGTGGGCGTGATTGCCCTGTGCACCGCCCTGTTGATCCGCCTGTGGGTACCCGCCCAGCCGCCGGACCCGAACGCCAGCCCGCGTCGCGAATTGTCCGCGCTGGTCAAACAGCGGGTGCTGTTCACCCTGGGGGTCGCCAGCATCGGTTTCGGCGGTATGTTCTCCGTCTTCAGCTATGTGATGCCCACCCTCACCGAGCAATCCGGCATGGCGGAAAGCTGGGGCCCCATGGTGCTGATGATCTTCGGCATCGGCACCATCATCGGTAACTTTGCCGGTGCCCGCGCAGCAGACGGCAACTTGCTGCGTGCCATACCGCGCATCCTGATCTGGTGTGCGCTGATTCAGGCCGGCTTTTACTTTGCCGCCGATTGGCCCTTGCCCGCCATCCTCTTCGTGGGGCTGGTAGGCACCAGCATGGCGCTGGGCCCGGCATTGCAGACCCGACTGATGGATGTGGCGGAAGACGCCCAAACCATGGCCGCCTCCATGAATCATGCCGCGTTCAACCTGGCCAACGCGCTGGGCGCCTGGCTGGCCGGCGTCACCATCAAGATGGGCGCACAATGGTCCGCCACCGGCCTGGTAGGCGCGGCCCTGGCCATCGGCGGATTACTGATTTTCCTGGCCGGCCGCAGCCTGGAAAAACGTCACGCCGACGCCGCCGGCCTGGCCACGCAATCTGACGCTCAATAACGGAAAAGATAGCCCACGTTAACGGTGGTCAGGTCATTGTCGTCATCCTCCAGCTGCAGCCATTCCACCGTCAGGGCATTGCGTTCGTTCAATTTGATCGACGCCCCCATGCCGTAGGAGGGATCGCTGGCAACGTCCTCTTCGGTATCGCCGCCGGCCACGGTAATATCGCGCTTCACCGAGGAGTGCCCAAGCAGCACATAGGGGGACAGCGGCAAACGGTAGCTCAACCCCATTTTCAGATAGCCCCCCACCAGCCATTGTGGGTCCACGCTGACCCGGGCCGTATCCAGTCCGCCCTCATCATCGCTGACGCCATAGCCCAGCCGGGCCTCCAGCGCGAGCAGGGTATTGTACTGCCAGCCCCAGACCGCCTGAACGCTGCGCGGTTGCGCATCATCGCCGGCAGAAATTTGCTGATCGAGCAGGTTGTACTGCACCCCCACATACCCGGGTAATAACGGATCATCATTGGCAGACACCGGCCCACTGATCACGCAGGCCAAGGCGACGAGTCCCGCCGCCACCGAATAAGAATGCTTCCCCTGTTGTTTCATCATCGCTCCCTCAATGCCTTCAATGGCCCGCCAGCAAATCATATTCCTTTCCGAGAATAACGGGCGGCACCGTTTCCTCAACAAGAAAGTAACACCGACAGGAAAAGAAACGAAAAAAGGGCCGCACAGGCGTGCGGCCCAAAACCTCTTATGGCACACGGGCCACAACAGGCTATCGGCATTCACAACACAAACATCAACCGGCTACAGTCAACCTGTGCGCGAATCAGCGAGTCGGGTCTGACAGGAAATAACATTCATCGTGGCGGCCG
The DNA here is from genome assembly GCF_000155615.1 of Alcanivorax sp. DG881. Taxonomy (GTDB): domain Bacteria; phylum Pseudomonadota; class Gammaproteobacteria; order Pseudomonadales; family Alcanivoracaceae; genus Alcanivorax. Next base: position 2,713,655 of record NZ_DS989915.1, on the reverse strand, counting down.
CCACGCTGCGAGGGTATTCATAAGGCTCTCTCCCAAGTCCATTTGGTGTTCGCTCCGTTGCTTGCGTTTTTTTCTTGCTTATAGTTCCTGCTTATTGCGCCTGCTTCTTTGTCCCATTCGCCTGTTCTCATTGTGTTCTTCGAACAGGTTGGCAGTGGCATCAACAAGATATTATTGCAACAGGATTCAATTTTTTATCACTACTATAGGCTGTCTTTTGTTCGTTCTTTTCCAGCACCCATGCCAGTAGAATGCACCGACCCTTGCATCGCAAACTTTGCGCCAGCGCACATTCCGGGCCACAGAATGTGGTTTTTTGTTACCGCTGGATTTATCTCACACCGGCGGACAGGGGTTCGGGTTGCACGAATTTACCGGTTACCGGAAAACGCACCTCCACCAGCAGTCCACCATGGGGGTGATTGGCCAGCTGAATATCACCGTGGTGCATGTCCACAATCCGCTTCACGATGGCCAGCCCCAAACCACTGCCACTGAGAGTGCGCGCCTTTTCCCCCCGGGAAAACGGCTGCAGCAGCAACGGAATATCCTCTTCACGCACACCGCGACCGTGATCACGCACCGTCAACACGACCTTGTTTTCCGCCACCGCGGTGCGCACCTCCACCGGTGAGGCACCGTACTTCAGGGCATTGCCCACCAGGTTGGCCAGCATCCGTTTTACCGTCAGCCGTTTGAGCATAAGCCGGGGCAGGTCTTCCAGCTCGAACCGTAATTGCTCCGCCGGGTACTTGCCGGCCACTTCCTGAATCAGGTCATTGAGGTTTTCAAAGTCCGGCTGCTCATCCGCACCATCACGGATAAAGGAAATAAATTGATCGAGGATCGCATCCATATCCTCAATGTCTTCGATAATGCCTTTTGCCAGCTCTTCGTCCTGCATAAATTCCGCCGACAGGCGCAAACGTGTCAGCGGGGTTCGCAAATCATGGGACACCCCGGCCAGCAGCAACGCCCGATCTCGCTGGGCATGCTGCAAGTCACTGGTCATCCGGTTAAAGGCGGCATTCACGGCCTGAATTTCCTCCGGGCCGATGGTGGTATCCAGCACCGGCACCGCCTCTCCACGCCCCACTTTCAAGGCCACTTTGGCCAGCCGTCGCAACGGCAAGTTCAGCCCCCGGGCAATCAGCAAGCCGCCGATGATGGCCAGCAACGGCACCGTCACCCCCCAGCCCAACAACAGGTAGCGATCGTAATCCCGGAAGAACGCCATAGGCACCCGCACCCACTGCTCACCAAACGACGGCGCATTCACCCACAGAACCGGTTGGCGGTTGTCTTCCAGACGCACCGTCACCGGCTCTTCCAGCATGCCTTCCAGTTCTTCCTGAAAACGGCCCACCACCGGACGCGACAGCAGCATGGTGCCATCGTGAAGTTTCTCTGGAATCGCCACCGTAATGCCGGTGGCATTACCCAGCCGGTCAGCCAGATCCGCATCCGCTGCCGCCCGCGAATCATCAAACGCCAGCTCTGCTTGCAACACCGTCAAACGGGCGTATTCACGGATACCGGGCAGGTAGGCATTACGGGCAAAGAACCACAGGGTCAGCGCCTGGCTGATCCCAATCACCAGCCCCACCACAATGGCGGACCGGACAAAGGCAGTGCGGGGATAGAGTGTCATTGATAAATCGCCAGAAGCCGGACGCCGAACGCCAGACAAAGAAAAGAACTCCCGACTTTAAGCGTCAGGCCTCCGGCGTCAAGCGTCAGGCGTTCCTTAATCAGGCACAAACACATACCCCACACCCCAGACCGTCTGGATGTAGCGGGGTTTGGAGGGGTCGTCTTCCAGCAGGCGGCGCAGGCGCGAGACCTGCACGTCGATGGAGCGCTCCATGGCGGACCATTCGCGGCCCCGGGCCAGGCTCATCAGCTTGTCACGGGTAAGCGGCTCACGGGGGTTCTGCAGCAATGCCTTGAGCACGGCGAATTCGCCCGTGGTCAGGCTTTGCGGGTCTCCGTCGCGGGTCAGGGTGCGGTTGGCCAGATCCAGAATCCAGGGCCCAAACGTCACCGACCCTTCTTCCTTGCTGGGCGCCCCGGGCAGCTCGCGCACATGGCGGCGCAGCACCGCGCGGATACGGGCATCCAGTTCCTTGGGGTTGAACGGCTTGGGCAGGTAGTCATCGGCGCCGGCATCCAGGCCTTCAATGCGCTCGGCATCATCGCCCTTTGCGGTGAGCATGATGATCGGCATGACGTTCTCGGCCTCACGCAGGCGACGGCAGATCGACAGGCCATCTTCCCCCGGCAGCATCAGGTCCAGCACCATCAGGGAATACAGCTCGCGGGACAGGGCACGGTCCATCTGCTCCGCATCGCCCACCGCCTTTACGGTATAGCCAGCTTCTTCCAGAAACCGTTGCAGCAGGCTACGCAGTCGCGCATCGTCATCCACGACCAGAATCTTGTCTTGTTGTTCGCTCACGGCACCTCCGAAGGTTTACTGGTCCCTGATTTACGCGTTGTGGTCCGAACGTGCAAGAAAATGGCACGAAGAGATTGTATAAAAACATTGCCAGCGTTGAAGATAGAGGGTGCCAATAGGCACTACCACAAGAAAACGCTAGAGTATCTGGCTGAGAATCATTATCGATAAAGGACTTCCCTTGCGAGACCGCCTGAAACACATCCCCCCCGTGGCCCGCGTTATTCTGGGCACGGTGCTGGCGATCATCCTGCTTGCCACATTCAAACCGTCCGCGCCCACCCGAGACATCGTGGACAACCATGCCCGGGTGCGGTTCGTGCTGGCCGACCCGCAGGCACGCTCGCCGCAGATCCAACTGTTCGGCCGGGTGCAATCCCCCCGGGCGGCGGGCCTGACCGCCGTGGTCACCGCCAACGTGGACAGCATCCCGGTACGGGCCGGCAACCGGGTTAGCGAAGGCCAATTACTGATCCAGCTGGACGACACCGAAGCCGCCCTGGCCCGCGACCGCGCCAAAGCCACCCGCGACGAAGCCGCCGCCCAGCTGGAAACCACCCGCCTGCGCTACCAGAGCGACAAGAAAAACCTGGCGCTGGAAAAGAAACTGGCGCAGTTGTCCGCCGATAATCTGGAGCGTATCCAGTCCCTGCGTGAGCGCAAACTGGTGGCCCAGACCCAGCTGGACGAAGCCGAGCAAGCCCAGGCCCGGGCCGACCTGTCACTCAGCCAGCGGCAACTCAGTGTCAGTGATTTCCGTAACGAGCTGGCGCGCATGGAAGCCCGCCTGGCCAGCGCCGAGGCGCAGCTGGAACAAGCGAAGATCGACCTGGCTCGCACCACCGTGAACGCCCCATTCGACGGCACCATTACCCAGGTGAGCGTGGCCCCCGGCGAGCGGGTGCGTCCCGGCGAACCGCTGATCGACCTGTTTGCTGACACCGAACTGGAAGTACGCGCCCAGATTCCCGACCGTTATCTGCCTGCCGTACGCCAAGGCTTGATCGCCGGCGACCTGGCCGCCAGCACCCAGCTGGAAGGCCACACCCTGCCGCTGAAACTGAAACGGCTGGCCGGCGATGCCGCCGATGCCCGTGGCGGTATCGATGGCCTGTTCGCGTTCAGCCATGACAGCGTGAAAGGCGCGCCCACCGCGGCCCTGGGCCGCCCGCTGACTATCACCCTGACACTGCCCGCCCAGCCACAACTGCTGGCGCTGCCGGCCACCGCCCTGCATGGTCTCAACCGGCTCTATCGCATCGACGCCGAGGACCATTTGCAACGGGTTGACGCTCACATCGTCGGCGAAGCCATCGACGGCGACCAGTCCCTGCTACTATTGCGCGCCGACAGCCTGACCGGTGGTGAGCGCATCATGACCACCCAGCTGCCCCAGGCCATCGTCGGCCTGCCCGTGGACCCGCAACCGGTGCCCGGCAGCAACGCGGACACCGGCACTGAAACAGAGAGCAAAACGGAAAACGCCACCCCGGAAACAAACCCCCACGCGGATAACCAGGGCGGTGACAGTGAGTGAGTCGCGGGGCCTGATCGCCAGTTTTACCGAGCACAAGGTTGCCTCCAACCTGCTGATGATCCTGATGATCATGCTCGGGGTGTTGGGCCTGACCCGCCTGAACACCCAGCTGTTCCCGGATTTCGACTTCGAATACGTCACCGTCACCATCCCCTGGCGCGGCGCCAGCCCGGAAGACGTGCAGCGCTCCATCACCATTCCCGTCGAGCAGGCACTGAAAACCCTGCCCAACACCCGCAAGCTGATTGCCCGCTCCCAGCAGGGCGCCAGCGCCATCTTTATTGAACTGGAAGACGGCAGTGACCTGGGCCTGGCCCTGGATGAAGTGCGCCAGCGCATCGACTCGATCCGCAACCTGCCCCAGGACGCAGAGCGGCCAGTGATTCAGAAAATCACCCGCTATTCGCTGGTCACCTCGATTCTGGTATCCACGGAAAATGGCAGCCGGGAAGAGCTGCGCCCCCTGGTGCGGGAAATGGAGGATGAACTGCTGGCGCTGGGGGTCGGCAAAGTAGAGTTCATCGGCCTGCCGGAAGAGGAAATGGCCATTCAGGTGCCCAGCAGCACCCTGCATGATCTGGGCATGACCCTGGGACAGATCGGCGACAAGGTACGCAGCTTCAGCCAGGACACCCCCGCCGGCACCGTGGGGCGCGACGACGCCGCCAAGCAACTGCGGGCGCTGGGCCAGCGCCGTGACGAAAAGGCCTTTGCCGAGCTCCCCCTGATTACCACCGCCGACGGCCAGCAGCTAAGCCTGGGCGATGTGGCCATCATCGAACGGCGGGCACGGGATGACCAGGCCACGCTCACCTTCGAAGGCAAACCCGCCATCGAACTACAGGTGATGCGCGGCGAAGATGACGACATGCTCGACCTGGCCGAAAAGGTTCGTACCTGGGGAGGCGAATACGCACATTCGCTGCCCAATGGCGTCAAAATGACGTTCTATTTCGAGGCCTGGAAGCACGTACAAGAGCGTATTTCCACCCTGCTCTGGAATGGCATTTCCGGCCTGGTGCTGGTGATCCTGACCCTCTATTTTTTCCTCAATGCGCGAGTCGCCTGGTGGGTCACCGTGGGGATTCCGGTGTCCTTCATGGCCACCCTCGGCATCCTCTGGGCGTTTGGCGGCACCATCAACATGATCAGCCTGTTCGGCCTGATTCTGGCCCTGGGGCTGATCGTGGACGACGCCATCGTCGTGGGCGAAGACACCCTCACCCACCTGCAACAGGGCGAATCCGCCCAGCGTGCAGCCCTGGGCGGGGCCCGGCGCATGTTCTGGCCGGTGGTGGCATCATCCACCACCACCATCGCCGCCTTCCTGCCACTGGGAATGATGGGCGGCGCCATGGGCAAAATATCTTTCGATATCCCCTTCGTGATGATCTGCGTGATTCTCGCCTCACTGCTGGAATGCTTCCTGGTGATGCCCGGCCATCTGCACCACAGCTTCCGCGGCATCGAGGTCAAGGCCAGCGGCCTGCGCGAACGCATCGACATCGGCTTCAACCGCTTCCGGGATGAGCGCTTCCGGCCTTTGGTGGAATGGTCCATTAGCCACCGCAAGCTGGTGAGTGTCTCCGCCGTCTGCGCCTTCGTTATCGCCCTGTCGCTGGTGTCCACCGGCTGGCTCAAGTTCACCTTCTTCCCGCCGGTAGATGGTGACCAACTGCGCGCCGTGGCGGAATTCTCCTCCGGAACCGACAAGCAACAGGTGGACGACTTCCTCGCCGAGCTGGAACGCACTCTGGAAGAGACCAACGAGGAACTGGGCGGGCATCTGGTCCATACCATTATCAGCCATCACGGCGCCGCCGCCGGCTTCCCCAACATCGGCGGCCGCCAGGACAAGTTCGGTGATGAATACGGCACCCTGGTGGTCGAGGTCTACACCGGCTCGGACCGGGACATCTCCAACGACGAACTGATTGATGCCTGGCGCGAACGACTGGCCATGCCCGCGGGGCTGGATCAACTCACCATTTCCCAGGCCGAAGCCGGCCCCCCGGGCAAACCCATCGAGGTGAAACTCACCGGCAGTGACGCCGCTACCCTGAAAGCCGCCTCACTGGCGTTGCAGGAACGTCTTGAGCAGTTCACCGGCGTCAGCAACGTGGACGATGATCTTCCTTACGGCAAGGAACAGCTCACATTCGAGCTCACCGCTCAGGGTCGCGCCCTGGGGTTGACCCTCAGCGAAGTGGCCAGCCAGCTACGGGGCGCCTTCGACGGCAGTCTGGCGCAGCTCTACAACGAGGAAGACGAAGAAGTGGAAGTGCGGGTGATGCTGCCAGACAGCGAGCGCCGCCGCTTCAGCGCCCTCGAGCGCCTGCCCATCATCACCAATCAGGGCGAAGCCATTCCGCTACGCGACGTGGTCACGTTTGACGCCCGCAAGGGCGTGGACCTGCTGCGCCGGGTCGACGGCGAATTGGCCGCCACCGTGTACGCCGACCTGGATCCCGAACAGGGCAACGCCAACGAGATCATCGCCACCCTTAACGAAGGCATCCTGCCGGAACTGAAAAGCCGCTACGGCATCGGCGTGGGCTACGAGGGCAAACTCCAGGAACAGGCGGAAAACCTGCGGGATCTGGCCACCGGCGCCCTGCTCGGGCTGGCGATTATCTATATCGTGCTGGCCTGGGTATTCAGCTCCTACTCCTGGCCAATAGCGATCATGGTGGCGATATTCTTCGGCCTCACCGGCGCAGTGATCGGGCATATCTTCACGGCCCCGTTCGGCATCAAGTTCTCCATGTTCTCGGCCATGGGCCTGTTCGGCCTGTCCGGGATTATCGTCAACGACTCCATCGTGTTGGTGAGTTTCTATCAACAGCTGGTCGCCGAAGGCATGGAACGCTTCCAGGCAATCACCGAAGCCTGTGTGCGCCGCCTGCGTGCCGTGCTGCTGACCTCGATCACCACGGTAGCCGGCCTCACGCCGATCCTGTTCGAAAGCTCACTGCAGGCCCAGTTCCTCAAGCCCATGGCCGTGAGCCTGGTGTTCGGCCTGCTGTTCGGCACCGGGCTGATCCTGCTGGTAGTGCCCGCCATGCTGATGCTGATCGAGGAACAGCGCGACCGCTTCCATGGACTCGGCCGCAACCTGGCGCCGCACAACTGGGGCACACTGCTGCAGCGCGTCTGGCGCTTTGATCCCGTCCACCACCGCCAGCAACCCGGCCCTCAGGGCCTGGGCGGCAATCTGTGGTGGGCCATGCTGCTCGGCCCCTTCCTGCTACTAAACGTGTTAGGCAACCTGCCCCTGCTCAAGGCAGCCGCCAGTGAAGACGCCAGCCTGCTGCTGCTCGCCCCCGCCGGGCTACTCTGGCTGTTGATGCTGGGGCTGGGGCTGGCCTTTCTGTGGTGCCTGTTCCGCCGCCGGCAGCAGGCACTGGCCTTGGCACCGCGCTGGCTGCTGCTGACCGGGATCGGCAGCCTTGTCATTGCCGCGCTGGCACCGCTGGCCGGGCATCACGGCGACCTGCTGGCCAACAGTTTCTGGGCACTGGCCCGCTGGACGCTGGTCACCGCCCTGATTGTGTTGCCCATTCTGCTCTGGGGGCGGCGCAGCGCCCACACGTTTACCCGGTAAGCTGCCCCATTGCGGCACCCATGTGCCACAATTCGACAGCTTACCTTTTAAGCCGTCGCTGGTATGATTCGCGATTGGATCGAGACACATATAAAAATACAGCCGTCTGGGATCAATAGCGGCTTGAGGAGAGCAACATGGCCAAAATTCTTGTGGTGGACGATTCCCCGACCCAGCTGACCAATCTGGTTAAGATTGTCCAGGGTCAGGGCCATGATGTCGTCACCGCCACCAACGGCATGGAAGGGATAGAAAAAGCCCGTCAGGAACAGCCCGACCTGATCCTGATGGATGTGGTGATGCCGGAACTGAATGGCTTCCAGGCCACTCGCAAGATCACCCGCGACCCTGCCACAGAAAGCATTCCGGTGATTCTGGTCACCACCAAGGACCAGGAAACCGACAAGGTCTGGGGCGAACGCCAGGGCGCATTCGGCTATGTGGTGAAACCGCCGGTGGAATCGGAACTGGTCGCCAAGATCAATGAAGCGCTGGGCTGAGTCGTCGTCCGCGGCCTGTCGTGCGCGGTAACCGAACGTCCATGACCTGCGCCACAGCCACAGCCGCTTTTACAAGTCAATCTATCAACGACCGGATTCATTCCCTATGATTCCGGTCGTTTTGTATTTGAAGAACGCTTGCCGGCAATACGCTCGCAGGCCGCACGCCGTCAGGACATCTCATGCGTAGTATCGAACAGATTATTGCCGAAGAAATCGGTTGCCAGGAACGCCAGGTCAACGCCGCCGTCGCACTGCTCGACGAAGGCTCCACCGTCCCCTTTATCGCCCGTTACCGTAAAGAGGTAACTGGCGGTCTGGACGACACCCAGTTGCGTAACCTGGAAGAACGGCTGCGTTATCTGCGCGAGATGGAAGAGCGCCGTGAGGCCATCCTGAAAAGCATCACCGAACAGGAAAAGCTCACCCCGGAACTGGAAAAGGCGATCAAGGCTGCCGACACCAAGACCCGGCTGGAAGATCTCTACCTGCCCTACAAGCCCAAGCGTCGCACCCGCGCCCAGATTGCCCGCGAAGCCGGTCTGGAGCCGCTGGCAGACAGCCTGATGAATGATCCTACCCAGGAGCCGGAAGCACTGGCCGCCGGCTGCCTGAACGAGGAACACAAGATTGCCACCGCCAAGGACGCCCTGGACGGTGCCAAACAGATCCTCATGGAGCGCTTCGCCGAAGACGCCGAGCTGCTCACCCGCCTGCGCACCTTCCTCTGGGACAAGGGCCACATCCAGGCCAAAGTCGTCGACGGCAAGGAAAAAGACGGCGCCAAGTTCAGCGACTATTTCGACCACAGCGAAACCCTTAAAAGCATCCCCAGCCACCGCGCCCTCGCCCTGTTCCGGGGCCGCAATGAAGGCATCCTGCATGTCTCCATGGTGCTGCCGGAAGAGCTGGAGAATGCCCAGCCGCATCCCTGCGAAGCCATGGTCACCGCCGTGGCCGACTGGCAGCACGCCGGCCGCGCCGCCGATGACTGGCTCAAGGAAGTGATGCGCTGGACCTGGAAGATCAAGCTCAATACCCATCTGGAAACCGAGCTGCTCGGCCGGGTGCGGGAAATGGGTGAAGAGGAAGCCATTCAGGTGTTTGCCCGTAACCTGAAAAGCCTGCTGATGGCCTCCCCCGCCGGCCCCAAGTGCACCATGGGTCTGGATCCGGGTCTGCGTACCGGGGTGAAAGTGGTGGTCGTGGATGCCACCGGCAAGCTGCTGGAGCACACCACCGTGTTCCCGCACCAGCCGAAAAAGCAGTGGGACCAGTCCCTCAGCAAACTGGCTGCCCTGAGCAAACAGCATGGCGTGGAATTGATCGCCATCGGTAATGGCACCGCCAGCCGGGAAACCGACAAGCTGGCCGGCGAAGTGGTCAAGCTGCTCAAAGACCAGCCGATCCAGAAAATCATCGTTTCCGAAGCCGGCGCATCCGTGTATTCCGCCTCGGAACTGGCCGCCCGGGAATTCCCGGAACTCGACGTGTCCTTCCGTGGCGCCGTCTCCATTGCCCGCCGCCTGCAGGATCCGCTGGCCGAGCTGGTGAAGATCGATCCGAAAGCCATCGGCGTGGGCCAGTACCAGCACGACGTGAGCCAGGTAAAACTGTCCCGCTCGCTGGATACCGTGGTGGAAGACTGTGTGAACTCCGTGGGCGTGGACGTGAACACCGCCAGCGCCCCGCTGCTGGCCCGCATTGCCGGCCTTAACAGCACCATCGCCGGCAACATCGTTACCTTCCGGGAAAAGAATGGCGCCTTTGCCAGCCGCGCCAACCTGAAACTGGTGCCGCGTCTGGGCGACAAAACGTTTGAACAGGCCGCCGGCTTCCTGCGCATCATGAACGGCGAGAACCCGCTGGACAGTTCCTCAGTGCACCCGGAAGCCTACCCGGTGGTGGAAAAAATCGCCGGCAAGCATGGTCGCCCGTTGAAGGATCTGGTGGGTGATGTGCCCTTCCTGAAGAAGGTCAACGCCGCCGAATTCACCGACGACAACTTCGGCCTGCCCACCGTCACTGACATCCTCAGCGAGCTGGAAAAACCCGGCCGTGACCCGCGCCCGGAATTCAAGGCGGCGGCACTCAAGGAAGGAGTGGAAACCCTCAAGGATCTGAAACAAAGCATGATCCTGGAAGGCACCGTCACCAACGTGACCAACTTCGGCGCCTTCGTGGATATCGGCGTTCACCAGGATGGCCTGGTGCATGTCTCCGCGCTGGCCGACAAGTTCGTGGAAGACCCCCATCAGGTGGTCGCCCCCGGCGATATCGTCAAAGTGAAAGTGCTGGACGTGGATCTGGATCGCAAACGCATCAGCCTGACCATGCGCATGGACGACCAGCCCACCGAAAAAACCGGTGGCCAGCGCCCCACCAGCAACCGCGCCAATCAGGCCAATAAAGGCAATAACCAACGCCGCGGTGGCGGTGGTAACGGCGGCGGTCAACGCGCCGGTGGCCAGCCCCAGGGCGGCGGCGGCACCTTCGCCGACCTGTTTGCCAAGGCCAAGGAAGAGAAGCAAAAGAAGGACAGCAAGAAGCGCTCCTGAGCGGAGTGACTTCTCAGCGTCATTCTATTGCCCCATGATTGTCGGAATTCCGTCACACCCGCGGCCAGCCCCACACCCGGGCGGCCGCACGACAGGCCCCAACCATGAAGCATCTTGAACAGAGAATTCATGCCCTGCTGGATTCAGATGCCGCCGCCACCCTGGCTGGTATCCGTCGCGGCATCGAGAAAGAAAGCCTGCGCATCACCACCAATGGCACCCTTGCGCAAACCCCGCATCCCAAGGCGCTGGGCTCCGCACTGACGCACCCCTACATCACCACGGATTATTCCGAAGCGCTGCTGGAATTCATTACCCCACCCAGCACCGAGCTGCACAAGCCCATCGAGTTTCTCGAACAGCTCCACCGCTACGTGTACAGCCACATCGGTGATGAAGTGCTGTGGGTCAATTCCATGCCCTGCATGATCGGCAAGGACAGTGATGTACCCGTGGCGCAATACGGCAGCGCCAATGTGGGCCGCATGAAAACCGTCTACCGGGAAGGGCTTGGCCATCGTTACGGCCGCAAGATGCAAACCATCGCCGGGATTCATTACAACTTTTCCTACCCGGAAGAATTCTGGAAACTCAATCAGCAACTGGAAGGCGACAGCGCGCCGCTGCAGGATTACATTTCCCGTCGCTACTTCGACCTGACTCGCAATTTCCAGCGCTACTCCTGGTTGCTGGTGTACCTGTTCGGCGCCTCCCCGGCACTGTGTGCCTCTTTCCTGGCCGGCCGCGAGCACGATTTGCTGGAGCGTTTTGACCACTCCCTGTATCGCCCCCAGGCCACCAGCCTGCGCATGAGCGATCTGGGCTACCAGAACAATGCCCAGTCTTCCCTGGCGATCAGCTACAACAATCTGGATGAGTACGTCAGCACCCTCACCCATGCCATCAAGACGCCGGAACCGGCCTACGAGAAAATCGGCGTCAAGGTGGGAGACGACTACCGCCAGCTCAACACCAATATTCTGCAGATCGAGAACGAGTACTACTCGTCCATTCGGCCCAAGCGCACCATCAACCCGGGCGAGCGCCCCACCACGGCATTGCAGGAACGTGGCGTGGAATACATCGAAATCCGCGCGCTGGACCTCAACCCGTTCGAGCCGGTGGGCATCAACCAGCAGGAAATCCGTTTCCTGGACCTGTTCGCCACCTATTGCCTGCTGCGTGAATCGCCGCAACTGGAAAAATGCGACCTGCATGCCAGCAAGGAAAACCTGCGCAAGGTGGTCTACGACGGCCGCAACACCGCCACCCAGCTCTGCAACTGGGGCAAGTCGGTGAGCCTGAAAGACTGGGCCACGGAAAAGCTGGAACAGATGCAGCCCATTGCCGAACTGTTTGACCGCGCCCATGGCGGCACCAACTATGCCGAGGCACTGGCGCACCAGCAGGAAAAAGTGGATAACCCGGACACCACCCCGTCCGCGCGGATTCTGGCAACACTGGAAAGTCGCAATCAGGGCTTCTTCCAGTTCGCCATGGATCAGGCCCTGGCCCACCGCGACCACTTCCTGTCCCGCCAGCGCTGCGACGACACCAACCAGCGCCTGGAAGCACTGGCGGCAGACAGCCTGGCCGAACAGGCCGCCGGCGAAGCGGCCGATCAGCAATCCTTCGAGGATTACCTGGCCGATTACTTCCGCGACTGACCGGCAAACAGCCGGCAGCGGCTCCCTCCCCCGCGGGAACCGCTGCCGACCCCTTCACTCCCCAATGCTGCCCCTGACATGCACCGCCCGCCTCAACGTCACGTTGCACTGCGACACATTCCGTTGCATAGCCCACCGCTAACACTGCACACGGATCGCGCTTGCTGCATTTGCACAACAAAAATGCGGACTCGCACGCTATGCAAATAGCACCGTAGTGCTACTCTCAATGGAACGTGACAAGGAGCAAGGGCATGTCTCCAGACCGGGAGCAGTGCGAAAAAGCGTACAATCAGGGCTGCATGTGGGGGATGTCCGGCGGCGATAGCAACCGCTGCCCCTATACGGATGCCCCGCTGACGCAATGGTGGTTTGACGGTTGGCAAGCCGGCATCGACGCCTGGCACGACCGCAACCTGCAGCAGAAAAACGCCAAACAGGCCTGACGCGGATCCGCACAAGGAGCGGCCTCTCTCCTGCCTGGTGGGAGCAGTGCTGTCAGCACCGCTTCCTGTGCTTTCCACACCCGACACCGTACGTTAAGCATCCGCCCTCTTTCCCCCTTGCCGCCACCGGCGCTTTTGCCTACCCTTCGCCGGTCCCCGACGAAAAGAGCCGCCCCATGCCGTCCTTCATTCCTGCTCCACGCCCGCTGAACATCCTCGCGTTTCTTGCCTGTCTGGCCGCCATGGCCGGCGCCCTTTACCTGCAACACGTGGATGGACTGGAACCCTGCCCGCTGTGTATTTTCCAGCGCGTGGGCGTGATCGCCGCAGCCGTGATCCTGCTGATCGCCAGCCTGCACGGCCCGAAAGGCGTGGGCGTGCGCCTCTACGGCGCGCTGACCGCCCTGGCTGCCCTCGGTGGCGGCGCCGTGGCCGCGCGCCACATCTGGCTGCAGAACCTGCCGGCGGATCAGGTGCCCGCCTGCGGCCCCGGGCTGGACTACATGCTCGACGTATTTCCCCTGCAGAATGTGCTCCAGCAAGTGCTGGCCGGTTCCGGCGAGTGCGCCGAAATGGACTGGTCCTTTCTCGGCCTGAGCCTGCCCGCCTGGTCCATGGTGGTGTTTGCCGGCCTGCTGATCGTCGCCCTGATTCAGATGTTCCGCCCGTTGCCCCGCTGAGCCCGCCATGATCGATGGTCTGCTGATCCTGCTACTGTTCCAGTTTTTCGGTGAAGTGATTATTCGCCTCACCGGCATCCCTCTGCCCGCCTCCGTGGTCGGCATGGTGCTGTTGCTGCTGGCACTATTGCTGGAAGCCCCGTTCACACAGCGGGTGGCCCCGGCCGCCGGCGCCCTGATCAAGCACATCAGCCTGCTGATTTTCCCCCTCGGGGTCGGCATTGTGCTGCAATGGCACCGTTACGAAGAGTACGCCCTGGCACTGGGCGTGGCGGTGGTGCTGGGCACCCTGCTCAGCATGATCGTGGTCACCCTGATGCTGAAAAAGCTGCTGGGCGGCAAACACCAGGAAGCCACCGGAAGCCACCGTGGAGACGACCATGCCGGCTAACCTGGACAACCTTGCCGGGCTGGTGCACACGCCCCTGTTTGGCGTGCTGCTGACACTGGCCAGCTACCGTTTCGCTCTCTGGATCTACGGCCGCAGCAACAGCCTGCCCATTTTCCACCCGTTTCTGGTGGCCTCCATTCCGGTGATCATCGTGTTGCCGCTGGTGAATGTGGACTACGAGGAATACCGCGACCAGACACAGATCATTGCCTTTTTGCTGGGCCCGGCCACGGTTGCCCTGGCCTGGCCGTTATATCGGCAACTGCACACCGTGCGCAGCGTGCTTACCCCCATTGTGATCGCCACCATTCTCGGCGCCTTCATCTCAGCCGCCATCGCGGTGGGACTGGCCTGGTGGCTGGGTGCGCCCGCGGAAGTCGTAGGCTCCCTGGCGCCCAAATCCATCACCACGCCAATTGCCGTGGAAGTGGTGAAATCCACCGGCGGCTACGTGTCGCTGGCGGCCGGCGCCGTGGCCATCACCGGCATTGTCGGCGCGCTTTCCGCCGGCCCCATTTTCCGGCTGCTTAAAGTCACCGACCACCGGGTAAAAGGCTTTGCACTGGGGCTGGTGGCCCATGCCATCGGTACCGCCAGAGCCTTCGAATACGGCGAGAAAGCCGGCGCCTTTGCGGGCCTGGCGCTGGGTCTGTGTGGACTGGTCACCGCCATAGCACTGCCCTGGCTGTGGCCCTGGGTGGCGCAATATCTGTAAGAGCCGCAACAGGCTGCACGCTTCACGCCTGCCGTTACAAAGCACTAAAAGCCCCTGCCTTATGAAAAATCCGTCTTTATCAGCAAGTGGCTGACGCCACGCTGTTTTTTCCACTGTTTCTGCCCACTCCGCAAAAAGGTCACTTTCTGCCCATTGCGCCCTCGCCACGCTCCATCCTAGTCTCGATAGCCCTGCTGAAGAATCAGACGTCCGCTTGTACGGCACCGTTCGTACCCCCGGCCCAAGGCAGTCTCAGCCATTCACTAAGGAGGGAACACAATGGCGAGTTCCACATCTGCAGCACTGGCTCAATGGCAACGTATCGAAGCACTGGTTCAGGCCTGGCTGGATGAACGCCAACAGCTGATTGTGCTGCTGTGCACCATGCAGGGCCTGAAAGGCCTTTCTACCCCCCAACCGTACGACAACCCGCAACCCATGCACCGGCAGGTACAGCGATTCTGTCAGCTGCTGATGGACTACATCAGTGCCGGCTATTTCGAGGTATATCGGGAACTGGTTAACGAAGCCCGCCACTTCCACCGGGAGAACCCGGCACTGACCCGGCAGATTATGCAGAAGCTGGACAGCTCCACCGATGCCGCACTGGCCTTCAATGAAGACTTCGAACACCCCAACCAGTGCCTGGCCCAGCGCAAGGTGCTACCCCAGCGCATCAGTGCACTGATGGAAACCCTGGAAGAGCGCTTTGCCCTGGAAGACCAGCTGATTCTCAGCATTCATCAACAAGAACCGCCGCGGCAGCAGGCGACGCACTAAAGGCAGCGGCAAGCTACAAGCTGCAACACGAAGCAATGCATGGCGTGCAACAGCAGCCGCCGTGCTCCGCGCTTCAAGGTTAAACGTAGGAGCGCCGCTCTCTGTGCTCTGCGAGTATGAGGCGCGAACCGGCTTGGCAGAAAAGCGAGTCACGAGGAGCGAGTTTCGAAAGGCAAAATCCGTGAGTGGGGTTTTGGTTTTCGAAACTCACTTCTCACAACTCGCATCTGGGTCGTTGCTCCGCTGCGGCCTTGCAGAAATGCTCACAAACCAAAAAGGGCGCCCGAAGGCGCCCTTTTTGTTGAAGCATAAGACGACGGGATTTATTCCTCGTCGGCGCTTGCCTCATCACCACTGCCTTTCACATCCAGCAGCTCAATTTCAAAAATCAGCACCTGGTTCGGGCCGATGTCGCCACCCGCGCCTTGCTCACCGTAGGCCAGTGACGGCGGCAGAACGATTTTCCACTTGTCGCCTTCCTTCATCATCGGCAGCGCTTCCTGCCAGCCCGGAATGATCTGCTGCAGGCCGAAGGTAGCAGGCTGCTCACGCTCTACAGAGCTGTCGAACACAGTGCCGTCGGGCAGGGTGCCGTGGTAGTGCACTTCCACGGTGTCGTTCAGGGTCGGAGACGCCGCCCCTTCTTCACCGGAGGCCAGCACTTCGTACTGCATGCCGCTGTCGGTAACGGTCACGCCGTCACGTTCAGCATTGTCCGCCAGGAATTTTTCGCTGGCTTCCAGGTTCTTGCCGGCTTCTTCCTCAACCTTCTTCTGCTGAGCAGCCATCATGCGACCCTGAAAATCACGAATCAGCTGATCCAGATCTTCATCACCCAGGCGGGATTCGCCCTTCTCGTCGAAGCCATCACGCAGGCCTGCAACCATGGCATCCAGGTCCAGGTTTTCCAGGCTGCGCATCTGTTCGGCACTGCGGAAACCCAAAGCGTAGGACGCTTTCTGGTCGTCCGTTTTCACTTCTGCGTTTTCCTGACCACACGCTGCCAGCAAGACAGTTCCTGCCAGCACGATTCCCAATTTCTTCATTCTGCCTCCAATTGGCTTACTGTTATTGTTTCTGTTGTGTCTCTTCAAGCCCCTTACCACCGCGCATCTCTTCCGCGCTGATGGTGTCCGGAGCCTTTACCGTAATGGGTTCCGCCGACACACCCGGCGGCGGAATCTGGCCATACTGCCAGTTTCCATCGGGGTCACGCCAGCGATACAGCTCCGTGTCTCCCTTTTTTTCCAGCCAGGGAGACAGGCTCCCATCGAACAATTTTTCCGGCTGTTGCCAGTTCTGTTCCACATGCTGCCAGTCCAACAGTGGCTTACCGCCACCCAGCGGCACGATAAACAATGCCGCCAGCACTGCCAGCAGCAGCACCACAATAATGAGCAAGAAACGCATAATGCCGGATTCCCCTGTATTGAGCCTCTTCACGGGATCGAGTTCCCGGTGGGAGCAAAATAACATCACAATTTACATCACTTGTGCCACTTTTGCGGTAGTGTTGAATTTGTGAGCACAATCACCCTTTCTTCCGACAGTCACCGCACCGGCATTAGGGGCAGGTAGAATCATACGAAATAACCATAAAGAAACGGTATGAACAGCGCACAGAACAGCCCATCCACGGGGATCGGCTCCCAGCATCGTCCCCACGCATCGCGTTTGGTGATTCTGGTCGCAAACAGCAAAGGGGGTTGCGGCAAAACCACCATCGCCACCAATCTGGCCTGCTACTTCGAGGCCTTGGGGCGTCCGGTATGCCTGATGGACCTGGACCCGCAACAGTCTGCCACCCAGTGGCTGAAAATGCGCAAGTCACCCACCATTCAAACCCTCGGCTGGCCTGCCGGCGAACCGGTTTCCCTGGGCCGTCTGCAACAACGTCTGGACCAGGCCGGCAACCTGGTGATCATCGATTCCCCTGCCGGGCTGGATCCGCACCAGCTGGATCACCTGTTACGACTCTCCCAGGTGGTTCTGGTTCCTGTGCTGCCCAGCCCCATTGATATCCGCGCCACTACCCGGTTTCTGCAAAGCGTCATGCTTACCCCCAGCTATCGACGGCGTCCCCGCCGGCTAGCCGTGATCGCAAACCGGGCGCGCACTCGCACAAAAATGTACGAAGCCCTGCGCCAGTTTCTGTCCAGCCTGAAAATTCCCTACCTGGTGACCCTGCGTGATACCCAGCTCTACGTGCAAGCCATGAGCCAAGGGGAAGGCATCATGGATGCCGCCGTCTCCCGCCACCTTGAAGACCAGCAACACTGGCGGCTAATCGGCGAGTGGCTGGAGGTGCAACGACACCTGATACAGACCATGCCGGGGTTTCGGTAAACCACCTGTAGGAGTTCCCTTCCAGGGGACGAACCGCGTGTAAACGCGGAATTGCTCACAGGGCGATCAGGTTCTAGATCGACTCATGACAGTGCGGCAGGTGAAAGCTCTTGTCGCCTCGCTTCGCGAGGTTCGTCCCCTGGAAGGGAACTCTACAGCGGTTTGTAGAAAGTTAGGTCTTAACGTCAACTGCCCTCCGCCAAATCCCGCATCGCTCCGGTGAGCTTGCTTAAATCCTCCGGCTCAATCACGAAGGGCGGCATAATGTAGACCAGTTTGCCGAACGGACGAATCCATACGCCCAGCTCCACAAAACGCGCCTGCACCTGCTCCATGGCCACCGGTTCTTTCATCTCCATCACGCCGATGGCGCCCAACACCCGGGCATCAGCCACGCAGGAGAGGTCCTTGAGAGGCAGCAGCTCTTTCTTGAGCTGGGCCTCGATGGCGGCGACTTTTTCCTGCCAGCCGGAATCCAGCAGCAGCTGAATGCTGGCGTTGGCCACGGCGCAGGCCAGCGGGTTACCCATAAACGTCGGCCCGTGCATCAACACTCCGGCCTCCCCGTCACAAATACCCGCGGCTACCTGATCGGTGCATAACGTGGCCGCCAGGGTCATGTAGCCCCCGGTAATCGCCTTGCCCAGGCACAGGATATCCGGGCACACATCCGCATGCTCCAGCGCAAACATTTTTCCGGTGCGACCAAACCCGGTAGCGATCTCATCAAAGATCAGCAATACACCGTATTCGTCACACAAGGCGCGCACGGCTTTCAGATAGACAGGATGATAAATGCGCATGCCACCCGCGCCCTGCACCACCGGCTCCAGAATCACGGCGGCGATCTCCTGATGATGAGCCGCCAGCATCTGCTGGATGGAATCCAGATCCGCCGTATCGAAATCACTGTCATAGGGGCACTGCGGCGCGTCGGCAAAATAATGTTTGGCCAGCACACCACTGAACAGCGAATGCATGCCGTTGACCGGGTCACAGGCCGCCATGGCACCGAAGGTATCGCCGTGATAGCCGTTGCGCAGGGCCAGCAATTTGTCCTTGCCGGTGTACCCCTGGCTCAGCCAGTACTGCAGCGCCATCTTGATCGCCACTTCCACGGACACCGAGCCGCTGTCAGCCAGAAACACTTTCTCCAAAGGATCCGGCGTCAACGCCACCAGCTTTTTACCCAGCTCCACCGCCGGTTCGTGGGTCAGCCCGCCGAACATCACATGAGCCATACGGTCGATCTGGTCCTTGGCCGCCTGGTTCAACACCGGGTGGTTATAGCCATGCACCGCCGCCCACCAGGACGACATGCCGTCCACTAATTCACGCCCGTCGTCCAGCGTCAGCCTCACCCCGGCGGCACTGGCCACGGGAAAAGTGGGCAGGGGTTTCGAGGTAGACGTATAAGGATGCCAGAGGTGGTCGCGATCAAAATCCAGGTCGGTGCTCATGGAAAGGTCCGAATAAAACGTGGACAGGAAGAATGGCAGCGGAGGGGGGAAAGTTCAAAGTTGAAAGTTCAAAAGCGCGCCAGGCATTTGTGCCAAATCGTTAACGCCCTCACCGCGCCACGGCTCCTTATTGCTGACCGCATCAATGTCTTTGCCTATATTGCGGCGCGACGACAGCCTGATTCGAATCCCGCCCTGCCCAGCTCGCGCCTTTCAACTTTCCACTTTCAACTCGGCCAGGCGGCTCAGCCCTTCCTGCAATCCCTCACACTGCGCCGTTTCCGGAATCAGCACCAGCAACCAGCCCATCGGGTCCACCGGCTTGCCTGCCGGCAACAGGTTCTCGCACAAAGAAGGCAGGGTGGTCAGCAACCAGCGCTCGCCCTCCAGCTCCACCTGCTGGAGTTGGCGTTTGAACTCGGGCAAGCGGTCATCCTGTGCAGCCTTGCGGCGAACCTGGCGCAGCGGGCGCAGATAATCCGCTTCGAACTGCTCCGCCAGCTCCGCCAACCGTCGACCCGTCCGGGCATCCGGCTGCTTGCCCGACGCCGCCAGCCACAAGCCGCACAGCAGCAGCGACACCGGCACCTGATAGTCGTCCTGCAGATGCAGGCAGGCTTTCTCGAACCGCTTGTCCTGCCAGCGCCCCAGCGCAAAACGCCACAGATCCGCTTTCATCTCATCATTCACAGGCATCCCCTGGTTCACCTCCCCGGGCAGGTTGGTGCTTGAACAGGCCATCGCTTACACTGCGCCGGTTTCCTGCACGCCTGTCACGGCACGCAGGCCACTGTCTTGAAAATAGGCTCACCATGCTGTCTCTCGAACATATCAACCTTCGCCGCGGCCCCGACCTGCTGCTGGAAGATGCCAACCTGGTCCTGCACAAGGGCTGGCGCGTAGGTCTGGTGGGCCGTAATGGCAGCGGCAAGAGTTCGCTGTTCAAGCTTATCATGGGCGAGCTGGAGAGCGACGGCGGCAACCTCAACCTGCCTGCCGACTGGCGCCTGGCCATGATGGCCCAGGAAGTCCCCGCGCTGGAACAGCCCGCCATCGAGTATGTGCTGGACGGCCACCACGCCCTGCGTGCCGCCGAGCGCAAACTGGCGGCCGCCGAACAGGCCGGCGACAACCACGCCATTGCCCTGACCCACGGCGAGCTGGACGCCCTGCACGCCTGGCAGCAACCGGCCAACGCCGCCATCCTGCTGGCCGGCCTGGGCTTTAGTGAAGCCCAACAGCAACAGCCCGTCTCCAGTTTTTCCGGCGGCTGGCGCATGCGCCTGAACCTGGCCCAGGTACTGATGAGCGACGCGGACCTGTTGCTTCTCGATGAGCCCACCAACCACCTGGATCTGGATGCCATTCTCTGGCTGCAAAGTTATTTGATTCAGCAGCCCGGAGCGTTGTTGGTGATCTCCCACGACCGGGCGTTCCTGGATGCCATCGTCACCCAGATCCTGCACATCGAACATAACAGCCTGAAGCAGTACACCGGCGGCTACTCCGACTTCGAACGCGAGCGCGCCGAAAAGCTGGCCCTGCAACAGAAGATGCATGACAAGCAGCAAACCCAGGTCGCCCACCTGCAAAAATTCATTACCCGCTTCAAGGCAAAAGCCAGCAAGGCCAAGCAGGCCCAGAGCCGGGTAAAGGCGCTGGAAAAACTGGAACTGATTGCCCCCGCCCATGTGGATTCCGGCTTCAGTTTTGATTTTCACAGCCCGGAAAAACTGCCCAACCCCATGGAGAACCTGGACGCGGTGCAGTGCGGCTATCGCAATAACGGCGTCGATACGGTGATCCTGGACCAGGTTAACCTGAGCCTGCGTCCGGAAACCCGCATCGGCCTGCTCGGCCCCAATGGCGCAGGCAAATCTACCCTGGTGCGTACACTGGTGGGCGAACTGCCCGCCTTGGGCGGCCACTTTGAAAAAAACGATGATCTGAAAATCGGTTACTTCCACCAGCAACAGGTGGATCGTCTGGACGCCAACGACACCCCCTACCAGATGCTGTCACGGTTCTATCCGCAATGGAGCGAATCGCAATTGCGCAGCGAACTGGGCCGCTTCGGCTTTCAGGGCAATGATGTGTTTGCCCCCATCGGGCGTTTTTCCGGCGGCGAGAAAGCCCGCCTGGCGCTGGCCATGATCGTCCAGCAAAAACCCGCCTTGCTACTGCTGGATGAGCCCGCCAACCACCTGGACCTGGATATGCGCGAAGCGCTGACCCTGGCCCTGCAAGCCTTTGAAGGGGCAGTGGTGATGGTCTCCCACGATCGCCATCTGCTGGAAACCACCGTGGACGACTTTTTCCTAGTGGCCAACGGCGGTGTCAGCCATTTCGATGGCGACCTGGACGACTACGCCCGCTGGTTGCAACAAAATCGCCGCGACGGCAAACCGGTGAAAGAAGAGAAAGCCAGCGATGGCCAGGACGCCAAGGCCCGCCGCCAGCAAGCCGCCCAACAGCGCCAGCAGTTACGGCCGTTGAAAAAACAGGTGGAAACCCTGGAAAAACAACTGGCCCAGTGCAGTGACAAACTGGCCACAGTGGAAGACGGGCTGGGTGATGACGCGCTGTACACCGACCCAAACCGCAAGGACGAAATGAACGGGCTGCTGGGGGATCAGGCTCGCCTGAAGAAACAGCACGACGCGCTGGAAGGGGAACTACTGGACGCCATGGAAGCGCTGGAAACCGCCGAAAGCGAACTCGGCACCTGACGCCGCATCAACGCAGGCCAGCACCCGGCTCGCCTGCCCTGCTATAAATCCACAAGCTGAGTCTGATACACCACCGGCCCGGTGGGCTGCCCCGTCGGCGAACCGCCATGGGGCTCCAGGCTGATCGCCAGGGAACGGGATTGCAGCAATTGTTTCACCTGCTCATGATTCAGCGTGATCCGCAACTCTGCCCCCTCGGTCGGCAATACCGATAACGAGATCGGCACCCCGGATTCTGGCAACAACCACAGCTCATAATCCTGATCATCGCTTGCCGGCAACGTGGGCGGCAATGAACGCAATGTGAGACTGTGGTCTCCCCGGGAGGCGTTCAACACCCACAATGGTTGCGCCTGTGTCCCCTGCACCACGCCCACCAATGCATTCTCCGGGGCTTTCGGCGGCACCGGCGTCCAGATCAATAACGCCATCAACCCCGCCACGGCAATGCCTGTGGTCCAGCGCCAGGGCAACGCCGACTGCCACCAGGCAGCGGCACCGGCATGGGGCTCGGGCGCCGTCTCTGGCGCGGAAAACAACCGACGCTCCAGCGCATCCCAGGCACCGGCCGGCGGCTGCATGCTGGGCGCAGACTCATTGAACGGTTGCAACCGCCGCTCCCACAGCCACACCTGCCGCCGCAATTTGGGCGACAGCATCATCCACCGTTCGAAACGTTTTCGCGCTGCGCCGTGCAGGGTGCCCAGCACATATTCCGCCGCCAACGCATGATTACGCTCAGGGTTATCCGGCTTCATGAACCCAGACACTGACGCAATACGTTGAGCCCACGGCGCACCCAGCTTTTAGTGGTACCCAGAGGCTGCCCCATGGCAACCGCCAGTTCCTGATGGGTGAAACCACGAAAATAGGCCATCTCGATACTGTTTCGATAACGCTCATCCAGATCGCGCAAACAATCACTCAAGCGCTGCCGATCCACCATGTCGCCTGCATTCTGCATGGGCCCGGGTTTCTCGCAGGCATGATTCTGCGCCACCGAATCGAACTCCACGTCCCTGCGGCGGCGCCGTATCGCATCCAGCCCCCGGTACCGACAGATCGACATCATCCACGTCAGTACCGAGCCCCGGTCCGCATGGTATTCACCGGCGTGATGCCACACCTGAATATAGGTTTCCTGCAGCACGTCATTGGCCTCGTCATTATCGCGCAACAATTGCATGCACTGTCCGTACACTGCACGGCTGGTTTGTTGGTACAGGTCGGAAAAAGCCGCGCGGTCCCCTTGCGCGACTTTTGCCAGCTGATCCACCAGCATGCTTTCCCTTGCTGCCATAACGAGGTTCTCCGGACGCGCCGTTGAGTAGACCTCCTTAATGGCAGATGACCTGTTAGTAATACGTGAAAAAACGCATTCCGGATGCAGAAAAAAACAAAATATTTTTTGCATCCGCCAGGCGATCTGCTGCGTAACGTAGACACACAAATAAAAGGAGTGTTCGTATGTTACGCCGCCCTGTTCTCTTGCCTGCGGTCTGCACCGCCGCCGCGCTGCTGGCCAGCAGCACTGCGCTGGCATCCAGCCACCGCGAGGCCCCGTTCATCACCGGCATGCCCAAAGTCGATGGCACGGACTTCTATATGTTCAACAGCTATGAGTCCGGCCGTGACGGGTATGTGACCCTGATCGCCAACTACCTGCCCCTGCAGGATGCCTATGGCGGTCCCAATTATTTTTCCCTGGACGATGACGCCATTTACGAAATCCATATCGATAATGACGGCAACGCCATGGAAGACATCACCTTCCAGTTCCAATTCAATACGGAACGCAAAAACGCCACGGTCAATGTGGGCGGCACAGACGTGCCGGTACCGTTGATCAACATCGGCGCCATCACCGCCAACGACACCAGCGCCCAGAACGTGCTGGAAAGTTACACCGTAAAAATGATCACCGGCGATCGCCGCACCGGCAACGTTCAAGACATCACCCACGCCGGCAGTGGTGACGACACCTTTGCCAAACCGGTGGACAACATTGGCACAAAATCAATCAACGATTACGCCACCTACGCCGACAGCTTCATCTACGACGTAACCCTTCCCGACTGCCCGATGCCGGGCAAAGTGTTCGTTGGCCAGCGCCAGGAAGGCTTTGTGGTGAATCTCGGCGAAGTGTTCGACCTGGTGGCGCTCGACCCACTGGGCGCCCGTGATTCACGCAGCAACACCATCGGCGACAAGAACGTCACCAGCCTGGCTCTGGAAGTCCCGGCGGACTGCCTGACCGGCGACAACACCGTTATCGGTGGCTGGACCACCGCCAGCGTTCGTCAGGCCAGTGTCATCAACCCCGCGCCGCAGGGCTCCAGCACCACTGCCAGCACGGATGCCAAAGGCCCGGCCGTGAAAGGCGGCGCCTATACCCAGGTATCCCGTCTCGGCTCGCCCCTGGTGAACGAGGTAGTCATCGGCCTGCCCGACAAGGACCGCTTCAACGCCAGTGAACCCAAGGACGACGGCCAGTTCGCCACCTATGTGACTAACCCGAGCCTGCCCGCCCTGGTGAATGTGCTGTTCAGCGTTCCCGCCCCGGAAACCCCGCGTAACGATCTGGTCACTGTGTTCCTCACCGGCGTCCCCGGTGTCACCCAGCTGCCCACCGTAACCGCCAGTGAAATGCTGCGCCTGAATACCGGCATCCCGGCCACCGCCGCGGGCGCCCAGGTCGACCTCGGTGTTGCTGGGGGTGACTTTGCCGGCTTCCCCAATGGCCGACGCCCTGTGGATGACGTGGTCGACATTGCCCTCACCGCCGCCGAAGGCTTCCTCTGCGGGGCCGATGTAAACGGAGCCGATCCCGGTGGTGAAATCGGTAATTGCGGTACCCAGGACAGTCAGGTCAACGGTGGTGCCATCGTCAATGACGGCGCCCTGCCCGACCCGGCCGCCTACCTGACCACCTTTCCGTACCTGAACACGCCGCTGCCCGGTGCCGACAACGTGGCCGCCGCGCCGTAACCGCGCCCCATCACAGGAGGACATCATGCGTTTATTACTGGCAACCACGGTTTCGCTGGCGACCCTCGGGCTTGTGGCCTGCGGCGGTGACGATGACAACGATCCGCCACCGCCCCGTGCACAAGCCACGGTGGACTACACGGTCTTTGTGAAAACCCAGCTGGCCGCCACCAGTGACACCACCGACCCGGTTAGCGTGAACAACCTGCGCTTCCGGAACCAGACCAACAGCAACGAGGATGCCTATAACAGTGTCCTGGATTAACCCCCAAACAGGCCGCCGGTTTCCGGCGGCCTTACTGTTGATTCTCTGCGGGGGGCTACTGGTCAGCACGACCGGGGCAGCCCCCTACACCCCGGACAATAACAACACGGTGCTGGCCACCTTGTCGGACTCCCAACGGGCCCTGACACTCGCCAGCCCACCACAAAACGAGGCCGATGCACTGCGTCTGGCCCGCGCCCAGATTGATTACGGTCGCCAGCAGGGCGACCCGCGTTTTCTCGGCTATGCACAACGCACCCTGGCCCCCTTTTCCCAACCACCGTCCCCGGCGGTGAGCCTGCTGTGGGCGGACATCGAGCAACAACGCCACCAGTTCACCCGGGCCCGAACCCGCCTGACGCGGTTACTGGAACAGCACCCCAATCAGGGCCAGGGCTGGCTGATGCTGGCCAACATCGAGCGGGTTCAGGGCCAGTTCGATGCCGCCCGGCAAGCCTGTGGCAACGCGGCCAACAGCCTGCCACCGACGACGGTGGTGTTATGTCAGGCCAGTGTGCAAGCCATGACGGACCAACATCAGCGCGCCTACGCCACCCTGCAGTCGCTGGCCGATAGTCCACTGGTTAGCGACACCACCCAGAGCGTCTGGTTGCAGACCCTGATTGCTGAAATGGCCATTCAGCAGGGTGAACCGGAACGGGCGCAACGAGCCCTGGATGCCGCCCTGGCGCTCGCCCCACAGGATGCCTATTTGCGCTACCTGCAAAACGACCTGTGGTTACAGCAAGGTCACCCCGACGCCGTGATTGCGGATCTGAAAAACTGGCAGGACCGGGACAATGCCCTGCTGCGCCTGGCCATCGCCGGCCAGCGCAGCCAGCACCCGCAGGCCGGGCAGTGGCAACAGGCCTACCAGCAACGGCTGGACGCGGCTGAATTCGCTGGCCGCACCGTGCATCAACGTGAGCATGCCCGCTACCTGCTGCAGGTCGACCCGTCGCCCACCGAGGCCCTTGCCGTGGCCCGGGACAACTGGCAGCAGCAAAAGGAGCTCACCGACCTGCGCCTGTTGCTCGCCGCGGCCACCGCCGCCGACAACGCCGATGCCCAGGCCACCGCACGGGACTTCATCGACACCCACGGCGTCCATGACGCCGCCCTCCAAGCGCACTGGCCGGAGGCCCAACCATGAAGCATTGCCTGATACTGATGCTGCTTCTCGCCTGCGCCCCGGCGTTTGCCCATAAACCCAGCGACAGCTACCTAAGCCTGAACAGCGTCTCCAGCAGCCCGCAAATTACCGGCCGCTGGGATATCGCCCTGCGCGACCTGCAACTGGTGATCGACCTGGACAGCAACAACGATGGCAACATCACCTGGGGCGAGCTGCGTAACCGCCAACCCGAACTGGCCCAGCAAATTCTGCCCATGCTCACCGTGCAGACGGGGCAAGGGGAAACAGCCCAACCCTGCCCTCTCACGCTCACCGGTTTGCAGGCCAATGACCATGTGGACGGCACCTACGCCGCCCTGCATTTTCAGGGCAACTGCCCCGCCGCACCGTCACAACTGGGCGTTCATTACCGCTTCCTGTTCGACCGGGACCCCAGCCACCACGGCTTGCTCAAGTCGAACCACGACGGCGTCGAACTGGCGGTGACGTTCAGCGACAACCAACGTCGCCACCATCTCGATACCAGTGGTGCAGGGCAATGGCAGGCCTTTCAGGGGTTTGTGCATCAGGGCATCCACCACATCCTGATCGGCTACGACCACATCCTGTTCCTGCTCACCCTGCTGTTTCCCGCCGTGCTGGTGTGGCAACGGGGCGGCTGGCAGCCGGCACCCACCATGCATGGCGCCCTGACCCAGACCCTGGCCATCGTCACCGCCTTTACTGTCACCCATTCGCTGACGCTGGCGCTGGCCACGCTGGGCATCATTACCCTGCCCGCCTGGCTGGTGGAGTCCGCCATCGCCCTCACCGTCGCGCTCGGCGCCGCCGCCAATCTGCTGCCTGGGCTGTTCCCGAAACGCTGGATCATGGCCTTCGTCTTCGGCCTGGTTCACGGGCTGGGGTTTGCGTCAGTGCTGGCGGATCTGGGGCTGATGGGGGACGGCATTGTGTTGCCGCTGCTGGGCTTCAATATCGGCGTGGAGCTGGGGCAGATAGCCATCGTGTTGTTGTTTGTGCCGCTGGCTTATCTGGCGCGGGATACAGCGCTGTACAAGCGCGTCTTCGTGCCGGTGGGGTCGGTGGCCATCATGGTACTGGCCGGGGTCTGGCTGGTGGAAAGGCTCAGTTGATTCGCTGGCAATAACATTCTCCTGCGCACCATGGAGGACTGTCTGCAAGCGGCCCTGCCTTGCTGCGGGAACGGTATCGAGATACGAGTGACGAGTTGCGAAAGGCAAAACCCAAGATCCAAAGAGAGGGCTTCCGGTTCTGAACTTCGCTCCTCGAAACTCGTGACTCGTGACTCGTGACTGAATCCTTCGCCGTGCAGGCATGGCTCCTGCAGATAAAACCGTGCGCTAGAAAAGGTTCTTCGCGGATTAGAGTGAATGACTCGCTTTTCGCCGTCTGATGGATTTATCGCGAATACCCGGCACTTTGCCAAACGCTAGACGCCGGATGCCTGACGTAAAACCCCATAGCCTGAGAGGTTGTCGTTATTGCGGCCTCTCCTTTGAGGGGTGTTCAGA
Organism: Alcanivorax sp. DG881; assembly: GCF_000155615.1. Lineage (GTDB taxonomy): Bacteria > Pseudomonadota > Gammaproteobacteria > Pseudomonadales > Alcanivoracaceae > Alcanivorax. The sequence continues at coordinate 2,685,864 of NZ_DS989915.1, read as the reverse complement.
GTCATCATTCAGGCAACTATCGGGTAATGCATTTTGCGCAGAGAGCCTGGCGGCCAAGGTGTTCAGGTTTTGAATGCAAGCGTCCGTCGTCGAGCATCAGGCGTCCAGCGGTTGCCAGGGCGGGATAATGCGACAAGCTCTGAAGCTGGCTGATCACTTCATTCCGCAATGAACCAAAAAAAGCCGCCCCGGAAAACCAGGGCGGCTTTTTTTCAAGCTGAAAAACGCGAAGGAACGGAGCTGAATTTCAGGTGGGCGGCCACACGCCCCTCCGCATTTTCACTTTGCACTTTTCACTTTCATCGACAACTTTTACAGCACTTCGATAATGGTCGCGTTAGCGGTGCCCAGGCCTTCACAGATGGCCAGCAGACCGTACTTGCCGCCACGGCGTTTCAGCTCATACACCAGCGTGCCCATCAGCTTGGAACCGGTGGCCCCCAGCGGGTGGCCCAGCGCCTGGGCGCCGCCGTTCACGTTCAGTTTTTCGTAATCCGCACCCACCGCCTTCATCCAGGCCAGCGGCACGGAGCCGAACGCTTCGTTGACTTCGTACAGGTCGATATCCGCCATGGTCATGCCGGCCTGCTTGAGCACTTTTTCGGTGGCCGGGATCGGGCCTTCCAGCACCATGGTCGGGTCAGAGCCCACTACCGCCATGGCGTGAATACGCGCCAGCGGCGTCAGGCCCAGTTCCTTGACCGCCTTTTCGCTGGCGATCATCACCGCCGAGGCGCCATCGGTAATCTGGCTGGCGTTGGCGGCGCTGATATGGCCCCCTTCCTGCAGCGGCTGCAGCGCCTTGATGGCATCCAGCTCCGCTTCCCAGCGAATTCCTTCATCGACCAGATGCTCTTCCTGGGAGCCGTCTTCCAGGGTCACCGGCACCGGAATGATTTCATCCTTGAAGCGGCCCGCTTCGGTCGCCGCCGCCCCACGTTTGTGAGAGTCGTAGGCGAACTGGTCAAGCTCAGCCTTGCTTACCCCGTATTTCTCCGCCATGCGCTCAGCACCATGGAACTGGCTGAACGTTTCGCCCGGATAGCGCTTGCTGATTTCACCGGTAAACGGGTTGCCCATTTCCTTGACGGCCATCACCGGAGAACCGATGGGCACCTGGCTCATGGATTCCACCCCGCCGGCAATCACCAGGTCCTGGGTGCCACTCATCACCGCCTGGGCGGCAAAGTGAATTGCCTGCTGGGAGGAGCCGCACTGACGGTCAATAGTGACACCCGGTACGGACTCCGGCAGGCAGGAGCTCATGATAGAAGTCCGCGCCACGTTGAAGGTCTGCGGGCCGATCTGGCTCACACAACCAAAAATCACGTCGTCGATTTTTTCCGGCGCCACCCCGGTGCGCTCGACCACTGCATCAATAACGCGGCCGCCCATATCTGCCGGGTGTACCTTGCTCAGCCGACCGTTCTTCTTGCCACCAGCGGTACGCACCGCCGCTACGATATATGCTTCTGCCACCGTGCTCTCCTTATCATCACTGTCTGTTGAGCGTCAGCTCATGAATATGTCACTGAGGCTACGCCGCCTGGGTAACGAAGCTCAATGACCGAAGAAGACGGCAGTGATGGGTATCTTGTCATCCGCGGATAAGGGCGCGTTCCGAATAAATCGAAAAATTCGATTAAATGGCCAACGCTGTCGCACTGTTTCATCGAACAGTCATCGGTGATCCTAGTCCTATTGAACACTCAGCGGCTCGACAATGGCGCCGCTGCCGCTGGCAGAACAACAACTCTCTGTAGAAACAGGCAACAACCGCCCAGCAACGCGATACCGACCATGCGCGTGCGGGGCATACCGTACGCGTCACAGAATTGCAGTTCCGGCGAGCCGCTTGCGCGCTTCCGGAGTGAGACGGATACGGAGCCATGACAGAGAACACACGCGACAGCCTTTTTCCTTCCCCCGGTTTCCGGGTCGCCAGCTTACTGGCGATCATCATGCTGGCGAGCCCGGGACTGACCGCTGCCGCGTCCCTGTCCGACACCGCCTCGCCGCTGGCCCGGGCCGGGGACCCCGGATTCGCCGAAATGCGCCCACGCCAATCCCGCCCTCAACCGCAGCAGGAGCGCGAAACCGGTAGCTGGGCACTGACCCTGGATAACGACATGCTGGTGCCGGGCACCCGTGATCAGGATTACACCTACGGCCTCAGCATGGCCGCCACCGGCACCCGGGCACGGGATTTTCTGCTTTCCCTGGATACCCCGCTGGGCTGGATCGATACCGCCCTGGGCCTCAATAGCCTGTCCGGGAGCCGGGTTCGCGGCCACAGTTTTGAAACGGGCATTTTCGGCTTCACCCCGGAACAGAAAGAGCGGCCCGAGCCCCTCTACGACGACCGCCCCTACGCCAGCATGATCTACCTTTCCAGCAGCCGCGTGCAGGTGAATCCCGACGACCAGGTGGCCTGGCACAGCACCCTGACACTGGGCGCCCTGGGGCTGGATCTGGCCGGCAACATTCAGAATGGTGTGCACAAGGTCGTCGGCAGTGAACAAGCGGAAGGCTGGGATCACCAGATCAGCGATGGCGGCGAACCCACCGCTCGCTACGCGGTGGCACGGCAGAAGAGCCTGCCCATTTCCAGCGACAACCTGGAAGTGAAAAGCACCGTGGAAGGCTCCGTGGGTTACCTCACCGAAGCACGCTGGAGCCTGAGCTTTCGCGCCGGACGCCTGCGCAGCCCCTGGTGGCAGAGCAACCCGGAGCTGACCCGCTACGGCGAGCGCAACAACACCACCGCCACCAGTGAGGATAACGAGCACTATGTGTGGGGTGGCATTGCCCTGGTCGGCCGCGCCTACAATGCATTTCTGCAGGGCCAGTTCCGGGACAGCGACGTGCGCTACCACAGCGACGAAGTGAACCATGGCGTCGCCGAAGCCTGGTTGGGTTACACCTATGCCTTCAGCGACGGCTATCGGCTCAGCTATGTCCTGCGCGGCCACACCTCCGAACTGAAAGAAGGCGTGGGCGACCGCAATGTGCTGTGGGGCGGTTTGGTGTTCGCGAAGACCTTTGATTAGGACCTGTTAACACTACCGAGATGACGCCTGTTGAGCCCCCCAAAGTTTTAGGGAGCCTCTGAAAAAAGACAGTCAGGCTGTGGGAAGCGATGCTTGCATCGCGAAAGGACCGGCCACGCCCCGACGTTATTCGTGATGCAAGCATCACTTCCCACAGAAAATCAGGGGTGACGGGCGTTTTCAAAAACGCTTTAGTCCGTCACCTTCTCGTTTTCCGATACGGCGCCCGCATAAGGCACGGCATCCGACGACTCACCGTAGATATCGCGCACCGGTCGCACCTCGATGCTGCCGTAGCGTGCCGGCGGAATACGGCTGGCCACACGGATCGCATCGTTCAGGTCATTGGCGTCGATCAGGTAAAAGCCCGCCAGCTGCTCCTTGGTTTCCGCAAAGGGGCCATCGGTGACACTCACCTGTCCGTCGCGCAAACGCACCGTGGTCGCCGTGGACACCGGTTGCAGGGCGGAGCCATCCAGCATCACCCCGGACTCCTGCAAGCCGCCGCTGTAGGATTGACACTCCTGATTAAGCGATTGCCAGTGATCGTCGCCACGTTCCTGCATCGCCGCTTCGTTGTAATACACCAGACATAGATATTTCATCGTGCTCTCTCCCGGGCTTGTTATTAGTTAAAAGGTACCGGTGTGTGCTCCGGTTGCCACGTCATAATCAGCGACATGTCCTCCGGATTGAACGGGCAGGAAAAGTGTTCGTGGACAATCTTCCACTGGTCGCCATCACGTTTCCATACATGCGTACAGCGCATCCAGCCGCCCTGCTTTTCCCCTTCCACGGTGGCACCGCAATGGGTCAGGCTGTGCGACACCGCCAGCGAATCGGATGCCTCCACAACCAGGTCGTGCATCTCGAAAAACGGCTCCGCCGGGCAGGATTCCATGCACTTTTTCCAATGCGTCCGATACGCTTTCTCGCCAGATACCTGAATAGCCAGAATCGCATCGAATGAACGAATATCGGCATGATAGAGGGCCATGATCGCCTCGACATCATTATCGGCTGCGCCTTTCAGCCAACGGCGAGTAAGGTCCTGAATGGTTGCTTCAATGCTCATGTTCAACTCCTTTATGGGCCACTTTCACATTAGGGCTTGTTAACACTATCGAGATGACGCCTGTTGAGCCCCAAAAGC
>NZ_DS989915.1:2574331-2681626 GCF_000155615.1 Alcanivorax sp. DG881 | reverse complement strand
TGATGTTTGGTGACTCCAAATAAGTGACGAATAACGACGAGTGACGGCTTTTGGGGCTCAACCCGAAGGGCTGGTCCCTTTTCCCGCCCAGCAGTGCCATCCGCTGTTTATGTAGAATGACTACACGGCACACCGGCTGACACCACTGGACGAAAAAATGCATCCAGCAGGCGTTATCTCGATAGCGTTAACAAGCCCTAGTCGAACCTGAAACCCCGCTTTCGACAACGCACCCCATTTTTTCACGACGCCGCTGCCCGTGAAGAAAGCCGCTACCCGGAAAGGGCCGCAAGCCGTTGTTGCAGAAAGCGCTTTTCCGCCGGCTGGGTCGCCAATGCCAACGCTTGCGTGTAGGCCTGAGCCGCCGCGTCCTGATGGCCCAACTGCCGGTGCATATCTGCCAGGGCGGCATGGGCCAGGTGATACCCTTTCAGGGCCTTGTTCTCCATCAGCGGCTCCAGTGCCTGCAAGCCGGCCTCCGGGCCATCACGCATGGCCAGCGCCGCCGCCCGGTTAAGCGCCACAATGGGCGTCGGCATATGCTGCATCAACAGATCATAGAGCCCGACGATTTCCTGCCAGTCGGTCTCCGCACTGCTGGGTGACTGTGCATGCACTGCCGCAATGGCAGCCTGCAGGGTATAAGGCCCAAAGCGCCGTGACAGCAAGGCCTGGCGCACCAGTTGATCCGCGCGCTGGATTTCCTGTCGGTCCCAGAGACTGCGCTGCTGGTTTTCCAGTAACACCAGCTCGCCTTGCGCATCCGTGCGCGTCGCCCGACGGGCATGGTGAAGCAGCATCAGCGCCAGCAGGCCCTGGCATTCCGGGTCCGGCTGGTCGGTGCGTTCCGCCAGCAAGGCCAGCACCAGCTCCGCCAGACGAATGGCTTCCTCACTGAGATCATGACGCAGCGCCTGCTCGCCGGACGACGCCAGATAGCCTTCGTTGAACACCAGATAGATCACCTGCAGGACCGACTGCAGACGCTCCGCCAATGCTGCGCCTTCCGGCACCTCGTAGGGAATCTTCGCATCGCGGATCTTGCCCTTGGCGCGGACAATGCGCTGGGCCACAGTGGCGGGTTTGCTGAGAAAGGCACGGGCGATGGCTTCCGTGGTGAGCCCACACACTTCCCGTAATGTCAGCGCCACTTGTGCTTGCGGCGCCAGCCCCGGGTGGCAACAGGTGAAGATCAGGCGCAGCCGGTCATCCTCGATGGCGGCATTCTCAATCTCCATTTCCACCGTCGCCTGGGCGGCAAGGTGATCCGCCTGCTCACGCAATAGCGCGTCGTAACGGGCACGGCGGCGTAACTGATCGATGGCCTTGAAACGCCCCGCAGAGACCAGCCAGGCACGGGGGTTGTCTGGCACGCCGTCTTCCGGCCATTGCTTCAGGGCAGCGACAAATGCTTCCTGCAAGGCATCTTCTGCCAGGTCGAAATCCCCCAGCAGACGAATCAGCGTCGCCAGTACCCGGCGGGACTCGCTGGCAAAAATCCGCTGAAGCGTAGTTTCCATGTCATCCATGACAGCCGGTTCCGGGTCAGTTTTCCTGTTCCTGAAGATGCTGCACCACCAGCGGTGCGAGCCCGGCGGCACTGCCGAAATAACGCATCAATTCGATATCCAGATCCGGAAACCGCTCGCGGGCCTCTTCAATCTGTGCCGGAATATCCTTGCCCACGTGCTTGCCCTTGTTAAAGAACAACGGGTAAAGCTGCACGGTTTTCACCGGCTGATGCTCCAGCTGTTGGATCGCTTCGATCAAAGAGGGTGTCGCCAACTCGAGAAAACAGGGCAACACGGCCACGTATTCCTGCCCGGCGGCGTGGGCAGATTCCGCCACGGTGTCCACCAGCGCACGAAACTCGTCGTTGGCCGTTTCACTGCGGCTGCCATGGGCCATGATCAACAAGGCTTTGGACATGCAATAACCTCCAGGCTCTTTGCAGGAGCGTCGCTGGCAGTGCGAAATAGCAAATTCGAAATACGGGTTGCGAGAAGCGAGTTGCGAAAATCTGAAATTTCCGTTCTTTAAAACTTTGCTTTTCGAGACTCGCTTCTCGCAACTCGCGACTGCTGTTTCGCGCCGCCAGCGACGCTCCTACAAAAAGGAATGTACTTCAGACGCAGCTTCAACAACGATTGCATGGCGCTGCGCCAGCGCGTCACGATCATCATCGTAGCCGCCCCCGATCACCGTGGCCACAGGAACGTTACGCTGACGGCAGCGGGCAAGGACACCCCGGTCGCGATCGGCGATACCCTGCTCGGAAATATGCAGGCGCCCCAACGGATCGTGCTGAAAGATATCCACGCCGGCGTCATAAAAAACCAGATCCGGCTGCACCAGATCCAGCAATCGATCCAGCGTCTCAAACACCGTGTCCAGATAATCCTGATCCGTCATACCCAGCGGCAACCCCACATCCAGATCGCTTTTCATCTTGCGCACCGGAAAATTTTTCTCGCAATGAATGGAGCAGGTAAAAGCCCGGGGTTCATCGGCCAGCATGGCCGCGGTGCCATCGCCCTGATGCACATCACAATCAAACATCAGTGCTTTTTTCACCACGCCCCGGTCCAGCAACTGGCGCACCGCAAACGCCTGATCATTGAAGATGCAGAAACCGGAACCGAAATTGTAATGGGCGTGATGGGTGCCGCCGGCCAGATGACAGGCGACACCCTGCTGCAGTGCCAGCTGGGCTGTCATCAAGGTGCCCATGGGCGCAATGCAGGAGCGCTTCATCAAGGCTTCGCTCCACGGCAACCCCATGCGCCGTAGCGCCCTGGCATCCAGCGTCCCGTCCACCATGGCCGAGACGTATTGCGGGCAATGCGCCTGACTTAACAGTGTCGCCTTGGCCCGGCCGGGGCGGAACTCGTTATCGCCATGGGCAATACCCCGGCTGCGCAGATGGCCATGCAGCCGAGCAAATTTCTCCATGGGAAAACGGTGTTTGCCGGGAAAGGGAAAGCTGTATTCGGGATGATAAACAAGCGGCAGCACGGGCGACCTGACAGGCTGGAGTCGATCGCCGTATTGTGTCGGTTAGCGGGTCAAGCGGCAAACCAGGGGCACGTCAGGGTTCCGCAGACGCCTCGCCCCCTTCACCCCGTTCACCCCCTTCACCCAATACCCGGTACAGGGTGATACGCGACTGATACTGGTTGTAGATCAGATCCAGGCTGTTCTGGCGCGCACTGTTAAAGCTGCTTTGCGCGCTGAGCACGTCGGTGAGCTCGGTTTCGCCTTCCTGATAACGCACCTGCGCCACCCGATAGGCTTCCTCGGCTTGCTGGTATGCCTCTTCACGATACTGCTGCTGCTCCGCCAGCCCCTGCACATTACTCAGCGATTGTTCCACTTCCTGCAGGGCCACCAGCAAGGTGCCGGTGTAACTGGCCACCTGCTCTTGCCAGGCGGCCTTGCTCTGATCGATCCGGGCATTGCGGGCGCCGCCATCGAACAAGGTTTGCGCCAACGACACGCCCAGGCTGTACAGCGCATCGCCATTGAACAACGACGACAGGGCGCTGCTGGCATAACCGCCACTGCCGGTGAGCGTGATGGACGGCCAGTAGTCCGCCCGGGCGGCGGCCACGGAATAGTCCGCCGCCATCAGGCTGGCCTGGGCCTGGGCAATATCCGGGCGCTGGGCCAGCACCTGATCCGGCAAACCGGCCTGAATCTCCGGCAGCTGCAGATTGCTCAGGGTGCCGCCGCCCACCTGGAATGCCTGCGGCATTTCTCCCACCAATACCGCCAGCGCATAACGGCTTTGCCGCAGCTGGTGACGCAAGGACGGTAGCTGCGCTTTCACATTGGCGACCACGGTTTTCTGCTGGGCCAGATCCTGGGGAGAGACGGCACCGTTCTCTACCTTGGCCTGCACCACATCCAGCACTTGTTGGGCCAGCGCCAGGTTCTCTTCCGACAGCGCCAGGTTGTCCTGCAGATACAGCACCTGCAGATAGGTATTCACCACACTGGCAATCACGGTGAGCTGCACGGTATCGCGACTGAACTGGCTGGCCAGCAGGGAGGCCCGCGCCACATCACGGCTATTGCGAAGCTGCCCCCACAGGTCCAGCTCGTAGCTGGCACTCACGGAGGCGTTGTAGCTTTCACTGCTACCGCTTTCGCCGAATACACCACTGCGGCTGCCCCCGGCACCCAGCCCCAGGGCCGGGAACAGGGCCGAACCCGCCTGACTGAGTTGCGCATCCGCCTGCTCGACCCGCGCCGTCGCCGCCAGCAAATCCGTATTGGCCGCCAGCGCCTGGTCCACCAATTGATTCAGTTCCGCACTGTTGAACTGCTGCCACCATTGCGGGTGATGCACCATGGCTTCGCTGGCCTGCTGCTGGTTAAGCCATTGTGCCGGCATGCTTTGTTCGGGCGCCTCCAGCCCGGACTGCATGGCGCAGCCGGATAACAGAACAAAAACCGTCACCCATACCAGCCTGTTTATTGCCTTAGGGAACCTCTGAATAACTCCTTGCATGCTCAGCGTGGTCTGAAGCGTGCAGCTGTTACGTCTTGGCTCGATGGTCAGGGTGGTTCCCTTTCCGAGAGGCAAGGCGCGGCAGATGTGCGCTTCAGGCCTCGCCCTTCGGGTCTTCCAGGCTGGCCCGCACTCGTTGTTGCGCTTTTTCGATGGATGGACATACACCTTCAAAAGCGCGCCTAGATTGCGAACCAGCCTGAAAGACTGAGTACGCAAGGAGTTATTCAGAGGTTCCCTAGTCATTACTGAGTGCCTCCACAGGATTCAGACGCGCGGCCTTCAACGCGGGGGCAAAGCCAAACAACAGACCGATGCCGGCGGCACAAACAAACGCGGCGACCATCACCGGTACCGAGAACACAATGGCCATGCCGAAAGCGTCCAGCAGCCAGCCCACCAATACCCCAATCACCACACCGATCACCCCGCCCAGCGCAGACACCACCACCGCTTCGGTAAGAAACTGCTGCAGGATATTGCGCTGACGAGCGCCGGTGGCCATGCGGATACCGATTTCGTGGATACGCTCGGTGACACTCACCAGCATGATGTTCATCACCCCGATCCCCCCCACCAATAATGAAATCGCCGCGATGGAGCCCAACAGCAACGTCAGGGTGTTCTGGGTTTCCGAGACCATGTCCAGCAGGGAGGCCATATTGAAAACCCGCACATCCTCCTTGCCGTGACGCTGGGTCAATAGGTTAACCGCCGCGGTTTCGGTCTCATCGATGGCGGTAACGTCATCCACTGCCAGGGTGATGGAACGCAGATAATTCTGGCCGAACAATCGCAGGGTGCCGGTCGACAAGGGCACGAACACCACATCGTCCTGATCGTCTCCCCAGTCGGTGGCACCCTGGCTACCCATCACGCCGATAACCTGAAACGGGATGCTGTCGAGCAACAAAAACTGGCCCAAAGGATCACTGTCCGGGAACAGGTTGTCTTTCACTGTCTGCCCAATCACCGCCACCGGCGCGTAGCTGGCTTCATCACTGCTGTTGAAATACACCCCTTGCACCGGCTGCCAGTCGCGCAAGCTGGGGTAATCGGCACTCACTGCCTGCACGCTGGTAGAAATGTCCTTGCCGTTGGCCCGGGCCGTCACGCTGCCGGAAATTTCCGGCACGGCAACGCGAATATTGGGCAGGGCTTTCAGGGCTTCGGCATCCTCCGGCACCAGGGTGGCGATCACCCCGTCGGCAACACGCTGCTGACCCCGGTCCGGCCGGATCACCAGCAAGTTCACGCCGCGCTCGCCAATGCGCGCCACCACGTCTTCCTTGGCGCCCTGACCAATGGCCAGCATCACCACCACCGAGCCCACACCAATCACGATGCCAAGCAAGGTAAGCAAAGTGCGCAGCCAGTTGGCGTGCAATGAGCGCAACGCCATTACCACCGATTCCAGCACTTCACCCAGGTCAGGAAAGCGGCTTTCCTGTGGCGGTTCCGGCACCGCATGGGCCGCTTCTACCCGGTGCGGGCGGCGACGGCGATCATCAATCACGTTACCGTCGCGGATTTCCACTATCCGGTCCGCGTGCTCGGCCACCAACCCATCGTGGGTAATCACGATCACCGTGTGGCCCTGTTCCGCCAGCGCCTTGAGCTGGCCCATCACCGCCTCGCCACTGACACTGTCCAGCGCGCCGGTGGGCTCATCGGCGAGAATCACCTTGCCGCCATTCATCAAGGCACGGGCAATGGACACCCGCTGCTGCTGGCCACCGGATAATTGGTTGGGGCGGTTTTCCAGTTTGTCGTGCAGCCCCAGATCACTGAGCAGAGCCTGCGCCCGTTGCTTGCGATCATCCCGGGGCAGCCCCGCATAAATGGCCGGCAAGGCCACATTTTCCCAGGCACTGGCAGTGCCTATCAGGTGATAGCTCTGAAACACGAAACCGAACATCTCCCGGCGCAACCAGGCCAGTTGCTCGTGGTCCATGTCGGTCACCGCCCGCCCGGCAAAGTGGTAAGCACCGTCGCTGGGTTGATCCAGGCAACCCAGAATGTGCATCAAGGTAGATTTACCGGAGCCGGAGCTGCCCATGATGGCAACGAATTCCCCGGCCTCGATGGACAGATCAATGCCGTGCAACACCTCCACATCCTGCTCACCAGCCGGGTAGCGCTTGCGGATGCCCGTCAGTTCGATCAACGCCATCAGAACAACCCACCGCGACGGCGCCCGCCTTTTTCGGCCTCACCTGCCGGGCTGGCCTGTGCCTGCCCCAACACCACGATGTCACCTTCCTGCAGGCCATCTTGAATCACCGTGCGTACCCGGTTGCTGATGCCTGCTGTCACCGGCTGGTTTTGTGGCTTGCCTTCGCGGCCCAGTCTTTGCACCTGCCATTGACCGCGACCGCCACGCTTCACTGCGGCCACGGGCACATGCAGAACATCCCTGGCCGAATCCACCACGAAGAACACCTGGGCGGTCATGCCGGACATCAGTCGGCCTTGCGGGTTATCGATATCGAATTCAGCGGTGTACAGCACCACGTTGTTGACCACTTCCGGGGTGGGCAGCACCTGGCGCAGGGTACTGTCATAACGCACATCACCATTGCCCAGGGTATTGAAGTACACCGGCATCCCCGCAGAGAGGCTATCCACATCGGCCTCGGACACCTGAGTGGAAATGGTCATGGTGGTCAGATCTGCAATCCGCATCAGCGTGGGGGTGGTTTGGTTGGCGTTAAGAGTCTGCCCTTCACGGGCCTCCAGGCTGACCACGGTTCCACTGCGTGGCGCATAGATTTTTGCGTACCCCAGGTTGGCCTGGTCGCCTTCCACGCTGGCCTGCTTCTGGCGGATCTGGGCTTTCAGTACCTTGATCTGGGCACGGGTAATGGCCAGCGTTGAACGGGCACTCTGGAAGGCATCATCGCTGGTAGCATTGGCCTCTCGCAGCCGCTGCTGACGCTGATACTGCAACTCGGCCAGCTCCAGCTCCGCCTGCTGCTGTTCCCGCTGGGCACGCAGGGCTTCCAGTTCCGCCAACCCTGCATCGACCTGTGTCTGCTGTACCGACGCATCAATTTCCGCCAGCAACTGGCCCTGCTCAACGCTGTCCCCCACATCCACGTGCAGCTGCGTCAGCTGGCCGGAGACCTGCGCCCCCACGTCCACATAATCCCCCGGTTCCAGGGTACCCAGCGCGGTGACCAGCTCTTCCACATCGCCACGCTCCACCGTGGCCGTTTTCCACTGAATCGCTGGCGCCGACGCGAATCCCCAGCGCCAGCCCACAAGCAGCAAGCACACAATCAGAATGACAAACGAAAGAGCCGTTTTCGGATAACGGCGAATCCAGCGGGACATGGGCAATTCCACAAACCAGTAATGATGGTTGGGGAATATAGCGGGAAAAGTTGCAAGAAATGTGGAGGGGGCGGGCGGGGCCACTCAAGGGCCATAGGAGCGAACAGGCGGCGCGATTCAAAAGGTCGTATTTGCCGGCAAGCAAAACCTGTCGAGCACTGGAAGGCCTGCTCGCCCTGTGGTCGATTGCCTTGCTTCGCAAGGTCGCGCCGCCAGCGACGCTCCTACAGCGGCTTCGTAGAAAGCCCTTACCGCCACGCTAACTCGCCTCTAAAACAACCACTCCATCCCATGACGGACCTGGTTGCGGGCGTTGTCGGTGATCACCTCACCGTGGGCCAGACTGAGTTTTTCGAAGGGCCACTCCAGAATACGGGTAACGCTGGCGCGGGCCTTGCGACGATTCAGGTACACCAGGCGCAGCATTGGATGCCAGCCCGGGACTTTCCACAAACCGCCCAGCTTCAAATACCAGCGGGTGAAACCGTGGTCGCATTGATGAAAGTTTTCAATCAAATCCGCCGCAATCAGGGTTTTGCTGGCCTGATGGTAGAACACCGTCTCGTGCAACATGGAGCCTTCAATAAAGACCAGCTCAAAGTCATCGCCCCAGTCCGGATGTGGTGTTTCCGACAGCACCGCATCCAGCGACAGATCCTTGCGCTTGCTCGCCAGTTTCGCCGGCCCGTGCAGCACCGCCTGCGGATAGCGCTGCTTCACATCGGCGGCAAAAACATGGTGAAAAAGATTGGGGCAAACAATGTGGGTCACCTCGCCCAACGCCGCCAGCTCCTGGGCCAGAGGCTCATCCACCGGCACCGGGGAATGCAGCAGCAAACCGCCAGCAGACAATTTGACCACTGTCATGCGGGCGCCCACGTGTAGCCCCATAAAACTATGGGGAACCGAATACGCCCACACATTATTGGCAACAACATCGAGTAACGGCACAGCTGGCTCCTGAACAGGGTAATGGCCTCAGGATACCTGCTTGATTCAGCGGATACAGCCTATTTACGCAACGGTTCCAGCAGGTTTTCCGTGCCGTCCATTTTCAGCATCAAGGCCAGCGCCATCAGCCGCCCCAACTCGCCCTTCGGAAAGCCTTTTTTGGTGAACCACAGCAGATAAGGCTCAGGGAGATCAATCAGCACCCGCCCGGCATATTTACCAAACGGCATGGTGCGTTCGACCAGAGCGGTCAGGTCTTCCTGTTTGAAATCCATAGGTCTCAATCGTGATGGCAGAGGGAAAAGCCGTGGAGGCTGGCAGCGGCGCCGCCAATACGGCCATGCAGCGTACCGCCCTGCTCACTCACCGCCAAGCCCCATCGCACACTCAACCCTCGCATCGACTCTCCATCGCCGATTCGCTGCCGGCCTGACGCAGAATCGAGATGGCACTGTGGGTGAACAGGCCGGCAATCGCCACGGCCACCAGCAGGTCCGGCCAACGGCTGTCCAGCCAGAACACCAGGCTGCCAGACATCAGTACCGCCAGATTGGCCAGCGCATCGTTGCGCGAACACAACCAGGCGGAACGGATATTGGCATCCCCCTGACGGTGACGCAGTAGCAATAACGCACTGATCACATTGGCCGCCAGCGCCACACTGGCCACCCCCATCATCAGCTCACCCTGTGGCGCACTGCCCTGCAACAGCGCCCAAACGCTGTTCGACAGCACGATCACGCCCATTACCAATAACGACATCCCTTTAATGCGCGCGGCACGTACCCGCCAGGCCATCGACTGCCCCAGCGCCCAGAGGGTTAACCCATAGGTGGCGGTATCGCCCAGGAAATCCAGTGCATCGGCCTGCAACGCCCGTGAATCCGCCAGCACCCCCGATGCCGCTTCCACCACAAACATCACCGCATTAATGGCCAATACGATCCATAGCACTCGCTGGTAAGCCGGGGCCGAGTTTTCCACTATCTGGTGATCACAACACCCCATCATCCACTCCTTTCACCACTCTGCTCCAGGTTACGGCACACCTCGTCCGGCCATTCCAGTTCGATGGTGGAATGGGCAAAACCGTATTCCTTCACCAGCGCACTGAAGCGGGCTTTCAATCCCCGCACTTGCTCCATGGGCGGCTCACAGCCCAACTTGATATGGGCGCTGAACACATGCTGCTGACCGTCCAGGCTCCACACATGCACATGGTGCACCTCAGCCACCGCTTCCGGTGCCTGCAGTGCAGCAACCAGGGCCTCGGTATCTATCTCGCCAGGCACCGCTTGCAGGAAGACCTTCAACGATGCCCATACATTGCGCACCACATTGAACAGAATGAACAGGGTGAAACCGATGGACAGAATGGGATCGAGAATCGGGATTTCCCAGACCATCAGCACCAGCGACACCACCAGCACGGCCACCCAGCCCAGCACATCCTCCAGCAGATGCCAGCGAATCACACTGGCATTCAACGAGGACTGGCGCAGTAACCGCCAGGCACCAATACCGTTTACCGTCACCCCGAGAATGGCCAACGCCAGCATGCCGGTGGCATTGGGCATTTCCGGTGCCCACAGGCGGGGAATGGCTTCGCTGATCACGAAGATCGACCCGGCAATTAGCACCAGCGCATTGAGCAACGCAGCCAGCACTGACAACCGCTGGTAGCCATAGCTGAATCGCTGGTCCGCCTGTTTGCGGCTGACTTTGCCCAGCACCCACCCCATGCCGATGGCCAGGGTATCGCCCAGGTCGTGTACCGCATCGGACAGAATCGCCACCGAATTCACCATCAGCCCACCGACAAATTCGATGATGGTGAAGGTGAAATTCAGCCAGAACGCCATTCCGATGGCCCGGTCCTCATCACCGTGACCGTGGGTATGTGAATGTGGCGCATGTGAAGAGTGATCATGCATCATCGTTCCTCCATCACGTCGCGCAGCGCATCGGGAATCGGCATGGGCTGCAGCGGGTTCACATTGGCCCCACCGGTATTGCCGGTGGGCACCCACAAGCGCGACATCAGCAGGGCCGCCAGCAATCGTAGCCCCTGACCACGCATTTCCCGGCCATCCCGGCGCTGCCAACCCACTTTCAGCATCCACCAGTGAGTCAGGGTATGGGCGCCAACCCGCCGCTGACCCAGAATATGCGCCCGCTCCAGTTGCGCGAACGCCCGGCTCCAGTCCTGCCTGGCATAGGCACACCGTGCCGCTTCCATGGCGGCGTCAAACGCCCGTCGCTGTCTCTCCTGCATCGCCCTGCTCCTTGATTCTGTTTCACCTTGGCCCCATTTAAAAAGCTATAGTGACTACAGGTTCAAGTCCGATTCTCCCTTTGTAATGAGGTCATCATGTCTACCCTCTTTTCCATCGGCACCCTCAGCAGCGCCACCGGCTGCAAGGTGGAGACCATCCGCTATTACGAAAAAATTGGCCTGATGCCCGAACCCGCCCGCAGTGAAGGCGGCCAACGGCGCTATCACCGCAACCATCGGGAACGGCTGCAGTTTATTCGTCACAGCCGGGAACTGGGGTTCACACTGGAAGACATTCGTGAACTGTTAACCATGAGCGAACAGCATGGTTGCGCTGATGATATCGCCCGCCGTCACCGGGACGCCGTACAAAACCGCATCAGCGCACTGACCGCCCTGCGCAATGAGCTGGACCGGATGATTAGTGAATGCGAGCAAGGGCAACCGGGCGAATGCCGGGTGATTGAGGTGCTGAGCGACCACGAACAATGCCTGAACGACCACAGCTAATCCCACCGCAGCTCCCTGAGCGGCTGGACGCTGACACTTTTACAACAGGTTCCATACCGATATACCCCATATGGGTGAGGCGGATTTTTACCAGCTTCCTACAATTATTGTGACGGGCTCGTCGACTGAATCGATGATGTCGATAACGAAGGGAACAAGGGGAAAATCATGAAATGGACCATTGGCATTGCCGCACTATTCGCCTCACAGTTTGCTGCCGCTGATTATTATTCCAGCGTCGACGACGACACCTGCTGGGATGCCCGCAACAGTAGCGGTGGCCCCTGCATGGTGGTGCACAAAACCAAATGGAGTGAATACAGCAAGGACAACTTCATCATTACCTACCGCAACACCTGCAGCCACCGCATCTATGCCCGCTTCTGCAACGAGCGCAAGAACGGTTCCGAGGATTGCGGCGCTTCCGGCATCGGCGCGGGCAACACCAAAAGCTGGTCTACCCACAATGCCAATGGCCGCTACAGCTACAACTCCATTGGTGTGGTAAAAGGCTCCAAGGACTGGGTGTGCTCCGGCAAGGTGTCCAACTGGCACGACTGACACCCGCATGGCAGATAGTGAAAAACGATAACGTTTAAGCCCGGCTTTCCGGGCTTAAACGCATTGCCGGTTTCCCGCTCTGAGGTTCGCGCCTCAAGAGGCACTCCTACCGAAAAGCCGACGTCCCCTGACTGGTGAGAACGGTGGTCCCACCGCGATGCAAACGACGTTGGTTAAGCGGCAGGATGCACGCCTTAACTCAGCCACAGGTGGTTATCCCACCACCCCCCCGGCAATTCCAGCCACTGGCTTTGTACCTCTGCGGTGCGGCTATCGTAGTAGCGGCATTTGCCCTGCCCCGAGGTCACCGCAAAACCGCCCGGCACCGCGCCAACACCGGCACAGTCAGACATGGGCGCATCCAGCAGCGTGTCACCGCTATCCAGATCCCAGATAAAGAAACGGTTTCCCCGTGGCGCGGTCATGGCCACTTGCCGCTGCTCGCTGTGAATGGCAATGCTGGCCGTGTATTGATCCATCATCGCCAGTTGCGTCCGGCTGACCGGGAACGGTTGATAGGCTTCCCCGGGCCGCTTGATCGCCAGTAACGGCACACTGTTGTAGGCCGGGCCATGGTACTGCTGGCCGGTAATCACGGTGCCATCGGCAGCCACATCCAGGTGGCGGATGCTGCTTTGAGCGTCGGCCAAAGTTTCCTTGCTGATCAATTCGCCATGACGGCTCATGATCACCAGGCTGGGCGCCATGGCGCCCAGGTTCATTTCCTCACGGCTGCCGCCTTCGGTACGAATCCCCCCATTACCGATCACCAGGGATTCGCCGTCCGGCATCCAGGCCAGCTCGTGGGGACCTACACCGTGGGTGGTCGCCTCGCCGTCATGGACTAGCTGCAAAGCAGCGCGATCCAACTGGTACCGCCCCAGCACACCGCGCCCTGGTTCGCGGGTATCGTTTTCGGTGGTGTATAGCCACTCGCCGCGGGCATGGAATACGGCATGGCCATAGAAGTGCCGATCCGGCTGACTGTGCAGGGTTTGCAGCAGTCGGCCATCGCGCAGGTCAATCAAGTAACTTTCCCGGGCCGGGCGGCGCCCCACATACAACGCCACCGGCAGAAACGGATGGCGGGCCACCGCGTGGCAGCGCTCGGGCACCGGCGTGGCAAACGCCCGTTTGCCGTTCAGGTAGTAACCCACGGCATAGTGCTGACCGTCGTCATCGTTGCGCGCGGAAAGCAGCAGGGGTGATTCACCCGCCGTGCCGGTCCACAGTGACCAGCCACCCAAGGCGGCCAGGCCGGCCATCGCCGCACCAGCCCCCAGCAACTTCCGTCGTGTTAGTGGCATAACGCTCTCCGCAAACCCGCTATGGCATCGCAATGAAGCGCGGGCACGACGTTGAATTATCGACACACCCTCCCGCGCTTTTTTAGCTTTTAACTCGCAACTCGCAACTCGCAACTCGCAACTGACTCTAATCCCCATCGTTGGCGTTAAAACCGATCTGGATATTGAGATTGCGAGCCAACTCCGTCTGCTGACGGTTTTCCAGATTATCCAGCGCGGCATAGAGCGTCGTCAGCGTCTCGCTGTGTTGCGGCGCCTGCACCAGCTCCATCAACGGCGCAGGCAAGGCCGCAAGCTGGTTGGCCACATCCGCATAGGCCTGGTCGATGTCTTTCACCAGGGCCGCATCACTCACCAGCGAACGGACCCGCTCCCATACCGCCTGCGCACCCTGCAACGACGCCTGCAGATTTTCAATGGACTGCCGGCTACGCCACGCTTCCGCCTGGTAAGGCTGCGCCACGCCCTGATTCAGCCGCCCCATGGGGGTGCCCAATTTTTTCTTCAGCACATCCACCCCGGTGATCTGCGTGCGCAGAATTGCCGCCAGGCCTTCATCCGCCGTGGCGTAACGCTCATTGGGGAAGTCGCGCAACTGCGCCAGCATGCCGCCCGGCTCATTCCACAGCGCCAGCACCGACTCGGACAGCGCCAGCTGGTGGCGGGCAATGCCGGTGAGCAGCGGGCAGTAGCGGTCATGCTTCTCCGCCAGGGCGACCGATTGATCAAACAGCACATACTCAAACGCCGTCAGCCCCTGCACCACCACGCTGGCCTTCTCCAGCTGCTCACCGGTCAACGAATCCGTCTCGTCCAGCAACGATTCCGTCTGGCGAACCACCATGTTGCGTTTGTCCGGCCAGAACTGAACCTGCCAGCTGCGGTTGCCTTCGGATAACGGCCCGACCATTAACGGTTGCAGGTGCGACCACCGGGACTGGGCCTGATAAAACGCGGTTTCCAGATCACCCACGGATGCCTGTGGAGCTGTGCAGTACGCCTCCACGGCATCCACCAGGGCAGCATTGCTGTCGCGCCACTGCTGATGGGCCGGCAGTAGCACATCGTTGGCCAGCTGCACGGTGACTTCCTGACGTGGGTTACTGCACGCCGTCAGCAGCACCGACAAGGAAACTGACACCAGCACAATCAAAGCACGCATGATCCATCCTCAACCTTAAAACCGTTACAGAAAAAAATCACAAAGAGTTCAGAAACGCCAACAGCGCAGCCCGTTGCTCGGCGTCAAACGCCAGTACCGCGTCCCGCGACCCGGCTGCTTCGCCACCATGCCAGAGGATCGCCTCCATCAGGTTGCGGGCGCGGCCATCGTGCAAGAACTGGGTGTGGCCATTCACCGCCTCGGTGAGGCCGATACCCCAGAGCGGCGGCGTGCGCCATTCCTGACCATTGGCCAGGAACTCCGGGCGACCGTCTGCAAGCCCCGGCCCCATGTCATGCAGCAACATGTCGGTGTAAGGCCGGATGGTCTGATTGGCCAGCTCCGGTTCGGCGGCGTCGGACCCGGTGGTGAACACCGGCACATGGCAGCCCTGGCAGTTAGCCTGGAAGAACAGGCTCTTGCCCGCCAGCACCAGTGCATCATCCACATCCCGGCGGGCGGGAACGGCCAGATTGCGGGTATAGAAAGTGACGTTGTCGAGAATCGAGTCGCTCACTTCTAGCTCGCCGCCATTGGGCATGGCCAGGCAATCGGGCTGGGCCGAGGAACAGGAATCCGTCGGCACCAGATGACTGCTCAGCCCCATGTCATTGGCGAAGGCTTCCGCATTCTGCTGGCGCAAACTGGGCTGGCCGGCTTTCCAGCCGAAGCGCCCCATGGCGGTGGTGTTGTTGCTGCGATCCCAGACCCGGTTGGCCCGACCGCTGATACCATCACCGTCCTTGTCTTGCGGGTCGGCGTGGGCCAGCAGGTCCGCTTCCGGGATCGCTTCCAGCAGCCCCAGTCCAATCACTGGTGGAGCAATACGCGCGGAAAACAGGGTCGCCGGGTGCATCTCTCCATAGGCCAGGTTGCTGAAGCTCAGGCGAGGCTCGCGCAACTCCACCTGATGGCCATCCTCAAAGGTGATCGTGCGGGGGCGGTACTCCACCCGTACCCGCCCCTCCGGTTCAACACCCGGGATGGCCGCATCCTGAAACTGCCCGCCGTAGATCGGCTCAGGCATCAATCCGCCCTGGGTCAGGTCATCGTCGGCCGCCGCCGGCACGGACAACCGCACCAGCATGGAGACCGCCTGCTTGGCGTCAGGCCCGGGCGGGTGCCCGCGGCCATCCTTGATATGACAGTTCTGGCAGGCATTGGTATTGAACAGCGGCCCCAGCCCGTCACGGGCATCGGTGGATGCTGGCGCAATCACCCAGGGGTTGCGAAAAAAACTGTTGCCCACACTGAAGTCCAGCCGCCGCGACGGCGACAAATTGGCCAGCGGCAGAGAGAAGGCGTTCTGGTCGGTCTTGGTCACCGTGGCGTCGCCTGCTGATAACTGCTCGCCGGGTTCGGCCTGGGTAAAGGAGGGACCGGTGTCACACGCCGCCAGCAGGGCAGCAAACGTCAGCGGGAGATATCGCAAGAGCAGGGCTTCCTTCTTTCTTGATGGCTGGCGGGCAGCTGGCTACAGGAGCGCGCCTGCACCCCAGAGAGGCCTCTGCCCCCTTGCGTGCATGCGCGCCTTTCAGGTTCTAACGTCAGAAGCTGTGATTGGCTGTATCCGGGTTCAGGGCCTGAATGTTCAGCACCCGCGCCGCTTTTTCAATGCTGGTGGTTTGCACGACCAGGGCGTCAATGGCGGCATTCACCGTGTCGGCACCCTGCGCATTGCCCGGGGCAATCAGCTGGTCGAAATGGGTGCCCTGGTTGGCGCTGTCTACCAGCACCTGCAGCGCCGCTTCGCTGGCGTTCAGGTCGGTTTTCAGCTGGCTGTCCGCCGCCGGCTGGTTCGCCGCCACCAGGTCGCTCAGCGAAGGGCCGGCCAGGGTTTCCCCGTTGGTCCGCTGATACTCGCCCAGGTACACATTGCGAATGCCCTTGCCGTTATAGAAGTGCGACGCATGGGTGTTATCGCTGAAGCAGTCGTGCTCGTCTTCCGGGGAGTGCGCCGCCAGCGCCACTTTCATGCGCTCGCCGGCCAGCTCGCCCAAGGACAGGCTGCCCATGCCGAACAGCATCTTGCGCAGGCCGTTTTCCACGCTGTCCGCTTCCAGTTCGGCCCGGTAGTTTTCTTCACCCGGTCGCCATTCATCCACCATCACTTCCAGATCGTCGATAAGCAGATCGGTGACCACCGACAGGTATTCGCGGCGCCGCTCGTTGTGACCGCCCGTTGCGTCCGGGCCGGTGGCGAAATCCGTTGCCGGGCGCTGGCCGGCACCGGCGTCAGTACCGTTCAGATCCTGGCCCCACAGCAAGAATTCAATGGCGTGGTAACCGGTAGCCACGTTCACCTCGGAACCGCCCAGTTCGTTGAGGCTGGCCAGCAGTTCCGCGTTCAGGTCGGTCAGGTCCAGGGTCTGTTCACCGATTTTCAGTGACTCGCTGGCAATGATATTGGCGCGGGCCCCGGGGTTGCCCATCACCGCCTGATAGTCCTCGTCCACGTAATCGATCAGGCCTTCATCCAGCGGCCAGGCATTCACCTGCCCCTCCCATTCATCCACCACGGCATTGCCGAAGCGGAATACTTCAGTCTGCATGTAGGGCACCCGCGCGGCACGCCAGGCATCGCGAGCGGCGGCCAGGTTGGCCTCGGTGGGCGCCGCCAACAGGGCATCGATCTGTGTTTTCAAGGCGCGGGCACCGGACAGTGCGTCGCCAAAGGTGGCCAGCGCCACATCAGCGTAATGGCTCACCACCCGCTTGCCCTGTGCCTGGTCATAGGCCGGAGCCGTGTCGGCGTCGGTGGATTGCGGGTCGTCGCTGCAGGCAGACAAGAACAGGGAAGCCAGTAGCAGGCCCCCGGCGGACAGGCGGGTCAGCATGAAAATTCCTCGATGACATCAGGCACAATAAGCAAAATGAATAAGCAAAACGCACCGGCACACCGATGCGAAAGCAATCAGGGTGCACATAATGCGAATTATTCTCATCTTTTTAAAGGGGGACGGGCAAAATTTGCCCACCTTTGCCCGTTTTTCGTCCACAATTGGCCGGATAACCACGGATAAACAGGCCGTTTCCGGTGAACCCTGTTCACAAAACGCCTAATATAGCGCCGCCCTCCACTCTCCACCTTCTGCCTACAAGTGCGAGTCGCCCGTTATGACTACCGTTTTGCTGATCCTGGTGGCGCTGGGCTTTTTGTCCATCGTCGTCGAAGACATCGTTCATATTGATAAAGCGAAAACCACCCTGTTTTTCGGGTCGTTCGCCTGGCTGTTGTTCTTTATTGCCCCCCCGGCCCACCTCAGCCACGACGCGCTGATGGAAAGCCTGAACGAAAACCTGCTGGATATTGCCACCCTGTGGCTGTTCCTGATGGCCGCCATGACCTTTGTGGCCTACCTGTCCAGCAAGGGCATTATCGATAGCCTGGTCAACAAGCTGCTGCCCGAGCACATCAGCGAACGCAAATTGATGTTGCTCACCGGCCTGTTTGCTTTCCTGTTCTCTTCCATGGCCGACAACATCACCGCCACCCTGGTATGTATCGCCGTGCTGATGAACCTGAACCTGCCGGCCAAAAAGCTGATGCGCTACGTGGTGCTGGTGGTGTTCTCGGTGAATGCCGGCGGCACTGCCCTGATCACCGGCGACGTCACCACGTTGATGATCTTTCTGGCCGGCAAAGTGGAAATTCCGGACCTGCTGTTACTCAGCCTGCCCGCTGCCGGCGCCGTGGCCGTGCTCGCCTTCATGCTCTCGCTGGGCCTCAGTGGCGACGTGCATATACAGAAAAAAAGCAGCGCCATTGAGCGCGGCGACAAGGTCATTGCCCTGCTGTTCTTCGCCACCATTGTCGGCACCATCGCCGCCAACGTGGCGTTCGGCATTCCGCCGGTGCTGTGCTTCCTGTTCGGCCTGTCACTGATGTTCATGGTGGTGCAGTTCCTGAACAAGGACGAACCGGTTCTGGAATACATTCGCAAGATCGAGTTCGACACCCTGCTGTTCTTCCTGGGCGTATTACTGCTGGTCGGCATGCTCAAGGAGCTGGGGATGCTCGCCTACTTCCCGGCGCTTTATGAAGTGATGCCGCCGGTGGCCGCCAACTTCCTGGTGGGCCTGGCGTCGGCGCTGTTTGATAACGTTCCGCTCACCGCCGCCCTGCTCAATTCCGGCATCGAAATGAACCTGGCCCAGTGGCTGTCGCTGACCTATTCGGTGGGCGTGGGTGGTGCACTTCTTGTCATCGGCTCCGCCGCCGGGGTGATCGCCATGAGCAAGATCGAGGCGCTGACGTTCGGCAGCTACCTGCGGTACTTCGGCTATCTGTTGGTGGCGTATAGCGTTGGGTTTGTCGCTGTACTGGGGCTCGGCCAGCTGCTGTAGGCTCAGGCCCCACGCCGGACCGGGGCGGCCCGGCCCGGCCTACCAGCGGCCTTCGCGCTGTAGCTGATTTTTCCATTTTCGCCAGCGGGGTTCTGCATACGCCGGGCGTGGCTTGAGTGCCCGTAACGGCGCCCAGTCATTCTCACCCAGCCGGCTCACCCATTCCTCATCGGGCAGAACCGCCTCCCCTTCATGGGGTTGCCCATGGCAGCTATAACGGAAACGCAGCAACCACAGCGTTTCCTCTCCGTCCTCTGGCTCATTGTATTGCGTCACTGACAACACCGACCCATCCACATTGGTGCCGTGCTCTCTGAGCAAGGCCCGCTCGTAGTAATAGCCAATGCTGCTGACACTGGTGACCAGCGCCATGATCATGACCCCAATGCCGATCAGCGCAAAGAAGGCCCCGCCAAACGCCGCCCCCCAATCATCGCCACCTTCAAACCAAAGCAGGCCGACGCCAACCGCCGCAAACGGCAAGCCGAGAAAGAAGAAGAGCATGAAGAAAAGGGAAAAATGCCGGCGCGCCGACTGCAGCAGCAGCGGCCAGCTGAGCGGCCCAATGGCCATAGAGTGACTCCCGTCCCTGGAAAAACCAGACAGAAGCATACCGAAAAAGCCCCCGGCCCCCGAGGGCTAATAGGCGGTCATCGAATCAGTTGGCGCCGTAAAGATCGCTGTCCAGATCCTTCAGGTCCTTGTCCAGCTGGTGCCAGTTAGCCTGGCCATCCACGCTGTCTGCCCCGGTCAGTTCATGGTACTCATCAATGCGTTGCTGCAATTCTGTCAGCACATCCTGCAAAGCCAGCTGATGTCGCTCCGCTTCGGTGCTGCGGTCTCCAGCCCCCTGCTTTTCCAGTTGATCCAGCTCGGCTTCCAGTTCATCCAGCTTGCCTTTGATATCGGCAATCATTTGTTTACCGGTTTCCATAATCGCAACTCCTTGTTCGATCAGGGATTCACAGGTGAACCCGGTTTCAGAGTGGCCCCATTTATTGAACAGGGTCAAGTCTGTCACCGGCAACGGTACAGACGGTCAGACAATCGGGCATCAATACGTGTTCCCGGGGCCCATAATGGTTATGGTCGTTGTTAAAGGTTTCCGCTACATTGCGGAACAGTCCCTTACCCGATTGACCATGCAGGCCAACAATGAAAAAAACAGCAGAACGAGCAGAGCTGCTCAAGGACATGATTCAGGAAGCCATTGAAGATGGCGCTACCACCGTGGAAGACGTGCACCAGCATATTGCCGGGCTACCGTTTGACGCGCTGGAGAAGCTGGGCCTCTTTGAAGACAAGGCCCCGGCACTGAAAGAAAAACAGCGCAAAACCATTGGCCTGGTGTACGACACCATTCGCAAGGTGAATCAGGAAGTGGGTGCGCTGATCTCCGAACAGTTTGCGGCGCTGGAAGATGCCCGCACCGCAGCCAAAAACATGGACGAAAAAGAAGACTGATCAGCGCCAGCTGGACCCCGCCTGAATATACCAGGCGGTCTCCTCTGGCCCCCGGGCAATATCCACCCCCATTGTCATCCCGTACCGGCGAGCAATCAGATAGCGAAACCCGGTACCGTAGCTGTTGGCCACCTCGGCGTCTGACAAATCCGAAAAGCTTTCTGCGGCACGTCCACCGCCACCGAAAAAGTTGAACCGCCAACGGGGACTGGCTTTCCAGATCGCCTCCACTTCTGCCACCGCGACCGCCTTACCCTGATAGCGCACCGCCGGAATGCCGCGCATATCCACATAAGGCAACACATAAGGTGGCAATCGGGTACTGTCGCTCACATCGACACCGTCATACTGAAGGCGCAGGGCAAAATTGAAATGCTCGTTGGCATTCCAGTAATTCAGACCCTCCAGCGTATAGCTGCCAAAGTTGATATCACTGCCAACACTGTCCCCGTACCACACGTAATTACCGGCATAGTAGAGCCCGGACTGGGGGGCCAGAGGGTTATCCCGGCTATCGTATTCCGCCAGCACACCCAACCCGGAGGTATGAATCTTATCCCCCAGATTGTTGCGCAAAAAGGTATTCACCGCTTGCTCCAGGCGCGGGTTGGGTAATGAAATATCTTCCTCAAGAGACAGCTCAACCTGCCGGTAAACCTGCCTTGCCCCCAACATCCAGCGGCTTGCGCCGAGCCTGAACTTCAACTCCTGGACCGCCGCTGGCCCTTTCACATTCAGCTCGACAGGGTCACGGAGGTCACGCCCGCCCAATGAATAAAAATCCAGATTCAAATCAGGGAACAAGGCAAAGCCGCGATAGCGAATGCGGTCATTATGCCAGAAGCCCATGTGCCCCAGCCCCGCCGCGCGCGTTCCATTTTCCGTGGCACCCAGCCCCACCACACTGATGTTATTCGGCAAAATGGCCGGACTGTTACCAGACACCCGCTGCTTTTTCTGCTCTTCACTTTCGTGGAAAAAAATCGCGCCCATGCCCAGGCCCGCGCCCACTGCAGGTTCGGTGATAATCATCGGAATCGGCAAGAACCCCTGGGGCACCTCGGAAAGATAACGGCTACCATCCAGCATGCCGTCTTCCGGGTCGATCATGTAATCCTGAAAGAAATCGGCCTGGACCGTTCCCGTCATCAGACCTGCAACTATCGCCAGCATCCCTCGCTTCAACATGGCCCGTTCCCTGTTTGCGTTCAGTTTGAAATTATTGCGCTGTTGCGCTTTGATAATCGCAGACTTGCTGCGATGACTCCACCATGCCTCATATGCCACCCCTGATCGGGCTATTACTGATCACCCTGCTCTCCACCGCCTGCCAGGCACAGCCCGGCTATGACCCAGGCAGCCGCCCTGCCAGCACCGCCCTGCCCAGCCCAGCGGAGGGGCCTATCGCCGCAGGCCTGGAACAACTTCACGCAAACCCCGAGCATGAAGATCAATCCGGCTTTTACCTGTTGCACGAAGGGCTGTCCGCCTTTGTGGCACGCGTTGCCCTGATCGAAGTGGCCCAGTCCTCGCTGGATCTGCAGTACTATATTGTTTCCGACGACACCTCGTCGCGCATCATTGTCGCAAAATTGCTGGAAGCAGCAGATCGGGGTGTTCGGGTACGTCTTCTGGTCGACGATCTGGGCACGCGTGTGGCAGAGCCCCTCGTTGCCACCCTCGAACAACATCCCAACATTCATATCCGCATTTTCAACCCGGTTGCTGCCCGCAGCGGCATTAGCCGGGCGTTTCAAATGGCCAGACACTTCGGGCGCACCAACCACCGCATGCATAACAAATTGATGGTGGCAGACGGCAGCGTCATGATCACTGGCGGGCGCAATCTGGGCGACGAGTATTTTTCCAATACCAATGTGGATTTTCAGGATGTGGATGTGATGGCCGTGGGCAAGATTGTCCCTGACGGTGTTGCCAGTTTTGATCAGTACTGGAACACGCCCGCCTCGGTGCCGATCAATCGCGTTCTTGATGCCGACGATGCAGACATGGACCTGCCCACCCTGCAACGCACGCTGCTCCGCTTTCTGGATGAACAAAAGAACAGCGAATTTGCCAGCGCCCTCTCCGGCTCCAGCCTGGGCCGCCGGCTTGTGGAAGGGAAAGTGCCACTGGACTGGGGGCAGGCTACCCTCTATGCCGACCCACCGGAAAAAGCCACCGCCCGCGACACACTGAGCCGCGATGACTATCTGGGCGCCTCTCTCAAGACCATTCTCGAAAGCGCCCGGCAACGACTGCAGATCAGTTCGGCGTATTTTGTACCCGGCGATGCCGGAGTGGCATTGTTCTCGGCACTGTCTGAACGCGGCGTAAACATTGGCATTCTTACCAACTCACTCAGCACCACCGACGTGGCCATCGTGCACAGTGGTTATGTGAATTACCGCAAACCGCTACTGGAAAATGGCATCACCCTGTGGGAGCTTCGCGCCGAAGCCGGGCAACAGGAACGCATTCACTGGTTCAAGGGAAAATCCCGCGCCAGCCTGCACGCCAAAACCTTTGTGATTGATGACGACCGCACCTTCATCGGCTCCGTGAACCTGGACGGCCGCTCGATTTTGCAAAATACAGAAGTTGGTTTATTGATTGAAAGCGAATCACTGAATCAACAACTCAGCCAGCTGTTTGCCAGCTGGGTCAGCGACGATTCAGCGTGGCATGTCAGCCTTGATGACGAGGGAGAACTGCAATGGCAGGCGAGAGATGCAGACGACCACACCCCACTGACCCTGGACCACGACCCTGAGACGTCCCGCTGGCAACGCATGAAGGTGTGGATGCTGTCGTGGCTGCCCATTGAATCGCAAATTTGACGCTGACCTGTAGCAACCCGCTACGGGTTAGCGTCGTCAGCTTTTTTGTTCACTGCAACTCATCCGGAATACGCACCAGCAAGTCCGTCACGCCAACATCCACACCCGCTTGCGACAGCAACGTGGTCACCTGCCCGCGGTGATGAGTCTGATGATTGAAAAAATGCGTCAGCAAGCTACCGAACCGTCGCCGCGCCGCAACACCCTTGCTGTTACGATACGACAGCAGGTAATCCAGATCGGCGTCA
This sequence comes from Alcanivorax sp. DG881, assembly GCF_000155615.1. Lineage (GTDB taxonomy): Bacteria > Pseudomonadota > Gammaproteobacteria > Pseudomonadales > Alcanivoracaceae > Alcanivorax. Next base: position 2,658,112 of record NZ_DS989915.1, on the reverse strand, counting down.
CGTAAATCGCCACACCAATCCACTATTTGTTGATCCAGCCATAGCCGGTGCAAATGCAGTTCGGCAAAGGTCTCCCGCACGGGGGCATCCAGCGCCGGCGGTGTGGGCAGCAGGGTGATCGGCGCAAGGCTGTCGATACACGCAGGATGCACCGCAAACCGCTTCAACCACAGCGTGTCCGCCACCAGCAAATGATTCAGCGTGTTCTCAATGGAACCGAAAAAAGCGCCCCGGTCTTCCTGGCGCACGGCCTCAGGCAGGGTGGCGGTGGCCTCATAGAGGCGCCCGTTCATCCATTGGTTATAGTCCGCCAGCATGCGGATGGCGCTCAACTCACTCATGACACCCTGCGTTTTACTGGTCTGTTGCCGAATCGGTGCAAAACGCCTCGAACCCGGCCTGGGTATTGTCGAAGCCGCGGGCCTCAGCCAGTTCCCACGGGCGCTCACAGGCCCCGGTAGCCGGGCACCACTGATAACCCGCAGAAGGCAGGCAGCCGAAACGATCACGGTCACCACCTGCCACCTTGTCCGGCTCGCAGCCGCTGAGTAGTCCCGCTACCAGCAGCAGGGCAGGCATCGCCGTCGTCATTGCCTTCATATCACACTCCTTTGCTTGTCGATTCATCGGTTTTGGCAGAGGCGCTCGTCACCTCTCTCCGCCCTGCCCCCAGTCTACGACGGATTTCGCAACTCATCTCTCAACCGACCAGCGCATTATCATCGCCGGCCTTTCCCGATTAGAATGGGCGGCTGGCCCACCGATCCATTCCAATCGGCACAGGCAGCGCCTCGCTGCGGCCACCGACAAGCCCGTTTTTACAGTACCTGCAGTCGCCATGGACAACAGTATGCATAGGACGCAAACACCCGCGCAAACCGGCCCCGCCGGCAGCCGGCTGGTACAGCTGCTCGCCAGCCTGGACCCGAAAGCCGCCGCGTCCTCTCACCCCTGTTTTGCCGAACGGCTGGGACGCCTGTTTGACCTGTCCGACACCATTGCCCTGGATGCCGCCACCCAGCACCGTCCCAACGGCCCGTTTACCCCCCGGGACGATATCACCGACACCCTGCAGGCCGACCTGCTGAAAACCCGTAACACCCTGCTGGAGAACCTGAGCCACAGCTTCGCCGGCAAACAGGCGGCTTCGGTGATCAGCCTGCCCACCGTCGATCTCGACGCCCCGGCAGACAAGCGCCCCAGCTTTGGCCCCTACGAACGCTTCCACCAGGCCCACCAGCGGCAAATGATCGCCGCACTGACCAACCTGCGCCTGCGCGCCCGCCGCCAGCTCACCGCACACAGTGCCGAGCTGGCACGGCTGGCCGAGCTGGATGCGGTGTTCGAGCACAGCCTCTCGGCCTACGTTCGCCGCTGCTTTACCGCCCTGCCCGCCTTTCTGGAAAAGCGTTACCGCACGCTCTGGCAGCAGGGCCAACACACACCACCGCAGGACTGGATGGCCGCCAACGGCTGGCTAGCGCAGTTCTGTCAGGAAATTCAAATGCTGTTGCTGGCTGAACTGGACGCCCGCCAGGAGCCCATTCTGGGCCTGCTGGGCGCAGCCACCGCCGCGTCCTGCGACGCAACCACCGGCTCCACGTTCGCCGACATTGATCACAAGGAAAGCACCACCCCATGAGACGTTTTTTATTTGCTCTGCCCTTTGCCCTTGGCGCCGTGGCCGTTATCTGGATTGGCGCCACCTTTTTGCGCAATCCGGTGGCCCTCACCGTTACCCTGCTGATCGCCGCCGTCTACGGGCTCGGCTTTCTGGAACTGCTGCGCTATCGCCGCGACACCGCCCGGCTGGATCAACAACTGCAGCAGCTCCCCGAGCCCGATGCCGGCCGGGACTCCCTGACCCGCTGGCTCACCGACCTGCCCGGCACGTTGCGCCATGCCGTGCAACGCCGCGTCGACGGCCATCCCGCCGCCCTGCCCGGCCCGGTGTTGACCCCTTACCTCACCGGCCTGCTGGTGATGCTCGGCCTGCTCGGCACCTTTGTGGGCATGATCGTGACCCTGAAAGGCGCCGCCACCGCCCTGGACGGCAGCAGCGAACTGACCGCCATCCGCAGCGCCCTGTCCGCGCCCATCGCCGGCCTGAGCCTGGCCTTCGGCACCTCCATTGCCGGGGTAGCCGCCTCCGCCATGCTGGGGCTCACCGCCACCCTGTGTCGCCGCGATCGCATGGACGTATCCCGCCAGCTCGATGATGCGGTGGATGGCCAGCTGTACCGCTTTTCCCTGAACCATCAACGTGAAGCCGCCTACGCCGCCCTGCAAAGTCAGTCACAGGTGTTCCCGGAACTGGTCACCGCCCTGCAGACCCTCACCGGGCGCATGGAGCAAATGGGCGAGCAGCTCACCGGCAATCAACAAGCCTTCCACAACGGACTCCAGGAGCAATACCAGGGACTGGCACGCTCCGTGGGCGACTCCCTGCGTGACACCCTCGCCGACAGCAGCCGCCTGGCGGCGGAAAGTGTGCAACCGATCATGGCCCAGTCACTGGCCAGCCTCAGCGAGCAGGTTCAGGGCACCCACGAAAAGCTCAACGCCATCACCGAACAGCAGCTCGGCACACTCACCGAGCGCTTCCGCGACACCACCGAAAACGCCGCCGAACAATGGCGCGCCGGCCTCGCCGAGCACCAGCAAACCAGCGCCCGGCTGGTCAACGACATCAGCACCTCCCTGGCCGCTCACCACGACCAGTTCCAGCACAACAGCAACACCCTGCTGCAACAGGTCCGCGATACCCAGCAACAACTGGGCAGTGCCAGCGAGCAACAGCTGGCCAGCATCACCGGTGAATTCCAGGCCGCCACCCGTCAGGCACTACAAGACTGGAACGCCGGACTGGAAGCCCACCGGGCCAGCGGCGCGGACCTGCTTGAACAGCTACAGAGCAGCCAACAGGCCGTAGCCGAACACAGCGAGAAGCAGTTTGCCGCCATCGCCGGACAATTCCAGGCCAGCACCGAACAGGCCGCCCAGCACTGGCAAACCGGCCTCGGCGAACAACAGCGCACCGTGGCCACGCTGGTCAGCGAGATTCGTAGCGCCCTGCACGAACACAACAGCGAATTCCGCGACAGCGCCGCCGGGCTGCTCAGCGGCCAGCAAACCGGCATGGATAGCCTGATCACCCAGCTGGGTGAACAGTTGAATGCCCTGCGCGACCAGGAAGCGGCCCGCGGGGACGCCGCCAGCGAACGCCTGGCCGGGCTGGAGGCCACCGTCACCGAGCATTTGGGCCGCTTGGGCACCGCCCTGGAAGCCCCCATGACTCGCCTTATCGAAACCGCTTCGGAAACCCCCAAAGCAGCCGCGGAAGTGATCACCCGTCTGCGCGAGGAAATGACCCATAGCAGCGAGCGGGATAACGAACTGCTGGAAGAGCGCCGCCGCATCATGGCCGAGCTGGACACCCTACTCACTGGCCAGCAAGCCGCCGCCGGCGCCCAACGCGACGCCATCGACACCCTGATCCGCACCTCCAGCGAGACGCTCAGCCAGGTCAGCGACACCTTCTCGCAGCAGGTCAGCGACCAGGCCAGCCGCCTTAATCAGGTGGCCGGCGACGTCACCGGCAGCGCCGCCGAAGTGGCCAGCCTCAGCGACGCCTTTGCCGCTGCCGTGCAGGTGTTCAGCAGCGCCAACGACACCCTGCTGGACAACCTGCAGCAGGTGGAAACCTCGCTGGAGAAATCGTCCGCCCGCGCCGACGAGCAACTGGGCTATTACGTGGAGCAGGCCCGCGAGGTAATCGAGCTGAGCATGGCCTCACAGAAAGACGTGATCGATGCCCTGACCAGCCTGCGCCATAGCGAAGCGCCTGCGCAGGATGGCCAGCGCCCGGCTTCCGAGGTCAATTGATGGACGAATTACACGACAGCGATGCCCAGGCCTCGCCGGTCTGGGCCATCTTCTCGGATCTGATGGCCGCCCTGGTGGGCATTCTGGTGCTGTTGCTGGTGTGGGTGATCGGCATCCAGCTGGAACTGAGCCAGTCCCTGGAGCAGGAAAAAGCCAAACGGCTGGCCGAAGAACAGCGCCGCATGGCACTGGAAGAAGCGCTGGCCGACCCGTTGGCCAGCGGCCGGGTGACCTTTCACAACGGCCGCATCGGCATCAGCGGCAGCGTGCTGTTCCAGCTCAACTCCGACCAGCTGCAACCGGAAGGCGAAGCCCTGCTCAGCGACCTGGTCAAACCGCTACAGGTGTTCCTCAGCCAGCATGACGACATGCTCATGGTCAGCGGCTTCACCGACGACCTGCCCATCAACCGGGGCAACGGCCGTTACGCGGATAACTGGGGCTTGTCCGCCCAGCGAGCACTTACTGTCACCCGCACCCTGATCGAACAGGGCATGCCGGCCGACCAGGTTTTCGCCGCCGCCTTCGGCGACAACCAGCCGGTGGCCCCCAACGACGACGCCGACAGCCGTGCCCGTAACCGCCGGGTGGAGCTGACCACGGTGCCAAGGCAGAGCGAGGAAGCCGATGCACCCTGATCACGTCGCGCCCTCGCCCACACTCGGCGCCCTGCTGGATCGGCTAACCGCTCTGCGTGAACAGGGCGCGGAACATTTCGAGCCTGTGCAGTTCCATTACCTAGACAGCCTGGCCCAGCGGCTGGCTGCCCTGCCTGAGCCCCCCATCGGCACACAGGGCAAACTGGCCGCCCAACTGGCCGAGTACGAAGATGCGCTGCATCAGGCAAAAGAGACCCTGCAACGCGCCGGGGAACCCACCGACAACCCCGGCCAGTTCCGTTCCCTGCTACGGCGGCGCCAGCCGGCACAAGCGTCACCGTTTGCGCCCTTACAGCAGGCTTATAGCAACCCACCAACGGATGACAGCCCGGAAGAGGGCAACACCCTGGCAGGCTTGCTGAAACAACAGGAAACCCGGGTACTGGCAGATAATGGCGCCAGCGCCCCTCCCCCGCCGCCCAGGCAGCGGGAGCTGAGCGCCCTGCGCCAGCTTCGCCACCAGCGCCAGGCACACCGGGCACGCCAGCGCATCGACGATGCCATCACCCAGACCCCCAGCGACGCCGGCCCGCTCAACTCCCACCGGCTGGTCACCCGCTCCATCGAAACCCTGCGCGAGCTGTCGCCTGCGTATCTGGAACACTTCGTGAACTATCTGGATACCCTGATGAGCCTGGAAAAACTGGCGCGCAAACGCTGAACTCTCACCCTTCGAGTTTTGACGACCCTAAATGTTGGATTACGCCTTTCAGGCTAATTCAACCTACAAAACCAGAGAGTCGTCTGGTTTTGCAGGTCAGATTTACCCAAGGGCACAGAGAGCCTAAAGGCGTAATCCGACTTCGCCCTGAAACGAAAGACGCCCCAACATGTGGGGCGTCCAGCCGATAACAGCGTTTCGGTTAGTGCCTCATTACACCGGCTTTACGCTGCCATCGTCTTCTCCGTCATTGCCTTCACTGTCGTCACCGGGCTGATCGCGCAGCAGATCGTCGTGCTCCGCCATTTCCCAGGGCAGCTTGCCCGGGGCCACATTCAGGAAGTGCAGGTAGTTTTCAAACTGGTCGAGCATGTCGCGGATGATATCCACCTCATCGTAACCGAACACATCGTAGGAACGGCCACCACGACGCAGGAACACCTCGGCGCGGCAATACTCATGGGCATCGCTCACCTTGGCCTCGCGGCTACTGTAGGCATATTCCGGCACCGGCGTGGTAATCAGGCGGATGTCATAGATAAAGCCCACATGCTCATCGCGGTTCACCACCAGCTCGGCACGGATAAACTGCTCGTCGAAATTCACCGTGGCATCCCAACCGGCCTTGCGTAGCTCTTCCACTACCTTGTTCATGCTGGACATGGCCGTTTCACGAATAAAGGATTCCACCTCCTCGCGGGTGGGGTAACGGATCATGGCGGTGAGGCGATGGCGCCACTGGCTGCCGGTCATATGCCGGCTATGGGCCATGTGCGCCTGCAAACTGGTTTCCCGATGCCCCTCGATCACCAGCGCCCGCCACATCCCCACGGCGGCCAGCAGAATGATGATCGCAAACGGCAACGCACTTACCATGGTCATGGTTTGCAGTGCGCTCAAACCGCCGGCCAACAACAGCACAGACGCGATGGCGCCTTCCAGTACCGCCCAGAAAATCCGCTGCCAGGCCGGGGTTTCCAGCACACCACCGGACGCCAGGGAATCCACAACAAGCGAGCCGGAATCCGACGACGTCACAAAGAAGGTCACAATCAGGCACACCGCCAGGAACGACACCAGCGTGGACCAGGGCAAGTGATCAAACAGCTGGAACAGCGCCACCGCCTTGTCCGCCTGCACCTGAGTGACCAGCTCGGTATAGCCTTGTTCCATGATCGCGTTCAGTGCCGTATCGCCAAACACCGAGAACCACAGGAAGGTAAAGATACTGGGCACCAGCATCACCCCGACCACAAACTGGCGAATGGTCCGGCCACGGCTGATTTTCGCAATAAACAAGCCCACGAAGGGCGCCCAGGCGATGGTCCAGCTGAAAATAAACAGGGTCCAGTTGCCGATCCAGTCACTGTGGGTGTAGGCCTGCAGGTTGAAAGTGCGCTCGACAATATTGCTCAGGTAGCTACCCGTGTTCTGCACAAAGCTTTCCAGAATATGCACCGTCGGGCCAACCACAAACACAAACAGCATCAGCACCACGGCCAGCACCATGTTCAGAATCGACAGACGTTTCACGCCCTTGTCCATCCCGGCCACCACCGACACCGTCGCCAGCGCGGTAACAATGACAATGGCGCTGATCTGCACCGTGTTGCCCACCGGAACATCCCACAGGTAATTCAGCCCGGCATTAATCTGCGCCGCAGACAGGCCCAGCGTAGTCGCAATACCAAACATGGTGCCGAGAATGGCAAACACGTCGATGGCATGGCCGATCGGGCCGTAAATTTTTTCACCAATAAGGGGATAAAACGCCGAACGCATGGACAACGGCAAACCGTGACGGAAAGCGAAATATGCCATCACCAGGCCGACCAGGCCGTAAATCGCCCAGATATGAAAGCCCCAGTGGAAGAATGCAATCTGCATGGCCTGTTTCGCCGCATCCACCGTTTGCGCAGCGCCCACTGGCGGTTCGGCATAATGCAGCACGGGCTCGGCCACACCAAAGAACAACAGCGCGATGCCATAACCCGCCGAAAACAACATGGCGAACCATTCCGGAAACGAATACTCCGCTTCACAATGGTCGGGCCCCAACTTGATGTTGCCCCAGGAAGTCAGGCTGATGCCGACGATAAAAATAAAGAACAGTGCCACCACCAGCATATAGAACCAGCCGAAGTTAACGGTGATCCAGGACTGGGCAGCCGAAAACGCCTCCCCCGCCAGCTTCGGATCACTGATGGTCCCAATAATCAGTAATAACGCAACGATAACCGCCGGCACGAACACCGGCACAAGAATGGTTGAATTTCGCAACACAGCATTCTTCGCCATACAAAACATCCCTATTCGGCAAACAGACTGGTCAGTGGTAGCCGCACAAACCCCAGGTTCTCTATGACCATACAGACCGTTAACTCGCCTTTCCAGCACCCCGCTCACGGCCCAGGTTACGAATATAACTCACCGCCTGCGGCATACTGATGGTCAGCCGTTCAACACGATCCGCGGCGACCCGAATCAGCGAACCCGACCAGGGATCCGGCGCACCAGGCAGATAAATCGTCACCTCGCCGTCATCGCCGCGCCCCACCTCAAAACACAGTTGCGAATAATCATCAAAACGCACCTGCACCGGCACCATTAATGCCTCGCCGCTTGCGTCCAGCGACAAGGACTGGGAAAAGGATTTGATAAAGGCATAACCGGGCAACAGCATTAACAGCCCATCGAGACGATGGTAAAACCGCCGCGCCACCCGGCTCATGGCAAACAGGCCAGCGAGGAAGCACACCAGCACCATCGCCAAAACGGCCACCAGGTCCGCCACCGCAACCCCGCCAATCGACTCCAGTGGCACAAAGCGCTGCACCGGCGCCGCCAGGCGCGACATAAGCTCAAACGCCTTGCCAAACACCACCATGAGCACAACAACCGGGATAAGAAATGCCACCCCGCCAATCAAGGTTGCCTTGAGAAAATGCATCCGTTCATCCTCATTGCTGAATGACTTCTGGATAGCATATTAATGGCCGGGGAACTAGCGGGGAGGGGACGTGTTCACTAAAACGAAGAATGAGGGGCCTGGCGTGCAGCCCCGTAAGTCGTATCGGCCTAATTTACGGCCCGTCTGAATCAATATCTTCACCAAACATGATCCGGTGACCGTCCGGTGTGGCTACGCCAAACTCACGCAATCCCCATGGCTTATCCGCGATCTCCTGAAAAATATCAGCGCCACGCTTCTGATAATCCTGGTAAAGGTCGTCGATGGACTCACAGTTCACATAGGCGAAATACGAATGTTCATTGGTATCACCGGCAGACATTTCGTCCGGGCAATGGCCTACCATTAGATGAAAACTGCCCAGGCTCAGGAAGGACCAACCATCCACACGAAAACGCACCGAGAATCCAAGCTTGTCCAGAAAGTAGTTTTCCGTGGCTTCGAGATCCTTGACTGCCAGCACATGCTGGGTTGCTTTTACTTTAAACACCGGTGATTCCTTTCAGGGGTTTACTTGGCGGCATAACGCCCGCAGCACGCGCGACTTTTCAGTGAAGGCGTAGCCGCAACGGAAAAGCCGTCGACGTGCCTGCGATTGTTAAATTCGTTCTTCGGCTCTGAGCGTCAGAACCTCGTAACCATCGGAGGTAACGGCGACCGTATGCTCCCACTGAGCAGATAATTTCTTATCGCTGGTGACAACGGTCCACCCATCTTTCTTCAACTTAACCTTGGCCTTACCCTGGTTAATCATGGGCTCTATTGTAAACACCATCCCTTCCTTCAGAGCCAAACCTTTACCGGGCTGGCCATAGTGCAGAACCTGTGGCTCTTCATGCATTTCTCGCCCAATTCCATGCCCACAATATTCGCGAACAACAGAATAGCCATGCTTATGGGCGTGACTCTGAATGGCATGACCAACATCACCAAGGGTCGCGCCAGGCTTTACAATCCGGATCCCCTCCCACATTGCCTCATAGGTCTTATCGACCAAACGCCTAGCGATCGGAGTCACGTTACCGATCATGTACATTTTGCTCGAGTCAGCTATAAATCCGCCCTGCTCCAACGTTATATCAACGTTGATAATATCACCTGATTTCAGCTTTTGAGTGGTTGAAGGAACACCATGGCATACAACGCGATTTACAGAGCTATTCAGAACATACTGATACCCATACTGACCTTTACTCGCTGGTCGAGCATGTAGCTGATCTATGATAAACCTCTCCGCCAAATCGTTGATATCCATCGTTGAGACACCAACTTCGATACGGCCATCAAGGTAATCAAAAACCCTTGCCAGAAGCCGACCGGACTCCCGCATTACACCCAATTCTTCGGCACTTTTCAGTTTTATGCTAGCCACCGACAACCTTCCTTAGGTCTACTTCGGCCAGCTTCATTTGGTCTCGCATGATGTCAGAAAAAGTCATGCTGGGATTCGCCTCGGCGAGCATGCCAATCTTTATCCAATACTCAGCCTGAGCATTGATAGAGCGAACCATAACTGAGCTCGCCTTGCGAATCTCCCCATGTAGTTCGTCGTCAATCTTAACTATTCCCATAGCAAGCCCTCTATATACGATATATATACGAATCATATATCGCTAATGTCTGGCTGGCAACATGGTCAGTGAGGAATTTAACGCAGAGCACAGCGGCAGCCTGCGGCGAAGCCGCGTCTAGGCTGTCCAGCCCCGAAGGGGCGATGCTGGTGCGTTTTGTTATAGCTTTTCGATTTCATTAAATGTTGCCGCTAACTCTTGCAGTTCTCCGGTTTCGTGAAGCCACAAAAACACTTTGTTTAGTAACTGGCCCGACTCTTTGATGAATACCATTTGATCGCCTAGACCGTTGTTTGCAATTGCTATCGCTCCTTCTGGGAAATTGCCAAAGCCTTTACATGACTCAGTTTCATTGATTATGTGATTGCAAGTACGTGAAAGCCTCTTTTTATCAGAGGTATCTCTAATGGGGTAAAACTCCCAATCATCCTCTTCTGTTGATGCTTCCCCGCCATTATCCAATTTCATTGCTTCACGATATTCGTACGGCAATTTTGCTCCCAATTCTTTTTCAGTTTGGGCTAATTGATCTTCTGACAAGTTAAAAGGCACTTATGTCTCCGAGGCTATAACGCCCGGCGCAGCAGGCAAATTGGAGCGACGAAGGAGCGGAAATTTGGTCTGCCTGCCGCCGCTTGTTATGTGAACTGCCTGCGTAGTATTTAGCCATTATCTTTATCTCTTTTAAGTAGCGCCCTTGATAAAGCGAGCAAAGCCACCCCGAGTAAAAGAGCCAATAGCCCCTCATTTTCAGCCATCTCCGCTGGCACAATTCGATTGTATGCACCTGGCTCACGACCTATGACGAGATCAACGGCTGACTGCCAAAAGCCAACCGGAAGAAGGCCTAAAAAATGGAGGGCTGCATAAATAATGCATAGAACTCCCAACCCAAAAGAAAACCACTTCATCAGCCTGCACCTAGCCCGAGCACACATAACGCCTGGGCTCAGCGGCCGATTTGGAGGCGCGCCGCGCCGGAAAAGCGGTCCGCTGCAGCCCCTGGTTAAGTTGCATTTTCCACCATATTCTCGAATTGGGACTGGTATTTTTCCAGTTTTTTGGGGTTACAATCCGGGCATACAAACGGCTTGCGTTTACCTATGACCATTGCCTGACCAGAGCCGCAGTTGCTGCACTTTAGTCCACTGTAGATATAGGGGGCAAAATGGGTACATTTAACGTCACCACATTTGGCTTTTAAAGCTGCATATTCTTCCGTTGGAAATTGGTTTGATACCTGTAGCTCCTTGAGACTGCGCAGATGTTCTACGAAAGCGAGACTTTCATCTGCAACTTTCAAATTGGTGATATGCAGTAATTCGAGGTGTTTCAAGTTACCAAGCGGTGAAAGCGTATCCAGCTTTAAAGCTGTATCCATACTCCCGGTCAAGCAGAGCATTTCCAGACCCTCAAGCGATGCTATCTCATCTATGCTTCTGACCTTAGGAAAGTGCTCTAACCCCAGAACACGAAGTGATTTCAGAGCAGATAATTCCGTCAGCTTGCTCGCCTTAGTATTCCCCCAGATTAGAAGCGTTCGGAGGTCCGGAAAGTTACTCAGTATTGAAAGCGTTGGCGTACGAAGGTCATGAATGATTAAGATCTCGACTCTATCCATCTTTGGTACAAGAGCTGCTTGCTTTTCATTGACCCCAGAAAGCCAGAGACACTTCAGCGCAGAGAATTTCTCTAAGGCCGCTATATTTTTGGACTTGCCAAAACAGGCAATATATCTCGAATCAAGCGGTAGCTCAGATAAATCATCTGATACGGCAGCTTCTGATTTTGTAAGCTCAAAAGGGAACTGCATTACTTTCCTTGCAACTTAACGCTGCGAGCAGCGGCGTGATCTGCTACCACTTTCGTGGACACTTTCAGGCACACGCCCGCACATAGCTTGCCGGACTTTGGTACCCAATCCCAGAGTGAAGCCGCTCGCGATTATAGAATTCGATAAACTCAACAATCCCGGCAACCGCTTCAATATCATTCTCAAACTTACGCAGATGAACCAATTCCGTCTTTAGTGTATGGAAGAACGACTCCACCATCGCATTATCCAGGGGCGTTGTCTTTCGGCTCATACTCCTGCGCAATCCCGCAGCAGCCACCAGATCTCGATATGCATGAGCGGCATATTCAATGCCCTGATCCGAGTGAAAAACACAACCCAAGCGAGGCTGCTCACGTGACAGCGCCATTCTTAACGCACTCTTGGTCAGCTCGCTGTTTCGCTTACGGCTGAATGACCAACCCACAACCCTGCGGCTATATAGATCCACGACTACCGCGTGATAAAGCCAACCCGAGCCCGTTCGGATATAGGTAAAGTCTCCGGCCCAGTGCTTGCCCTCACTGTCAGCAGATTCCTCCGCCCCCAGCACATTCCCTGCTGAACTGTAGAACTCATGCCTTCCGGGATTCCAGACGTACAATCCTTTGCTGGAAGCATGAATTCCGGCTTCTTTCATCAACCGCGATACCCGACGGACACTGCAGGTGAAGCCATTTTTGCGGAGTTGCTGGTGAAGTCGTCTAGCGCCATAGGCTCGCCGAAATCCCTGATGCAGCTCGACCATGGCCTCTTTCAGCCTTCCGTCATACTGACTTCGCTCACTCTCAGACCGTGAACGCCAGGCATAATAGCCACTCCTCGACACGCCAAGAAGCTGACATAAACGACGCACATTCCGACCTTGGCGGTTCTTCTCAACCAGCTCATAGAGCCTTACTTTTTCCGCTGGAAGAACCGCTCGGCCTTTTTTAGTAAATCGATCTCATCGTTTCGGTTTTCAAGCTCTCGCTCGAGCTTTTTGATGCGCTTTTCAGCTGCCGCGAGCTTCTCCTCTGCTTCCTTCGCAGGATCCGCTCTGCTGGCACGACGTTTCGGGGGTGGCGATGACGATTTCATGTGCTTGTTCTCCCTGAGCTCCCCTCGCCGGTGCTCCATCTGCCAGCGATAAAGCATGACCGGGTGGATACCCAGAGACTCTGCCACATCCTTGGACCTAACGTCAGGGTGATTAGCTAATTTAACGGCTTGGAGTTTATAAGCCAGGGTATAACGGTCGTAATTTCTCTTTCTTGTGTGTCCCACACTACACCTCTCTTATGAACAGAAAACTCTGTCCACAAAAGTGGTTACAGATCAGCGAGCGTTAGCGAGTCCAGCTGCGTAGCAGCGATGCAACATTGCCTTGTTAAGTGCTGACATTGGCACAATTGACCTGCAATTCTTTTGAAATAGAATCTTGGAATTTTCCCGTAAGAAACTGGCCCCATGTTCTTCCTTCGACAAATTCACCCTTCTTGGGGTCGACAAAGAAAACACTTTGTACAATTGCCCATTGGTTATCTACTTTGGCGACATAATCTTTAGGAGATAAGTTTTCTTTGGTAATGCCGGGACAAAGTATTACTACCTGAACGCCTAAGTCCCACAGCAAAGGAAAGAAACCTACCTTAAAAGCAACTCTGGTTCTTAAACTGCTTATGTAAGAATTAATATCACTTGGAATCTCTGGCAGCTGAACAACACAAACAGCCCGGTTGGTATTAATAGTTTGCCTTTTCAAAAGGCAGATACACTCGGGGATTTTATCTTTATATCCCTGAACAGCTTTGAAATCATGCTCACTTAATGATAATTGCATTGACTATTTCCTATAAGCACTTAACGCCGGCCATCATGCGCTTGTCGCATGCATGGCATTGTTAGGTGTTGAATACAATGTACGCTCCAGGTAGCTCAAGCGCCTCGGGGCTATTGGCAGCCTCACTGGTTAATGGAACAATAAATTCCACACCCGACCCAAACCGAATAATGAAGTGCAGTCCCTCAAAGAGCCCGGCCTCTTGAATTGACTGGCCAATCTGGGACACCAATTTATCGCAAAACCCCACGTCAGCTTGATCAATAGTGGCCCCTGAAGGCAGGCTAAGCTTAGGAGTATTAAAAACGGTTACCCGCTGCTCTTGAAAATGAAGCTGAATATAGTCATGAACAAAACACACTTGTGAAAGCGGCTCGCCACAATCCAGTTGATTCATCATAGACACCTAACGCCCCGCGCAGCGGGCAAATTGTAGCGAGGAACGAGCGGATATTTGATCCGCCTGCCGCGGCTTGTTATGTGAATAGCTTGCCCAATAATCACCCATTATCTTGGCCTCTTTTCAGTGGCCACCTTGATAAAGCGAGAAAAACCACCCCGAGCGAAAGAGCCAATAGCCCCTCATATCCAGCCGTCTCCGTTGGCACAATTTGATAATATGCATCTGGCTCACGACCTATGACCAGATCAATAGTTGACTGCCAGAAATCAACTGGAAGAAGGCCTAGAAAATAGAGCCCGGCATAAATAATGCAAAGAACTCCCAACCCAAACGAAAACCACTTCATAAAGCCACACCTAGCCTTCGTACACATAACAGCGTATTAGTTAGAACGTTCCGCATAACTCGGCTCCTCATAACTCTGAAACCAAGGAGCGTCGTCCCGAGGAAAATCCTGCCATAACAATAGGTTAAGATGCTATAGCCAATCTCCTACACGGAGTTATGCGGAACGTTCCTCATAACTCTGCACTCCGACAGCCAAGTCCTTTTTTTATTTTCCCCATATACATCAACAAGATAGCCATGAGGCAAGCATCATGATTTCGAAATAAACGCTGCTTCCGTTGAAAAAGGGCAGGGCAACTGCACTATACTGTCATTTTGAACAGTAAGGAGTTGTCATGGATGACATCCCTCACCCTCTTCCTGCAAAGCCAGTAAAGCTGATGGACCAGTTCCGGTTTTGGCTCAGGCAAAACCAGTACAGCTATCGTACAGAACAGACCTATGTACTCTGGGTGGTTCGATACATCCGCTATAATCAACTGCGCCATCCTTCTACCATGGGGGCCAAGGAAATACAGGCATTCCTGTCCTATATGTCTGTCCAGCGGCATTGCAGCCCCTCAACTCAGAAAATTGTTCTGAATGCTTTGAATTGTTTCTATCGTCGATTTTTGCAGCAGGATTATGGTGAATTGAATTTTCGCCAATCCAAGCGTAAACCTCGAATTCCTGCTGTTTTTTCTGAGCAGGAAGCTCAGGCGGTGATCGCCTTGCTCTCTGAACCGTCTCAACTTATCTGTGAACTGCTTTATGGCGCAGGACTAAGGGTGTCAGAAGCACTTCGCATTCGTATCAAGGATCTCGATTTTGATCGGATGATCATTACTGTGCATCAAGGTAAAGGCGACAAGGACAGGAGAACACTGCTCCCCAAGTCTTGTGAGGAGCGTCTGCGCCAGCAAATCGCAATTGCATCCAACCTTTATGAGATGGACCGAAAAAATGGCGTTGGCCCTGCCTGGATGCCGCATGCATTGAGCCGAAAATATTCAGGGGCAGGCTCGCAACGAATCTGGCAATTTATCTTCCCCTCCAAAGAGCCCGCCAGAGATCCTGAAACCGGCATTATCCGCCGCCATCACTATCATCAGGACAATGTTCGCAAGCATGTAAAGCAGGCAGCCGCTGAAGCAGAGATCACCAAACTCTGTGGCCCCCACACCTTCCGCCATTCGTTCGCCACTCACTTGCTGGAAAAGGGTTACGACATACGCACCGTCCAAGAGCTACTGGGCCACAGCGACGTGTCCACCACCGAGCGCTATCTGCATGTGATGAATCGAGGAGGCCTGGGCGTGATCAGCCCACTGGATCGGGGTTAGGCGGGCGGACTGGGTCTGACCTCCGACGGTTCTTGCCCTAAAAAAATAAAATCTTCATTGCGGGTTTGAAGGAATGTGCCACTCCAGCGCTTTACTCCACCCTGAGTGAAATCGATGCCAGGTGGGAGATTCAGCTTGCCGAACGAAGGGTCTTTGATCCTGGGTTTTGTTCGCCCCTCCAGCGGGGCTCCTACAGCGAGAACAGCAATACTCCGAAATCCACCCTCCGTGAACTCTGAGCCCTCTGTGGTAAATCCGCTTTTGATCTTTGCGTGCTGCATGTTGCGTAAAGCGTGTTGCAGCCGCGAAGCGGCATAAAAAAACCCGGCTTTCGCCGGGTTTTAATCACTTCATGCGTGTTGCACGAAGCCTGTTGCGTGCTGCGTCTCTTATTCGCTCCAGGTCAGATCCAGCTCGCGGGCCGCCTTCACATCATCCAGGCGACGGACCGGTTGGGTGAAGGGCGCTTCTTTCACCATGTCCGGTTCGGTTCGCGCTTCTTCCAGGATGGCGGCCATGGCGTCCACGAACTCGTCCAGGGCTTCCTTGCTTTCGGTTTCGGTGGGCTCGATGAGGAAGCACTCCGGCACCAGCAGCGGGAAGTAGGTGGTGGGCGCGTGCTGGTTGTAGTCCAGCAGGCGCTTGGCGATATCCATGGCGGTGACACCCAGCTCTTTCGCTTCTTTGGCAAAGGTGAGGATGAACTCGTGGCTGGCGCGGCGATCCGGGTAAGCGGCGGTGCAGCCTACGGCCTCCAGACGCTTGAGCAGGTAGTTGGCCGCCAGGGTGGAGAATTCGCCCACGCGGATCATGCCTTCGCGGCCCAGGGAGCGAGCGTAGAAATAGGCGCGCAGCAGCACACCGGCATTGCCCATGAAGGCACTGAGGTGACCAATACTGGTATCCAGAGTATCGGTATCGATCCAGTGGTAGCTGCCGTCGTCCCGCTGGCCAGCCATGGGTGTGGGCAAGTAAGGCAACAAACGCTCGGACACACCCACCGGGCCGGCACCGGGACCGCCGCCGCCGTGTGGGGTGGCGAAGGTCTTGTGCAGGTTCATGTGAATAACGTCGAAGCCCATGTCACCGGGGCGAACTTTACCGAGGATGGCGTTCAGGTTGGCGCCATCGTAATAGAGCAGCCCGCCGGCTTCGTGGACGGCTTTGGCGATATCTTCAATCTGCCGTTCGAACACGCCACAGGTGGACGGATTGGTCATCATCAGGCCGGCGGTCTGTGGGCCGCAGGCTTCTTTCAGGGCGTCCAGGTCCACGTCGCCATCCGGGCCGACCGGCACTTCACGGACCTTGTAGCCACACATAACGGCAGTGGCCGGGTTGGTGCCGTGGGCGGCGTTGGGGATCAGGATTTCAGTACGCTGATCGTCGCCACGGGCATCGTGGTAGGCACGGATCATGGCCACGCCGGCAAACTCACCCTGGGCACCGGCCATGGGGGCGAGGGAGACGCCTTTCATGCCGGTGACTTCTTTCAGGAAGTTTTGCAGTTCGAACATGCAGCTAAGGAAACCCTGGCTGTGGCTTTCCGGCGCCAGCGGGTGACGATTGAGAAAGCCCGGCAGCATGGCGGCCCGGTTGGCACCACGGGGGTTGTACTTCATGGTGCACGAACCCAGCGGATAGAACTGCTTGTCGATGGCGAAGTTCTTGCTGGACAGGTTGGTGTAGTGGCGCACCACCTGCATTTCAGACACTTCCGGCAGGCCCGGCTTTTCCTTGCGACGCAGGTGCGCAGGAATGGCGGACAGCTTGTCCTCCGCCAGCGCCTTGGGCGCCTGGGAGGTGGCGCTACGGCCCGGGTGAGACAGTTGGAAAATCAGTTGTGTCTCGCTCATGCCATTTCCCTCCACTCGTTGAGGACACTCTTCAGGGCTTGTTCGAACAGCTGCAAATCCTGCTCGGAATGGACCTCGGTGGCGTTCACCAGGATCGCATTGTTCATGTCATAGTCGCCGGCCAGGCTCACACCGCCCAGCACGTCTTTCTCGGCCAGGGCCGCCAGCACCTGATCCGCCGGTTTCGGCAGGGTCAGCACCACTTCGTGGAAGGTGGGCGCGGTGAAGGCACGCTCTACACCGTCGATGGCGGTGAGCTTGTCGGCCAGCGCCTGGGTGTTGGCATGGCAATGGGCCGCCACATTGCCGAGGCCGTCCGGCCCAAGCAGGGAGGTATAAATGGTCGCCGCCGTCATGGCCAGGCCCTGGTTGGTACAGATGTTACTGGTGGCCTTGGAGCGGCGAATATGTTGTTCGCGGGCCTGCAATGTCAGGGTGAAACCCTGCTTGCCTTCCATATCCACGGTGCGGCCGATGATCCGGCCCGGCATTTGCCGAACGTGTTTTTGCTTGCAGCACATGAAGCCGAAGTACGGACCACCGGAGGACAACGGCACACCCAGCGGCTGCCCTTCACCCACAACGATATCCGCACCTTCTGTGCCCCATTCACCGGGAGGCGTCAGCAGGGCCAAAGAGGTGGGGTTCACCACACCGATGACCAGCATCTTGTTGGCATGGGCCCAGTCGGTGAGCGCATCCACTTCTTCCAGTGAACCGAAGAAGTTGGGCTGGCTGATCACCAGCGCCGCATAGTCTTCGCCTTCAAAGTCTTTCAGGGCATCCAGCGGGGTCTGCCCGGTAGCGGCATCAAACCCGACCCTTTGCAGCGCCACGTCCTGATTCTCCACAATGGCCTGGGTGGCGCTGGTGTAGCGCGGGTTCAAGGCAGTGGGCACCAGCACCTTGCGGGACTTGCTCTTGCGATTGGCACGCAGGCTCATCAGCACCGCTTCGGCCAGACCGGAAGCACCGTCGTAGACGGAGGCATTGCTCACGTCCATGCCGGTGAGGCGAGTCATCAGGGTCTGGAATTCGTAGATCACCTGCAGGGTACCCTGGCTGGCCTCCGCCTGGTACGGGGTGTAAGCCGTGTAGAACTCACCCCGAGTGGCAATTTCCCATACCGCCGCCGGCACGTGGTGCTGGTAAGCACCGGCACCGATGAAACTGACCGCGCCGGCATCCTGGGCAGCACGGTCGCTCATCAGCCGGTTCACTTCCATTTCGCTCAGGCCTTCTGGCAAAGCATCGAGCTTGCCAGCGGCTTTCAGGTGCGCAGGAATCTCATCGAACAAATCTTCGATGCTGTCGGCGCCAATGGCGTCGAGCATGGCGCGAACGTCATCGGGGGTATGGGGGATATAGGGCATGGGGGGCTACCTGATGGTGTTGGTGTTGGCTGTCAGGCCACGGCATTCTGACGCCGGCCTGACGCTTGACGCCGAACGCCTGACGCTAAAACCCAAAGCGTCGTGCGTCCGGCGTCTGGCATCCGGCTGCGAAAACGGCTACGCCGTTATTCGCTATCGATCTGCGCCTGGTACTGGTCGGCGGTGAGCAGGTTGTCCAGCTCTCCTTCGTCGGTCAGCTGCACTTTGAACAACCAGCCGCCTTCATAGGGAACGTTGTTGACCAACTCCGGCTCATCTTCCAGTGCTTCGTTGATTTCAACGATTTCACCGGACACCGGGCTGTAGATGTCGGAGGCCGCTTTCACGGATTCCACCACACCGGTTTCATCACCGGCGGCCACCACCTGGCCCACTTCCGGCAGTTCCACATAGACCAGATCGCCCATGGCATCCTGAGCGTGGTCACTGATACCGACGGTGGCAACACCGCCTTCTACCTTGGCCCATTCGTGGCTGGCGGCATAACGCAGCTCGGCTGGAATCTCGCTCATTGTTGTCTCCTTGGTTTAACGCTTCACGCGGCATGCTGCACGCATGACGCCGAAATCTGTATGTTCTGCAGGCTTGTCGTTGAAGCCATGCCTGGGTGCCAATTTCTTCGTCATGCAAGCATGACTTCCCACAAACCCCAGTCCAGTTCAGATGCCGTGGGAAGCGATGCTTGCATCGCGAATGCTACAGCTCTTTATAAACTACCTCGCCATTACGCACGAACGGCGGCTTGACCACCTGTGCAACCTGGCGCTTGTTGCGGATTTCCACATCGACCTTGCCGGTGGCGCCAGCGGGCAACCGCGCCAGGGCGATGGATTTCCCCAGTGTGGGCGAGAAGGTACCGCTGGTGATTTCCCCTTCTTCGCCATTGGCCAGCAAGACTTTCTGGTGGGCGCGCAACACGCCCTTGCCTTCCAGAATCAGGCCCACCTGTTCGCCATGGCCGTTTTTCTGCTGGTTGAGCAGTGGCTGGCGACCGATGAATTCCCGGTCATTGAGCATCACCGTCCAGCCCATGTTGGCTTCCCACGGCGTAATGGTGTTGTCCATATCGTTGCCGTACAGGTTCAGCCCTGCTTCCAGGCGCAGGGTGTCACGGGCACCCAGGCCGATGGGGGCAACGCCAGCGGCCAGCAACTGGCCCCACAGGGTCACCGCATCCGCGTTGGGCAGCATGATTTCCACGCCGTCTTCGCCGGTGTAGCCGGTGCGGGCGATCATCCAGTCACCGTCCTGCGCGAAGGCAAAAATTTTCAGGCTGCTGACCGCCTCGGCACGGGCGCCGCTGAGCAGCTCCGCAAGGATTTCACGGGCCTTCGGCCCCTGAATCGCCAGCATGGCCAGTTCCGGGCGCTCGTGGATATCCACGGCAAAACCGCCGGCCTGCTTTTCCATCCAGTCCAGGTCGGTCTCACGGGTCGCGCAATTTACCACCAGTCGGTAGCCATTGTCCTGTTTATAGACGATAAGGTCGTCGATCACGCCGCCATTGTCGTTAAGCATGCCGGTGTACAGGGCGCGGCCCGGATCAATGCGGTCCACGTCGTTGGCCAGCAGCTGGCGCAGGTAATCACGGGCACCGGCGCCAGCAATATCCACCACGGTCATGTGGGAGACATCGAACACGCCGGCATTTTGACGCACGGCGTGATGCTCTTCGATCTGGGAGCCATAATTGATCGGCATATCCCAGCCGCCGAAGTCCACCATCTTGCCGCCAGCAGCGAGATGGGCGTCGTATAAAGCTGTGCGGTGAGCCATAAAAAGCACCATGGAACGAGTGAGTGGGGAATTATATCGACACGGGGCCGGGCGGCATAGGCTGGGCCGGGAATCCGTATCCACAAAAAGGTTCATCGCGAAATTGAGTGATAAGCGGATTTCAGGGGTTATCTCTTTGCCCGGCCCTGACAACCGCTGGACGCCGGATGCCCGACGACAGACGCTTGCATGCAAAACCTGAAAACCTTGGCATCCCTCAAAAGAGGTGCCGAATAGCGACAACCATTCAGGCTATGGGGTGTTCCGTCGGGCATCCGGCGTCGGGCGGTTGGCAAGGTGCGGGGTATTCGCGATAAACCCATCAAGCGGCCAGAAGCGTGTTACTCATTCTAATCCGCGATGAACCACAAAAAAGCCGGCCCGCAGGCCGGCTTGAGCATCACCGTCAGGGACGGTGGCGTTACTGCGGTTTCTTGATGGACCCGCTCTGGAAGGTAAGGTTCACCCCACCCTCCGGGATCTGCAGGTCAATGGTGGCCAATGCCCCGCCAATACGCACGTCGATATTCTGCGCAGCCAGGCTCACCAAACCGATGACCAGACGGCCATCGGGGAGGAAATCCACCGGACCGGACAACTGGAGGTCATCCAGCGGGTAACTGTGCAGATTGAACGGCAGCCCCAGCGGCGCTTCCATTTCCGGCGCATCGAGCAACAAATCCAGCGTGGTGTCGAACATCAACTGGTCTTCTGCCGCGTCGTAGCGGATCCAGCCGGTTAGCGGCTGCGTCCGGTTGCCACTGCCATCGTCGGCATAACGGGCACGCATGACCAACGGCTCGGTGGGCACGTTCGGGCTGACCAGACCGGCAATCTGTGCGTAGACGTCGGTGTTGGTTGTCATCAACACCGGCG
Source organism: Alcanivorax sp. DG881 (assembly GCF_000155615.1). Taxonomy (GTDB): domain Bacteria; phylum Pseudomonadota; class Gammaproteobacteria; order Pseudomonadales; family Alcanivoracaceae; genus Alcanivorax. The sequence goes on along the minus strand of NZ_DS989915.1, from coordinate 2,636,734 downwards.
GATACAGCGTCACCTCCACCGCCTGTTCAGCTTCGTTCCAGCCCACAATATCCGCGTTGATACCGCCATTGAGATAGGTGAATTTATCTGCCGGGCAGGTTTCGTTGATATTGCAGCCAATGTTTGCCTCAGTGGCGATGCCGCCGGTGTCCAGCACCGCCAGCTTGGCGGCATTGGTCGGGGTGGGATACTGGCCGCTGCCCGGTGGCTCTTCCCGGGCCTTGGTTTCGCTGTCGTCGAGCAGGAAGTTAGCATTCACATCCGCCTTGGGCAGGTTGCGCAGCGGCAACAACACATTGTCGGTGGCCGCGGCGCCAGTGAAGGCAATCGCCATATCCGGCCCGCCTTTGTCCGCATCCGGCCCCAGTAACTGGGCGGTCTGCAGAGGCATGTCATCTTGCGAACAGATCACCTCACCGGCGCAACCCGCCTGCTCATGGGATGCCAGCACATACCGGTAAAGCACTCCCTCTTCCCAGGGCTGTTGCGGGGTAATGGTCAACTTGCGGGTATCCATGCTCAGGTGAGCGGGCACCGCTTCCTGGCAATTACCGGCGGTGTCGATTTTCTCTACCCGCACACTGCCTTGCCCGCAGGCGCTGCCCAGCACCATGCTGTCGGCCGCCATGTTGCGTGAGAACTGCACTTCGATGGCACGGTTGGCGGGCATGGTGGGCACGGGCAGCAGATCACCGGCCTGATCCTGATAGGCGCTGGCGCACTCACCCTGGATACCGTTGCCCAGGTCTTCACTACCGGGATCAATGGCGCAGCCATATCCGGGGTACACCGTGGTGGTGTAGGGCGTGCGCGGGCTGTTGGTGGTCGCATCCACCATGGTGAAATCAAGAGTTTCCGGGTTCGCCGGGTTACCACTCAGGTCCTGCACGCCATCGGTGAACGCCACCTGATAGTCGCTGCCGAAGGCCAGCGGTTGGTCCGGCGTCAGCACCAGTGATGCACCATCCAGGCGCCACTGAAACGGTACATCCGCGCCCTGTTCGGTAAGCGTCACGGTGGAACCGGGGACGATGGACTCCTGGTTCGGGGTTTCGTCGAAGTTCAGCACCACCGGGTCGCCAGGGCGGAAACGGTCGGCGAAATCACCGGGCTGCCAGCTTTGCAGGCTGGGACCGGTGATATCCACCTCAGGCTCCGGGGCGGTGGTCTGGTCCGCGTAGGATTCCATGTGGAAACTCAACACCCCGTAGGCGGTTTCTACCCCTAACACTTCCGGTTCAATCACCCCGATCGCATCAATCACCATGCGCCCATCAACAACAATGGCACGCCCCACCAGCTCGACCTGCAATAGCGTCTGGGTGAAGGCACCATTGGCGCGGGAGTCAGCCGTGGAGAAGGCCAGATCCAGGGTCAGCTGCACCCGCCGCGGCGCTTCCGGGGCGGCACTGTACGGGGCCGGCGACAAATAACCGGAGGCATCGGACAGGAAGCTGACGGTGACATCACCGGAATCAAAACCCGCCGGCAACTGGCCGCCAATCAGCACCTCAAGGGGCTCACCCTTGAGCAGTGAGCCCTTGCTGATACGCAGCGGCGTGGCGTCCGGAAAGTCCGGCACAAAGGCCAGTTCCGCAAACACGTTGCCGGACAATTTGGATACCGTGGTGTCACCCAGCAACTTGGCGATCAACGGCACGCAGTTGATCGGCTCGCCACTGAGCGGCGACAGCATGACACCGTCCTCGCCACAATCCTTGGTGGGATCTGCGGCCATGGCTTCCAGCACCAGGGTTTCCCGCGGGGTGGAATCTTGCGGGGTCAGGGTAAAGCTGTTTTCTCCGCTGTAGGCGACACCGGTCTTGCTGGTCAGGGCGCTGTCCAGTTCCAGGGTGTAATCGCTGCCCGGTGTGAGGTCGTCCTGCGGGTCCAGGGTCAACCGTGTGCCGCTCACCAATAGGGTGGCAGCCACCGGATTGCCGCCGGCATCGTTAAGGCTGACCGTGGTGTTATCCACGGTGGTGCGATCCAGTGGCTGCGAGAACTGCAGGTGAACGGTGGAGAAGTCCATGAAGGGCTGGTCGTCGCCACCCGACGGCATTTTCCGGCTAATCACCAGCTGATCCGCGTTCTGCTGCTGGTCCTGCGGCCCCGTGCCGGCGGAGCCGGTGGTGAAGTTCAGGGTGCCATCACTGAAACCCTGCAAATCCATACCATTCAGGCTCAGGGTGTAGTCACTGTTGAACGCCAGCGGCAGACGCGGGGTGATCACCACGGAGCGCCCCTGATCTGCCTCACTCATGTCCACATCAACGGCACCATCCGGGCCGGTGAGAGTAATGTCGGCCAGCGTTAGATCCGGCGCCTCGGAAAACTGCACCACCAGTGGCGCATGCACCGATATCTGGGTTTGCTGGTCCGCCGGGTAGCTGTAGAACACCTGCCCGCTGTTGCGACCGCTGTAATCCACGGTCTGTTCACTGCCACCACCACCGCAGGCGGTCAGCACCAGTGCGGTGGCGAAAAGTACGCTCGTTCGCATCATTGTGTTTGCCTCCCGGGCTTAAAATTTCAGGGTGATGGAGCCGCTGATCACATTCACGTCACCGCTGGCTTCCACCTGCTCGCTGGGCTGCGGGTAGACCGCGGACTGGGTGTCGTAAATGTCGAAGGTGCGGTCTTCCAGAATCTGGTGCTGGTAGGCCAAATCAAAACGGACCGGGAAAGCCAGGAAACGCGTTTTCTTGTACTTCGCGGTGACGCCCAGGCCGATAATCCACTTGTCCGTATCCAGGTAGTTCACATCTACCGATGCATTGGATTCCAGCGGCGACTCGCTGTAAGCCACCCCACCGGTGAACGAAAAGTTTTCATTAAGACGGAACTCGGTGCCGATGCGCGGGATGATCACGTCCTGAAAGGTCAATTGCCCGGGCTGACCACTAACGGCCTGATCCTTGATGGTGTCATTCTCGAACTCCTCTTCCAGCGCGGACCATTCCTGCCACTCAATGGTCACCCCGGTGCGCCAGCGGCCGGCCTGGTACTGCACGCCACCGGCGAGAATGTTCGGCTGATAGGAATCCAGGGTGTTGATGTTGAGCATCAGGCCCGGGTTGGGAATCACCCCGGGAATCACCGCATTGGCGTTCACTTCGGTTTGGGTGTTGGAGTAACCGCGATAGGAAAACGCCGTTTCCAGGCCGTTGAACCAGCAGTCGTCGCCTTCACCGCAGAAAGTCTCGCCCCAGTCCATGTTGATACCGAAGATCGGGCGAATGGACGGTTTGGCGGAGACATCCAGTTCTTCGTACTGGGTGTTGCCGGCTAGGTCCGTGGTGGCGGACAGATCCGCCGCCGCATGCAGGGTAATCCGCGCGGTGGCGCCCACATCGATGCCTCGCCACAGCTGGGTAGCGCCGCCCAGGTTCAGGAACAGAGGCTGGCGGCCATATTCAAAATACTGGCCTTGCTGGGACGTGGAGGAATCAAACGCCAGCATTTCTTCACCGTACTTTTCTACCCCCAGCATCAGGCCAAAATAAATCGGATGGTTGTACTGGGTGAGCGAGGTCAGGTCGGTTTTCATGCCCAGCAGTATTTGCTGGGAGGGGGAATCCTGCAGCACATCACCATTACGGATCGGCGCATCCGCGCCGCCCAGGCTTTTCGCACGCAGCTCGTGCTCAGCATGCATCAGGCCGGTGGTCAGCTCACCACGGGGATCCTTGGCCAGCGCCGCCGGATTGTAGTACGTGGCGGACACCTGATCATTAAACAGGCTGAGCGCCTGCGCAGAGGCAATATCCGAGGGCAGTACGCCATAAGTGGTGCCGATATTACCCATGCTCGCCAAGGCAACAGATTGCACCAACACACCACCGACAACGGCGGCGACACGTCCCGAAAAAGACACAGTCATTTGTTGTACTCCTACACTGTTTTCTTGTTGCTTTTACGTTGTCTGTCGCCAGGGCGGCGACGGGGGGAGCTCACCCTATGCAAAAGTGAACAGACACTCACATAGGTAAAAAGCGCTATTTGGCGTCAATCACGACGGCAAACCGTAAAATTCTTTTAAACAGTGACAGGGTAGACAGAGTATCCACCGACGAGTTCGGGCACGGGCGTGCCACCTTGAGGGATTGGGCGGGGTTTCACGACAAGCGGCCGCTGGCGGCCGACAGAAAAAGCAGCGCCCCGACAAGCGGGGCGCCACATGATGCACAAAGCACGATCCGATTTACTGGATAGACGCACTCTGGTAGCTGAGGTTGATACCGCCCGGCGGGATCACCAGTTTCACTTTACCGCCTTCCAGGCCGGCCAGGGTGATTTCCAGGTCCACATTTTTCGGCTGGGCATTCTGCAAACCAATGAACAGGCGCCCATCGGGCAGGAAGTCCAACGGCCCTTCCAGATCCACATTATCGATGGGCAGGCCTTTAACGTTGTGCTCCAGGCCCAGTGGCAGGCTCAGTGCCGGGGCATCGAACAGCAGGTCGAAGGTGATGCGGAATACCGGGCCGTCCGGGGTGTCCACGATATAGCCCACCGGCGGAATGGTACGGTCGCCGTTTTCATCTTCGTTATAGCGTACCCGCATGATGTTCGGTCCCGTGGCGGTATCGATGGGCACCAGCCCCACATCACCGACCACCGACAGCAGGCTGTCCAGCACCCCGTCGCCACCGAACTCACCGGCCAGTGCCGAAACGGTGTCGTTCACCAGCCCCAGGGTGACTTCCAGTACGCCGCCCAGAATCGGGCCAAGCACCGGGATGGAATCCAGGGTACTGCCGCCATCCAGCACATTCAGGTCCAGCCCAACCACTGCCGTGGCATCCAGGTTGGTCAGCGCCACGGTGGTCGGATAAATCACCACCGGCACGCCCTGCTCCACCGGGTCGAAGTCCAGGATCTCGGTGTTCAACAACCCGCTGATATAGAGGATACGGTCACTGTCACACTGCGCCTGATCATCCGCGGTAAACGGCGGCGTCCCCTCATAGCCACACCCGGTATTCGCGGTGGTCACCAGCCCTTCACCACCGCCATCGCGGGGCAGGATCATGGTGGCGTTGGCCGGCGTATCCAGCGGATCGATTACGTCACCAGTGAGAACCGGCTCATCAGTATCAATCTGGAAGTTGTTATTTACATCCACACTGGGAAGGTTGGCCAGTTCCTGGAAAATGGTGTTGAAGGGCACGCCACCACGGAACAGGATTTCCATGTCCGGGCCGCCTTCCTTCAGACCACCACCCAACAGCGGTGCAGTCTGCAAGGGCAGGCCGTCCACCGAGCACATGCCCGCACAGCCCGTGCCGCCACCATTGGAGGCCAGCACATAGCGGTAGAGTGCATCTTCTTCCCAGGCTTGCTCAGGGGTGAAGATCAATGCCCGGGGCTCAAGCGTCAGCTCACCGTCCACATCTTCCCAGCTGCCGCCATTGTCTTTCTGCACCAGCAGGGTGTCGCCCAGAGTGATGGTGGCCGGGTCCATGTTCTGGGAGAAGCGCACCTTGATGGGCCGGTTTGCTGGCAGGTCCACAATGGGCAGCTCGTCCACTTCAACCTGTTCGCCTTCCGGGCTGGACGAAATGCAGACACCCTGGGTTCCCGCATCAATTTCACCCTGGGTAGCGGTGGAACTGGCACACGGGAAGCCGGGATACACGGTGGCCGCAAACGGGCCACGACGCACATCGCCACCATCGTCGACCACGTATTCGGGCAGGGTGAAGTCAAGCGTGCTGTCCCCTTGCAATGAATCAAGAACCTGCAGGGAATTACCTGCCAGATCCGTGATCGCCGGGGTCGTTGTCACGGCGTATTCCACGCCGTATTCCACCGGAGAATCCGGCGTAATCACCAGCGCATTACCGCGCAGCTCCCACTGGAAGGGCTCATCAAGGCCGCCCTTGGTCAGCAGCAGGGAATCACCGGCCACAATGCTGTTCGGGTCCAGCGCTTCGTTGAAGTGAATGACGATGGGCTCACCGGGCTCCATGCGATCCGCCACATTACCGGGCTGCCAGGACAGTTCCTGACCGTTGTCACCATCCAGTACCGGCACAAACGGGTTGATCGCATCCACCGGTTTCAGCGGTGCATTTTCCTGGTCCTGGTAGGACTCCATGCGGAAGCTGAGCACGCCGTAGCTGTTTTCCACACCCAGTACACGGGGCTCTACCACGGTGATCGCATCGGTGTTGAGCTGGCCATCTTCAATCAGGCCGGTGCCCACCAGTTCCAGGTGCATCAGGTTCTGGGTAAAGGCGCCATTGGCACGCGCATCAGTGGTGGACGTGGCGACGTCCATAAACAACCGCAGCTGCTTGGGCGCGTCGTCACTTTCCGCATTGGGGTTGGGGAACAGATAACCGGTGGCATCGGAAATGATTTCCACGGTCACTTCACCGGAGTCGAATCCCACCGGCACTTCACCGCCAATGAACACTTCCAGCGCATCCCCTTTCAGGATCCCGCCACGCTGCACCCGCAAGGGCGTCACGTCGGGGAAATTAGGGGTGAAAGCCAGTTCGGCGTACACGTCACCGGACTGCTTGGACACGGTCTTGTCCTGCAGCAAGGTGCCAATAACCGGGACACAGTTGATCGGCTGGCCGGTCAGTTCCGACAAGCGTACACCGTCGTCCAGGCAACCCAGCGAATCATCGGCTGGCGGTGCATTGGTTACCAGCACCGCACGCTCCCCGGTGGTGGGAGAGGTGGTGTCCTGGGGTACCGTGGAGTGCGAATAGGCGGCAATATCTTCGCCCAGCTGACTCTTCACACCGTTGACACTCAGCTCATAGGTATCACCAGGCGTCATGTCTTCCAGTGGGTCCACGGTGATAGTGGTCCGACCGACCAGCAGCAAGGCGGGCACAACCTCACCATTGTTCATCAGGCTGATGGTGTCGCCGTACACAGCGGAAGAAGCATCAATGGGATGGGTGGTACGCAGACGGAACGAAGAGAAATCCATGCTCTTGAATTGCCCGTCATCCGGGAAGATGGATTCTACTTCAAAGCTGGCAGCGGTCTTCTGGGTCTCAATGGGACCTTCCAGTGCCGCACGGGTGGTGAAATTCAGGGTGCCGTCTTTGAAGGTAGTGGTTTCACCCAGCACGGTGACACCATTCATCACCACCTTGTAGTCCGACGCCGGCTTCAGGGCATCGTCCGGCGTTAACACCACCCCCCGGCCGTCGGCCACGGATTCCAGCGTAAACGGTACCGCTTCATCATCCGGGCCCGTCACGGTGAAGTTGCTGGCGTCCGCCGTCACTTCATGGCTGAACTGCAAGGCAATGATGGCACGCGGCGCGACCTGCTGCTGATTATCCAGCGGGTAGGTGTAGTGCAGATTGCGAGCGTCAAAGGTCGGTGTATTGAAGCTCACGCTATCGTCGCTGCCGCCGCAACCGGCGACCAGTGCGGCCGCCAGTGCAGTGAGAGCCAGTTTGTTATTTTTCATGGGGCACCTCCGTTAGAACTTCAGCGTGATGGAGCCGGAAAACACATGGACATCGCCATCAGCCGTCACGACTTCGTAAGGATTGGCCACGCCAGGGCGTGTGGTCGTCAGCTCGAAATCACGCTCTTCCAGTTTCTGGAATTGGTAACCAAAGTCCAGGCGCAGCGGGTAGGCCAGGATCGGCGGATTTTGAATGATCAGGGAGCTACCCACGCCAGCAATAATCTTGTCGCTATCCAGGTAGTTCACGTCCGGAGTCTGGATACTTTCCAGCGGGCTTTCCTGATACGCCACACCCGCAGACAGAATCAGGTGTTCATTGACCGTCCACTCTGCGCCCACGCGGGGCACCACGATATCCTTGAAGGTCGCAAAGGCCTGATCTTTCACGGTGTCACGGGCTAGTTCATCTTCCAGGTCGTTCCAGTTCTGTTGCTCAACCGTCACCGCCGCGCGGAAGTTATCACTGAAGTGATAAAGAATACCGGCACTGAAAATATCGGGCTGATAGGAATCGATGGTATCGATGAGTACGGTAATACCCGGGTCAATCACGGTACCGGGGATGGTCAGGTTGGACTCCACCGAGGTGCGCGCTTCGGTGTGGCCACGGAACGCGAACGCGGTTTCCAGGCCGGTCCAGATGCCGCAATCTTCCTTGCCGCAAAACACTTCGTCCCATTCGAAGTTGATCGACAGTACCGGACGAATCACCGGCTTGGCTGTCACGTTCAATTCTTCGTATTGGGTTTCACCGGACAGATCCGCACTGGCCACCAGCTTGGCGTCGGAACGCAGGGAGATATGTGCAGAAGCCCCGGAGGTAATCCCGTTGGCCAGCTCGATGCCACCACCCAGGTTCAGGAACAATGGCTGACGACCGTAGTTGAAAAACTGCCCTTCCCGAGAATTTTCGGATTTGAAGGCCAGCATTTCTTCACCGTACTTTTCCACGCCGGCAATGATGGCGAAGTAGATGGGATGCCCAAACTGGGTCAGATCGGTGAGATCGGTTTTCAGGGCGATAATCTGTTGCTGGGAATCGGTATCGTTGAGCACATCGCCGTCACGAATAACCGCCGCGCCACCACCGTTGGGATTGCCCTGACTCACCGCCCGGAGTTCCTGCTCACCGTGCAGCAAGCCCACTGTCAGCTCCCCACGGGGATCCTGGGTCAGGTAGGCCGGGTTGTAGTACAACGCGGACGCCTGGGTGTTGAACATGGAAAGCGCTTGCGCGGTCCCCACATCCGTCGGCAACAGGCCATAGGTGCTGGCCGTATTGCCCATGGCGGCATAAACAGGACTGGACAAGGCAGTTGAGATAATCGCAGCAGCCCCCCAGCGGGACAGATTCTTGGTTGTCATAGCGCGTCTCCGGCGTTTGTTATTCGGTTTTTCGCCCAAGGTTTACCGTCTCAGGCGCTGGGAGAACAACACGTGAAGGCTATGCAGCCTCTCGCTATTCCCCCCTGTGTATATGCAATAAGTAAAACAAAACGCCCGTGCTACAGCCGTTGAGAAAAGGTTGGGATTGGTTGAGAAAGGTACGCGCAAGGGCGGGATATGCAGCGAAGTGTTATGGATCTGTAACGGGGAGTGGCCAGTGGTGAAGTCGGTTACCGGGCCGAAAAGGTAGCAGGCCGATTACGGCAGCCAGCTCAAGCGCCTGTGCGACAGGCATAAAAAGGTTCATCGCGGAATTGAGTGATCCGCCGGCTGCAGAGCTTGTCTGATTATCCCGCCTTGGCCGCCGCTGGACGCCGGATGCCCGACGACGGACGCTGGCATTCAAAACCTGAAAACCTTGCCCGCCATACTCTCTGTGCAAAATGCATTACCCGATTATTGCCTCAATGATGGCCCTGACAATTCCTCAAAATACCTCTCAAAAGAGAGGCCGGAATAACGACAGCCTCTCAGGCGATGGAGGTTTACGTCAGGCATCCGGCGTCGAGCGTTTGGCAAAGTGCCGGGTATTCGGGATAAACCAGGCTGATGGCGAGAAGCGTTTTATTCACTCTAATCCGCGAAAAACCATAAAAAAGCCGGCCCAAAGGCCGGCTGTAAAAACACAAACATCCGTTATTGCTTGATGGGCTCACCCAGGTACTGGAGTTTGACGCCACCCACCGGGATCTTCAGGTAGATCTCCGGGCTGGACAGCAACACACTCAGCACCACATTCACCGGAATCATATTGGCATTGACCTGGTTGATCACCATGCGGCCATCCGGCAGGAACGTGACCGGCCCGGAAAGCTTCATGGTAATCGGATAGCTATGCTGGTTGTGTGATCCGCCGGCGACGATATGCATGTAAGGCGCATCCAGATACAAATCCACATTGGCACGAAATTCCGGGCCATTGTCGGTCTGCACAATCCAGCCGGGGATCAATCCCTGGCGCTCGATTTCATCGTAGACATAGCTGCCATCCGGGTTCTGTTTGCCACAGTAGTTGTCGGCATCGTCCGGCCAGGGCACACAGTGATACCGCATGCGCATGAACTGGGTTTCCGTTGGCGTTTCACTGGGAATGAAGCCCAGGATTTTCACCAGCAGAGTCACCGAGGATGCCTGAATCATGGTTGGGTACAAACCAATACGAACCGCCTTCATGGGTTCATTCGTGGCGGGATCGATTACCTCTTCACCGGTCTCCAGATCGGTATAGACCGCCGAGCCGAATACTTCTGAATTCAGCGCACCCGTGACATGGATGTCGCACTGTTCCGTCACGTCGCACAACAGCTCCGGGTCGTACAAAAGCCCTTTTCCATCATAGCCGTCGAGGATGAGATCCGTGGTATTCACCCCGGGTTCATTCCCTCCGTAACCCGGCTCACCACTATCAAAGTGGCCATTACCATTGAGATCCGCGGTGGGCAGGTTTTTCAGCGGCTGGTACACCGACACCCTCGGCGCGGCCCCGATAAAGTGGTTCTCTATATCCGGGCCACCCATATCATTGGCAGGGGCTCGCAACATGGCGGTCTGCAAACGTTTACCATCGGTAGCGCAAATGGCTTCGCCGGAGGTGCAATCATCCGGCAACTGGCCGCCGGTCGCGTTCACACTTTGCAAGGCGTAGCGGTAATACACCCCTTCTTCCCAGGGCTCATCCGGGGTGAAGACCAGGCTGCGCGTCCCCACCTCCAGTGAACCGGTGACGCCGGATTCACAGCGATATTTGCGCTTTTCGCCATCGTCATAACGCATTGGCGTACCCGTGGCCGGGTTCAACTCCACTTTCTCTACCCGGAAGCTGCCCACATCACAGGCGGTGGTGTTCTCGAAGACCACAGAGGCCGGGGCAATATCGCGGGTGAAGTTAATCCGGATAGCCCGGTCTGCAGGCAGGCTGGACACCGGGTTGCGATCATCTTCGGTCTTACCGCCCTGACAGAAGCCGTGGTTGCCAAACTCGATTTCCCAATGCTCCTTGTCACTGGCGCACGGGAAGCCCGGGTAGGTCGTCAGCACACGGGGCGGCGGCAAATCACCGATACGGCTAGCCAACTCGAAACCCTGGTTGACCGGGTTGACCGGATTACCGGCCAGATCCGTCACGGAACCCTCCACCACAGCGGTATAACTTTCACCAAAGGCCAGCGGCTGGGCCGGTCGCATCACCAGGCTGGCACCGTCCAGATACCAGTCGGTGTCCACATAGCTACCATTTTGCTGCAAACCAAAACTGGTGCCGGCGAGCAGGGTTGCGCTATCCAGCGGTTCGCTGAAATTGAGTATCACTGCATCACCCGGGCGCGCGCTCATGGCCATGCCATTGCCATCCACGGCGGGCACCATGGATTGCAGTACCGGAGCGGTCATATCCGGCACCGGCTCAGGGGCGTTTTCCTGATCCTCGTAGGATTTCATGTGGAAACTGAGCAGGCCGAAGGCGGTTTCCTGCCCCAGCACCTTGGGTTCCACGATACCCACCGCGTCAATTTCCATGCGGCCATCCTGCACCAGCGCCATGCCGTTCAATTCCACGTGCATCAGCGTCTGACTCAGCGCGCCGTTGGCTTCCGGGTTTTCCGCCGTCATGGACACATCCATGTACAGCTTCACCTGTTTCGGCGCTTCATGGGCATCGCTGTAGGGGTTGGGCATCAGGTAGCCGGATGCATCGGACAGGAAGGTCACGGCAATGGCGCCGGTCTCGATACCTGCCTTCACTTCGCCGGCCACTTTCACTTCGATGTTGCTGCCGCTAAGCAGGCTGTTGCGAGGAATGCGCAGCGGCGAGACTTCCGGGTAGTTGGGCAGAAATGCCAGCTCGGCGAACACATCGCCGCCCTGCATGGTGGCATCCTTGCTGCCCAGCAAGGTGGACTGCACCGGCACACAGTTCATGGTGGCACCGGTCAGCTTGGCCACCAGCGCGCCGTCCGCGTTACAGGGATCGTCCGCCTGGTCGGTGGCACTGACCACGTCCTGCACCAGGGTTGCGCGGGGCCTGGAGTCTTTGGCCACCCAGGTCTGCTCGAAACCACCGGTAAGGCTGTCATCGGATTCGCCACGCACCGAGGTGCTGAACGACAGGGTGTAGCTCTCGCCCGGTGTCAGGTCTTCCAGTGGATCCACCGTGACCGCATTGCCTTTTACCAGCAAGGCCGCAGGCACCAGACCGTCACTGCCTTCCAGCGTTACGGAATCGCCATACACCAGGGTGCCGGCATCCAGCATCTGGTTAAAGCGCACCCGCAGAGTGGAAAAATCCATGAACGGCAGCTGTTTACCATCCGGGATCACATTACGCACCGCCAGGTCCGGGGCGGCCATGCGGCTGGACATAGGGCCATCGCTGGACAACCGGGTAACGAAATCCAGGCCGCCATCCGGGAACACCGGGGAGCCGTTTTCCGTTTCTATGCCATTCAGCACCAACCGGTAGTGGGTATGGGTTTGCAGCGGCGCATCCGGCTGCAACATGACACCCATGCCCCCATCAACCGGTTGTGGCGCCTGCAGGGCCACCTTATTATTGCCGGTATCGGGGCAATCCCCGTCCAGCTGGGCACATTCCAGCAACGTAAAGTGGCTGGCATCCACTGTGACCGGATGGGAAAACCGAATGGACAGCGGCGTCTTTGGTGCCAGATCCTGCTGACCGTCGTAGGGGAAACTGTAATAGACCTCACCGGTCTGCCAGTTTTCCAGGGTGGGCTCGTCACCGGCCTCACCGCCACAGGCCGCCAGCAAGGCAGCTGCTGTAGCCAGAGATAGCGCTTTTAATTTCATCGCCATTACCTCCTAGAATTTGAGGGTGATGGAGCCGGAGAAAACGTGTACATCGCCTTCCGCTTCCACGGTTTCGTAGGACTGCGGGAAGCTCGGGGAACGGCGGTCGTACAGATCGAACTCGCGCGAGTCGAGCTGTTGATACTGGTAGGCCAGATCAAAACGCACCGGGTAAGCCAGCACCGGGACGGACTTGTACTCTGCAGTGAGACCCAGGCCCAGAATCATCTTGTCGGCATCCAGGTAGTTCACTTCCAGTGATGCGTTGGAATCCAGAGGCGATTCACTGAACGCCACGCCGCCTGTTAGCTTGTAGGTGTCGTTGATATTGAATTCGCCACCAATGCGCGGCACCACAATATCCTTGAAACGCAGCTCGTAAGGCGCGCCGCCGGTGTTAACGGCCTGGTCCTTGATGGTGTCGCCTTCCAGCTCTTCTTCCAGGCTCGACCATTCCTGCATTTCCAAGGTTACCCCAACGCGCCAGCGCTCCCGGCCATAGGCCAGACCGGCGGCATAGATATTCGGCTGGTAGGAATCGATGGTGGTAATCGCCAGGTTGATGCCCGGGTCCAGCACGGTGCCGGGGATAGTGATAGTGGAATCCACCGTGGTGTTGGTGTTGGAGTAACCACGGTAACTGAACGCGGTTTCCAGCCCGTTGAACCAGCAGCTATCACCTTCACCGCAGAAGCTTTCGCCCCAGTCCATGTTGAGGCCGAAGATTGGTCGAATGGAGGGCTTGGCCGACACATTCAGGGTTTCGTAGCTGGTTTCCCCAGCCAGTGTGGACGTCGCGACCAGCTCCGCTTCCGAATGCAGGGTAATCCGTGCGGACAGCCCCATATCCAGGCCACGCCAGATTTGCGTACCGCCCCCCAGATTCAGGAACAGCGGCTGGCGACCGTATTCGAAATACTGGCCGGAGGTGGAGGTCTGCGAATTGAATGCCAGCATTTCCTCGCCGTATTTTTCCACGCCGAGCATAAAGCCGAAGTACAGGGGATGGTCATACTTGGTCAGGGAAGTAAGGTCGGTCTTCATGCCCAGCAAGACCTGCTGTGACGGTGAATCCTGGAGAATATCGCCATCGCGAAGCGGGGCAGACCCGCCACCGACGGAACTGGCACGCAGCTCATGGTCCGCGTGCAACAGGCCGGTGGTCAGCTCACCGCGGCTGTCCTTGGCCAGATAAGCCGGATTGTAATAAGTAGCGGATACCTGGCTATTGAACATGGACAAGGCCTGGGCGGAGGCCAGGTCGGAGGGCAGCACCCCATAGGTAGTGCCGATATTCCCCATGCTGGCCATTACCGGTGACACAGACACAGCGCCAATTCCCGCCAGAACGGCAGGAAGTAATTTCCGTATTGTCATGAAGCTCTCCACAAGACGCGCCCGAAACGGGGCCGTTGTTATTATTTGGCGGTACGCAAATTCAAGCGCACCTGACCGTTATGCTGAGCAGTTTTTTGCTCACCATTATTGGCATCATCGTGCCAAATAGTGGAAACATTTAATCACGACAATGTCGCAAAACCTCACTGGGTTTACATATATACACAGAAATATACAGATGAACCACATTCGGAATACGCCGTTTTTCGTAGAAAACAGCCGGGAAGTCACGTTTTTGTCCCGATAAACGGCAATCCCCCACGACAAGACACCGGGACGATTGCACGACTGTTAACCTCATGAGGCGCTCAACAAGCTGACACCCACGGGCCGCACCAGGCACAAAGAAGAAGGCCGCAGGTGGCACCGCCAGGACAGCGGGCCACAGGCAACCTCGAAGGGGGGTTCAGAACTTAACGGTGATGGAACCGGAAAAAATATTGGCCTCACCATCCGCCGACACGGTTTCATAGGGGTTGGTCACCCCTGGCCGGGTCGTGGTCAGCTCAAATTCCCGCTTTTCCAGCCTCTGGAACTGGTAACCAAAATCCAGCCGCAACGGAAAGGCCAGGACGGGCGGATTACGAACAATCCAGGAGGCGCCCACCCCAACAATCGTCTTGTCACTATCCAGGTAATTCACATCCGGGGTTTGCAGGCTTTCCAGCGGGCTTTCCTGCCAGGCCGCCCCGGCGGTGAGGATCAGGCTGTCGTTCACCGTCCACTCGGCCCCGATGCGTGGCACCACAATATCCTTCAACGCCACATTGGCCTGATCCTTGATGGTGTCACGGTCCAGCTTGCCTTCCAGGTCCTGCCAGTTCTGCTGCTCCACCGCCAGCGCCAGGCGGAAACGATCGCTGAGATGGTACAGCAGGCCCGCGCTGTAGATATCCGGCTGATAGGAATCCAGTGTATCGATCAACAGCGTAATGCCCGGATCCACCACGGTACCGGGAATGGTGATATTGGATTCCACCGAGGTGCGCGCTTCGGTATGCCCGCGAAAAGCCAGCGCGGTTTCCAGATCGCCAAGAAAACCACAGCGATCGTTATTTCCGCAGAACACTTTCCCCCACTCGAAGTTCACCGACACCACCGGGCGAATCACCGGCCGGGCGGTGACGTCCAGCCTTTCATACTGGGTGTTGCCGGCCAGATCCGCGCTGGCCACCAGGGTGGCATCGGAGCGCAAGGACACGTGCGCCGAGGCACCGCCGGTAATACCATTGAACAACTCGACACCGCCCCCCAGGTTCAGGAACAGGGGCTGGCGACCGTATTGGAAAAATTGCCCTTCGGTGCTGGTTTGTGAATTGAAGGCCAGCATTTCCTCACCATACTTCTCCACCCCGGCAATGAAAGCAAAGTACAGCGGGTGGTTGAATTTGGTCAGGTCCGTCAGGTCGGTCTTCATGGCGATCAACACCTGCTGGGAAGGCGCATCGCTGAGCACATCGCCTTCGCGGGTCACCGGCGAGCCGCCGCCGCTCGGGCTTCCCTGGCTGGCCGCCCGCAACTCCTGGCCGGCGTGCATCATGCCCAGGGTCAATTCGCCGCGCGGGTCGCGGGTCAGGTAGGCCGGGTTGTAATACAGGGCTGACGCCTGGGCATTGAAAAGCGACAACCCCTGCGCCGACGCCACGTCCATGGGCAGCAATCCATAGGTACTGGCCGTATTGCCCATACCCGCCTGGGCCGGGGTACTGACCCCGACGCCCAATCCTGCAGCCAGAACCACGCCGCACAGCAACGTCGCCAGCCGGCGATACGCTTTATTGATGATCATGCAACTTCTCCATTTTTTTATCTGCGGGCTGCCTGGCCTGCATCGCGACACAGAACAGGCAGCAGCGCGCTTGTTATTACTGCCGTCTCCGGCAGATGGATCAGGGCTTCACCGGCTCGCTCACATAATTGAGCTCGGTCCTGCCTGCCGGAATCTGCATGTGAATGGCATCCACCCCCTGAACCAGATCCGCCACCATGCCGCCCAGATACACATCCACCGGCAGGGCCTGGGTACTGAGTTGATGAATGTCCAGCCGGCCGTCGTCCAGAAAAGTCACCGCCCCGGATAGCCCCAGCGTAAGCGGGTAACTGTGCAGGTTATGGGTGAAGGGCTGCGCCATCCCGGCCAGCACGGCGACCGGCTCCAGTTGCGGCGCATCCAGATACAGATTCAGGCGGGTGACAAACTGCGGCTCGCTGGCGCCTTCAACAATCCAGCCTTTCACCCGGCCCTGGTCCTGGGCGGCGCAGGGTGCCGAGGCCGCGGGGTTGGCGTCACAGGCATAACGGATACGCATAAGCTGCGGACCGGTGGGTGCGGGCATCACCGCCTGGGTCAGGTTGGCGGCGATGGGGGTCAGGATCGGGTAGACGGTAGTGCCTGTGGTCACGATCCGGCTGGGGTGGATGTAGGCCAGCACGCCCCCCTGTGTCTTCACCACATCGGGAATCAACGGATCATCACCGAAACGGGCAAGCACGTCCCCTGCGCTCAGGTAGCCGTCGATCTCCGCTGTCAGGTTGCCGCTCAGGAACAGGTATTGGTTATCCGGGCAGGGTGCCTCGGGCATATCCGTATAGAGATGGCTGTACTGCGCTTCCAGGGCCGGAAACGCACTTAGGTCCGGGGTGACATAGTCGTCACTGGGGCAGCCGATATCAAAGTCGGCAATAAGCTGGCCCTGTGCCGCCGGCGTTCCTTTTTCCAGAAACGCACTGTTAAGAATGGCGCTGGCCTCCGTGGAGGGGGCTGCCTCACTGGACTCACGGATCAGGCTGGCATTCACGTCTGCCGTAGGCAGGTTCCGCAGCCCCTGCAGCACCTCACCGCTTGCCTCACTGGCGCGGAAATACACCACCAGCGATTCGCCGCCCTGTTGTGCCCCGGGTACGTTTTCCGGGCCCTGATACAGCAGCCGGGTTTGCAACGGCAGGCCTCGCCCATCGCAAATGGCGTCCACCCCACAGGCCGGATTATCGACCACAGAATGCAGGGTATAGCGGTACAACTCTCCAGCCTGCAACGCCTCCTCGGGGGTAAAGGTGAGCGTGTGCCCCCGGGCATTCAACACGCCGGGCAGCGCATTGCCTTGCGGCTGGCCCGCATCGTCGACGGCCTCCAGCACAAAGGTCTCGGCATTCACGGAATCCGCATCCAGGGCCTGGGAGAAGGTCAGCTTGATGTCGCGATTAACCGGCAAACGGGCCAGGGGAAGGTGGTCATCTTCCACCACCGGGCCCGCGCCCTCCGGCGCGGTGCCGGTGCCATCACGGCCACCGACGCAACGCCCGGCACGATTGGCAGCCAGATCCCGGCCCACGGTATTACAGGGAAACCCCGGATAGGCAGACAGCACCAGCGGCGCCCGGGCGTTCCCGGCGGCATAATCCGGCAGGGAAAAAGTCAGGGTATCGGCCAGCGCGCCGTTGCCGGCGATGTCGCGAATACCGTCGGTGAACAACACCTGATACTGCGCACCATGGGCCAAAGGCTCTTCCGGCTGCAGCACCAGGGCCGCGCCATCCACGCGCCACTGAAACGGCTCCGGCATGCCGTCGCGGGTCAGCAGCAGAGTGTCATCTGCTTCCCCGGCGGCCTGCACGCTGCCCGGGTCCAGCGGCTCACTGAAGTTGAGTACCACCGGGTCCCCCGGCCGCTGCATCAAGGTGGCTTCACCCGGCTGCCACGCTTGCAAAGTCGGGGGTGTCATATCGTCCTGCGGTGCCGGGGCATTGTTCTGGTCCGGGTAGGATTCCATATGGAAACTGAGTACCCCGTAGGCGGTTTCCACCCCCAGCACCTCCGGCTCCACCACGCCCACCGCATCGGTGACCAGGCTGCCGGTGCTGGTATTGGCCTTGGCTGTGCCGACCAGCTCCACCTGTAGCAACGTTTGGGTAAAGGCGCCATTGGCACGCGGTTCTTCAGTGGCAAACGCCACGTCGATATTCAGGCGCAGCTGCCGAGGTGCATTGGGGCTGACACTATTGGGGTTGGGAATCAGGTAACCGGTGGCATCGGACAGAAACGTCACGGTGACCTCACCGGAATCAAAACCGGCATCCACCTGCCCACCGATCATCACTTTCAGCGGATCCCCTTTCAGTAACGCACCACGGGGAATGCGCAGCGGGGTCACTTCCGGAAAATTTGGCGCGTAGGCCAGCTCCGCAAACACATCACCGGACTGCCGCGACACCGTGGTGTCACCCAGCAACCGGGCGATGACCGGCACACAGTTGATGGCCATGCCGGTGAGCATGGAGGTACTGGAAGGTGACGGCTGATCGCAGTCGTCAGCGGCGGCGGCACGCTGGACCATGGTGGCTCGCGGCTCCGTACTTCTGGCTACCCAGCTTTTCAGCATCGGGCTGTCCAGCCCATCGCCGGCCAGCCCTTTCACTCCCGGCATAATCAACAGGCTGTATGACTGACCGGGGATCAATGTCTCCTCCGGGTCGAGCACCAGTGCGCTGCCCTTCGCCCACACTGCGGCGGGCACTTGCTCACCGCCGGATGTCAGATTGACGGTATCACCATACTTCACCGTTTTCGGGTCCAGCGGCTGATTGAAGCGCACACTCACGGTGGAAAAATCCAGTAGCGGCAAGTCGCCGTCCGGCACGATACGGGTGATCGCCAGCTGCGGGTCCGGCACCTGATCCCGGATCGACCCTTCACGGGCTATCCGGGTGCGAAACGCCAGGCTGCCGTTGGGCAGGCTCACCCTCTGATCATCAATGACCAGATCATTCAGCACCAGGGAATAACCCGTGCCGGTTTTCAGTGCACCGACGTCCGGCGCAAGCACGACGCCCCGGCCGTTGCCACTGCTGTGTGGCGCTGCCAGTGCCACGCTGGCCACAGCGCTGTTCGCATCACAACGGCGGGCATCCGGGGCGCATTCGTAGAGGCTGACATTGCTGGCGTCCAGCGACACCGGGTCGGAAAAACGCAGGACGATCGGGGCATGGGGTGGCACCGCCTGCTGTCCATCATAGGGGTAACTGTAATAAAGCCCCCCTTTCCCGCTGTCATCGAATGCGGTGGCCCCCTCCTCGCCGCCACAGGCAACCAGCAAGGCCAACAAACTCACGCCCATCAGGCTCTTCAACCATGGGCACAAGCGCAGAAAAACGCGCCGATCGAGAAACACGGTCAGGGTTTGCATTGGCATCTCCGTGCACCGGCATGCCATCGTCACGACGAAGCCGGGCTTTATTGTTATTGCGGGCAGGCATCCATTGCCTGCCACCGCGCCACGGCAATTCATCCATGGCGAAAGGGGAAAGTAGCAATACAGACAGGGAAAAAAACGATGACCGGATCACACTATTGAAAATAATGCTCACAACTGTTCACAAGAGAACTAAAAACATAATGAATCAGTAGTAAGTCATTAACTAAAAACAACTTTACTACTAGAAAATGGAGGGTTAAATGTGAACGATCGTGCAAATAAAGCCTGACTAACGGCGGCGACTAAGCACGATGACAGGCACCAGCCCCAGCAACACCAGGGTCAGTGACGGGGCGGCGGCGCGTTGCCACTCCCCTTCGGCGGTAAGCTCATAGATACGTACTGCCAGCGTGTCCCAGCCAAAGGGCCGCAGCAGCAGAGTGGCAGGCATTTCCTTCATCACATCAATGCCCACCAGAAGCAGCGCGGTGAACAGCCCCGGCAGCATCATCGGCAGATAGATCCGGCGCCCCACATCGGAGGCGGACGCGCCCAGGGTACGGGCTGCTTCCACCAGGCTGGGGCGCACCTGTTGCAACGCGTTTTCCACCGGGCCGAAGGCCACCGCCAGAAAACGCACCACATAGGCCAGAATCAGCGCCGCCAGCCCGCCCACCAGCGGAATCGCCAGGCCCCACTGGTCCAGCCGGGCTTCCACGGCGCTGAAGCTGACCATGATGCCCACCGCCAGCACCGAGCCGGGTAATGCATAGCCCAGGGTGGCCAACTGCACCGAACCGGATACCGCCCGCGACGGCTGGTGACGCTTGACCCAGGCCAGCCAGCTGGCCAGCACCAGCACCAGCGAGGCGGCCATGGCGCCCAGCAGGAAGGTGCGCCAGATCAGGCTGAAGAAGCGGCTATCCAGCCCGTCGATGCCCGTGCCTACCACCCAGTACAACAGGCGACACACCGGCAGCAAAAAGGCCATGAACAGCACCGCAAAGGCGAAGGCGGAGATCAGCCAGGCAAAACGCGGTCGCACGCGCATGACCTGCCGCCCTCCCAGTTCGCTGAAACGGGCCCGGCGCCGGCCACGGCGCTCCAGCCACAGGGAGACCAGCACAAACAGCAACAACAACGACGCCAGCTGCGCCGCCGCCTGTAAATTGAACAGCCCGTACCAGCTTTTATAAATGGCAGTGGTAAAGGTGTCGAAGTTGAATACTGACACCGCCCCGAAGTCCGCCAGGGTTTCCATCAACGCCAGCGCCAGCCCGGCAGCAATGCCCGGCCGCGCCATGGGCAACGCCACTTTGAAAAAAGCACGGAGCGGGCCATCACCAAGAATCCGTGCCTGCTCCAGCACGGCACGGCCCTGGGCCTGAAAGGCCAGCCGCGCCAGCATGTACACATAGGGGTAAAGCACCAGCGAGAGAGTCACCACGACCCAGAGGGGATGGCGGGCGCTGAAGCCGGGGAAAGCACTCCACCAGCTGCGCATCTGGGTCTGGATCGGCCCGGCATAGTCGAGCAGATCCACCAGCACGAACGCCAGCACATAGGCAGGCATGGCCATGGGCAGCAGTAACGCCCATTGCAGCCAGCGACGGCCGGGGAAATCCAGGGTGGCCACACACCAGGCCAGGGTGATGCCCAGCAGCGACACGCCAATGGCCACGCCGATCATCAGAAATACCGTGTTGCCAATCAGGCGCAACAGCACCGTGTCCATCAGGTGCTGCCAGGTCGCCCATTCCTGCTGTCGCCAGGCAGCGAGCAGCACCAGAATGGGCACCACGACCAACAGGGCCAGCGCAATCACGCTGGCCCCACTGAACGAAAACGCGCCGCGCCGAATCACCGGTTAGCGGTATCCGGCGCGGTCCATCAGTTTCACCGCCTCCACCTGGAGGGCACCGGCCACACTCACGTTCAGATCATCAGACTTGAACTCGCCCCAGGAGCGCACTTCTTCCGGGGGTTTCACCGACGCATTCACCGGGTATTCCAGGTTGCGGTCGGCCAACAGTTGCTGGGCGGCGGGCTGGGTCATCCATTCCAGCAGGGCTTTGGCTTTTTCCGGATGCGGCGCATTCGCTGTAACCCCGGCACCGGAAATGTTCACGTGCACGCCGCTGCTCTCCTGGTTGGCCCAGAACAGCCCCAGCGGCAGCTGCGGGTTATCGCGCTTCATGCGGCCGTAGTAGTAGGTATTAACGATGCCCACATCACATTGGCCGGCAACGATAGCTTCCATCAAGGCGGTGTCGTTGGAGAACACATCCGTGGCCAGGTTGGCCACCCAGCCGCGCACGATTTCTTCGGCCTTTTCTTCGCCAAGACGCTCAATCATGGTCGCCACCAGCGACTGGTTGTAGACCTTCTTGGAGGTGCGCAAACACAAGCGCCCTTTCCATTTCGGGTCGGCCAGGTCTTCGTAGGTAGACAGCTCGCTGGGCTGCAACCGGTCCTTGGAATACACCAGTGTGCGAGCGCGCACGGTCAGGCCATACCATTGCTTCTTCGGGTCGGTGAGCGCATCGGGCACATTGTTTTTCAGCACCACGGATTCCACCGGGCTGAGCAGGCCTTTTTCTGCCGCATTCCACAGATTACCGGCGTCCACAGTGATCAGCATATCCGCCGGGGAGCGTTCACCCTCGGCCTGCAAACGGGCGGTGAGGGCCGAGGCATTGTCGGTGATGTAGCGGATTCGCACACCGGTGGCCTCGGTGTAGGCATCGAACACCGGTTTGATCAGGTGATCGTTGCGGGAGGTATACACCACCAGCTCTTCATCGGCGGTCGGTTCGGAACACCCCCACAGGCCAGACGCCACAACCAGGGCGCCAACTATGATGCCAAACACGCGCATATCCATTCGCTCCAATTATTCGCAAACAAGAATGATTCTTAACTTCCGCCAGTATGGCAGCTAACGCGAGTCAGCTCTAGCGCCAAACGCTGGCGGTTTTGCCCGGGCCGGCAAATCCGTGGTTCGCCCCATGGCCTGACGGGCGAAAAAACCTTTCACCGGGCCGGCCTGATTGACCCAGCGCATGCCCGTGTTCCGCAACCAGCGCACCGGCATGGCACGCTGCTCGAACAGGGACTGGAAGCCGCGCATGGCATTCTGCATCAGCAGGTTTTCGCCGCGGCGGCGGCGCTGATAACGCGCCAGGGCGGCCGGGTCGGCACAGTCTCGCCCGTGCTCACTGGCCCGCGCGATTTCTTCTGCCAGCACCGCCGCATCCAGCAAGCCCAGGTTCACACCTTGCCCGGCCAACGGGTGTATCACGTGGGCGGCATCGCCCACCAGCGCCAGACCAGCCGCCACATACTGGCTGGCGTGACGCTCCTGGATCGGGAACACCGCCCGTTCGCTGAGCAGGGTCACCGGCCCCAGGGCGTCGCCCACGGCGGCCTGCAATTCTGCCGCGAAAGAGACCGCATCCTTGTCGCGCAGTTCCGCAATTCGTTCCGGCCAGCCAGACCAGACGATGGAACACTGACGCTGATCCCCTTGCTCCGCGTCCGTGAATAACGGCAACAACGCCAGCGGCCCGCTTTCCATAAAGACCTGCCGGGCACAGGTGCCATGGGGCTGCGCGGTGGCGATGGTCGCCACCAATGCATGATGGCCACTGTCGCGCGGACCACCACTGATGCCCGCCTGTTCGCGCACCTGCGAGCGGGCACCGTCGGCCCCTATCAGCAGATCTGCCTGCCAGTGTGTATCGCCACTGCGCACCGCCCATTGGCCGGTGTCGGCATCGCGGCGCAGGGCATCCACCTGCACGCCGCACTGCCAGTCCAATGTCGGCAAGGTGGCCGCTTTCTGATACAACGCGGCGGCCAGATGCCCATTCTCCAGCAACCAGCCCAGGCTCTCGGCGCCCACCTCCTCCGCCTGAAACAGCACCTCGCCGGTGCCATCCTGGTCCCACACCTGCATGGCACTGTAGGGCTGCACCCGCGACACATCCAGATAATCCCACACCCCGGTATTACGCAGCAGCCAATGGCTGGCTTCGGTAAGCGTGGACACCCGCAGCTGCGCCTTACCCTGCGGTATGGCCGGGGCAGGCGCACCGTCCAGCA
Organism: Alcanivorax sp. DG881; assembly: GCF_000155615.1. GTDB lineage: Bacteria > Pseudomonadota > Gammaproteobacteria > Pseudomonadales > Alcanivoracaceae > Alcanivorax. The sequence goes on along the minus strand of NZ_DS989915.1, from coordinate 2,613,340 downwards.
CGGTCACCTTCAACCCTTGCTCCGCCAACAGCACTGCCAGCAACCCACCGGTCATGCCACCGCCAACGATGATGATGTGTTGTTGATCAACCTGTTGTGTCATGGGTGCGGCTCTCAAAGGTTGTGGCCCGGATTCGTTTATTCAGTTGCGAGTGACGAGGAGCGAGTTGCAGAAGGCAAAAGCAGTTTTCGGTTCTCGTAACTCGTCTTCAGGTAGTTCCCGCCTCAAGCGGTTTCGCTGTCCGCTGTTCTTAAAGTCCCATGGCCCGTTTGGCAAAACCACTACGCAGCCCGGGCAGGATATCCATGGCCACCAACCCCAACTGGCGACTGTGCGCAAACAGTGGCTGCTGCACCCGGAACAATTCCGGCACCCAGCGGGATGTCTGGCTGATCAGGGCCTGATCCTTTTCCCGTTTTTGTGCGTAGGCCTGCAGGGTCGCCAGGCTACCGGGATCGGCATTGCCGCCCACGGTCTGCGCCAGCGCCAGCAGATCCCGCACCGCCAGATTAAAACCCTGCCCGGCTACCGGGTGCAGGGTGTGAGCGGCATTACCGACCACCACCCCATGGGGCACCACCTGGGCACAGGCATCGGTGAGGATCAGCGGGTAACGCTGGCGCTCACCGATACCACCAAGGCGTGGCGCGTCCGCCGGACAACGGCCCTGCAGCTGCGCCAGTGCTTCGTCGTCCGCCAACGCCATCCACTGGTTCACCTGCTCCCGCGGGCCGGTCCACACCAGCGCCATGCGCTGATCGGGCAGCGGTAACAAGGCCAGTGGGCCGTCATTCAGAAAACGTTCGTAGGCAATGCCCTTGTGCGATTCTTTCAGGGACAGGTTAGCGATCAAGGCATCGTGACCGGTGTCGTGATCACGGGCGCTGATACCGAGCCACTCCCGGGTCTTGGACCGGGCGCCGTCGGCGGCGATCAACAGCGGCGTTTCCACCACCTCGCCACTGGCCAGAGTGACCTGGTAACCGCCCTCCTGCCGGCGAATACCCGACAAGGTATCCGGCGCCCGCACCTCAATGCCCTCATCCGCAAACAGTGCCCCGAGCAACACAAACCCCAGCCAGCGGTTTTCCACCACCGCGCCCAGCTGCGCCACCCCTTCTTCTGCGGCGGACATGCGAGTCATACCGAGGCGGGATTGTCGCGACACATGCACCGTACCGATGGCCGCCGCGTGCTCACGAACGGCATTGCCCAGGCCCAGGTCATCCAGCACCGCCAACGTCCCCGCGGACAAGGCGGTACTGCGGGCATCAAAACTGGGGGTCAGGGGAGGAGCGTCTGGCAGGGACAGCGGGTGACTTTCGATCAGCATCACCGACGCGGCGCCATGACGACGCAACAACAGCGCCAGCAAGGCCCCGGCCATACCACCGCCAACAATCACCAAAGGCTGTTGCGTCATTCCAACGTCCATTTTCGCTGTAGGAGCACCACTTGAGGCGCGAATCACCAAAGTGCCGAGTTACGAGTTACGAAAAACATAAAGCCCAGGATTTTCGATACTCGGCACTCGTTACTCGCGACTGCCCTTCATTATCTTTTCAATCTCTGCCACGTCCTTCGGCACCTCGTGACTAAGCACTTCGCAGCCGGTTTTGGTCACCAGCACATCATCCTCGATGCGAATGCCAATACCCCGCCATTGCTCGTCCACCGAGGTGTCATCCGGTGCCACATACAGTCCCGGCTCCACGGTCAGCGCCATGCCCGGCTCCAGTTGGCGCCATTGTTCCTGAATGCGGTAATCACCCACGTCATGCACATCCAGCCCCAACCAATGGCCGGTGCGGTGCATAAAGAATTGTCGGTAGCCTTCCGTTTCCACCAGCTCGTTGAATTCCCCTTTCAACAGGCCCAGGTCGATCAGCCCCTGAGTCAGTATATTCACCACCTGCTCGTGGGGCACGTTCCAGTGGTTGTCCGGGTGGGTAGCTTCGATGGCCGCATACTGGCTGGCCAGTACCAACTCATACAGCGCCTGCTGTGGCTTGCTGAATGTGCCGTTCACCGGAAAGGTACGGGTAATATCGGATGCATAATGTTCCAGCTCGCAACCGGCATCCACCAGCACCAGATCACCGGCTTTCAGCTTTCCGGTGTTTTCGATGTAATGAAGAATGCAGCTGTTGGCGCCGCCACCGACAATGCTCGGGTAGGCCGGGCTGCGCGAACCGTGGCGCATGAATTCGTGGATATATTCCGCTTCCAGCTGGTATTCCATCATCCCCGGCTTGACCGCCTGCATGGCGCGCACATGGGCGCCGGCTGAAATGCTGGCCGCCTTGCGCATCAGCTTGCCTTCTGCGGCGGATTTGAACAGCCGCAGGTCGTGCAGATGGTGGGCCAGCGCCACAAATTCGCCGGGCGGGTGCGCGCCACTGCGCACCCGTTCGCGAATGCTGTTGACCCAGCCCATCAGGCGTCGGTCGAATTCGCTGTCGTGCCCCAGATCGTAATAGACCCGTTCACTGCCTTCGATCAGCCCCGGGAGAATTTCATCAATATCGCTGATCGGGAATGCATCGTCCGCATCGTATTCCGATACTGCACCTTCCGGCCCAGCGCGGTAGCCGTTCCAGATTTCCATGGTGCGATCGCGGTCGCGACAGAACAGCACATACTCGCCATGTTCCCGACCCGGCAGCAGCACCATCACCGCTTCCGGTTCAGCAAAGCCGGTGAGGTACCAGAAATCGCTGTTCTGCCGGTACGGATATTCCACGTCCCGGTTACGGGTGCGCTCCGGGGCGGCGGGCAGAATGGCAATACTGTTGGGCCCCATGATGGTCATCAGTTCCTGACGACGACGGGCAAACTCCTGGCGGCTGATACTCAAAACGACTCCTTAAATAACGCAACAGGCGGCACGCTTCACGCAACACGCCAGACGTCTGACGCCCAACACTTAATGCCGAGTTGGCGGTGTTTTATCCGCTGGCGCCGACTCCGGCTTGCCCTGATGGCGCATGACCAGTTCAGTGTAAATCATCAGGGCAGACATGCGGCAGTGCTCGGCCACCTGCTCGAACATGTCTTCCTCGGCGTCGCCGTCATCATCCGGCGTGGCGACCTGGCTGATCGCCGCCAGATCCGACAGCGCTTCCTGCACGCCCGGCGACAGATCCTTGTCGTGGGTGTTGGCCGAGCCGGTGCCAAAGCCCACCAGAAAGCCTTCGCTCCACTGGGCCAGTGCCGCCACCCGCAAGCCCAGATCATCCTCATCCGCCGGCAGCAGCAGGTTCAGCTCCAGACCGGTGCCCTGATAACCGCCGTGCAACTGGTCCCGAACCGTCAGTAAGGCGCCATTCATCTCGGCACCGAAGCCCTCCGGCATATCCACGTGGGCAGCCAGCACCCCAAGCAGTTCCTCATTATGGCCGCCGTGACCGGTGGCCAGCAGGCCGGCAATCACCCCCTGCAATTCACTGGGAGAATGCTTTACGCCGGCCGCAGCCAGCCCCTGGACGAGAACCTCAAAATCAATATCGTTGGACATGCGTCTTTCCGTTTTCAACAGCCGGTGATCCGCTGGCGCGGCGGCCCCGGGAAGCAGAGTTGGGGATTACCTGAGAAGTGTGTGCTAAGTGGCTATCACACTTGAATTTCATTGACCCTTACAGACCCCACACCTATAGTACAAAAAGCCTGCAATCCGGGTGGGGGCGCCATCACCGGAAAATACCGGTAAGGTGCAGGGGAGCTACCTTAGGCGAACAGCGACCATTTTGCCATGACGACGGAACAACAACTGAGGCAACTGGAAGCCCGAGTCGATGACCTGCTGCGCATCAGCGCGCGGCTGCGTCAAGAGAACCAGGCCTTGCATGATCGCGAGAGCAAACTGGTGGAAGAACGGGCCCAGTTACTGAAAAAAAATGATGCGGCCCGCAGTAAAGTCGAGGCCATCATCTCGCGTCTGAAATCTCTCGAGCAGGAATCCTGAGCGTGATCGCCTGCCTGACTCTGACTCACAGCCAATGCGGTGTAATCCGGAATGTCTAACGAAAACTCCCTGGTAATTCATCTACTGGACAAGGAGTATCGCGTCGCCTGCCCCGCCGGGGAACAGGACAACCTGCTGGCGGCCGCCCGTTATCTGGACGAACAGATGCGCGAAGTGCGTGATGCCAATGTCATCGGCCTGGAACGCATTGCCATCATGACGGCCCTGAACATGAGCCACGAACTGCTCCGCGCCCGCCAGAGCGTCTCCCAGGATTCCGAAAGCGAAGCCCGGGTGCAGGCCCTGCTCGGCCGCCTGGAAGACGAAATCCAGGCCTTCGAAGACGCCCGCCGGAAACTGTAACTCTTCTCCGCCTCGCCTGTAGGAGCACCTCTTGCAGCGGCTTCGCATCCAGACCAAGAACCACCAACGAAATCCCTGCCCTGTCAAGACTGACCCGCCCCCCGCACCACTGATATAATGGCCTCAAGTGCTTCCTGGCCCGTGCGCCAGAGGGTCAAGTCCCCTTGCCGATAATGTACTACCCGGGGGCATATATTGCCTTGTCCGTGTGCATGTCCGCCTATTGAGCGGAAAGCCTGAGGGCAAGGCTGCTGCCGCCACCTTGAACCTTCGGTTCAAGGGTCAAACCCGCAGCGGCGGGCCGGGAAGCACCCTTTATTATCGCTGACGCCGGATACCCGATGCCTGACGCGAAAATCACCACCACGCGGCAACGCCAGCAATTACGCCGCCAGTTCCGGCAGCAACGTCGCGCCCTCAGCGTCGGCCAACGCCGCCGCGCCAGCGCCCGTTTCGGCCCAGCCCTGGCCCGAGCAATTCAGCATCGCCCTGCCCGCCACGTGGCTATCTACCTGCCCAACGACGGCGAGCTGGATGTACGCCCCGCCCTGCGCCACCCTCGCTTTCAGCAGGCCTCCACCTATCTGCCTTTTGTCGACGCCCTGCGCCCCGGACACCTGCAATTTCGCCTCTGGCGGCATCATCACCCCATGCGCGCCAATGCCTACGGCATTCACGAACCCGCTCTGCGCTATCGTGGGCGGGCCCTGTGGGCGCTGGATGTGATTATCCTGCCCGCCGTGGCCTTTGATGAGGCGGGGTATCGACTGGGCATGGGAGGGGGCTACTACGACCGCACCCTGGCACAATTGGCACGGCATCCGCGCCGGCCACGGCTGGTGGCCGCTGGGTACGATTTTCAGAAAATGGCGCGAGGTGAGATACCGGTGGCCCCGTGGGACCAACCGGTGGATAGCGTGGTTACTGCTGCGTGTGAGTAACGGTAATGCCTGCACTGTCAGCGTAACGCTGGTAATCCGGTTCATTTCCACCATGAGTCAGGCTGCTAACCAGCACACCTAACCCGAAAACAACCGCCAGTAGCACCAGGGCGTCCGGCTTTTTCTTCATTGTTCTATTCCCCAAAATGGTACAGCAATATGAAAAAAGTGACCCAAAAGTATTAACAAGATTGTCACCTTAATCTGATTTAACAGCATAAAATGCCAAGTGGGTCAAAATTTGATCATTTCCAAATGTAAAGTCAAGCAGTTAGCGCTGCTTGCTGACACTTCTTAACAGAACACCCCGCTAACTCTCCAGTGTCGCAGGGCGTATTTCACGTCAAGCTAACACGGTGCGCACACAGCAGACAATGTAAAATCAACAGGTTAGCGATCATCGAGCGAAAAGCAGGGCGCTAACGAACCAGCAACGGCTACGCCGATTAACTGACCGGTTAAACCGGCGTTAGTTCAAAAATAGCCGGTAGGCAGGGTTGTCGCTTTCTTCCACCATGGGATAGGGCACCTTCTTGAGGTCGGCCAATAGCCTGGCCTGCTTGCCCTCCTCCACCTGGAAACCCACCAGCACACGGCCATAGGCCGCGCCATGGTTGCGGTAATGGAACAGGCTGATGTTCCATTTTTCGCCCAGCGACTGCAGAAATTTCATCAACGCCCCCGGGCGCTCCGGGAACTCCACCCGAAACAGACGCTCCTGCAGGTCCTGGCGTGAGGTATGGCCTCCAACCAGATGGCGGATATGCAGCTTGGCCATTTCGTTGCCACTCATATCCACCACCGGATAACCACGCTCCTGCAATTCGCTCATCAGCGCCTGCAGCGCCTCACCGCCCGGGCGTAACTGGATACCCACAAAAATATTGGCATCGCGATCATCACTGTAACGGTAGTTGAATTCGGTGATTCCGCGCCGCCCGAGGGCCTGACAGAATGCCCGAAACGCCCCCGGCTTCTCCGGAATGGTCACCGCCAGGATCGCCTCGCGCTGCTCACCCAGCTCGGCACGCTCTGACACATGACGCAGGCGGTCAAAATTCACATTGGCGCCACTTTGAATCGCTACCAGGGTCTGGTCTCGCACATCGTGCTTCGCCACCCAGTTTTTCAAACCGGCCAGTGCCAGCGCCCCCGCCGGTTCGCAGATGGCACGGGTATCCTCGAACGCGTCCTTGATGGCCGCACAGATTTCATCGGTGCTGGCGGTGATCACCTCATCCACATGGTCACGCAGCACCTTGTAGGTTTCCTTGCCGATCTGTTTCACCGCAACACCGTCGGCAAACAGCCCCACTTCAGGCAGCGTAACCCGACGCTTTTTCTCCAGCGCCGCTTTCAGGCAGGCCGCATCCTCCGGCTCTACCGCGATCACTTTCACATCCGGGCGCACGTATTTCACATAAGCCGCCACACCGGCCGCCAGGCCACCGCCGCCCACCGGGATAAAAATCGCATCCAGATCGCGGCTTTGCTGGCGCAGAATCTCCATGCCTACGGTACCCTGCCCGGCAATCACATCCGGATCATCGTAGGGATGAACAAAGGTCAGGTTGTCACGGGCCTGCAGTTTCAGGGCCTGGGCCAGCGCTTCATCAAAACTGTCGCCGTGCAGCACCACCTTGCCGCCATGGCGACGCACGGAACTTACCTTGATGTCCGGCGTGGTGCGCGGCATTACGATGGTTGCCTTGATGCCCATGGACGACGCGGCCAGCGCCAGCCCCTGGGCATGATTGCCCGCCGACGCGCAGATCACCCCAAGGGCGAGCTGCTCTTGCGTCAGCTGACACAGCTTGTTGTAGGCACCACGCAGCTTGAAGGAGAACACCGGCTGCAGATCCTCACGCTTGAGCAGCACCCGGTTGCCAATACGTTTGGAAATCAACGGCGCTGCATGAATGGGAGTTTCCACCGCCACGTCGTAGACGCGGGATTGCAGTATCCGTTTAACGTATTTGTCCAACATGGAGGGTTCCGGGCTCATTCTGTGAAGGGAAAGGAATAGTCTAGGGGCTGGCCGCCACAAATGCGATAGGCCGGGGTCGAGTCAGGGGCGCCGCTGGCCTATAATTGGCGCACCTTTCACGGTCGACACACACCCACACTACGACAGGACAGCCACATGGATCAGGATGCGCTGAAAAAGCAGGTGGCCGAAGCCGCACTGCGTTTTGTCCCCGAAGGGGAAATCATCGGCGTGGGCACCGGCTCCACCGCCAACTTCTTTATCGACGGACTGGCCTCCCTCAAGGATCGCATCAAAGGCGCCGTAGCCAGCTCCGAGGCTACTGCCGAACGCCTCAAGCAACATGGCATTGAGGTTTTCTCGCTGAATGATGTAGGCAACCTGTCGGTGTATGTGGACGGGGCAGACGAAGTGAACAGCCACCGGGAAATGATCAAGGGCGGCGGCGGCGCACTCACCCGGGAAAAAATTGTCGCCGCCGCAGCGCGGGAATTCATCTGCATTGTGGATGCCTCCAAGCAGGTGAAACGCCTCGGCGCGTTCCCGCTACCGGTAGAAGTGATCCCCATGGCCCGCTCTTATGTGGCCCGTAAACTCGTCGCACTGGGTGGGCAACCGGAATACCGCGAAGGCTTTGTCACGGACAACGGCAATATCATTCTCGATGTGCACAACCTGGATATCACCAACCCGATTGAACTGGAAACCACGCTCAACAATATCGTTGGCGTCGTCACCAATGGCCTGTTCGCCAAGCGGCCTGCCGACGTGGTACTGGTAGGCGAAAATGGCACCGTGAACCAATACTGAGGCGCGACGGCAAACGCTAAAAACTGTTCATCAATCAACGCTTACAACAACAAAAAAAGGCCGCGAATCGCGGCCTTTTTTGATCCCGGAAAGAATATTAATCCCAGAAGTTATACCAGGATTTTTCTTTCTTCTCAGCGCCCGCCTTGGCATCCGCTTTCGCCTCCGCATTGACACCGGCGGCCCCCGCTTTCATTTCAGCGTTGGCATTGGCGCCAGCCCCTTGCGCATTATTCATGGCATCTTCATGACGCTGACGCGCGGCGTCACGGTTTTCTTCCATTTTTTTCATGTTGGCATCGTGCTTGGCACGGGCATCATCGCCCATGGCGTTTGCGTCATCCTTCATGGCATCACGCTTTGCCTTGGCGTCTTCTTTCATTTCGTCATGGCGGGCTTTGGCATCGCTCTCCATTTGATCACGCTGCGCCCGCGCATCTTTTTCTGCCTGCTTGGCATCTGTCTTGGCCGCATCTCGCTGGTCACGAACAGTCTGTTCAGCAGCATCGGCATCTGCCTGGGCATTCACGGCAGCATTGACGCCTGCATTCAGGTCTGCCACGGCAGCCTGACTCAACAAGACCGCACCGGAAGCAGCGGCCAACATCCATTTACTGTTCATTGTAGACTCCTTGTAAAAACACAAAATTCCCTGGTCAGGAACCGTGAATCCACATTGTTACAAAGCGGCAACCGGCTCAAGTAACAAAGCGTAAAAAAATGCCTTTAGGCCAGATACTCGTCAATAATCGCGAAAATTTTACGTCTGAACGCTTCATTCTCATTGGCAAGCTGGTGACGAGCCCCGGGCAGCATACGAATATCGGGGCTCTCAAACTTTTTCTTGATCATCTCCAGGTTATATTGCCAATCAACCGTTTCATCCTTGTCCCCCTGAATCACCACCGGCGACACCTTTATTCGCGACGCTTTTTCAAAACCCGGCATCCATTTCTTCAGGGCGCTCACCCAGATGGCGGAAATACGCCGCGCCTGCAAAGGGTCCCTGTTTTCCAGAAAATCGAGAAAATCCGGATCGTTGGAATTGATGGTAAAAACCCGTTTCAGGGTTTTGGCAAACGGACTGACCACGGTGTGCAACCAGCGCGCGGTTCCCCACTTGAACGGTCGCACCAGTGGCGCCAGCAGAATCACCTGCTCGAAAGGATTTTCATCACCCTCACCACGGCTGACCAGGTAATCCATCACGATAGCACCGCCGGTGCTCTGGGCAATCACATGCCAGGGCTTGGGAAAAGAATTGCTCGCCAGTGACAGACACTGCTCCAGCACGTCGCGGTAGGTACGAAAATCGTCGATCACGGCCTGCGGGCCCGTACTCAAGCCATGGCCGGGCAGATCATAGGCGAGTACCGCATAGCCCAGTTCCAGCACATGACCGATCACATGCCGGTACAATCCCACATGGTCAAAGTAACCGTGACAGATCAGCACGGTACCACGCGGCTGATGGGGCGGCCGGGGTCGCCAGCCATGCACGGAAAGCATATGCCCCGCCGCCTCGAAATAACCGAAGCCATGCTCCAGGTCCGGCAGGCGATCAGCAAAATTGAGACCGTAGTACGCCACATAGCGCTGGCTGGATTCACTCAGCGGGTCGAAAGCCTCCCAATTCAAGGGCTGCCACTGCTGAATAATCTGATCGCGATCGAAAGGGTTTGCCATAGCCGGTAACGGGTCTCCACGGTTTGCTCACGGCACCTACCGATAATACGGGCCTGGGAGGGATCACACCATGCATCTGACAACCGATACACTCAAGGATTTACCCCGCGGGGAGCGGGTCAATCTGATCAATAGCCTGTCCGGCTTCAAAAGCGCCAACCTGGTGGGCACACGCTCCGAGAGCGGACAGGAAAACCTGGCCATGGTCGGTTCCTGCTTTCATATCGGGGCCGACCCGGCATTGATGGGGATGATTTTGCGTCCGCATTCGGTGGATCGGCATAGCCTGGAATACCTGCAGGGCAGTGGCGTTTATACGCTCAACCAGGTCCATGCTGACATCCTCGAAGCCGCCCACCAGACCGCCGCCCGTTACCCCCGGGAGATCTCCGAGTTTACCGCTACCGGGCTAAGCCCGGCCTACCTGCCCGACTTTTCCGCCCCCTTCGTGGCACAGGCGCGGATAAAACTGGGCATGGCGGTGAAGGAAGTGCAGACCCTGGCGGTGAACAACACCGTGCTGGTGATCGGTGCCATCGAACATATCCTGCTACCCGACGAGGTGCTGGGCGATGATGGCCTTGTCGATATTGAACGGGCCGGGACGGTGGCCCTGTCGGGGCTGGACAGCTACCACCGTAGCCAGCGTATCGGGCGGCTCAGCTATGCCAAGCCAGACAGGCCCGCACACTGGCTGACAAGCGACGACGACTGATCAGGCAGCGGGCGCTGCCTGGGTCAATGCCAGCCAGCCCCACCAGCCGGTTAACACCAGGATCGGCAGCGCCAGCAGCAGCCCCCATAGCACCAGCCGATTGGCCCAGGGATTCAACGTCGGGTGGCGCAGCGCAAAGCACGGAGACGCCGGCACGGGTAGTAACAGAATCGCAAACCCCCATAACCAGCGCCGCTGACCGAATGCCGTCAGCATCAAACTGAGCCAGCCCATCCACAATATGCCTACCCCCACCGCGGACAACATAGCCAGCGGCAACGCCAACCACTGGTGCTCAATATAAAATTCCAGCAACGTATTCAGCATGGCCCGCCATCATTGCGATCAGAAAAGTGAAGATAAAAGAGGATTCACTGCATTGTCCTGTTCCTCCGCGACCAGTCAACGCACTCGCCCCGCACATTGCAACAACCTTGCGCCACATCAATAAACGCCAGCCTGGCCGGGAACCATATCGCCCCGCACATACACTAAGTAACCAACAACGTCTCACAAGGACACACCATGACCCCATTTCGCCTTCCGCTGCTCCTGGGCAGCGCCGCACTGTTACTGGCTGCCTGCACAGGGCAGCCGACCAACGAGGTACGCACCATGGTTGAAGAGAGCCAGCTGCGTGGAGAAGCCTGGTTCGTCACATCGCTTAATGGCGAAGACGTCACTGACGCTACCGTCACGCTGAACTTTCATCAGCCTGGGCAAGTGGCCGGCAAGGCCGCCTGCAACAACTACATGGCCACCTACGTGCAGAACGAGGACAGCTTCACCATCACCACCGGCGGAGTCACCATGATGGCTTGCCCAGCACCACTGATGGAAATGGAGCGGCAATTTATGGACGCCCTCAAGGGCGTCAATCACGCCGACATTAACAAGCAGGGCCAACTGATTCTCACCGGCAGCGATGACATCAGGATTGAAGCCAGCCGGTAAAAAAGAGGCATTACGAATTAGAGCGAGATGGCACACACCAAAGCCGCTTGATAGCAGCTCCGAAAAACAAAAGGCCGCACCCAACCGGGCGCGGCCTTTTTGTTTTGATCTACGTGTTGCCTGCTGCGTCTCTTATTTAACCCGCGGGTCCAGATCACCGGACTCATAACGCTGGAACATGGTTTCCAGGCTGATCGGCTTGATCTTGTCCGCATGGCCCGCCGTACCAAAGGCTTCATAACGGGCGATACAGATATCACGCATGGCGGTGATGGATTCTTTCAGGTACTTACGCGGATCAAACTCGGCCGGGTTCTGGGCCAAGAAACGACGGATCGCCCCGGTGGACGCCAGACGCAGGTCCGTATCGATGTTGACCTTGCGCACACCGTGCTTGATGCCTTCCTGAATTTCTTCCACCGGCACCCCATAGGTTTCCGGAATTTCACCACCGAATTCATTGATGATGGCCAGCCAGTCCTGCGGCACGGAAGAGGAACCGTGCATGACCAGGTGGGTATCCGGAATGCGCTGGTGAATCGCCTTGATCTGCTCGATGGCGAGGATGTCACCAGTGGGCGGGCGAGTAAACTTGTAGGCGCCATGGCTGGTGCCGATGGCAATCGCCAGGGCATCTACCTTGGTTTTCTTTACGAAATCCGCCGCTTCTTCCGGGTCGGTGAGCATCTGCTCATGGGTCAGTTTGCCTTCCGCACCAATGCCATCTTCTTCACCGGCTTCACCGGTTTCCAGCGACCCCAGGCAACCCAGCTCGCCTTCCACGGACACACCACAGGCGTGGGCCATGTCCACGGTGCGACGGGTCACGTCCACGTTATAGTCGTAATCGGTGGGCGTCTTGCCGTCTTCACCCAGCGAACCGTCCATCATCACCGAAGAGAAACCCAGCTGAATAGAACGCTGGCAAACAGACGGGCTGGTGCCATGATCCTGGTGCATCACCACGGGGATATGCGGAAATTCTTCCGTGGCGGCGAGAATCAGATGGCGCAGAAACGGCGCGCCGGCGTATTTACGAGCGCCGGCAGATGCCTGCACGATGACCGGGGAATTGGTTTTGTCCGCGGCTTCCATGATGGCGCGCATCTGTTCCACGTTGTTCACGTTATAAGCCGGTACGCCGTAGCCAAACTCGGCAGCGTGATCCAGCAGCTGTCGCATGCTGATAAGTGCCATTTTCACTTTCCCCTTTCTGCTATCCGTTTGCGGTGCTCTGCACCAACATCACTCCGTACGATACTGCTTGCACGCCCCATGCGTCACGCTGGCACGCCCGAGCGTGGTGCGTGGTTGCGTGGGGCGTGCAAGCGTCTTTTAATCCTTCGCCCGTGCCTCAAGCATGGCCACCGCCGGCAGTACTTTGCCTTCCACAAATTCCAGGAAGGCACCGCCGCCGGTGGAGATATAGCTGACATCATCAGTGATACCATACTTGTCCACTGCGGCCAGGGTGTCACCACCGCCGGCAATGGAAAAGGCATCCGAGTCGGCAATGGCCAGGGCCATTTCCCGGGTGCCTTCACCGAACTGATCGAATTCGAATACACCCACCGGGCCATTCCAGATAATGGTCTTGGCTTCCTTCATCAGCGCCGCCACGATGTGTGCGGTCTGCGGGCCCACATCCAGAATCATGTCGTCGTCGGCCACGTCTTCCACCTTCTTGGTGACCGCCTCGGCAGATTCGGCAAATTCCTTGGCCGTCACCACATCCACCGGAATCGGAATGTGTACTTTCTCGGCAATTTTCTGTGCGGCAGGAATCAGATCTTCTTCATAGAGAGACTTGCCCACCGGATGGCCGGCCGCCGCCAGGAAGGTGTTGGCGATACCACCACCGACCACCAGCTGGTCGACCACATCCGACAACGATTCCAGCACTTCCAGCTTGGTGGACACCTTGGAACCACCAACGATGGCCACCAGCGGTTTCGCCGGTGCGTCCAGGGCCTTGCCCAAAGCGTCAAGCTCATTGGCCAGCAGCGGGCCGGCACAGGCCACCGGTGCGAACTTGCCCACCCCATGGGTAGACGCCTGCGCACGGTGAGCGGTACCGAAGGCATCCATCACATAGATATCACACAGCGCGGCCATTTTTTGTGACAGCGCTTCGTCGTCTTTCTTTTCGCCTTTATTGAAGCGAACGTTCTCACACAACACCACCTGACCGTCGGCCACCTCGACCCCGTCCAGCCAGTCCTTGACCAGCGGCACATCACGGCCCAGTAAACCACCCAGATGATCAGCCACCGGCTGCAGGGAAAACTCGTCGGCGTATTCACCTTCGGTGGGCCGGCCCAGATGCGACATCAACATCACCCTGGCGCCCGCCTTGAGCGCATGCTCGATGGTCGGCAGGGAGGCACGGATACGCGCATCACTGGTAACCTTGCCGTCTTTCACCGGCACGTTCAGGTCTTCACGGATCAGAACGCGTTTGCCTGCCAGATCCAGGTCGGTCATGCGTTTGAAGTTCATCGTTCACTTACCTCATTAAATTCTGCCAGACGCAACACGCCTGACGCCAAACGCTAAAGCAACACGTCAGGCGCCCAGCCTTGAGCTCCCAGCCTTGTTCAAAGCCAATTCACTTACCCAGTCCAGCAAACGGTTGGCATAGCCCCATTCGTTGTCGTACCAGGCCACCACCTGCACCATGTCGCCCTGCACCCGGGTCTGGGTCACATCGACGATGGCGGATTCCGGGCGGTGATTGAAATCCACGCTGACCAGCGGGGCATCATTGTAGCCAATCAGGCCCGCAGATGCCGTTGCCTGTTGCTGCAGCCACTGGTTGAGACTGTCCTCATCCGGTGTCTGTTCCAGTCGCAACGTCAGCTCCACCATGGCCACGTTCAGGGTCGGCACACGGATGGAGTCGCCGTTGATGCGCCCGGCAAGGGCTGGCAGCACCTGCTGCACCGCACCGATGGCGCTACTGGTGGTCGGCACAATATTCTGTGCCCCGGCCCGGCCCCGGCGCGGATCCCGGTGGACATGGTCCAGCAGGGTCTGGTCCGAGGTGTAGGCATGGATTTCTTTCATCAACACCTGCTGGATGCCGTACTGCTGATCCAGCCGCTGCAACAGAGGTGCGATACAGTGCGTGGTGCAGGACGCCGCTGACAGCACCCGGCTATCGTCACGCACATCCTCGTGATTAACGCCGTACACCACGATCTGGTCAGCCAGATCAAAGGGCACCGCACCGATAATCACTTTTCCGGCACCGGCCTGCAGATGGCGCGAGGCCCCGGCGTGGCTGCGGAAATGGCCGGAACATTCCAGCACCAGATCCACACCCAGCTCGCCCCAGGGCAACAATTCCGGCCTGGGCTGCTCCAGCAGCATGGGCGCCTGCTTGCCGATACGCAGCATGCCTTCGATCAGCTCTGCCGGCTCCGCCAACCGCCCGTGGGTGGTGTCGTAGCGGGTCAGGTAGAGCAGGTCTTCCGGGCGCCCCTTGTCGTTGATCGCCGCCAGCGTAAACGGCGCCTGCCAGCCGGCGCCTTCGCGTTCGGCCAGGGCACGCACAAAAGAGCGCCCGATACGGCCATAGCCGTTAATAGCGACTCGAATCACAAGCCACACCCACGCAACACGCAACACGCTTGCACGCGGCGCACTGATTTAGCGTGTTGCGTGTTGCGTGCTGCGTGCTGCATTAAATCAACGACTCCACCGCTTCCTGCACCGCTTCAGCAGTAATATTGAAGTGCTTGAACAGGTCACCGGCCGGGGCGGAAGCGCCAAAGCTGGTCATGCCCACCACCTTGCCGTCCAGGCCCACGAAGCGGTA
This sequence comes from Alcanivorax sp. DG881, assembly GCF_000155615.1. Taxonomy (GTDB): domain Bacteria; phylum Pseudomonadota; class Gammaproteobacteria; order Pseudomonadales; family Alcanivoracaceae; genus Alcanivorax. The sequence continues at coordinate 2,598,099 of NZ_DS989915.1, read as the reverse complement.
CCAGTAGTCTGCAATCGCCGCTTCCACGGCCACCCGGGCACGCACGTCGCTGGGCAGCACGCTGTCCTGGTAGGCCTTGTCCTGGGCCAGGAATTCTTCCACGCAGGGCATGGACACCACGCGGATGTTTTTCCCGCTGAGCGCCTGGGCGGCCTTCACTGCCAACTCCACCTCGGAACCGGTGGCAATGATGATGGCGTCCGGGGTGCCTTCGCCGGTCTGCAACAGGGTGTAGCCCCCCTTCTCCACGTCGGCCAGCTGGTCGTTGCCGCGCTCCATGCAGGGCAGACCCTGGCGGGAGAAGATCAGCGACGACGGGCCATCCTGGCGTTGTACCGCCTTTTTCCAGGACACCGCCGATTCCACCGTGTCGCAGGGGCGCCAGGTACGCATGTTCGGGGTCAGACGCAGGTTGGCCAGCTGCTCGATGGGCTGGTGGGTCGGGCCGTCTTCGCCCAGACCAATGGAATCGTGGGTGTAGACCAGGATGTTCGGCTGATGCATCAGCGCCGCCATGCGCACCGCATTACGGGCGTATTCCATGAACACCAGGAAGGTGCCACCGTAAGGGCGCAGGCCACCGTGCAGACACAGGCCGTTCTGGATGGCAGTCATACCGAATTCACGCACGCCGTAGTGGATGTAGTTGCCACTGGCATCCTCCGCAGTGATCGACTTGCAGCCTTTCCAGATGGTGTTGTTGGACCCGGCCAGGTCAGCGGAGCCGCCAGCCAGTTCCGGCAGCAGCGGACCGAAAGCGTCCAGGGTATTCTGGCTCGCCTTGCGGGTAGCGACCTTGTCGCCTTTTTCCTGGCACTCACGGATATAGGCATCCGCCTTGTCGGCAAAGTCTGCCGGCAATTCACCCGCCTGGCGACGCAGAAACTCCGCCGCCAGCTCCGGGTACGCGGCCTGATAGGCGTCGAAACGCTGCTGCCATTCGCTCTGCGCTTTGGCACCCGCTTCCTTGGCGTCCCAGGCATCCTTGATGTCCGCCGGGATTTCAAACGGGCCGTGCTCCCAACCCAGCTCTTTACGGGTCAGGGCGATTTCATCTTCCCCCAGAGCAGCGCCATGGGAATCTTCCTTGCCCTGCTTGTTGGGGCTGCCGAAACCAATGATGGTCTTGCAGCAAATCAAGGTGGGTTGATCCGTGTTGGCGCGGGCATTCTCCACCGCCACGGTAATTTCTTCCGGGTTGTGGCCGTCCACATTGGGGATCACCTGCCAGCCGTAGGCGCGGAAACGCTCCACGGTATCGTCGGTGAACCAGCCTTCCACTTCACCGTCGATGGAAATGCCGTTGTCGTCATAAAACGCCACCAGCTTGCCCAAACCCAGGGTGCCAGCCAGGGAAGCCACCTCGTGGGAGATGCCTTCCATCATGCAGCCATCACCCAGGAAACAGTAGGTGTTGTGGTTCACCACGGTGTGCCCTTCGCGGTTGAACTGCCCCGCCAGCATTTTCTCGGCCAGCGCCATGCCCACGGCATTGGCCAGCCCCTGACCCAGTGGGCCGGTGGTGGTTTCAATGCCCGGCGCGTCACCGTATTCCGGGTGTCCTGCGGTGGCACTGCCCAACTGGCGGAAGTTCTTGATGTCATCCAGGCTGACACCGTAACCGGTCAGGTGCAGCAGGCTATACAGCAGCATGGAGCCGTGGCCGTTGGAGAGTACAAAGCGGTCACGGTCGGCCCAGGTCGGGTCAGCCGGGTTGTGCTGCATGAAACCGCGCCACAGCACTTCGGCGATATCCGCCATGCCCATGGGTGCACCGGGGTGCCCGGAATTGGCTTTCTGTACCGCATCCATGCTCAGGGCACGGATGGCATTGGCGAGGTCACGGCTGGCGGGGGCGCTGGGCATGCAGGGCTCCAAAACTGACTGGTGGCTGAAAAGGGGCGCTATTGTCCCTCAAGGGGGTAATAGCTACAAGCGCAAGCACCCACCGGCAGCCTGCCTCCGCCTGCTTGCGTGCCGCGTGGCACCTGTTTCAGGCAGCGAGTTAAGGCAACACCCAAACCTATATCAATTTATTTTGATTTAGTTTTGGATTGCGCTAGACTCCCCTCCATGAATGCACTGGCTCCCTCTCTAACGGATGTGACCGATCATCTGGCGGGCTTTCTCAAGGCCGCCGGGGACCCGTTACGCCTGCAGGTATTGCAGGTGCTGGGCCAGAACAGCTTCGGGGTGCTGGAGCTGTGCGAGATCATGGCCATGAAGCAATCCGGCATGAGCCACCACCTCAAGGTGCTGGCAAAAGGCGGACTGGTGGAAAAGCGCCGTGAGGGCAACTCCATTTTCTACCGTCGTCGCCTGCCCCAGGCGGATGACGCAGAGGGTGCCGTTCACAGCGCCTTGCTGGACGAGCTGGATGATGGGTCTCTCAATGATGAGGTCGCGGCGCGACTGGAGCAGGTGCAACAGCAGCGTGCCGAGCAAAGCCGCGCCTTTTTTGCCCGGCACGCCGAACAGCATGATGCCCAGCAGGAGCTGATCGCCGAGTACGGGCAATATGCCGAGCAGGCCTGCGAGCTGCTGCTGCGCGCCAGCCCGGAAGGAAAACAGGTGCTGGAAATTGGCCCCGGTGACGGGCTGTTCCTGCTGGAGCTCGCCGGGCATTTTGAACAGGTTATCGGCCTGGACAATGCCGAGGCCATGCTCAAACGGGCACGCAAGGCCGTCGCCAAACGGTCAAATGTGGAACTGATACTGGGAGACTGGCCGGAAGCCGCCAGCAACCTGCCCACGGTCGACGCCGTGGTATTGAACATGGTGCTGCACCACTTGCCCGCACCGGCCAGCGCCATCCGCGCCGCAGCAGAACAACTGCAGGCCGGCGGCACACTGCTGATCACCGACCTGTGTCGGCATGACCAGCACTGGGCCCACGAAACCTGCGGGGATTTCTGGCTCGGCTTTGATGAAACCGACCTGGTGGACTGGGCCGGCCGCGCCGGGCTTGAGTTGCAGGAAAGCCAGTTTCTGGCACTGCGCAATGGGTTTCAGGTCCAGGTAAGAACATTTGAAAAACGCGACACGCTTACACGCAGCACGCAGCACGCTGTTCGCGAATAAGTATGTGGCAAAAACGAAAACAACTTGCGCCGCGATCCTGCGCCGCATGGAGATTAACCCGGTTTTCGCGTGATGCGTGTCAGCGTGTTGCGTGCAAGCAATTAACTTTAAGGGAGCACTCCAGTAATGAGTGAATATTCCATCTTTACCTCCGAATCCGTGTCCGAAGGCCATCCGGATAAAATGGCTGACCAGATCTCGGACGCCATTCTGGATGCCATCATCAAGGATGACCCCCACGCCCGCGTGGCGGTGGAGACACTGGTCAAAACCGGCATGGCCGTGGTCGCCGGTGAAGTGCGCACCAACACCTACGTGGAGCTGGAAGACATCGTTCGCCAGGTGATCCTTGATATCGGCTACGACAGCTCCGAAAAAGGCTTCGATGGCGCCAGCTGTGCCGTCCTTAACGGCATCGGCAAACAGTCCGCCGATATCGCCATCGGTGTGGACGAAGCCGAAGAGAAAGAAATGGGCGCCGGCGACCAGGGCCTGATGTTCGGCTTCGCCACTGACGAAACCGATACCCTGATGCCCGCCCCGGTGTACTACTCCCATCGTCTGGTGGAGCGTCAGGCCGAGCTGCGCAAGAACGGCACCCTGCCCTGGCTGCGCCCGGATGCGAAAAGCCAGGTCACCCTGCGTTACGACAACGGCAAGCCCGTGGCCGTGGATGCGGTGGTGCTGTCTACCCAGCATTCCCCGGACATCAAGCTGGCCGACCTGCGCGAAGCAGTGATGGAAGAAATCATCAAACCCGTGCTGCCGGAAGAATGGCTGCACAAGGACACCCTGTACCACGTGAACCCCACCGGGATTTTCGTGATCGGTGGCCCCATGGGTGACTGTGGCCTGACCGGCCGCAAAATCATCGTGGACACCTACGGCGGCATGGCCCGCCACGGTGGCGGCGCCTTCTCCGGCAAGGATCCGTCCAAGGTCGACCGCAGCGCGGCCTACGCCGGGCGTTACGTGGCCAAGAACATTGTCGCCGCCGGGCTGGCCAGCAAGTGCGAGATCCAGGTGAGCTACGCCATCGGCGTGGCCGAGCCCACCTCCATCTCGGTGAACACTTTCGGCACCGGCAAGATCAGCGACAACGCCATCGTCGATCTGGTCCGTGAACATTTCGATCTGCGCCCGCGCGGCATTATCGAAATGCTCGACCTGCGCAAGCCGATCTATCGTCCTACCGCCAGCTACGGCCACTTCGGCCGCGAAGGCTTCAGCTGGGAAAAAACCGACAAGGCCGCCGACCTGGCCAAGGTACTTTAAAAGAAACGCTTGCACGCAACACGCAAGCACGCCAGACACCGCACGGCTCAGGGAGGAGCCATGCATAGACGCTACAAGGATCTACGGGTGTGGCAATCCGCGATACAACGGGTTATTGCCACACATCAGCTCACACGAACCTTCCCTGCGGAAGAAAAGTTCGTACTGACTCAACAAATGCAGCGCTCTACATTGAGCATTCCTTCCAATATTGCAGAAGGATACGGAAGAGGAAGTGACGCAGCTTTACGCCGCTTCCTGCTCATTGCAAGAGGCTCATTGTTTGAACTGGAAACACAGGCTCTGATCGCCGCCCAACTTGGCTATCTGAAGGTGGAATCACTTCAGGAAGCGATAGACAAAGTGTTCGCCCAACTGGCCGCACTGATTCGGCACATCGGCGAACAGTAATTTTTTCAGCGTGATGCGTGCAAGCGTGTTGCGTGCAAGCGGAGACTCACCATGAACGCAAAAACCGATACCTTTACCGACTATAAAGTCGCCGATATTTCCCTTGCAGCCTATGGCCGCTCGGAAATTCACATTGCCGAAACCGAAATGCCGGCACTGGTTACCATTCGTGAAAAATACCGTGCCGAGCAGCCGCTGAAAGGCGCCAAAATCATCGGCTGTATTCACATGACCATCCAGACCGCCGTGCTGATCGAAACCCTGGTCGCACTGGGTGCCGAAGTACGCTGGTCCAGCTGCAACATCTTCTCCACCCAGGACCACGCCGCTGCCGCCATCGCCGCTGCCGGCGTCCCTGTGTTTGCCTGGAAAGGCGAAACCGAAGAAGAGTACATGTGGTGCATCGAGCAGACCTGTCGCGACGGCAACGGCGAGCTGTGGGAAGCCAACATGATCCTGGATGATGGCGGCGATCTGACCGGCTACATCCATGAAACTTACCCGGCCATGCTCGACAATATTCACGGCATCACCGAAGAAACCACCACCGGTGTACACCGTCTCTACGAGATGCTGAACAAAGGCACATTGAAAGTGCCCGCAGTGAACGTGAATGATTCCGTCACCAAGAGCAAGAACGACAACAAGTACGGCTGTCGTCACTCTCTCAACGATGCCATCAAGCGCGGCACCGATCACCTGCTGTCCGGCAAGAAAGCACTGGTCGTTGGCTATGGCGATGTGGGCAAGGGTTCCGCCCAGTCCCTGCGCCAGGAAGGCATGATCGTGAAAGTTACCGAAGCAGATCCGATCTGCGCCATGCAGGCCTGCATGGACGGCTTTGAAGTCGTCAGCCAGTACAAGGACGGCATCAACGATGGCAGCGAAGCCTCCATCAACACCGAGCTGCTGGGCAACACCGATCTGCTGGTGACCACCACCGGTAACTTCAATGTCTGCGATGCCAACATGCTCAAGGCCATCAAGAAAGGCGCCGTGGTCTGCAACATCGGTCACTTCGACAACGAAGTGGACACCGCCTTCATGCGCAAGACCTGGGAATGGGAAGAGGTGAAGCCACAGGTACACAAGGTATGGCGTGACAAGGCCGCCGGCGATTTCCTGCTGCTGCTCTCCGAAGGGCGCCTGGTCAACCTGGGCAACGCCACCGGGCACCCCAGCCGCATCATGGACGGCTCCTTCGCCAACCAGGTCCTCGCGCAGATGTACCTGTTCGATCAGGGCTACGCCAACCACTCTGACGCAGTGAAAGAAAAAATGCTCAAGGTGGAAGTGCTGCCCAAACAGCTGGACGAAGAAGTGGCCCGTTACATGGTGGAAGGCTTCGGTGGCGTGATCACCAAACTCACCAAAGAACAGGCCGACTACATCGGCGTCGGCGTGGAAGGCCCCTTCAAACCGGAACATTACAAGTATTAACGCAGGCACGCGACACGCATCACGCAACAGGCGTGGTGCGTGATGCGTGCAGCATGAAGCGAGCTCGTTATGAAACGAATCAGTTTTGAGTTTTTCCCTCCCAAGACAGAACAGGGAAAGGAAAAGCTGCTGGCGACCCAACAAAAACTGCAAGTGAAGAACCCGGAGTTTTTTTCCTGCACCTTTGGCGCCGGTGGATCCACCCGTGACAACACCCGCGACATGATCAACAAGCTGCGCGAGCAGCATGGCGATACCGCGCCGCACCTGAGCTGCATCGGCCAGAGCCGGGACGAAATTCTCGAGCTGGTGAACGGCTACAAAGCGGCAGGCGTCACCCGCATTGTCGCCCTGCGTGGCGACCTGCCCTCCGGCATGGGCTACGCCCAGAGCGAGATCAAGTACGCCGACGAACTGGTGCAATTGATCCGTCAGGAAACCGGCGATCACTTCACCCTGGAAGTCGCCGCCTACCCGGAAATGCACCCGCAGGCACGCAGCTTTGAAGACGACATTGCTCACTTCAAGCGCAAGGTCGACGCCGGCGCCAACAGCGGCCTGACCCAGTATTTCTATAATGCCGATGCCTACGGCTATTACATGGATGCGCTGCACAAGGCCGGCTGCGATGCCCCCGTCTACCCGGGCATCATGCCGATTCTTAATGTGGCCAACCTGCTGCGTTTTTCCAGCACCTGCGGTGCCGATGTGCCACGCTGGCTGCAAAGCAAACTCAACGACATCAAGGACGACGATGTCGCAGTAAAAGCCTTTGGCGAAGAAGTGGTCACCCGGCTGTGCGAACGGCTGCTGGCCATGGGCGCACCGGGCCTGCATTTCTACACCATGAACCAGGCCGGCCCGAATCTGCGCATTCTCGATAATCTGGGAATGTGACAAGAGACGCTGCACGCAACATGCTTCACGCGGCAACGCGGGTTGGGTTAAGTGCCATACGGCAACCGCCCTGCCCGCGAAAGGTCAATTGAAAGTTCAAAGTGGAAAGTTGAAAAGCGCAAAACCCTGGAACTTTTCCAGCTTTCCTTTTCTATTTCTCGTAGCTCGTAGCTCGTAGCTCGTAGCTCGTAGCTCGTAGCTCGTAGCTCGTAGCTCGTAGCTCGTAGCTCGTAGCTCGTAGCTCGTAGCTCGTAGCTCGTAGCTCGTAGCTCGTAGCTCGTAGCTCGTAGCTCGTAGCTCGTAGCTCGTAGCTCGTAGCTCGTAGCTATGCTTTTCCGCTATAAACATTAGCGCATATTTGTATTTCTCCTCCTTCCTCACTCGCCCTACCCTTAATCAGACACACCGTCACGGAGCGTCTCCTGCGCACCCGCCACAAGCGGTTTGTCAGGCCGCTCCCCAATCCCGGTGATTCGATTCCGGGAGGAGGTTCATCATGCCCGCCCGCGCGCTGGCCGATTTTCTCGATAACAACGGCGTGAATTATCACTGCTATAACCACCCGCCCGCTGTTACCGCTTCAGAGGTAGCACAGTCCGCCCATATTCCCGGCCGGCATATGGCCAAGACCGTGATTGTGGACGTGGATGGAAAGCTGGCCATGGCCGTGCTGCCTGCCAATCAATATCTGGACCCGGAAAAATTACGCCTGGCCCTGCAGGCCAATCGCGTTGAGCTGGCCAGCGAAGACGACTTCAAGGATTGCTTCCCACTCTGCGAACCCGGTGGCGAGCCCCCCTTCGGGAATCTGTACAACATGAACGTGTATGTGGACGACACCTTGCTCAGCGAAGACTGGCTTGCCTTTAACGCGGGCACGCATACAGAAGTGATAAAAATGGGCATGGGCGATTTTCTTCGCCTCAGTCAGGCCCAGGCGTGTGCCTTTGCCATGCTGCATTGATTCCCTGCCATCGGTTTCCCCTTTCCCCGCCTTCCAGGCGGGGCTTTCTTTAGGTTCATCACGGATTAGAGTGAATAACACGCTTTTCGCCGTCTGACGGGCTTATCACAAATACCCGGCACTTTGCCAAACGCTGGACGCCGAACGCCTGACGCAAACCCCCATAGCCTGAGAGGTTGTCGTTTTTGCGCAGAGAGCATGGCGACCAAGGTTTTTAGGTTTTGAATTCAAGCGTCCGTCGTCGGGCATCCGGCGTCCTGCGGCTGCCAGGGCGGGATAATGAGACAAGTTCTGAAACCCGCTGATCACTCAATTCCGCAATGAACCTTTCTTTAAGGATTAAAGTGAACCTCACAGGCCCATGCCTCGCCGGCTGTCATCGTTCGTTCGCGTCCCCATGGTATGCTAAGGCGAAATGATTGATGGAAAGACACGCATGCCCTCTCGCACCCCTCAGCACCCGCTTCGCCGCACCAAGATTGTTGCCACCGTCGGCCCCGCCTCTGCACCGGAACCCATGCTCGACACACTGATCGGTGCGGGCGTAAACGTCTTCCGGCTGAATTTTTCCCACGGCACCGCCGATACCCACCGGGATACCGCCGACAAGATTCGCCGCTGCGCCGAGCAACGCGGCCAGCACGTGGCCATTCTGGCGGATCTGCAGGGGCCCAAAATCCGCATTGGCTGCTTCCGTGACGGCCCCATCATGCTCAGCGCCGGGCAGCCTTTTACCCTGGATACGGCCCTGCCGGATGACGCCGGCAATGCCGAACAAGTCGGCGTCAGCTACCCGCCTCTACCCACCGATTGTCAGGCCGGGGATATTCTGCTGCTCAATGACGGCCTGCTGGAACTGGAAGTGAACGCCATCAACGGCACCCGTGTGGAGTGCACCGTGCGGGTGGGGGGCGAACTGTCTGATCACAAAGGTGTCAACCGCAAGGGCGGCGGCCTCAGTGCCCGCGCCCTCACCGAAAAAGATCTGGCCGATATCCTCACCGCCGCCGACATGGACGTGGATTTCCTCGCCCTGTCTTTTCCCCGTGATGCCGATGATGTGGAAGAGGCTCGCCGCCGCTACCAGAGCGCCGGCGGCAAAGGTGGCATCATTGCCAAAATTGAGCGCGCTGAAGCGGTTGCGGATGACGACACCCTGGACGCGATCATTGTGGCCTCAGACGGGGTCATGGTGGCCCGCGGCGATCTGGCGGTGGAAATTGGCGATGCGGAGCTGGTCGGCGTGCAGAAGCACATCATCCGCCGAGCGCGGGCGCTGAACCGTTTCGTGATCACCGCCACCCAGATGATGGAATCCATGATCCACAGCCCCCAGCCAACCCGGGCGGAAGTCTCCGACGTGGCCAACGCGGTGCTGGATGGCACCGATGCGGTGATGTTGTCGGCGGAAACCGCCGTTGGCGATTTTCCGCAAGAAACCGTGCAGGCCATGGACCGCATTATTCTTGGCGCCGAACGCACCTGGCAGGAACGCAGGACCGATCGGCCCATCAATGACCGTGCGGACAACATTGATGAAGTCATCGCCATGGCCGCCATGCAGGCCGCCAACCGGTTGAGCAACGTAGCGGCCATTATCGCCATGACGGAAACTGGCAACACCCCGCGGCTGATGTCACGGCTACGCTCGGGCATGCCCATCTATGCGTTCACCCCCTACCCCTCAAGCCAGCGGCGCGTGGCGATTCTGCGCGGCGTCCATGCCATTCCCTTCGACAGCCACGCACTGGCCAGCGACACCGTGAACCGCCAGGCAGTGAGCATGCTGGAAGCCATGGGCGTGGTGCAGACCGGCGACCGGGTGCTGATCACCAAGGGCAACTACGACGACGCCCACGGCGGCACCAACACACTGAAAATCGTGGAAGTGGGCGGCAATATTCAATAAGGGGGGCGCTCTTCAAAACTAACCACACCGGTTTGATTAGCTGCCCTCCTCGCACACCCCGGCCGGCAAGACGCTTGACGCCAGATGCCCGACAAAAACCTGCAGCCTGCAGGTTTTCCAGGTCAGGCATCTGGCGCCCAGACTGCAGCGTGCAAATAACATTCCTACACCATTCCCATACGCAAAAAGACGCCAATAGCGGAACCCCCGTTCTAGACTGAAATCACACAGGCTCCGTAAGGCGTATAACAATGAAAATCGGTCTGGTTGTGGATTCAGGTTGTGACCTGCCCAAAGACTTTATTGATGCCAACAACATTCTGGTGATGCCGGTTCCGATCCGTATCGGCAAGGAAATCTATGTGGATGACCGGGACCCGCAGCGGGCCCGGGAATTCTATGCCCGCCACGAAATCGACAAGAGCCACGACGCAGAAACCGCGCCGCCCTCCGTAGAACAGATCCGCACCCTGTTACTGGACCATGCCGTGGGCGAATTCGATTACGCTCTGGTGCAAACGGTTCCCAAGAGCCGCAGCCCCATTTACGACAACGCCACCGAAGCCGCCCACGCCATACTCTCCGGCTACAAAAAAGTCCGTGAGGCCGCCGGCCGGGAAGGGCCCTTCCGCATTCGTGTCAGCGACAGCCAAACCCTGTTCGCCGCACAGGGCGTCCTTGCCGCCGAAACCGTTCGCCTGATCAATGCCGGCACCAAAATTGGCGACATTCGCCAACGCATCAGCGACCTTACCCCCAAGACCACCGGCTATGCGGTGGTGCCAGACCTTTACTACGTGCACAAACGCGCCCGTAAAAAGGGAGACAAGAGCGTTGGCTTTGTCGGCGCGCTGATGGGCTCAGCCCTGGATATCAAACCGATTCTCTGCGCCCGCCGGGACCAGACCTTTCCGGTCGCCAAGGTGCGAGGCTTTGAAAGCGCAGTGGAAAAAATGTTTGCCCACGCCTGCCAATGCGTGGAAGACGGCTTGCTGACGCCGATTGTCTGCGTCAGTTACGCCGGCGACCCGGATGCCGCCTTCCAGATGCCCGGCTTCAGCGCCCTGAAAGCCGCTACCGAGAAACACGATGTCCAGTTGCTGGTTAGCCATATGGGGCTCACCGGCGGCGTGAATATCGGCCCCGGCGCCATCAGCGTGGGGTTTATCACCGACCAGGAAAACTTCCAATAATCACCGATTACCGGCCATTCGACCGGCCAAGCCGTTTGCCCCTTTTTTCCCGCGACAAACCCGTTAGTATGTCCGCGCACCGTGCACCAATAATGACGCTGGACAGAACGCAAAATAATCCCGGCGCAGGCACACAAAAGCACGATTGCCTCATTGGCTAACGGGAGAGAACAATGCAAATTGGTCTGGTGGTCGACGCAACGTGCGACCTGCCAAAACACTATATTGATCAACATCAGATACAGGTCCTGCCCATTTCCATCCGCATCGGTGACGCTGTGTTTGTGGATAGTCGCGACCCTCAACAGCGCCAGGATTTTTACGCCGACAACCGGCTGGACAAAGGCCAGGACGCCGAATCCGTCCCCCTCGACACTGACGCGTTCCGCCAGTTTTTCCTCGACAGAATCGTCAGCCAGTACGACTATGCGCTGGTTCAAACGCTGCCCGCCAGCCGTAGCCCCATGTTCAACAATGCCACCCGCGCATCCCATGGCATCTTGCGCGACTACAAGGCGGTGCGAGCAGAAGCCGGCGTTGAAGGCCCTTTTGCCTTGCGGGTTACCGATAGCCAGACCCTGTTCTGCGGCCAGGCGGTGCTGGCTGCTGCCACCATCAACATGATTGGCAAAGGCATGCGCGTCAGCGATGTCCGCAACCGGGTTAACGCGCTGATCCCGTTCACCAGCGGTTATTCTGTGGTCGATGATCTTTACTATGTGCAGAAACGTGCGCGCAAGAAAGGCGACAAAAGCGTCAGCTGGTTAAGCGCAAAACTGGGCAGCACGCTGGATATCAAGCCCATCCTCTGCGCACGGGCAGGCGAATCGTTTCCGGCAGACAAAGTGCGCGGCTACCCGGCCGCTGTGGAAAAAATGTTCGCGCATGCCTGTGACTGCATTCGCCAGGGCCTGCTGGAACCTGTTGTCTGTGTCAGCTATGCCGGCGACGAAAACCGTATTGCCGAATTGCCCGGCTTCCGTGAATTAAAACTGTGCGCCAAACAACACGGCGTGGAACTGCTCAGCACGGGCATGAGCCTTACCGGTGGCGTCAATCTTGGCCCAGGTGCGGTCAATGTGGGCTTTATCAGCGAGACCACCACCTTCTCCTGACACCCTGGCGGCTCCGCTGGCTGCACAGGCAATCCATGCCTGCCTGTGCAGCCACACCTGCCGCTTTCTGACTTGTAAAATCTCCCCCCAGCGCTTTCTCAAGCGCCGCCCGAATACGGCTTTTCGGCAACAGTCTTCTTTCAGCTTTGCTGGCATAGTAGCGCCTGAATTGAAGGAGGAACCATGTCTGATTCCATCAGCACCTTGAAAAACAAGGGCTTGCCAGCCGATGCGCTGGCCTTTATCGAGTCCTTGCCCGCTGACCAGGCCAGCAAACTGGCGGACACCGTGCTCGCCGCACTGGAAACCAAAGACGCCCGCGTGGAAAAGGCCATGAATAATGCCTTGAACGTGGTGCCCGGGCCTTTCCGTCGCCCAGTCAAAAAGATGTTGTTCGGTTAAGTCAGCAGGAGACAGATCATGCATATTGAAACCCAGGCCGAGCTACTCAAGCTGAGCCGTCTGCTGGAAACCGACGAAGCCGACATGGCCTTTCTGGACGGCCAGGACCTGAATACCCTGGCCGCGTTCCGTAACAGCGTTTCCAGTTTTTTCTATGAACAGCACCAGGACAGCTACCAGCGCCTGGCCGGTATCAGCAAGCTGGTGCCCACCGGTGCCAGCGCCAAACTGGCGACCACCGTGCTTGGCTCCGTGCTGGCCGCCGGCATCGCCTCCGAGCTACCCGCCGAGCGTGCCATCAAGCTGGCTGACAAGCTGCCCGACGATTTTCTTGCCAAGCTGTGCATCCACCTGGAGCCGACTTATTCCCGCGCCTTGCTGGCCACCATGCCCGACAAGATTGTCGCCACCGTTGCCAAAGCACTGCTGGCCATGAATGAGCACATCACCCTGGCCCGCTTTGTCGCCGTGATTCAGCCATCCGCCCTGAAGGCCGTCACCAGCACTGTTAATGACGGTGAAGCCATGGTGAAAATCGCGCTGTATCTGGAAGACAAAAGCAAACTCGACACCCTGCTTGGGCTACTCAGCGAGACCCAGCAACGGGCCACCCTGAAAGCCGCCACGGACCATGAGCTGTGGCCCGCCGTGCTGTCACTGAATGGCCACCTGAACACCCAGCTCCGCGGCCAGATGGGCAACCTGGTGGCCGAACAGGGCGAAACCGTGCTGAGCCGTATCATTGAAGTCGCCAGTGACCAGCAGCTGTGGACCAACCTGCTGCAGGCAGTGAATGCCATGGACAATACCCATCAGCAGGCGGTGGTCAACGTGGCCAAGCTGCGCGAAGAGCACATCATGGAAAGCCTGATCACCACCGTGGCAGAAGAAAACAGCTGGGATGAATTACTGCCACTGCTGCCGCTGCTGGACCATGCCCACCTGACCCCGGCACTGGACGTGCTCACCGAACGCCAACCCCAGACCCTGGACCAGGCACTCAGCCAGGCCCACGACAGCAACCTGCTGGGGCTGTTCGGGCACTTGCCGGAAGGAGAAGAGCAGCGTGTTGCCAAGGCACTGAAAAACCACGCGACGGATAGCTGGCAGGCATTCGTTGCGCGTAACAGCGATGCCCAGGAAATCGCCTCCCTCAAAGCCCAGCTGGGCTGAGAGGCGTTAGCTGCGAGGCCGGGTTGCGGTTACCCCGCACCCGGCCCCGACGGCGATCACGAACGACCCGCCGGGTACTGCGGCAAGTCATCGTCGATGGACCACCAGTTACAGGCTGAATCCACGTAAAAGTGAAACGCCGGCCTAGTCACCAACGCCTCATTCAGCAACCCCGCCCGGATACGCACCACACCCGGCAGGCTTTCAAGGCGACTCAACACCGGCGAACCGCACTCGCGACAGAACACACGCTGCTTGCCCGGCGTTGACTCATACCCTTTCAATAAATCTTCCCCACGCACCCAGCGCAACTGCGTCGTTTCCACCGGAATATTGGTAACCAATGCAGTGCCCTGCGCCTTGCGACACTGCTGGCAGTGGCACACCTGTATCGGCTCCAGCTCACCGTCAATCTCGAACGCGACGCCACCGCAAAGACAACTGCCTGTGTACATATTCATTCCATTTTAGTTGCTGTAGGCGCGCCACTGGCGGCGCGATTACCTGAGTATCGAGTTGCGAGAAGCGAGAAGCGAGTTTCGAAATTCAAAACCTGAAAACCACATTGTTTACGGTTTTCGCTACTCGATACTCGCAACTGCTTTTATCGCGCCGCCAGCGACGCTCCTACAAAAGAATGTTTCGGCACCTTATCAACGCGCCATATGCTCCACCAGAAAGTCCACGAACTGGCGCACCTTCGGTGACAAGTGCCGATGACGGGGATACACCACCCACACCGCCGTGTGGGTGCAGGCATACTGATCCAGCACCGACACCAGATCGCCGCGTGCAAGATCGTCCGCCACATAATAATCCGGCAATTGCACCAGCCCGATGCCCTTGCGCGCTGCGTCCAGCAAGGCCACTCCGGAGTTGCCTTTCCAGTTCCCCTGCACCTTGCTGTGGCGATGCTGGCCGTCCACATCGAAGGCCCACTGCTCCGAAGAACCCTGCAGGCAATTATGGCCACCCAACTCGCCCAGGGTATGGGGCCGGGCATGGCGCTCGAAATACGCCGGCGATCCCACCACATATTCCCGCCGGGGGCAGAGCCTGCGGGCAATCAGGGAGGAGTCCGGCAAGGCCCCGGTGCGGATCGCCACATCGAACCCCTCATCCACGATATCCACCCGCCGGTTGGTGAAATCCAGCTGCACTGACAACTGCGGATGGCACGCCAGAAAGTCGTTGACCAGTGGCGCGATAAAACGCTCGCCAAAGGTGGTGGCGCAGGTCAACCGCAACACACCGGTGGGCTGCTGCTGGAAGTCACTGATCGCATTCAGTGCTTCCTGAAACCCGTCGAACAACTGGCAACAGTGATCAAAGTAAACCGCGCCGGCATCCGTCAGGGTAAGCCGCCGGGTGGTGCGGTACAGCAACTGCGTCCCCAACTGGGTTTCCAGCCGCGCCACCAGCCGGCTCACGTGAGAGCTGGAAACCCCCAGGTCCCGGGCGGCGCGCGCAAAGGATCCCAGCCGCACCACCTCCACGAAGGCCTCAATTCGATCCCAATGCTGCATTGTTGCTCCTGAGCAATAATCTATTGCCGAATTGTGCCTTATAGCCTGATTCGTGTCTGCGTATAGTGAATCCACTTACTCGTGGTTCGTTCGGCCGATCCAACGACGTAAACCGGCATCAGCCGGTCTGCGCGGGGCCCAACCACCACTCAAATGCCGTTATCGCTGGAGTCATCATGAAATCACGCGCCGCTGTGGCCTGGGAAGCAGGCAAACCCCTGGTTATCGAAGAAGTTGATGTGGCTGGCCCGAAAGCCGGTGAAGTGCTGGTGCAGATCGTCGCCACCGGTGTCTGCCACACGGACGCCTACACCCTGTCCGGGAAAGATCCGGAAGGCCTGTTCCCTTCCATTTTCGGCCATGAAGGCGCCGGTATCGTTCAGGAAGTGGGCGAAGGCGTCACCAGCCTGAAACCCGGCGACCATGTGATTCCGCTCTATACCGCCGAATGCCGTCAGTGCAAATTCTGCCTCAGCGGCAAGACCAACCTGTGCCAGGCGGTACGCGCCACCCAGGGCAAGGGCCTGATGCCGGATAACACCAGCCGCTTTTCCCTGAACGGCAAACTGCTACACCACTACATGGGCACCAGCACTTTCTCCGAGTACACCGTGGTGCCGGAAATCTCCCTGGCCAAGGTGAGCAAGGAAGCGCCGCTGGACAAGATCTGTCTGCTCGGCTGTGGCGTTACCACCGGCATTGGCGCGGTGCTCAATACCGCCAAGGTAGAAGCAGGATCCACCGTGGCGGTGTTCGGCCTCGGCGGCATCGGCCTGTCGGTGATTCAGGGTGCGGTCATGGCCAAGGCTGAACGCATCATTGCCATCGACACCAACCCGGCCAAGGAAACCCTGGCACGCCAGTTTGGCGCCACCGACTTTATCAACCCGAAGGATTACAACGACTCTATCCAGGAAGTGATTGTCGAACTCACCGACGGCGGTGTGGATTATTCCTTCGAGTGCATCGGTAACGTGAACGTGATGCGCTCTGCCCTTGAGTGCTGTCACAAGGGCTGGGGTGAATCCATCGTTATCGGCGTGGCCGGTGCCGGCGAAGAAATTTCCACCCGCCCGTTCCAACTGGTCACCGGCCGGGTCTGGAAAGGCTCCGCGTTCGGCGGCGTCAAAGGCCGCACTGAATTACCCGGTTACGTGGATCGCTACATGAAAGGCGAGATCAAGATTGATGAATTCGTCACCCACACCATGGGACTTGAAGACATCAACACAGCGTTTGATTTACTGCACGAAGGAAAAAGCATTCGCTCTGTGATTCTTTTTTGATGAAGACGCTGCACGCAACAGGCACCACGCAACAACGTGATGCCTGTTCGTGCAAGCCGAAAGTTCAACGCCACGCAGCAAGCACTGCATTGCTGCGCGGCCGCAAACATTACCTCACCTGTCACGCTGGCCCGCTTTATTGTCTGGAGCCTGTTGCGTGCCGCGTGAAACCTGAAGCGAGGTCTTCATGTCTGATATTGAATTAGTGTCCGCCACCAAATCGTTTGGCGGCTGGTTGAAGCGCTACAAACATCGCAGCCAGGTACTCAACTGCGAAATGATCTTTGCCATTTATCTACCCCCAGCGGCAGAAGCGAATGACGTTCCACTGCTGTGGTGGCTGTCCGGGCTGACCTGCACGGATGAAAATTTCATGCAGAAAGCCGGCGCTCACAAAACTGCCGCGGAACTGGGGCTGGCGATTGTCTGCCCGGACACCAGCCCACGTGGTACCGACTTGCCCGGTGAACATGAAAGCTACGACTTTGGCTCCGGCGCCGGCTTCTATGTGAATGCCACCCAGTCACCCTGGAGCCAGCACTACCGCATGTACGACTATGTGACGGAAGAATTGCCGGCGCTGGTACAGGAACATTTCCCACTCACCGGCAAGCAGGCCATCAGCGGCCATTCCATGGGCGGGCACGGTGCCCTGATCTGCGCCCTGAAAAACCCGGGCCGCTACACCTCGGTCTCCGCCTTCGCCCCGATCAGCAACCCGATGCAATGCCCCTGGGGCGAAAAAGCGTTGGCCGGCTACATGGGCGACAACAAGGATAACTGGAAAGCCTGGGATAGCTGCGAGCTTCTGAAGGAAAAAGGAAGTGCGTTACCACTGATGGTCGATCAGGGGGATGCGGATAATTTCTATACCGATGGACAGCTACGCCCGGAAGCACTAAGCGCGGCCTGCGAAGAAGCCGGCGTACCGATCACCCTGCGCATGCAGCCCGGTTACGACCATTCCTATTTCTTTATCGCCAGCTTTATCGACGACCATCTCAAGTACCACTTTCACCATCTGAGTCAGCCAGCGTAGCCGCTCGCTGTACAGGTCGACCCAGGAAAAACCTGGGCCGACCTGCCCTTCTCTCACATCACTACTTCGCCTGAAAGGCGTCCAGCAACAGGGCGCTGTTGGCTTCAACCGCCGTGGTAATCGCCAGTGCGGGATTTTCGATACGGAATTTCGGGTTGTGATTCAGAGGCGGCAACTCCCCTGTCTGCATGTAGTTCTTCATCACATCCGCGGCGCCGCCACCCACTTCCACAAACAGGGTTTCAGCACCTTCGATACCCGCCACCAGCATGGGAAAATCCTCGGACCCCATTACCGGGGGAATACCCGGCATCAACCGTTTCTTACCCAGGCTGGCGGACAGGGTGGCATTGGCCTGCTCGGCCAGGGAAGGCGCATTCACCACCGGTTCCGCATAACCGAGCATGGTGTAGGTGGGGGCTCGCTCTTCGGGAACACCCGCCGCCTCGGCGATGCCCTGGGTTTCACGCTTGATGGCATCGAGCAGGGTCTGGCGAGTGGATTTTTCATACCAGCGCAGATTCACTTTCAGGGTGCCGGTTTCGGGAATCACGTTATGGGTTTCCCCCACCTGCATGGCGCCTACGGTCAACACGGCGGGTTCCTGGGCCGGAATATTACGGCTCACGATGGTCTGATACGCCATCACCGTACGCGCCCCCATGACCACCGGATCGATGGTGCCTTCCGGCCGGGAGCCATGGCCTCCGATACCGGTAAGATGGACATCCAACTGGTCACTACCGGCCATGCGACGCCCGGCTTTTACCGCCACAGTACCCGACGGCCATACCGGGTAGATGTGTGCCGAAATCAACAACGAGGGCTCTGGTACCTTGTCGTACAAGCCGTCGTCCACCATGGCCTGAGCCCCGGCAATCAGTTCTTCCGCTGGCTGCCCCACCAACACCAGGGTGCCGGACCAGCTATCGCGGGTTTCCATCATTACCTTGGCAATACCCAGCAACCAGGCGGTGTGCGCATCATGGCCACAGGCATGGGAAACGTACTGGCTGCTGCCATCGTCGAGCGTGACCTGTTTCTTGCTGGCATAGGACAGGCCGCTGTCTTCCTTCACCGGCAGGGCATCCATGTCGCTGCGGAACATGATGACCGGCCCTTCGCCATTTTTCAGTACTGCCGCCAGCCCCGTTTGCGCAATACCGGTATGCACCTTGTAACCCATTTTTTTCAGCTTTTTGGCCACCAGCGCAGCAGTCTCGTCCAGTTGAAAGGCCAATTCCGGGTTGGCGTGAACCTGCTGGAAAATCGCCTCCAGATCCTGGCTCTGCGCCTGGGCCAGCTGGCGAACCGTCTCACTTAATGCCGGTGAAATCGCCGCGCCTGATAGGCCCGGCAGCGCCAAAGCGGCCGCCACCAGCGGCCCCCGAAGAATGTTGGCTGTGAACATGCTCTCTCCCGTGATTCATTTTTGGAATTGTATTTCATAAATGAATCACGGCGGCCCGGCCCGGTCAAGAAAAGCCCCGCCCCTTATGCCAGAAGTGGGACATGGCCCGGCTGCCCGCGGACCGCATCCAGCCAGGCCCTGACGCCGGGATAGGCCTGCAACGAAAAACCGCCTTCATCCGCCACATGGGTATAGGCGTACAAGGCAATGTCCGCAATGGAGTAGCGCCCACCCACGAAGAAAGGCTCGGCCTGTAAATGCCGCTCCATCACTGCCAGCGCCTCATGCCCCTTTTGCTGTTTCTCTTGCAAGGCATCCGCATATTTTTCCGGTTCACCCAGCACATGCAGCCAGTAACGGGAAGTCGCAATATTGGGTTCGTGGTTGTACTGCTCGAAGAACATCCACTGCAGCACCTGGGCCTGTTCGAAGGCATCAACGGGCATTAGCTGGCTGTCTCGCGCCAGATACCAGAGCGCCGCATTGGATTCCGGCAGGGCTCTTCCCTCCGGGGTTACCAGCACCGGGATACGGCCGTTAGGGTTGATCGCTAGGAAGTCGTCGCTGCGGGTTTCGCCACGAGTAATGTCTTTTTCCACTCGCTCGACAGGAACACCAAGCTGTGCCATGGCCAGGCGTAATTTGTAGCAGTTACCGGAAGAGGCAAATTCATACAGGCGATACATATCAGATCCTTCTGATAAGAAATCAAGCACCCCGGCGACAGAATTTCACCGCACCGGGAATCGGGCACAGAAACTGCCTTGTTTCAGAAAAGCGCACAACCACCGGCTTGTCGAGCCACCCTGCTAAATGCATCGCGGTACAGCCGCAAAGCAGCATACAAAAGGTTCATCGCGGAATTGAGTGATCAGCCAGCTCCAGAACTTGTCTCATTATCCCGACTTGGCAGCCGCTGGACGCCGGATGCCCGACGAAGGACGCTTGCATTCAAAACCTGAAAACCTTGGCCGCCATACTCTCTGTGCAAAGTGCATGGCCCGATTATTGCCATCAATGATAGCCTGACAGTTCCTCAAAATACCTCTCAAAAGAGATGCCGGGATAACGACAGCCTCTCAGGCTATGGCGGTTTACGTCAGGCATCCGGCGTCGAGCGTTTGGCAAAGTGCCGGGTATTCGGGATAAACCAGGCAGATGGCGAGAAACGTGTTAGTCACTTTAATCCGCGAAGAACCTAAAAAAAGCCAGGGCATTGCCCTGGCTGGCTCGGGAGAGCATAACTTTATTTCAGGAAAATAGGTCTTCAGCGCCTTCCTAGCTTTTCATGATTTCGGCCAGACGCTGATTGATGGTGCCGGTACATTCGCTGATGATGTCATCGATAATCTCTGCACAGCTCGGGTAACTGTTGATCAGGCCCTGCACCATGCCAGACGTCCAGATACCACCATCGATTTCACCGGAAGTGAGCGCAGCCTTGCCCTTCACGCCGGCAACCAGATCCACGATATAGTCGAACTTCATGTCCTGACCTTTTTCGCGTTCGATTTCATTAACTTTGGTGGCCACCCGGTTTTTGTAAACGCGGGCGGTGTTTTTCAACGGGCGGAAGATCAAAGCGGTGTCCAGTTCGGAGGCTTCGGCAATGGCCTTTTTCATGTTTTCGTGTACCGGGGCTTCTTTGGAAGCCAGGAAACGGGTACCCATGTTGATACCGTCGGCACCCAGCGCCAGACACGCCGCCATCTGCGCCCCCGTACCGATACCACCGGACGCCAACATGGGAATCTTCAACACCCGGGCCGCGGCCGGCAACAGTACCAGGTTGGGAATATCATCTTCCCCCGGGTGGCCGGCACATTCGAAGCCATCCACGGATACCGCATCCACACCCACTTTTTCCGACTTGAGCGCATGCCGCACGGACGTACATTTGTGCACCACCTTCACCCCGTATTCCTTGAACAGGGGCATGTGCGGTTCCGGGTTACGGCCGGCGGTTTCCACCACGGTGACACCGTTTTCACAAATCACCCGGGCGTATTCCTCGTAGGGCACCGGCTTGATGGTCGGCAGAATGGTCAGGTTCACACCGAAGGGCTTGTCGGTCATTTCCTTGCAGCGTTTGATTTCCTTGTCCAGGTCTTCCGGGGTCGGCTGCGTGAGGGCGGTGATAATGCCCAGACCGCCGGCATTGGAAACGGCGGCGGCAAGCTCCGCATAACCCACGTTCTGCATGCCGCCCTGAACGATCGGGTATTCAATGCCCAGCAATTCGGTAATACGTGTTTTCATCGATGTTCCTCTCTCATAGTGCCTGTCTCCACCAGCCTCTCAGTTCAGCGTCGTTTCAACGTACAGAGGGCGTCTCGCGGAGCACGATGGCGGGAAATTAATCACGCCGCACGGCGTGCCAGCAATGACCGGAATTCTCACCGGCTGGATTGGTTCGGGTAGCAACGCCGACAACCATAGCCCAACACCCGCTGAATTCGCGGCCTGCACGTTTCGCCGATCCACGTCGGCCGAAAGCACCAAACTACACAGCATTTTCTGTTTTGTATGCCATGGCGGTCTGTTTTCTGGCCCGTGCCGGAGTGTTGCCGGTCCAGCGGCGGTAGGCCCGACTGAAGGCACTGTGCTCGGAAAACCCCAGCAGCAAGGCAATATCCCCCAGGGTCAGCGACAGGTCGGCCAGATAGTGGCGGGCCAGTTGTTCACGGGTGCGATCCAGCAGCTCCCGCCAGGTTAACTGCCGCTCGGTGAGACGACGCTGCAAAGTGCGCACGGACATGTGCAGCTCCGCTGCCAGGCGCGGCAGGGTCACCGCCGCTTCCGGCATCAATCGCACCATGGCCTGTTGCAAGGCCCGGTCAAAACTGTCGGAATCCGGCAGCGCCAGCAGCATAGCCTGGGCCTGCCGATCCAGCAGGCTGCGCATGCTCGGGTCGCTGTGCGGCAAGGCAATGGCAAGAAAATGGACAGGAAAGGCAACACAGGTATGCGCCTGAGCGAACTGGACCGGGCACCCGAAGAAGGCTTCAAACGCCGCCCGGATCGACGGCCCGGGGGCTGGGAAGGCGAAGGCAACGCGGGTCGGCACCGGTGGTGTATCCACCTGCCGGCGCAGGAAGCTGACCAGGGCCGCGATAGCCACACTGTCCGCCAGCTCCCCGGTGGAATCCGCTCCGGGCCAGCGCACCAGCATCTGATCATCTTGCCCCACCACCTCCACCATATCCTGCCCGTAGAACAAGGTTTCGTAGCGCTGGTAGGCCAGCATGGCTTCGCCCAGGGTCCGGCAGGTGAGAATCAGATAGCCCAGCATGCCCACGTGGCGGGGCTGGATCATGGCGCCGATTTCCAGCCCCGGGGCCAACCGCTCCGGGCGCAACAACACCGCCTGCTGTAGCAGATCCCGCCACAGCGGCAGCGGCACCACATCCGCTGGCGAGCGGCTGTCCAGCACCGTGCGCAATGCAGGGGCAGGCAGGTTTTCCCGGTCCAGCCAGTCGGTCAGCAACTGTACCCAGGCACCGGTAACACGCATGGCAGCGGCCATGGTCTCTCCTTGTGGGTGACGTCTATCCTGTTGGCGTAAATTGTCAAAAATAAGACATGGATAGTCAATACTATCCGCCGCGCTTGTCGCACACTGCCAACATCAACGCTCCACCGCGTTCCTCACCGAGCTTCGAGGTTTCTATGGCACTGATGGACTGGTTCAACACTATCTGGCTGAACAGCGGGCTGGCACCCCTATGGAATGCCCTTCCCGACTGGCTGGCCCTGGATGCCCGACAGCTGATCTTTGTGGTGGCCACGCCGCTTTTTATTGGCTTGTTCCTGTGGGAATACCGCAAGATTCGCCACAACAACCGGCTGGTGGATGGCCGCGAGTCCTGGCTCAATTTCATGCTGGGCGCTGGCTACCAGACCACCGAGCTGCTATTCGCCGGGCTGATTGCCTTCCCACTCTATGCCTTTGCGTATCAGCACCGGTTGCTCGATATTGAGCTCAACCTCTTTACCGCCATCGCCCTGTGGTTCCTGGTAGATTTCTGCTACTACGGTTTCCACCGTACCTCACACCGGGTGCGCTGGTTCTGGGCCGCCCATGTGACCCACCACTCTTCCGAGCGGATGAATTTCTCCACCGCCATGCGCCAGAATGCCACCAACATCTTCAACGGCGGCTGGTTGTTCTACGTGCCGCTGGCCTTTCTCGGTTACAACCCGGTATGGATCGGGGTGTGCTATGCACTGTCGCTGGTGTACCAGTACTTCATCCACACCACCCTGGTGGGCAAACTGCACCCTGCCATCGAATATATCTTCAATACGCCCAGCCATCACCGGGTGCACCACGGCCGCAACCCGGAATATATCGACCGGAACTACGCGGGCGTTTTCATCATCTGGGATCGCCTGTTCGGCACTTTCGTGGAAGAGAAAGAGGAGCAACCGGTGGAGTACGGCATCACCCGCCCGGTGTACAGCAACAGCCTGGTGGTGAACTGGTGTCATGAATACGCAGACATGTTCCGGGCCATGCGGCAGAAAGGCCCGCTAACGCAGCGCCTGAAACATCTGTGGAAACCGCCGGAATGGGAGAGGGAGAGCAATTAATAGTTAATAATGAATAATTAATAACGTCACGGTCACGTTTTGTTTTACTGAAA
>NZ_DS989915.1:2458564-2574281 GCF_000155615.1 Alcanivorax sp. DG881 | reverse complement strand
AAATCCCGGCGAGTAAGCGCGCAACTATTAATTATTCATTATTAACTATTAACGGCCTTTCCCAGCGCCTGCTGATAGAAACCCCACGCCATGATCCCGGCCAGCACATTGCCAAATGCCGCGCCCAGGGCAAAGCCACCAAAGCCGCCCAGCTCGAAGCCCAGCCACAACAACGGCAGGTAGCACAGGAACAGGCGCAGGAAGGAGATCAGCATGGCGCGCATGGGCCAGCCCAGCGCATTGCTGGCGGACACCACCAACATGCAGACGCCCAGAAAGCCATAGCTGGGCGGCATCCAGCGAATCAGCACGGTCAGGTAGGCCTGCACCGCCGGGGTGTCGACCAGCACGCTGGCCAGCGGCGCCGCCAGCAACGCCATCACCAGCCCCAGCAGCACCTGCCAGGCAACCACCATGCCTGTTGCCACCTGCATCAGCCGCCGCACGGTCGCCCAATCGTTAGCGCCATAACAACGCCCCAACCAGGGCGGCAGCGCCATGGTCATGCCCAGCACCAGCACGATGGAAAAACTCTCCAGACGGCTGGCCATGCCCCAGGCGGCCACCGCCTGGTCACCGGAGCGGGCCACCAGCGCCGTGGCCACCATGGCCGCCAGCGGCGGCATCAGCTGGCTGATCATGGCCGGGCCGGCGATCTGCGCGAACGGCCAGGCCGAGGCACGCATCTGCACCAGCATGCCGGTGCGTTGCACCCAGCCTTTGCCCCGCAGAGACAGGGCCACAATCACGCCACCGATGGAAAACGCCAGCAAGGTCGCCAGCGCCGCACCGGGTAAACCAAACCCCTGCCAATCGCCGATACCAAAAATCAGAATCGGATCGAACAGCAGATTCAGCAGGCTGGTGAGCACCATCATCATGCCGGGAAAACGCGTGTTGCCGTGGGCACGGAACAGGCTGTAGCCGAAGTACACCACCCCACCGACCCACATGGCCGGCACCTGCAAGGCCCAGAAGGGCCGGATCATGGCGCGAATCTCTTCACTGGCGCCGAGCAACGCAAAGGCAGGCTCCTGGATCAACCACAGCACCAGCACCAGCACACCCTGCAGCACACCACCGCCGACCAGCACTAGCGCCCCCAGCCGGTTGGCCTGCTCCTGCTGGCCGGCACCGATGGCCCGGGAGATCAGCGCGGCAATGGCAATGCCGATACCCACCTGCACACCGATGACCAGAAATGCCAATGGAAAAGTGAACGACTGGGCCGCCAGCGGTGCCGTACCCAACCGGGCCACGAAGATACTGTCGACCAGATAAAAGCCCAGCAGGGACATCACGCCCATGGCCATAGGCCAGGTCTGCTGCCATAGCTGGCGGACAAGAGTCATTGTTGAGGGGCTGGATTCAGTCACGGGCGATCCGGGTCATGGAGGCATGGAGGGAAACGTGGCGAGAGTAACACGTTCCCCCGCAGGAGCGGCGTTCCTACGGGAGAGGATCTTTACAGCGGCTGCAGGCGGTCCACCAGTTTGCCGGTTTCCACCAGCTCCAGAAATTCATCTCCCAGCCGCTGGCTTTCGGTTACCGCCTTGCGCCAATACGCCTCACGGCCGGCATCATCGCCCAGGTAATGTTTGAAGTCCGTGCGGTCGGGCAGCTTGCCGTGGGGCAGGCTCGCCAGATACTCCCGGGATGGGGACACCAGCAACAGGCGTCGCAAGCGCTGAGGATCACCGTTGCGCCAGCGCAAGGGTTTGTCGAACCAGCCGGGAATCACCCGGTCGGTGAAGTGCGGGTACAGCACGATGCCGTCACTCTGGTACGGCAGGTCCAGGTGATAGTCGAGCATACCGCCATCGCGATACACACCATCCGGCGCACCGGGCAGGGTGGTCACGCCATCGAGCACCATGGGAATGGCGGCACTGGCCAACAACGCGGCGCGCAGATTGTCTGCCTGCAAATCCACATGGTGGGTGGTGAAATCATTGAGCGGGCCCATCGGCAAATCGTCCCCTGCCGGATAGACCAACCCACGCTCCATAAATAACCCCGTGGCACGGCGACTGAGCAGATTGGTACCGATCAACCCCGCCAGCCCGAGCCCCAGGCCGAGACCACCGCGACGGGCCATCAGCCCGCGGCTGCGAATCACCACGATCACCAGGCGATAATCCGGATTGTGCAGAACTCGCTGATCGCGATCCTGCAGCAGCTCCGACAACATCTGCTCGCAGCGATGGCTGACGTCTTTCGCCGTTATCCCCTTGGGAAAACGCTGCCGGGTGTAGAGGTCGGCCAGCCGGGACAGGCCACTGCGCGCATCATCGCCCATGGTGATGGCTGCAAAGCGCCAGCTGCCGATGGAGGCGCCAATCAAGGTACGCGGGCGTGGCGCCGCCGGCAGGAAGTCGCCGAACACCGCCTGATCCAGGCCGTTGATGCCCAGCGCCTTGGGGCCACCAGCCGCCCCGGGAACGATGTCCACGTCGGCGGCCCGCAGGCCATGCTCACGTAAATGCGCGATGGCATCACTGCCCGCGCGCAAGGTCAGCGCAGGGGCTGAGGTATGAATGGCGACCACCCGATCTCTCCGAATCCGCTCCAGAAGGGTTCGTATGCTAGCGAGAAATGCAGGCAGAGCGAAATAACATTCCACTATCAGAAAAGAGAAGCAGCACGCACCAAGCCGCACGCGACACGCAAAAGGGTCAGGCTATCACTCTGTGTCGGCCAGAAAGTCACCCAGTGCGCGGGTAAACGCCAATGGCTGGCTCATCAGCGGCACATGCCCCGATCTGGGCAGAACAACGTGGCGGGCACCGATCAACCGGGCAAACTCGGCCTGCCCCTCGGCGGGATACAGTGGTGAGCGGGCGCCGGTAATCACCGTGGCCGGCACACCAAAACCGGCCGCCGAGGGCCGGTAGTCATGGGCACCAAACAGGTAGGCATTCAGGTACGCACGGATATCCGCCAGTTCCGTCACCGGCAACACCCGCGCCCACAGCGACGACCAACGGGCCGTGGCGCTGAAGGCGGAATGCAGCCCCCGGCGCCCGGCGATCTGACCGAGGATATCTGTCAGTCTCAGCAGGATGGCCGCGCGCAATCCCGGCGCCAGGCTGGCAATGCGGCCCTGGTCCGGCGCACCGTCCAGCAGGGCCAGCAACTCGCGCAACTGGGCGTAGAAATGCCCCTGCCGTTCCCCGAACAGCCCGTGGGGCCAGTCCGCCTTGTTATCCGTGCAGGGCGACTGATCAATGTGCAGGTAGCGTTTTACCGGGGAAAAATCCCCATGAGCATGCCAATGCAGGCTCGTGGTCGCCCCCAGGGAATAACCCACCAACGGGAAATCCCGCAGGCCGAAATGGTGAACCAGATCTTCCATGTCCTGCATGTGATTGTGGAACACGTCCGCCTGGTTGAAACGGGCCGCAGCGGAACCGCCAGCACCGCGCAAATCGGGAATCACAAACTGGAAACGGCGCAGAAAGGGGAACACGAAGGGAAGCCAGTCACGCCCCTGCATTCCCAGGCCATGCAGCATCAGCACCGGCTGACCACGGCCCAGCAAACGCACGCGTAGCGTGGCGCCATCCCTGGCAGGAAATAATGGCATCAGGCTCCCCCTGGTGTTGGCGCCTGTTTTGACAGGCGCTCTTATTCTTCTACTGACCGATCGAATTATTCGCCGTACAGGCAAAGATAGGCCGTATCGATGGCCACTTTTACCTGAAATTTCTGGTTAGCCTCAATCTCGAAAGTCTCACCGGCAGCAAACGTCTGCCAGTCGGCACTGCCCGGCAGCTTTACTGTCAGGGCCCCGCTGGTCACAGTCATGGTTTCGTACTCACTGGTGCCGAATTCATAATCCCCCGGCGCCATCACACCCACGGTGGCCGGCTTGGACTCGGTTTGAAAGGCAATGGATGCCACCTTGGCATCGAAGTATTCGTTGACCTTGAACATACAAGGGACTCCGCTGATTCAATGGAGGCGCGAGTATGCCAAAAGCCGGGGCAAATCGCCGCTTATTTCCACATGCTGGTAATGGCAACGCCCTGCCGAACCGTTTTGGTCACCGGCGTTTTGGCGGCGATTTCCAGCAAGCGCTGCCGCTGCTCATCGCTGAGGGGTGCGCTGCAGACCAGGGTACGGTCGATATGCTCGCCGCCCTCTTCATCCCGGTAAAAATCCAGACGAACATCAATATCGCCCAGCTCCCAGCCTTTGCGCTCGGCATACATGCGCAAGGTAATCGAGGTACAGGCACCGAGCCCGGACAGCAATAGTTCATAAGGGTTGGGGCCGCTGTCTTCGCCCCCCATTGCCGCGCCTTCATCCGCGTTGAGTCGATGCTGGCGTACGTTGATTTGCTGGGCATAATGATGATGGCTGTGAAGGCTGACTGTGGCCATGAGGCGTGTCCTTTCCCTTGCTTTCCATTGTTGTCACCGCGTTCCATACTCGAAGCGCAGTGACACCCCGCACTTGGACTATGCCACGGAGACAGCCATGAGCAATACCCACGCCAGCGGCGAAACGGTGGAATGCCCCAACCTTGCCAGCCAGCCTACCCTTAAGCCCGTGGATTCGCGCAAAAGCATCCTCGGCAGTGGCCTGCCAATCATTCGGCATTTGCCCAGCCGCTCGCAACGGCTGATTGGTCCCTGGTGTTTTCTCGACCATATCGGCCCCACCGACCTGACCACCGATAACGCGGTCGATGTGGGCACCCACCCGCACATCGGGCTACAAACCGTGACCTGGTTGTTCGAAGGCGCACTGCTGCACAAGGACAGCCTGGGTTATGAGCAGGTTATCGCCCCCGGCCAACTGAATCTGATGACCGCCGGCCATGGCATCTGCCATTCCGAGGAAAGCCCGCCAGGATTCAGCGGCCCCATGCACGGCCTGCAATTTTGGATCGCGTTGCCCGCCGAGTATGAGGACACTCCGCCGGCCTTTGCCCACCACACCGACTTGCCCCAGTGGCAACAGGATGGCGCCGAGATCACTCTGGTGGTGGGAGAGCTGGCCGGCCACCGCTCTCCTGCGACGGTTTTCTCGCCACTGGTGGGCGCCGATATTGTGGCCACACAAGCCTGTCGGCTGACCTTGCCCGTCCCTGCCGATTTTGAGCTGGGGCTGTGTATCAATGAAGGCCATGCTGAACTGGAAGGGGAAACCCTGAAGACCGGCGAGCTCTACTATCTGGGCCAGGGCCGCGACACCCTGATTCTCACTCTCTCCGCCGGCAGCCGCATCATGCTGCTGGGCGGCGAGCCGCTGGGGCAGCCGGTACTGTTGTGGTGGAATTTTGTCGGGCGGGACCAAGAGCGGCTGAATCAGGCGGTGAGCGACTGGCAACAATGGCCCAACGATCGCTTTGGCGAGGTCTCCGCTTACCAGGGCGCACCGTTGACGGCGCCTACACTGGATCCGTCGGTGCGATTGAAATAAGCGCGGGGTAGATCGCCCTCCCCGGTAGGTCGAATTAGCCTGAAAGGCGTAATCCGACATTCAGCGATGAGGCAAATAGCAAGGTGGGTTGTCGGCTTACGGCTACGCCCTAAGCCGACTTACACAATCAATTAACTGCCTTCAACCTGCTGGCAGAACATCGCCATGTCGGGATCAGCAAACCCTTTGTGAGTAATGATGGCATCGTAAACCTTGCCTGCCTGAACCGGACAAGACACCGTCGCAATCAGGCTGTCATCCGCAGCATCTTTCACTTCCACTTCCAGACGGCTGCTACCATTGGGGGTATCCGAAAAATAAGCTGTGGCTTTGCCATACTGCAGATCTGGAATTGTGCCGATAGAGAAAGCAATGCCTGCCTGCTGACTCATGGCATGAATAAAGCGCACCCCAACGTTTGATGCCATCACAGAAGGCGTCTCTTGACGGAAAGCGTTCAGTAGCGGAGAGCTGTCTGCCAAATCCCCCATCAAGACGAGGGTGTAATTCCCACCCGCTGCCAGCGATATGTCTTTATCCGGTAAATCCACAGTGCTTCTGCGTGGCTGAAAATTGACGGTTTCGTTATCGGCATCCAGTTTCAGGTTCATCCCGCCTTGTTCATCGGTGGAATACCCCACATCTTCAAACAGCGGGTCTGAGGCCTTATTGGTGACCACATCCACACGAATACTTGCTGCATCCGGAGCGGTAAAATCCGTCAGCTGATTGTGGAAATAGAGACTGGCTGGTGCACGCAGCAAATCTTCCACGTCATCATCGGCACCGCCACAGCCGGACAAGACTACTGCGCTGGCTACCGCCAGCATTCCGATCATTCGCATAGATCCTCCCGAGGCAAACGCGAAAGGGGCATCGTAATCATACCGATGCCCCGTTTTTTGGTATTGGTTGGCAGTTCAGAGGTTTTTCGTAGTGAGAAGTTCCCGCCGCTCAGTTACTGAACGGCTGGCAATACAGGGAAATCTGGTCGTCGTCGCTGTCGAATTCCGTGTACGCAATAATGGCGTCGTAGCTGCGGCCGCTGCTGACGCTGCAGCTCACATCATCGATGATCACGCCCTGGGTTTCGTTGTTGACGGTCACCGCCAGGTTGCTGCCGGCACTCAGAGACACGTAGCTGCTGCCGTCGGCATATTCCAGCCCGCTGACCAACGCCTGGCCACCGGGGGCGCTACCACTGGCGGTGACGCTCAGCTCATCGCCAGACAGGCGTGACAGTGTGTTGATAAAACGCACCCGGATCTGCCCGCTGCCCACATCCATTTTCTGGTGGCTGAACGTTTTCAGCTGGCGGTTATCCAGGGTGGTATCGCCCATCAAAACCACCGTGTAGCGGTTGCCCCCGGTCAGTGTCCGGTTGATCGGGCCGTTAACCAGAGTGCTGCCAGAACTGACCCCGCGGGCATCGAACGCCACGGACTCACTGTCATCGTCCAGCTCCAGGCTGTTGGAACTCACGCTGCCCCGGGTGGTGTAATCCACACCACTTTCCACCGCAGTGGTCTGATTATCCACGAACAGGTCCACGGTAATATCGTCTTCGCTGCCGCCGCCCACCTGGGTGAGCTGGTTATGGAAGTACAGCTGGGCGCTGTCGTTGGAGAAAACATCCTCGTCTTCGTCACAACCAAAGGCGGATAACCCGGCCACGGAGGCCGCCAGCACCAATCGTAGAAAAATCATCGTTACGCACTCCCGGAAGGGGTCTCATCCGGCTCGCTTTCAACCGGCAATGCAGCGACACCTTCCTCGTTAAATTCACGGATAAAGATACCCCAGAATGCCACGAAAAGCGCCGCCAGCAACGGCCCCACGGCAAAGCCAGTAATGCCGAACATGGCCAGCCCGCCCAGGGTGGAAAACAACACCACATAGTCGGGCAGCTTGGTATCGCGACCCACCAGAATCGGGCGCAGCAGATTATCCACCAGACCGATGACGAACACCCCGAACAGAATCAGGATCGTCGCTTCCTTCATGTCCCCCACGGCGTAGAGGTACAGCGCCACGGGAAACCAGATCAGGCCCGCACCCACCGCCGGAATCAACGACAGCACGGCCATCACCACGCCCCACAGCAAGGCTCCGGGAATGCCCAGCCACCAGAAGATCAGGCCACCCAGCGCGCCCTGGGTAATCGCTACCAGCAGGTTACCCTTAATGGTGGCGCGGGTGACTTCGGCAAACTTGGCAAACAGCAACTTTTCACGCTCATCCCCTAACGGCAGGGCGCGAATCAGCATGGCCACCATGGAGTCGCCATCGCGGATCAGGAAAAACGCCAGGTACAGCATCAGGCCCAGATTGAGGAAAAACTGGAAGGTGTTCTGCCCCACCGCAAGCGCCCGCTTGGCGAGGAACTGGCCCGCCCCGGTGAATGCCTTGACCGCCTGTTCCTTGATTTTCTCCAGGTCTACATCAAAGCGCTCTGCCAGCGACTGCACACCCGGAAAGGCATGCTTGATCTTGTCCACATAGCTGGCCAGATCAATTTCCCCGCTTTGCACTTTCTGGAACAAGCCAACGCCTTCGGATACGAACGACGTGGCCACCGCCAGCACCGGGATAACGACTAACACCACGCACAGTAGCAAGGTGAACAACGCCACCAGGTTGCGCCGTTGCGGCCAGCGGGCCAGCAACCTTTTGTGGAAAGGATAGAAAATAACGCTAATGGCGCAGGCCCAGAAAATGGGCGCGAAGAAAGGCTGAATCAGCAGGGCAAAGACGGCGCTGACCGCCACCAGGGAGAACAGAAAAGCGCGCTGCTCCAGTTTTTCCGATATTCCCGTATCCCGCATACCCTGCCGCTTCCTTGTCTTTCGTCATTAGGTGTCATGCTATTAGCATCAGTGTCGGCCACTGCTTACGCCGGCGGGGATCAGCCCCCCGTCAGCATAGTCGACCCCAGATAGGCCATGTACGCCACATAAACCACCAGCAAGGCGATGCCGTTGTTCCGGGTAATTTGCCCTTTGCGCCCCCACAGGCCAAAACCCATGACGAACAACACCAGCGTCAGCCCCATCATCAGGGACCAGTCACGCTGCAGGACCCCCGCATCCACCGACATGGGCTTGATAGCGCCAGCGATACCGACCACCGCCAGGGTGTTAAACAAATTCGAGCCTAGCACGTTACCAAAGGCAATATCGTGCTCACCCTTGCGCACCGCCGCAATGCTGGAAGCCAGCTCCGGCAGGGAGGTGCCGATGGCGACAATGGTGAGGCCGATGATCAGGTCACTGACCCCCAGAGACTGGGCAATCAGCACCGCCCCCCAGACCAGCGCCCGGGAGCTGACCACCAGCAGGATCAGGCCCACGACCAGCCAGAACAGGGATTGCTTCAGCGGCAGCGGATGTTCTGCCAGGTCCGTTTCCACTTCCCCGGCCAGCACGTCCCCCTTGCCGGTCATGGCCGCATAAATGGACCAGCCCATCAGCACCGCCAGCACGCCAATCAATATCCAGGCGTCCATGCGGGAAATGTGCCCGTCGATAAGCTGGTAGCCCGCCAGCAAGGTGATCAGAGTGAGAATCGGCAGTTCTTTCTTGAGAATGGCGGAGTTCACCAGAATCGGACTCATCACCGCCACCACCCCGAGAATCAGGGCGATGTTGGAAATGTTGGAACCGTAGGCATTCCCCAGCGCCAGCGACGGGTTGCCTTCCAGCGCCGCCAGCGCCGACACCACCATCTCCGGTGCCGAGGTGCCAAAGCCGACAATCAGCATGCCGATCAACAACGGCGGCATGCCGGCGTGGGCGGCGGTGCCCGCGGCCCCTTCAACGAACTTGTCCGCACTCCATACCAGCAGTATCAGCCCGCCAATCACGGCGGCAATGGCCAGCAACATCGGCACTCCTTGGGATCATCAATGTGAGGTGTTCAATTTGGGATGGTCAATAATGTCAGGCGGGCACATTGTGGCAGAGAGGAAGGAGGCTGGCACCTCCAGAGACGCAACACTCATCATGCCCCATGCAGCACACCGCCAGGGGACGTGCTGCATGGGGCATGCCGCGTCATTCAGACATGCTGGTCCTTACCGGGTTTGATGCCATAGACGAGGGTGTAGAGCACCGGAATCACGATCAAGGTGAGCACGGTGGCGAAGCCCAGGCCAAACATGATCACTACCGCCATGGATTCGAAGAACGCATCGAATAGCAGCGGCACCATGCCAAGGATGGTGGTAATCGCTGCCATACACACCGGCCTCACCCGTGAAATGGATGCCAGCACCACCGCGTCGAATGGCTCCCGGCTTTCCATTTCCAGCTTGATCTGCTCCACCAGCACGATGCCATTTTTTACCAGCATGCCGGACAGGCTGAGGAAGCCCAGCAGCGCCATGAAACCAAACGGCGCATTCAGCAACAACAGCCCCATGGTCACCCCGATGATGGCCAACGGCACCGTGGCCCAGATCACCAACGGCTGGCGCAGGGAATCGAACAGCAACATGGTGATGATGAACATGAACAGGTAGCCCATGGGCAGGCTGCCAAAGACCGCTTCCTGGGCATCCCGGGATGCCTCGTACTCGCCGCCCCAGGTCAGGGAATAGCCCGGCGGCAGCTCCAGCGCTTCAATCTCCGGGCGAATCCGCCGCAGAACATGATCCGCGGTTTCCTCACCCAGTACATCCGGTTCCGCCTGCACGGTAAGCGTGCGCTTGCGGTCGCGGCGCATGACCAAGGCGTTTTCCCATTCGGTATCAAAATCACCGACCACCTGACTGATGGGGATATAGGTGGAGTACACAGGCGACCACACCTGCACATCATTCAGGTTATTGGCACTGAGTCGCTCATCGTCCGGTGGCCGCGCCACGATGGGCAGCAACTTGCTGCCGTCGCGGTACAACCCCACGGTACGGCCACTGAAGTTGAGCGCCAGGGTATTATCCAGATCCTCGCGGCTAATCCCGGCTCGGCGGGCCTGGGCTTCAAGAAACTGCGGCCGGATCACCTTTTCCTGCTGGCGCCAATCATGGCGAATGCTTTCCAGCGCACCGTCGGCGGCCATGATGGCCTGGGCCTTGAGCCCCAGATCACGCAATATTTTCGGATCCGGGCCGCTGAAGCGCGCTTCGATGGACGCCGCCGGGCTCGGCCCGATCATCAGGCGCTTCACCTTGGCGAAGGCCTGCAGGTGTTCCTCACGGATCAGATCACGGGTGGCCGCCAGGGCCGGATTAATACTCTCCCGATCCTTCACCTGAACAATCAGCTGGGCATAGCTGGGATAACTCTTTTCTGGCGCATAAGGCAGCATGAACCGCGCTGCCCCCTGGCCAATGGTGCTGGTCACCTGGGTGACGCTGTCCATCTCCAGCAACGACGCTTCCAGCTCACTCACCGCCTCACGGGTGGCGCGAATATCACTGCCCTGGGGCAACCAGTAATCCACCAGATACATGGGTGTATTGGAAGGAGGGAAGAAGGCCTGCTTGACGAAGCCAAAGCCCAGCACCGCCACCACCAACAGCACAAACATGCCTGACAGGGTTAACACCCGGTGATGAATAGCGCGATCCAGCAGGCGGCGATAGAGCACAAACACCCGCCCCTTGTAGGGATCTTCCCCTTCACCGTCTTCGCCACCCACGTCCTTGTCACTGAAGAACTGTTCGGCAAAGAAAGGGACTAGAGTGATAGCGGTAATCCAGCTCAGCATCAAGGAGATCAACAGCACCCAGAACAGGCTGTTGGTGTACTCCCCGGTGGAATCATCTGACAAGCCGATGGGGGCAAAGGCCATGATGGCAATCACCGTGGCCCCCAGCAGCGGCCAGATCGTTTGTTTCACCACCAGACTGGCCGCCTGCAATTTGGACAGGCCACGTTTCATGCCTACCAAAATACCTTCGGTAACCACGATGGCGTTATCCACCAGCATCCCCAAAGCGATGATCAGCGCCCCCAGGGAGATCCGCTGCAGGTCGATGGCCATCATCTTCATGAGGATGAAGGTGCCCAGGATAGTCAGCAGCAACACGCCGCCCATCAGCACCCCGGAACGCAGGCCCATGAATACCAGCAGCACGGCGATCACAATGGCCACCGCTTCACCCAGGTTGAGCATGAAGGCACTGACCGACTTATCCACTTCCTGGGGCTGGTTATAGATAGTGGCCAGCTCCATACCCACCGGACGCTGGTATTGCAGTTCCTTGAGGCGCTGATCCACCCGCGCGCCCACATCCACCACATTGATGCCGGAGGCAAAGGAAATACCCAGGGTCAGGGCCGGGCCGCCATTGAATCGATAAAGATGGTTGGGAACTTCGGCATACCCCCGCTCAATGGACGCCACATCACGCAGGTAAACCAGCTCATTCGCACCGGGCTCGGAAATCAGCAGGTTGCCCATGGCCTGGACAGAGGGAAACTCCCCGGTGGGATAAATGCGGATGTACTCATTTCCCACCCGGACCTTGCCCGCCGGGTTCACGGTATTCTGGGTTTGTAGCAAACCAAAGATGCGGTCCGGGCTGATCCCCAGCGAGGCCAGCCGGGCACGGGAAATTTCCACCAGCACCTGCTCCTCGCGCTGGCCACCAATCGTCACCTTGCCAACCCCTTCCACCAGCACCAGGTCACGGGTCAGATAGTCAGCATAATCCTGCAGCTCCTGATAGCTGTAACCTTCACCGGTAATGGCCATGAGGATGCCGTAAACATCACCAAAGTCATCGATTACCTGAATCGTGCCCGCCCCTGGCGGCAGCTGCGATTGCAGGTCGGTCATCTTGTTACGCAGCTCATCCCAGATCTGTTTTAACTCGTGCGCCTTGTATTTGGGCTTGATCTCAACCTGGATCTGGGACAGCCCGTTGCTGGAGATGGAAGTGACGTTTTTCACGTAAGGCAGAGTCTGGATGGCCTTCTCAACCGGCAGGGTCACTTCTTCTTCCACCTGCCGAGGTGAAGCACCGCCATAATGGGTAATGACCATGGCGATCTTGAGGGTGAATTCCGGGTCTTCCAGCTGCCCGAGGCGGGTAAAACTGATCACCCCGCCGACCAGCAGGATCACGGTGAACAACCAGCTCACCACTTTGTGGCGGATGCTGTACTCAGCGATATTCATCGATTACAGGCCCCGCTCTTTCACCAGTTCACGAACCTCCTGGCCTTCCTTGAGGTGGTGCACTCCGGCGCCGACCACCTTGTCGCCGGTTTCCAGCCCAGCGGTGATCTCAACGCCATTGCCAATCACCTGGCCAAGGGTCACCGGCACCGCCGACACCGTGCCGTCTTCCGGGTTGAACCGCCAAACGTGGGCACTGTCCTTGCCATCCGGATTAAACACTGCCTCCACTGGTACCTGGGGCCACGCAGTGGCTTTACGCATGATCTTGCTCAGATCGATGGCCACATCCACGCTCATCCCCGGCAACACCAGAATGCCTTCCGGGTTGGGCATGGTCAGGGTAATGATGTAGGTCTGGGTACGATCGTCAGCGCTGGCCTCATGCTCCTTGTAACTGGCCTTGAACACCTTGTCCGGGGCGCCTTCAAAGCGCAGCTCCGGCTGGTAATCCTCACCATCCTTTTTCAGGTTCGCCAAGAAACGCTCGGAGACGGCAAATTCGATATCAATATTCTTGTCGCCCTGCAGGTAAAGAATGGGCTGCTTGGCTTGCACGAATTGGTAATTTTCGACTTCGGTGCGGGCCACCGTACCACCGTAGGGAGCCTTCAAGCGCGTGTAGTTCACATTGTCCCGGGCCAGACTCAGGGCCGCCTGGGCCTGCCGGCGCTTGGCTTCAATTTCATCGAACTGGGCTTCAGAAATAACCCCCCGATCACGCAGACTGATGCCTCGCTGATACTGGCTTTCGGCCAGATCATACTGGGCCTGCCGATCGGCCAGTTGGTTCCTGAAATCCGATGGGTCCAGCGCGGCCAGCAACTGCCCTTTCTTCACCTGCTCGCCCGCCCGCACCGGGAAACGCTCCAGCTGACCGGACACCCGGAATGCCAGCTCGGACCCTTCTGTCGCCACCACCTTGCCCGGGTAGTGACGTAAAGCGCCATCGCCGCCATCAACGACTTGCAGCTTTACCGGTTGCGGCATGGGAGCATCCTGCTGTGGCTCATCACTGCAGCCCCACAGGGCCAGCGCCAGGCCCAGGGTTACCCAAAAACGTTGCATCGTGCTCTCCCCGATCTAAACGGTACTTATTAGTACCAATTGTCGCACAAGTACGCGCGTATCAGGTGAAGCTTTTTCACCCGCAGCGAGATTTTGACCTTATCAGACGATGGGCGCGCAGGCGTTAGCGGGCCAAGCGGCGAGCCAGGCAGGCTCAGACAGGGAACCGGCTCGGGAACAAACCCGGGCCAACAAGCGATGCACCACAAAAAGGGCCGACTGACGTCGGCCCCGGTAACGAGTAGAACACTGAATGTGTGCCCAGAGGGCGATCAGCCCAGGTGGGCGGACAACATCCAGGCGGATTTTTCATGAATCTCGATGCGGTCACTGGCCACCGCGCCAGAGCCTTCATCTTCATGCTCGCCTGCCAGCTTCAATACCCGATTGGCACGCTCGGCCACCGTGCGGTGGTCCGCAGCCAGCTCCTTGATCATGCCGGACGCATCCGGATCGCCCGTGGCGTCCTCCACCGTGGACAACTTGGCAAACTCCGCATAGCTGCCCGGAGCCTTCCAGCCCAGCGCGCGAATCCGCTCGGCAATGGTGTCCACCGCCTCCGCCAGCTCGGTGTACTGCTGTTCGAACAGCAGGTGCAGGCTATGGAACATGGGGCCGGTTACATTCCAATGGTATTTGTGGGTCTTGAGATAGAGGGTGTAACTCTCGGCCAGTAACTTGCTCAGTTCTTCCGCGACCTGCTTGTTGTGTTCAATCATGGAGTGTCTCCTTTTCCAGTATTGTCCTTGCCCGCAGAGCCAGGGGAGTGCCCGTTGTTTGCCGGGACTACCTGACACCATTGGGTCCGCAAAAGGCATTTCAATGGCGGCGCCCTTCCGGCCTCCTGCTTTTGTTTCTCCATAATGAGACGCGACGCCGCCACAGACGTTCCTGGACTGGCGAGGTATTTGCGTTATCGCTCACATAGGGAAATTCAATATGCCGCTCTGTCCGATTTGGCGCTTTACACTCAGGCCGGCGTCTCGGCATGATGCAACTTCTTCCCTCAACCGAAAGCAGATTCGCCAATGGCCGTAGCCCCCAATCCTGAACCGCCCTATTCGATTCTGGAGGAATGGCTCAATGGCCTGACCCATGGCATCGGCGCGGCGTTGAGTATCGCCGGCACGGTGATCCTGGTGGTGGCGGCCAGCCTGCTGGGGGACCCCTGGAAAATCGTCAGCTTCAGCATTTTCGGCGCCAGCCTGATTCTGCTCTACAGCGCCAGTGCGCTCTATCACAGCCTGCGCAGCCCGAAATGGCGCGCCGTATTCAAAATGCTGGACCACTGCGCCATTTACGGCTTGATCGCGGGCACCTACACCCCCTTTCTACTGGTCAACCTGCGTGGCCAGACCGGCTGGATTTTGTTTGCCGTGATCTGGGCCCTGGCCCTCACCGGCATCGCCCTGAAAGCGCTCTATGGTCACCGCTTCAAGCTCATGCGGGTGGGTATTTACCTGGCCATGGGCTGGCTGATTCTGGTGGCCTCCAACGACCTGACCAGCAAACTCAACGACACCGGCTTCTGGCTGATCCTGGCCGGCGGCATTACCTACACCGTGGGCGTCATCTTCTACTTGGCCGACCGGTTTATTCCCTTCAACCACGCCATCTGGCACCTCTTCGTCATGGGCGGCAGCCTCTGCCATTTCTTTGCGGTCTATTACGGAGTATTGCCGTTTACCGCACCCATCAGATGACGCAAATCACATATTATGAACATAATTCAAGAAAGTACTTGTGATTGCCTCAACAAAAATATACTTTTTATTTAAATATATATTGTTGGACCCGTGCACCATGCTCACTATCGACCCGGACGCCCTGCGCGACAATGCCGCCCAGGCCAGCCAGTTACTCAAAGCCCTGTCCCACCCAGATCGTCTGATGCTGCTGTGCCGCCTCGCGGAAGGCGAACGCAGCGTTAGCGAACTGGAGCCGCTCGTGGAGGTTTACCAACCCTCACTCTCCCAGCAGTTGGGCATCTTGCGCCGTGAAGGGCTGGTCAGCAGCCGCCGGGAAGGCAAGCAGATGTTC
Source organism: Alcanivorax sp. DG881 (assembly GCF_000155615.1). Classification (GTDB taxonomy): domain Bacteria; phylum Pseudomonadota; class Gammaproteobacteria; order Pseudomonadales; family Alcanivoracaceae; genus Alcanivorax. The sequence continues at coordinate 2,558,618 of NZ_DS989915.1, read as the reverse complement.
TATCAGGTCGCCAACCCGGACGCCCTGGCCGTGCTGAACGTGCTGTACCAACGCTTCTGCGGCGACACCCCATGAACATCGACTGGGGTGCCTTCACCCCCTGGACGTCCCTGGCTGGCGGCGCCTTGATTGGCCTGTCTGCCCTGCTCTTTCTGCTCGCCAACGGCCGCATTGCCGGCATCAGCGGCGTTCTCGGTGGCTTGCTGAGCCCCGGCGGGGACGGTCGTCATTGGCGAGTGGCATTCGTGCTGGGGCTGGTGCTCGCTCCGCTATTCTGGCGTCTGGCGGCAGACCTGCCACCGCTGGTCGTCGACGCGAACTGGCCACTGCTGATTGGTGCCGGTTTGCTGGTGGGCATCAGCACCCGCTACGGAGCCGGGTGCACCAGCGGCCACGGCGTCTGCGGCGTCTCCCGCCTGTCCCCTCGCTCACTGGTTGCCACCCTGGCATTCATGGCCAGCGGGTTTGCCACCGTGTACGTGGTTCGTCACTTGCTGGGAGCGCCGCTATGAACCGGTCATTGCTTACGGCTTTTCTCAGCGGTCTGATCTTTGGCGTTGGCCTGTTGCTGGCCGGCATGGCCAATCCGGCCAAGGTATTGGCCTTTCTGGATATTGCCGGTCACTGGGACCCGTCCCTGGCCCTGGTGATGGGGGGAGCCATTCCAGTGTCAGCCATCGGCTTCTATCTGGCTCGCCACCGCACCGCGCCACTGTTCAGCAAACGCTTTCAGCTACCCACCAACACCCGGCTGGACAAACGTCTGGTGCTGGGCTCACTGGGTTTCGGTGCAGGCTGGGGCCTGGCCGGCTTCTGCCCGGGCCCGGCACTGGCTGCCCTGGGTAGCGGCAATCTCAAGGGCATAGTCTTCGTCGCCGCCATGCTCAGCGGGATGGTGATCTTTGAAAGGCTGGAAAAGCGCAAAAGCGCGTAGAAGCAGTTGCGAGTTGCGAGTTGCAAGTTGCGAAGATCAAAACCGAAGGCCGCTAACCCTCAAAGGGTTTGTGCTGTTGCCTTTCGAAACTCACTCCTCGCAACTCGTCATTCCGTCAGGCTTCCAGCAACTTCTCAATATCCTTGCGGATGGCTTCCGGCTTGTCCGTGGGCGCGTAGCGCTTCACGACTTTGCCATCCTTGCCCACCAGGAACTTGGTAAAGTTCCACTTGATGCCCTTGCTGCCCATCACGCCCGGCGCGGCTTTCTTGAGGTAATCGTACAGCGGGTGGGCGCCACTGCCATTCACGTCTACCTTGTCGAACATGGTAAAGCTGACACCGTAGTTCTTTTCACAGAAGGCACCGATTTCATCCGCCGCGCCCGGCTCCTGCTTACCGAACTGGTTACACGGGAAACCAAGAATCTCCAGCCCCTTGGGCTGCAGGGTTTCATACAGACTTTCCAGTCCCTTGTACTGGGGGGTAAACCCGCATTTGCTGGCCGTATTGACGATCAGCAACACCTTGCCCTGAAACTCGGACAAGGACTTTTCTTCACCACTCAAGGTGGTGGCGCTGTAATCATAGATCCCCATGTTCTCTCCTGACGATGAAACCCAAACAATGAATAATACGGCGCCCGCCGGGAGTGGCAACCACCACCGCCACTCACCACACACCACCAAGGCGGTGGCCTAACAATACGGCATGCCCTGGCGGCCTGCGAGAGCACATTGTCTATCAGCAGGCGCTATTCGCTGTAAAGCTGCGCGATCACCGCCTCGGCCACCACACGGCTGGACTGTGGGTTCTGCCCGGTGACCAGTTTGCCGTCCGTGACCGCATGGGGGGTGAAATCGTCCGCCAGATCGAGACGGGCACCCAGCTCTTCAAGCCGGGTGGCCAACAGAAACGGCATGATCTCATCCAGCCCCACTTCCCGCTCTTCGCTATTGGTAAAGCAGGCCAGCGTCTTGTTCTGCACCAGTGGTGCGCGCTCTTCATTGCGCAAGCCCACCAATGCGGCGGGGCCATGACACACCGCCCCTAACAGGCCGCCCTGTGCCCAGGTCCGCTCCATGACGGCCGCCACCAGAGGGTTGTCCGGCATATCGAACATGGCGCCATGGCCACCGGGTACAAAGACACCGCAGTAGCCATCTTCCCAGACAGCTTCCAACTCCCGGGTATCCTGCAAGGCGGCAATGGCATCGGCCCAGGCCTCTTTCTCGCTGTCATCCGGCACCGAATTGGGATCCACCGGAATCTTGCCCCCTTTCGGGCTGGCCACCACCACGGGAATATTGTTTTCCCGGAACAACAAATACGGCACGGCGAATTCTTCCAGCCACAGACCGGTCTGTTGCCCCTGGCCCATTTGCGATGCACTGGTGACCAACATCAGCAGCGGTTTATCCAGATTCATAAATGCCTCCGAAAATTCGCAACGAGAGATGCAATATGCACAGAGGGTGTGGCACAAAGTCGTCGCATGCAAGGATAGCCTGCGTGTAGCATGTTGCGTGCAAGCGTGTAGCGGGGAACCTCATGGATTGGCATCAATTACTGAACAAGGCCCGCCTGGGCGGACGCAGCGCCAAGGATGAAAGTGGTCGTACCGCCTTTCTGCGCGACCACGACAAGATCATTTTTTCCGGCGCCTTCCGGCGGCTGGCCCGCAAGACCCAGGTCCATCCGCTGGCCACCAATGACCACGTGCACAATCGCCTTACCCACTCGCTGGAAGTTTCCTGCGTGGGGCGCACTCTCGGTATTCGCGTGGGAGAACGCCTGCAACAGCGCCAGCTGCTCCCCGACACCGTCAGCGCCACCGATTTCGGCGATATTGTTCAGTCCGCCTGTCTGGCCCACGACATCGGCAACCCGCCCTTTGGTCACACCGGTGAGCGCGCCATTCGCGCCTGGTTTCAGGAACGGGGGCAACGGTTTCTGGATATGCTCCCCGCCCACCAGCAAAGCGACCTGACTTTTTTTGAAGGCAACGCCCAGGGCTTTCGCATTATTACCAAAAGCGAATATCACCAGTACGACGGCGGCATGCGCCTGACCTACGCCACCCTGGCCACGTTTTTGAAATACCCCTGGCTGTCCGCCGATGCGGGCAGCGCCAGCAGCAAACCTGGCAAGTACAGCGCCTTTGTGTCGGAAACCGAGGCATTCCACGAAGTGGCTCATGCCACCGGCCTGCTTCAACACAGCCCCGGACGTTTTTGCCGCCACCCACTGGCGTACCTGATGGAGGCGGCCGATGACTTCTGCTACGCCATCATTGATCTGGAAGATGGCCTGGAAATGGATTTGCTGCACTGGGATGAGGTGTATGCACTACTGCAACCGGCCCTGCCAGACAGTGAGGAAGTACGCGAGCTGATCCATTCGGATATCCGCGATGGCCGCAAAGCTGCCCTGCTGCGAGGCAAGATTATCGAACGGTTTATCGAGGCAGGCGTAGAGGCATTTGTCGCCAATCACGAACGGTTACTGCAGGGGCGCATGGAAGGCGACCTGATCAGTCACTGCGAACCGGCGGTGCGCGATGTGGTGGAAAACGCCAAGCAACTTTCCCGCTCGAAAGTCTTCGAACATCCGCGAAAAATCGAACTGGAAATTGGTGCCTTTGAAGTGATGGGCGCATTACTGGATGGTTTGATAGAAGCCGCCGTATCCCATGCCTGCAACAGCACAAAAAACTATCGGCATGAACGCATTATCGATTTGATTGGCCGACACAGCTTTCCGGAAAACCTGGAGCAACTACCGGAACAGGAAAGAATTTATCAGTGCATCATGCGGGCACTGGATTTTCTGGCAGGCATGACGGACAACTACGCGACCTATTTGGCCAAGCAGTTTTCCGGGATGGCGGAAACACGCTACTAGCCGCCTGCTTTCCGCATCCCTGCAACGAAAAACGCCCTGACCAATCAGGGCGTTTCTCGTTTTCTACTCGTTTTAATCCTCGCAGCCTAGTCGGCCAGCCTTACACCCACTGCCACGAACGTCTCCAAACCGGAGGTACCGTCGCCTTCATCCAGGTCACCTCCTCCAGACGTGATGATCTTGCCATCAGAAGAGAGCGTGAAGGCTTCGGAGCCACCGTCGCTCCAGGTAACATTGAGCGTCTGCCCGGTTACGGACCAGGAACCGCCACCGGTTTCGTTATCATTCCAGGTATCAACATAGTGCTCACAGCTGAAACTCTCACCTTCGCCGCTACACTGATTGGCATCCAGACTGATAAACCGGCCCTGCTCACTGAACGTTTCGTTGAGCGAACCATCACTGTTGAACGTCAGATCGGCAGTGCCGCCGAAACGTTCCAGATTGGCACCCCCACCGTCATCCAGCTCGATGATACCGCCAGAAAAATACAGCTTGTAGGAAGCATCGCTAACGATGTCGTTCAGGTCTGCCACCTCACCGCTTGCTGCTTCAAGGGCGGTAATACGACTGTTGTTGTCGTTGATCGCAGTGATCAATGCCTGGAAATTGGCATCCACACCGGCCGCCGTTGCGGCCTGGCCGGATTGCGGTGCGGTATAACCCGTCACTTCAGAAGCCATCGCGTTGGCGCTCAGCACAGCAGCGGTGAGGCCTGTCAGAATCATCTTTTTCATGTCTCTTACCCTCTAAGGTTATGTCCTTTAACCAATGGCCTCACTGCCAGTTGGCTTGATCCCAGTTAAATTGATTCCAGACGGCGGCGGCGGGGCCGGATCCGTCTTCCACAAAACTCACACTCACAGCACAATCTTCAGTGATGACATCGGTGGTGTAGGTATTGCCCGCAAGCGTGCCGCCACAACCGGAGATCGTATTCACCTCAAAGCCTTCATCCGGCGTCACCGTCAGCTCGCGAGTCTCACCATGAACAATGTTTTCCAGGTTCTGCCCGACGATCATGCCGTTTTCGCCCTGCACCGTAGCCGTAACGGTGTACGTCTTCTGGGCAAAGCTGGCGGTTACCGAACAGGCTGCAGTAATCGTTGCCGTGGTGAAGGTGTTGCCATCCAGGGTTCCACCACAGCCGTCCACCCCGGTGAGTTCATAGCCATCATCCGCAGATACGGTAAAGACCTGGGTCTGGCCGTGATCGACCATGGGGTTGGCCGGAGAGAAGGAACCATTGGCTGCAATCGTGGTGATCGGGTACTGAATGGGTTCGAATTCCACGGCAACCGTACAGGCACCGGTGATACCGGCCGTAGTGAAAGTCGTGCCATCCTGTATGCCACCACAGCCACTGGCCACGGCAACCTGATGCCCCTCATCCGGGCTCAGTGCAAACGCGGTTGTGCTGCCGTGTTCGACCACCACCGTACCCGGCGACACCGTCCCGTTACCGCTCACCGCCGTATTCACGGTATAGCTCAACAGACTGAAGCTGGCGTCCACCTGACAGGCCGACGTCATCGGCCCTACGGTATATTCACCCGGCGACGCAGACGCAGCCACTTCACAGGCATCTCCCGTCACCGAATCCACCTGGAACCCGAAAGCCGGAGTGACCGTGAGCGTGCCATTCTGACCATGCGCCACCGTCAGGCTTTCCGGCTCGAAACTGCCGGTGCCGGCCGCCACATTGGTGGTTACCGCATATTCTTTTAGCGCGAACGCCGGCGTGATGGCGCAAGCGCCGACAATCGCTCCCGTAGTGTAGGTGGTGCCTGCCAGCGAACCGTCACAGCCTTCCACGCTGACAACGTCATAACCCTCATCCGCCACGATTTCGAACTGGGTGGTATCACCGTGATCCACCACCGCCGCCTCCGGCATCACCTGACCACCGGTTACGCTGGTGGTGCTGACGGTGTACTCATTGATGGAAAAGGTAACGGACAGATCACACTCGCCTTCAAGTGCACTGGTGGTAAACGACTGGCCATCCAGCGAGCCGGCACAACCGGTTACTTCATCGATGCTGTAACCGGTATCCGGTGTCACCGTGAAGTTCGCACTGGCCCCGCCCAGCAAGGACACTGACGTGGGCGACACGCTGCCGTTGGCACCCGCGCTGGCGGTTACCTCGAAGCTGGTCACGCCAAGTTCCTCGTTATCCTCGGCGTAGTCATTAATCGCGTCAGCCAGGTCCGCACTGCTGGTGGGCGGCAGGGTGCCGGCATTGTCACCGATGGTGATCGCACCACCGTTTTTCTTGCCGTCAACGACGCCATCCGAAGCATCGTCGATCAGGGCAATCACCGTTTCAAACGGGTCCGTTGTGCCGCTCAGATTGTTGGCCTGGGTGGACAAGCCCCCCAGCACGGCAGCGTACTGTTTTGCCGCCGCATCATCGCCACTGGTGGCCGGCACCGTGGTCAGCGGATCAAAGGACACACCCAGCACATCATCCAGCACATCGCGCCCGGCGTTCACGCCATCTTCCAGCGATGCACCGACATTGTCGGCAAGATGCTCACGGGCGGAGCGCACCAACAGTTCGCTCAATGGCGTAACCGCAGCGGTTTGTGCACCCTCAGGCAGGAAAGAATTAAGATTACCGGCCGTGACGTCAGCACCGGTTGCTTCATCCGTGTAGGTGCCGCCGCTGGATTCGATCAGTAGCGGTCGCGGCACAGAATCCGGTACCTGCACGGACCAGGAGCCATCCGCTTCGGTAACGATCGGGCCCGCTACCGCGTCGCCGGTTTTGTTGCCGGCCGCGTCCATGGCGTAAAGATAAAGAGTTGCGCCCCCGACAGGGCCCTTGGTTACCGCACCGGCTACGGTGGATTTGGGCGCCGCTGGCGTCGATCCTCCTCCGCCACTGCTACCACCACCTCCGCCGCAACCAGCAATGGCCACCGCCACTGCCAGGCCGGCAATTCTGAATGTTCCCTTCATGTGTGATATCTCCGATCACCCCAGTTTTTTGGTAGAACACCAAACTAAACCGAAGCCACAAGAGCGCACATCACCCATATAGGGTATGAAAATAAAAAATAATGCCGAACCGAAATAACGAAAACATGCACAACACAACCGCCGCCCCACTCATCACCCATCAAGCCTGCGGCGGTGAATAAACATGCGGTGGCGGTCCAGCCACGCCCGCTTAGCCGCAGGCCATCAACACCTTCGCAAGCGTATGCGCAAAAATGCCTGGCTGCTCCATTTGCGGAAAATGCCAGGTACCCGGCTGTAACCACTCGGTCACACGGGGCGCGCAACGCGCACGCGCGGCATCCCCGACAAGGTCACCGTTGATTGCATGAATCGGGCATTGGATATCCGAAAAAGCCGCCTCCGGGGACCAGCGCAACAGGTCAGACCACAGTGGCAATATGGCCTCCTGACGCGCCGCAGCCATATCATTCTCCAGACTCTGCCTGGCCTGCCCACTCAAATCCGGCCCCGCATTGTTGGCAACCAGGTTGGCAATGCCGGACGCAAAGTTTTCCTGAAAAGGCGTTTCAATCTGGCGTGCAGTGTCTTCGTCAAGATCCCCGTAGGGAATAACAAAGGTATCCACCAACACCACGGCTTTGACCAGCTTTAGCCGGGCCGCTTCCAGGACGACAGCACCGCCCATGGAGTGCCCCACCAATACCGGATTGTCGATGCCGTCCAGCGCCGCCACCAGCGCCCGTGCCTGCGCCGTCACCGTCCAGGCAGGCAAGGTAACATCGCGCGCGTCTCCATGGCCGGGCAGGTCCACGGCAATCAATCGCGTTCCATCCGGCGCCGAATCCAGCAGTGGCTGCCAGTGCTTGCGGTTGCAGGTCCAGCCATGCACCAACACCACAGGCTGCGTGCCGTTACCGGCTTCGGTGACCGGCAAAGCCTGTTCATCGTCGATTGTCAGGGTGGGTTCCACCGGTTTCTCCTGTTCACGAAATTGTGATCGAGTTTGTTTACATTCAATTTTCGACCGAGATCGGATAAGTTAGAGATTCACAAGGGGAACAACAACTCATGACTCAGCCAATCTTGGATGGATTGCTGGGCAACGAGCGCGGGGACCTGCTCGACACCCTGTATGAGGCGCCACAGGCTCCTGATGCCTGGCCGCGTTTCCTTGCGCAAGCCGTCAGCGCGACCCGGTCACGCTCTGCCCGCATGCTGGTGCTTGATCGCCGGGCACAGACTGTACTGTCCAGCATCAAGCACAACATTGATGACAGTGATCACCAGGCCTACGTGGATCACTACGTGAACGCCTGCCCGTGGCGCCCGGAATTGAAGGACAAACCTCCCGGCCAGCTGTACTCCACCTTTCTCGATTTTTCCTGTCGGCAAAAGGCCTTCTACAACACCGAATTCTACAATGACTGGGCCCGCACCCAGGATATCCACCATGGCGTGTGCGGCACCGTCTGGCAGGATGAAGACCATACCGTGCAGCTGCTGATTCAACGCACCCGGGATCAGGGCCACTACACCCGGGAAGAAACCGACCAGATCAATGACCTGGTCATGCATGTGCGCCGTGCCGTGCGGCTGCAGACCCAATTCAGCGCGCTCAAGCACCAGCAGCAGGCTCTGGAGCAGGCCCTGGACATTCAGGCACAGCCCTTTGCCCTGCTCGATGCGCAAGGCACCCTGGTGTATATCAGCCAGGAGGCGGAGCAACTGGTGGCCTCGCACCCTCACATCGCGCTGGAAAAACACAGGCTGACCTTCCTGGATTCCCGGCGACAGTGCGCGCTTTTACAGCAACTGGCCCAGGTCACTCACCCCAATCCGGCCCTGCGAGGCAGCGGCGAGGTCATTGCCATTCCGCTCAACAGCCACCTGACAACCCGCTGCCTGGTGTCCCCCATGCATCCCCATTCAGCCCCCAGCGGCTTCAATACGCACCCCACCCCCCTGGCCATTGTCTATTTCCAGGACCCACTGGGCGATATCGATATCGACCTGGACAGCCTGATGCAGCTGTTTGATCTGTCAGAAGCCGAAGCCCGGGTCGCCGCAGGCATTGCCCAGGGCCAGTCGCCACAACAGATTGCCGACAGCCATTTTCTGTCGGTGCATACCGTGCGTACCCAGCTCAAAAGCACATTCCAGAAAACCGGCACCATGCGCCAGTCCGAGCTTGCCAAGTTAATGCTTACTTCCCCTGCCGCCCGGCGCTGGCGCCGCCCCCCTGTGAATCTGAGCTGCTCTGCATAGCCTGGCGGGCCACCTTCAAAAACAGATCAAACTGATACGCAAAGCGCCAATCGGCCCGGCGTAAATCCGCCAGGGAGTACCAGCCGATATCACTGACCTCCAGGCGGGCCGCCGCCGGCAACGACAGCGGCACCTCCTCCTGCAAAGGCTCGGCGGGCATGCAACGATAGAGATGGAAGCCGTTCTTCATCACCTGCAAACGCTCCCCCACAACAACCTGCACCCCCGTTTCTTCCAGGGTCTCCCGGTGCGCCGTGCATTGGGCCAGCTCTTCCGGCTCCAGGGTCCCACCGGGCACCCCCAGCTTGCCGCCCCAGCGATGGGTAATCAGCAGTACCTGCTGGTCGCGGACGATCAGGCAGCCGGCATTGGCCCGCCGGTCATCTTCCTGCCCGGGCACACGGGGGCAATCCGCCAGCACCTGCAGAGGCAGCCATATCAGGAAAAAAATTATCAGGGCGCGGGAATTCATCATGAATACAGCCTGCCCCGTCACGATGACGGTGTCATGGCATTTTGGCGCAGGAAAGAGGAGCGATCACAGCACCACGATCTTCCTTCTACCTTCCTTTCGCCTTCCTTCTGCAGACTTCAGCTGATCAGCGGCAGGCGATGCTCCCGGGTAGCCGCGACAACCTCATCGGGAATGACGATTTCCGTGGCCAGGGGCAGGTGATCCGACAGCAGGCAGTCGGTCAGCACACGGGTATGCCGGCTTTCCAGATCCGGCGACAGCAGGATGTGATCGATATGGCGGTCCGGCGCCCAACTGGGGTACGTGTTGAGGTTATCCGCCTGCACGGTCTGCAACCCCAAGGCTGCCAGCGGCGAATTATCCAGATGAGTCAGGCGGCAATTAAAGTCGCCCATCATCACCACGTACTTGTAGTCCGCCAACAAGCGGGCCAGGTAGGACAACTGGGTATTGCGCACCTTCTCACCCAGCGCCAGGTGCGCCACGACCACAACCAATGGCTGGATCGGGTGGCCGTACTTGATCACGATGGCACCGCGACCGGGCAACCCGGGCAATCGGTGGTCGGTGATTTCAAACGGCTGGTGTCGGCTGAGAAAGCCATTACTGAACTGGCCAAGGCGGCCAAGATTACGGTTCAACTGCTGATGCCAGAAGGGGAAATCGGCCATGGACGCCAGGTGCACCAGCTGGTTCATGTTGCGCGAACGCAGGCTGCCGCCATCCACTTCCTGCAGCCCCACCACATCAAAGTGGCTTAGCACCTCGGCGATCTGCTCGATGGTTTCCACGCTGCGCGGATGCGCCACCAGATGCTTCCAGCTACCGGTGATGTAATCACCGAATTTCTGGCTGCCGATGCCTGCCTGGATATTGAAGCTCATCAGCTTCACGGTATCCGGTGGCAGTAACACTTCCCGGGTCTGGCGGGTCTTTCTTACGCCTTGCCTGGCGAAGGAAAAGCCCGCAGGGCGGGCTTTCCAGTCACGATAGGCCAGTCTGGCACGGTCCAGCAGCATGTATCAGCTGCCTTTCTTTTCCTTGTTCGCCAGGTACTCAATCACGGCGAACAACTCTTTATCGCTCTTCAGGTTCTCACGCAGCACCAGGTACTTGCCGTTCACCACGAAGTTCGGCACCCCGGGGATCTGGTATGCCTTGGTCAGCGCGTCGGCCTGACGGATCTTGGTGGACACGCCGAAGGAGCCGTACAGCTTGTTGAACTCGGCAGGCTCCACATCGTACTTGCGGAAGAAATTGGCCAGCGCCGGCTCATTGAACAGGGGCTCACGGTGCTTGTGGATCGCGTCGAACAGCGGACCGTGGATTTCATCTACCAGGCCCAGGGCTTCTTCCACGTAATAGGCACGGGCCAGCGGCTCGGCATTACGCAGGAACAGCACCGGGGTGCGCACATAGTTGATGTAATCGGGTTTGGTTTTCAGCCAGGCGTTAACCGAAGGCTCCAGGGAATAGCAATGCGGGCAGGCATAGGAAAAGAATTCCCGCACTTCCACCTTGCTGGGGTCATCCACGGTGCCCGGTACATCCAGAATCTTGTAGTGGGTATCAACCGCAAAACGGGTGTGGTCCTCAGCGGCAGCAACTCCGGTCGCCAGCCCCAGGCTCAGCAGCAAAGCCGTCACAATGCGAAACATGCAATCCTCTCCTTTCTTGTTGGTTTCCGCCCACTGAGACAACCCGGACGGCATTTTTCTCCCTGGATGAGTGCAATCGGCACTCAATCAGAGCCATATCTTTTCATGTTGGCCATAAAAAAGGCAGCCCGCAGGCTGCCTTTTCTACAAACCGTAACCCAACCGCCCTATTTGGACAGCCCGGAGATGAAGCTTGCTACGGCCTTGATCTGGGTATCGGTCATTTTCGCCGCCACCGTCTGCATCATGCCCGGCGCATCGTTATCCGAGTCATTGGTGCGCTTGATGATGCCGTCGCCCAGATCGTTACGACCTGCCGCACGGAAGGCCTTCAGCTGGTCTTCCACGTATTGGGCGTTCTGGCCAGCCAGATGCGGGTACTTGGCCGCATCAATGCCCTGACCCGCCGGGCCATGGCAACCGGAACAGGCCGGAATGTCGTTGGCCATGTCGCCACCACGGTAGAGCTTTTCACCCTGCTCCACCCAATCAGCGCTGGCCTGCCCGGCTTCCGGGGTCAGGCTGGCGTAGAAGGCCGCCACGTCCTGCATGTCCTGCTCGCTCATGCCGGCCACCTGGCCTTGCATAACGGCGTTTTCACGGGTGCCGGACTTGAAATTTTCCAGCTGCTTAACCAGGTACTCTTCCCCCTGGCCAGCCAGTTTCGGGTACGTCCCGGTAAGGGTCTTGTTACCATCCTGACCGTGACACGCGGCGCAGGGGGCGGCTTTTGCTTTGCCTGCCTCAGCATCACCGGCCGCCATGGCCTGGGTGGCTGCCACAGCAGCAGCCATCAGCACGAACAGTTTGAAAAACTTCATGGCCTATCCTTCAGTACAGCGTCTTATTTGCTTTTGGACATGTACTCAATCAGAGCACGGTATTCTTCGTCGCTACAGTCGTTGCACATGCCTTTTGGCGGCATGGCGTTGAACCCTTCCTTGACGTGTTTCACCAGCGTATCCATACCTTTATCCAGGTGTGGCTTCCAGGCGGCTTCATCATGGGAAATCGGCGCTCCAGCAGCACCGGAGGCATGACAGAATGTACAGCTGCTGTTGTAACGTTCCTCTACAGTCGCTGCACTGGCAGCCCCCGTAACCAGAACCATTGCAAGACCTGCTACAAAACCCTTCATACGCTACCTCTGCTATGCTGGCGTCGCCGCTGGCGAAGTCCGTTTGCCGCTACCGGCAAACCGTTGTAGAACGTCGGCCGCCCTCAACATACCGCTAAATATGCCGTTAAGGGGCAAGCGGCCGGGATTATATACCAGTCCGGTGGGCGCCGTCATATTCCATGTGAAGGGTAGGGGTATAGTCCGGTCAAGTCACGCCCGCACCAGCAAAACAGCGGCAATAAAAGACGAAAGTGCCCATACTCTGCGCACTCATTTGCTCCACCGCACGGCTATGCATTGCCAGCCGCATGCCAGACAGCAAGAATAGCCCCCTGATGTGACCCAAAGGCACTTTGCTATGCCCCTGCACCCCATGGAAAAAATGCTCCACCAGGCCCTGTTCCTGCAGAGCGCCCAGCGCCTGGACCAATGCCCGCCCGATGAAGGGCTGGAAGTGGCTTTTGCCGGACGCTCCAACGCCGGCAAGTCCAGCGCCATCAACCGCCTCACCAGCCAGCGCACCCTGGCGCGGACGTCCAAGACCCCGGGGCGGACCCAGCTATTGAACTTCTTCCAGCTGGACGAGGAACGCCGCCTGGTGGATCTGCCCGGCTATGGCTACGCCAAAGTGGCCAAAAGCACGCGCAATGAATGGCAACAGCACCTGGACCATTACCTGTCTGAACGCCAGGCGCTGGTGGGCCTGGTGCTGATGATGGACATCCGCCACCCACTCAAGGATTTCGACCTGCTGATGCTGGAATGGTCGGCCCAGGCCAACATGCCCATCCATATCCTCATGACCAAGGCAGACAAACTGAAATTCGGCGCCGCCAAGTCCACCCTGCTGCAAGTGAAAAAACAGCTCAAGGACCACCCGGCCCCGCTGTCCCTGCAGCTGTTCTCCGCCACCAATGGCACCGGCTGTGACGAAGCCTGGGACAAACTGGGTGAATGGCTGGAAGTATAGAGAAACGCTGCACGCGGTACGCTTCATGCAACAGGCAGAACAACGCCGCGCGTGTTGCGTGGGGCGTGCTGGCATGTTGCGGGGGATAAAAAAATCCCTGGCAGCAATCTTGGGGGAAGGGAACGACTGTGCTGCCAGGGAGGCTTGCCACCCTGGCCTCTTTGGGGGAAAAGGCCAGGGTTATACAGCGACGGATCGGTGAGGGTACTGGGGGATCGGGGGTTCCAATCCGTCGCTATGTAGTGAGAGTGCGCCTTTTGCGAAAAAGTTCCAGCCCCTGAAAGTATTTTTCTTCTCAGCTGTCGATCTGCGTCACAAAACTGGCGCATTACGGCATATGCCGCCCGGGTCCCAGGCAGGCAAAACCCTGCCCATGCACGGACAAAGCGTCTATCTCGCTGATCACTAACAGGTAATTGGCGGGGGAGATAAAACTGGCACAGCGCTTGCTTACTCTTTAACCAGCAGGCCCAATAACCTGCAGCCGGCAGAAATGTCAGGCAAAAAAAATCCCTGGCAGCAATCTTGGGGGAAGGGAACGACTGTGCTGCCAGGGAGGCTTGCCGCCCTGATTTCGGGGGAGAAATCAGGGACTCCAAAAAACTACGGATCAGCGAGGGTACTGGGGGATCGGGGGTGCCAATCCGTAGCTATCAATAGGACCGCCGCTTTTTTCGGAAAGTTCCAGGCGGTTTTATTTTTTACAAATTTTACCTTCCAGCCCAACAGCCCTCCGTAGGAGCGTCGCTGGCGGCGCGATAATCCCAGTTTCGAGGTACGAGAAGCGAAAACCAAGACTTCCAGTGAAGGGTTTTGATTTTCGAAACTCGCTTCTCGTTACTCGTCTCTTTCGGGAATCGCGCCGCCACCGAGCGCAGCGAAGGAACGCCCGCAGGGCGGCCCGAAGGGTGAGCGTAGCGAATAACCGACGCTCCTACGCTATGGGTATGCGCCTGGCAGCTAGAAGTTCGCAGCTCTCCTATTGCTTCCAGGGCTCTCCCCGTGTGCCTTTCATCCGCTTCAACTGCCGGTGCATGGCCGCCTTGGCCAGCATGTGCGCCGACACCGGGGCGGTGATGAACAGGAACAGGGTAATCAGCACTTCATGCAGCTGCAGCCCACGCTCCTGCCAGGAAAAGAACAGTAGCGACGCCACGATCGTGCCGCCCACGCCCAGGGTGGTGGCCTTGGTCGGGCCGTGCAACCGGGTATAGAAATCCGGCAGCCGGGCCAGCCCAATGGACCCCACCAACGCAAACACCCCACCAATAATCACACTGGCCGACACCAGCCACTCAATCAGAGAATCCATCATTCGCTCCGCTCGCCTGACGCTCGAAGCCCAATGCCAGACGCAAACCCACTGCGTCCAGCGTCAGGCCTCAGGCATCCGGCGTTCATTCAATAATATCCCCGCGGGTGACGTACTTCGCCACGGCCACGGTGCTGACAAAGCCGATCAGTGCGATCAGCATGGCGGCTTCAAAATAGAGTTTGCTGTCCACCTGGATGCCGTACACCACGATCAACGCAATGCTGTTGATGTACATGGTATCCAGTGCCAGCACCCGGTCCGGCAGTGACGGGCCGATAATCAACCGGTACAGGTTCAATACCCAGGCCAGGGTGATCAGCGCCAGGGCAATGGAAAGGGCCGTGTCTAGCATTCGAAAATCTCCTTCAGCGGCCGCTCATAGCGCTGTTTGATCTCTGCCACCAGCGCCGCCGCATCATCCACATCCAGGGCATGCACCAGCAGGGTTCTGCGGTCCGGGCTCACGTCCGCCGAGACGGTGCCCGGGGTCAGGGAAATGGTGCTGGCCAGCAGGGCGATGGCGAAGTCATCCTCCAGCTCCAACGGCAACTCCACAAACCCCGGCCGCAAGGAACGCAACGGCCCCAGCACCTTGATCGCCACAGACACGTTGGCCACCACGATGTCGTACAGCACCACCACCACAAAACCAAGCAGCCGCGGCAGGTTACGAATGCGCGGCACATTCGGCCAGAACGGCCGGGTCCCCAGCGGCAACAGCACAGCCAGAATGGCACCCAGCACCGCATGACCCGCAGTGAAACCACTGAGCAACATCCAGGCAAACCACAGAATCAGGCTCAGGCTGGGATACGGCAGCACCCGATACATCAGCTTCATGCGTCACCTCCCAGCACCGCAGACAGATACAGATCCGGATCGCGCAACTGGTCCGCCACCGCCGTGGTCAGCTGCAACAGCGGCTCCGCATACACCGTCATCAACGGGCTCAACAGCAGCAGCCACAGCACCGCCACCAGATGCCGGCGCGCCGGGCGCAGGCCACTGCCTTCCCCGGTGGTACGCCAGAACAACGTGGAACCAGCCCGGCTCAGGGCGATCAGGCCACACAGCCCCGCTACCAGCAGCAACACCCAATAGGCCGGGTCCGGCACACTGCGCAACAGGGCTACCTTGCCCACAAAGCCGGACAGCGGCGGCAGCCCCACCACAGCGATAGCCGCCACAAAGAACAGCACCGACAGCCGCCCGCCATTCAGAATCGCCGGACCAATCTGCAAATCGTCGGCCACCTCGCCACGGCCCCGGGCGATCAAATCCGCAAGCAGGAACAGGCCGCCGCAAATCAGGGTGGAATGCAGCAGGTAATACAGGGCCGGCCCCAGCGCCTCCAGCTGACCAAAAGCCAGCGCCGCCACCAGTGTGCCCACAGACATCACCACCAGATAAGACACCAGCGTGCCCAGCCGTTTCGAACCCAGCACACCGACACAGGCCAGCGCCAGGGTCACCAGGGCCAGCCACCACAGGGCCGACTGCCCCAGCCCCGCAAAGGGGCCATCGGCAAACGCCAGGGCGTACACCCGCACCATGGCGTAGAAGCCCACCTTGGTCATGATCGCGAACAGGGCCGCCACCCCGGCCGTCGCCCCGGCATAGGCCGCCGGCAACCAGAAATACAGCGGGAACAGGGCCGCCTTGAGGCCGAACACCACCCACAACATCAACACCGCGATATTCAGCAGGGTGGCGTCCGTTCCCGTCAGCGCCTGCGCCTTCACCGCGAAGTCCGCCATGTTCAGCGTGCCGGTGGTGCCGTAGATCAGCCCCAGGGCAATCAGAAACAGCGCCGAGCCCACCAGGTTGAGCACCACATAATGCAGCCCCGCTTTCACCCGCTCCGGGCCACGCCCGTGCAGTGCCAGCCCATAGGACGCAATCAGCAACACCTCGAAGAACACAAACAGGTTGAACAAATCGCCCGTCAGGAAAGCGCCGTTGACCCCCATCAACTGGAACTGAAACAGGGCATGGAAATTAGCGCCCCTGCGGTCATCCCCGCAGCAGGCATAAAGCAGGGCCGGGAAGGCCAGCACCGCAGTCAGCACCAGCATCAATGCGCTGAGTTTATCCAGCACCAACACAATCCCGAACGGCGCCTGCCAGTTACCCAGCGCATAGACGGTGATTTCCCCACCCCAGGCCTGATCGCCCAGAAAAATGGCTGTCGCCAGCATCGCCGCACAGGACAACAAGCCGGTGATCCGCCGCAGCCGGTGGCGCTCACGCACCTCCAGCAACAGCAACATGCCCGCCAGGGCCGGAATCAGAACCGGCGCAATAATCCAGTGATTCATGAACGGCCTCCGTCATCCGGCTTGCCGTCCACATGATCGTTATGCAGCTCGCCCTGGCTGCGCAACGCCAGCACCACCAGAAACGCCGTCATCGCAAAGCCGATCACAATGGCCGTGAGCACCAACGCCTGGGGCAGGGGATCAGTGGGGTCCGGGCTCATGCCGACCACCGCCACCTGGTTCATCTTCAGCCCGCCCATGGCGAACAGAAACACGTTCACGCCGTAACTCAGCAGCGTCAGGCCCATGACCACCGGGAAGGTCCGCGCACGCAGGCACAGATACACTCCGGACGCCACCAGCACACCAATAATGATTGCTACCAGCAGTTCCATCAGGCGTTCTCCCTCTTGTCATCCAGCAACGACAACTTGCCCAGATTGGCCAGCATCAGCAGCGTTGACCCCACCACCGTGAGGAACACCCCGGTGTCGAACAGCATGGCCGTGGCCAACTCAAATTTGCCGATCACCGGCAGTGACACATAGGTGAACGAGCTGGTCAGGAAGGGGTAGCCAAAGGCCCAGCTACCCACCCCGGTCAGCCCGGCCAGCAACACACCCAGCGCCACCACCGGGTGGTAATCCCCAGGCATGCGGCTATGCACCCAGCCCACGCCGGATGCGACGTATTGCAGCACCAGTGCCACCGAGGTGATCAAGCCCGCCACAAAACCACCGCCGGGCAAGTTATGCCCCCGCAAGAAGATGTACACGGCAATCAACAAAGCCAATGGCAACAGCGGCCGGGAGATCGTTACCAGCACCAGCGGGTGGGCGTCTTTTGCCCAGGGCCGCCCCAGCGAATCGTATTTGGCCGACGCCAGATTCAGATCCTTGAGCAAGGCATAAATGCCCATGGCGGCAATCCCCAACACGGTGATTTCACCAAAGGTGTCGAAGCCGCGGAAGTCCACCAGGATCACATTCACCACATTGGTGCCGCCCCCGCCGGACTTGCTGTTATCCATAAAGAACTGACTGATGGTGGCGGTCTCGCCGGTCATCACCAGGAACGCCAGCACCGCAACACCACTCCCCACAATAAGCGCAAGCAGCACATCACGGACCACCCGCACCGACGAGGATTCCACCTTGGTACGCACCGGCAGGAAATACATGGCCAGCATCAGCAGCAACATGGTCACCACCTCTACCGACAACTGGGTCAGCGCCAAGTCCGGCGCCGAGAAGCGCACGAACAGCAGCGACACCATCAGCCCCACCACACTCAGCGACATGATCGACGTCATCCGGTGTCGATGCAGGATGGTGGTCAGGAAAGCGGCCGCCACCAGCATGGCGGTACACAGAATCGCCACCCCATCCATGGGCAACATACCCACATCCAGGCTCAGCGCCGGCAAGTGCCACATCTGGGTGAGCAGAATCACCGCCACCAGCGTCACACCCCAGGCCACATAACTCTGCAACGAGCCATTCTGCAGCCGCCCGGTAACCGCACTGGCCAGCCGGCCCAGCTGCTGAATGCGCCCTTCGAACACCAGCTTGGCGTCCACCTCGGGCAAGCGCGCGTACAGATCAAACAACCGGCGCCGCTGGGAGTAAATAAAGATGCCACCAAACAAGGCAATAAAGCTCATCACCAACGGCAGGTTAAAGCCATGCCAGATGGCCAGGTGATACTCCGGCAGCTCGCCCCCCAGGGTAGCGGTGGCAGCCACCGCCAGCAGCCCGGCCACGGTGATCGCCGGGAACACCCCCACCGCCACACACAGCGCCACCAGAATCTCCACCGGCACCTTCATGTAGCGCGGCGGTTCATGGGGCGGGTATTTGGGCAGGTTGATGGGCTCACCGTTGAAGAACACGTCGTGAATAAAGCGCGCCGAATAGGCCACCGAGAACACCCCGCCCAGGGTCGCACCCAGGGGCAGCAACCAGCTCAAGGCCCCCAGCTGCTCAGACTGCAAGGTCTCGGTAAAGAACATCTCCTTGGACAGGAAACCGTTCAGCAACGGCACCCCCGCCATGGCCGCCGACGCCACCATGGCCAGCACCGCCGTATAGGGCATGTACTTCCACAGGCCATTGATACGGCGCATGTCGCGGGTGCCGGTCTCGTGATCAATGATCCCCGCGGCCATGAAAAGGCTGGCCTTGAAGGTGGCATGGTTAATGATATGGAACACCGCCGCCACGGCCGCCAGCTGGCTGTTCAGGCCGAACAGCAGGGTGATCAGGCCCAGATGGCTAATGGTGGAATACGCCAGCAGGCCTTTTAGATCGTGCTGGAACAGCGCCGCCGCCGCACCCCAGAGCAGCGTCGCCATGCCCGCCAGGGTAACAATCTCGAACCACAAATCGGTGCCAGCCAGCGCCGGATACAAACGCGCCAGCAGGAACACCCCGGCTTTCACCATGGTCGCCGAATGCAGGTACGCACTCACCGGAGTAGGTGCCGCCATGGCATGGGGCAGCCAGAAATGGAACGGGAACTGGGCGCTCTTGGTAAAGGCCCCCAGCAGCACCAGACACAGAATCAGCGGGTACAACTCACTGCCGCGAATCAGGTCACCGCTGGCCAGCACCTCGGTCAGTGAGAACGACCCCACCACATCACCGATCAACAGCACCCCGGCCAGCAGCGCCAGGCCGCCCATGCCGGTCACCGTCATCGCCATGCGCGCGCCCTTGCGGGCTCCGGTCTGGTGCCCCCAGAAACCGATCAGCAGGAAGGAACTAAGGCTGGTCAGCTCCCAGAACACCACCAGCAACAGCAGGTTATCGCTGGTCACCACCCCCAGCATGGCCCCCATAAAGAGCAGCAGGTAGGCGTAGAAGCGCCCCGCCTTCTCTTTGGCAGACAGGTAATAGCGGGCGTAGAGGATCACCAGCAGGCCGATGCCCAACACCAGAATGGCAAACAGCAACGCCAGGCCATCCAGGCGGAAGGCCAGCGACAGGTCCAGCGAGGGGATCCAGTTAAGGGTGCTGTGCAGGGTCTCCCCGGCGAACACCTGCTGGGCCGGCTTGAAAAGCAGCGCCAGCGCCAGCGCCGGCAGCGCCGCCGCCCCGCAGGCCAGCAAGGTGCGGTTCCCCGTTACGCGCTCCACCAATGGCGGCAGGAACGCGCCCAGAAAGGGCAACATCACCACAAAGGCAAGATTCATAGTCAATCCGTTGTCATTGTCACAAGGGCGGCAACCCGCCCGTTAGCTTGAACAGGGTGAACTAGAAAGACAACGGCGGATCAGGAAAATACGGACGACGTCCCCGGCGCGGGCACTGGGACAGGATGATGCGGCAGGGCTGGACCAAAGAAGCGGTCATAACATCCGTATCGATGATAAGGGACACCGAGTATGCCATGGGGGCACCGTGCCGGGCCAGAAGCGAGATACGAGATACGAAAACCTGAGCAACAAGCACCTGTAGGAGCACCTCTTGAGGTGCGAACCGAGCGCCAGCGAGGCTACGCACTTGCCGTCCACCCGCACAGGCAATACACCACCGCCGGCCAGCATCACCCTTCCCCACCGGTTTACGTTGCCCCACGCCGGGTTCGCACCTCAAGTGGTGCTCCTACAGTTAACCCCACGCCCTGCCGAATCCCGCCATTTCCGCTACACTCTCTGCATCTTTCAGTCAGCAGAAGTCGAGCCCCATGTCCGCAGCCGAAAAACCCATCATCCTGGTCGATGGTTCCTCCTACCTTTATCGCGCCTTTCACGCCCTCCCGCCTCTGGTGACCTCCAGCGGCCAGCCCACCGGGGCGGTGCGCGGGGTAGCCGCCATGCTGCGCAAGCTGATCAAGGACTACGACCCGCAATATATGGCGGTGATCTTCGACGCCAAGGGCAAGACCTTCCGCGACGAAATGTTCGAGGAATACAAATCCCAGCGCCCGCCCATGCCCGATGATCTGCGCGAGCAAGTGACGCCCCTGCACGACCTGATCCGCGCCATGGGCCTGCCGCTGATCATCGAAGACGGCGTGGAAGCCGACGACGTGATCGGCACCTACGCACGCATCTTCGGCAGCCAGGGCAAACCAGTGCTGATCTCCACCGGCGACAAGGACATGGCCCAGCTGGTCACCGAGCAAGTCACCCTGATCAACACCATGAACGACGCCCTCTACGACATCGACGGCGTGAAGAAAAAATTCGGCGTGGGCCCGGAACTGATCATCGACTTCCTTGCCCTCATGGGCGACAAGGTGGACAACATCCCCGGCGTGCCCGGTGTGGGCGAGAAAACCGCCCTCGGCCTGCTACAGGGCCTGGGGTCGCTGGAAACCATCTACGACAACCTGGACAAGGTGGCCGACCTCAGCTTCCGCGGCGCCAAGACCCTGGGCAAGAAGCTGGAAGACAACAAGGAAATGGCATTCCTTTCCTACCAGCTGGCCACCATCAAGCTGGATTGCGACGTCAGCGACGATCTGAACGAGTTAAAGCTGCAAACCCCGGACGCGGAAAAGCTGGCCGAATATTACCGCAGCCTGGAATTCAAAGGCTGGCTCAGTGAACTGCTGGAAGGCCAGGACCCGGCCGCTGAAGACGCTGGCAAGAAAGTAGAGCTTGAAGCCGACAGTGAGTCCGTACTGAGCATCGACAAGGAAGGCTACGAAACCGTCCTCGATGAAACCGCCCTCAATGCCTGGATTGACGCACTCAAGAACGCAGACGTGTTTGCCCTCGATACCGAAACCACCAGCCTCAACTACATGCAGGCAGAACTGGTGGGCGTGAGCGTGGCAGTGGAAGCGGGCAAGGCCGCCTACATTCCCTTCGGCCACAACTACCCGGGCGCTCCAGACCAGCTCGACAAGCAGTTTGTCCTCGATGCACTAAAACCGATTCTCGAAGACGACAACCTCAAGAAAGTCGGCCAGAACCTGAAGTACGACATGAGCGTGCTGGCCGAAGATGTGGGCATCACCCTGCGCGGCGTGGCCTACGACACCATGCTGGAATCCTACGTGCTTGATTCCGTCGCCACCCGTCACGACATGGACTCCCTGGCGCTCAAGTATCTGGGCCGCAAGACCATCAGCTTTGAAGAGATCGCTGGCAAAGGCGCCAAGCAGCTCACCTTCAACCAGGTGGGCCTGCACGAAGCCAGCCGTTACGCCGCCGAAGATGCGGACGTGACCCTGCGCCTGCACCAGACCCTGTGGCCCAAGCTGGAAAAAGAAGGCCGCCTGACAGAGGTATTCCGCGACATCGAACTCCCCCTGGTCACCGTACTCAGCCGCATCGAACGCAACGGCACCTACGTGGACGCCACCCTGCTCAAGCACCAGAGCCAGTTCCTGGCCAAGCGCATGGCAGAACTACAAGAAAAGGCCTGCGAGATCGCCGGGCAAGAATTCAACCTGAGCAGCCCCAAGCAGCTCGGTGAAATCCTCTACCAGAAGCTGGAAATCCCGGTCATCAAGAAGACCCCCAAGGGCGCGCCGTCCACCGCAGAAGCGGTGCTACAGGAGCTGGCCCTGGAATACCCCCTGCCCCAGGTGATCATGGATTACCGCGGCGTGGCCAAGCTCAAGAACACCTACACCGACAAACTGCCGGAGCTGATCAACCAGCGCACCGGCCGCGTGCACACCTCCTATCATCAGGCGGTGGCCGCCACCGGGCGCCTGTCTTCCAGTGATCCGAACCTGCAGAACATCCCGGTACGCTCTGAAGAAGGCCGCAAGATCCGCCAGGCCTTCCTCGCCCCCAAAGGGCGCAAGATCGTCGCCTGTGATTACTCGCAAATCGAACTGCGCATCATGGCGCACCTGAGTGACGACAAGGGCCTCACCGACGCCTTCGAAAAAGGCCTGGATATCCACCGCGCTACCGCCGCCGAAGTGTGGGGAAAAACTCTCGACGAGGTGAGCGACAACGACCGCCGCAACGCCAAGGCCATCAACTTCGGCCTCATCTACGGCATGAGCGCCTTCGGCCTCGCCAAACAACTGGGCCTGCCGCGCAAGGAAGCCCAGGAATACATCGATCTCTACTTTGAGCGTTACCCCGGCGTGAAAAAATACATGGCCGACACCCGCGCCCTGGCCGCAGACAACGGCTACGTGGAAACCGTCTACGGCCGCCGCCTCTACCTGCCGGAAATCCACAGCAAAAACGGCCAACGCCGCCAAGCCGCCGAACGCGCCGCCATCAACGCCCCCATGCAAGGCACCGCCGCCGATATCATCAAGAAGGCCATGATCAAAGTGCACGACTGGCTGGAAACCACCGACTTCGACGCCAAGATGATCATGCAGGTGCACGATGAACTGGTGTTTGAAGTGGCTGAGGATCAGGTGGATGATCTGGTCAGGGAAGTGAAGGCGCGTATGGAGTCAGCGGCGGAATTGAAGGTGCCGTTGATTGTGGATGCGGGGATTGGGGAGAATTGGGAAGAGGCGCATTGACAATAAAACAAAAACCGCAACCCTTATTCCATATCGGTATATGCAGTCAATGCAATAGTTGCTAGTGTTGTGCTATCTTCTCGTGCCCAAAAAATAACCGACTACGGATAGTCAAATTAAGGAGGACGCGGTGGATTTACTCATTAGCGGCATTGCTATTTTGATAGTTTGCGCTGGCATTGGTCACGTCCTGTTTACTATTAAAGTAGCGGTTAACGCCAAAAAGCTTGATGCTCAAGAAATGTCCAGCCGAAAACACGGCCTCTTTATCGAGCATGGCATGGTTTTCAACAAACAAGACGGCTCAGGCGTAACCCCTCAGCAGAAACTGTCAGACTACTTTTACGACTCGATATCGAAATAATTACATTACTCTCAGCTTTATCAAAGGTGGGCCCATCCGGGCCCACCTTTATTTTATGGGGTTAAAAAACATGGAAGAGCTAGTTGGGGATGGAGCCAACCTCAGCCACTATAATTATGTTGCGTGGATCCCATGCCTCAGCGGAAACTTGGTTTTTGACTTCATTGCTCCATGCCTCGGCCAAAACCATACACACGTTCCGATTTTTTCAAAGACAAAGACAAACCTTATCTACTCTGAAAAAGACTGGCAGGACAAACCTGCAGACTTAACAGGCAAAACAAGCATATTACTTCGCACCGAAGAGCATGGAGAAGTTCTAACTGGCGAGATACTTCTTGCCCCATCAGGAAAAGCAGCAGCGGATTGGAAGGTCAAACTTAGACATAAGAACATTCAAGAAAAAAATAGCTCCCAAGATTTCATCAATAGCTTACCTGCTCAAAGCAGGGCAAATGTATACGTCCTGGCTTTCTCCGTGCACAAATCGGGCATTACTTTTCTATCCACGAAGAAGATCAACACCCCCGATAACGAGCCACAAAGCGCATCAACTCTCGCTCGCCAAGCCTTTTATTTTATAAAGTACTGCCTACACAGACACAAGCACCACCCAAAATCGATCGATAGCATCACCACTACTGAAGAAATTTTTTCCGATAACGACAAACGCTCCCCTGCAAAAAAAATTATTGATCAACTAATAAGATCACTTGTCGAGCTGAAACGCCTGTACTCTGACCTTGGAAAATCCGAAGGAAATAGACACATTGGGTTAATCGCCTACACGAGATCGCTCGCTCAAATTATCAAAGAGCACAAACTGGAAAAGCCAGAATACTGCGACTCCATCTTGATCTATCTTGAAAACTTTGAAAAATCTTTTTCTGCCATAAGGCAAGAACGCCATGAAAAAAGCGAGAAAAAATCCAAGTCGATCACGCTATCTCTTCAAATAACATCATTTCTTCTAGCTTCATTTTTTGCATTCACGGTTATCTCCTTCAACCTACACCGACTAAAACCAGAAAAGCATCACGGCGAAATCGAGCCCTACCCCGAATTGTTCACCACTTTTTTCTCTGATTACCTAAACATTTATAACTGGTTATTCTTAACAGCAGGAATAACACTTCTAATTCACATTTATTTCTCTGGCTGGTTCGGAAAACTCAATCGAGTCGTTGTAAAAAGCTACTTCAAACAAGAAAGGTTTAGCTACCTGCGTGCAGCAGCCCACATCCTAGGATCATTCATAATAATCTCCGCCTCTCTGTGGATATTATTTGGCAGACAATGAACCAGCAAGGTCATGAGGGAGCCAGGGTCAGGTCTTGCATCGTGCATCCCTCACTATACGGCTCACGCTCGAACGGTGCAGCCCGAAGTAATCAGCTATCTCTTTAAGGTTAAACGCCCCAATGGCATGAGCCGCTGCGATGGCGCTATTACGGTTCGGGGCCGTCGACTCAAAATCCGCCAAGGGTTGTGCCACGCGGCGTTTCTGGATCGAGCCGAAATAGGGACACGAAATAGGGAGAAATAGGGGACACGCACTATGCCCCCTCTCGCCACTCCCCCGGCGATGTCCCCACCCACTGCCTGAACGCCCGGTTAAACGAACTCTGCTCCGCAAACCCCAGCAGCATGGTGATCTCGAACAGGGACAAAGACCGGTCGCGCAGGTAGCTTTGTGCCAGTTCCTGGCGGGTGCGGTCGAGCAGGCCCTGGAAGGTCTGACCGCCGGCGGTGAGACGGCGCTGCAGGGTGCGCACGGACAAGGCCATTTCGCTGGCCACTTCTTTTAGTGATACCCGCGCATCCGGTAGCAACCGCAAGAACACCTGCTGCACCTGAAAGGCAAAGGGATCGTTACCCGGCAGCGCATTGGACAAGGCCATGGACTGGCGATCGAGAATCTGGCGCAGAGCAGGATTTGCCGTGGGCAGGGGAATGCTGAGGTAATCCGCCGGAAAGCGCACCGACACATATGGCGCGGAGAAGCGCACCGGGCAACCAAAGAAGGCCTCGTACACTTCCGGGCGCTCCGGGGGCGGTGAGGAAAACGTCACTTCAACCGGATTGGGGGCACCCGGCACAATTTTCCGCAGGAAACTGATCAGCGCGGAAATGGCGGTTTCATCCACCAGCAGACTCAGGCTCATCCCTCCGAACATGGGCCAGCCAATTTCCGCCTGCTTCCCACGGATTACCACTTCCGCCATTTGAATCCCGTAGAACAGGGATTCAAACCGCTGATAGGCATACAGCGCCTGACCCAGGTTGTCGCTCGACTGCACCAGATAGCCCAGCACCCCCACATGCTCAGGCGTAATGCAGGCCCCGATGTCCAGCCCGCACCCGTCGACAGGCCGTACCGCGTATGCCCGGCGCAGCAAATCGAACCACAGCGGGACCCAGGGTCAGACCTCACATTTCACACACACTACCAGAAAGTAAGCATTCGCTTGCCAATTCGGCCGCCAGCGGCTGACAACGCTTTCCCAGCAGCCATGTCAGAATTCGCTACGAATTCCGAGACATGGAGGCTTGGGCCAGATGGCTCGACCGCTTCGTATTGAGTTCGCTGGTGCGCTTTATCACATCACGGCTCGGGGGAACGCCCGGGGCGATATATTCCAGGACGATACAGATCGGTGGCGGTTTCTGGATCTCTTGGCTGAAGCCTGTGAGCTATTCCACTGGCACTGCCATGCCTGGTGCCTGATGGGCAACCACTACCATCTGCTCCTTGAGACGGGCTCCGCGACGCTGTCAAAGGGCATGCGTTGGCTGAACGGGGTGTACACCCAATACCACAACCGCCGACACCGCCGCGTCGGCCACCTGTTTCAGGGACGCTTCAAGGGCATCTTGGTCGAGAAGGAAAGCTACCTGCTGGAGCTGGCCCGCTATATCGTCCTCAATCCAGTACGAGCCCGAATGGTCCACGAGGCAAACGAGTGGCCCTGGAGCAGCTACCGGGCGACCGCAGGCATGGAAGCATCCCTTCCCTGCCTGACCCGAGACTGGATTCTGCGGTATTTTGGCGACAAGTTTTCCACGGCTACCTGCCGGTACCAGCAATTCGTCCGGGAAGGCACGAACCAGCCGGCGCCTTGGGAACAACTGAAGAATCAGGTGTACCTGGGCTCCGATGCGTTTGTGGAGCGTGTACAGCAGCAGATTGATGAGGCGCAGCCCCTTGAAGACATCCCGAAGCTCCAGCCCCTTAAACCCGTTAAAGCTCTTGAGCACTATGAAGCGCAATTCCCCACACGAGATGAAGCAATGGCTCACGCATGGCTGGATAGGCACTATTCGCTAGAAGCCATCGGCAGACATTTTGGCGTTAGCCGAACTACCGTCAGCCGGGCGGTGAAAGCCTTTCGGGTGAAACGTGAAGTCTAACCCCTGCCTATGCTCTTAATCTCACCACTCTAAAGAAGAACCTTCCATGAGATCCTTCACATTTCTATTCACCATGCTCTGCTCAGGAATAGCTGAAAATATTTCCTCCATCCGTCTTTTGTCTTCCTCCGTCACTTCTCTTACCGTTACATCTGCCAATTCATACTCTCTAATATCCATTAAAGGCGAAGCAAAAAAGTAGTTTCCACCGAATCCAACCTCACCCCTTAATACCTTACTTCTAACTTCTCGACCGTTACTTCCATCGATAAGAACAAGAATCGCATGAACCCCTGCCCAACTCTTGCTGACCTTTCCACTAGGTCCTGCACTATAAATAGAAACACCCTCGGGAACATCCGCCGACTGAACAGCCGCCTTCACAGGAGCCATCAAGACAATGGCATCCAAATCATTTTCCGATGAAATATTTTTAAGATCCTCCTCCAAATACATAAATTTATTCTCACCAAACATAAAGGAAGAAAAACTCGCAGGCTTATCTTTTGTCAGCAAGGCAAACATTTCCTCTTGATTAAAATCCAAATCAACAACCTCATAATCGTACTGCAGCGCCTCACCAATCTTTTCCTGGAAAATGTCGTTTAAATCCACACCCTCTATCTCAACATTATTAACCTGGTTACCAAAGACGGTCATCCCCCGATGATAAAGCCCGATCTCACTTCCCATCAGAGAAATAACGCCCACTCTTTTAGGGCTCTCATCAAAGGTTGTACTTTTATATGCTTGGCACCCTGACACGACAATAGCCACGATGATAAAGGCAATTTTTTTATGCATAATCACTCCGAATGAAAATCAAACCCGTAACCCCCAAAGAACCTGGGGAACACACACAATTTCAAGCCAACAAATCAATGAGTTAGAAAACTTCGCCCTTGGAAACACCCCGCGTGCCCCCGATCATGCTGACATGGCAAGCTACGGAACCGAGCCCCCCCCCCCCAACCCTTCTTGTGGACTGAGACCCAGCACATTTTCTTTTTCTGGCACTCTAGTATATTCCCCATCCAGCTATCGATGAGAAAAGGGACACGCACATATTAAAGCTGTAAAACATGGCCTTATCTTTACCCTCAGGCCAAGCCAGCATCCAAGCCAGTTAAGGCAAATCAAACCGGCGCTCCAGCCCTGACAACGTGGCATTGGAAAAATACTGCAGTCCTTCTGCATTAAAGCCTGCAGGAAAACCGGCCACTGCCGCGCGGTAGGAAGTGCGTCGTGTCAATACCGGAGCTGGGTCTTCGGCAGACCGGGGCTTGAACACCTCCTCTTTTTGCAACCGATCGCCTGCGTAGGCAAAATCATGCTTGATTAGCGGTATGCCCGAGGTGTCTGGATAAAAAGTCGCTGTTAGCACGCGACCTTTTGCGTCGTGTTGATAATGGACGCCTTCATCCCCCGGCGCCTGCCAGGTGCTCTTCGGCTTGCCATCGGCCAGCCACTCATAGGTGGGGCCAGGGATTACCACGTCGTCAGCCGTATCCAACAGGCCATCCTCTCCTGCTTTACGGGTGGTGTAACCGGTCACCTGATCACGGGCATTGAACTGATATACCACCACCATCGGGGACGGCGCGCCGGAGATAAAGTCCTTGTCGATCTCGACCGTGTAGGTATTTAGCTCTCGATCCAGCGTGCGCATGCTGTGTTCAGTGTGGTTGAACACATAGCCGTGGTAATAATCCACTTCCCGCTCGACGCTATTGTCGGCGTAGGTGTAGCGCACTGTCTCGTCCAGCAATTTGCAGCTGCGATACTGTAACGTCTCAAGAGCGGCATTGGAGCCGGTCTCACAGGCATCGGCGAGCACCCCTGACGCAAAATCCGTTTCCAGAACATCGACCTCGATGGTTTCAGGCCTGCCTTCTTCATCCAGGGTGATCGTGGTCTGTTGGGATTGTCCTAACAGGCCATCCTCAAGACCATCCTGATACGCGGTGAGGGTTTGCGAATCAGTCACGACACTCCCTTCTCTCTCCCGAGAGAGCACCATCCGATACCCTCCATTCCCGTGGGGACAACGTGCCCCAGTGCAATATTCCTCACGGGTGACTCGATGATCGTCCAGTGAAGGGCAATACATGGCTTCGCCATCAGGCTGACCGGATTCGGCCAACGCTGCGGCACCGGTGGGTGAACGGGCTATGGCATGAACAGGCAGAAATCGTTGACGCGGCAAGGCACTGTCGCCTTCCTCATGGGCGATATATTCACACTCCAGGAACAGGGACTCCGTGTCATCGCCGGTATCCCAGAGACCGTCTTCGCCGGGGGAGAGATAGCGGGAACGCAGCAGGTCGGCTGTGCTGTAGTCGTACACCACCTTGCCGGTCAGGTTGCCGGTGCCCCTATCGAAATACTCGATCGAGGCCGGCACCACGGGAGAGGAGCCCGTCGACCCCGACGGCAGAGACGAAGACGAGCCGCCACCTCCGCAACCCGCCAGCAATAAACACGAGAACGTGGCCAACAGGCCGCCTGATTTGACGTAAAACGATTTCAGCATCCCAGCCTCGCCAATCCGTATCAGCGCGACAACCCGCGCAGTCTATTCTTATTACCCACAGCGCCCGTCTCTCAACGACTGAATCGTCTCCAGAGAGAAGTCCACAGGCGTATCGCCGTTCAGTGACACCGACCATATCCCTGCATCGCCATCCATCGTGATAACAGCGTTATTCCCCTCTGCATCCTGCAACTTGATCTGGCCAGCCTTGATAGACCGCTTACCGTTCAAAGGACTTGAATCGCGATTGCTCTCATCGATCACTAGATCTGACAGGGTCGCCACTGTTATCAGCCCCTCTGGGCATGAGGCTCGAACCGGATCGAGCTGCTTGGTGCCATAAGCGCCATTGACGCTCTCAATTCTATGCTCAGGAAATGGAAGCGCTCCATTCGGCGAAAGCGACATACTGAATCGTGCATCAGTACTTTCACCCAGCTGGAACTGGACAGCCGTGACTTCACCGCTGTCATCATATATCCAGGCAAACCTTTCCATTGAAAACTCTTCCAGACCAAGACCTGAAGAGCCGTACTCTTCCTCATCGCTATTTCGTGAAAGATGAACAAAAGCATGGCTATACCTGGCTTTCAGTAGCCGAGAGTTATCGAAGCTCGACAGCTGGTACACAAAGTGAGGCTGCTCACTGGAATCTCCATACCGGTCATAGGAGAGAAAATCGGTTTCCTCGAAAAAATCTCCCGATCCTTTACCCGAAACAGGAAAGCCACGTTGGCGAAAACCGGTTATATCGCCACTCAGGGTCAGATCATAGTCGCAGCCTTCCAGGCGATACGAGCGTACGCTGTGTAACGCCCCGGTAAACGGCGAACCCAGATCTTCCAGCGTGTACCCCTCCGTGACGTTCTCTCCAGCATTGAAGCAGCCCCGGTACTCATGTTGAGTAACGTCAACTCTATTTCCGATCTGATGATTGGTGTGATTCTTTACTGTTAGCAGGGAATCGTAATTATATGACCAACCGCCAAACAACAGCACCGCATCCTCTTCCGACGTTAACGTCGCCGCTGGCAAGGACTTCAATGGCGCTCGAAAGATTGCAGGCTCTGGAAAGGTCTGATCAGATTGACCGCCATCACTACCACCGCCCCCGCACCCCGCAAGCACAACACACCCCAGAAACAACCCCTTCAATCGCATCAAACTTTTATCCTTTGACCATTCCCAACCCATGACTAATACATGGACAAAGCGCCACATTTATCTGGCCATTTATTCGCAAGCGGCATCGAACTCGTCGATCACCTGTTCTATGTCCGCATCCATGCCGACCCAACCCACGACAAACATATCGTCCTGAGGAACCACCTCGAAGCGCAACCCCCGTCGCTCAAGAATTGCTACCAGAATACCTTTCTCTTCAGCGCTAACCGTCACTTTGGCAGGTCCGGCCTCCCCCTTAGAGAGATCCGGTTCCAGCGTCAGCACTTCGGCTGGATCACCATTAACCAGCGGCGCGCCATCAAACCCGGCCAGTACCTCGTCCACAGGAATTGGGCCTGCACCTGAAACCACGCCATCTCGAATAATGCGATTGCCTCGCTGCTGGGGTGGATCACCGGAAAAGATCAGCACGGCACCCTCACCAAGGTGGCGCAGTTCGCCATCCAGGTACTCCAGTAGCATCTTCTGGGTGTCGGTCATATAAATATCACCCACCTGATAAGGAGGACTGTCGTTTCCGAGACGGCTTTTGCGGTGGGTAACAACAGGGGTGACATTGCCTTGATCGTCAATGTCATAGCGAATGACCAACAGCGCGGATGCCTGGTGCAGCTGATCCTCATAGGAAAGACGATTAAATGCTTCCCATGAGCGATCCTCAATGACGGTAATTTCTCCGCTCTTTGGGATGGAGGACGTACCGCCAACATCTTGATCGCAGCCAATCAGAAGCAGAGAGAGACCGCACAGGAGGGCGGAGCCCAGAATCGTTTTCATTGATAATCCCTATCTTTTATTCCCTGGCAACGCCTGGAAGCTGCCCGCGACCCAATCTACCCGCAAAGCAAAAAATTGCAATAATGAAAGAAAAGAAGGGACACCCACTAACTCAACAAGAAAACCCTCACCGTCGCTCCAAAAACTCCACCATCATTCGGTAACTCAACCCCCAAATGCAGTAGCCCTGATAGCGGCAGCACGGCAGCGTCACCGCCCCCATTGGTGTGCGGTAGGTGAGGGTGCTGCGGTTATCCGGGTTGCTCAGAAATTCCATCGGAATCCATACCCCGTGGCGGGCTTCGTGGTTCAGGCGCAGCGCGTCGTCGCCCTGCCAGGCAAACACATGGGGCGTGACCACCATGGGCCGCCAGCGGCTGTGGTGGCGGGTTAGTCGGTCTGTCAGGCGCTCCTGGTAGTGCCCGCTCTGGTACAGGTCGAGCCCGGTTTCTTCAGCGGTTTCGCGCATGGCGGTGTCGCGGCTGGAGGTATCGCCGGTTTGCAGGCGTCCACCGGGGAAGGCCATGTCTCCGGACCAGGGGTCGCCGGGGCGATGGGCGCGCTGGATGAAGAATAGCTCGCCCTCGGTTATCCCCCCGCGATAAATCAACGCTACCGCAGCGCGGGTGACACGGCGCCGGAAGGGCAATTTCTGCGGGCGGGCTCTGTTGAGCCAGGTCAGTGGGGGCACGACGGCCTCTCTAATTGGCTAAATGCGCCCAGCATAGCACTCTGGCTGCTTTCACCACGCCAGGCCATGGGCGAGCAACGCCCCAAATCAGCGCTGACCGCCCTCCCCGAAGTCGATCCGGTACGATTTAGCTGTACACGGAGCAATAATAGGGTTATGTTCTGGCCCAGCTAAAAGATCGCGCTTGAATCACGTACTCCATTTCGTTGTTTACATTGTATAACTCGTCCTGCAGTTCTGAAGTCCAAGTCTCCGTTTTTCAGCTACACCCGCCGTAAAGGCAAAACTTCATTTTTCAGGATTAGAGATATGTCTACAGTTAAAGGCACCGTTAAGTGGTTCAACGAAGCAAAAGGTTTTGGTTTCCTGGAGCAGGAAAACGGCCCTGACGTTTTCGCTCACTTCAGCGCAATCACCGGTTCCGGTTTCAAAACCCTGGCCGAAGGCCAAGCGGTTGAGTTCACCGTGACCCAGGGCCCTAAAGGCCCGCAGGCTGAGAACATCGTCGCTCTGTAAGCGATCGTTCCAGTAGAAAAAGGCGCCCTCGTGGCGCCTTTTTTATTGCTTGCTGACTGACCCCGCCACCCGCAACGCGCCCTCAAAACACCGTTTCTCCTTTCTCCCCTCCCCCTTTGAATCGCGAAGCGCCCGCTCTACGCCCTGAACAACATTTTGAATTGCCTGTTTTTTGTTATCGCTTTTTATCCGATCAGGCATCCGTTTTGCCCAGAAACAGCCTCCCCCACCCGTTTTTGTAACCTTGCGTAAGCCACACCATTTTTGCCGTCATGGTTTGTTCATACCCACCCGTCAGCATCGGCGCGTTTTTAATGGGGGAGATCCTGATCATGTGGCGTACCGTTATTCTCAGTTTACTGGCAACCCTGCTGGCCGCCTGTGGCGGTGGTGGCAGCAGTGACAATACCAACCCGACACCCAACACGCCGCAGAATCAGGCCCCGACAGGCAGCCTGACCGGCGACAGCACCATGCCGGCAGGCAGCAGCCGCATCTTCCAGCTGCAAGCCAGCGACGAGGATGGCGAAATCATCAATATCGAATGGGCCGTGGAAGGGCCACTCGATATTGAAGCCACAACCGACGCATTCATTCAGGTTCATGCCGATGCGGTCGGCACGGATACTGCCGCCACCGTGATCGCCCGACTGCATGACGACGACGAGGCCACCACCACCCTTCGCCACCCTCTGACAGTGACGCCAGTCAGCACCACTGCACCCACGGTGGACGCAGGCATGGACCAACAGGTGGAGGAAACCGCCAGCTTCACTTTGCAGGGTGGTGCCACTGCCACCGGTGGCACCACTATTCGCCGCCTGCAATGGACCCAGCTCGAGGGACCTTCCGCCACCGTGGATGGCGCCAGTGATCAAAACCTGATGACCGCTACTGCGCCACAAGTGGATAGCGATACCGATCTGGTGTTTGAGCTCGAAGCCGAAGACAGCAATGGAAACCTCGGTCGGGACCAGGTAACGGTGACGGTCACCAACACCGTGAACAATCCACTACCGGTGGTCGATGCCGGGGCCGACCAGACGGCCACCAGTGGCGATGAAATCATACTGTCCGGCAGCGCCACCGATGACGGCGCCATCGCCTCGGTGCTCTGGGAAGTGACCGCCGGTCCCGCTGTTATCTTTCAGCCTGAAGATGACCTGAACACCCGTTTCGCTGCCCCCCAAGTGAGCAATGAAACCACCTTGGCAGTGACCCTCACTGCCACGGATGATCTGGGCGCAGAAGCCAACGACACCCTGACCATCACGCTCTCCCCGTTACCGGACAATAATGCCCCCACCGTGGACGACGCCTACGCAGACCCCGGCGTGGCCACCAGCGGTGAATCCATTCAGCTGATTGGAGAGGCCAGCGACCCGGAAGGCGATGCTCTCATGTACGTCTGGACTCAACTGGACAATGGCGCGCCGACGCTGGCCATCACCGATTCCAGCCAGGCAACCGCCTCGGTAACGCTACCCGAGCTGGATATGTCCACGACCTTTGCCTTTCGCTTCACCGCCAATGACGGCGCACAGGAGGCATATAGCGACATCACCCTGCAAGGCACGCCCACCACACAACCCTCACCCAGTGTACTGGAATGCCTGTTCCGCCCCCTGCAAAGCGGCTGCCCACTGGCCGTACTCGGCAATCTTCTCAACCCGGACAGCGTCAGCGCCTGTTTCAGCAACCCGAACTCGCCCGCCTGCCCCTTCTCCGGCCTGGCCAGCCTGGACGAAGACCTGGCCCACTGCTTCGAACACCCCGCCGACGATGGCTGCACCAGTCTGCTGGGGAAAATCACCGATCCTTTGTACGTGCTGGAAACCCTGCCCCCGCAGGCACCAACCAATATCTGCACCCCTGCCTACGACAGCCGCACTTTCGAACAGTACATCGGGGTATTGCATGCACACACCGGTTACTCCGATGGCGCTCTCAACTCTCGCCCTGCTGATGTATTCGAACGCGTAAAAGCGCAGGGGCTGGATTTCACCGGGGTCACAGACCATTCCGACAATGTACGGCTGCCGCTAACAGTAACCGGCGACTGCCTGTCCGAGGATTTTTTCCAGTGCCTGATCGCCGATGACGACGCCCCGTTCGACTCTTTCCGCAAGTGGGACGCCACGGCGGAACAGGCCGACGCTGCCAGCGACGAAAGCTTTACCGCCTTCCGCGGTTTCGAATGGACCTCCGACCGCTTTGGCCATATCAACCTGTTCTTTGGGGACAATGTGATCAACGCCAAAACCGGGCCCGGCTATGCCGTCTCCATGGGCCTGTTCTGGCAGTGGTTCAGCTACCCGGCACAATTCGGTGGCGGCGACGACGCCCTGCTGGTGTTCAACCACCCCGGTCGTGAGGACGCCATTGAAGGTATCGTGGAGCCCCTGGGCGGCGATCCCGCCTACACCTTCAATGACTTTCGTTATGTGGCCGCCGCTGACCGGCGCGTGGTGGGGCTGGAAGTGTTTGGCAAAGGCTCCGAGTACGATTCCGGCGGCCCCGGTGGCAGCTGGCTGTCCTACGCCCTGGACAAGGGCTGGCACGTGGGCGCGGCAGGCTCGGAAGACCACCACGATACCGAATGGGGCGACCCGGACCTGCCCAAAACCGTGCTGGTGGCCCGTTCGCGCAGCCGCGATGATTTACGCGAAGCCATGCAAGCCCGCCGCTTCTATGCCGTGGCCCAGTTCTATAACGACCTGCGCATGACCTTCACCGTGGATGGCTCGCCAATGGGTAGCCGCTTGCGTCGCCCGGCAGGCAGCCTACTGCCACTGTCGGCCAGCCTGACCCGCGGCGGCGGCGACTTTATTGGCATCGTGGAAGTGGTGACTCGCAACAACGCGGTAGTCGCGACTTTAACGGGCAACCACGTGGAAACCCTGGTGCCGGTCACTGACGAGGAAAGTTACTATTTCCTGCGCGTCCGTGATCCACAAACCGGTCGTCCAGTGGCATTCAGCAGCCCGATCTGGGTAATGCCCGGAGCCAGCGCTCTGCCGGTGTGCGAGGCCACGCTCTAGATCATCACAGTGATCGGATTAAAAAAGGCGCCCTCATGGCGCCTTTTTGCTATCGGGGCAGGGCACCGCGACTGCTATGAAACCACACCGCAATCTCAGTTCGCCCGCTACCCACTTCCAGCGTCACTACTCGCTTACACCTGCATCACACTCCCGGCTTGTAGCCACGACCATAGGCTTATTGACCACTTCAATAGGCGCAACCATACCTCCCACCCGAGCGGGCTCATCACCGCCCCCGGCATCCGATAAGCAAACATTCCCTCCCCACGATCGAGGCGCCTGTTCGGATCAGAGCAATGGAAAACGCCACTGCGCCAGCGGACTAGAAAGCATAGAAAATATTTACTGCCAGCAAGCCGCCAATCAAACCCTTTTATAACAACCATAGGGAAACAGCATTCCCGCCACAAAAGCGTAGCGCCTATATTTTTACGGATTTCGTTATTTGTTTTGCCAGAGGAGAGATCCATGAAAAAGCGCACAGTCACGTTAGCAGCAGCTATTGCCCTGGCGTCGGCATCGGCCTACGCCAGCCCCATCGGCCATTCCGGTGGCTACCATTCCAATTATCACAAGAGCGCTGCCCGCTCCCCCATGTCCAGCCCCTACTGGTGGCCCGAAGTGCTGGACCTGCGTCCGTTACGCCAGCACGCCGCCAAATCCAGCCCACTGAATAGCGACTTCGATTACGCTGAAGCCTTTGCTGAACTAGATCTTGAGGCCTTGAAGGCGGATCTGCGCCAGGTCATGACCGACTCCCAGGACTGGTGGCCCGCTGACTACGGCCACTATGGCCCGCTGTTTATCCGCATGGCCTGGCACAGTGCCGGCACCTACCGGGTGACAGATGGCCGCGGAGGTGCACGCGGTGCCCAGCAACGTTTTGAACCGCTGAACAGCTGGCCGGACAACGTGAGTCTGGATAAAGCCCGCCGCCTGCTGTGGCCGGTAAAACAGAAGTATGGCAATAACATCTCCTGGGCCGACCTGATGGTGCTGGCCGGAACTCTGGCCATGGAAGACATGGGCTTCAAGACCTATGGCTTTGCCGGCGGGCGCGTGGACGACTGGGAAGCAGACATCACGTACTGGGGCTCGGAAACCGAGTGGCTTGGTGACGAACGTCACGACGAAAACCGCAAGCTGGAAAAACCACTGGGCGCCGTACAGATGGGCCTAATCTACGTCAATCCGGAAGGCCCCAACGGAAAACCGGATCCGCTACTCGCCGCTCAGGACATCCGCCAGAGTTTTGGCCGCATGGCCATGAACGATGAAGAAGTGGTGGCATTGATTGCCGGGGGCCATAGCTTCGGCAAGGCCCATGGCGCCCACAAAGCGGAAGAATGCCTGGAAGCCGAACCCGCAGCCGCCCCCACTGAGCAACAGGGGCTGGGCTGGAAAAACAACTGCGGCACCGGCAAGGGCGCAGACACTATCACCAGTGGCCTGGAAGGCGCCTGGTCGGTGAACCCCACCGCCTGGACCACCCAGTTCCTGGATAACCTGTTCGCCTATGAATGGGTGCAAACCAAAAGCCCCGCCGGCCACATCCAGTGGATTCCCGCTAACGGTCAGGCAGCCAACCTGGTGCCCGATGCCCACATCGAAGGAAAACGGCACGCGCCAATCATGTTCACCACCGACCTGGCCCTGAAGTTCGATCCGGAATACAAGGAAATTGCCCAGCGATTCCAGAAAGATCCGAGCCAGTTTGAAGACGCCTTTGCCCGCGCCTGGTTCAAGCTGACCCACCGCGACATGGGTCCGCGTGCCGGTTACCTGGGCCCGGATGTCCCGGAAGAATCCTTGATCTGGCAGGACCCCATCCCCGAAGTGGATTATCCACTCATTTCTGACGGCCAGGCGAATGACCTGAAGGAAGAGATTCTCGCGTCCGGGCTGACGGTTCAGGAACTGGTCCGCACGGCATGGGCCTCCGCTTCCACCTTCCGTGGGTCCGACATGCGCGGTGGCGCGAACGGCGCCCGCATTGCCCTGGCACCGCAGAAGGACTGGCCGGCGAATAACCCGGAAGAACTCGACAAGGTACTCAACACGCTTGAAGAAATTCGCACTGAGTTCAACAAAGGCGGCCTGTTCCGCAACAGCGAGGTCTCCCTGGCCGACATGATCGTGCTGGGTGGTGCCGCAGCGATTGAGAAAGCCGCCGACGATGCCGGTTATGAGATTGAGGTGCCGTTCACACCCGGCCGTGCCGACACCACCCAGGCACTGACCGACGCGAGCTCCTTCGCCAACCTGGAACCCAAAGCCGATGGCTTCCGTAACTACTTCAGTGAAGACGCCGTCATGTCACCCACCAACAGCCTGGTCGACAAGGCCGATCTGCTGTCCCTGTCGGTTCCGGAAATGACGGTACTGGTTGGTGGCATGCGCGCCCTGGATGCCAATGCTGACGGCAGTGACCACGGTGTTTTCACCGACCAGCCCGGCACTCTGACCAACGACTTCTTCGTGAATCTGTTGGACATGTCCACGAAGTGGCAACCGTCCGCAGAGAACGAAGGGCTGTATGAAGGGATGGACCGCCAGAGCGGCGAGCAGAAGTGGAGCGCCACGCCGGTGGATCTGATCTTCGCTTCCAACGCGGAACTGCGCGCAGTGGCTGAGTACTACGCCCTGAACGATAACGACGATGAGTTCGTCAACGACTTTGTGGCCGCCTGGACCAAGGTGATGAACCTGGACCGCAACCGCTTCTAAGCAACCCTCGCTACCGGATACCCAAAAGGTAAAGGTAGCCTTTATAACGGCGGCGCAACTTGCGCCGCCGTTCTTTTCTGTAACCGTTCACTAGGCCTCAAACAATTCTTTAATCGGCACCAAATCCGGGTACTCAGCCTGTTGTTTTTGCGCCTGGGCCTGGAACGTCAACATCATGTCATCGGGGCGGAACATGCCCGCCTGCCAGGTGGCCATGTACTTGAGGCTGTCTTCCACACTGTGGTCGCGGCTGAAATTGAGCATTTCCTTGCAGCCGGTCACGGCCAGCGGGGAATTCGCCGCAATCTCCGCAGCAATGGCCATCACCGCCGTCAGCATATCCTCCGCGTTACCATAAACACTGTTGACCAGCCCTTGCTCCAGCGCTTCCCTGGCGCCGAACTTGCGACCGGTATAGGCCAGCTCCCGCACCAGGCCCTGGGGCATCAACTTCGGCAGACGCTGCAGCGTGCCCACATCTGCGGTCATCCCCAGCGGGGTTTCCTTGATGGTAAAGAACGCATCCTCTGTGCAGTAGCGGCTGTCCGCCGCACAGACCAGATCCAGTGCACCACCAATACATCCGCCCTGGATCGCCGCCAGCACCGGAATACGCACCTGCTCCAAGACACTCAGACAATCCTGCAGCTGCAGCACCACCCGGCGAAGGTTTTCTGCCATTCGCCCCTGGTCGCCACCCATGGGGGCGCCGCTGGGGTCGGAAAACACCGCCAGATCCATGCCTGCAGAAAAGTGTTTGCCGGTGGAAGAAATCACCACCACGCGAGCGTCTGTCCCCGTCTCGATATCCCGCAGGCAACGGGGCAACTCCAGCCAGAAATCCTTGTTCATGCTATTCAGCGCTTCAGGGCGACTGAACTGCACGTGAGCAATATGGTTTTCCACGGCAACATCGAACGAGCGGTATTCAGGTAATGCGGACACGGTGTTCTCTCCCATTGTTATAAGCACTCTTTGTATAAGCACCCTGCCGAGGCTTTCGGCATTTGCCTCACAGCCTTACCCAATCAGCCCGCATTGAACAGCCCCGATTACGCAATAAACTATGCTCAAGACGACATGCCTTGGAATAACTTTCCTGTTACCCAAGATACCGGGAATGGGGCCCGGTCGACCGCTGGATCCGTCTACTTGCAACGCCCTCGCTTCGCTCACCCTTTGGGCAGCGCGGAACTGCCTGCGTTACTCCGCTTTGCGGCATTCCTGCAGCTGGTTTTTTTCTGTTTGTGTGGCTTTCGCGGTTGGCGTTCGGCGTCGGGTATCCAAAGTACGCGATAAACCATAAAAAAACGGCGCGCTGTTGCCAGCGCGCCGTTTCATTTTGCAGTGACAAACAAGGCACTACTTCAGGTCAAAGCGCTCCAGTTCCATCACCTTGGTCCAGGCGGCCACGAAATCGTGGACGAACTTCTCCTGAGCATCGGCACAGGCATACAACTCCGCCAGCGCACGCAATACTGAATTGGAGCCGAACACCAGGTCCACACGGCTGCCGGTCCACTTCAGCTCACCGCTGTTGCGGTCGCGCCCTTCAAACGTTTCTTCATCGTCGGATACCGGCTTCCACTCGGTGCCCATGTCCAGAAGGTTCACGAAGAAGTCGTTGGTCAGGGTCCCGGGCTTGTCGGTGAACACACCCAGGTCGCTGCCACCGTAGTTGGCACCCAGCACGCGCAGGCCACCAACCAGCACCGTCATTTCCGGCGCCGTCAGCGTGAGCAGCTGGGCGCGGTCAACCATCAGATGCTCGCCGCCCATGGAGAAGCGTGCCTGCTGGTAGTTGCGGAATGCGTCCGCTTTAGGTTCCAGCGGTTCAAACGACGCCACATCGGTTTGCTCCAGGCTGGCATCGGTACGCCCCGGTGAAAACGGAACGGTGATGTCCATGCCGGCCGCCTTGGCCGCTTTTTCAATGGCGGCACAGCCGCCCAGCACGATCAGATCCGCCAGCGACACCTTCTTGTTACCGCTATTGAAATCGGCCTGAATTCCTTCCAGGGTTTTCAATACCCGGGCCAGTTGCTCCGGCTGATTCACTTCCCAGTCTTTTTGCGGGGCCAGACGGATACGGGCACCGTTGGCACCGCCACGCTTGTCACCGCCACGGAAGGTGGCAGCAGACGACCAGGCGGTGTACACCAGCTCGGACACACTGAGGCCGGAATCCAGGATCTTGCTCTTCAGTGCAGCAATGTCCTTGTCGTCCACCAGCTCATGATCCACCTCGGGCACCGGGTCCTGCCAGATCAGCTCCTCGTCGGGAATCTCCGGGCCCAGGTAGCGGGCACGCGGCCCCAGGTCACGGTGGGTCAACTTGAACCAGGCCCGCGCAAAGGCATCGGCAAACTGGTCCGGGTTTTCATAAAAACGCCGGGAGATTTTTTCGTAGGCCGGATCAAAGCGCAGCGACAAGTCCGTGGTCAGCATCATCGGCTTGTGCTTCTTGCTCTTGTCCTGGGCATAGGGCATCTGCGGTTCAGCGTCCTTCGCTACCCACTGCTTGGCACCGGCCGGGCTCTCGGTGAGTTCCCACTCGAAACCGAACAGGTTTTCAAAGAAGTAATGGCTCCACTGTGTCGGCGTCTGCGACCAGGTCACCTCCGGGCCACCGCCCATGGTGTCGTCACCCTTGCCGGCACCGACACTGCTACGCCAGCCGAAGCCTTGCTCGGCCAGCCCGGCGTCTTCCGGGTCAGGTCCGACTTTTTCCGGGTCACCGGCACCGTGGGCTTTACCGAAGGTGTGACCACCGGCAATCAGGGCAACGGTTTCTTCATCGTCCATGGCCATGCGCGCAAACGTCTCACGAATGTCGTGGGCGGCAGCCTTCGGGTCCGGGTCGCCATTGGGACCTTCCGGATTCACATAGATCAGCCCCATCATGGTGGCTGCGAGAGGATTCTCCAGGTCTCGCTTATCCGAGAACCGGGTGTCATTGGTGAGCCAGTCTTTTTCGCGGCCCCAGTACACGTCCTGATCCGGTTCCCAGGTATCTTCACGACCACCGGCAAAACCAAAGGTTTTAAAGCCCATGGATTCCAGTGCCACGTTACCGGTAAGAATGATCAGATCCGCCCAGGAAATCTTGCTGCCGTATTTCTGTTTCACCGGCCAGATCAGTCGGCGGGCCTTGTCCAGATTGACGTTATCCGGCCAGCCATTGAGCGGGGCAAAACGCTGCTGGCCGCGACCGCCGCCGCCACGCCCATCACCAATCCGGTAGGTGCCGGCGCTGTGCCAGGCCATCCGAATGAACAGCCCACCGTAGTGGCCGAAATCCGCCGGCCACCAGTCCTGTGAATCGGTCATTACCGCGTGCAGATCTTTTTTGACCGCCTCCAGATCCAGGCTATTGAATGCCTTGGCATAATCGAAATCCACATTCATGGGGTTCGACAGTGAGGAATGCTGGTTGAGTAGATCCAGACGCAACTGGTTGGGCCACCAGTCCTTGTTGGTTGTTCCACCACCCGCGGCATGCATCGGGCATTGACTTGCATCAGCCATGACTCTCTCCCTGTTTGAGTGTGTGTTAGCTGTTGATTCAGTTATATCCCTTAACCCTCGCCCCCGGCCAGTTGGCTTTGGCAAATGCGCCGATAGTTTTTATCAAACGCCATAGCCAGAACAATAGTTCAAATAGCCAATGCTCAGCTGTTGATAACGACATCGGCCGCCCCGCTGACGCCTTCTCAATATCCTATTCACAACGTCATTCTCTTACCACCATATGGTGGTAAGGTGACAATGCACACAACAACAAAGGGAACCGGTTGCCACGCGCAGCGGCCTGACACGGAGATTTCACCCCCATGCGTTTGACTCGTTTTGGTTTGCCCGTCCTGTTTCTCGCTTTAGCTGCCTGTGAAGAGCCGCCCGCCACCGAAGCACCGCCACCGGAAGTGTTTGTGGTCACCGCCAGCGAGCAGCTCTACCAGCCCGAACGCACTTTCACCGCCCGGATTGATTCGCGCAGTGACGTGAACATCACCGCTCAAGTATCCGGCAAGCTCACTGCCGTGCATTTCCGCGAGGGCGACACGGTGGAAGCCGGTGCGCCCCTGTTCGATATCGACCCGGCGCCCTATAAGGCGGCCCTGTCGCGGGCCAAGGCCGAACATGAGCGCGCCAAGGCCACTCTGGCGGAAGCCAAAAGCAACTTTTCCCGCGCCAACAAGCTGGTGGACAAGGGCTATATCTCCGATTCCGAATACGACACCCTCAAGGCCCGCCAGCAGGAAGCCGAAGCCGCCGAACAATCTGCCCGGGCGGCACGGGAAAGTGCCCAGGTGGATCTGTCCTATACCCATATCGAGGCCCCCCAGGCCGGTCGCGTAGGGCGCTCCATCGCCTCGGTGGGCGATGTGGTCAGCCCCGGTTTCGGTACCCTGACCACCCTGGTGGGTGGCAACGACATGCAGGCGGTTTTCCAGATCCCCGAGCGACTGCTCACCGAAGCGGCCATGAGCGACAACCAGCCCAAGCCTTCAGAGATTGAAGTGGGCCTGGAACTGCCCAACGGCAGCGAGTATCCCTACACCGGCAACATCGTTTACGTCTCCAACCGGGTGGACAGCAACACCGGCACCGTGGAAGTCCGCGCGGCCATGCCCAACCCCCGTGACCTGCTTCGCCCTGGCATGTTTGTGCAGGCCCATGTGCGACTCAAGCAAAGCCTGAGCGGACTGATGATTCCCCAGGCGGCCCTGCAGGTGGATCAACAAGGCACCTATGTTTTTACCGTCAACACCAACAATCTGGTGCTGCGCAACAACCTGATGACCGGCGACCGCTTCGGCGAAAATGTGCTGGTCACCGAAGGGCTGCTGGCCGGGGAAAAAGTCATCCTGCGCGGCATCCAGAAAGTGCGCCCCGGCAGTGAAGTCCAGGTCTCTGACTACAAGCCAGCCACCGATCCCCATACCGGTAGCCAGCCCCAAAAAGATCAGAACGAAGACACCGACAAAACGAACGCGCCAGCGGCGACGGACAACAACGGGGGTACTGCCCCGTGATCAGTGGCGTCTTTATCCAGCGACCCAAACTGGCCATGGTGGTGGGCCTGGTGATTACCTTCACCGGCCTGCTGGCCATGAAACTGCTGCCCATTTCCGAATACCCGGAAGTGGCGCCACCACAAATTTCCGTGAGTGCCAGCTGGCCCGGTGCGTCCGCCGCGATCATGGAAGAATCCGTGGGGCAGGTCATCGAAGATGTGGTCAACGGGGTGGAAGGCATGGAATACATGTCGTCCAGCTCATCCAATAATGGCAGCTACAGTCTCGCGGTGACCTTCGAGGTCGGTGAAGATCCGGACATGGCCCTGGTGCGGGTGCAGAACCGGGTCAAGCTGGCCGAGCCCTCGCTACCGGCAGAAGTCCGCGCCCAGGGCCTGACCATCGACAAGCGTTCCCCGGACATTCTCTTCACCATCAACCTGTATTCCCCGGACGGCTCGCTGGATGAACTGTTCATCGCCAACTACAGCCTGCTCAATGTGCAGAACCCGCTCAAGCGGGTAGAGGGCGTGTCCGATGTGAGCGTGTTCAGTTCTGCAGACTATTCCATGCGCCTGTGGATGGACCCGCCACAGATGACCGCACTGGGCATTACCCCGGACGATATTTCCAATGCCCTGCGCGAACAGAATGTGCAGGTCCCCGCGGGCAAGATCGGCGCACCGCCTTTCGACGGCAAGCTGAGCACCGAGTATGCCCTGCAGCTGGAAGGGCGACTCAAGGATGTGAAGGAATTCGAGAACATCATCCTGCGTGCCGACGAGAACGGCGCCATGGTGCGACTGGGGGATGTGGCGCGCATTGAGCTGGGCCAGCTTTCCTACAGCATTGCCGCCAACTACCAGAACCACCCCACCACGGTGATGGCCGCCTATCTGGCACCGGGGGCCAACGCCCTGGCCACCGGCGATGCCCTCAAGCAGGCCCTGGAAGAACAGAGCAAAACCTTCCCCGACGGGCTCGAATACGCCATCGGCTACGACACCACCCGTTATGTGGAAGTGGCGATTCAGCAGGTTACCACCTCGCTGCTGATGGCGGTGGGTCTGGTCATCCTGATCACCTTTATTTTCCTCGGTGACTGGCGCCCGACCCTGGTCCCCACGGTGGTGATTCCCGTGTCCCTGATCGGGACCCTGGCGATCATGCTGGTGGCGGACATGTCCATCAACACCATCACTCTGTTTGGCCTGATCCTGGCCATCGGCATCGTGGTGGATGATGCCATCCTGGTGGTGGAAAACACCGACCGGCACCTGCTTGAAGACCCGGACATTTCCACCCGTGACG
Organism: Alcanivorax sp. DG881; assembly: GCF_000155615.1. GTDB lineage: Bacteria > Pseudomonadota > Gammaproteobacteria > Pseudomonadales > Alcanivoracaceae > Alcanivorax. Next base: position 2,513,723 of record NZ_DS989915.1, on the reverse strand, counting down.
CGGTCACCCGTACCATGGAAGAGGTCACCGGACCGATCATCGCCACCACCCTGGTGTTGCTGGCCGTGTTTGTACCGGTGGCGTTGATGCCCGGCATCACCGGCATCATGTACAACCAGTTCGCGGTGACCATCTGCGTGGCCGTGGTGATTTCCTCCATCTGTGCATTAAGCCTGAGCCCGGCCGTGGCCAGCCTGGTGCTGCGCCGCAAAGACAGTGAGCCCGCCTGGTATCGCGCTTTCAACAAGGGCTTTGCCAAAATCACCCTGGGCTATTCCCGGGTGGTCGGTGGCCTGCTGGGCCGACGCGGCCTGACTCTGGTGCTGTATGCGCTGATCATGGTGGGCCTGTTCTTTGGCGCCCGCGCCGTGCCCACCGGTTTTGTGCCCATGGAAGACAAGGGCTTGCTGCTAGTGAATGTGCAGCTGCCGGATGCGGCGTCCATCAACCGCACCGAAGCCGTTATCGAGCAGGTGCAGCGCATGCTCGACAATGATCCAGCGGTGGAATCGGCCACCATGATTGCCGGCTTCTCCATGCTCACCGGCGGGGTACAGAGTAATGGCGGTACCGGCTTCGTGGTACTCAAGCACTGGGATGAAAGACCGGACTTCAAGGACATCTCCCTGGCCGTCTCGGCACGGGTAACCCAGCAGGCTTACCAGACCATTCCCGAAGCCCAGATCCAGTCCTTCCCGCCGCCCTCCGTACCGGGCATGGGCGCCGTGGGCGGCCTGGAACTGGTGCTGGAAGACACCCTGGGCCGCAGCCATGCGGACCTGGCCGGGGCCATGCAAATCCTCACCGCGGCAGCCAACCAGTCGCCATTGATTGGCAGCGCCTCCACCAGCTTCCGGGCCAACGTGCCCATGTACCGCATCGATATTGACCGCAACAAGGCCAAGACCTTGCAGGTACCGCTGACCAACATCTTCTCTGCCTTGCAGAGCCAGCTGGGCTCCAGCTACATCAATGACTTCTCCCTGTTCGGGCGCACCTTCCGGGTGATGATGCAGGCCGACCCGGCCTACCGCTCCGACCTCAAGGATATCGAACGGCTTTATGCCCGCAGCAGCAACGGCAACATGGTGCCGCTGTCCACCCTGCTCACCACCGAACCGGTGCTGGGTGCAGACATCACCAACCGCTTCAATCTGTACCGCTCCGCCATTCTCCGCGCCCAGCCCGGCGAGGGCGTCTCCAGCGGCGATGCCATGGCCGAACTGGAACGCGTGGCCGCCGAGGTATTACCGGAGGGCTATCAGGTGGAATGGACCGGACAGAGCTATCAGGAGCGCAAGGCCGGCAACCAGATTGGTATCGCCTTCGCCCTGGCCATGGTGTTCATCTACCTGTTCCTGGTGGCGCAATACGAAAGCTGGTCGGTGCCGGCGGCGATTATCCTGGTGGTACCCATCGCGGTGGCCGGGGCCATCGGCGGGCTGCTGATGGTGGGACAGATCGGCATCCCGCAGCTGGGAGCGCTGGACCTGTTTGCCCAGGTGGGGCTGGTGTTATTGATCGGCCTGGCCGCCAAAAACGCCATCCTGATTGTGGAGTTCGCCCGTGAACGGCGCGAGCAGGAGGGGCTGTCCATTCTGGAAGCCGCCGCCGAAGCCGGGCGCCTGCGCTTCCGCGCCGTGTGCATGACCGCCCTGTCCTTTGTACTCGGCATCCTGCCGCTGGCCTTTGCCAGCGGCGCCGGCATGTTCAGCCAGCTTTCACTGGGGCATACGGTGATGTGGGGCATGCTGGCCGCGCTTCTGATCGGCACGCCGATGATTCCCGCCTTCTACGCCATGGTGCAAAGCACCCGGGAGTATCTGAAGCAGAAATTGTTGAAATAAATCAGTGGCGAATGGCGAGAAAACGACAAGGCCACTGTAGGAGCGCCGCTCGCGGCGCGAACCCGAGTCTTGGCGAGGGAAACATTTCCGCTGCGAAATATTTTCTGAAACCTGTCGCACGCTGAGATGCCTGATCGCCCTTCGGTCGATGCCGTGCTGCGCACGGTTCGCCCCCTGGAAGGGGGCTTGTATGTTTGAATGCTCCTCCTGCAACCATGCAGGACTTGCCGGGGTGGAGGGACCAAAGGGGCATCTGACCTAAGGTACAGACGGTAGGAGATTTGGCCCCACCTCGCACCTATTCATACGCCGATAAAGAATCCATCGGCTGAGTTGCACCTCAGACCGACGATACCTAGCAAGCCAGCGTTCAGGTGCGCACCGACAAGCATGTGTAACCTAGCGCAAGGGGCTGTTCAGTGGCAATGCAAGTAGAACCCTCCATTATCGGCATCGACGTGGCCAAGGCCGAGTTGGTCATCTATTTCCTGGGCCAGACCTATTCCATTGAGAACACACCCCAAGCCATTCGGGCTTGGCTCAAGGGTCTGCCTGCCCACTGTGAGATAGCCATCGAGGCCACTGGCACTTATCACATGGATGCCATCGAGCTGGCCCACCGTAAAGGCCATCACATCTACGTGATTGATGGTTCTCGCCTCCACCATTACCGCAAGGGCACAGGTGGTCGTGCCAAAACGGACGCCTCTGACGCACAGCTACTTGCCCGCCATCTGCAACATGAAAAAGAGGCGTTGCGCCGCTGGAGCCCGCCACCCAAGGCGTATCGGACGCTGCAGATCCTGCTGCGTCGCCGGGCTGCACTGGTCAAGGCGCGGACCATTATCCAGCAAAGCCTGGGTGCAGAGCCGCTACTCAAAGCCGGCTTAAAGAGGCTGATCTCTCAGATCAACACGCTGGATGCACAGATCCAGAAGCACCTTCGCGACGCGGTCAGAGAGGCAGGGCTCTGTGATCAGGTGAAGCGTTGCAAAGCCCTGGAGGGCGTGGGCGATCTGACAGCCTATGCCCTTGTCATGGCCTTCCTGCGAGGCGACTTCAGGAACAGTGATGCGTTCGTGGCCTTCCTGGGAATGGACGTTCACGTGAAAGACTCAGGCACCAAGACCGGCAAGCGAAAACTGACCAAGAAAGGCGACTCAGAAACTCGTAGGCTGCTTTACTGCGCGGCCATGGCCGCTCGCCGGAGCAAGCGTTGGGCAGGGGTCTATCAGGCTTATCTGGACCGTGGGCTGGCAACCACCCAAGCGCTGGTCATTCTGGCGCGCAAACTGGTTCGTATCGCCTTCGCGCTTATGAAAAATGGCACCGACTATCAGCCGGCCCCTGCCTCATGAAGACAGGGGTGGACAACATAGAATCTCCTACAGCGGCACGCGCGTGTTTCGTGTTTCGTGTTTCCTCCATAAAAAAGCCCGGCAATATGCCGGGCTTTTTTATGGAGGAAAGCGTTACTTGATCAGCTTCTTCATCATTTTCACCTTGTCCTTGTAAGGCGCGTAGCGAAACTTGATATCGAATAGTGTCGTCGCCTTCAGGATGCTGCGCTTGTGAGAAAAAACATCGAAGGAGTTCTGCCCGTGATAAGCCCCCATGCCGCTTTCGCCCACCCCACCGAAGGGCAAGTGCGGGTTGGCCACATGCATCACCGTATTATTGATACAGCCGCCACCAAACTGGACATTATCCAGCACTTGCCGCTCCACCTGTTCACTGCCGGTGAACAGGTATAACGCCAGTGGATGTTCCGGCAGTTTTTTGAGGTTGCCTATCAGCTCCTCCATGGACGAATAAGTCAGCATGGGCAGCACCGGGCCAAAAATTTCCTCCTGCATCACGGCGTCATCCATGGTCACGTCCTTGAGCAAGGTCGGGGCAATATATCTCACACCCTTGTCCGTCTCGCCGCCTGCCAGCACTTTGGCGGTGTCAATCAAGCCGGCCACCCGGTCAAAGTGTCGATCATTGATCATCCTGCCCAGGTCCGGGCTCTGGCGCGGGTCATCGCCGTAGAATTCCTTCAGCGTAGCAACCATTTCCTTCTCGAAGGCACTCTTGATATCCGCATGCACATGGATGTGATCCGGCGCCACGCAGGTCTGCCCCACATTCAACATCTTGCCGGCGAGAATCCGGCGGGCGGCCACTTTCAGGTTGGCGTCCTTATGCACGATGGTGGGGCTCTTGCCGCCCAGCTCCAGCGTTACCTTGGTAAGGTGCTTGGCAGCGGCAGCCATGACAATACGGCCCACCCGTGGGCTACCCGTGAAGAAGATATGGTCGAAGCGTTCTTCGAGCAGCTCATTGGTCACCTCGGTACTGCCCTTGAACACCGCCACGTATTCGTCGCCGTAGCACTGCTTGATGATCTTCTCGACCACATCCGCCACAGTGGGGTTCAAGGAGGAGGGCTTCAGCACAGCCGTGTTGCCGGCGGCAATGGAACCGATCAGCGGCTGTACCAATAACAGAAACGGATAGTTGTACGGGCCGAGCAAGAAGGTGACGCCCTGCGGGGTAGACTCAATACGGCTGCGACCCGGTTGCGCCCACATGCTGGTGCCCACACGCTTGGGTTTCATCCAGTTTTTCAGGTGTTTGATGGTGTGCTTGAGATCTTCAATGGCCGTGCTGATTTCAATGTAGGCCTCGAAGGGCGGGCGCCCGATATCCGCATACAGGGCGTCCTGAATCTGACCCTGATACTGCACAATGGCCTCTTTCAGCTTTTTCAGCTGACGCAGCCGAAATGCATAACTGCGGGTCGCCCCGGATTCAAAGTAGTTACGTTGACGGGCGACGGCACTGGCCGCCCACCCCTGTGCTTCATTCAAATTGCTGTTATCCAGAACCGCACCCATGGCTAATCTCCGTGTGAATACCTTATTCAGGGGCACGAGTGTTCCACGGGCCCACCGCACCCACCATGAGAAAAGTGCGCGAAACCTGACATAAAAAACCAACCGAAGTCATTTACCTCCACAAAGTAAACAAGCTCTTACTTATTGTTTTTCTTACAGAAAATGGGCCATCCACAGATTCGCACCGAGCGTCTACTTGGTGACTGTCGATGAGCGCACCAGCGTCAGGCAGGAACAGGGACTGTTGGCTCTGTCACACCCACTCGCATTACGTGGCAGCGCAGGTGGTAGGCCTGTACATTTTCTCCTAGTATCGAACAAGACCGATCCAGTGAATCCGGTACCGATAAAAAAATCAGGGGAGTTCATCATGAATAGGGATATTCTCGGCAAGCTTTCAGCAGCCGTTGTGTCACCGCGTTTCCGTCAATCTCTTGTCGCCCTTCCTGTGGCCGTGCTGATCACCGGTTGCGCCACCACCGCGACCCAGACCCGCACAGCCAATGAGCGGACGCTGGAATCCCTGCAACAGCCCAGCGAACAACAAGCCTGCTACGACCGGGAAAAAGAACCCTACACCCCGCTGGTGGATGCCCACTTTCACCCCCGCCCCTTCGGTGGCGCCGCCATTCCACCGGAAAAGCTGCACACCATGCTGGAAGACCAGGGTGTTCGCGTTGTGAATTATTTCGGCATCGGCCAGATACTGGAGCTGGATTCCGGCTGCAACTACTACCTGGACTGCCCCGGCGTTACTGCCGAGCCGAGCATCAAGAACGATTTCGTCAATGGCATGGAAACCGTGGCCTACCCCAACGACAATTTGCACATCACCCTGTCCATGACCTTCATGGACCTGGCGCATCCGGAAAACGTGGTGGAGCTGATCGAACTGTATGACCGGGAGTACCCGGGCATGTTCAGCTGGAGCGGCGAGCTGAATGTGGTGAAACAGGCGCTACTGAAAAACAATCACGAACCGGCCACCATGCAGAGCATCGATCAATGGGCGCCATTCATGGCGGTGCTGCAGGAACGTGGCATTCCCGTTACCTTCCACTCCGACCTCGGTAACGACGCCAACCCCACCGAACACTTGCCCTTGATGAAACATATCCTCGCCACCTACCCGGATAACAAGATCGTGTGGGCGCACATGGGGCTCTCCAAGGAATTGGGCAAGATGAACCCGGTGCAGCATGTCACCATCCTCAAGGGGCTGCTCGACAAGTACCCCAACCTGATGCTGGATATCTCCTGGGACGTGCTTTACAACGAGTATCACCAGTGGGGTGATATCTACATTCCCTTCTTTAACGAATACTCCACCCGCATCCTGCCAGGCACCGACTTTGTGGCGGCTGGCTACAAGGCAGATGACCAGTATGGCAAGGAGCTGGAAGTCACCAGTCGTGCCCTGAAAGCCCTGGACGACGAGGCATTCCATAACATCGCACTGGGCGCCAACTACTTCCGTCTGATGGACCTGGATTACAACGCACCCAACGTTTGCCCTGCAGATGACACCAGCAAAAGCGGATAATAAAGGACTCGGGAATGCGAAAAATCACCTCTTCTTCGGCAGCGCTCTGCGCTGCCTTGCTTGCCAATCCGGTACAAGCTGAAACCACCGACCCGGCGGTGGAAAAACAGCTTCAGGAACTGCGCTCCCTGCGCCAGAACCTGGAGCAACAGAGCCAGGAGTTCGATCAGCGCATCCAGCAGCTGGAAACCGAACTGTACGGGGAAAGCACACCGGCCCCCCAGCGCCCTGCCGATAATCCTGGCAGCAGTTTGGGCTACCGGCCGGGCAAAGGCTTTAACCTGTTCAACTCGGACATGGGTGAAGTCAACTTCGGGGTTTTCAGCTACACCCGCTATCTGAATCAAAAGGATTTCGAGCGCAGCTATACCGATGATTTCGGGCGCACCTCGAGTGTCGATCCGCGTAATGACTTCCAGTTCCAGAAGGTAAACATCAGCTTCAGGGGCTGGATCTTTGATCCCAAGCTGCATTACCTCTTCTACACGTGGACGTCCAACACCAGCCAGGGCGACCCGGCACAGGTGGTCGTGGCCGGTAACCTGGGGTACCACTTCAACCCGGCGTTCAAACTCTATGCCGGTATCGGTGCCTTGCCGTCCACGCGCTCCACCAACTACACCTTCCCGAACTGGCTGAAGAACGATCATCGCACCATTGCGGATGAATTCTTCCGCGGCTCATACACCACCGGTATCTGGGCGGAAGGTGAAATTGCCGAAGGGCTGATGTACCGCGCCATGCTCGGTAACAACCTGAGCCAACTGGGGGTCAGCGGCAGTCAGCTGGATGACGGACTCAACACCGCATCGGGTGCCCTGTGGTGGATGCCCACCACCGGGGAATATGGCCCGGGCGAAGGCCTGGGGGACTACGAGTTCCACGAACAGCTGGCCACCCGTTTCGGCATTCACTTCACCCACAGCCGTGAAGATGCCCAGGCGCAGCCCGGTACAAACTCGTTCGAAAATTCCCAGATTCGGCTGTCCGACGGCACCCTGATTTTCCAGGCGGATCCGTTCAACAACGGCACCGCCATCGACCAGGCCACCTACCAGATGGCCGCCGCCAATGCGGGCCTGAAATACCGGGGCTGGTTCCTGGAGGCCGAGTTCTACCATCGCTGGGTGGACAAGTTCGATGCCAACGGGCCACTGCCGGTGGACGAACTGGACGACAAGGGGTACCAGGTACAGGCGTCGATGATGGCCATCCCGAAAACCCTGCAACCCTATGTGGCCTATTCCGAGATCCAGGGTGAGTACGGCACGCCCCACGACCTGAGCGTGGGCTTCAACTGGTTCCCGTTCAAACGCAAGGAGTTCCGCTTCAACGTGCAGGGCCTCTACCTGAAGGATTCACCGGTGGGGTACAGCAGTGTGCCATTCCAGCTGGGCGGTAACGGCTGGGCCTTCACCACCGATATGGTGCTGGCATTCTAAAACCACCCCGCAGGCCTCTCGGTTCGAGGCCTGCCCACTTCTCCCTTCTTACGTTCCGACACCCACTCGCCAAAGACGTCTTGACCCAGCATGCGGTTATTGCGCGTCAGCCTCACGCGCCGCTTTTGCCGCAGAGACTGGCGCAGAGAGCTTGTCCGCATGGCGCGGCGTCGCTCGCGCAAAGTGCGAGTAGATCTGCTGAAGATCCGCTTCCATATCATCGCCGGGATAAATCACCACGGGGAACGAAAAGGTCTTTGCCTTGTAGTCCGCCAACGCCAGAATAATCGGCACGTTGGCCTGGCGGGCAATGTGATAGAACCCCAGTTTCCATTGGTCTGCATTGCTGCGGGTGCCTTCCGGGGTCACCGCGATCAGCAGTTTCTCACGCTCTGCAAACGCCGCCACAGTTTGCTCAACCATACCGCCGGCCTTGCCCCGTTCAATCGGCATGGCCCCCAACGCGTGCAACAGCGCCCCCAACGGCCCCTTGAACAGGCTGCTTTTGATCATCACGTTGACGTCTTTCTGCAGCGCGGAGCGGCTCACCAACGCCAGCACACCATCCCAGTTGGAGGTATGCGGGCCGCCGGCAATCACTGCACGGTCGATATCCGGGAAGGGGCCGGCTGTCCAGCCGGTGAGCCGCAGCAGAGCCTGGCCGATTCGCTGCCCCAATGGCACACGGGATGGCCCGCCTGTGGACTGGTTCTGCATACCCTACCCTCAAATGGTTGTTATCTTTCGTCCTGCGGACCGGGCCGCAGCGTAACAGAGCACCGCAGTATATCGGATAGCCCACCGCACCCGCATTGACGACAACCACCCCGACTTGCCCTGTCACCGGTCTGCCTCTGTATAATTGCCCATCAAGACACGCTCATTACTGCCGACAGGACCCCTTATGCCGTCTTTCGATATTGTTTCCGAGATTGATGAAGTCGCCCTTCGCCACGCGGTGGATAACGCCAACCGCGAGCTTTCCACCCGGTTCGATTTCCGCGGCGTCGAGGCCAGCATCGAGCAGAACGGCCTGGCCGTTACCCTAAAAACCGAATCCGATTTTCAGGTTCGCCAGCTGGAAGAACTGTTCGGCAAAGCCTGCCTGAAACAAAACATCAGCGCCGCCGGCGCCGACAAACCGGAAGAGCCTGAACACAGCGGCAAAACCTTCTCGCTGACCCTGACCTTCCGCCAGGGCATCGATCAACCCGTTGCCAAGCAGATTGTGAAGCAAATAAAGGAAAGCAAGATCAAGGTGCAGGCCTCGATCCAGGGTGATCAGGTACGGGTGAACGGCAAGAAGCGCGATGACCTGCAGGCAGTAATGACATTGCTGCGGGAATCAAAAATCGAAACGCCGCTGCAGTTCAATAATTTCAGGGACTAAACCACACCGTTCTATTCAACCGCTCAAGCATCAGTAACCGATTACAGGAATCACTTATGTCCGCGTCCACTTCCGCCGTACAGCGGCTTAATATGTTCTGGTTTCTAGTGCTCTCCGCCCCCATGCTGATCGGGATCGCCATCGCCGGACTGGTCTGGTTTGGTAACTACACCGCCTCCGTTGATCTGCTGCCGCAGGAAACCCTGCGCATGGGCGCCATGGGGGCTATGGGTTTGATGCTGGTGGTAGCACGACCACTGCGTAATGTGCTGCTATCCCCCTCAGCCATCGCCGGCCGCCAGGCCCAGACCGTTACCCCCGCCGACCCTTCCGACGATCAGGCGGTTGCCAAAGTGCAGGCCAGCATGTTCATGCTGCTGGGCATGCTGGATGCGGTTTCCATGGGGGTGATCGCCCTCAGCCTGATGCAGGCGGATGTGCTGCTCGCGTTGCTCAACGGCGTCTACACTTTGGTGCTGGCCGTCATTGCCCGCCCGGATTTCGCTGCATTAGTCGATGCCACACGTAAACAACTGATCCATAACGGGTAATACCCACATTCGCGTTCTATTGAACACCTTGCGACATGTCTTGTTAATGAACACTGTTTAACAAAAGAGACGCCAGCGCGTACAACGTAGCCCATGACCGATAACAAGGAGAATCCTCATGGGTTTCAGGAATCGATTCCAACGTCTTCTCGCCACGGTGGCGCTGACACTCAGCGCCCTGACCGCCACTCAGCACAGCATCGCCGCCGGGCTGATGGCCCCCGTCGACAGCAACCTGCCACCGCTACAGATCCGCGAACAGCATGTCACTGTGGATGTGGAAGACGGCTATGCCATCACCGAAGTCGAGCAGGTGTTCCACAACCCCAATGATCAGGACCTGGAAGCCTACTACCGCTTTCCGGTTCCCGAAAAAGGCACCGTGGCCGAATTCACCGTATGGATCGACGACAAACCGGTGATCGGTGAAGTGCTGGAAAAAGAGCAGGCCCGCCAGGTATACGAGCAGGAAAAAGCCGCCGGCCGTGAAGCCGGGCTCACCGAGAAAGACAGCTACAAGGCGTTTGATGTGAAGGTGCAGCCTGTGCGCGCCGGTCAGGATACCCGGGTGCGGCTGGTCTACATGCAGCCTGCCTCCGTGGATACCGGCATCGGCCGTTATGTGTACCCGCTGGAGGAAGGCGGCGTGGACGAGAAGAAGCTGGCCTTCTGGACCGCCAACGACAGCGTTGAAGAACACTTCAGTTTTACCCTGAACCTGCGCAGCGGCTACCCGGTGGATGCACTGCGGCTGCCCAAACATCCCCAGGCACAGATCCAGCAGCTGGGCCCACAACAATGGCAGGTAACACTGGACAACCGCACGGCCACCGCCAGCAGTGAAGAAGAAACAAACAGCGAGAACCCCAACTTCGCACCACCGGCTGCCAACGGCCAACCGGCCAATGCCTTCACCCTGGACCAGGACATCGTGGTCTACTGGCGCCACCAGCAGGACCTTCCCGGCAGCGTGGATCTGGTGGCCTACAAGGCACCGGGCAAGGACCGTGGCACCTTCATGCTCAGCATCACCCCCGGTGATGATCTGCCCCCGATCACCACCGGTAGCGACTGGGTGTTCGTACTGGATATTTCCGGCTCCATGAGCGCCAAACTGGCCACCCTGGGCGACGGCGTCAGCCAGGCACTGGGCAAACTGCGCGGCGGCGATCGCTTCCGTATCGTGCTGTTTGATGACCGTGCCGAAGAACTCACCAGTGGCTTTGTAGACGCCACCCCGAACAATATTCGCCAGTACACGAAAAAGGTCATGCAGCTCCAGTCGCGGGGAGGTACCAACCTGTTCGGCGGCCTGAGCCTGGCCCTGAACCCACTGGACGCAGACCGCCCCACCGGCATCGTGCTGGTCACCGACGGTGTGGCCAACGTGGGCAAAACCCAGCAAAAAGATTTTATCGACTTGCTGGAAAACCACGACGTTCGTCTGTTCACTTTTGTCATGGGTAACAGCGCCAACCGGCCCATGCTTACCGCCATGACCAATGCCAGCAACGGCTTTGCCATCAGCGTCTCCAACAGCGATGACATCGCCGGGCAGATTCTTAACGCCACTGCCAAGCTCACCCACCAGGCCATGAATGACGTTGAAATCGATATCGACGGGGTACGTACCGCAGATCTCCAGCCCCAGCGCATCGGCAGCATTTACCACGGCCGTCAAATCGTGCTGCTCGGCCATTACTGGGGCGACGGCCCGGCAAAAGTCACCCTGCGTGCCAACGTGGCGGGCCAAAACAAGCAGTACAAAACCCGCTTCAATTTCCCCGCCCAGGGCGGTGACAACCCGGAGCTGGAACGCCTGTGGGCCTATGCCACCATCCAGGACATGCAGCAGGAGATTAATTATTTCGGGGAGGAAAAGGACCTGCAACAGGGCATCGTGGATCTGGGCCTGGAATACGGCCTGGTTACCAACTACACCTCCATGGTGGTGTTGCGCGACGAAGTGTTCGCCGAATACGGTATCGACCGCCGCAACGCCAAACGCCGGGAAATCGAAAAACTGGCCAAGGCCCAGCGTCAGGCTAACGCCCCCACCAGCAACCGTGCGGACACCGCCCAGCCCATGTACACCAGCAACCGGCCGTCCTATAGCAGCGGTGGTGGTGGAGGCGGTGGCGCCTTCGGTATCGGAGCGCTGCTGCCCTTCCTTATCCTGCTGATCGGCGGCGGGTTGCGTCGCCGCCGCTGATCCTGCCAACGACAACAAACCTTCCCGGACAGGTAGCCCTGTCCGGTTTTTTTCGTCTTAGCCCCGAGGCTTCGGCAAAGGGCAGGCAGCCCCCTGTCGTGTCACTCCTGCCGGCCTTCGATGGCAGACATCAACACCCCGGCAGCAATCCCCAAGCGCTTGTCCAGCCGGCCCTCACGATCGGCACTGAAATCCACATCCAGCTTCAGAATGAAGGGATTGAAGCGCTGGCGATACTCGGCTACGGGGCTCTCCCCCACGGTGGCGTGGTAGTGCTGCGGAAAGAAAAAAGCCAACGCTTCGATATAGCGGCGCACCAGTGCCTTGAGCATGGAGTCTTCCTGCAGGGTACCGATTTCCTGGCCACCACTATCCAGAAAGGTCCAGTGATCGCGCAGGAACGACGACTTGAAGCCCGACCGCCGCAGCGTCCCCACATGCTCATCGCTTTGCGAATCATGTACGTCATAGGCGCCAGCGAAATCGAAAATGCTGCGAGTGGAAATTCGCAGCAACTCCTGGTCCTGACTTTCGTCCGCGTAAAGCCGGATGTCTTCGCGGATGCGGAAGCGCTTCATGTTGGAGTAAAGCGCCAGTTCCCCATCATCCGTATAAAGGTGGAACGCATCACCGAAGAACCGGAAGAACTTGCGGCGAATGGTGTAGCGTGGATGTTGAAAGCGCACAGCGTGCGTCATGACTTGTTCTCCATCAGCATTCGGTGAAACCCTCTTCTGTATTCAGGGAACGCAACCCCATCACCAGGGCAGCACGCTGCCATCGGAGTGCCAAAAGGTCCCGCTGTTTTCCAGGGTCAGGGCGTCCATCCGCGCAATCAGATCGCTGGCCGCTTCTTCCACCGTCAGATTACCGCTCTGCCGGGTCATGTCAGTCTGCACCCAGCCCGGGTGCAGAATCGCCACCGCAATGCTGCGCGCCGCCAAATCCACCGCCAGGGACTTGCCAACCGCATTCAGGGCAGCCTTGCTGGCCCGGTAGCCGTATTTGGCGCCGGAGGTATTATCCGCCATGGACCCCATTCGCGAGGTCATCAGGCCCACCTTGCTGCCCGCATGCAGGTTGCCCAGCAAGGCCGTGGTGACCCGCAGCGGCCCCAGCGTATTGACCTCAAACTGGTCGCGCATGGCGTCAAAATCCATGGCGTCCACCGTTTCACTGCACATGATGCCGGCGTTGTTATAGAGCACATCTACCGGGATCTCGCCCAGCGCATTCTGCAGGTTCATCACCCCGTCCGCGGTGCTCACATCCACGCCATCGATCACTTTGGCGCCGCTTTCCAACAGCGCTGCAGAGGGCTGGCGGCAAGTGGCCAGCACGGTATCTCCTCTGGCACACCACGCCTGCGCCATGGCAAGGCCGATTCCGCGATTCGCTCCGGTAATGACTATTGTCTGACCCACAACTTTCTCCTTTTGCCTGATTCAACAGATAGTTACCCTGAACCTGTTTCGCATTCAACACCAGCGGACAAGCCACATTCACAGGCCCCTGTGGCGGTGGTTTGCCTCTCTGTCCGTAAACCCCCTTTTTTGTCCGTGTCTCTTTGCTACAGTGAGTGTCCATTCTCAAGCCAAGGACGCGAATCATGAGCATTGCAGTTGGCGATACCCTTCCCTCCATCACCCTGAAAACCAACGGCCCAGACGGCCCGGAAGACCTCAACACCGGGGAATTTTTCAAAGGTCGCAAGGTGGTGCTGTTTGCCGTACCCGGCGCCTTCACGCCCGGCTGCTCCAACACCCACATGCCCGGCTTTGTCGTGAATGCCGACGCCCTGCTGGACAAGGTGGATGCCATTGCCTGCATGGCTGTTAACGACGCTTTCGTGCTGGATGCCTGGCAGAAAGACCAGAACGCCGAGCGCCTGACCATGCTGGCAGACGGCAATGCCGAGTTTGCCAAGGCGCTGGGGCTGGAACTGGACGCCACCGGTGGCGGCATGGGGATGCGCAGCAAGCGTTTCGCCCTGATCGCCAACGATGGCGTGGTGGAATACATCGGTGTGGACGCCAAAGGCGTGGACAAAAGCAGCGCCGACACGGTGCTGGGCCAGCTTTAATTTTACCGGTACAAAGGATGCCTGTAGCCAGCCTGGCTGCAGGCAGCCTGCCACAGACAACACTCTCTCTATTTTGCGGTTTTGAATAAACGGAGAAGACGCCAGGCATTCGGCGTCGCGCACGTCACCTCACCACTTATATCTCCAGGGCAAGCCCCAGGGTAGCGGTAAAGTCGTCTTTTTCCGGGGTAATGCCGTCGCTGTCTGGTTGCGGGCTTTCAATCCGCTTCCAGGTACCCGCCAGCCTCAGGTCCAGACGGCTGGTCAGATCCACGTCCAGCGCCATATAGAAGTCATGCTTGGCACGGCCCGCGTCCTCTTCCGTCAAGGTCACCTGGTAATCAATCTGGAAATCGATATTGTCGGTAATATCCTGATCGTAATAAGTGCCCAACAGCAATGCAGGCGTAGACACGGTACGGTCTTCGCCGGGCGCCACGTCCACGTACTCGGTACGCTGATAGCCGGGACCGGCCGAGACCGTCCAATCCAGCTTCGGCGTATCAAAAATCTGGTACCCCGCACCAAAACCTACCGTCCATTCTGCTTCACGGTTCTGGAACGGATCACGGTAATATTCCGCCTGAATCGGCCTGAAAAACCACTTATGGCTGATCCGATAATCATGACTCAGGCTCGCCGTGTGGTTATTGGCCAGCTGCTCGGACTCCGATTCCGAATAGTTACCGGTATAACTCATCTTGGTATTATTCTTTACCGTGCGGCGTTTCAGTGAAACCTTGGTGTTCAGGTCTTTCTGTTCCACGTTACCACTGCGGAAATTCAGGCCCACCGAAACATCTGCGGTCCACAAATCAAACTCTCTGGGTGAAGCCGAGGCAATACCCACGACCTGCGGAAACTCAACCGGTTCACCGCCCACCAGCAGTTTGCCCCGCTCCGTGGTTAAACGCCCCAGGATCACTTCACCGCCATCCAGCAGCACCGACATGACGCGCCCCGTGCGGATATAGGCCACGTCTTCCCAGTCAATCGAAATCAGATCGAAATGATCACTGTCGATTTCCACCGACTCTTCATGCAAGACCTTTATACGGCCCTTCACCCACTCACCAGTATCCAGCTGAATCCAGTCCCATTGCTGCACATCAAAGCTGGGCGGTTGCCAGATCTCCGGCGGGGTACTGGCCGTGTCAAAGGTTTGGTCCGCTGCAAAGGCGACGGCAGGAAAGGTGCCGACAACCAAACAGGCAGCCCAGAAGGCTGCCTGTTTGGTTGTCTGGCAGGAAGCACTGCCAGACGAGAAAGGTCGGCCGGCCATTACCGGCCAGCCATTAACAACGACTTTTTTCATTACTTACCATAAGGTGCGGCTTCGTACGGGTTGCCCCCCAGCGCTGCGGAGATATCAGCAATGGCTTTCTGGGCACGTACGCTGTTACCGGCCGCATCCAGCGGCGGGGAAATAGCCGCGATGCCGAACTTGCCCGGGGAAACGGCAATAATACCACCGCCCACACCACTCTTGGCAGGCAGACCGGTTTTGTACAACCACTTGCCCGCATCGTCATACAGCCCGGCCGTCGCCATCACCGCCAGAATTTCCGGCATGTCTTCCGGGTTGACCAGCGACTTACCGGTAACCGGGTTGGTGCCTGCATTGGCCAGAGTGGCTGCCATCATCCCCAGATCCTTCGTGTTGACACCCACAGAGCATTGACGGGTATAAATGTCGGTGGCCTGCAGCGGGTCGCCTTCTATATGGCCGTAGGCATACATCAGGTGAGCAATCGCCTGGTTACGCTGGTTGGTGGCAGCTTCCGACTTGTAGATATCTTCCAGCACGGTCAAATCCCGACCGGCAAAATCACTGTAATAACCGAGAATCTTGTTCCAGATTTCGTTGTAGCTCTTGCCCTGCACCATGCTGGTGGTGGTAATCGCACCGGCATTCACCAACGGGTTCATTTCATGGCCCTGGTTCTGCTCGATGGCATAGATGGAATTGAATACCTGGCCGGTGGCGTCTACGCCCACATTCTTGGGCAGGGCATCAATGCCTTTTTCCTCTGTCACCTTGGCCATGGTGAAGACCTTGGAGATGGACTGAATGGACACTTCCGATTCGATATCACCCACGGTGTAGACTTTGCCGTCCACCGTCACCAACACGATACCGAAGATGTTGGAATCCACCTTGTCCAGCGCCGGGATGTAATCCGCGTTGGCGCCTTCCTTCAGGCCCTTGTACTTGTCGTAGGCCTTTTTCAATTCGGCATTGATGTTCTTTTCGGTGAGCTTGCTGTCCACCGGAGACGCCGCTGGCGCCTCGTTTTCTGCCGAGCAGCTGGCGCTTGCCACCGCCAGCATACCGGCAAAAAACAGGCTGAAGAACTTACGTGAATATTGCATTACTCATGCTCCCTCTGAGAGATTCCGGCTTCCACTTAAAGCAGATTGCCACTGGAAAAACTGTATTTGACGCTGAACTGGACACGGCGGTCGTAACCCTTGTCACCGTCATTGGCGGTGCGCTTACCAAACAGGTATTCCACCCCCATCATTACCTTGTCATTAGGGGTATAGAGCAAGTTGGTGGAGGCATACTCGCCCTTATTGAAGGCATCCGGGCCCTGGAAATCCGTGTTGTCGATTTCGGTAGAGCTATAGCCAATAGCGGAACTGTAACGGTCATTCCAGGCATGTTCGTAATAACTGATCAGGCCGGTCAGTGGCACCACCTGGTAATCCGGATCAATGGCATTACCATCCGGCGCCATATCGACCCCACCGTCGTTCATGTAGTTGGAAATACCATCACCATGAACTACACCCAGAATCAGGCGGTCTTTTTCCAGCAAATTGATCGTCGTGGTCAGGTTAACGCCCCACCCCAGCTCGCTGTCGTCCGGGCTCCCATCGGGAGCGCCGGGAGTGTCATAGCCCACTTGGCGCAAGATACCCGCTACCTGGAAGTGCCCCCAATCGCCAACCTGGCGGAAGTGCGCAGTGAGATCAGGGTATTCGTTATCACCCGCAGTGGTATTCGGATCCAGCCCGTTATCTACCCCGCTACCCGGAGTTTCAATCGCGACTGCCACGGTCTGGTCGCCCTGCACCGGCGTCCAGCGAATCTGCGGATTACGCAGGAACACCATGCCGGACGGGCCCCAATAGTCGATCACATTAGGGAACACATCCCCGTCCATGAAGACACTGTTAGTTTGCCCGGCCAGAATGGATTTCCACTCGCCGTAGGCATGACGCAAACGAATCGTCGTCTGACCCTCATCCGGGCCGACGCCGTACATATCGAATTCGAATTTGGTAGTCAGTTCACTGTCACCGGCCATGGTGCTGGCATTCACACCCAGACGGCTCTGGCGAACACTCAACGTGGCCTGGCCGTCACTGCCAACGGAGGACGCGTTGGTGGGAATACGGCTGGGGCGCAACGCCCCCACCCAATCCGGATTGGGTCGATCAAACGCCTGTACATAATCCACCATCCCGAAGCCGTAAACTTCGAAAGAGGAATCCGCCAAGCAAGTGAGAGGAGCAAGAAGCAGCGCTGTACCGAGGGTGCGCCTGGAAGCGAGAGTACCCATGATCATCATCCCTGTTCATTGTTTTGTTAATCGCCGCCATTCCCGGGCAGAACTGTTGAGCACCCCGAGCTGCAACGTTAAACCAGTGATCCGCCTCCGATAGAAGCACAAATTTTACAGAGTGTCACGATAGTCCCACCCAAAGCTTTTCAAAATGGTGACACGTCTTACAGAGCCTTAAAAAACACACGCGGTTGTCTATACTGGTGGTTAAGCTTAACGGCATGGCGACACGCCAATGTGACCAGGATATAACCCACTACTCACAACCCACGGGCAACCTCATAATGAGCATCCTTCAACTGCCCCATGCGCGCCCCGATGTCATCCTGATCGACTGGCATGCCACCTTGGTGGATACCCATGACGCCATGTATCACGCCGTGGATGACATCCTTCCCCAACTAGAAAATCTCGACCTGTGGGACCGGCTGCTGGACCCGGATGAATCCAAAACCATTGAAGACGCCAAGCTGCTGATTTATGTGAAAGATCACCATCGGCTGCACCCGAAAATCGTGTCTCAACGGAAGATTTCCCGCACCGATATTTTCGAAGTGCTGTTCGGCAGTGATCAGGATGCCAAAGGGCGCGCCCACCAGGCGTTTGACCAGGCCTACCGAAAATACGTGGCCGAGGTGCATCCACTGGAACCGGACATTCGACCGCAACTGGAACACCTGCGTGAGCTGGGCGTAAAAACCGGGCTGATCTCCAACCGTAAACGGGAATTTCTGGAGCATGAACTGGCGCTGGTAGACGGCACCGGCTGGGAAGACCTGTTCGATGTCGTGGTATGCGGCAGCGATGTGGAAAAACGCAAACCCTCACCACAGATGCTGTTGAAGGCCATGGAGATGCTCAACAGGCCTCCCGCCGAAAGCTGCTGGTACGTGGGCGACAGCACCACCGACGTGATTGCCGCCAAGGAAGCCGGCGTCACCTCCATTTTCTACAATGGCGCGGGCTGGGATCAGGCCTGGCTGGACAAGATTTTTCCGCACACGGTCAAACACCCCCACCGCCCGGATGCCGTGGTCGGCAGCATTGCCGAACTGACCACCCTGGCCCGCCACTTGCTCGCCCAGCACAAGCGCGTGGAACGGGCCCGCCCCTGAAAACCTCTGCCGCCAACCCGATTGGCCCGATCCGCCCCTGCCTGGCTCGCGCCAAGTTGGTACATTCGTGCAAAATAACAACCTGCCCGTGAGAGACCATGACACAGCACACGCTTCACGCCTTTACCGATGACGCCCTGGGCACCGATGATGCCACCGCCCTGGCAGAACGCCTGCAGCGCGGCGACATCAGCACAACCGACGCCACCGAGGCCGCCATCGCCCGCTTGCAGCGGGTCAATCCCACCCTCAACGGGCTGGTGCTGGACACCTATGCAGAAGCGCGAGAACGGGCAAACAACAAGCATTTTGAGGGCTTTTTTGCCGGCGTTCCCAGCTTGATCAAGGACAATATCGACCTGCGCGGCCTACCCACCGGCCACGGCAGTGCCGCCGTGGGCGGCAAGCCCATGAAGAAAACCAGCGTACTGGCGAAGCAGTATCTGGCTCAGGGTTTTAACTTGCTAGGCAAGACCACCCTGCCCGCCTTCGGCTTTACCGCCTCCACCGAGATGGCTCACGCCCCGGCCACCCGCAACCCCTGGCACCTGAACCACTCCGCCGGCGGCTCCTCCGGCGGCAGCGCCGCACTGGTGGCCGCAGGCGCCGTGCCCATTGCCCACGGCAACGACGGCGGCGGCTCCATTCGCATCCCCGCAGCGGTCTGCGGCCTTGTGGGCCTGAAAAGTACCCGTGGGCGCCTTGTCACCCAGGAAGCCGCCAAAGCCTTGCCGGTCAATATCATCAGCGATGGCGTGCTCACCCGCACCATGCGCGACACCGCCAACTTCTTCGCTGAAGCCGAAAAGTACTATCGCAACAGCAAGCTACCCGCTATCGGGCACGTCACCGGCCCCAGCAAACAGCGGCTACGCATCGGCCTGATGGTGGACTCCATCGCCGGCGACCCCACTTGCCCGCAAACCCGTGCCGCCGTGGAAGCCACCGCCAAACAGCTGTCCGCTCTGGGCCACCATGTGGACGTGGCCCACATCGACCTGCCCCAACGGTTTGTGGACGACTTCCTGCTTTACTGGGCCATGCTCGCGTTCTTCGTCAGTAAATTCGGCCGCGCTCTTTTCCCCCAGGGATTCGATGGCCAGCAACTGGACCCGCTTTCACAGGGCCTGGCCGGCTATTACCGTCAACGCTTCCTGAAAACCCCCGGCATGCTGCGCCAGCTTCGCCAGAGCCAGGCCCGCTACGCAGAAGTATTTAACCAGTACGACGTGGTGCTCACCCCGGTGCTCGCCCACACCACGCCGGAACTGGGCTATCTGGGCGCCGATGTGGACTTCGACACCCAGCTGGAACGCCTGCTGCGCTACACCACCTTCACCCCGGCCAACAACGCCTCCGGCAGCCCGGGCCTGTCCCTGCCGCTGGGCCAGGCCGACAACGGCCTGCCCATCGGCGTCCAGCTCAACGGCCGCCACGGCGAGGAACGCACTTTGCTGGAGCTGGCCTTTGAACTGGAGCAGGTACAGCCGTTCATCCGGCTTGATCAACGCTGATACACAAGCAACCAGACACGCCTTGCACACACACCGGCCAACAGAATAGGGGAAAGGATCATCATGACGCTGTCATCCACATTCAATCGCAACAGCACTGCCGACCAAGTGCTGGAAGGAAAGAACCTGTCAGGGAAAATCGCCATGGTGACCGGCGCCAATGGCGGCATTGGCTATGAAACCGCCCGCTCTCTGGCTGCAGCCGGGGCGCTTGTTATCCTGGCCTGCCGAAATCCAACCCTTGGCGAAGATGCCATTTCCAGCATTCGCCGCGACCACCCCGATGCCCAGGTTGAACTGGTCTCTCTGGACCTTGCTGATCCAGCCAGCATCCAAGCCTGTCTGGAGGATATTGCCCAACGTGAGCACATTCCTCATCTGGACATACTCATCTGCAATGCCGGCTCCATGTCGACCAAATACCTGCTAACCGATCAGGGAATCGAGCGAACCGTGGCCGTCTGCCACCTGGGCCATTTCATGCTGACCAAAGGGTTGCTCGACACCATCCTCAAGGCGCCAGCCCCTCGTATCGTCATGGTCTCCAGCGAATCACACCGGTACCCGTTGCGGCTGAACTTCGACAACCTGCTTGTGGCCAAAAAACAGAACCGCATAACCGCCTTCAATGCCTATGGCCAGGCCAAGCTGTGCAACGCACTGATGTCACTGGAACTCCAGCAGCGCTATGGCAGCCAGGGCCTCACCGCCTGCGCCGTACACCCCGGCGCGCTGGTCACCACCGGATTCGGCCGTGAATCCTGGCTGACCCAGGCACTCTTCACACTGGTCAGCCCCCTCACCAAAACACCGCATCAAGGCGCCGCCACCAGCGTCCTGTGTGCCACCCATGACAATGCTGAAGACATCGCTGGCGGCTATTTTTCCCATTGCCGGGCCGCACGGCCTTCAGCAGAAGCGGGCAATACAGACGTCGCAAAAAAACTGTGGGATTTTTCAGAGCATCATCTGCACAATTATGCCAACGTCTGAAAATATGTAGACGTAGAACCAACCACAACCAGCAAACCGGGTAACCGTGGCGGCAACAGGGAGGAGGCCATCATGAAAAACAGCACCATCAGCGGTGGCGTCGTCCACGCCTTGCCCGACGACTTGCGGCAAACCCTGCAAACCGATCCAGCCATGCTCACCCAGTGGGAGGACATCACCCCACTGGCGCGCAACGAGTGGATCTGCTGGATAGAAGACGCCAAGAAAGCCGACACCCGACGGGGTCGCATTACCCGTGCCCAGGAAAATCTCACCGCCGGCAAACGCCGCCCCTGTTGCTGGCCGGGCTGCCCCCACCGTGAACGCACCGGCAAGGCGTAAAAACCCCCGCTTGTGATCCGCGACCCCTTCCACGTACGGCAGATGACCGCCAAGCGAGCTCATGGGGTGTTGAAGGAGAATGGGGTGCGGTTCAATGATCTCGGCACCTTCCGACGGGCCAACCGGATGCACGAGAAGCCGCAAGCTGCCTGAATAGTGACGATTTACCAACATAAAGCCCGCTGCGTGCGGGCTTTTTTGTTTTCAGAGGAAAGGCTGGTGCTCGACCACGCCTGACTTTACAAGCCCATTATTATCAAGCACTTTGTTTGCATTGTGTCTGGAACACCTGCTCAGGAGTTCAAAGAAAGGCTCCTTTGAACTCCATGCGAGGCATTTAGCATTGTCAGCTATTGCATTGCTCTTGAAGGATTTTTTGATAGGGCGCTAGGGGAAGGTTTCAGAGTTATAAGGAATAGGGTTATACGGAAATTTCTAATTAATAAACTGTTATGCAGAAAGACTATGGTATGAGTGAATTTAGAATCGGAACACTGTGCCCCGAAGATTGGGCGACTTACAAGTTGACCCGACTGGCATCGTTGGCAGATTCTCCTGATTCATTCGGGTCTACGTATGAGCGCGAGGCTTTATTCCCAGATTCTGAATGGCAATCTCGTTTAGAGACAACTGAACGCGCAAAGAATGCTCTGCCCTTGGTCGCGGAATGTGATGGAATTCCAGTCGGCCTCTCATGGGGCTTGATACATGAACCAGAGTCAAATGTAGCCCATGTCTATCAAATGTGGGTGTCGCCGGAGGCAAGAGGAAAAGGTATCGCTAAGTCGTTCCTTGATCGTATTACTGCTTGGGCTGAAGCTAGAGGCTGTGAATCGCTGGCTCTATCTGTCACTACAGTCAACGACGCGGCTGTTAGCTTGTATTGCTCCGCGGGCTTTGTACCGTCGGGAGAGGCTGAAGAACTGAGGAAAGGGGCAGCACTAAGGACACAGCCAATGGTCAGGGTACTCCGCAATGCTGCATAACCAAGCCATTAAGTTCGCGCACTTTGTGCGCCAGACCTCGTTTCACTCGGCCGCTTATGGCGGCGTTAAGGCAATCTATGTATCGACTGTCGAATGATCAAATCCCGAGATGGAAAAAGGAATCTTCCTTTTTTCTGCCGTCGTCAATCGACTCTCAGTGTCCAGAGTGCGGGCGTCTAGTCTCATTCGCGACAGTGAGATGGAGTCCTGCGCCACAGAACACAAGAATAGCGGTAGTTCGATGTCCAGCATGCCAAACACCCGCCATGTTTTTCTTGCTAAATCATAAAGGGGAAGCGGGAATCCTTGCCAGTGAAGAACAGCTTTACATACATGCCAAACCACCGGGAAGAGAGGCTCTCCCTGAAATTGTGGATGGAGAGGGCTTGGATGATCCACTTAAGCGAGCTTATGTCTCAGCGATAAATGTATTCAATACTCAAGAGTGAGGAGCGACCGCTGTACTAACTCGCAGGCTTCTAGAGGGTGCAACCAAATCCTTACTTCCACCGGAATACCAGTCTCTTCCGCTAGCCAAGCAAGTAGCAAAGCTTCCCGAAACGAAGGATCTTTCGGAACCGATACTGAAGATTGCAGATGCTATCCGCAAGGGAGGCAACCTGGGTGCGCATTTCGATTTGGAAGCCGAGCCGACACAGGAGGTCTCTCAATTGATGCTGGATTTGGCAGAGGAATTGATCGAATACTTTTTCGTTCTACCAGCAAGAATCGAAGAGCTACACGAAAAGATTGAGGACTTAAATGGGACAAATCCCTAACCAGGGTAGGTACAGCGACACCCATTACATTGCGCCTTCGTCTCCATTTCATGGGCTCGGATTCTGCAGGCGTTAAAAGGTATTACTGAGGGAGAGGAATGGATACCAATAAAGAAAGTGCGTTTGAAGTTACCATCGACTTTGAACGCGGTAGCGGTGATCCCACTAGAGTTTTTCGGACGATGTCCGATCTCATAAAAGCGTTTGAATTTCTTGATGAGCACCTTCTTAGTTCATTTGATGTAGCCCTGAATACTTCCTTGGTTCTGGACGAAGTTGAGACAGGGTCGCTAAAGGCACGATTCCGTGATTTGATCGCAGGTGTACCTGATGAAGCGCTTAAAGATGGTGAGTGGAAAAAGGTTTTAGGGCATTTCCTTCTTCGCGCAAAGTACGCAATTTTACATTGGCTAAATGATCAAGATGATACCGTAACCAGAGAAAACGTCAGAGATCTCGAAGAAGAGATCGCTAAGATTGCGGAAGATACAAATATTAAACAGCTGCCTGCCTACGGCGCGCCTCGCGCCGATGTCCTCTTGTCAGGCGTCCGCTCCATTCAAGATAGTCTCGGGCACCTTGAGAACAATGATTCTGCCGCCTATGAATACGATGGTCAGAAAATTTCATTTAACCGAGATTTAGAAATATCTGGCGATATTGTACGGGACGTGCTTACGAAAGAAGTGGTAAAGCACTCTTCGAGACAGGTGGTTAAAGTTAAAAAGCCGGATTACCTCGGGAAATCGATGTGGTCTTTCCAGTACGCTGGGCACTCGATCGATGCCAAGATCTCACACACGGGATGGCTCTATGACTTTCAAAAACGCGCCATTGATGTCCGTCCGGGTGACGCACTCCGAGTATTGCTTTACGAAGAAATATCTTATGGTTACGACCAAGAAGTAGTGCATTGCCACTACGATATTGAAAAAGTTTACGAGGTAATACGCCCACCGCATCAGGGACAAATACAATTATAAGAAAAAAAAATTAGTAACGAGGGTCAGATCTTTCCCCGTGTCCCAAGTAGCAAAAGGCAATACTTGACCCCCAACACCCCTATTTCCGGTTCATCTACCGGAAAATGTCCAGGCCAGCACTCGGGCAACCTTGTTCCCCTGCTTCATCTCTATTTCCCGTATATCAACGGCGCCGACTTTCAGCATCAATTTCTTTAACGGCCGGACATTGTCGGCTTTTGAAACCAGGCTGGTAAACCAGCGGCATTGGGAGGAATACACCTGGCTTTCTCTTACCATTTTCTTGAGAAACAACAGCTCGCCGCCCTTGCACCAGAGCTCAGCGCCCTGACCACCAAAATTAAGATTCGGCGCCTTTGTTGTCGCCTTTTCCTCACCGCGATTGCGCGCAAGGTTCGAGGCTTTCATTTGGCTACTTTTCAGTGCCTCATCCTGCGAAGCATGGAAAGGCGGGTTGCATACGCTGACATCGAAACACTCATCCGACTGAATGATGCCTTCAAAAATGTGGTTCTTGTCGTTTTGCGTGCGCAGCGTAAAACGGTCTTTAAGCTCAGGATTGCTGGCGATAATCGCCGCCACATTTGCAAGCGACTGAGCGTTAATGTCACTGCCGACGCATTGCCAGCCGTAAATCCGGCAGGCCAGTAGCGGGTAGATGCCGTTTGCGCCAGTGCCGATATCAAGCAGCTTGATGTCGGGATTTTCAGGCCCAACCAGATCGGCAATGTAATGGATATAGTCCGCCCTGCCTGGAATGGGAGGGCAAAGTGCACCGTCCGGAATATCCCAACCGGCAATGTTGTAGTGTCGGTTTAGCAAGGCGGCGTTGAGCGTCTTGACTGCCAACGGGTTTGAGAAATCGATGGAAAGGTCGCCGTAAGGATTCGGCTTCACATGGGAGGCCAACGCCGGGTAGCTAGTTACCAGAGCAGGAAAATCATAGCCCTGGTTATGCAGGTTTCTCGGGTGCAGGCCTTTGCGAACCGGTTTGGACTGGCTTTTCTTGCTTCGCTGGCGGGTGCTCACAATTACAGGCCTGAGGCGGAGAGTTAACAATTAGAGTAGATGCAAATTAGCCAGTGATTATAGTGTTTTATGTGTCTCGGGCATAATCGACAGTCAGGGAACCTTGGATTCAGATTTTGCCCCCAATGCTTCCGCCTTCCCCAGAGCTTCCATCTTTTGACTGACAACCCCAACGGCATACACTGACAGAGTCACAGCCGTGTCGAAATCAGCCAGGCCCATTCGATCATGACGTCAATCACCCTGAAAAAAGGAGCCATGCTCATGACCTCGGATAAAACTGCGCTGCCGAAAATCACCTCCCAAAAGGAGTGGAAAACCTCTCTACAGGCCCTGCTTGCCAGGGAGAAGACATTAACCCGAATGCAGGATGAACTGGCTGCCGAACGCCGCCGGTTACCGATGGTGCCCGTGGAAGAGAACTACACCTTCACGGGACCGCAAGGAGAGGTAGGGCTGGAGGATCTGTTTGCGGGGCGTCGGCAATTGATTGTCTATTGCGCCATGCTGGAGCCTGGTGCCACTCCCTGCGAGGGGTGTTCCATGGTGATGGACAACATTGGCCATAATCTTGCCCACGTTAACGCCAGGGATACGACGTTCGTGTTCACCTCACCGGCGCCGCAACAGGAGATTCTGGCCCTGCAAAAGCGTATGCACTGGCAAGCGCCCTGGTATACCGATCACCAGCGGCATTTCGCGGATGCGTTCGGCGCCGGCAAGGGGTTTGCGATCAACGTGTTTATCCGCGACGACGACAACCAGGTCTACCGCACCTACTTCAGTAGCAATCGTGGTGGCGAGCTGTTCGATACCCATTTCCGTCTGTTGGATATCACTCCGTACGGTCGCCAGGAACAGTGGGAAGACTCGCCCGCTGGCTGGCCACAAAGCGCACCCTATCGATGGTGGCGCATGCACGATGACTACTAGTCACAAGCACGCTTGAGGGAACCTTGGAGTCAGGTCTTGCCCCGTGCGTACGCATGATCACTTGCACACGGCTCGAGACTTGACCCCAGTGCTTTACTCCATTCCTCCAGATTCTTTCCTGAACGTTCAGGCTCGCCTATATGCCCCATTACAGTAATGTCGGATTACGGCTTCGCCTAATACGACCTACACAAGACGCTCATCGCGCTCTGCTCCCGGTGCTCACGTTTTTCCAATGGCACTGCGAGGCCCAAAGGCGTCACTCCGGTTTTTATTGCCCCGATACTCACTTACATTTTTTCAGGCTACCTTGTCGATTTTCGCCATGCCAGTTCGACTGGTCAGTAACAACACGTCCGTTAATACGATTAAGGAGACCGACATGGCAGAAGCAACGGGGACCGTCACATTACATCGAGTACTGCGGGCACCCACTGATCGGGTGTACAAGGCATTCATTGACAAACAGGCACTGGAATACTGGCTGCCGCCCTACGGCTTCACGGGAACCGTGCATGAAATAGACGCCAGCGTTGGGGGTGGATATCGGATGTCGTTCACCAATTTCAGTACCGGTGAATCACATTCCTTCACGGTGAAATACCTGGAGCTGGAACCCGGCAAGCGCCTGTGCCACACGGACCGTTTTGACAGCGACGAACTGCCCGGGGAAATGCGGGTAACCATTACCCTCGACCAAGCACCCTGCGGCACGGAGCTTCGCATTACCCAGGAAGATATCCCTGCGGTGATTCCGGAAGCCATGTGCTACCTGGGTTGGCAGGAATCACTGGCGCAACTGACCAGACTGGTGGAGCCCGACATCCCTGAGGGGTAATTCTCCTCAGAAAGAACAATCCCGTCACCGGCACCCCATTGCGCAAGCGCGAGGGGCTGGCGTCTTTGTGCATACTGCACGGCTTCAGGCATCCCTTTTCACAAGCATCCAGCCCCTCGCGGGGTTGAAACTCTCGTTATAGCCCTTAGTCTCACGCACCCGGCCCTGCTTTAGCCGGGGCGTGCGCACAGGCAGGCTCCCTGCCTCCGCCCTGTGTGGCGCCTTTTTCTGCCCCGGCCGTGCGGGGATGTGTTACCCACGGAGACAACCAGGAAGCCTCATCGCAAGGCTGTTTCTGATTTCTGCACCAGATTACGGAGGTGATTTGATGTCAGCGCAGAACCTGACTTGCCCGGCCCCGATTTCGGCCGACCCCTACCCCACCCGGCTGCACCAGCACCCGGAACAACCCTGGCGCGAGCGCCGGGAGCACACGGTAAAAGGCCGCCATCTGCCCGGCCCGTTGACTGAACAGCAACTTGATCGCTTTGAGGAAAACGGCTTTCTGTTCGAGCCCGGCTTTCTGCCGGCTGATGAGGTAGCCACGCTGACCAAGGCAATGAGCGAGCTGCTCAACCGGGATGACTACCGAGGCCAGCCTTTCACGATCACCGAGCCGGACAGCCAGGAGATCCGGTCTGTGTTTGCCGTGCACTTTCTGCACCGGGCATTCCAGCACCTGGCCCGCGATCCGCGCCTGACTCAACGTGTAGAGCAGATTCTCGGCGGTGGCCACTATGTGCACCAGTCGCGTATCAACTACAAGCCTGGATTCAAGGGCAAGGGATTCAACTGGCACTCAGATTTTGAAACCTGGCATGCTGAAGACGGCATGCCGGCCATGCATGCGGTAAGCGCCTCCATCATTCTGACGGACAATCACCTGTTCAACGGCCCCCTGATGCTGATCCCCGACTCCCACAAACACTTTATCCCCTGTGTGGGCCCAACACCGGAGGAACATCACAAGCAGTCACTGAAGACCCAACAGATCGGTGTGCCTTCAGAACACACGCTGACGAAAATGATAGACCGCTACGGCATCGAGGCCCCCACCGGCCCGGCGGGCAGCCTGCTGCTATTTGACTGCAACACCCTGCACGGCTCCAACGCCAATATGTCACCGGACCCACGCAGCAATGTGTTCTTTGTTTTTAATCGCCGGGACAACGCCTGTGGTGAACCCTACGCGGCGAACAAACGTCGGCCACGGTTTCTCGGCCATGAACCGGATAGGCTTTGGCAAGCGGAAGATAATTAATTCGCGACAAAACCTTCGGCAACTGAAAACAAAAGGCCGCGTCCACAGTCTATGGCGCGGCCTTTTTGCTTTCGTTATTAACTATTAATTATTCATTATCAATTGCTTTATTTGCTTTCTTTGTGGCGAAAAAACCGCTGAATACTGGAGAAATCTTTCTCTGCGTACCCGTGGTTGCCGTGAGCGGCATAGAGGGACTTCGCCAGATTCCCCATGGGCGTAGCGGACTGGGTACTGAGACCTGCCTGCAGCGCCAGCCCCAGATCCTTGTTCATCAACTTCACCGCAAAGCCGCCTTCATAGTCTTTGGATGACGGTACGTTTTCCATCACACCCGGCCAGGGGTTGTACTTGTCCAGTGACCAGTTGTCGCCGGAGCTGGCTTTCATGATGTCAGAAAGAACGGCGGGGTCCAGGCCGTGGTCGGCGCCCATTTGCAGGGCTTCGGCGGTGCCAATCATGTGGATGGCCAGCAGCATGTTGTTGCAGATTTTTGCCAGTTGGCCGGCACCGTTGTCCCCGGCACGAAACACCTGAGCGCCCATGCATTCCAACACTGGACGGGCACGATCGATGGCATCTTCCGGGCCACCACAGATAAAGGTGAGCGTGCCAGCCTTGGCCCCGCCAACGCCGCCGGAGACCGGCGCATCGATCATTACCCTGCCCTGCTCCTGGGCAATGGCGGCCACGTCACGGGCGGTATCCGCATCGATGGTGGAGCAGTCGATAATCAGGGCGCTTTTATCAATGTGCGACAGCACACCCCCGTCCACCTTATCTTGGCCGCCCAGGTACAGACCACGAACCGCACCCGCTGACGGCAGCATGCTAACAACCACGTCAACGCCGGCGACAGCATCAACCGCACTACTCGCCGCCCTGGCGCCTTCCTGAACGACGGTTTCCAGCAAGGCGGGCATCAGGTCAAACGCCACCACCTCATGGCCGGCCTTGACCAGATTGGCGGCCATGGGCCCACCCATATGACCGACACCGAAGAATCCGATTTTCATAGCGCACTCCTTGTCATTATCGCACCACGCTTCAGGCACCATGGATGCACGCGTGCCAGCATGTTGCTTGTTGCGTCTCTTATAAAAAAGATAAATCTTTCAGCACATTGCGCGCGATGATCACACGCATGATTTCATTGGTGCCTTCCAGAATCTGGTGCACCCGCGCATCGCGTACATAACGCTCCAGCGGATACTCACTGATATAGCCGTAGCCACCATGCAGTTGCAGCGCCTGGTTGCAGACGTTGAAACACAAGTCCGTTGCCAGGCGTTTTGCCATGGCGCACAACATGCTTTTATCGCTGTGATTCTGATCCAGTTTCCAGGCCGCCAGACGGACCATTTGCTGCGCCGCCACTAATTCCGTGGCCATGTCGGCCAGCGTAAATTGCACGGTCTGAAAATCGCCAATGGCCTGCCCAAACTGTTTGCGTTCCTGCACGTATTGCTGCGCCTGATGCAACGCGGCCTGGGCCGCCCCCAGAGAGCAGCTGGCGATATTGATACGCCCGCCATCCAGGCCGGCCATGGCGATACGGAAGCCCTGCCCTTCTTCACCGATCAGGCAGTCCGCAGGAATGCGGGCGTCTTCCAGAATCACCGCCCGGGTAGGCTGGCTTTTCCAGCCCATCTTCATTTCGTTACGGCCATAGCTAATGCCCGGCGTATCCGCCGGCACGGCAAAGCAGGAAATGCCCCCTGCACCAGATCCGCCGGTACGTGCCATCAACACCAACATATCGGTATCGCCCGCGCCGGAAATAAACGCCTTGGCGCCATTCAGCACATAATCATCGCCGTCTTTTTTTGCGGTGGTGCTTAACGATGCGGCATCGGAACCGGCACCCGGTTCGGTAAGGCAATAGGACGCCAGCTTTTCACCGCTCATTAACACGTCGGCCCAACGGGCTCGGGTGGTGTCGTTACCGAAACGGGTGAGCATCCAGGTGGCCATATTGTGGATGGTGATGAAGGCGGTGGTAGAGGTGCAGCCCTGGGAGAGCTGTTCAAAGATCAACGCCGCATCCAGCCGACTCAATCCCATGCCGCCATGTTCTTCATCGCAGTACAGGGAGCAGAAGCCCAACGCCCCGGCTTCGTGAATGGCGTCTTTTGGGAAGAGGCTTTTGGCATCCCATTCTGCGGCGAAAGGCGCCAGCGCTTTTTCAGAAAACTGCCGTGCCGTTTCCCGGAATGCCTGCTGTTCTTCAGTAAAAGAAAAGTCCACGCATTGATCCTTTCAAGACCGTCAATTTTCGCCGTAGGAGCGTCGCTGGCGGCGCGATTTCAGCGTTGGCTATCGCGCCACCAACGCGTTTTTCGCTGCGCCCCCCTTTGGGGCCGCCCTGCGGGCGTTGCTACGCTCCTACGGAAATTCGTCTTTTTGCAGTGCGGCACTCCACCATCCCGTGCAGAATGGTGGAGATGGGCATTCGCCCATTTCCGCGCTGCCGTCATTTCAAATTAATGCTCATATTCGGCCCTGCTGCCGCCGGAATATCCGAATCGAACCAGCGGCTGGTGACGGTCTTGGTTTCCGTATAGAAACGCACACCCTGCTTGCCGTAAGCGTGCTGATCACCGTAGAACGATCCTTTCCAACCGGTGAAGCTGAAGAACGGCAGCGGCACCGGGATCGGCACATTGATTCCCACCTGCCCTACTTCCACTTCGTGCTGGTATTTCCGCGCGGCGGCGCCATTGGCAGTAAAGATGGAAGTACCGTTGCCGTAAGGGCTGTTGTTGACCAGTTCGAGGGCCTCATCCAGCGAGTCCACGCAGACGCAGCACAACACCGGGCCGAAAATTTCTTCCCGATAGATGGACATCTCCGCGGTCACATCGGTAAACAGCGTCGGCCCGACCCAGTTGCCGTCCGGCAATCCTTCCACGGTACAGTCAGACCCATCCAGCAAACAGGTGGCACCTTCCTGCTTGCCCTGCTCGATCATTTTCAACACCCGCTGCTTGGCCGCCGGGCTGATCTGTGGGCCGTACGCGGCCTCCGGGTCGTTCCAGGCGCCGGGGCGAATCTGGGCAAACTGGCTGGCCAGCTCGTCGATCCAGGCTTTGGAATCGCCGACAAACACTGCCACGCTGATGGCCATGCAACGCTGCCCTGCCGCCCCGCAGGACGATCCCACCAGGCTGCTGACCACCTGCTCCTTATTGGCATCGGGCATGATCACCATGTGGTTCTTGGCGCCGGCAAAGCACTGCGCGCGCTTCATATTGTCGGTGGCAGTGCGGTACACGTGCTGCCCCACCGGCACCGAGCCCACGAACGACACCGCCTTGATGTCCGGGTGCGACAGCAGGGTATCCACCTGCTCCTTGCCACCGTGCACCACCTGCAGCAGGCCCGGCGCTGCGCCGGCTTCCTGAAACAGTTCGGCTAGCCGGTTCGGGGTCATCGGGTCTTGCTCGGAAGGCTTGAGCACAAAGGTGTTACCCGCGGCGATGGCCAGCGGGAACATCCACAGGGGAATCATGGCCGGGAAGTTGAACGGGGTGATCCCCGCACACACGCCCAGTGGCTGGGTCCAGGAATGGGTGTCGATGCTGCGGGCCACGTTTTCCACGGTTTCGCCCATCATCAGCGAGGCGATATTGGCGGCCTGCTCCGCCACTTCGATGCCACGCCACACATCCCCTTTGGCGTCCTCGAAGGTCTTGCCGGTTTCCTGGCTGAGGATTTCGGCGATCTCGTCGTGGTGCTCTTTCAGCAGCGCCTGATAGCGCAGCATCAAGCGGGCGCGTTCGGACACCGGCACTTCTTTCCAGGTCTGGAACGCGGCCTTGCCCGCCGCAATGGCCTGCTCCATTTCTCCAGCGGTAGCCGCCGGGGCTTCGCACAGGGTTTCCTGGGTGGCCGGGTTGGTTACCGCAATCCACTGGTCAGTCTGGCTGGCAACAAATTCGCCATTAATCAGCAAGGGTAATTGGTGGGCCATCGGGTTCTCCATCCTTTTTCTGGCTCCGGGCTGGGTGTGCCAGCGTGGAGCGTGTCTGCGTACCCTGTTGTAGCACAGCCTATCTGCCATGCAGATAGCCACTTTTATCGTCAGATGGACTATATTGCTGTTTATGATGAGCGAACAACGCCAAACAGCAGAAACGTCACGCTGGCCGCTGCCCGCCAGCGGGCAGCGTACCGTGATCCCGCCTGCGGTACTGTCCAGTGTCAGCCAGCACCCACTTTGCGCAGGCTGCATGCCCCATGGGGTGGGATTTTATCCCCAGGCTCATGGTCATCGCATGGCACGCCAGCAACCCGCCGATGATCTGCTGATCTACTGTGTGGCCGGGGCCGGGACAGTGACGTACGAGGGCCAGAGCCAACCGGTGGAAGCCGGTGAGCTATTGCTGTTTCCCGCCGGGCTGGCCCATCACTATCAGGCAAACCCCCAGCAGCCCTGGAGTATTTACTGGGTGCATCTGGGCGGGCATGAGGTACAGGCGTATTTCGACGAAATTGCCGGGCAACCACAAAGCGGTATCCGCAAGGTCAATGTGGGGGTGCACTCACGGCTGGCGGAGGATTTTCAGACCCTGATGGCCGCGGCCACCAACACCCAGCCGGAACACCTGATGTATGCGGCCAATCTGCTGCGCAGCCTGCTCGCCTACGCAGCCCTGATGCGCCGCCAGCACCAGGTACGCCATGCCACCCTGGATGTGAATCGGGTAAACAGTTACCTGCAAACGGCCATCGCCCGGCGCCTCAGCCTGGATGCGCTGATCGCCGCCACCAGCGATTTATCCCGCTACCATTTTATCCGTGAATATAAACGCCAGACCGGGCAAACCCCCATGCAGGCATTTCAGCGTATCAAGGTAAGTCATGCCTGCTACCTGCTGGATATCAGCGAGCACAGCGTGGCCGCCATCGCGCTGCAGCTGGGGTACGACGATCCCTATTATTTTTCCCGGCTGTTCAAGAAAGTGATGCGCGTTTCGCCGCAGCAATACCGCCAGGAGAGAGGAAAAAACTGATAAAAAAGGAAACTATTTTTAAATTTTCAGGGCCGACTTTCCCAGCTCATGGTTAACACCTGCGGATTGTTTTCACACTGGAAAACATAGGCACAACCGCTGTTTCCAAACCAGAAGGGCAGGGTGTCGGTGGAATCAATCTGAAAAATAAATTTCATGGGTTTTTTGCAACAGGAACAGGGCGGGTAGTCCACGTCCGTCACCCAGTGAGGCCAGCCAAGAAATTTATCGCCCGCATGCGGGGCAGGGCGGTGGGCCTGGAGCAGGGCGACCATGCCATCCGGCACATACTCATTGATGGCCACCGTTTCCTGACGATCAGGAAAATCCACCATGCACTGCCAGCCGGTCAGCGCCTGCTCGACAAACGCATCCGGTATGCCCACCGGCAGGGCATCAAAACCATCGGCCTGCTGACGGGGAATCATCCGCACCAGGCTGGCATCAGAGAAGGGCAGGTGCGCATGCCCCAGCACTTCACAGTCTTCTTCTCCGTTGGTGCAGTAAAACACCTGCAACACCCCGTCGCCGAACCCCGTGCGGGCATCCACCGGCAGGTCCTGGGAGTCGAGTTGCACAAACAACTGCATGGGCTGATGACAGTGGCCACAGCAGGGCCAGGATTCGTCCGCCTTCAGCAATGGCGAGCCGCCAAACTTGGACCGTGCGCCCGGCACGGCCGGGCCAACTCGGGGACGCCACCCCGGGCGGGACAGAGTGGCCAGCTTGTGTTTGATTTCTTCGGGTAACATGACTCGTCCTCGTACGGTCGTTTCATGTTCACCTTCACGCAACCTTGACGCAATGAACGACCTTCAGTTACCCGCTGCCAGGCTGATTTTTCCGGTTAAGCGGCGTGCAATTATCTGCCCCGCCCGGTTTTCTCCTACCACTGACGCCCGCTTCAGGACGGATTCAGGGTCAAGGTGGCGGTCATTCCCGCCGCCAGCACGGTGCCCTCGGGCAGGCTGTCTGCATCAATCGACACCCGCACCGGCACCCGCTGGGCCAGGCGCACCCAGTTAAAGGTGGGGTTCACGTCTGCCAGCAGGTTGGCGCCGGTGGGGTTATCCCGGTCGGCAATACCGTGGGCAATGCTGTCCACCGTGCCCCGGGCGCGGATACCGCTGAGCAGGCGCACCTGCACCGCATCGCCCACATGCACATTGGGCAGCTTGGTTTCCTCGAAGTAGCCGTACACCCAGAAATCATGGCGATCGATCAATGCCATGTGCGCCTGCCCGGCGTGGGCATAATCGCCCGGATACAGTTCCAGGTTGGTGACGTAACCGTCCACCGGGGCGCGTACTTGGGTGCGCTCCAGGTTCAGCTGCGCCAGCGCCAGGGCCGCATTGGCCTGCTGCAAGCGCGCCAGTAATTGCTGCTGGCTGGCGGTGGCCCGTTGATGGCTGGCCTGGGCTGCCTGTAGCTGGGCCTGGGCCGCATCGGCGTTACTGTGGGCGTTATCGCGCACCTCCCGGGACACCGCTTCAGCGATACGATCCCGGCGCCGGGATTCCGCCTGACGCATGGCAAACTCGGCTCGTGCCTTGGCCGCGCTGGCCTGAGCAGCACGAATATCCGCCCCGGCAGCACGGGCTGCCGCTTCGGCGGCGCGCTGGTCCGCTTCCGCCTGCTGCAGGGCATTCCGGTAACGGCTGCGGTCGATCACGAACAACAGATCGCCCTGCTGCACGGTCTGGTTGTCAGCCACGGCCACCTCGGTGACCAGCCCGGACACATCCGGCGCCACCTGCACCACCCGCGCCCGCACCCGGCCATCCCGGGTCCAGGGGGAATACATGTAGTGCTGCCACAGGGCCCAGGCCAGCAAGGCGGCCAGCGCCACCATAAACAGGGTGACCGAGGCCCGAATCAGGGATTGGGTTGTCATGGTTCTCTCTCCTCCGTCCTTACTTTCCTCACTGCATGGCCAGCAGCCCGAGGCCACCGAAACAGCAGAAAAACACCGCTACCCGGAACAAGGGCGGGTGCCAGACATAGCGGTACAAGCCATAGCGGCCGCCCACCCAGTCCACCGCCCACTGCAGCAACAAGCTAAAGACGAACACCAGCAACAGGCTGGGCACCAAGGCATCCAGCACGGCAATTTCACGGGGCATGGGGCGCCTCCTCCTGATGCGAATGGAAATTGGGCGTCGGCGTCGCCACCAGCACCGAGCCGTTATCCAGCAAGGCCAGACGCAGCAAGTGCAGCTGGCGCAGGGCAGGGCGGTCCGTCACCGTGACCATGGCCGTATCCAGCGCCAGCAATGCACTCTGGTGAGCAACGTCCTGCTTGCCCGCATCACCGCGATAAAGGCGGGCGAAGGCCTCCAGCACCGCAGCAACAGCCGCCTGTTCGGCCAGCGGCAGGGCGATATACCGGCGCCGTAATTCCACCACCGCCCGGCCGGTTTCATGCACCGACAACGCCCAGGGCAACCAGTCACGGGCGCGCGGCCCGGCATGTACCATGATCTGCATGAACAGATCCCGAGTGGCGCTTTCCAGGCGGTGGCGTAACCCGTTCAGCGGCGCCTCGCAGGCACGGGCCACCTGATACCGCAGCTGGCGCAACAACCGATGTCGCAACCAGCCATTGCTGGAGGCATTGCCGAACAGGCTGAAGGCCACAGCTACCGCCAGCACCCCGCCAATCTGGCTGATCGCCTCGTTGGCCACATACACCGGGTCAAACGTCATCGGGCTGTGCAGATTCAGCAGGTAGATAAAACTGAGCACATAACCGGTGCCATAGCCGGCCAGCGTCGGCCGGGTGGTGAGGTACAGCCCGGTGAGCAGAAACGGCACGGTGCCGGCCACCATCAACCCGAAACCGTCCATGTGGGTGAGCACCAGGAACTGACAAAGGAACACCAGCGGCATGCCAGTGGCAAAGCCCAGGGTAATCTGGCGCACCACCGCCGACGGGTTTGGCGCGCTGGCAAACAGGCCGGTGAAGATCGTGGCCAGCATCATGGCACTGCCCCCATGCACCCAGCCGGACAGAATCCAGAAACTGCCCATCACCAGCATGGTTGCCGTGGCCCGCACCCCACTCACCAGCGCGCCCAGGCGGTCATTACCATGCTGAAACACCACCTCTTTCTCCGCCGCCGTGGCCACACCGGGGCGACGCAACACCGCATAGGCCTGCACATAGGCCCGTAATTCCTGCAGACAACGGCCCAGCAGTTCGGCGCCGGTATCGAAATCCAGTAATTCCCGATGCGAGGTCAGCCCCTGACGCTGCTCACGGATCTTGCCGGGCAATACCCGCTCGGTCTGTTGCAACGCCAGCGACAGCCGCGCCGCAGCCTCCGGGCTGGGCTGACAATCCCCTTGCAGCGCAGTGGCGGTAAACACGCACAATTGCCTCAAGCGGTCGCGGGTGTCCCGGTGGTGGGGCGCATGCATGCGGTTCATCAGATGGTGCAGGGTCTGGTAGCTGGTGGAGACCTCCATGAAATGCTGGTTGAGCTGGCGCAGACGCGGGCTGTGCGCCCGCACCCCGGCATCCTCGAACACCACGGAGCTGCGCAAGTTTTCCACCTGAATGGTCTCGCCAACAAACCGCATGTGAGCCTCTTCCAGCGCCTCACGGGCCAGCACGCCGCCCAGGCTGCCGCGCACAAACGCCAGAAAACCGCTGTATTGATCGGCCAATTGCTGGCGCAGGGCCATGCGCAACCGCTGGGGAAACAGCACATCCCCCACCAACCCGGCCACCAGAATGCCCAGCATCACTTCACTGACCCGCATCACCGCCGAATCAAACAGCCCCAGCGGATGCTGCACCACCGGCAGCACCACGATGGCCACGGTATAGCCAGACAGCACAAAACCGTAGGACATGAAGTTGCGATACAGGGACGCCCCGGCGGCGCACAGACCAATCCACAGGGCCATGCCCACCAGCAACAGTTCACGCTGCTGCGGGAACAGGCCCACCAGCGCGATAGCCACGCCACAGCCCACCAGGGTGCCCATGGCCCGGTAGAAACTTTTCGCCAGCACCATGCCACTGGCCGGGTGCATCACCAGCGCCACCGTCATCATGGTGGTGGCCGGTTGCTGCAGGTCCATGCGCATGGCCAGCCAGCCACCGATAAAAATGGCCAGCAGCGCCTTGCCCACGTAGAGCCAGTCCAGTGCGGTTTCGCGTAACTGGTCCATCAGCCATGGTCGGGGCGAGGCGGTCTCCTGCCTGGCATTCATGCTGGCGCGCTCACAGCTCGCGCTCGATCTGCTCGGCCACCCCCAGCAACCGCTTTAACAGGTTTTCCAGCTGGGCGGTTTCCCGGGCATCGAAGGCGGCACCGTACTGATTCAGCAAGGAAGACATGGATGGCAGAAACTGCTCCACCAGCGCCTCCCCTTCCGGGGTCAGGGACACCAGTACGCGGCGCCGGTCCTGGGGATCGGCAAAGCGGGCCATCCAGCCCCGGTCGTAGAGAATATTGCACACCCGGGTCACGTTGGCCGACTTCTCTGCCGCCGCATCACGCAGCTGGGTGACGGTCATGCCCTCCTGCTGACAGCCATACAGCATCATCAGCACGTTGTAGTCCGTGTGATTGAGCCCGTACTGGCGCAGCACCAGGTTAGCGGTGTCATGGACGTGCTGGGAGATGGCTTTTACCAGCCGCACCAGCATGGCCGGTTCCCGGGGGTAGCCGGGAAAGCGCTGGTGGGTCAGGTTGATGCGGTTTTCGGTGGCGTCGAAGCGGCTCACACAGCCCTCCTGAATCTTTATGAACATGATTCATAAAGTATACAACCGAATAGTACATAAATGAACTATTCGGTTGTCACCAAGTTATCGCCGCTTGGCGATTACCCCTATGCCACTGATATTAATAGCTTAATCTGAAGGCGCTTCGCCGGATTCCTGAAAAGGCCGTAGCTGCCACTGGGCGAACGCCTGCTGGGCCAGCTCCAGTTGCTCGATCAACCGCTGGCGTTTGCTGGGATCAAAACGGCGGCTGGCCAGGGCCTGCAGGCTTTTTTGCAGGCCATTGCGATGGCTGCGCTCCATCTGTGCCAGCCAGTGGTCCTGCGCCCCGGTAACCACCAGCACATCGCGGCCGGCGTGGTTGCGCTGGCTGACCTGATACCAATGCACCAGGGCCCGGCCCAGCACCACATAGGCAAACTGCGGGTCCCGCAGGGGGCCGTAGACCGCCTCGCGAAAGCCGCCACTGAGCGGGCCGAATTTCAGTTTGGTGAGCTTGTCGCTGTAGTAGTAGCTGCCGGCAGCGCCCAGCAGCCCGCCAATCAACGCCCCAGCACCCAACGAATGCCCCAGCGCCACCGCATCAATGCCGGCACCGCCCACGGCGCCAGCGCCGAAACCGGCGGCGGCCAGCTGGGTCTTGCTGATGCCCCATAGCTGACGGGTACGCTCACTGAACAGGTCACCGCCT
Organism: Alcanivorax sp. DG881; assembly: GCF_000155615.1. Lineage (GTDB taxonomy): Bacteria > Pseudomonadota > Gammaproteobacteria > Pseudomonadales > Alcanivoracaceae > Alcanivorax. The sequence goes on along the minus strand of NZ_DS989915.1, from coordinate 2,474,984 downwards.
TCCGGGGTCACCAGCACCTCTTCCTGACGCTGCAGGCGGCGATGCTGGTACAGGTCTTCCACCGCCACCCGCAACCGCTGTTCGCGCTCACGCTGCCAGCTCTGCCAGCGTTGTTGCAGCTTGGGCAACAGGGGGCTGGCGTCTTCGAACTCACTCAGCCGTGCAGTTTCCTGATGGCCGAGCATGTCGATCAGGGCATCGGCGATGCGCTCCAGGGCCTGACTGTCGCGGCCGAACTTGAGGGCCTGCAGGTACTCCAGCGCGGCATCCAGCGGTTCGCGCCAGTGGGGCGCCAGCTGGCCAAAACTGCGTAACAGGTCCAGGTGTTTTTCAAACGGGGCGCGCACCGCATCGAAGCGCCGCACGATCTGGAAATACTGGCCCAGCGCGGCCTCCCAGGCGGCGCTGTGATCATCCGGGCCGATCTGGTTGATCAGCGCCAGGCTGGGCCGGCCGGTCCAGCGCAGGATGTTCATTTCCGCTTCGTGTTCGCGGTTATAGGGCACCGAGCCATCCACCACATAGATGATCCCGGCGCCCTCCACGATGGGCCGCAACAATTCACATTCGTCGTGGTAACGCGGGTCATCACGGTGCTGGGTCACGAAAGCGGCCACTGTCTCCGGCCGGTCCGAGGCGGACAGGCTGTGGCCCTGTAACCAGGCCAGCACTTTGCGCGGGCGTTGAAAGCCGGGGGTGTCGATCAGCTCATAGAGCGTCACCTCATCCACTTTCATCGGGTAACGGTGGCTGTCGCGGGTGGTGCCGGGCTCCATGGCGATGGCGATGCTGTCGTTCTGGGCGAGCGTCGCCACCACGCTGGACTTGCCCTTGTTGGGATGGCCCACCACGGCAAAGCGCGGCAGATCCACGGAAGGCGCGGGAGTGGGGCTGTCTGGTTCGTGCATCAGGCTTCCTGCTCCTTCTCTGCCGCAACCGGGGCACACAGCAATAACTGGCTGTCGCGCTGGCGGTCCACAAAGCGTTGCCACTGGGCGAGCAATCCCGCGTCGGCCAACGCCTCGCCACCTTCATCAGCCAATGGCACCAGCGCCAGCAACGCCGTCACGCCCTGTTCTCGGGCATCAAAAATAAAATCGCTCAGCTCACCGGTGGGCGGTTCCCAGCCCCGGGCCACCACAATCACCGGCTGCCCGGATTCCGCCGCCTGTGCCAACACCCGGGCATCCTCATCCAGACTGCTATTGCCACCAGCACGCAACTGCAACGGCGCCGGGTCCACCGACAGGGCGGCGCCGAGTGATGCAGACTGCAGGCCCGCGCCGGCCCAGTGAATCAGGGTGGTGCTGGCAGGGAGTGGCGACAGGGCGGTGTGGGCCGGGGCCGGGGCTGCCTGCCCCTCATCGTCGCCTCGGGTGTCCACCCAGGGCGTATCGAAGCGGTAATGGAGCGGCTGCCAGCCCGGGTGGGCGCGCAGGGCACGGTGGCTTTGCCAGCGTAATTGCAGCGCCGCCAGCATCAGCAACACACAGCGGGGCAGCAGCACATACACCAGCCACAGCATCAACACGAACGGCCACCAGGTCCCCAGCAGGGCCGGGTTGGCCACGCCACTGTCCTGCTGTAGCCGGTAAAACTGGGAGGCCTCCACCAACGCCAGCGACGGTACCGCGTCCGGCCACAGGGACTGCCAGGGCAGCGCCAGCGCACTGATCCACTGGTGATAACCCACGGCGGACGCCTGCAAGGTAGTGCTCCAGCCAAAGGCCAGATCCTGCACCGCCACCAGCAACAGCAAGGTCAGCAACCCGGTGAGGGCAAACATCAAACCGCCGGTGTGCGCCACCCGGGCGGATAGCACCGGGCGCAACGATGCCAACGCATCGTCATTTCCACGCCAACGGCCCAGCAGGGTGCGCCAGGGCTGCCAGCCCAGCCAGGCCTGCACGCTGGTGAACAATGCCAGCAGCCCTTGCAGACCCACCAGCGCCACCAGCAAGGTCACGTTGATCTGCTGGCCACCATCGTAATAAAGCAGGCCCAGCATGAAGACCACGCCCAGCACGGCTCCCAGACCAGCAAACACCCAGCGCGCCTGACGCCAGCCACGCAGGCGCGGATCGCTGCCGCTGTCCACCTGACGCTGGCCATTGAGCGCATGCAGGGACGCCAGCCAGGCGGGCACCGTGAGCGGCTGCCGCTGTTCCTGTTGCTGCTGGGCAAAACGCCGATCACGGCGATGCAGGAACGCGTGGTTCTGATCCACATCGCGGCGATACTGGTCGTCAAAATCCAGCAGCAGGGTTAACGCGTTCGCCAAAGCGGCCTCGGGTCAGGGCAGATCAATAACGGGACGGCGCGGCGGGAGCCGCTTCATCCGCAGGTGCTGCCGGCGTCTCGGGCACCGGGCCCGGCATATTCGGGTCGTTCTTTTCCGAGGTATATTTCACGTCATCGGTGGCGCAGGCCCCACAGGCGTTGGAGAACTCACCCAGAATGCCGCCCTGCTGGTCGTAACCAAACACCGGACGGTAATCCATGGTGCACACATCGGGCGGATCATCCGGGCAGGTGAGCGTGTCGTTCGGCAGGCCCATGGGGTAATCGTTGTCGTACGAGGAACTACAGCCCGCCAATACCAGGGCCAGACCCGTTGCAGCCAGAACGGCAGCTTTCATATTGCTCTCCTTGTCGCGTGTGTCGGCGCGTGTGCCGCGTGCATCAGCGCACGCGTGAATGCGCATTACACAGGATATCTCTGAGACCCAAGCATAGATAAAGTTCGCTACGAACGCAGCCTGCGTTTGCCCATGGGGTGCGTTAAACTTTGGCAGCCATTATTTTTCCGTTGCCCGTGAGGCTTTGCATGCACTCCACCCATCGACCCATCGACTGGCGCCACACCCCGGCGGCCATCTGGCGTGGCCGTTCACAAACGCTGCGCCCCGTTCCTCACCCGGACCCGGTACGGCTGGACGACTTGCTCGGCATCGCCACCCAGAAAGCCAAACTGGTGCAGAACACGGAACGTTTTCTGGCCGGCCAGCCCTGCAATCATGTGTTGCTGTGGGGCAGCCGCGGCACCGGCAAGTCTTCCATCGTCAAAGCCTTGCTCAATGAATATTCCGCCCGCGGACTGCGCGTGATCGAGGTGGACAAGGATGATCTGCACGATCTGCCGGATATCGTTGACGATATTCGCGATCGCAGTCAGCGCTTCATCATTTACTGTGATGACCTGTCCTTCGAAGATGGCGAAAACCAGTACAAGCATTTGAAGAGCGTGCTGGAAGGGTCACTGGAGTTGCCGCCGGAGAACGTGCGCATTTACGCCACCAGCAACCGCCGCCATCTGCTCCCCGAATACATGAAAGATAACGAGCAGACCCAGGTGGTAAACCGGGAGCTGCATCACGGCGATGTGGTGGAGGAAAAAATCTCGCTGTCCGACCGGTTCGGCCTGGGGCTGAGTTTTTATCCGATCAATGAAGCCCAGTATTTCGAGATCGTCGACCACCTGTTCGGCGCAGTGGAAGACCGTGAACAACTGCACGTGCGGGCCCGGCGCTTTTCCATGGAGAAGGGCGTGCGCTCCGGCCGCACCGCGCGGCAGTTTTATAACCAGTTTGTGGGGGAATTTTAAAGACCCGCTGCAAGCAACAAGCTTCAAGCTACAACGCGAATCAGCCCTTGCAGTCTTGCCTGCACAGAAGTCGCGCCCAAAGCACCGGGCGCGACTTGAAGCTTGCCGCTGATCTACAACCGCTGAGCGGTGGCATCACAGATGTCATTCAACGCCTTGCGGGCTGCCGGAATCACCCCGCCCATGGAAATAAATCCATGCACCAGTTCCGGGTAATCCAGTGAGGTCACGGTGCTCCCCGCCGCACGCAGTTTTTCGGCGTACTCCAGGCCTTCATCCCGCAACGGATCCGTCGCGGTAATCACAATTGCCGGGGGCTGACCGGCCAGATCCGGGTTGCGCAGGGGGGAGATGCGATAGTCTTCGATCAGTGCCTGGTCCTGAATAAAATGGTCACGGAACCAGTGCAGCAAGGCCAGATCCAGCCCGAAACCCTGCCCCAGCGTCTGCACGGAAGGGTGGGCCAGGGCACCGTCCGTGGTGGGGTAGATCAACACCTGCAACGCCGGCAGCGGCAGGCCTGCCAGCTTGGCCTGTTGTGACACCACCGCACTCATGCAACCGCCCGCACTATCGCCCATCACCGCTAACCGCTGCGGATCCAGGCCCAGTTGAGCGGTGTTATCCAGCAACCAGCGCCAGGCGGCAAACGAATCATCCATGCCGGTGGGCGCAGGGTGCTCCGGGGCCAACCGGTAATCCACACTGAGCACCACCGCATTGGTGCGATCAGCAATATAGCGGCACAGCCGGTCGTACTCTTCCACGCCGCCCACAGTAAAACCGCCACCGTGAAAAAACAGAATGGCGGGAGCCACTCGCGGCGCATTGGCCGGGCGGTAACGACGCACCAGAATCTGGCTGCCGTCGTCCACCGTGACCTGGTGATCCACCACCACGGGGAGACGAATCGGCGCCACATCCAGCAGCGCGATCATCTCCCGGTAGGTTCGCCGGGCCTGCTCCACCGTGCCTGAATCCAGCGTTGGCTTGGCGCTGCTGAGTGCCAACAGAAAACGCAACCGCGCATCCAGATGCGAACGACTGTGGGTTTCCAGTCCGGCAGCAAAACGCGCCAGCACCGGGCCGGGTAACGTCATCAGGGCGCGTACAGTCGCCCGCTCAAAAACAGCAGGATTCATGAGTTCTCCTTATGCTGATCGCCAGACGCATGACGCCAAACGCAACACGCCAACACCAGACAACCCGCATCTTCTGGGGGCTTGGCATTACCGGTTTGCCTCAGGCATCAGGCTTCAAGCGTCAGGCGTTGTCTAAAAATACCATTCCAGGCCACCTTCGATGCCGGTGACGGTCAGGTACTCTTCATCGATGTATTGCATGTATTCCAGGGTCAGCCCCAGATTGAATTCCGTGCGCAGGCCAATGCCTGCACCAAAGGCCAGGCTGGTGTCGTCATTGCGGGCGGTATCGTCCCGGCAGCCCCGCGCATTGCATTTGCGCGTAACGGTTTTCACCTTCACATCTGCAACGCCGGCAAAACCCTGCACAAACAGGTTCTCTACATAGGGCAGGGCCACCGGTGACTTGAACGGGAAACGCCCGGTGGCCAGCAGTGCGCCTACGTGGTCTACGGTATAATCAACCTTGGTGCGGCTGTTTTCCGGCCGGTAGGTGTCCGGCGACGGCCCGGTGGCCGCGCGCAGCTCCACCCCCCAGTAGGGATTGACCATGCCACCCAGACGCAGGCCAACCCCGGAGGGCGTTACCTCCCGGCTGTCATAATCGAGATTGAGGTGCATCAGGTTACCGGCCACATAGGCGGAACGCTGATCCTGATAGTGGGCTACCGGGTCCGCCCACAGAGCGGGACTGAACAACAACCCGAAAAGCATCCAGTAACGCATTGCCTGTCGTCCTTTTTGTTATTGTTGGGATTATGCGCTTTGCTGATGCGCATCGACGGCCTGTTATACCATTGCCCGCGTGCAGAGTCTGGTCATCTGCGGCCTTTTTTCATCAAGCAAGAGGATTGTGATGTCGGTGTACACCCCGCTCAGCCACGCCCAGTTGGCAGACGTGCTGACGCCGTTCGGTTTCCAGCTGCGTGATTATCACGCCGCCAGCCACGGCATCGAGAACAGCACCTTCCTGATCGAGGCCCGAGATCGCCATGGTCAGCCCAGCCCGCTGGTACTCACCGTGTTCGAATCCCTGGACCCGACGGCCCTGGCGCCGTACCTGACCCTGCTGGAACATCTGGCGGAACAGCACCTGCCGGTCCCCGCGCCGCTGCCGGATGCCGACGGCAAGGACCAGATTACCGTGGCAGACAAACCCGCGGTGCTGATGCCCCGATTGCCCGGCCAGCACGATTTTGCTGTGGATGCGGATCGCTGCCGACAGGTGGGCACCTTGCTGGCCCGGCTGCACGCCAGCGACACAAGCTCGCTGCAGCCATTGACCAGCGAACGTGAGCGTCTACGTGACTTCTCTGACCACCTGCGCAGGCTCCCCGAAGCCGAGCGCGACACCGCCGCCGCCCTGCTGCATGACTGGCTGGCCCAGCCCGCCGGCAGCACCCTGATCCACGGCGACCTGTTTCGCGACAATCTGTTATGGGAAGACGGGCAGATCAGCGCCCTGCTGGATTTCTACAACGCCTGCCTGGATCACCCGGAATACGACCTGGCCGTGGCCCTCAACGACTGGTGTGTGGACGCCCATGGGCAGATCGAACCCGAGCGGGAACAGGCGTTGCTGTCTGCCTACCGGGAACAGGGCCGCAGCGTGGACCACAGCCGCCTGTGCGAAGCGCTGGCAGTGGCCGCGCTGCGATTCTGGTTATCGCGCCTGGCCGGCCCGGTGTCCGACCACAGTGAAGGGCAGGGCAGCAAGGACCCGGAGGAGTTTGCGCGGATTTATCGGCAGCGGCTGAAGGCGTTAACGGTGTAGAAAGAGAGACGCCGCACGCTACACGCCCCAAGCTACAACACGAACCACTGCCGCCCAGACCTGCAACGTTCGGCGCCGCGTCCAAACACGATGGGCGCGCTCTTTGTCGTAATGACAAGGCACAGAGTCTTCCTGCGCTGTAGCTTGGGGGCGGGGTAGCGTCCGGCTATGATGAGCCAGACAGAATCAGGTGATTCAGGTGCGCCAGGTATTCCTCTTCCTGCCATAACCAGGGGTAACTGGGGCACGCCAGCGAGGTGGGCGTCAGCGCTTCCACGCCCTGGGTCAGGGCATTCACCACCATCATTTCATGCAAGTCCGCCCACCCCGTGGGCAGCTTGCGCAAATCCTGTGGCTGGCGCACAAAGCCTTCGCTGATCACCGGCTGCAAGCGACGCAGTCGGGTGAATGCCATGCGCCGCTGCAACTGGTCTTCCAGACGCCGCTGCCAATGCATGCCGCCGGCGTCCAGCAACAGCTGCTTCATGGGATTGGCCAGCTTGCCCAGCAGGCCGGCGGCCGGCATGGACTCACCGCTGGCCAGCCGGTAGCGGGGGTCATCATCCAGCCACAAACTGAAATCGAGGAAATCCAGCTCACTGGTATCCAGCTGCCGCAACTGCTCACTGAGCGCCGCCGTGGTACTCAGCCCCACGGGCACAGACGGAAACAGGGCGTGCAAGGCGCGGGGAATATCGCGCAGATACTCTTCCAGACGTTCGCTGGCCGTAGCGGACCAGTGCGACGGCAGTGACCGTTCCGGGGAGCGCCTGAACACGCGCCGGGCGACCCCGTGCGCGTGAGGCAGCGACGGAAACTGATAGCAGAAGTCCAGCCCTGCCACGTCCCCCAGATACCCCCACTGCTCCACCAGCGACAGGGTTTCACTCCACACCGCCACAAAATCTTCCGGGCGACGCACAAAGGAACGGCGCGCGCGGCTGTCGTTGATAAAACGGCTGCTGAACCAGACCTTGAAGCCACGCTCGTGGGCCGACTGCAGTAGCTGCTGAAGCTGATGACGGATTTTCACTTCCACCGCCGGCGCGCCCTGGGGCATCAACTCGCAGCGGTCCATGTGGATACCGTTTTCCGGGGTGGCGATCAGGTGGGGGCAGGGGTCCAGGCGCAGGGTGTTAAAGCCGCGCCGCTCGGTCTCATCCAGCACGCGCTCCAACGAAGCATAGGCGCCATCGCGAATATCGCGCTGCAGCAGCCAGGATATATCCCAGCAGGCCATCGCCAATGGTTGTGCGTCGTGTTGCGCCATGCAGGTCTTACCGCCTTTTTAGATCAAGCGCATCAGCATACCCGTTTCGGAGGTTGCCTCAATGGCTCTACACCCTGTCACCCGCGTATTGACCCGCCTTGACACTCAACAGGGCGGTAAAAGTGCGAACCGATTCCCCCTTTCGCTCGAGAGCGCTATGATCAGAACCATGAAAACAATACTAAAAACACTGATTCTGGCCCCGGGCCTGGCCTGGGCGGCCGAGCAACTGCCGGACACCGCCCCGCCGGACGATGCGGCCCCGCAAACCCGGGAAAAAGGCCCCGCCCACCCCATGGATGGCGAGGAGATGGATTCCCTGTACCTGCAATCACCGGTGGAGCTGGATACCAGCGACGAGAACCGGGGGCTCAATGCCCTGAGTGCAGAAGCGCGCTATCTGGAAAACGAACAACAGGAAATGCGCCAGCGGCAGGCCGAAACCGTGCGCCCGGCGACGGTGCCAGAGAATACCCCGCCGCCCGCACCGCCTAACCTGATTCCGATACGCGACCTGTAAGCCGGCCCCACCCCATGCGGCAACCGCGTGCCGCTCAGAAGCCGGGCATTCAGCCGCGCGCCGCCCGCAGACACTGGGCGAAACCGGCGCTGAGCTCCGCTAACCAGGGCAAGTATTCCTGTTGTGGCGAATCACGGCCCAGCGGATCCTGCGGCTGGACATAACAGTCCGGGCACAAACGCTTGAGCAAGCCGGCCCGCGCCTCCGGTTCCTGCACCGCGCAACGCACCTGCTGATCACGCACCTGCCCTGCCAGAGTGACAAAACGCCGGCTGCCCGGCCCCGCATCCAGCTGTTCAGACACCACCAACGGCTCCGTCAGCCCCAGGCTCTCGCTCAGGTAGCCCCAGGGTTGGTGATAGCTCAGCCAGGGCACCTGGGCCAGCGGTGCCAACCGCTCGCGCTCCGCCTGCAACTGATCCGCGGCCGCCTGCTGCCACTGCTGCGGCTGCCCCGGCTGCAACCCCGCCGGAAAACGCTGGCCCACCGCCCCCGCCAGTAGCGCCATATTGTCCACGGACAACCACAGATGTGGGTCGGTGGTAGCGTCATGGCTGGTGCGCGGGTCATGATCATGGTCGTCGTGATGGTCGTGCCCGCCATTGCGCCGGTGCACCCCCTCCAGTCCCAGCAGGGCCACCGATGGCCCCTGGCGACGGGCCACCAGCGGTGCCAGCGGCGCCTCCACCCCGGCCCCCAGCCACACCATCAGATCGGCCTGCTGAACGGCCAGCGCCTGCCTTGGGGAGAGCGCCAGCTGATGCGGATTCTGGTTGGCCTGCAGCAGGGTCGTTACCGTGACGCTATCGTCATAAAGGCTGCGCAGCACCTTGGCCAGCGGCTCCACACTGGCCACCACCGTCTGACTCCAGGCGGGAGAGCAAAGCAACAGCAGAGTTGTTAACCAGAGACGACGCATGGGGTTCCTCATGTACGGCCAGACAAGAAGGAGCAAGTTGAAAGTTCAAAGTTTAAAAACGCGGGATGGCAGCGGTGCCAACCATCAAACCTTCGTGGTCGCGATTTCCTTCCCCCCAAGAGCGGATCGTTAGGGCCGTGCGGCGCGGCTGAAGCGGCTGCCGTGTGGCTCCGGACATAACCCGCGCTTTTGAACTTTAAACCTTGAACTTTCAACTCGCTCTCCGCCTTCAGTGCAGGCGAAAGAGCGGCAGTATATCATTGCGCCTTTGTACTTCGGGCCCTTTCTTATGTCAGAACCTCTTGTCACGGTGCAGTCGGTGTCCGTCACCCTCGGCGGCAATGCCGTGCTGTCTGACGTCAGCCTGACCCTGGCCCCCGGTCGCATTACCACCCTGATCGGTCCCAACGGGGCCGGCAAGAGCACCCTCGCGCGACTGGTGCTGGGGCTGGTGCAACCGGATAACGGCAACGGCAGCGGCGGCACCGTCAGCCGCCGCAAGGGCCTGCGGGTGGGCTACATGCCCCAGCACATCAAGATTGACGACAGCCTGCCGCTCACCGTGGATCGTTTTTTGTGGCTGGCCGCACCGGGGCCCACGGCCTCCCGGCGGGCCGCGCTGGAGCGGGCCGGGGTAGCACATCTGCGCCGGCGCGGTGTGCAGCAGTTGTCCGGCGGCGAGATGCAGCGGGTACTACTGGCCCGGGCCTTGTTGCGCAAACCAGACCTGCTGGTACTGGACGAACCCGCCCAGGGCGTGGACGTGGCCGGGCAAAATGCCCTCTATGGCCTGCTCAAGACCGTGCGCGACGAACTCGGCTGCGCCATTCTGCTGATCTCCCACGACCTGCACCTGGTCATGGCCGCCACCGACGAGGTGATCTGCCTGCAGCGCCACGTGTGCTGCTCCGGCAGCCCGGAATCGGTGAGCCGGGACCCAGCCTACCATGAGCTGTTCGGCCCCGGCGCCGGCACCCCGAACCTGGCGCTGTATACCCACGATCATGATCACGACCATGACCTGCACGGCAACGCCACCCATTCTCACGAGCACAGCCATCACCACGACCACGACGGGCCCTGCAACCATGATTGAACTGTTATTGCCCCCGCTGCTGGCCGGGCTCGCCGTGGCCCTGGTCTCCGGCCCCATGGGCGCCTTTGTGGTGTGGCGGCGCATGGCCTTTTTCGGCGACACCCTGGCCCACGGCGCGCTGCTGGGCGCGGCGTTGGGGCTGGCCCTGGATATCAGCCTGTACGTGGCGGTGGTGGCCGTCTGCCTGGGGCTTGCCGCTGCACTCAGTGGCCTGCAACGGCAACGGCAGCTGGCCGGCGACACCCTGCTCGGCATTGTCGCCCACACCACCCTAGCGTTGGGGGTGATTGCCATCAGCCTGCAAACCGGTATTCAGGTGGACCTGTTCGCTTATCTGTTCGGGGACCTGCTGGCTGTGGGTTGGCAGGATGTGATCGGCCTGTGGGTGGGCGCCATCGTCATCTTGCTGCTGATGTTGTGGCAATGGCGGGCGCTGCTCAGCATTACCGTCAACGAAGAGCTGGCCCAGGTGGAAGGCATCGCGGTGCAACGCACCCGGTTATTGCTGATGCTGTTGCTGGCCCTGCTGATTGCCGGCGCCATCCGTACCGTGGGCGTGCTGCTGATTACCTCGCTGCTGGTGATTCCTGCTGCCAGCGCCCGCCGGCTGACCCACACCCCTGCGCAGATGGCTGCAGTGGCCAGCGTGTTGGGTACCGCGTCGGTGCTGGCCGGGCTGGCGGTGAGCTGGTTCGCCAATACCCCGGTGGGGCCGTCTATCGTGGTGGCCGCCAGCAGTTTGTTTGTGCTGACGTTGCTGCGCAAACCCGTCTGACGGTTTCTCTCTGGACCTGTCGCGACCAGACATGCCTGATCGCCCTTCGGTCGATGCCGAGTTGCGCACGGTTCGCCCCCTGGAAGGGAGCTCCTTCGTAAAAAGGTTTTTCCGGAGTTTGAATGAATCTGACCCTTAACCAACGCATCTGGATGCTGGCCTGGCCGTTGTTGCTGTCGAACCTGACCGCGCCGCTGCTGGGGCTGGTGGATACGGCAGTGGTGGGGCACCTGGAGCATCCCCGCTATCTGGCCGCCGTGGCGCTGGGCAGCAACTTTTTCATGTTCCTGTATTTCTCGTTCAATTTCCTGCGCATGGGCACCACCGGGTTTGCCTCGCAGGCGCGGGGCGGGGAACGGGACACCCGGGTGGTGTTACTGCGTGGCTTGTTGCTGTCCGCGTTGCTCGGGCTCGGGTTGATTCTCATGTCGCCGCTGCTGCGTGATACCGGCCTGTGGTTACTGGGTGGCAGTGACGCGGTGCAAGACCTGGCGCAGGATTACATCAATATCCGCATTCTTGGCGCCCCCGCCGCGCTGGCCAACTTCGCCCTGATTGGCTTCGCCATCGGCACCCATAACACCCGCGTTCCCCTGAAAATGACCGTGCTGATGCACAGCACCAACGCGTTACTCGATGTGCTGCTGGTGCAGGTCTGGCACCTGGATGTGCGCGGCGTGGCCATCGCCAGCGCCTGTGCGGAATATGTGGGCCTGGCCGGCGGGCTTTTCTGGCTGCGCGCCGCCCTGCGCCCACCTGCCAACCGGGAAACCCTGTGGCAGCCGTCGGCGATTCTGGCGTTGATGGCAGTGAATCGGGATATTTTTATCCGCAGCCTGGCGCTGCTCACCTGCTTCTTTTTCTTCACCGCCCAGGGGGCCCGACTCGGCGATGCGACGCTGGCGGCCAATGCGGTATTGATTACTTTCTTGCTGTTGCTCAGCAATCTGCTGGATGGCTTTGCCAATGCCGCCGAGGCACTGGTCGGCGAGGCCCACGGGCAACGCGATCGTACGGCCTTCCGGGCCGCGGTGCGCGCCACCGGCCGCTGGACCGTAGGCTGCGCGGCGTTGGCGATGCTGGTTTTTGCTCTGGGAGGCGTGCCGTTGATTCACTTGCTCACCGACCTGCCATCGATCCGCGATACGGCGGTGGCCTATCTCCCCTGGATGCTGCTATTGCCACTCACCGCCAGTGCCGGTTTCTGGCTGGATGGCATTTTCGTGGGCGCCACCTGGGGAGCCGCCATGCGCAATACCATGTTGGTCGCAATGGGGTTGTTCTTTGCGCTATGGGCACTGACACGGGGCTGGGATAACCATGGCCTGTGGCTGACCATGAACGGCTTTATGGCCGGGCGGGGCATCTTGATGGGGTGGGTGCTGTGGCGTCGCACCACAGCACCCGGGCATACCGGTTAACGCGATACCCTAACGCTTCAGGGCACCATCACGGTCAAGCTTGCCTACCACGCTCTTGGCATAGCCTTCCGCACCGCTTTTCAGGTTATAGGGGTTCATGCTGCGGGACTGGGCCTGCCACACCGGCTTTTCCGTCTCGGCGTTATAAAGCTGGGTCTGCAGGTAGTAGTCAGTAGCATTCTGGTAGTAGCCGGGCTGATATACCGCGCTGTAGCTGTAACCCACATAGGGGCCGTAACCCAGGTACATGGGCGCCGACGCCATGGGCAGGTAGTCCACCGTGGGCGGCATGTATTCGTCACGCTCCTGGCTTTTCAGCAGGGTGATCACCATGACGCCATCGGAGCCGCTCTCTTTTACTGCCTGCTCCACCTTGCTGCGGAAATCCGCCGCCTGCTGGTTGGCTGCGGGCAGGGTGGCGCTGGCCAGCGTGGCGTCCACCTTGCGCTTGGCGAGGCTCTTCTTCACTTGCTGTTCCACCGCCGCAGAGGCCACTGCATTTTCTGACAGCACCAGCACATAAAGGTGGGCAAAGCTCGGCCGTGCTTCGCCGGTTTTGGTTTGCCAGGTGGAATTGGTTTCGGTGGTGGTGGCGCAGGCCGCCAGCAACAGTACCGCACAGAACGCAAAAACACGTTGAGCCATCAACATACACAGTCCTTGAGGCGAATGGATTGGAAAGCGCTTACAGACTACTGGGGTTCCCGGTTCAGGCCAAGGCCTGACGCGCGCCCGATGAAGGGAGAAAGGATTGTCGGGTTACGCCTTTCAGGCTCTCTGTGCCCTTGGGTAAACCCGACTACGGGGCTGATGCTATATCAGGGGGAGGAAAAGCTTGCGTGGATCGAATCTCCACACCGAAAAAGATAGCCCGTTCAGCCACCTTCGGCACTACTGTTCCAGCGGCTGCCCCATGTCACCCAGGAGAGTGAATTCTTCCGGTGTACCGGTTACCACCTTGCCATCACTGAAGAACCGGGCGGCCACAACCGGGACGCCGGCGGCCTGCTCGGCCTGGACGATGATCACGTAGCCCGAGGCAGCCTCGTTGCTGCCGCGGAATACCGCATACTGGGGGACCTGAATATCCAGTGGCTGGCCAATAATCAAACCATCTTCCTTGAACAGGAACACCGCATCGCCCGCACTGACATCCGCCTCGGTCGCAGCCCGACCGGAGACAAAACCATAAGTATCCAGCGGTGGCAGGGAAAGCGCGTCCCCTGCCTCGGCCACAGCAGCCACCGCCAGCAACGCAAGGCCAGACAACAAATGCTTCATGGTTATTTCTTGCCGCCGGGCATGATGAATTTCATCAGGGTCATGAACCACATAAGCTGGCCCGGGTCGCCTTCGATCTTGATATCACCGGCCTGCATGCCTTCCATAAAGGCCATCTGGTTCTTGCCCGCCACCTGCAGGGTGCGGAACGCGTAACCAGCATCCTTGAAGTTCAGGGTTACCGTAGGCTCACTGTGAATGCCGGCCTTGGATACCACCTTGCCGGGCATAAAGTGAAAGCTGCGCGCCGGCTTGCCCGCAAACGTCCGCCACTGCATCACCACATTGCGGTTCTCCAGTTGCTTTTGGAAGCCAGCGTTTCGCGACGCCAGCCAGCGCAGCCGCCAACCAAGCACCAGCAATACCAGTGAAAATTTCATGGACCGTCCTTAATCAAATCAGCAACACGCCACATGCTACACGCACCACCGGTGTGATGCGTGAAGCGTGTTGCGTCCCTACGGCATGACTGCCGGCAGTTCCTTGTTGAGTTTCATTTTCTCTTTCACCGCTTCACCGGTAAGGGCATAACCCAGCAGGCTGCCGTCCTTGCCGCGGAACAGTGCCTGCACGGTATTGCCATCCGCTTGCACTTCCCAGTCGCCTTCGCTGCCTTCCGCAGCAGGGCAGACCACCACCGGGCACGCCGGGGTCTTGATGGTCACCGGCATCACGCCGTAGCTGACTTCGGTGGTATCGCCGGCCAGGGTTTTCGCCAGGGCACGAGCAGAGGCCATCAGCGGCAGGACGTAGGGCAGCACATGGCCCTGCACTTCAGCGCAGTCACCCAGCGCATAAATGTCGTCCGCGCTGGTACGCAGGGTCTTGTCGGTGAGGATGCCGCGATTGGTGTCCAGGCCGGCTTCCTTGGCCATGCTGATACGCGGGCGCAGGCCAATGGCCGAAAGCACCACGTCGGATTCCAGTTTGCTGCCGTCGGATAGCTCGGTGACCAGTTGACCGTTATCGCCGTGGTGTACCGCCTTGGCCAGCGGGCCAAAATGGAACTGCACCCCCAGATCCGCCAGGCCACGGCCCACGGCTTCGGAGGCCTGCTCCGGCAACAGCAGCGGCAGGCAGCGCCCCATGGGCTCGACCAGGGATACCTGGAAACCACCGTTGGACAGGTCATTGGCGAATTCACAGCCGATCAGGCCGCCACCGAGGATGGTCACGGTTTTCTTGCCGTCCACCGCCGCGCGGAATTTGCCGTAATCCATCAAATCATTGACCGAGAACACCTCACCCACCGCGTCGCCTTCCAGCGGCGGGGTCCAGGTGTCGGCGCCCAGTGCCAGTACCAGCTTGCTGTAGTCCAGGTGGTCATCGGGCAGCAGCACGCGCTTGTTGGCGGCATCAATGCCGGCCACATGCACGCCGGTGCGCACGTCTACATTGAATTGCTCGGCCACTTTTTCCGGGGTGGCCATGCACAGGTCATCGGCGGTTTTTTCCTTGGTGAAACCGGCAGACAGCATGGGCTTGGAGTAGTTGCGGCCGTCGTCAGCGGTGAGCATGACGATAGGCGTTTCCTTGTCCAGCTTGCGGAATTCCTTGACGGTGTTGAAGCCGGCCAGGCCGGTACCGATGATGACAATAGGGTGCATGAGCAATCCTTAACGATTAATGGACGGGCGATGTGACTGACGCAGTGGCCTAGATTTCCACCATCTCGAAGTCTTCCTTGCCCACGCCGCAATCGGGGCAGACCCAATCTTCCGGCACGTCGTCCCAGGCGGTACCCGGTTCGATACCCTCATCGGGCAGACCTTCGGCTTCGTCATAGATGAAACCGCACACTACACATTCCCACTTCTTCATCGTGAACCTCATCGGTAAAAGTGAGCACTTGCTCACTACGCTACATACAGGGTGTATCTCGGGGGGCGTTAACCTATCGGCGTGCGGCGCAAAAATCAATGACAGCGGGCACTGTCATATTAGGACGCGAGGGCGCCGTTTCTCTTGCCCCCCGGGGCATTTGGCGACCGCTTGCTCTGTCGCAGGACATGGGCCATAGTCCTGCCGCCCGCGAAAGTACGCGATATCCTGAGAGAGCCATGCTGCCTGCCGCCCTGCATCCTGACAGCCTTTGGCGCCCGCTGGAACAGCTGGTGCTGCCCCCGGTTATTCGTGACTGGATGGCCGACCCGGACTCCCTGACCCGGCGCCTCAAGCGTCACGGCCACTTCAGTGTGGTGCCTGGCCTGCATGCCATCGCCTTTCCGCGGGCCGACGAACGGCAGCTGCTGGCGCTGCCTGTGCGCCGCGCCGCCCTGATCCGCGAAGTCACCCTGCACCTGGACGGCACCCCGGTGGTGGCGGCCCGCAGCGTGCTGCCACTGACCAGCCTGGCCGGCGCCAACCGTTCCCTCGGCCACATGGGCAGCCGCTCCCTGGGCCTGGAGCTATACAACCGCCCGGTATGCCAACGGGATCAGGTGTGGGCACGGCTGGCCTCACCGGGCCAGAATCACCCGGTGTGCTGGGGCCGGCAGTCGCGCTTTATCAAACGTGGCGCCCCCCTGCTGGTGGCCGAGTATTTTCTGCCGGCGTTGTGGGAGAAGGTGGAGGCAGAGGGGCTGCAAGGCGCAAACTCCAGGCAACTGCACGTCTAA
>NZ_DS989915.1:2444735-2458544 GCF_000155615.1 Alcanivorax sp. DG881 | reverse complement strand
GTCGCAACCGCTCCCATCCCTTTCCCGAAAGAGCTGTCGAGCCCTGACATTCCTGATCGGCCTTCGGCCGATGCCGCGTTCACACGCGGTTCGCACCTCAAGTGGTGCTCCTACAGGAGGGGGATACCAGGCACCGGTGCGTGACTGCAAAACGGTTGGCAACAACTGCGATTCGCGCCTTGAAACTTTCCACTTTCAACTTGAAACTTACCCTCGCCCCCCGACAACCGGATGTCCCATGTTTGCCTTTGTTGAACAACGTTACCCCGCCCTGTGGCCCTATATTCAACTGATGCGCCTGGATCGCCCCATCGGCACGCTGTTGTTGCTCTGGCCCACCCTGTGGGCCGTGTGGATTGCCGGGGCCGGCACCCCCAGCCTGACCGTGATTGTGGTGTTCTTCCTGGGTGTGGTGATCATGCGGGCGGCGGGCTGTGTGATTAACGATTTTGCCGACCGGGATTTCGATGGCGACGTGGAGCGCACCCAGGGACGCCCGCTGGCCACCGGCGCACTGAGCGCCAAACAGGCCCTGGCACTGTTCTGCGGGCTGGGGCTGCTGGCCTTCGGGCTGGTGCTGTTTCTCAACGAATTGACGTTCTGGCTCTCCTTCGGCGGGCTGGGCCTCGCCGTGCTGTACCCCTTCACCAAGCGCTTCACCTTTATGCCCCAGCTGTTTCTGGGCGCCGCCTTCAGCTGGGCCATCCCCATGGCCTTTGCCGCCGAAACCGGCGAGGTGCCGGAAATCGCCTGGCTGCTGTACGTGGCCAATGTGCTGTGGACCGTGGCCTACGACACCGAATACGCCATGTGCGACCGCGAAGACGACCTGAAACTGGGTATCAAGAGCACCGCCATCCTGTTCGGCGATGCGGACCGTTTGATGATCGGCCTGCTGCAGGCCCTCACCCTGCTGGCGCTGATCATGGTCGGCCACCGGCTGGACTTTAACTGGCCCTGGTACGCCGGGCTGGTCGGCATGGCCCTGAGCTTTGCCTACCAGCACAGCCTGATCCGCTACCGCGAACGCTGGCCCAGCTTCCACGCCTTCCTGAACAACCACTGGGCCGGTGCCTGCGTGTTTATCGGCCTGTATTTTCAGTATTTTTAAGAGACGCAACACGCTGCACGCGACACGCAACAACACGAATTACCCCTGCAGGGAACGGGAAACCGCATCACTTCGCGCCGAGGCGTTTCATCTGCGGCCTTCGGCCGAGCCATGCCGGACATCCTAGAAACCGCCTTCCATGGCTCGCAGCCCTCCACATTTCTGCCCTTTCGTACAAGCCCAGATCCGCGTTGTCGCATGTTGCTTGTTGCTTGTTGCGTCTCTATCTGTCATACGGATGTCATAAAAAGGCAATCTAATAGGGCAACACCCCGGGCAGCGCATGCGCGCCCATGACAGGCAAGGAAGGTAAGCCATGTCCCGAAACCGCATTTTGATTGTTGATGATGAGCCCGCCATCCGTGAGATGGTTGCCGTCGCCCTTGAACTGGCCGATTTCGATGTGCTCGAGGCGGAAAATGCCCAGCGCGGCCACGAAATTATTGTCGATGAACGCCCGGACCTGGTCCTGCTGGACTGGATGCTGCCGTCCGTCACCGGCATCGAACTGGCCCGCCGCCTGAAGCGTGATGAAACCACCAACGAGGTGCCAATCATCATGCTCACCGCAAAAAGCGAGGAAGATAACAAGATTCAGGGGCTGGACGTGGGGGCCGATGATTACATCACCAAGCCCTTCTCCACCCGCGAACTTATCTCTCGCATCAAGGCGGTGCTGCGTCGCGCGTCCAGTGTGGCAGCGGAAAAGGCCATTGAAGTGGAAGGGTTGTGTCTGGACCCGGTCAGCCACCGCATCAGCGCGGACGATTACCCCGTGGACATGGGCCCCACCGAATACCGGTTACTCGAGTTCTTCATGAGTCACCAGGAGCGCGCCTATTCCCGTACCCAACTGCTGGACCAGGTGTGGGGCGCCAACGTGTACGTGGAAGACCGCACCATCGACGTGCACATCCGCCGGCTGCGTAAAGCCCTGGCGCCGTTCGACTATGACCGCTTTATTCAGACCGTACGCGGCACCGGCTACCGCTTTTCAGTAAAATCCGCAAAAGCCGGCTGAGACAGCAGCCACGCAGCTGCCTATACTGGAGGCCCATTGTCGGGCCCTCGCCCGGCAACCTGCGAACCCGGTAACGAATCGCGGTGACTGACGCATGAAAGCCAGCCTGGCCAAGGAAGTAAATCGCATTGCCGGCCTGATTTTTCTGGCCGCCCTTGCCGCCCTGGCGGTAGGACATATCTGGCCGCTGCTGGCAGGGCTGGTGGGGTATATTTTCTGGAGCACCCGCCAACTGTTCGCCCTGTACAGCTGGCTGGTTCGCGATGATCACACCGAACCCCCGGACAGCATCGGCCTGTGGGGCGAGTTTTATACCCGCCTTGAGCATTTATTCCAGAAGGAACGCCGCGCCCAGGAAAACCTGCAGGGCATTATTCATCGTGCCCAGCAATCGGTGAATGCCCTGGACGACGTGGTCATCCTGATCGACCAACACGGTTACCTGGAATACTGGAACCATGCTGCGGAACGCGCCATGGGGTTCAATGCTGGCCAGGATCTGGGGCAACCGCTTACCAACCTGATTCGCCACCCCCGCTTCACCGAGTACCTGACCAAGAGCGAGTTTGACGAAGCGCTGGAAATTCCCTCGCCGGTGGACGACAACCGCATCCTCCAGTTCCGCGTCACCGAGTTTGGTGTCGGCGAACAACTCTTGATCGCCCGTGACGTGACCCGCCTGCACCACCTGGAGCAGATGCGCAAAGACTTCGTCGCCAACGTCAGCCATGAGCTGAAAACCCCGCTCACCGTGCTCAAGGGCTACCTGGAAACCCTGCTCGATACCATCCCCGATGAGCAGGCACGCCTGCGCCGGGCGCTGGTGCAGATGGACAACCAGTCCAACCGCATGGAAGCCCTGGTCGCCGACCTGTTGCTGCTGGCCCGACTGGAAGGCACCGAAGCCGACAGCGTGCGGCAAGCCGTACCGGTACACGGCATGCTTAACCGCATGAAAGACAATGCGCTGGCCATCAGCAGCGACAAACACCACCGAATTGAACTGGATGTCCCCCTGGACGCCCGGCTGATCGCCAACCCCGCCGAACTGGAAAGCGCCTTCGGCAACCTGATTACCAACGCGGTGAAGTACACTCCGGCCGAAGGCACCATCCACATCCGCTGGTGGCAGGATGCCCACGGCGCACACCTGTCCGTCACCGACGACGGCATCGGGATCGACCCGGCCCATATCCCCCGGCTGACCGAACGTTTTTATCGACCGGACAACAGCCGTGTCACCCAGACCGGCGGCACCGGTTTGGGACTGGCCATCGTCAAACACGTGATGATCCGCCATAACGGCCGCCTGGAAATCACCAGCGAGCTTAGCAAGGGCAGCACCTTCACCTGCCATTTCCCGGCGGACCGGCTGGTAAGCAAGCCTACAGCGGTGGCGGGGTAAAAACACTGTAGGAGTTCCTCTTGAGGGACGAACCGAGCGTAGCGAGTCTACAGAATCGCCGCCCGCAGCGACCTGCTCTTAAAACAGAGGCGGCGAGTTCTGTCCCTTTGCCATTTACTCACGGATTCGCGCCTCAAGAGGCACTCCTACAGCGGCCCTGTAGAAATTTTTTACCGCATCTCCATCTGCACAGAGCATGAGCGAAATTTATGAAAAGAATCTGCGTCTATTGTGGTTCCAGCCCCGGCAATAATCCGGTCTACATTCGGGCGGCCGAAGCACTGGCCGAGGCATTAGTGCACCGCAACATCGGGCTGGTTTATGGCGGTGCCAGCGTCGGCGTGATGGGTGCCATTGCCAACGCAGTCATGCGCCAGGGCGGCGAGGTAATCGGCATTATTCCGCAGGCCTTGATGCGTCGCGAGATCGGCAATGATCACCTGACCGAACTGCATGTGGTCGATTCCATGCACGAGCGCAAAGCCGCCATGGCGGATCAGTCCGACGGCTTTATTGCCCTGCCTGGCGGCATGGGCACGCTTGAGGAAATTTTTGAAATTCTTACCTGGGCCCAGCTGGGCTTTCACCAAAAACCCTGCGCACTGCTAAACGTGAATCATTATTACGACTCTCTTCAGAATTTCCTGCAACACAGCGTGGCAGAAGGCTTCCTGAAAACGGAGCACCACCAACTTTTGCAAGTCCACACGGACCCGGCCACGCTGCTGGAGCATTTTCAGGCGTTTTCCCCGCCCCGGGTGGATAAATGGCTGGACCGGCAATCCCAGTTGTAACAAGCACAATGTGAAAGAAGGTCAAATAGTCGAGTCGTTCCGGGCCAGCATCAGCCAGAGTACGTTACGGTGAAATGGTAAGTGTAATCACACACCAACCATGGATGAGGTAACCATTATGCTTGGATGGGCTCTGACATTTCTTATCGTGGCTATTATTGCCGGCGTACTCGGCTTTGGCGGCATCGCCTCCGGCGCGGCCTCCATTGCCAAAGTGATTTTCTTTATTTTTCTGGTCTTGCTGGTCATCAGCTTGGTCGCCAATGCGGTGAAAGGCCGCGGCCCCAAGGTCTGACAAACAGTTCAAAATTCTTGATAGAGAATAGAAAAAGCAAACAGGCCGGGTATGGCACTGCCATACCCGGCCCACTTTGTATTCACAAACCGTGCATCACCACCCGCCCCCACTAATCATGCTACGACAAGCGCTGGTGCCACGCCTGCAGTGCAACCAGTTGACTGGCCACCATCTCCCGGGTTTTCTCATCCACCAAATCGCCGTTCTCATCGCATTTTTCATGAGCCGCCGACACAAACACTTCCGGTTTGTTCAGTGGATGCATGTCCAGAAACACCAGCACCTGGCGCAAGTGATACTGGCTGCGGCTGGTGCCCATGCCGCCCATGGACGCACCCATAATGGCCGCAGGCTTACCCGTAAAAATATCACCCGGCACACGCGACAACCAATCGATGGCGTTCTTTAGCACGCCGGGAATCGAGTAATTGTATTCGGGGGTGGCAAACAGCAAGGCGTCCGCCTGAGCCACCTGCTCGGCCAGCGCCATCACCGCCGCGGGCCGGTTATCCCCGTCATCATCACCGTTGTACAGCGGCAGCGGGGCGATGTCCCCGATGGTCAGGGTCATGCCGGATGGAGCCAGTGCCTGAGCGGCGCGCACCAGACCCCGGTTATAGGATTGCTCCCTGAGACTGCCTGCCATTGCCAGAACCTTCATGCTGTCACTCCTTGTGTGGATTGTTCTGTGTGAGTCCTTCTCAATAAGCGACCGGCATCGGCCACCTGTCACCCGGTTAATATACCCGGCCGACGAGTTTTTCCAGCTTCTCCCACGTGCGCGCAACAGGCA
Source organism: Alcanivorax sp. DG881 (assembly GCF_000155615.1). Classification (GTDB taxonomy): domain Bacteria; phylum Pseudomonadota; class Gammaproteobacteria; order Pseudomonadales; family Alcanivoracaceae; genus Alcanivorax. The sequence continues at coordinate 2,453,122 of NZ_DS989915.1, read as the reverse complement.
ATACGCATTTATCCCCCATATGGGTGACGCACTTATACCGCCACCGCTTTATCCTTTGTGGACCATTCACTCACACCGACCCGCGATGTCCGCTGATTCTCTTCACTCCAGCCCGCCTTTCATTCCTGGCCCTGCGCTTTACCAGCAGCTGGCTATTCTCAATGGCTTGTTGATTCTCGGGCTAAGCGACAAAAAAAGTGAATCCCAACAAATCCAGCACCTGAGCCTTGATCAGCAACAACACATTACGCTGTTTCGTGGCAGCAGCCAGAGCCGCTTTGGCATGGCATTCCGGTTTCATCGTCAGGATGTGGAACAAATTGAAGGGCTAACGCTGGAAGGAGGGCGCGGGCATCTTCTTTTGCACACCCGGCCCGGTGCAATTCAAAGCCTGACCTTCATGCCTGGCGCTACCGCCGCCAGTGATACCGGTTACAACGGTGGCACCCGCAACAGCGTGGACCTGCTGGTCCCCGCCAAACGGCTGGAGCAGGCGGAAGCCGCGCTCATTCGCATCTTTCGAATGGCCGGCTCCACCTGGTATCCCGATCTACCGCCCCATTGGCGAGGCGACTAGCGAGCGCTATAGCCGCGACGCTTCCGCCGTCAGCGTGCCATCGCGATAATCCCGCAGGGCCTGGTTAATTTCATCTTGGGTATTCATCACAAAAGGGCCGTACTGGGCAATGGGCTCCCCCAGTGGTTTGCCCGCCAGCAACAACAAGCGCGCACCTTTCTTTCCCGCAACCAGGGTAACCCTGTCGCCATCGGTGAAGGTGGCCAGGTGATCAGTTTCCAGCGTCGCCTCCGCCACACTGACACGGCCCTCGAACAGATACATGAAGGCGTTATGGCCGGATAAAACAGGCACCGTCAGGGTTTCATCCGGACGCAGGATCACGTCCAGATACAAGGGGTCAGTTTTGCCCCCTTTCAGCGGCGCGCTCAGCGACTGTCCAGCGATGGTCACTTCACCGGCGATGGCTTTCACTTGCCCACCACTGGCCAGGTCCAGCCGCGGCATCTCATGGTCGGCAACATCCCGATACCCTGCAGGTTGCATTTTTTCCGCCGCCGGCAGGTTAATCCACAATTGAAAACCGCGCAGCAAGCCGTCTTTCTGTTGCGGCATTTCTTCATGAATAATGCCACGTCCGGCCGTCATCCATTGCACGCCACCCTGTTTAAGATCGCCCTCATTGCCCAGGTGATCCCGGTGACGCATGTGGCCTTCCACCAGATAGGTCACAGTTTCAAAACCGCGATGCGGATGCGGCGGAAAACCGGCGATGTAATCCTCTGGATTGTCGGAAGAAAACGCATCCAGCATCAGGAACGGGTCCAGGCGCACGGCAGGCGTCGAGCCCAGTGCCCGCTTCAGCCGAACACCGGCACCGTCGGATGTCTCCATTGCCCGAATTGTGTTGAGAATTGTGCGTTCCATGGGGGCCTCCTGTGAAAGCAGCTGCGAGCTTCGAGCTACTAGTTGCCAGTTGAAAAGAAAACCGGGTTGGTTTTTCTCGCCGCTAGCCGCTCATAGCTAGCCACTGATTTTTCTTTCGCCCAGACGCTCGCGGCCGTGGGGCGAGGTCCAGTCCAGCTGTGGCCCGATAGAGATAATCCCGTGGGGATTCACCGTCGGGTGACTGCAAAAATAGTGATGGCGGATATGCGCCATGTTCACTGTGTCGGCTACACCGGGCAGCTGATACAGCTCTTGCAAAAACCCCTGCAGATTCGGGTAATCACTGATGCGCTTGCGGTCACACTTGAAATGCGTGACGTAGACCGGGTCAAAGCGCACCAGAGTGGTCCACAGACGAATGTCCGCTTCGGTCAGGGTGTTGCCGACCAGGTAGCGGCTTTCGCCCAGGCGCTGTTCCAATTCCTCAAGACGATCGAACAGGGTCACCACCGCTTCGTCATACGCCTGCTGGCTGGTGGCAAAACCGCTCTTGTACACGCCGTTATTCACGTCGTGATACACCCGCTCATTGATGGCATCAATGTCCGCCCGGAGCGCTTGCGGGTAATAATTTCCCGGCGTGGCACCCAGAGCATCGAAGCTGGTGTTAAGCATGCGGATGATATCTGCAGACTCATTGCTGACAATGGTTTCCCGTTGCGTGTCCCAGAGCACCGGAACGGTCACGCGGCCGGTGTAGTGACTGTCCGCTTTCAGGTACAGCTCGTACAACTTGCTGAAACCGTAGAGCGCATCGCCAGTGGCACCCGCAAACCCGTCGTCCAGTTCCCAGCCACTCTCCAGCATGTGCGGGTGCACCACGGATACACCGATGTGATCCTGCAACCCTTTCAGGGCACGCATGACCAGGGCGCGATGGGCCCAGGGACACGCATAGGACACATACAAGTGATAACGCCCGCTCTCTGCCGCGAAACCACTGTCACCCGTGGGCCCGGCACTGCCATCGGCCGTTACCCAGTGGCGAAACTGACTTTCCGAACGCTTGAATCGCCCGCCGGTACTTTTCGTGTCGTACCACTTGTCTTGCCATTTCCCGTCAACCAACAGTCCCATCATTGTCTCCTTACGTTGACTGTCGAGGAGCGAGTGACGAGAAACGAAAGACAAAACCTTGCCCTGATTTTCGAAACTCGCAACGCGCTACCCGCTTATTATCACCAAAGTGTTAACCCGCCAGCGCCGCCTGTGCTTCGCTCATGGCTTTCTCTTTAGTCTCGTCACCCATGTTCAGCCCCTCCGCGTAAACGAAGTTCACATCGGTCATGCCAATAAAACCAAAGAACAATTTGATATACGGGGTCACCGTATCGTTTTCGGTGCCGGCATACAGACCGCCCCGGGCCGCCAGCACCGTCACGGGTTTGTCGTCCAGCAAACCCTGCGGGCCATTTTCGGTATAGCGGAAGGTAATGCCCGCCCGGGCCACATGATCGATCCAGCTCTTCAACTGGCTGGGAATACCAAAGTTGTACATGGGCAGGCCCAGCACAATGTGATCTGCCGTTTTCAGCTCGTCGATCAGCGCCATGGAAAACGCGTCCACCGCCTGTTGATCGTCACTACGCTGGTCTGCCGGCGTAAAGAAGGCCCCTACGCGCTCCCCGTCCAGGTGTGGAATCGGGTCTGTGGAAAGATCACGGACCACCACAGTGGCATCCGGGTGTTGCGCTTGCAGCGCCGCCAACTGGCTGTTGACCAGCGAGGAAGAATTGCCGTTATCGCCGAAAACACTGCTTTTGATGACCAGAATATTCATGACCGCAACTCCTTTTTCTGTCTTTGCATGGTGCGGTCGGCGCCCATGCGCCGACGGGATTGTTTCGATGGGGCTATTGTGGTTTCAGTAAATAAGATATAAAACGGGATAAAACTGCACATTTAGCTCAGGAATTTCGATATGTCAGCCAAAATCACGCTGGATCAATGGCACGCCCTGCTCGCCGTGGTGGATGAGGGCGGCTACGCCAGCGCCGCCGAAGCGCTGGACAAGAGCCAGTCGGCGATCAGTTACGCCGTGCAGAAAATCGAAACCGAGCTGGGGGTGCGTGCCTTCACCCTGGAAGGGCGTCGCGCCAAACTCACCGAAACCGGGCAAATGCTGTACCGGCAGGCCAAGGTGCTGGTGGAAGAGGCGAACCGCATCGAAAGCGCCGCCATCCAGCTCAGCCAGGGCTGGGAACCGCTGGTGCGGGTGGCCGCCGACGGCCTGTTTCCGCAGCACTGCATGCTCTCCGCGCTGGATGCCTTCGCCCAGCACAGCCCGCTGACCCGGGTGGAGTACAGCGAAACCATCCTGTCAGGCTCCGATGAAGCCCTGCTGCGCAAGGAGGCCGATGTGGTGGTGGGCGGGCGTGTGCCCCCGGGATTTTTCGGCGACCCCTTGATGCGGGTACGCTTTCTGGCGGTGGCCGCCGCCGACCACCCGCTGGCCCAGGCCGACCACCTGACCCATGAAGATCTCCGCCAGCACCGCCAGATCGTGATTCGCGATTCCGGCAGCCGTCGCATTGATTCCGGCTGGCTGGGCGCCGAACAACGCTGGACCGTCTCCCACGCCACCACCCGTATCGCGGCCATTCGCCGTGGGCTGGGTTTTGCCTGGGTGCCGGAAGCGGAAATCGGTGATGGCCTGGAGACCGGGGCGCTGAAGATGCTGGCCCTGGATGAAGGGGTGGAGCGTATGGTGGACCTGTACCTGATTTATGCCGATGGCCAGTATGCCGGCCAGGCCGCGCGCTATCTCGGGGAACGGATTCGCGATGCGGCTGCCTTATCCTGTCCAGGGGTGACGGTTTAAAGCCGGGCCAGCCACTCGCCGGCGGCCCTCACCCGGACATGACGCACAAGGCGTAGAATGAGAGTACCAGCTCAACGTCAGGAGACTGCCATGCAAGGATTACCGATTCAGGCACTATGGGTGCTCGCCGCTACGCTGCTGCTCAGCGCCTGTGTCAGCCCGGTGGTGATCGACAGCCAGTCCGGCGCCGATCTGCAGCAATACCGCACCTACGCCTTTGTGCTCCAGGACGAGGACAAACCCCGCGAACTGGATGACCAACGCACCCAGGCTGCCCTGAAGAAAGCGCTGGCCGCCAAGGGCCTGACGGCCGCCGCCGCTGCCCAGGCCGATGTGCAGGTGAAACATTTCTTCAAACGCGAGCAGCGTTTCGATGGTTCCACCTTACAGTTCGGTTTCGGCTTTACCCGCAACAACATTGGCCTGGGCGCCAGCACTCCCACCGAGGGTGAAATCACCGAGGAATACAAACTGGTGGTGCAACTGATCGACCAGCAAAGTAAGGATGTGGTCTGGCAGGCCACCAGCCGCGACGAGCTCCACGACGACATGAGCACCGAGCGCCGCAGTGCGCATATCGAAAAAGCCGTCGAGGACATGTTCAAGCGCTACCCGTAAGCGGCCAGCTCAAGGTTGCGCGGAGCCCGGCGCCGGCACGGTTTTCCAGCGCCAGTTGACCGCCACTGCGGGCCATCACCGAGGCAACAATAGCCAGCCCCAGTCCGGTTTGCCCCCGATCCCCCCGGTGCCCACGCGTGCACAAGGCCTCCGCATTGGCCGTTATCCCCGGCCCCTGATCTTCCACATGGATGTGCAGGCCAGACGCGTCTGCCACCACCCGAATCCACACCGGCTCACCCGGCGGCGTATAGCGCAACGCGTTCTCCAGCAGGTTGCGTAATGCCAGGCTGGCCAGGGAAGGGGACGCCAACTCCATTCCCGCACACGTCACGTCATCCCGCTGCACTGCCGCACGCTGCGGATGCCCGGCGAGCTGGGCCAGACTGTCATCGATAACTTCCTGCACCGGGCGCGGACAACTCTGCGGCACCCCATCCAGGCGGGCCAGCGCCAACAGCTGCTGCAGGTTATCTGCCATTCGCGAGCTGGCGTTTTCCGCCGCTGCCAGTGCCGCCATAGCCGGTGCATCCGGGGGCAACTTCAAGCGGGCCACCTGCAACTGGGTTTTCAGGGCAGCCAGTGGCGTACGCAGTTCGTGGGCCAGATCGTCGGTCAGGCGCCGCTCGCGCAACAACGCTTGCCGTGCCTGATCAGCCCAGCGGTCCAGCGCCGCCACCAGGGGCACCAACTCCGTGATCCCGGCCGCGCTGGGTGTCGCTGACGCCGCCTGCACCGGGCGCGACTCAAACTCCTTGCGCACCGCGTCCAGCGGCGCCAGGCCGCGGCTCACGGCCCAGCGCACCGCCAACCACGCCCCCAGCAGGGCCAGCAACAATCCCACCAGCAATGCCCAGGCCAGAGTCGCCAGCAACGATTCACGCACCGCCATGGGTTCAGCGGTGGCAACCCGTACCTGCCCTTGGCTGACGGTATAAACGCGCCAGCGCTCCCCCGCCAGGGAGCGCTCTGTAAAGCCGTCCTGGCTGCTGGCAAGGTGGGCGGACGGCGCGCCGCCGGAGCGCGCCAGAATCTCGCCACGCAAGTTCATCACCTGGCAAAACAGCCCGCTATTTACCACCGCCTGCAGCTCCGGCTTGGCAGATAACGCCGGTGCACTGGCATTGGCCATGGAGGCCACCATCCGTGCCGACGCCGCCAGACGCTGGTCCAGCGCCGTGCCCAGATGCTGCTTGACGGTATTGTGTAACCACAGTGCCAGCAGCAGCCAGACGCTCAGCAAACTGAACGCCACCAGCCACAACACCCGGGAGCGCAGCGAGCGCGCCATCACGACGGCGCCCCCAGGCGATACCCGCCACCGCGCACGGTTTCCACAATGCCGCTGCCCAGCTTGCGGCGCAGGTTATGGATATGCACCGCCAGCGCATTGCTCTCCACGCCATCCACCCAGCCATAGACACGGTCGGCCAGCTGGTCCGGCGTGAGCAGCCGACCCCGGCTTTGCAACAAGGCAAGCAACAACGCCATCTCCCGCCGTTGCAATTCCACCTCCTGATCCGCCAGCCAGACCTGCTGGCGAAACGGGTCCACCCGTACCCGGCCATGTTCAATCAACGGACTCGCCTGGCCGCGACTACGGCGCAGCAGTGCCTGCAAACGCGCCGCCAGTTCGCCCAGATCAAACGGCTTGACCAGGTAATCATCGGCACCGCGCTGCAAGCCATCAATGCGGTCCTGTACCGCGTCCCGGGCAGTGAGGATCAATACCGGCGCCGTGAGCCCGGCGTCGCGCCACTGGCAAAGGGCCTGGCCCCCATCCTGGTCAGGCAGCCCCAGATCCAGCACCAGCGCATCGAACTCCACGCTTTTCCAGGCAGCCAGCCCTTCCCGCGCACGCGTCACCCAGGCCACGGTAAACCCCATGGCCTGCAGCCCGGCCTGAATACCATCACCCAGCAAGGCGTCATCTTCGATCAATAAAATATGCATGTGGCTCTGACCCGGTTAGGCTGCGCAAGTTGCAGCCCAGTGTCGGTGCCACCGGTTAACCCACGGTTAATGCGGCCGGGGCACACTGGCGCTTCCCTGACTGGAGATACCGTGGACGCTGTCATTATTGGCCCCCTCGCGCTGCCGGCAGGCACCTTCGTGGTCCTGATCGGGTTTCTCGCCGCCACCCTGACCAGCCTGTGGTGGCAACGGCGTGGGCAACACATCGAAGCAACGCTCTGGCGGATTGCCATCACTGCCGTGCTCGGCGCCCGTCTGGCGTTCTTATTGCGCTATCACAGCCAATATGAATCCTGGCTGGCCATGCTGGATATCCGTGACGGGGGCTGGTGGTGGCCCGGGGCCTTACTGGCGCTGCCGGTGCTGGCCGTCAGCCTGTACCGGCAGCCCCCTGTTCGCGCCGCGCTGGTGTCTGCCAGTGCCGCAGCACTGCTCAGCATGACGTTGACGTTTGCCGCACTGGAAGCCTTGTCGCCAACGCCCAGCACGCTACCGGAGGTCACCCTGTATAACCTGCAAGGAGAGGCCACCACACTGGACGCCGCATCCAGCGGGGTAACGCTGGTGAACCTGTGGGCCACCTGGTGCCCGCCGTGCCGACGGGAGATGCCGGTGCTGGAGGCCGGGCAGCAGCGCTATCCCGGCGTTCGCTTTATTCTTGCCAATCAGGGGGAGAACCCCAATCAGGTCCGCCAGTACCTCACCGAAGGGCAGCTGCACTTTGAGCACCTGTTACTGGATCCGCATGCGGATCTGGGTCGCTATGCGGGCAATCGTGGCCTGCCGCTAACCCTTTTGTTCGATCAGCAGGGCCAGGAAGTAGGGCGCCATTTTGGCCCCCTGTCCGACGCCAGCCTGCATCACTTCCTCAGCCAACATCTCCCGGGAGACACTCCATGATCAAACCTGCTGCCTTGCTGCTCACCCTGCTGATACCCCTGATCGGCCAGGCCGACGACGGCCCCTCCATGGACAGCCTGCTGGCCAAGCTGGAAGCCAGCACCTGGGTAGCGGAAGGCGCACAGCAGCCGCAACGGGTGGCTTATGTGTTCACGGATATGGCCTGCCCCTACTGCGCCAGATTGTGGGAAAACATGCAGCCAATGATCGAAGACGAAGACAACGTGCTGCAGGTACGCCACATTATCGTCGGGCTGATCAATCCCAAACGCAGCTTCACCCAAGGTGGCGCGATACTGGCCGCCCCGGACCCGGCCGCCGCCCTGGCGGAGCACGAGGCGCACTACGATGACGGCGGCATTCGCCCACTGGAGCGAGTACCCGATGCCATTCGCAGCCAGATCCAGAGCAACACCGCGCTGATGATCGGGCTGGGCCTGCAAGGCACGCCGGCCCTGATTTTCCAGGACAGCCAGGGGCGCTGGCGTGTGGCGCCGGGGGTCGTTGGGGAGGAGGCGTTGCGGGTGGAGGTGTTTCAGATCAATGAATAATTAATAGTTAATAATGAATAACTCTAGACCTGATTTTGTTGTTTCCCTGACGCAAGAA
>NZ_DS989915.1:2440199-2444600 GCF_000155615.1 Alcanivorax sp. DG881 | reverse complement strand
GTCTAGAGACAAATAACGCGGTTTCGCGTCGCTATTCATTCTTAACTATTCATTGCCTAATCGCTTAGCCAGCTCACCTTGCCCTGGCACACCGTCAGTTTCACGCTGCCCTTGAGCTGGGCATGACGCCAGGGGGAGTTGTTGCCTGCGGACAGCCAGTCTTCGCGGAGGTCCTTGACGCCCGCCGGGTCCAGCACACAGAGGCTGGCAGGGCGACCGGTTTCCAGCTGGCCAGCCTGGATTCCCAGGCAACGGGCCGGGGCCGCGGTAACCGCATCCAGTGCGCGCGACAACTCCAGCTTGCCCTCACTGACCAGTTGCAAGACCAGCGAGAGCAGCACATCCAGACCCAGCCATGCCCGGTTTGGTGGCCGGGAACGGCGCCGCCTTGCTGGAAGAACCAATGGGGGTGTGCTGGGAACAGATAGCGTCGATGGTGCCATCGGCCACGGCTTCCAGCAGGGCCTCACGATCGGCGGCGCTGCGCAGGGGCGGAATCACATGGCAGTGGCTGTTGAAACCTTCCAGCGCCGACTCGTCCAGCAGCAGGTGCTGGATGCTCACGTCCGCCGTCACTGGCAGGCCGCGCCGTTTGGCGGCGCGCAGCAGGCGCAGGGAATCGCGACTGGAAATCTGCTGGAAGTGCGCCCGCACCCCGGTGGCCTCCACCAGCAACAGGTCGCGGGACAGGTCGACACTTTCTGCCACGGCGGGAATACCGGGCAAACCGAGGCGGGTCGCCACCGGCCCTTCGTGGGCACAGCCCCCGGCGCTGAGCGCCGAATCCTGCGGGCGGAACATGACCGGCAGATCAAAGGTGGCGGCGTATTCCAGGCTACGTTTTAACACCAGCGAATTAGCCACCTTGCCGCCGGCATTGCCCACCGCAATACAACCGGCCCGGGCCAGGGTAGACATCTCCGCCAGCTGCTCGCCCAGTAATCCCTGGGTCATGGCGGCGATCGGCATGATACGGGCAAAGCCGGCCTGGCCGGCCTGCTCACGGATCAACCGCACCACCGCGGTGGAATCCACCGGGCCGCAGTCGGGCTGGGCCGCCAGGTGGGTGATGCCCCCGGCCGCAGCGGCGCGGGTTTCACTGGCGATATCACCGGTGCGGCCGCTACCGGGCAGCGACAAGTGCACACAGGCATCCACCAGGCCAGGCAACACCCAATGGCCGTCGGCCTCCACAATATCGGCCCCCGGTGCGTCCAGGCTGGCGCCGATGCGCGTCAGGCGGCCGTTTTCAATCAACAGGTCAGCCACGTCATCACGGCCACTGGCCGGGTCGATAACCCGGCCCTTGCGGATCAGGATATGGGCGCGGTTACGGTTAGCGCTGGCCACGTGCACCTCCTGCTCCTTCCATGCTTTCTGTGGAGGCGGCCAGAGCATTGCTGTCGCTATCCTGGCCGCTGATGGCCATGGACATGACAGCCATGCGCACGGCGATGCCGAAGGTCACCTGGTTGAGAATCACCGAACGGGGGCCATCCGCCACTTCAGAAGCAATTTCCACGCCCCGATTGATGGGGCCGGGGTGCATGACGATGGCGTCATCCTTGGCGAAATGAAGCTTGTCATTGTTCAAGCCATACAGGCGAAAGAACTCGCCTTCGCTGGGCAGCAGGGCGGAATCCATGCGTTCTTTCTGCAGGCGCAGCATGATCACCACATCCACGTCTTTCAGGCCCTGGGCCATGTCCGTGAACACCGTGGCGCCCAACGCTTCCGCATCCACCGGCAGCAGCGTCTTGGGGCCGATCAAGCGGACTTCCTCGGCACCGAGAATATTCAGTGCGTGAACCTGGGAGCGCGCCACCCGGGAATGCAGGATATCGCCGACGATGGCCACTTTCAGCCCGGCGAACCCGCCCTTGTAGTGGCGGATGGTATACATGTCGAGCATGGCCTGGGTGGGGTGGGCATGGCGCCCGTCACCGGCATTGATCACAGCCACGCTGGGCGTTACTTCGTTGGCAATGAAAAACGGCGCTCCGGAATCCTGGTGGCGCACCACAAACATGTCCGCCGCCATGGCTTCCAGGTTGCGCAGGGTATCGAGCAGGGTTTCGCCCTTGCTGGTGGCGGACTTGGCGATATCCAGGTTAAGCACGTCAGCGCTGAGCCGCTGGGCCGCCAGCTCAAAGGTGCTGCGGGTACGGGTGCTGGATTCGAAAAACAGGTTCACCACGGTCTTGCCGCGCAGCAAGGGGACTTTCTTGATGGCCCGGCCGCCCACATCCACGAAGCTTGCCGCCGTATCGAGAATATCTTCCAGCAGGGAACGAGGGAGGTGCTCAGTGGTGAGAAAATGGCGAAGCTTACCGTCGTCGGTAAGTTGTACGCGGGAGGATGGCGCAAGCGTCGGCGTCATTCTTATGACCTTGTCTCTGTATCGTCCTCAACCACCAGATTGCGAATCTCGGCAATCAACGGTGAGGGCCCGCGTAATTCTACCCGCTGATGGGGTGGCAATGCCAAAGTTTCCCCACAAATATCGGCACGAATTGGCAATTGTCGGTGGCCAATGTCGAACAGCACCACCAGGGAGATAGACGCCGGGCGACCAAAATCGAACAACTCGTTCATGGCCGCACGGATGGTGCGCCCGGTCATCAGCACATCATCCACCAACAAAATATGCTGGCCATCCACATCAAATGGCAGCTTGGACGGCGTCACCGTGGGCTTGAGTCCACGGGTGTCGAAGTCATCCCGGTAGAACGCCGGATTCAGCGAGCCCAGCGGCAGCGCCGTGGGCAAACGGTCATTAAGCGCCTGCGCCACCCAGACACCCCCGGATTCAATCCCCACCAGCAGTGGCGACTTGTCCGCAAAGCGCTCATTGATGGCCGCCGCCATGGCATCCAGGTGCGTCTGCAATTGTTGCTCATCCCAGCTCAAGGCCGCTCTCCCACAATCCATAAGGCATATCCATAAAGCGTAAGAGTAGCAGAAGGCCAGGGCGCTGAGGCAATCAACGGAACAACTGATCAAACCGTTCAGTTTTTTGCGCTGTGTCCCGGACCACAATGCCGACAAGCTAGAGGCATACGCATAACGCCTGTAAGTTTTGTAATCAACGGAACCTGATACGCGGCGTGGACTCTGAACAAGTAAGGGATCGCCCAGCCATAAGGGCGGAGAACACTGGAAGGGAACCCTCATGAAACTGCGCAACGACTCACAACGCTTTGGCGCCATTGCCGTGCTGTTCCACTGGCTGGTGGCATTGGCGGTGATCGGCCTGTTTGCGCTGGGCTTTTATATGGTGGACCTGGGCTATTACGACCCCTGGTATCGCAAAGGCCCGGATCTGCATCGCAGCATCGGCATCCTGCTGTTTATTGCCATGCTGCTGCGCCTGGGCTGGCGCTTTGTCTCACCTCCTCCCGGGCCGCTGCCCACCCACAAGCCCTGGGAAAGAATCAGCGCACATCTCACTCACTGGGCTTTGTACCTGCTGCTATTTACCGCCATGATCAGCGGCTACCTGATCAGCAGCGCGGATGGCTCTTCCGTGGAGGTGTTCAACTGGTTCGCCGTTCCCTCAGTGAGCGGCCACCAGACCGGCCTGGAAGACACCGCCGGCCTGATTCATTACTGGGCCACCTGGGCCGTGATCGGTTTGGCAGGCCTGCACGCGCTGGCCGCCGTCAAACATCATCTTTTTGATCGCGACGACACCTTACGACGCATTCTCGGCCTGGCGCCACGAAGCACAACGCACACCCCAAACGACACTCACAACCTATCTTAATCACCTGAAACGGAGTTTGATGCTTATGTTGACGTTATTGAAAAAAGTTACGATCCCCGCCCTGGCGTTGCTGCTCAGCAACATGGCGTTCGCCGACCAGCCCGGTGGCACCTACAAGTTCGACACCAAAGGCACCCACCAGTTTGTCATGTTCAAGATTTCCCACCTGGGTTACAGCTGGCTGTATGGTCAATTCAATGACTTCACTGGCGATTTCACCGTCGATGCAGAAAACCCGGAGAACAGCCAGGTAAACGCCACCATCCAGACCGCCAGCGTAGACTCCAACCACGCTGAACGTGACAAACACCTGCGCGGTGATGATTTCCTAGACGTGGACGAATACCCAACGGCCACCTTCAAGAGCACCAACATTGAAAAAACCGGCGAGAAAACCGCAAAAATCACCGGCGACTTCACCCTGCATGGCGTGACTAAACCGGTAACCCTGGATGCCAAACTGATCGGTTACGGCGATGATCCGTGGGGCGGCTACCGCATGGGCCTGGAAGCCTCCACCACACTGACGCTGTCCGACTTCGGCATCACCAAGGATTTGGGTCCAGCCTCAGAAACCGTGGACATTATTATTTCTGTGGAAGGGATCAGGCAGTAATAACGCTTCTACTACGGCG
>NZ_DS989915.1:2374038-2440150 GCF_000155615.1 Alcanivorax sp. DG881 | reverse complement strand
CCGTAAGGGATCAGAAGCGATTAGAAAGGGCGCCCAAGAAGCTTGATTTGCTCTTTGTCTTGCGGCACAAGAGGGTCAACGAGCCTACCACTTTCGTCTCTTGCAAAGCGCTGATCAGGAATAAAAGTCACCACACCCGGCACGTCATCCCGAAAAGTGACGCGCTGCTCAATAATCCCTTTTTCAGCATCAAAAGACATCAGATTTAACGTTCTAAGTTTCGCATTTTGATAACGGTATTCCCTTCGTTTCTCTCCGAATACATTGATATCAGTAACCCTTCCATTATCATCATAATCAAACGACCTTGCGGCATTACCCTCAATCGTCTTCATCTCCTTAAGAAAGCCGTCCTCATCATAAATAAACTCCGGAAAACCATAGACGACATCGTCAGCAGTAAACCAGATATTATCCTCACCGGCCATAAGGGCCACTTGGCTAGCAGGCTTTCCATTCTCATCAAACTCATAAACCCTCATAAGCGGGTATAGCGCTGGCGGGTTCTGGCTGTCCTGACTGTCCTGCAGCTCTCCTTTTTCAGGAAGCCATGTCATGGTGCGGTACCGGGTATCCACATAGCTTTCATTTTCGCCATAGCGATCCATCACCACCCGACTCTCAAGCTCGCCCGGCAGCCACTGCACAACTTTTTCCTGATAGCCGTTGCCCGCATAAAGAAATGCTTGAGCCAAGCTGGCGTCTTCTGAATATTCCGGGGACGGCTCTACTGTGACCAGAAATTCAAACCCGCTTTCTGTATCACCAGAAAGGTTCGTGGTTTGAATGTGGGAAGGAAAAGGCGGTGCGGTTATCATCAAACCATTGCCATCATAGAAAATGGTATGTTGAGTTTGCGACCAGCCACCTTCCTGTTCTTTTTGCTCGATGGTTATACTATAGCCGAACTGATATCTCGCCGGGCAAAAATTATCCTCGCAAAGCACTTCTTCTTTTACCAACTGCTTACCTGACAGCGTGGGACAGATAGAAATGCGGCCGTCGCTTTCCAGATCCAACTGCTGGAGCGCAAAACTACCGTCTCCATTGGTTCCCATATTCTGCACTACAGACAACAATGCTGGTGGAAGAGGGTTATCTGATTGTTGATACTTGCAGGTCAGCCCACCTTTGCGTACGTCATCCGCCGTGTTCCATTGACCATCATTACCAGAGTCAACAACAAAGCGAGAGCGCACCGTGCTGTTCGTGCCGTAATCAAAGATTTGCATCCCTTTGATAACGCCACCTTCGCGATACTCCACTGTGGCAGGGACAGGTTCATAGGAGCCAAGTGCATCGCTATTATTGCCTCCCCCGCCGCCGCCACAGCCCGTAGCCAGAAGCATAAAAACCAGAGGAGAAAATAACGATTTAGTACTTCTTTTTTTCTGCAAAATTGGCTCCCAAAATCGGTTCATTAAAAACACTGTGCATTACCAGAGAAATAGCCTTCCGCAATCACCACCGCTGCCATGGAATCCACCCGCGGGTCTGCTTTCTGGATACCCGTACGTTCGCGGGCTTCGCGGGTGCTCAAACGTTCATCCACCAGCCACACTTTTTTCCCGAATCGCCCATGCAGACGATTGGCAAATTTACGGGCCCGTGCCGTGGACTCGCTATCACTGCCATCCATGTTCAGTGGCAACCCAACGACCAACGCCTCCGGCTCCCACTCTTTTAACAGCGCGGCAATGTCATCCCAGTTGGGCTGGGTGTTTTTGCAGGGCAGGGCTTTTAATGGCGTGGCGGTACCCAGCAGCATATTGCCACTGGCCACACCGATTTTTTGTGTACCGTAATCGAAGGCAAGAATCATAGGGGCAATGAATAGTTAATAATGAATAGTTAATAGTTGCGCGATCTCGTTGCTCTGATTTTGCAAGGTTCGTGGCCGCGCCCGGTGTTGTGACCGCGGCTTCTAACCTTGCAAGAACAAGAACTTCAACCGCGCCGCTATTAATTATTAACTATTCATTATTAATTGCCTTTCAGCTGTGGCCTGCCTGCGTGGCAATCAAACTCATATCAACGCCAATGCGCGCGGCGGCCGCGTGCCAGGTTTGTTCGAAGGGGGTGTCGAGGATCAGTTCGCGACTGGCGGGGGTGCTGAGCCAGGCGTTATCCACCAGCTCCTGCTCCAGCTGCCCGGCATCCCAACCCGCATAGCCCAGGCAAATCAGGGACTGCTCCGGGCCTTCACCAATGGCGATGGCTTCGAGAATGTCACGGCTGGTGGTCAGAATCAGGCCATCACTGAGGACAGTGCTGGCGTGCCAGCGGGTGGCGGCACTGTGCAGCACAAAGCCGGCTTCCTGCTGGACCGGCCCACCGGCCACCACGCGATGCCGCTCGGAGGGCGGCACTTCGATTTCAATATCCATGTCGCTGAGGATATCACCCAGGCTGATCTGCACCGGGCGGTTGAGCGTCAGCCCCATGGCGCCCTCGCTGCTGTGCTCAACGATATAGGTAACGGAATGTTCAAAGTCCGGGTCAGCCATTTGTGGCATGGCCACCAGCAACTGGTGCTTCAAGGGTGTGTTTTCCATGGGCACAGTATCCGGGGAGGGGAGGAGCGCTGCAAGCTCAAGGAGCCCCGAGAGGGGCAACCTGGGAGAATTTCGTACATGAAGCAGGGAGGGCAAGCGCTGGAAGACCAAGCCCGGCCAGATCCGCCTTCCCTCGGACCAAGCCCGACTCGCAAAGTCTGGAGCTATCGCTGATCCGCCCCTCACCTTTCAGGCGGGCTCAAGCTCCGACTGGCAGCGGGCCCTCAATGCCACCCGAATATCATTGGCTAAATTGATCAGGCAGCTCTCCGTGCTTGACCAGTCAAGGCAAGAGTCCGTTATGGAAACCCCGTGGCGAAGCTCTTCCTTGCCTTTAACGTCGAGGCTTTGATTGCCAAAGTTAAGATGGCTTTCCATCATGAAGCCAACGACGGAGCGATTACCTTGCTGAATCTGGGAGGCAATATCACTCACCACCAAGGGCTGGCGTGTGGGATCCTTCCCTGAATTGGCGTGACTGCAATCCACCATAATGGTGGGCTCCAACCCGGCATCCGCTAATACAGCCTCACACTTCCCGACACTCTGCCTGTCGTAATTTGGCCCACCATCACCACCACGCAGCACGATATGTGAATAATCATTGCCTTTGGTTTTGATAACCGCCACCTGCCCCTGACCATTGATGCCAAGGAAGCGATGAGGATGGGAAGAAGACTTCAGCGCATTAACCGCCACCATCAAACTACCGTCAGTGGCATTCTTGAACCCCACCGGCGACGAGAGACCACTGGCCATTTCCCGATGGGTCTGGGATTCGGTGGTTCGCGCACCAATGGCATACCAGCTGATCAAATCAGACAGGTACTGTGGTGCTACCGGATCGAGAGCTTCTGTAGCCACAGGAACCCCCATTGAAGTGATCTCCATTAGGAGTTTTCTCGCGATCTGCAACCCTTCTTCTATCCTGAAACTGTTATCCAGGTGAGGGTCATTGATAAGCCCTTTCCACCCCACAGTAGTTCTGGGCTTCTCGAAATAAACCCGCATAACAATATAGAGCGTGTCGGAAAGCTTCTCGGGGAGCGCTTTTAATCTTTTTGCATACTCAAGTGCCGATTCCACATCATGGATAGAGCAAGGGCCAACAATAGCAATGAGGCGGTGATCCTTTTTTTCAAGGATGTTCTTGATGACACGGCGACTATCGCTAACCGTTTTTGCACCCGATTCAGACACTGGCATAGATGTTTTAAGCTGTTCAGGGTTGACCAGCATGAACTGGGATTCAATATTCAAATTGTCCGTATTATTGAGTTCCATTTTCAATATCCTTAAGCATCCATGCACTGATGTCAGTTCTTTACACCGTATTGGAAATCGAGATTTTTGGGGTGTACAAATGATGGCATGAAAGAGAGCGCTATCATCGTCAGCATAAACCCGTAGTCATGAAGAGGAACTTCCTCAGTCATAATATCTTTAACTGCCTCATCGTAATGATGATGAGGTCCGGTCATTCGGTAGCAAGACTGGTTAAAGGAATAAAACCATAACCTTACTAGTAGCCGAGGCTTGGTGATCAGTTTATGAAACGGGTAGTGGCAACCAATTTCTTTTGCAATAGAGTCCAGAAACATGATCTGAGAAGGCATGGATTCAGTATGATTCGGACTGAGGCACATCCACTGCTCTTCCCAATCCTTCTCTCTTTCAATTCGATCGCCAACGTCTTCGGGGAGATTGATCTTATTACTACATAAAAGGGCAAAATAGCGCGCCTGCATTTCTGAGCAAATTGGAATGCCGCCACTAATAGGACGAACAAAGCCGATCATGGCCAGGCGCCCATTATGATCCGGATGAAAAGCATGCTTGTAGAGATTTCGAACGTTATTGTCTTTAATCTCCACATTGCTCAGCAACGAAAAATCTTTCTTGAACCCCGTACACAACAGAATCTTGTCAAATTCTTCCGAAGTTGAATCATTAAAGTAAATCGTATTTCCCTCAACCCTTCCAATGCCACAATCCTTAACAACAAGCTTGTTGTTAAGGATATTAGGGACAAAACTTACATTCTTTGAGAAAATTATCTTTTGAGACCAATTCCCTTTGTCATGATGGGATTTTTTATTCCATTTGTTAATGAAATCCACCACCTCTTTTTCATTTTTTGTATCATAGTCAATTTTTGATGGGTCGCTATCCTGGCCCATATTATTCTTTCCAGGATCATTATTTTTTTTATCACCCATTATCTTTCTGTAAAGAAAGTTAGCCGGGATCGAGGCCAGACCATAGGCATTCGCAACCCCCAGAAAAATATTCCTGAGGGCCCAACTATCCTGGCTATAGGATTTCATCTGGAATTTTATTTTCGAAGCCCTGTTCCACATTTCATAATGATGAGACCGGGTGGTTAACGTGTCCGTCGAATACTTCCCGTAGATAAGACGGGGAATAAGAAAAGTATGGGACCTGATCGAAACCACGCATTTCTGGGCAACATTGGAAACTTCTCTAAGCATATCCGCACCCGACTCAGCCAGGCCGATCGCCAAAACTTTCTTACCCTCAAAGTCTTTACTATTCCGATAAGACTTGGAGTGGACAACCTCGCCAGTGAAGCCATCAATTTCACTAATTTCAGTATTGGCCGTCTTAAACGGTCCACTGCAAATTGCAACAGCCTCAAAGCGGTGGGACGACACTCTTTTATCCCCCACCTTTACCTTTACTATCCAGGAGCCATCACTTTCTCGGATCACTTCCTTGACGAGACTGTTGAATTGTATGTGTCTGGCAAGGCCAAATTTATCAGAATACTCTTCAAGATAACGAAGATATCCTTTATGGTCCGTAAACTTCCTGCCGTCTTTGAAAATAAAATCAGAAAAAGACATCATTTTCATAGAAACAGTAAGCATCATGTTGTCATAGGCCTTCATCTGCTGCCCATCATCACCACCTCGATACCATATGCCACCGACACTTTCGTTGGCATCAAAGCAAGTGACATCATGGCTTTCATCAAGCAATTGTTTGATTGTCGTTAACCCGGAAGGGCCAGCACCAATAACACAGACTTTCATAATAATTCCCGTTTATTCATTACGGTTAATACCAAGGCTGAAAAGCCTGATTACTTGATGGCGACAAGCCGCTGATTCGACAGAATTTGATCAATTCGGGATCTTGCCTGAACAACAATTTGCTCTCGCTCCCTTTTTGATCCGCCCGCATCAATAAGCTCGATGTTTCTAGCGCCGATAAATTTGCAAACAAAGCTGAAGTAAGAGCTTGCAAAGTCTTTTTCTCCACCTACCGGAGTGCCTCCCGAAGAGGTCACGATGTAGACATTACGGAGATTGTCACAAAGCCCAACCGCGCTCCCCGACTCGTACTTGAATGTCACACCGGGTTGGAGCACATAGTCGACCCACTGTTTCAAAACAGCAGGAACCGTAAAGTTATAGATTGGCACCCCAACCACAAGCGAAGTGGCGCTACGGAGCTCATCGATAAACTGATCTGCAAAAAAGTGATGCCTGACCAGACTAGGCCGATCAATACGCTTCGCGTTATGCAGATCAATCAAATCTTGCCCAGAAAGAGAAGGAAAGGAGGTATTCCCTAAATCACGATCAGTAATCGATTCACCCAGGCCTTCAGCAAGATAACGAGTCAGCTCCCTGCTTATCGACAACTCGTTTCTGGCGCTACAATCCATAAGTAGTGTGCTCATCAGGAGTCACTTCCTTGTTTTCAAGTTTCGCGGATACACTGCCAAGGCATAAAAATGGCAAAGCAAGGCCATAACAGCCATTACCATCCGCTATTAAGAGAAATTTATTCTGACGCCTCCCTCACATAAACAAATGGGTGAGAGGCTGGATAATCAGGGTAACGTAAAGAAGTTCATTGCATCGTCATGCTGAACAAAATCAGCTTCCCATTTGTTATAGGGGAAAAAGACAACCAGCTCGATGGGATCTTCTTTAAGGTTCATGAAGGCATGGGGAACCATGGGCGGGATATTAATCACGTAGGGCCCTTCAACTTCAAAGACCTCATTGCCCAATTGGTATCTGACTTTCCCATTTTCTTTGAGAACATGGGTTTCTTCACTTTCATGGGTATGCAGCGGCGCGCCGCCACCTTGCTGGGTATAGGTAATGCCCACTGTGGTTGACTGGAAGCCGTGACGCTTGCCTTCCATTATGCGCACCCACTCACCAGGAGCCGGGTTAATGTTGACGAATTCATCCTCAGTTGTGACGTAATCTTCAACCGTGTTCATGGCAGGTAAATAGTAGTAGGCGGGTAAAAGATGCCGCTCCAGCGGAATAGTCTGATACTCACTGGCAGCATGAAGACGAGCTATCTCCCGGTCCGGGATAATATCCTGGATAAGCTCACCGCTTTCCGTGACAAAATCGTTATCAAGCGCATCTGCGGGGGTATACGTCACAGTGATATCAGGCTCATGATTTCCACTGTCATCCCCACCTCCGCCGTGACCATGACCATGACCATGTCCGTGATCTCGGCCTCGACCGCGTCCTTTGTTTTTTTGCCAGTACCAGTCCTGCTTAAGCTGACCGGAAGCATCCACTCGCTGGCTTGAAAAGTCATGGGCCTTGAGGTCTAACGGCATCCACGCCATCCCGATTACCATTATCCCTATGCTTACTTTGCTGCGCATTTCCATTGCAAACCCCTGTTAGTTAAAAGCCCAGACATTGAGACGATCAAGATCTAATCTATAAAGTGAAACGTTAAGTATGGTAATGAACTCAATATTATCCATCCGGAAGCGGCGATCTTTAGCTTGTGTGCTCCGAGCCACACCGCCAGATGTCGAGCGAGAAAGCCCCCTATCAACGCGCCTGGAGCAGCGAAAACCAGGACATCGAGGCTGATAGCTTGCTTAGAAATAAAGTAGGGAACTGCCGCAAGAACGCTAACCGCACTTACACACACCGCCACGGCGACGGCCACATTAAGACGCACACCAATAATGATGAGGAAAATCAGCAGCAACTCCCCGACACCCACTGATATCCATGCTGTAATCACGCCCCCGAAAAAGCTAACCAGAACAAGCCCCATCAGCTCCAATCTTGAAAGCGCGCTTTCCCTTCCTTTCAATTCAACAGTAACTTTTAGTGTTCTTGCCAGAATGTATGAACCGACAAACAAAGAAAAAACGGAGAAAAGGAGTTCTATGTCTATATATGGATCGGGCAATAGACGTAGCGTCAGAAGAATACCCGCACAAGATGAGAGTAAAGCGACCAGAAGAACTGGATAAAACCCTTTCCACTGATTAGGAAAATTTACCTTTTCACTATTCTGATACTGAACCCATGCCAAGGCGCCGGAGCTCATGCCAAAACACTGTATCGCAATGCTCGTGGACAACGATTCGAGCGGGGAAAACCCTTGGCTGATAAATATCGGCAGAAAGACAATTCCACCTCCAGCGCCTGTAGAGCTGGCAATGGTCGCACCAGCAATACCCATTAAGAAGAACAATAAAGCACGACCGGTCATGAAGGATTCATCTGCTGGCTGTTGGCTCAGCATGGACTCACCAAGACTAAAAAGAATGACACAGCTAAGCATATAAAAAACGATACGCATTACTGTCAAATTCCCAATATTGGGAATAATAAGGACACTTTTCCTTATGTCAGCGACTCGAATATTCATCACAGAAGCTTCTGTTGAGCAAAACCGTTAATCGAGTCCAGCGCATGGGCCAAACGCATCCTGAAGCCAATCTTTACCACATTGTTGAACTTGCTCACTGGCAACTGCTTTATTATTTTGTGTGCCTCCCTTTTCTTGCTTCCTGGGCCGACTAACCGATACTGGGTAGCCTGAGTCGGGCCATACATAATAGTTAGCCAGATAAGCGGGTGACGCCTAAAATATTCCTTTAACGGTGGCTTGCAGCCGATGATGTCGGCAAGGCCATCCATGTACCTGAAGTAATCCACCAGGCTCCGGATCCGTTTTGCGTTTTTGCCAAACTGCGCCATGTTGTCCTCATAGTCCTGCTTTATTGATTCCGTCATAGCCGCTTCGTCAGGCAGCTTCAACCGACCCGCACAAAGCAGCGCAAAATACCGCGCCTGCATCTCCATTATTGGAAACTGGCTTCCAAAGCCAGGCCTGGCGACGCCGATCCAACACAGTGACTCACCCATATCTTTATGGATCATATGCTTGTAAAGATGCCTGGGGTCGCACTGACGGTATTCTTCAGGCATGAAATTGGTGATGTTTTTATAGCCTGTCGAAAAGACAACAGCATCAATATCTTCCAGTCTCATTCCATCAGCACAAACCAGATGTTTACCGCCGTCTTCAACCTCCGTGACTTCCTCAACAACTTTACAGTTGTAATGAGCTATCGCCTCCGCGAGCGCTATGGTCTTTGTTCCATAAGTACTCCATATTCCTTTTGGGTCGGGAATACGGCTATTGAGCATCGCAACAGCATCGAAAAGAGGGTCATTCTTTGATTTTTCAATTTCAATTGAACGTCGAGTAAAATAAGCCCCATAGTGACGAGGAAGATCCCATACACCTCTGTGCGTTGAAATATCAGTGGCATACTTTCCACGTTTTCTAGGCACGACCCAGCCGGCACTTTCCCTTAAGCTTATCCAGCACTGATCAGCAACCTGAGAAACCTCAAGAGCAATATCTGAAGCTGACTCCCCGCCCCCGACCACCAGGACCCTTTTCCCGGCATACTGACTTGCGTTTTTATATTTCTTTGAATGCGAATAATCGATATCAGTTAATTTTTCAGTCCAACCAGGATAACTTTCAGCGCTATTGTTTCCGGTAGCCAGAACAATCCTCCTGGCCAGAAACGCCTGGGAATTCGTTTCCAGAACCCATTCCCCCTCATCCTTGCGGCTTACCTTGGTCACTTTGGTGTCAAAGAGTATTTTTTGAGTTACATCAAATCGATCCGCATATCGTTTCCAGTAAGACACGGCCTCTTCTTTTGACCAGAAATGGTTTTCTTCTCCTGGCTTGTTAAGAAAATCAGAGAACATACTGAAAGTTGCCGAAGACGTTAATTCAAGATTGTCATACCCTTTTGCAAAGACCCCACCAATGCCACCGGACTGTTCCAGGCAGAGCACGTTGTCGAATCCGTTCTCCAACAACTCTTTCGTGGCAACGATGCCACCAGGGCCAGCACCAACAACAATACACTCATAGATATTGTCTGAAGATTCCATATTCATTCTTCCCATAATGAACACAAACCGCCTAGCCGGCAGCAGTCGATAACTAACTAACAAAAAGAGACGAAGAGAACTTCTCGGTTATGATCATTGATTTTTCACCGCAGGAATAAACACTATATGTTCGGGACAGCAATTCACTGTCGACTGGAACCGAAAGGTACCCAGATATCTCAACATTGGAATTTTCACTTTCTGCGGAAAAGTCTGTTTTATATGTTTCAAGCTTATGCTTTGACCAAAGCTTTCCAATTGGTGTTTTCGAATCAATTAATTCATTACGAAAACATTCAGGAAGCCTATCAATGAGTATTGTTGACTCAGCATATATATAGTTTTTATCTGTATGCTTCCCTTTAAGAATTATCTTTCTTATCAATACAGGGCCTTCATTCTGGTATACGCCGTGAGCATGTGATGCGGGAACCTCATCATGGTTATTGATAATCGCCTGATACAATTTCTCGATTACAATCGGCTCGCGAGAAAGATGTTCTAGAAGCTCAGTCACCGTGCCATCAGTCATCAACAGTATTTTCTGAAGGTGGCTTAATTTGTTTTTGTTAATGTTTTTATTGATCAACAGCTTATCAGGGTAATAGTCCGCATTAGCAGTTTCCTGGCCACCACACTCAAGACTTGAACGATAGTGGCTATAACCACTTCCTTCCTTACTTCCTTCCTTATCGGCATCCATTGTCCGCTCCTGACATCCCTTCTCTTTTCTTTATTTTTACTTGGCACCCATCAAGGTCGCTGCTTTTCTCTCGACCTTGTCCAGACTTTCACGATCAAACCCCGCGACTTTCTTGTAATCTTTAAGAATGAACTGCAGCTCCTCATGAGCGATGACATCATCAATGTGATCAAAACCAAGTGGAGCTCTTTGCTCAACAAGATCAATACATCGCTCGGGCCCTGCCCGTCGGTTTTTCATGACGATTTCAGATGTCGCTGGCCTTCTCTCTTGATCGTACCGATCAAGCGCCAAGCCGATACCGGGCTCACTCATGAGTGACTGCGACAACGATTCAGCATCCAGAATCGCTTGCGACGCACCATTGGAGCCAGAGGGGTACATTGGATGAGCGGCATCACCAAGCAAGGTGACGTTATTCAGATTCCAGGAAGGAAGGGGGTCACGATCTACCTGAGGGTATTTGTATATCACTTCGGCATTAGCGATCAGCTCAGATGCCATCAGAAAATCAAACTTTCGGAAATCTTCTGGTATCTCGCTATCTTCAGCCTGGTGTATCCAGTCCTGGCGCGGCATTTCCTGTGCTGAAGCGGTCTTGTATTTAGCAACCCAGTTCACCAGATAACGGCCATCCCCGCCCTTCTCGATGGGGTACATAACCATTCTGTGCTCGGATTTTCCGGCAATTATCATGGATTCGAAGATCGTGTTGGCCGGCATATAGGACACCGCCCGCCACATTGTAATCCCGTCCCATTTGGGATCACCTTCATTGGGATACATCTCTTTTCTTATTGCAGAATGAATCCCATCACAGCCAATCAGTAAATCAAATTCTTCCTGGCCATTCTCAAAGTAGGCCTGGGCAGGCGCCCCTGGGGTGGACGAAAACCCCGTACAACGGTGACCTGCCTTGATTCTATCTATACCTAATCGCTCGACTACGGCCGCGTGCAGTATCTGTATTAATTGTGATCTATGAATAGAGATCTGAGGCCAACGGTAGCCTGCGTTTATCCCTCTCTCATCTGAAAGGATCAACTGCCCCCATTGGGTGTAATAACTCAGGGTGCCCGTTTCCACGCTGGCCGCCACAAGCGGGGCCAGTAAACCAAGCCCGCTCATAACCTGCATGGCATGAGGAAGAATATTAATGCCTACACCGAGATCGCTTATCTCTTCTGCCGCTTCGTAGATCTGTATGTCTCTGTAGCCCTTATCTATCAGAGATAACGCCAGCGTCAGCCCTCCTACACCGGCCCCCACAATACCAATTCTCATTATCCTAGTTCCTTTAGGAGTCCAACCAAAAACAAACAAGAACGATCATTCCAGTATTGGGCAACAAACTACATAAGCAAAATTTCTTTTGCAACAGAGAATTTAAATATATGAGCACCCGTAGGTTTTCTTGCACCATCCCTGTGCTACCTGAAGTTTTGTGCCCTTTCCTGGGCACTCTATCTAGCCGGACAACCTTTCTTTCTCAACAAAAGGCACACTCGTACCAAAGAAAAATCTGAATAATATTCAGAATATAGGCACCGCCGAAAGCATTCTGAGTGCCAGCGCAACTATTACCTGAATGCCCACGATTTGCACCTTCTGTGATCATTAATGGGATCCTATTCGCACTTTCCCTGTATTTGTTTACACACTAAACAGGCCCTGTTTGACCTGCCAAATAACGTCATGATACTTTCAGGAACGATCATTCCTAAATAAAGGAAATGATCTGCATTAAATACACAAACCAAGGAAAAAGGATGAATGACCTGAAAGGAAAGAAGGCTGTCATTACGGGCGGCAACAGCGGCATTGGCTTTGCCACTGCCAAAAAGTTTTCTGAACTCGGCGCGCAAGTAATGATCACCGGCCGGTCAGCTGACAAGGTGTCTTCCGCTGCTGAGTCCCTCTCTGTTATCGGTGCTGTTGCTGACGTTCAGGACCTGTCCCAGATCGATAATCTGGTCGATCAAGTCAAGAGGGAGTTTGGCACGATCGACATTCTGTTTGTTAATGCCGGCATCTTCGCACCGGCACCAATAGGTCAGATTTCGGAAGAAATGTTTGACCAACAAATGGGGATTAACTTTAAAGGCGCCATCTTCACCATTGAGAAGCTCCTTCCCGTTCTCAATGAAGGGGCGTCAATCATTAATTTGTCATCGATCAATGCCTATACCGGGATGCCCATGACCGCTGTTTATGCTGCTTCAAAAGCAGCACTCAATGCTTACACTCGAACAGCAGCCACAGAGCTTGCACCCAGAAAAATCCGTGTCAATGCTGTCAATCCTGGTCCGACTGAAACCCCGATTTTCGGAAAGACAGGCATGTCACAGGAAGAGCTTGGCGGCTTTGCCCAGGCACTCCAGGCGAATATTCCCCTCAAGCGCTTTGCGCAGCCCGACGAGATAGCCAGCCTGGTTTCCTATCTGGCTTCTGACGACGCGGCCTTTGTCACCGGCGCTGAATTCAACATTGACGGCGGCGCCAATATCAATCCGATTCTTGCCGGCTAGCAGATTCGTCAGACTGTTAGCTCTCATTGAGAAAACGCTATGCATGACCACTCCCACATGCATAGCTCTTGCATTTACATTAAGGATCAAAAAGAACAGGGATGTGGCGTATTCTGGCGAGAGAGGAAAGAGCAAAACGGGGATCGGCGCTATTTAGACCGCATCATTGATGCAATGGCGCATGCGTCATGCAGAGCTTCTTTGAACAGACGGTTCTGGAAATTTCGTGCGGAAAACCCAACAAAATGGCTTCGCTTTCTTACTATCCCCACCGGGAGGCCAAGGCGAATTTGTCGACTCAGGCAACGGACATCAATCCAGCAAGCCAACAATTTGATCAATCTGGGCCATCAACTTTTTCGGGCTTTTCTCCAGCTTGGCAATCACATTGAGCCCTGAAAAAACGGTATATATCAAACCCGACAGTGTTTTTATGTCTTTATTCGGCGGTATTTCACCTGTCGCCTGACCTTTCTGCAGAAATTCGAAAAACACTTTCTCAAAAGACGCTCTATTTTTTGAAAGCGCCTTCAGCATTTCGTCATCCCCCGGTACAAGCTCTGTGGTTGAATTGACCACAAAACAGCCTTTCTTGTCTGCATCACTAATTGTGCAGTGGATAGATGACTCAAGCAGGTTTCTTATTCCTGACTTGACGCTTTTCTCATTACTCAACAGGGCCTTAACTCCCTCCCTGTTAGTGCGGCAGTAATTACTCAGAGCCTGGTCAAAAAGCCCCTGTTTGCTACCAAACGACTCATAAAGACTAGAGCGGCTCAGCCCGACGTTCTGAACAATATCTTGCATGCTGGTGGCGTGAAACCCCTGCTTCCAGAACAGGTTCATTGCACGCTCCAGAACATCGTCTTTATTGAAGCTCTTTTTTCTTGCCATAGGTATCGCTTAAAGCACGGTTAAGGTATCTATCTTGCCAAGGAAAGCCTGGATAATTCATCTTCCCACGCGCACGATGGCCAGCAAGGCTGCCAGGAGAGCATCACATTGCATATCTGACGCCTCTCCGCTGCATGTTAAAACATGCCCGTTGCACAGACCTTTAATACAGCATACCTGCTTCGCTCTCGGCAAACTGTATAACATCATCAACCATATAGTCTGCTTCTATCATTGGAAAAACGCCGGCAATCCCTCTGACTCGAAGCTGCCCACTGATGATTTATATTCGCCTTTGTGATGTTTCGTTCAGGGCAGCTGCCGAACACTTTCTTACCGCACTAACGCCATAATAACTGGCACGCCAACCCCCTCCGTCTTCAATCGTGAAGCAGGAAAATTGACGCCGCCAGCGCGATACTCATTGGTGGCACGCAGACCGGATGGAGAAGGGAAGGGCTTGGGCAGGCATGATGCCTGCACGCTACCGGGACGATACTTGCTTGTTCCTGTCGAACTTCCAGGTGCGGATAATTTCCAGCACGTCCATGTTCCGGCGCATTTCCGCTGTAAACGCATCGAACGGAGCCGCCAGACGCACACTCTGGATAGCGGCCTGATCAAGGAACTTATGGCCGGAAGACTTTAGCAGCCGCACTTCTTGCAGTGAGCCGTCTTTCTGGATCGCTACCATCAGGCGCACAGAACCATAGGTATTGCTGTTCAGGGCCCGGGCGGGGAAGTTGCGGGTACCCATGTCTTCCACCTTGCGGCGAAAGCCATCGATGTAGACCGCTTCGAAGTGCGCCTTGGCGGACACAGAGGTGAGGCGCCGTACCCGCGGGCGCTTGGCATAGGCTTGCTTTTGTTCGTCCAGACGCGCCTGCAGGCTGGCGATCTGCTGGCTCAGGTCCTGCAGGTTTTCCTGCTTGGCCACTTTCAGGGGTTTGGGTTCGGTCTTTTCTTTCTGGTCAGCGTTAACCTTGTGCTCACTGTCACGGGCGGTGGTGATTACCAGTTGCTGGCTGACCCGCTCCCGGCGCTCGCGGGTGGTTTTCTCCTTGAGCTGCACGTTTTCCAGTTTACTGTCGGCAAAATCTGCCTGTTCCGTGGTGGTGAGCTCCTGCTTGTCAGCCTGATCACCGGAGCCTTCCTGATTACTCTGGGCAATGAAGTCCGCTTCTTCCGGCTCGCTGTCGCTGCGATGCTGGGCCAGGGTGACTTCCAGGGTATGCGGGGCCGCACGCTGCAACTCCGGCGCAAAGCTCACCCCGAAAATCAGGATGCCATGGAACGCCACCGCCAGAAAAACGGTGAAGGTGAGACGGTCGGAGGCGGTAACAGATGCCGGATTTGATGCCATGTTATTGTTTTCGCTACTACTTTTAAGCGGCCTCAGTCAGCCATTGAATTCAGCCATGGCGGACAGCGCCCGCCACAACAGAAGGTCGGCCAGTGTGCCCCGCAGCGGCGGCCGGGTCTATGACGACGGCCGCAACTCCAGCAGGGTATCAAACAGCTGCCCGGCGATATTGATGTCAAAAATCGCATCCAGCTCGCGGATGCAGGTAGGGCTGGTCACGTTGATTTCGGTGAGATAATCGCCGATCACATCCAGCCCGACAAAATACAGCCCCTTGCGTTTCAGGGTCGGCCCCACCTGCTCGCAGATCCAGCGGTCCCGATCACTCAGCTCCCGGCCCTGGCCGGTACCACCCGCCGCCAGATTGCCGCGCAGCTCGCCCTCCTTGGGAATGCGCGCCAGCGCATAGGGCACCGGTTCACCGTTGATCATCAAAATGCGCTTGTCGCCTTCGGTGATCTCCGGCACAAAGCGCTGGGCCATGATCGGCGTCTTGCCGTGCTGGGTGAGCACCTCGATCACCACCGAGATGTTCGGGCTATCCTTGCGCACCCGGAAAATGTTGCTGCCGCCCATGCCGTCCAGCGGCTTCATCACGGTGTCACCAAACTCCTGTACAAAGTTGCGCAGCAGTGTGGACTGGCTGGATACCAGAGTCGGCGCGCAGCACTGCGGGAAGTCGGTGGCGAACAGCTTTTCATTGCTGTCGCGCACGCTGCCCGGGCGGTTCACCACCAGCACCCCTTCACGCTCCACTTTCTCGAGCAGATAGGTCGCGTAGATGTATTCCGCATTAAAGGGCGGGTCCTGGCGCATCAGGATAATGTCCAGATCGGCCAGGTCGTGATTCACGGCGTCGGCCAGACGGTACCAATCGTCGTTATTGTCGGTGACAGACAGTGCCCGGGTAGTGGCAAAGGTGCGACCATCGCGGACATAAAGGTCTCCGGGCTCCATGTAGAGCAGGGACCAGCCGCGCCGCTGCGCTTCCAGCAGCATGGCAAAGGTGCTGTCTTTCCAGGGTTTGATTTTGGCGATGGGGTCCATCACCACACCAACACGCAGGCTCATGAAGTCTCCGTTCTACAGGGCGCGGGCAGCCTGACGGCTGCGCGCGGGGATTGGTACGGGCATTGCGTATACCAACAATGACCGGGGCAATGTTAGCAGCGCACAGGCAGGTTCGCTATGCGCGGAGAAGCTTATTCAACGTCCCGTCTGAGGGACATTTTCTCAAGTTTCATAGGGTCTTATAGATTGATTGTAGAATCTGTGTTAAAAACTTCGCTTGGGCTGACACCGCCACAGGCCCCGCCCAGCGAATTACTAGAAAGGCCAAAAATTACAATAAGTTGCGGCCAATTACGGTTCACGGTTAAAGGCAGTTTCCATGACTGACAATTTCCAAGACCTCAAGGTGATGGTAATCGACGATTCCAAGACGATTCGTCGTACCGCCGAAACCTTGTTGAAGAAAGCGGGTTGTGAAGTAATCACGGCCACCGATGGCTTCGATGCCTTGGCCAAAATCGCCGACAGCAAGCCCAATATCATTTTCGTCGATATCATGATGCCGCGTCTCGATGGCTATCAGACCTGCGCGCTGATCAAGAATAACAGCGCTTTCAAGGCAACCCCGGTGATCATGCTGTCGTCCAAGGATGGCCTGTTTGACAAGGCCAAGGGGCGCATTGTCGGTTCCGATGAGTACCTGACCAAGCCGTTCTCCAAGGACGAGCTACTGGGTGCGATTCGTCAGCATATCAACGGTTAAGCGGCATCGCCGCTGAACCTGAAGAGGGTAAGATGGCACGTATTCTGATTGTGGATGACTCGCCCACCGAGACATACAAGTTGCGCGAGATTCTGGAAAAACATGGCCACGAGGTAATCGAGGCCGCCAATGGAGCCGATGGCGTTGCCACGGCCCGTTCCGAGCTTCCCGAGCTGGTTCTGATGGATGTGGTAATGCCTGGCCTGAATGGCTTCCAGGCCACCCGCCAGCTCACCAAAGGGGCGGACACCGCCCATATTCCGATCGTTATCGTTACCACCAAGGATCAGGAAACCGACCGCGTCTGGGGCAAACGCCAGGGCGCCCGGGATTACCTGACCAAGCCGGTGGACGAAGACGTGCTCCTGCAAACCGTCGACCGCATGCTGGCCGACGCCTGAAGGAGCCACCCATGAGCAGCAACGCCTCCGCCGCCTACATTAAACTCGCTGAATACAATCAGCGCTGCCGGGAGCAGGCCAAAGATCTGCCCATGCAGCAGGATGCGGTCAGCTACTGGAGTGGCGTGGGGTTTGTGCTCGACGGCAAGAAATACGTGGCACCGCTGGATGAGGTTTCCGAAATCCTCTCGGTGCCGGCTTACACCCGCATTCCCGGCGCACGCAGCTGGATGAAAGGGGTAGCCAACGTCCGGGGCCGCCTGATGACCGTCATGGATCTCAGCGGCTTTCTGGAAAAGAGTTCACCGGTTCAGGAAAAGCGCCGCCGGCTGCTGGTGCTGGACCAGGACGACCTCTACACCGGCATGGCCGTGGACGAGGTACTGGGGATGCAACATTTTCCCATTGATGAATTTGTGGAATCACTGCCGGTCAGCGACACCAGCGTCACGAACTTTGTGCGCGGAGCCTACCGACGGGAAGGGGAGTATTGGTCCGTGTTCAGCCTCACCCGGCTGGCAGAGGACCCGCGTTTTATGCAGGTAGCCCGTACCGGCTAACCGCATAGAACAACTCGGGGAATATAAGAAGAGTGAACGCCAGGCCAGGAGCCAGACTATGAAGTTCAATTCGGGAGCATTGTTCGAAAAACTGCGGGGGGGCTCAGGCGGCGGCACGCTGAATATTGCCCTTTATGTGGGCCTTGCCATTTTTATCGTACTGGCACTGGCCAACTTCCTGCTGTCCGCCACCACGGCAAACCGGGCGCAGGAAAACATTACCCGCGCCTCCGAAATGCGGGTAATTTCCCAGCAGATCGCCAAAAACGCCCTGGAAGCGGCCGCCGGTAACGCCGACGCCTTCGAACTGCTGGATAAATCCCAGAAAAGCTTCCAGTCCGCCTGGGACAACGTCAAGGACGAGCCGGTCAGCGACCCGCAAGCCATGGCGCGCCTGCAAACCCTGTGGGATGAAGTGAACGCCAACGCCGGCGTGATCCTGAAAGGGGAAGACACGGTACTGGATCTGCACGAAGTGGCAGACACTCTGGCCCAGACCATTCCTTCCCTGCAGGCTGAATACGAAGGCGTCGTGGAAATTCTGGTGGCCACCGATGCGGAACCGGAACAGATCGCCTTTGCGCAGCGCCAATCCTGGCTGGCTGAGCGCATCGTACGGTCCATCGCCAAGGTACTGGAAGGCGGCGACGGCGCGGTGATCGCGGCAGACTCCTTCGGCCGTGATGCCAGCCTGTTCGGTCGTGTCATGAACGGCATGATCGAAGGCGACGCCGCCATGGGTATTGACCAGGTGAATGACCCCGATGCCCTGGACTACCTGGCCGAAATTGCTGACCTGTTCGACGAATTCGTAAACCAGTCCGTGGATGAGATTCTGGAAACCGCCCCCGAGCTGTTCCAGGTACGTAACGCGGCCGACACCATCTTCCGTCGCTCCCAGGACCTGCTGCAGGAATCCACCAACCTGAACAACCAGTTCGAAGACAGCACCAGCGGGCTGTTCCCGTCGGTATGGCTGGGTGGCGTTTGCGCCGGTCTGGCCGTGTTGTTCTTCTTTATCATCATGGCCCAGCGGAACCGCCAGGCGGCGAAGCTGAAAGACGAACTGGAAAGTGAGAACCAGCGTAACCAGGCGGCGATTCTGCGTCTGCTTGATGAACTGGGCGACCTGGCTGACGGTGACCTGACGGTACAGGCAACGGTAACCGAGGACTTCACCGGTGCCATCGCTGACTCCATCAACTACTCCATTGACCAGCTGCGCAGCCTGGTACAGACGATCAACAACTCAGCGGTACAGGTGGCCTCGGCGGCCCAGGAGACCCAGTCCACGGCGATGCATCTGGCCGAAGCGTCCGAGCACCAGGCCCAGGAAATTGCCGGCGCCTCCGCCGCTGTAAACGAAATGGCGGTGTCCATTGACCAGGTATCCGCCAACGCCGCCGAATCGGCAGCGGTAGCGGAACGGGCGGTAGCCATCGCCAACAAGGGCGCCGAAGTGGTACAGGCCACCATCCACGGCATGGACACCATCCGCGAACAGATCCAGGAAACCTCCAAACGGATCAAGCGTCTGGGTGAATCCTCCCAGGAAATTGGTGACATCGTATCCCTGATTAACGACATCGCCGACCAGACCAACATCCTCGCATTGAACGCCGCCATTCAGGCGTCCATGGCCGGCGAAGCCGGCCGGGGCTTCGCGGTGGTTGCGGATGAGGTACAACGCCTCGCGGAACGTTCTGCTGCGGCAACCAAGCAGATTGAAACCCTGGTTAAAACGATTCAGACCGATACCAACGAAGCGGTTATCTCCATGGAAGCCACCACTGCCGAGGTAGTGAAAGGGGCACGCCTGGCACAGGATGCGGGTGTGGCACTGGAAGAAATCGAGAACGTATCCAAGACCCTGGCGGACCTGATCCAGAACATTTCCAACGCGGCACGCCAGCAGGCGGCCTCCGCGGGCCACATTTCCAACACCATGAACGTGATCCAGGAAATTACCTCGCAGACCTCTGCCGGTACCACCGCAACAGCACGGTCCATTGGTAACCTGGCCGAGATGGCCCAGGAAATGCGTAACTCCGTTGCCGGCTTCCGCCTGCCGGAGCACTCCTGATCCGGCCTGAGCCGGTCTCGGGAGACATGCCATGGGTGCTGCAGTGACAGATCGCTGGTCGATCAAAAGCACGCCCGCCATGGATGCGGAGCAGTTCCAGCTATGGCAGGCGCTGCTGGAAGACCGCACCGGCATGTCGCTGTCCAACGAGCGCAAGACCTTCCTCGAAACCAGCTTGAACATTCGCATGCGCGAGCTGGGCATCGAGGACTACGACACCTATTACGAACACCTGATGGTGGGTTCCACCCAGTCACGGGCCATGGAATGGTCCGTGCTGGTGGACCGTCTGACCGTCCAGGAAACCAGTTTCTTCCGGCATCCCGGTTCCTACGCGCTGGTGGAAG
This sequence comes from Alcanivorax sp. DG881, assembly GCF_000155615.1. Classification (GTDB taxonomy): domain Bacteria; phylum Pseudomonadota; class Gammaproteobacteria; order Pseudomonadales; family Alcanivoracaceae; genus Alcanivorax. The sequence goes on along the minus strand of NZ_DS989915.1, from coordinate 2,419,710 downwards.
AATTTACTCAGCGCTTCATGGCCGAACAGCCGGCGAGCGCCAGCCTGGACGTGTGGAGCGTGGGGTGCTCCACCGGTGAGGAAGCCTATTCCCTCGCCATGATGATCAACGAGCAGTTTTCCGCCAGCGAGCAGAAACGGTTCTACGGCATCACCGCCACCGACATCAGCCTGCCCACCCTGGCCAAGGCCCGCAAAGGCGAATATGCCGCACGCCGGGTATTGCAGGTCGATCCGCTGTTGCGGGACAAGTATTTCGAGCCCACCGGAAACGGGCAAACCGTGACCATCACCGGGGCACTACGCGAACGCATCTGCTTCGCGCGGCTTAACGTGCTGGATCTCAGCACCGCACCAATGAACAACATGGATCTGATTTTTTGTCAGAACATGCTGATTTACTTCCGCCGCTGGCGGAAACGCCAGATCGTGAACCGGCTGGCGGAACGGCTCGCACCAGGAGGCATCCTGATACTCGGGCCCGGGGAAGTGACTGATTGGCAACATCCGGATCTGGAACGGATTCACTTTGCCGATACGCTGGCATTCCGGCGCTGTCGATAGAAACGCAGAAAGACATAACGCAACACGCGGCACGCAACATGCGGCACGCGAAAAAAGAAAAGGCTTGGGGTAGCACCCATCAGCAACCACCGGCTCGGGGCCTGCTGCATGTTACGTGTTGCGCATTATAAAAACCTGCCCACCAAAGAAGGCGGGTTTATGTATGACAGGAGACGTCATGAGTGACCGTCACGACTATCTGGCTCTGGACTGGGTTCGCGGGGAAATCCAGGAAACCCTGAACCAGGCGCAACAGGCACTGGAATCGTTCGTGGACAACCCGGACGACGCCACTCGCATGCGTTTCTGCCAGACCCACCTGCATCAGGTGTACGGCACCTTGCAGATGGTGGAGTTCTACGGTGCGGCACTGCTCGCCGAAGAAATGGAAAAACTGGCGCAGGCACTGCTCGACGGCAATGTAGGCAATGTGACTGACAGCCAGGAAACCCTGATGCGGGCGATCCTGCAGCTGCCGCCGTACCTGGACCGGGTCGCCAGCAACCGCCGTGATCTGCCGGTGGTGCTGCTGCCACTGCTCAATGACCTGCGCGCCGCCCGCGGCGAATCCCTGTTGTCGGAAACCTCCCTGTTCAAACCGGATCTCAGCGAAGCAACCGGCCAGGGCCAGATTCCCGACGACCTGCTCAACGATCCACGCTTTATCCTGCTGGCGAAAAAAATCCGCCAGATGTTCCAGATTGCCCTGCTTGGCGTACTGCGCAACGACAACATGGGCGAAAACCTGGGCTACATGGCCAAGGTCTTCACCAAACTGGAACAGGTCACCGGCGACGCACCACGTGCACCGCTGTGGTCGATCAGCAATGCGCTGGTGGAAGGCCTCTCAGAAGACGCCATTATTCTCGGCACCTCCGTCAAACTGATGCTTGGTCACGTGGACCGCAACCTGCGCGAGCTAGCGGTAGAAGGGGCTGCCAGCCTGAACCGGCCAGCCCCCACCGAACTGATCAAGAACCTGCTCTACTACGTGGCCAAGGCCGACGTGGACAGCCCGCGCATCCGCGATGTAAAAGCCCGTTTCCGGCTGGATGAAGCGCTGCCGTCCGATGATCTGGTCAATGAAGAACGCCAACGGATGACCGGCCCGGACGCCCAGGCCATGAACTCCGTGGTGCAGGCGCTTTCCGAAGAGCTCACCACAGTAAAAGACGCGCTGGAAAGCTTCGTGCACAGCGGCGACACCGATACCAGCAAGCTGCAGCCACTCACGCTCACCCTGAAGCAGGTGGCCGACACCGTGGCCGTACTCGGCCTGGGCCAGCCTCGCACGCTGGTGGAAGAGCAACTGCACGCCATGGAGGATATCGTCGCCGGCAAGGCGCCCGCCGAGCGCGAAAGCCTGATGGACATCGCCGGGGCCCTGCTCTACGTGGAAGCCACCCTGGCCGGCATCAGTGGCGACCGCCGCAGTGCCAGCTACAACGGCCAGGGCGACGACATGCCCAGCCATGTGGGTCAGGCCATGGACGCCGTGCTGCGCGAATGCCGGGCCGGGCTGGAAGAAGCCAAAGACGGCATCGTGGAATTCATTGCGTCACAGTGGAATACCGATCCGCTACAAGTGGTCCCCGAACGCCTGAACGCCGTGCGCGGTGGCCTGGACGTGATCCAGCTGGGCAAACCGGCCCTGATTTTGCGCCAATGTGTGCAGTTCATCGAAGAAAAGCTGCTGCAAGCGGACCAGCCCAAGCCGGACTGGCGCAGCATGGACACCCTCGCTGACGCCATCACCTCGGTGGAATACTACCTGGAGCGCCTCAGCGACGACCCGGCCACCACCGACGATATCCTGCAGCTGGCCCGCGCCAGTGTGGAAGCGCTCGGCTATCCGCTGGAAGAAGAGCAGGACTTTGCCGACAACGATATCGATGTAGAACGCATTGAGCTGGAACAAACGGGACTGGACAGCCCGGCAGAGAGCCACGACTCTGCCGACAGTGCCGTGGCGGAGCACGACGTGGATGCCTGGTCCGGGTTCTCTGCCAACGAGCAGCTCGACGACGAAACCGACACCACCGCGCAGGACCAGGACCCCACGCTGGAACTACAACCGCTGGAAAGCGACGACGAGGCCCCGGATTTCGACAGCAGCGACGATGACGAACTGCTCGATCCCACCCTGGAAATCACCGCCCCGGCAGAGCCCGAAACGCACGCACCGGAAGCATCAGACGCCGACACCCATAACCACGATGACGACGACCTGATCGATGACGAAATCATCGAGATCTTCCAGGAAGAAGTGGGCGAAGTACTGGACGCCCTGGATGAATATTTCCCGCGCTGGGCCGCCAACACCAGCGATGAAGAATCCCTGGTGGAATTCCGTCGCGCCTTCCACACCCTGAAAGGGTCCGGCCGCATGGTCGGTGCCAGCACCGTGGGGGAACTGGGCTGGTCCGTAGAAAACATGCTGAACCGGGTTATCGACCGCACCATTGTGCCCACTGCCGTGTTGATCGCCCTGGTCCAGGAAGTTCGCAATCGCGTACCCGCCCTGGTCAATGCCTTTACCCTGCGCCAACCGGACCCGTTTGACGTGCAGCCGCTGGCCGATGCCGCCGACACCCTGGCCGCCGGTGGCCAGATCGATCAGGTGCCCGTGATCGTTGCCGACGACAGCACCACCGACGCCATCGACGACACCGCCACAGACACTATCGCTGATGTCAGCCCGGACGCCCCGGACACCCTCGTCCTGGAAGCCGATGCGCACAGCGAGCCCGACAGCACCCTGGAACTCACCGAGCTGCCGTCCGCTGAAAACGCCGACGCCCCATCCAGCGAGCATACCCTGTCCGCCGAGGATCTGGCCGCCTTTGATGCCGCCGCCAGTGAAGATACCCTCACCCCCTGGGACACTGACGACAGCAGCGATGACATCCACGTGCTGCCGGTGGACAACGACCTTACCGAGATCGACGAAAGCCTCACTCTGGACCTGCCAGAGCAGGAACCGGACTACGACGCCCAGGCCCCCGCCCACAGCAGTGCTGCGGCTGCCGAGAGCCTGTCCGACATTCCGGACATGAGCGACGGCGCGCCCGGAGATGATGCGCCCGGGGATGGCAATAATAGCGACGAAGGCCCGGACACCGTCCTGCTGGAAATCTTTTCCAGCGAAGCCCGCCGCAACCTGGCATTGATCGCCCAATGGCTGGCCGGCAATGACACCGACCTGTCCGAGCACCCGGTGGATGACAGCGTGCATCGCGCCCTGCACACCCTCAAGGGCAGCGCGCGCATGGCAGAAATCGAAGCCGTGGCCGAAGTGGCCGAGCCAGCCGAAAAGCTGGCCCGGGACCTGATCAGCAGCAACCGCCGCGCCAACCAGCAACAGGTTGACCTGCTGGCCCAGAGCCACGATCTGATTCTCACCAGCCTGGATCAACTGGACCCGACCCCGCCGGCCCATCTGCCCGGCGCCGACGCCCTGATCCAGTCGCTGAATCAGCAACGCGATCAACTGCAGGGCTGCGACAGCCCCGGCCCGGATCCGCATATTCTGTCCGTGTTCCTGTCCGAAGGCATGGACCTGATCGTGGATGCTGAGCAGCTGCTCAGCCAGTGGGCACAGCACCCCGAGCACACCGATGAACTGGTGCGGCTGCGCGACGAACTGGAACTGCTGTCCAACAGCGCCACCACCGCCGGCCTCAACGAGATTCACGATCTGGCCGCGGCTCTGGCGGGCTGCTACAGCGCGGTGGAAGGCGGCCGCCTGGCCTACAGCGAGCGCTTGTTCGCCCTGGCGGGCGAAGGCCAGGACGCGCTGATGAACATGATGGACTGCCTGGCCGCCGGCCAGACCGTCCGCCCGGAGCTGGGACTGGTGGATGCCCTGCGCGAGCTGGCCGAAGGCGACGGACCCGATGGCGGCCCGGACGGCGGCCTGCCTGTCGATGACCATAACGACGACAGCAGCAACACCCTGCAAAACAACTCAGCCCCGGTTAGCGAGCTCTCCGCAGAGACCCCGGACAGCAGCCGCTACGAAGCGCACCTGGACCCGGAGCTGGTGGAACTGTTCCTGGAAGAAGCCGAGGAAATTCTCGAATCTGCCAGCCACATTCTCGACCAGTGGGAAGCCGGCGACAGCAGTAACGTGAGCAGCCTGCAGCGAGACCTGCACACGCTCAAGGGCGGAGCCCGCATGGCCGGTGTTGCCCCGGTCGGCGACCTGGCCCACGAACTGGAAAACCTGTACGAAGGCTACAACGCCGGCCAGCTGGAGTCTGATGCTGCCCTGTTCCAGCTGCTGCATCAGTGCCATGACAGCCTGGCGGTGATGATCGAAAACCTGCAGGCCAATATCGCCCCGGCGGATGCGCCGGCCCTGGTGGCGGCCATTCAGGCCTTCATCCGTGGCGAGGCCCCGGGGGCAGTTACCCCCTCGGCCCCGGACGACGACAGCACTTCACCGTTCTCGAATACCGGGGAGAGTGAATCTGCCGATAGCCCGGTGATGCCCGCCGCCAACGCTACTGACGCCCCCGCGCCCGTTGCGGTTGAGGACGCGCCCGAGCCCACCGAGGCGCCCCCTCAACCGGAGCGCGACCCGGAACTGGTAGAAATCTTCCTGGAAGAAGCGGACGAAATTCTCGAATCCGCCGGCAATAGCCTGGAACTGTGGATCAGCCAGCAAGACAACCTGATTGAGCTGCAATCCCTGCAACGGGATCTGCACACCCTCAAGGGTGGCGCACGCATGGCGGAAGTGCCGGAGCTGGGCGACCTGGGCCACGAGCTGGAAACCCTTTATGAGGGCCTGGCGCAAAGTCAGCTGGCCATCGAACCCACCTTGTTTGACCTGCTCCACCGCTGCCACGACCAGCTGGCGGAAATGGTGGAAGCCCTGAAAGCCAACCGGCCGTTGCCCAGTGGCGAGGTGCTGATCTCCGCCATCCATGGCTACGCAGCCGACCCGGCGGGCTTTACCCTGCCCACCATGGCGGCCAGCCCGGCGGCACAACCGGCCAGCCCGCCGCCAGCAACAGCAGCCAGCGAGGCACCCGCGCCGGCCAACACCGCCGCCGATGACGCCTGGCAGGCAGACAGCGACCCGGAAATCCTGGAAATTTTCCTGGAAGAATCCGAAGAGCTGTCGGACATCATCGATGCCTGCCTGACCTCCTGGAAAGATCACCCGGAAAGCGCCGACTTTATCGACGATCTGAAACGGGCGCTGCACACCCTGAAAGGGGGCGCACGACTGGCCGGCCTCAAACAGCTGGGCGACATCAGCCACGATTTCGAAACCTATTTGCTGGAACTGGAAAGCCGTCGCCAGACGCCCGCCCAGAGCGACTTCCAGCCCATGCTGGATTGGCACGACCAGATCAATCGGGGCATGGAGTCCGTCGCGGCGGCCGCACAAACCAACGCACCGGTCGCCGAGACCCCAGATGCCGCGGCACCGGCCAACACCTTGCCGGCAGCCACCGACAAACAGCCCGCGCCACAGCAACCGCAGAAAGACGACCGGCGCCAGCGCCAGAATCAGGCGCAACCGCAGGAAATGGTACGGGTTGGCGCAGATGTGCTGGAGGCCCTGGTCAACCTGGCGGGGGAGACCTCCATCAACCGTGGCCGGGTCGAGCAGGGCATCACCGAGTTCGCCTTCAACGTGGAAGAAATGGGCAACACGGTACAGCGCCTTTACGAACAGCTACGCCGGCTGGATTCGGAAACCGAAGCGCAGATCATGTCCAACTACCAGAAGGGCGTGGATCTCGGCGAATACGACGAGGACTTCGATCCGCTGGAAATGGACCAGTACTCCGAGCTGCACCAGATCACCAAGCAGCTGTCCGAGTCCGCCTCTGACTTGCTGGATTTGAAGAACACCCTGCTGGACCGCAACAAGGACACCGAAACCCTGCTGCTGCAGCAGGCACGGATCAACACCGAGCTGCAGGAAAAACTGATGCGCACCCGCATGGTGCCCTTCAGCCGCCTGGTGCCGCGTCTGCGCCGTATCGTCCGGCAGATCTCCGGCGAAGTGGACAAGCGCGTGGACTTCGATGTACTCAACCCGGAAGGCGAACTGGACCGTTCCCTGATGGAACGTGTGGTCGCCCCGCTGGAACATATGCTGCGTAATGCCGTGGACCACGGTATCGAAACCAGCGAAGGCCGCCAGTCTGCCGGCAAGGACGGCACCGGCCGCATCAACCTGGAGCTGGGTCGTGAAGGGGGCGAGGTGGTAATCACCCTGTCCGACGACGGCAAGGGCATCGATACCGATGCGGTGCGCCAAAAAGCCATCGAGCGAGGCCTGATCGCCGCCGACGCGCAACTTTCCGAGCAGGAAATTCAGCAGTTCATCTTCCACGCCGGCTTCTCCACCGCCGCCGCCGTGACCCAGATTTCCGGGCGCGGCGTGGGCATGGACGTGGTCGCCAGTGAAATCAAGCAGATGGGCGGCTCGGTCACCATCGACTCCCGTAAAGGGCAGGGCACCCGCTTTATCATCCGCCTGCCATTTACCCTGGCCATGAACCGCGCCCTGATGGTGAAAGCGGCGGAAGACTCCTACGCGATTCCGTTGAACCAGATCGAAGGTATCGTGCGGATCAGCCCGTTCGAACTGCAGCACTATTTCGAAGAAGAGAACCCGGTTTACACCTATGTGGGCCAGGATTACGAACTGCAGTACCTGGGCCACTTTGTCCACGGCAACCGGGTCCCGCACCTGGAGAACCAGACCACCCCCATGCCGGTACTGCTGATTCGCAGCACCGAGCACACCGTCGCCATCGTCGTGGACGACCTGGTGGGTTCCCGGGAAGTGGTGGTGAAAGCGGTGGGCCCGCAGCTCGCCACCGTGGCTGGCATCAGCGGCGCCACCATCCTCGGGGATGGCTCGGTGGTGATCATTCTGGATATCCATTCCCTGATCCGTGCCGCTCACGTGCAGACCACCGCCCTGGCAGCCGGCGAGACCGTACCGACACTGCCCCAGGAACCGGAAGAAGAGCTCCAGCCGCAGCGTGACACGCCGTTGGTCATGGTCACCGATGACTCGGTTACCGTGCGCAAGGTCACCACCCGCCTGCTGGAGCGTAATGGCTACGAAGTGGTCACCGCCAAAGATGGCATCGACGCCATCGCCAAGCTGGAAGATATTCGCCCGGATGTGATGCTGCTGGATATCGAAATGCCCCGCATGGACGGTTTTGAAGTGGCCACCCACGTACGCCATGACAGTCGCCTGCAGGATGTGCCGATCATCATGATCACCTCCCGAACCGGTGAGAAACACCGCGAGCGGGCCTTCGATATTGGCGTGAACTGTTACATGGGCAAACCGTTCCAGGAGAACGAATTGCTGTCCACCATTCGCGAACTGCTGGGCGAACTGCAGGAAACGGATAACGGATGACCGCGCCCGGCCGCGTCGGCGTGATTGCCGACAGCACATTGCAGGGGCACCTGCTGTCCAGTGCGGTGAAGGGCCAGGGCTATCAGGTACTGGTCAGCACCGAACCGGAAGCCCTGGAGGACCGCTGGCTGGCCGCAGACGCGCTGGACCTGTGGGTGGTGGATCTGTCCAGCGAAGATCGCTGGCAGCACTTCCTCGACGACCTGCTGGAGCGCGCCGAGGTACCGATTCTGTTTTGTGACGGCCAGGCCCCGGCGCGCACCGATGTGCGCTACCCCAAATGGGAGCGGCGCCTGGTCACCAAGCTGGTGAGTTTTATCGGTAAGCCGGCGGCGGAAGAGCGGCTGGACGTGATCCCCGCACCACCACCCCGGATCCGCATTCCCCAGCCACGGGAGTTCCAGGCCATCCGCCCCGGCGATCGCCCCCGCCAGGTGTGGGTACTGGGCGCCAGCCTGGGCGGGCCGGCCGCGGTAAAACTGTTTCTCGACTGCCTGCCCGCCAATTTACCCGTGGCGTTTGTGCTGGCCCAGCACATTGACGGCAGTTTCCTGGATACCCTGTGCGGGGTGCTGGGCCGGGATAACCCGATCCAGTGCAAAATCGGTGTCGATGGTGAAGCCTTGCGACACGGCGAACTGGCCATTGTGCCGGTAGAGTACGCCGTGCGCTTCCGCCATGACGGCCGCATCCAGTCCACTGGCGAGACCTGGGAAGGCCCCTATGCCCCCTCCATCGACCAGGTTATCCAGCATGTGGGGGACGGCTTTGGCAACGCCTGCGGCGCCATTCTGTTCTCGGGCATGGGCAACGACGGCGCCATCGCCGCGCCGCGCCTTGCAGCCACTGGTTGCCCGGTGTGGGCGCAAAGCGCAGACACCTGCGCGGTCAGCAGCCAGCCGGATTCCGTGCGCGAGACCGGCTGCGTCAGCTTCAGCGGTTCCCCCGAACAGCTTGCACTGCAGCTGGTGGAACGGGTAAGAAGGGAGCTGACGCAGGCGCCGCTGCCGCAATAACAGCACCCTTAACCACAGAACGGTAGCACCAACAGTACAACACGCGCTTGGCCACCAGCCGGCCCGCGACGACATACGCGATGACAAGAAAAGGAACAGCACTATGGCGCAGTTGCCCTCCGATATTTCCAGCCTGCTGATCCCCATGCAGGGACGCCCCTGGATGGTGCCCAATATTGTGGTGGCCGAGGTGATTCCGTTGCGCCAGCCGGATCGCCCGGGCCATGGTCCGGAATGGCTGCTAGGCTGGCTGAGCTGGCGTGACCAGCAGATCCCGCTGCTGTCATTCGAAAAACTCAACGAATCCGGCCAGGTCACCATCGGCCAGGATGCCCGGATTGCCGTGCTCAACACGGTAGCCAGCAAGGCGCCTTTTTATGCAGTAATCGTGCAGGGGATTCCCCGCCTGATGAAAGTGGCCAAGGACGACCCGGTGGAAGAGCCGGTGGACACCGGCCCGGCGGAGGCCATGTATATTCAGGTCGGTGGCGACCTGGCGGTAATCCCGGATCTGGATGCCATTGAAGGTGCTGTGGCGGGACTACAGAAACCGGCATGATCGACCGTGAGCGACTGGCGGCGCTGGCCGCCGAAGAACCCGCCAGCCAGCGCCGCAAGCACGCTTTCCGTAACCGGTATGCCACTGCGCACCACGGACTCGGCTCCTTCCTGCGCTGGCAGTGGCAATCGCGCGGACGTTTTCCCGACCATCAGTCCTTTCCGCTACACACCCCGGACCCGGAACAGCTGGCCCAGCCAGGCAATCACCCGCAGATTACCTGGATTGGCCATGCCACCTACCTGTTCCAGCACCGTGGCTGGAACCTGCTCACTGATCCGGTGTTTTCCGACCGTTGCTCCCCGTTCACCTTCGCCGGCCCGAAACGGGCGGTGCCACCAGCACTGACCATCGAGCAACTGCCCGACATCAATGCGGTGCTGATATCCCATAACCACTACGACCACCTGGACAAGGCCTCGGTAAAGCAATTACAGGCCCGCTTCGGGCGCGACATTCTCTGGTTTGTGCCCCAGGGTATCGCCGCCTGGCTGCGCAAACTGGGTGTAGAGCGGATCATCGAGCTGGGCTGGTGGCAGAGCGACTACCACGGCCAGGTGGAGGCTTTCTGTTTGCCCGCCCAACATTTCAGCGGGCGCGGCGCCAACGATCACAACCAGACCCTGTGGTGCAGCTGGCGCCTGAACTTTCCGGACTTCAGCCTCTATTTTGCCGGTGATACCGGGTATGCACCGCTGTTTAACGAAATTGGACAAGTATTCGGGCCGGTAGATCTGGCATTATTGCCCATTGGGGCCTACGAGCCGCGCTGGTTCATGTCACCGGTGCACATCAACCCGGCAGAAGCGGTTAAAATCCATCAGGATATTCAGGCGCGCCAGTCCCTGGCCATGCACTGGGGCACCTTCGTGCTCACTGACGAACCCATGGATGCGCCGCCCAAAGCGCTGGCTCGGGCCCTGACAGAACAACACATTGAACACGCACATTTTCGGGTTCCGCAGCATGGCGAAACCCTGACCATTGAACTGACACATGAATAAACAATACCCCGGCCGCCGTCTCTGGATGGTGGTTCGCCTTCTTGCCTGGCTTCCCTTGCCACTGGTCACCGGATTCGGTGCCGCCGTTGCTACCCTGGTGACCCTGGTACCGCTGCGCTATGCCAGCGCCTACCGGGTGGTGCTGATCAACCTGCTGGCCACGCACCCGCACATGACCTATGCCCAAGCCAAAAAAATCGGCCGCCAGAGCTTGCGCGAACTGGGCCGCACGCTCACCGAATTCAGCCACGTCTGGCACCGGCCCGTGGAGGAAACCCTGTCACGGGTCACCCATATCCATGGCGAGCAGGCCTTTCTCGATGCCTGCGCCAGCGAACGGCCGGTATTGATGCTGTCACTGCACCAGGGCAGCTGGGAAATCAGCAACCTGTATGTGGGCGACAAAGGCAGCCGGGACAAGACCCTGATCATGTACCAGCCTCACCCGGCCACGCTGATGGATGCCATGGTCAAGGCGGCCCGCGAACGCACCGGATCCGTGCTTATCCCCACCAACAGCCAGGGCGTCAAACAGGCGCTGGCGGCCATGAAAGCCGGTGGCACTCTGGGTATTCTCTCCGACCATAATCCAGGCAACCGCAGTAATCCCTCTGTGCCTTTCTTTGGCTATGACGTGCCCACCCCGGCGCTGATCGACAAACTGGTCCAGCGTTACCGCCCCCATGTGTTTATCGTTTCCTGCATTCGCGGCGAAGGCGGAGTGAAAGATATCCACCTGCACTTCGAAGAGGCCCCGGCCATCGAGCAGGCCAACGACACCGCCGAAATCCTCACCGCCATGAACAGCGGCCTGCAACGCTGCATTGACCGCAACCTGAGCCAGTACCAGTGGACCTACAAGCGCTTCAAATGGAGCCCCCGCGGCCGCCGTAACTGGTACCGGCAGTCCAACCGCCTGCTGAGTGAGATTCGCACGGGTACAGATCGCAAAGCGCTGGGCCTGCATCCCGACGCGAAGCCGTGAACCCCGCTGCCGGCCAGCGCTCGGGTGGTGTAGAATAACGCCATTGTTTCATGCGTTTACGCAACGCGCTCATTCATCTGTGACCCAAGGTCCTGGCCGCAGTTACCGGGTTTTCCGTTCTGGTCTCCTTGTTCGCCGCAGCATCGCCTGCGCCCCGGTCGCGTCTCACAGGAGACCGCAATGTCTTTCTTGTCTCGTACCTTTCAGGCCGTGGATGTGCCGGTCTTTATTCTCAGCGGCGGCCTGATCCTGCTGTTTGTGGGCCTGTCCCTCTGGGATATTGAGCAAACCGCCGCCTGGGTACAAACCAGCTTTGCCTGGTCCACCAAGTTGTTTGGTGCCTATTGGCAGCTGCTTATGCTGGCCACCTTTTTCGTCTCCCTGTACTTGGCCATCAGCCGCACCGGTAACGTTCGCCTGGGAGGGATGGACAAACCGGAGCTGTCCACCTTCAAGTGGGTGTCGATCATTATGTGTACCCTGCTCGCCGGTGGTGGCGTGTTCTGGGCGGCAGCGGAGCCCATTGCCCATTTCATCTCGGCGCCGCCGTTGTTTGGGGAAGGCAACACGCCCATGGAGCAGGGCACCAATGCGCTGGCGCAAAGCTTCATGCACTGGGGCTTTCTGGCCTGGGCCATTCTCGGTTGCCTGACCAGTGTCACCCTGATGGTACTGCACTATGAAAAGGGCTTGCCGCTAAAGCCCCGGACCCTGCTGTATCCGGTATTCGGTGACCGCATTATCCACGGCGCCGGCGGGGCAATTGTCGATGCCTGCTGTGTACTGGCGGTCGTCGCTGGCACGGTGGGGCCCATCGGCTTTCTTGGCCTGCAAGTCAGCTTCGGGCTCAATGATCTATTCGGTATCGCCGACACCTTCCGCACCCAGCTAGCGGTCATCCTCGGGTTGGTTTGTATCTATACCATCAGCGCCATTACCGGCGTAAACCGGGGCATCCAGATACTCAGCCGCTTCAATGTATTGCTCGCCATTGCGCTAATGGCCTTTATCCTGATCGCCGGCCCGACGGCGTTCATTATCGACGGTTTCGTGCAGGGCCTTGGCACCTACCTGGGTGAGTTTTTCCCCATGGCCACCTTCCGTGGTGACCCTGGCTGGCTGGACTGGTGGACGGTGTTCTTCTGGGGCTGGTTTATCGGCTATGGCCCCTTGATGGCACTGTTTGTGGCACGCATTTCCCGCGGTCGCACCCTGCGACAGCTGGTCGGCGTCGTAGCCCTGGTGGCCCCTCTCGTCACCTGCTTCTGGTTCACTATTGTCGGCGGCACCGGCATCTCCCTGGAAATTGCCCAGCCCGGTATTATTTCCCAACCATTCGAAGGCTTTAATCTGCCCGCCGCCTTGCTGGCCACTACCCAGGCCCTGCCCTGGGGCACCTTGTTGTCCGGCCTGTTTCTGGTGCTGACCACCATCTTCGTGGCTACCACCGGCGACTCCATGACCTATAGCGTGTCCGTGGTGATGACCGGCACAGAAGAGCCCCCCTCCGCCATACGGGTATTCTGGGGCATCATGATGGGCGCCAGCGCCGCCATTTTGATCAGCATCGGTGATGGCGGCATTGACGCCTTGCAGAAGTTCATTGTGGTCACTGCGGTGCCGGTTTCACTGGTTCTGTTGCCCAGCCTGTGGACCGGCCCGGCACTGGCCGGCGAACTGTTGCGCAAGCAACAAGCCTAATTGCCTGCGGCTCAGGGCGGCGGCACAATGCTGCCACCCCGGGCTCGCATCCGGCTCCCCCTATTTTCAGCCCCTGGAGTGGCGCGCATGACTATCGAAAACGGCAAGGTGGTCACCTTGCAATACAGCCTGTTCAACGCCGATGACGGCAGTGAAATTGAAAGCTCCCGGGAAACCGGCGAGCCCATGGCCTACCTGCACGGCTACAACAACATCATCAAGGGGCTGGAAGCGGCTCTGGAAGGCAAGAACACCGGTGACGAAGTGGATGTCACCATCAGCCCGGAAGACGCCTACGGCGAATACAACAACGAGCTGTTCCAGCGTATTTCCCGCAAATACCTGAAACACGCAGGCAAACTGGAGCCCGGCAAAGTGGTCACCGTTTCCACCGATGAAGGCCCGCGCATGCTCACCGTGTTGAAAGTTGGCCTGAAAGCCGTAGACGTGGACGCCAACCATCCACTCGCCGGCAAGTCCCTGCGCTTCGTGGTGGAAATCACCGATATCCGTGATGCCACCGACGACGAAAAAGCCCACAAGCATGCCCACGGGGTTGGCGGGCATCAGCACTAACCAGTTGAAAGGTGAAAGTTGAAAAGCGCGGGCAGGTTCTGGGGACACCCGGCAGACATCTTCGCCGCGCCGCAAAGTAGAACGAGGCCCAAGACATTAGGTGTTGAATAGCGCACGGGGTTGAGCCGCGGCGACAACTTTCAACGGTTGCTGAATGGCCCTCTCGCGCTTTGTAACTTTCAACTTTGAACTTTCAACTCGTCTCTCTCATTTTCAGCCATTTCCTACCGACGAACCTGTCACCAACGTGCTATCTTAGTCCATCAAAATAATGCACACGCTACAGGGGCACAGGAATGGATCTGCCGGAGTACAGTTACTGGATTATCGCCGGGCTCGCCTTTGTGATTGCCGAATTTGCCGTGTCCGGGCTGGTGGTGATCTTCTTCGGGATCGCCGCTTTGCTGGTAGGCAGCCTCAAGTTTCTCGGGCTGCTGGATGACACGACCTGGGAGCTCACCATTTTTGCCGCCACCAGCCTGTTATTGCTGGTGTTTGTCCGCCGCGTGCTCAACGACAAGCTGATGGGCAATGAGCGACCCCGTGGTGAAGGTGAGGCAGACAGTGCCGGCCTGGTCGGTGGCCGCGCCACCGTGGCTGAAGCCTTCGCCAAAGGTACCGGCACCGTCAACTATCGCGGTGCTCGCTGGCAGGCACAATGCGCCCAGCCCCTACAGCCCGGCGACATGGTGCGCATCACCCACCACGACGGCCTCTGGCTCACCGTAGAGCCCTGGATGCCAGGACCGCAGACGCCACCGGCTGAATGACCCCTATCGCCAACCCGTTTTCATCTCAACTCGCTAGCAATAACAAGGAACCCTATCCATGGCAGGTTTAATTATTTCCGCTCTCATCGCCCTCGGCGTTGTCATTCTGCTCTTCATGGTGATTCGCATCGTGCCGCAGCGGCAGGTGTATGTGGTGGAACGGCTGGGCAAGTACCAGACATCCCTGGAGGCGGGCCTTCACTTTCTGATGCCCTTTATCGACCGGGTTGCCTACAAGCATTCCCAGAAGGAAATCGTCCGTGACGTGCCACGCCAGAGCTGTATCACCAAGGACAACATCGAAGTCTCCATCGACGGCGTCATGTACCTGCAGGTAATTGATCCCAAGTCCGCCAGTTACGGTGTGGATGACTATGTCATGGCTGCCCAGCAACTGGCCCAGACCACCCTGCGTTCCGTGATCGGTAAAATCGATCTGGACAAGACTTTCGAGGAACGCGGCGAAATCAATATGGAAGTGGTCAAGGCAGTGGATGAAGCAGCCCAGCCCTGGGGCGTGAAAGTCCTGCGTTACGAAGTGGCCGACATCAACCTGCCCGTATCCATCAAGGATGCCATGGAGAAACAGGTCCGCGCCGAGCGGGAACGTCGCGCGGTGGTTGCTGAATCCGAAGGTGAGCGCCAGGCCGCCATTAACCGTTCTGAGGGTGACCGCCAGGCGGCGATCAACCGCTCCGAAGGTGAAAAGCAGGAGATGATCAACATCTCTGAAGGTGAAAAAATGAAGCAGATCAACGAAGCGGAAGGGCGCGCCCAGCAAATCGAGCTGATCGCCACCGCCACCGGTGAAGGTCTGCGCCAGGTTGCTGCGGCCGTGAAAGAAGACGGCGGCCAGGAAGCGGTCAGCCTGCGCATCGCAGAGCAATACGTTACCGCTTTCGAGAAAGTGGCCAAGGAATCCACCACCATGCTGCTGCCCCAGGGCCTCAGCGATATTGGTGGCACCGTCGCCAGCCTGCAAAAAGTCCTCAAGACCGTGGAAAAAACCCCGGCTTGATTCCCGACCCTGCGAGCGATCGTCATGCGATCGCTCGCAGGATTATTCCCTTCTTCGCACTCTTCTTCCCCTGCTAGCGCCCCGCAAACCTCGCCCTGTTCCCCCTTCCTTGGTTAACCCGTATAAATAGAAAAGCCTGTTATCTGGCCCATGGTAATTAACCGGCCTCTGCTATAGATTTCATAAGGACAGGAATTCTGACACGGAGAGTATTATGAAACCCGGACTCCTAGCCGCTGGTCTGCTTGGGGCTGTTGCCCTTGTCGGCTGCAACAACGACAGCTCTGAAGAATCCGCACCGACCAACACAGCGCCTCCCGAAAACACCCCCGCAGCAGCCACCACAGCTCCTGACAGTGAAACCCTTTCTCGCTCATTTGAAGACCTGAACCAGCCCGAAGAAGGGGCATCCATGTCAGAGTCTTACGCCAGGGTGGTTGCCGCTCAGGCCTATGTCTGGGCCTGGCCCATGGTCAACCAGGCGAATCGGCGCGCGGGCATTACCCAGGCACCCAAACCCGGGTTACTCAACGGCATCGTACCGGTGGCCCCGCAGGGGCACATTGCCATGCTCAGTGACTACATCGATCCGGCAGAAACCTTTGTCACCTGCCCCAATCAGGATGTGGTTTATGGCCTGGGTTTCTTCTCACTGAACGAGCAACCCGTTGTCATCCAGGTGCCGGATTTTGGCGACCGTTTCTGGGTCTACGCAATTTATGACCAGCGCACCGATCAGGTAGGCGAGCTTGGCACACCCTACGGCACCAAACCCGGCTTTTACCTGTTGGTAGGCCCGGACTGGGAAGGAGAGGTTCCCGAAGGGATCAATGATGTGATCCATTCCTCGACGGAGCTGGCCAACATGATTCCCCGGGCGTTCATGGATTCCACAGAAGAAGACAAGAAAGCCATTCAACCGGTGATTCGCCAAATCAATGCCTACCCGCTGTCAGAGTTCGATGGGGAAATGAAAACCGTAGACTGGTCGCAACTTCCCTCTTTCCCGGCCCCCCAAAGCGATGGAGAGACCAAGTGGGTGGTGCCGGAAAAATTCTTCGAGCAATTGCCCGCCGTACTGGATCAGGTGCCACCCTTGCCAGGCGAGGAAGCCATTTACGCCAATGTTCGTGCACTGCTTGCCGCCGCCGAGCGCGATCCTGACATCAAACAAGCCATTCTCGACGTTGCCATCGAAACGGAAAAGACGGTGATTGCCGACTTTTTCAAATGGGAAAACAACGGCAAGCCTGCCGGCAATGGCTGGAACCGTTCCGTCAACAATGCAGAGTGGGGCGTGGATTACACCATGCGCACCGGCACCGCCCGCTCCAACATGTTTGATAACCGCCCCAACGAAACCCAATATTTCTATACAGACAACGACGGCAATGACCAACAGCTAACCGGGGATAATCTCTACAGCATTACTTTTGCCAAGGGAGAAACCCCGCCGGTGAAGGGCTTCTGGTCGCTGACGCTGTACAACGATAAACATTTGTTCTATCCCAATGATCTTCAGCGTTACTCTCTGGGCACCAAGAACAAGGACCTGAAGCGTAACGATGACGGCTCCCTTACCTTGTACGCCGGGCACAACAAGCCATCAGAGGACAAGCTAAGTAACTGGCTGCCAGCACCGAAAGGCACCTTCTCTCTCTACATTCGAGCCTATTGGGGCAAACAAGCCATTCTCGATGGCACCTGGAAACCTCCGGTCATCAAGAAGGTCAGCCCGTAAGCTATCCGAAAGGGGCGCACTCAGCGCCCCTTTTTTCAGGTCCATCACCAAACGTCGTGCGGGACACATTCTTGCAGCACACCTTGCACCTACCCCATGCTTTCAAACTATTGCGGTCGCACTTTCACTCCCTACCGGGTTGCATTCCCTCCCCGCCGTCCCGATAGTCTGTAGCACCCTATGCACTGACTGATCTGGAGCCCCCATGTCCCGTCATTTTGAAAAAGCGGAAGGCCTGTTCGAACACCCGGATGAGGTCACCCATGAGTACCTGTTCAACCAGACCATGTTGCGGATCAAGGATCCAAAACCAAGCCTGGACTTCTACACCCGGGTGCTGGGCATGCGACTGGTGCGCAAGCTGGATTTCCCCGAGATGAAATTCAGCCTCTATTTCCTCGGTTATCTGAGCGAAGAGGAAGCCGGTGACGTACCTGGCAACGACGCCAAACGACTGACCTTTACCTTCGGCCGCGAGGCCATGCTGGAGCTGACCCACAATTGGGGTACCGAAGATGAGCCGGAGTTTTCCTACCACGATGGCAATGCCGAACCCCAGGGCTTTGGCCATATCGGCATTACCGTTCCCGACGTTTACGCAGCGGCGGAGCGCTTCGAAAAACTCGGCGTGAGCTTTATTAAACGTCCTGATGACGGAAAAATGAAAGGCCTTGCCTTTATCAAGGACCCGGACGGTTACTGGATTGAAATCCTGCAAGCCAACATGATGGAGAAGCAGCAATCCTGATTGTTTTTTATTTCACTTTTTTGACAGCAAAAATTCCTTTTTGCATTCCCTCCTGACTCTCCCTTATGGTTTGAGTTTGGCATAACGCCGAACTCACCATACGGGGATGACTTGATGACCACCTTGCTTACCGCGGCACAGAAGAAAGCCTGTCAATCTCACGAACACAGCCCTGCACCCAACGGCCCGCGCGCCAAAGCGCTGCTGGCTCTCAACAACGGGGCAACACAGCAGCAAGCCGCCGCCGATTCCGGCCTCAGCATTGGCCAGGTGCGTTACTGCCTGCGCCGCTTCCGGCTGGTAGGCCTGGATGTTTTTACAAAACTGAAACCGACAAAAGACAGCGCAACCAACACCCAAAAAACCAAAGAAAAAAAGCCCAAGAAAAAATCCGACAAAAAAGAAAAATCAGACAAGGGAAGCAAGAATACCGAAAAGAAAAAGAACAAAAAAACTGAAAAGAAAGGAAAGAAAAAAGACAGTAAGAAAGGCAAAAATTCCAAATCGAAAAAAGACAAAAAAAAGAAGAAAAAGTAATCCGGAATTACTTTTTCTTGCAAGAAACCCTGCTTATTTCGCGCCAGTGAGTCAGAAACCAGAGGGCGACACCTGCCAGGCATAATCCATCTGCCGAGCGGTGCGCACGGCCAGTTCGCGGCTGTGCAACCGTTCCACCAGATGCAGGCTCATATCAATACCCGCTGAAATACCGGCAGAGGTTAGCCGATTGCCATCCTCAACCCAGCGGACCCCACTCTGAACGTCCAGCCCCGGAAAACACGCGCGCAGCTCAGTAATGTCTTCCCAGTGGGTTGTCACTTTTTCATCGGTCAGCAGCCCGGCTTTGGCCAGCAGAAACGCGCCCGTACAGACCGACGTTACCCAGCGGACCTGTTCCCCGGCCCGGCGAATAGCGGCAAGCAGGGCAGCACTGCTCATGGCTTCGGTATGCACCCCACCGCTGACCAGCAGCACATCCAGAGGCGGGTGGTTCGCCAGGGTGAAGTGACTTTGCACAGGAAAACCACCCCGAGCCATTACCGTCGTTTTTTCGCTGATTAACGAGACGCGCCAGGGCGGGGCGTCACACAGCCGGGCCGCGGTGGCAAACACCTCATAGGGGCCAGCAAAGTCCAGCACCTCGGCCTCATCAAAGATTACAATTCCGATTTGCAGCATGACCGCTCCTGTCCATTATTTAGCGGGAAGAAGACGCACGAATTCAAAGCACGCGGAAAGCCAGCGTTGCAGCACCTCATCGTCCGACAGCACCGCATCATCCACCATGATCATGCCCTTCATGGGCCGACCGGTGAAATCCATTTCGCTGGCCCCCGGCTCCAGCAACAAAGCGTCATAAGCCTGCGGCCCAACCCGGGCCAACAACCGCTCGCCAAGAATACCGCAACACATGTTGCCCGCGAGCATGAAGCACAAGCCGCCGAACATGCGTTTTTCATCTGGCAGCGTGCCGGCCACCTGCAGCCATTGTTCCCGTACGCGCTGGGCCAGCTCACCATCGAATGCCATCAATCCCTCTCGACCATGCCGCTCAGCGGGACGCGCCGCGCCGAATCACTAACGCAATGCCGCCCAGAATCGCCGCCGATGCCAGCAGCAAACGCAGGGTGAAGGCCTCGTCCAGCCATACCACCCCGGCCAGGGCCGCCAGCACCGGCACACTCAGCTGCACCGTGGCCGCCGTGGAGCTGGCCAGCCCCCGCAACGCCAGGTACCAGATGGCATAACCGGCTCCCGACGCCAGGGCACCGGACAATACCGCATACACCAGCCCGGCCCCCTGGGGCCATTGTGCCGGCCAGGCAAATAGCGCCAGTGGCAGTAGCCAGATCAACGCCCGCAAGAAATTGCCGGCGGTTACCGCCGTCGCATCGGCCGCGCCCTTGCCGCGCAAGGAGTACACCCCCCAGGCGGCGCCCGCCACCAGCATCAAGGCGGCGGCGGCCAGCGGCGGTGCCGTGGCGCCGGGCAACATCAGCGCGACCAGACCCGCCAACGCCAGCATCAGCCCCAACCACTGCAGCGGCGCCAATCGCTCACCACGATACAAACCGATACCGATCATAGTGGCCTGCACTGCGCCAAACAGCAGCAAGGCGCCAGTGCCCGTGGCAAGCTCAACGTAGGCCAGCGAGAACCCGGCAGCGTAGACAAACAACGCCAACGCCGACCCCTGATTACCCTGCGTAGCCATGGCTTTCACACTGCGATCCCGCAGCAACAGGATCAACCCCAGTGCCACTGCGCCGGACACCAGCCGCACCGCCGTAAAGCTGGCGGCATCTATCGCACCTTCGCGCAGGGCGAGACGGCACAGCACCGAATTGGCCGCAAAGGCCACCATGGCTAATGCTGTTAACCACAGGCTACGAGTCACAGTCATTAACATTCCACAGAGAACGTATTAAGGGTGAAGACCAGCGGGGCAACAATCGGACTGGCTAACAGCATTGGCGCTCTTCCTGCTACGTCTGCTGCACTAACAATAGACAAAAACAAGTCTGCCACTGCACTTATACCGATGGCCATAAACGGCATCAACGAAGAGGGATAAATGGCTGCATAAGAATCCGCCACTGCATGGCTTCAATATCCAGCCAATCACGAAACGGAGCGGCTTGCTCCCCCACCAAGAAAAACAATACCGCTGCGGCATTGCAAATAGCTGTGGCCCAAAATATGCCCGTGAACGGCTGTTTTCGCGTCTTGTGGCGAAACAATGGTCGGGCGATCAACGCCCCCGGCCAACCTCCCGTCAGCGCCAGTAGATGAAGGGTGTCCTCCCGCGTCCGCGGTTTCGATTTTACTGCTGCCCGTTTATCCCAGCCATAGAACAACAGCGTGATAATACTGAGCGCTACCAATGCCGCTACCAAAAAAGGCGAAAACACATAATCCCGACTCAACCATAGAACCCCGCCCAAGAACACAGCCGCCGCAACCATTGCAACCAACACCCCTACCGGGATTCTGTCTTGGCATTGCCGAGGACCAAGCACTTCTTCAGCTCGTAGCCCCTTATTTCTGTCTCTCCTAGCGCGGTATCGGACCTTGTCCCCTATTGAGGGCCTGGCTCGCCTAGCTACAAAAGCACTGATATGAACAAATACCCTGTCACCACCATCACAAGGGACAATAAAGCCATAACCCTTGGCATCATCCCACTGAATCAGTTTTCCTTGCTGCAATGTCATTATCCCCACCACGCCCACAGCGCTGCCAATAGCGCCACCGGGGCGGTTTCCGCCCGCAGCACCCGGTTGCCCAGGGCGAAAGGGGTAAACCCGGCATCCGCTGCGCGCTGCAACTCGTCATCGGAAAACCCGCCTTCCGGCCCCGTCAGCAATGCCAGTGCGGGTTGCGTCTGCAAGGCAGCCGGAGAGAAGGGCTTTTCACCCGGGTGGGCAATCAACTTCAGGGCGGGAAGGTCCGACGCCAGCCAGTCACGCAGACTCAACACGCCACGCACGGCAGGCACCCGGTTCATCCCGCACTGCTCGCACGCACTGATCGCCACCTGCTGCCAATGGGCCAGCTTCTTGTCCTGGCGCTCACCCTTGAGGCGCACTTCGCAGCGTTCGGTGTCGAGAATCACCAACTCCCCGGCACCCAGCTCGGTGGCTTTCTGGATCGCATAATCCATGCGCTCGCCCTTGATCATCGGCAACGCCACCGTCACCGCCAGCGGGGCAGTGCGGTCTTCATCAGTAAACGCCTGCGGTTCGATGGTGACGGCTTTCTTGCTGATGGCAGCGATACTCGCCAACCATTCACCGCCACGACCGTTGAACACCACCAACTCATCGCCCACCGCCATGCGCAACACCTTGCCAATGTGGTGACTGGCGCTGGCCCCCAGCTCTACGGCTTGCCCGGAGAGGAAATCCTGATCATCAAAAAAACGGCGCGGCATGGAATCTCCGTCATGAATAGCTGCCAGCGAGAAAAACAAAAGGCTACCATACGTGCGCCACGCGTCAGGCGTGATTTTTCCTTCCCGCTGGATGAGACCCTGCCTATGGGCGAGATCGTACGGTCAGCATTTCGACCGCCACTATGGTTACGCAACCCGCACCTGCAGACCCTGTGGGGGCCCATGGGCCGCAGCCTGCCCGAAGTGACACGGCGCAGCGAGCGGCTGAACCTGAAAGACGGTGACTATTTACTGCTGGACTGGGCCGGGCCGGAAAGTCGACCGGGGCAGCTCACCGTGCTGTTACTGCATGGGCTGTCCGGCTGCAGCGACTCCCATTACATGCGCGGCATGCAGAAGGTGCTGGCCGAGGCGGGCATTCGTTCCGTGGCCATCAACAGCCGGGGCGCCAAGAAACCCAACGACACCGCCCTGTGCTACCACGCCGGGGAAGTGGACGATGTGGATGCGGTCATCAAGCATGTGTTCCATGAGAACCCCACCGGGCATCGCATTGCCATTGGCGTTTCACTCGGCGGCAGCCGCCTGCTGAACTGGTTGGCCCACCGGGACAATGGCGACCTGAGTGCCGTGGCCACAGTCTGCTCCCCCTTGCGGCTGGACATCTGCGCCAACCGGCTGGATCAGGGCCTGTCGAAACTGTACCGCCAGCACCTGCTGAAAGCCTTGCTGGGCAATTTTGCCGTTCAGAAAGCCCATCTGGACGAGGTGAATCCCCCGGAAGCCAAGCGCCTGCATCGCCTGAACATGAGCGGCATCCGCTCGTTCTGGCGTTACGACGACCAGATCATCGCGCCGCTATACGGTTTCCGTAGCGCCTACCACTATTACGCACAATGCTCCGCCGGCCCCAAGCTGCTGCAGATTCGCACCCCGACCTTGATGCTGCAGAACCGCGACGACCCCTTCATGACACCGCAAACCCTGCCGCACCAGGAAGAACTGGGGCCTGCCGTAACGCTGGAAGTGAGTGATTACGGCGGGCATGTAGGGTTTGTAGGGGATAAAAGCCAACGTTACTGGCTGGAGCAACGCCTGCTGGCGTTTGTGCAGGGGTTTGGGTTTCGCTGACAGGGATGGTTCTCGGCAGAGAGGGGGACGCAAGGCCAATAACAACATGGGGTCATGCCAGGATGCCATGGAGGTCAGTGAAATGTGAGGTCTGACCCCGTGCCCTTCTGTGCCCTTCTGCGTGCCCTTAGGGCAACTCTGGTTAAGAGAAGGTGTCCACTAAAGCGGGGGAACTACAACGTCCGCCTTGCGTGACTTGTTAATCTCTTAGTCGTAGGCAAAACCAAGACGCGGAAATCCATCTTCAACCCAGTACGGGCCGTCACCTCTATGATCTAAAAGGTGCTCAATCATTTCCCGGAAACTAAGTGCTACGATTTCCGCATCCTCCGTTGCATGTAGTTGCCAAAAGCTATCGTAGCATCGCCCCAGTCTATCTGGATTCAAATCTATCGAAATATATTGTTCTGGCCCGCTGTTAGCGGCAACATACCAATCATATGACCTATCATTTTCCGGTAAATCCCAGTCGTACCCCTCTGGAAAAATAATCTCGTTGGAGGGAACGAAATTCTGGGGCTCAGGTATCTCGTACGGTGAAAGGGAGTTTTGCAATAGGACCGCTCCCCCGGCCAATGAATAAAAAGACTGGACATCTAACGGAAGCGACAAATGATCCGGTATTTTGGGAATGCCTTTGGGCGGAAAAACCCTGCAATCAGGAGTGTTTTGAATTCTTTTTATGAGATCCCTCACGGGTTTCCTCTTTGAGATTAACGCCTGGCGCAGCAGGCAAATTGGAGCGACGGAGGAGCGGAAATTTGGTCTGACTGCCGCCACTTGTTATGCGCTTTGGTAAAATTTGGCTGCACGTTCTTCACGTTTAGCTCTTCTCTCATCTATCTCTTTCTTATTTTTTTCAAGAAAATCAATTGGATTCCAGTACTTGAATTCATTTTTTGGCATGCCATACCTTTCCCGTATCTTCTTTGATAACTCATAAGCTTGGAGGCCAAGATTTGAATATTGGAAATGCCTCTCCTCGAAGCCTTCTTCGTAATCGGGCGGGGATGCAACATGTTCACAAACACTGCCAATCATTCCATTGGCCTCTTCGATTCCTAAAGGGAAGTTAAGAATTTCATACATAAGATCAAAAGGAAGGGATTGCCAGTCAACATCAAGCGAATCGAAGTTTAATACTGGAGTAGTTGAGTTTACACGTAGACATCCTTGCTCATCTCTTCCGTACATTTCGCCATCGTCACTTACGACTGAAACGCAGCCTTCAACAAAACGATCAAGCATTGTAGTTACCCTGATTGCTAAAAATTGGGCTTTCTTCTTCTTGGTTCTATAATCGTTCCAGAATTCTCTGGCCACTGTAAGAATTGCACCTAGGATTACGCCTGAGACACCGATCAATAGTTTTTCCATGCTTGTTCCTTAGAGCGGATCTGTCTTATTTTCTCGCATAACGCCATGCTCAGCCGCCGCGTCAGCGGTCGGACTGGAGCTTCTTGTTAGGTTGCGGCACAATAACCTCAACCAGCCTCACTTCTTCAGGCGCTCTCCATGCGTAAAGGAACAAAGCAATCAAGGCAACCCCTCCAACAATGACAAGTACCAATGGATGGTTAGCACCGAGATATATAGCTAAAAACTGCAAGCCAAATGCTACCAAGCAATATCTTATCAGTGTAGGAGCCGCACCCTTCCAACCCTTTTCTTTGATAAAATTCTCAGGCCTTTTTAGATAAACGCCACAATGAGGACATATAAAAGACAGCTTCTTTTCCCTCCAATCCTCGCATCCCGCATTACGGGGAGAGAAAAGCTCACCACAATTTTGGCACTTGTATCTCATCACAACCTAACGCCCGGCTCACCGGGTAAATTTTTGATGGCGGCTTTTGTGCGGCTTTATGCACAAAAGATGACAGCGGAAATTTATCCGGTGCAGCCGCTTGTTACGTTGCACTGGCACGGGCCTGATGATTGAAAAATAACACCAAGTTTCGTGCCGTTGTCACCTTGCCGTAGTAAGGGTTACTTTCGTAGCCATCAAAACTTCGGCTAGTTCGTTGCGCAATTTCCTCAACTAAATCCAGATCGAGATCATCTTGATCAAGCATCAATGTGTCGAATAGCCCATCTGAAGCCGTTATAGGTACACGTTGCTTAGTTGGAAGTGCGGCTTGAAGCTGCTCATAGACTGCTCGGATAATCCAAGTATCTACGACCTTTGGATCAAATTCCTTGGCAAATTCACAGATAGATAAACCACTACGCTCTTTGCACAAATCTTGGAAATGTCTCTCTACTTTAGGCTGATCTATTGCACTCCAAGCTATTACTAAAATGGCTATTCCTGCAGCCACTAGCAGGTACCAAGGCTGATAAATAACGACTGCCAGCGCTATGACGAAAAAAGCAACTAGCGCAGGCTTGCTTGCCCTTCTAGGCTCGTACTTGGGCATGAACCGTGATGCTTGCTTCATACTTCACCTTGCAACGTAACGCCCCTGTGCAGCGGCGAGCGTAGCGAGTCCGGCGCCGAAAGGCGCGAACTGCCACGAATTGTTAGGCTATTAGTTGAGCAGCCACACGCCAACTCCAATCCCTATAGCTGCCAAAATGAGCTTTGAAACAGTTGCAGCTGCAAGATTTGGCTCCACTCCAGCCGCGAAGGCCTTTTGGTAATACCATTCGTTGTTCGCATGAATAAATAAAATCATACCGATTGAATGTATGGCCAAAAGAAAAAATGCACCGCTAATCCAGTTCATCTCCCACCCCCTTTTCCGAGATTGAAACCCCAATGCCTATTATTATATTTCCAATTACATAGACTATGGGCCCGCCAACACAAGCGTATAGCAAGTACGCGATACCTTCTAAAACTTCGAACCGCCCAAAAGAGTTAAGACTTTCCCTAGCTGCATACCCAAGAATAATCAGGATCGCCAGCCTAGAAAAATAGCCTATTAACGATATTAGAGCGCCTATTTTGTGCATTTCAGAAGCCTAACAGCATATTCAATTGCAGATGCGATATATCACTTTGCAATTTATCCCCGTTCCCATTCTTCGCCGAATCTACTCAAAAAACCAAGCCGACCAGTGCTTTATCCGCAAGCCAGGAATCATTATCACCTGGATTTTCTTGCACTTGCGTGTTGAACAGGAATTTTAGTCCCGACTTTTCTTGCACTGCCAAATTTAAAAAATCACTTTAGCTCAACCACTTACAAATTTATGTAAGCCATATCCTACATATTCAACTTGCGCGCTGGTGAAAAACGGCGGGATGGCGAGCAAAACAAACATGGGGAGGGAACATCCGCAAACTGACAACCAGACATTCAGCGATCATCAACGCCCGCGCTTGAAAGGGATTGGTGGGATGGGTTCTTAGCAGGGATAAGCCTGGCGCCTTCACCACAGAGCACACTGAGAAATGAGGGTTTCCCTCAGTGTTCTCTGTGCCCTCAGTGGTAAACCGTTTTTATAGCGGCAGCGGGATGAAAGGGCAGCTATTCGCTGCCGGTTCTGTCCAGCCTGGGCATATGGCCCAGCAACAATTCGCTGGTGTTGTCCGCCGCCCGGTAGCGCGCCTTCATTTCCGCCAGATGCTCCCGGGCCTCCCCTTTCAGGAAGGGCTCCTCCAGGCAGATGATCTGATAGACGCCATGGCGCATCAGGCGCTCATCCAGGCCTTCATCTGCCGCCGCGTCCGGGCGCAGGCCATGTATCAGGGCCGCCCACGAAGACATCAGTACCCAGGTATTGACCATCAAGCCCTGTAGCTGCTCATCGTCCAGCGCCAGAATCCCGCTGCTGCGCAACTCCTCGTAAATCACCGTCCCGCGCACCAGCACCGTTTCCACAAACTGCTGATAACGGGCCGCCAGTGCCGGGTCCGCGTGCAGAAAGTGAGACAGATCCCGGTGGAAAAACCGGTACTGCCACATGGACGCCAGCAACCCCTCGAAATAATGCACCTTCACTTGCCAGCTTAACGGCCCCTGTGGCGCTTCCAGCAGAGCCAGCAGCTGGAGCTGATAGCGGTCGAACAGAGCCGCCACAATCGTGCCCTTGTTGCGGAAGTGGTAGTACAGGTTGCCCGGGCTGATTCCCAAGGCATCCGCAATGTGATTGGTCGTCACGTTGCGTTCCCCCTGGCGGTTGAACAGGGAGAGGCTGGTTTCCAGAATGCGATCTTTGGTGCTGGTCATAAGGGGCCAAATGTGGTCTTTTCGATACACGATGTTGACTCTTAGAGTAATTACTCTAAAAATCAGACTCAAGGTGAATTTTTAATCATTCCATCATACATAACGATTGAACTCGGGAGGCGAGGACCATGGTCGCCGAAGTAAAAGAACTGCAAGGCAACACCACCGCAATTGAGCGCATGCACCGCATCTTTGATGCCCAAAAGGCCGCATTTCGCCAACACCCTTATCCCAGTGCCGAGCAACGCATCGCGCTGATGAACCCTATCAAGCCGATGCTGCTGGATAACATCGACGCCTGGGTCGAAGCGGTCAGCAACGATTTTTCCAACCGCGCAGCAGACGAAACCAAGCTGGCAGAAATTATGCTCAGCGTGGAAGCGCTGAAGTACAACAGCAAGAAGCTGCGCAAGTGGATGAAGCCGGAAAAACGCAGTGTCAGCGCCCTGAGCTGGCCCGGCAAAACCTGGGTGGAATACCAGCCGCTGGGCGTGGTGGGCATTATCGTGCCGTGGAATTACCCCATCCAGCTGGCCATCGTGCCCGTGCTCACCGCGCTGGCCGCCGGCAACCGGGTCATGGTCAAAATGAGCGAAGCCACCCCGCGCACCGGCGCCTTGCTGGAAAAGCTGGTCAGCGCCGCTTTCCCGGAAGAGCAACTCGCCGTGGTCAATGGGGAAGTGGACGTGGCCCAGGCCTTCTCCGAACTGCCCTTTGACCATCTGCTGTTCACCGGCTCAACCGCCGTGGGCAAACACATCATGCGCGCTGCGGCCAACAACCTGACTCCGGTCACTCTGGAGCTGGGCGGCAAGAGCCCCTGCATCATCGGCCAGGACTTCCCCATGAAGGACGTGGCCGAACGGATTGCCTTCGGCAAGTGCATGAACTCCGGCCAGACCTGTGTAGCCCCTGACTACATCCTGTGCCCGGAAAATCGCGTGCAGGAATTCGTGGACGCCTGGACCGCCCAGGTGAAGCAGTCTTACCCCACCATGGTCAATAACCCCGATTACACGGCCATCGTTAACGAGCGTCAGCTCAAACGACTGCAAGGCTACGTCACCGAAGCCCGTGAGAAGGGCGCCGAGGTGATTGAGATCAACCCGGCCAATGAAGACTTCAGCGGCAGCCAGAAACTGCCCCATACCATGGTGCTCAACGCCACCGACGATATGCAGATCAGCCACGACGAGATCTTCGGCCCGCTGATGATCGTGGTGCCTTACAAGACCCTGGACGACGCCATCGATTACGTGAACGAGCGCCCCCGTCCGCTGGCCCTGTACTACTTCGACTGGAACCAGGCCAACGGCGACAAGGTGCTCAAAAGCACTCACTCCGGTGGTGTCTGCCTGAACGACACCATCTCCCACGTGGGCGTGGATGACATTCCGTTCGGCGGTATCGGCCCGTCCGGCATGGGCGCCTACCACGGCCCGGAAGGTTTCAAGACCTTCTCCAAGGCCAAAGGGATCTACAAAAAGGGCAAGTTCAACGCCACCAAGTTTATCCTGCCGCCTTACGGCCGGGGCATGCACAAGTTCATCGATAAATACATGCTGAAATAAAAACGCCGGCAGGTCCTGACCTGCCTTTGCAGTAGCGTCGCTGGCAGCGCCATATCCCAGCGCATGCAATCGCTCCGCCAGCGACGTTCCTGCAGATAACGACTAACGAATAAGAAGAGTGCGCTATGGATCAGGGAATCAATCGCCGCGGCTTTCTCAAGCTGAGCGCCGCCGGCAGTGCAGTACTGGCCACCGGTTCCGGGTTGGCCCTGCTCACCGGTTGCTCCAGCAATGACGGCCCGGCAACCGGCTATAAACACTTCCGACAGCAAGACGTGGACCTGCTGACCCCGCTGGTGGGCGCCGTGCTCGGCTCTGCCCTCAGCGATGCGGGCGCCACTGCCGAAGACGGCATGAAAGCCTTCGACGACCTGCTCGACGGCGGCATGCCCGGCACTCGGGGTGCGCTGTTTCAGGTACTGGATCTGATGCAACTGGGCGCCGCCCGCTGGTATATCACCGGCAGCTGGGCCAGCTTTGCCGACCAGAGCGACGACGAGCTCCAGCAAACCCTGGCGAACTGGTCTGCCAGCGAACGGAGCCTGTCCCGCATGGCCTTCAAGGGCCTGACCCAGCCGATCTATATGGCCTGGTATGTCAAACCCACCGGCGCCCGTACCACCGGCTATCCCGGCCCACCCCGGAAAATCGTTGCCTGACACGCGCCGCTTTCGGCCCGCACCACTTTTGGCCGTTATCGCGTGTTACTGCTAGCCAAAGAAAAAGGATAACGCCATGCAGGACCTGACTACTCTCACCATCAATGTGAAAGATCCGTGGAAAGACCCGGCCAACGGCTGGGACGTGCTCGACGGTCGCACCATCACCGACAACCGCACCCTGGAAGCCGATGTGATCATCGTTGGCACCGGCGCTGGCGGCGGCGTCAGTGCGGAAATCCTCAGCCAGCGTGGCCTCAAGGTCATTCTGGTCGAAGCCGGCAAACTGAAAAGCTCCGACGATTTCAAACTGGATGAAGGCGCCGCCTATCGCGACCTGTACCAGGAAGGCGCCCTGCGTGCGACCAAAGACGCCGGCATGACCGTGCTGCAAGGTCGCACCGTGGGCGGCACCACCGTGATCAACTGGACCAGCTGTTTCCGCACCCCCCACGAAACCCTGCAATACTGGCACGACGAATTCGGCGTACAGGGCCTCAGCCGGGCGCAAATGGACCCGTGGTTCCAGCAGATGGAAACCCGACTCAAGGTAGAAAAGTGGGCCATCCCCCCCAACGCCAACAACGACGTGATGAAGCGTGGCTGCGACAGCAAGGGCTGGCACTCCGCATTGATCCCCCGCAACGTGAGCGGCTGCTGGAACATCGGTTATTGCGGCATGGGCTGCCCCACCAACGCCAAACAATCCATGCTGGTCACCACCATTCCCGGCGCACTGGATCATGGCTCCACGCTGATTCACAGCGCCCAGGCCGACACCCTGATCATCGACGGTGACACCGTCACCGGCGTACGGGTGCGCCCCCTGAACGACGACAAAGTCCCCACCGGCGCCACCGTCACCCTCAAGGCAAAAACCGTGATCGCGGCCGGCGGCGGTATCCAGAGCCCCGCACTGCTGATGCGCTCCGATGCCCCGGACCCCAATGGCCTGGTCGGCAAACGCACCTTCCTGCATCCCACCAGTTTTGCGTTCGGCATCTACGACAAGGAAATCGCCCCGTACTATGGCGCGCCGCAATCGGTGTATTCCGACGAATTCAACTTCAAGCACGGCGTCAACGGGCCGGCAGGTTACAAGATGGAAATGATGCCCATGCACCCCGGCCTGTCCGGTGCGCTGATGGGCGGGTTTGGCAAACGGGCCCGCGATGAAATCGAACGTCTGCCCAACCTGGCCGCGTCCATCGCCATGATCCGCGACGGCTTCCACGACGATAACCAGGGCGGCACCGTGGAATTGCGCGATAACGGCGAACCACTGCTGGATTACCCGGTTAACGAGTACCTGCTGGATGGCACCAAACGGGCCCACCTGACCATGCTGGAAATGCAGTTTGCTGCCGGCGCCAAAGAGGTTCGCCCCAGCCACGCTGATGCCGGGTACTACAAAAGCTGGAAGGCGGCCCGCGAAGGTGTTGCACAACTGGACTATGCCCCGGTCATCACCGGCCTGGGCAGCGCCCACGTCATGGGCGGCCTGACCATGGGAGCCGATGAGAGCCGCTGTACCGTCAACAGCGACGGTAGCTACAAACACCTGAACGGCCTCTACGTCATCGACGGCTCGGTGTTCCCCACCAGCATCGGGGCCAACCCGCAGTTGTCCATATACGGTCTCAGTGCACGCAATGCCTCGGCTCTGGCCGACAAGCTGAAAGCCTGAGCGCCCCCTGTCACCCTGCTGCGCCACCCTCGCGCAGCAGGGCTTTTCATCATCCCCCTTACCGCCACACCCGACTTTCTCTGCCCATCCTCGCCGAAAACCGCAGGAAGCAGGCGAAGCCGTGCGCCAAATAAGGTATAAGTGCGGCATGAAAACCCCGCAACGTTTACAGCCCCTGGTCGATGACGGTCTCGTCGATGAGGTCATCAGCCGTCTGATGAGTGGCAAGGAAGCCGATATTTTCGTGGTCCGCTGTGGCCAGGAGATCCGCTGCGCGAAAGTCTACAAGGAAGCCGCCAAGCGCAACTTCAAGAAAGCCGCCCAGTATCGGGAAGGGCGCAAGGTGCGTAACAGCCGCCGCAGCCGGGCCATGGAAAAGGGCTCCAAATTTGGCCGCGAACAGCAGGAGCAAATCTGGCAGAGCGCGGAAGTGGATGCCCTGCGCCTGCTTGCCAGCGCCGGGGTGCGCGTGCCCAAGCCCTACGACATGCTCGAAGGCGTGCTGTTGATGGAACTGGTCACCGACGACGAAGGCGATGTGGCTCCCCGGCTAAGCGAGGTGGTGATGTCCGCCGAGCAAGCCGAGGAAGACCATGCCCTGATGATGCAGTACGTAGTGCGCATGCTCTGCGCCGGCGTGGTTCACGGTGATCTGTCGGAATTCAATGTGCTGGTGGACGACTACGGCCCGGTCATCATCGACCTCCCCCAGGCCGTGGATGCCGCCGCCAACAACAACGCTGAAGCCATGCTCTACCGGGATGTGGACAACATGACCCGCTATTACGGCCAATACGCACCGTCACTGCGCGGCAGCCGCTACGGCCAGGAAATCTGGGCCCTGTATGAAAGCGGGGAGCTGACACCGGACAGCGAACTGACCGGCCAGGTGGACGACGACGAGCACATTGCCGATGTGGATGATGTGCTGGCAGAGATCAAGGCCGCCTTCGAAGAAGAGCAGGAACGGCGCGAACGCCTTAGCGGCGACGCAGAGGACAATGGTTACTGAACGGCCCTGAACACACCGGGCTGGCGCTAACGCTCAGCCGCCGTGAGCCCTGGCAATCAACACTGGACTGGAATGTATTGCATCACTGCCGGCACCCTGTCGGAACAGCCACGCACACATTCCATCGTCACCACGCGGGTTTTCTTTTCCGGCTCGCCCACCTGCTGATACAGCGAACCACTCAGGCCATTGCCGGGCGACCCGGAGCACACCAGCATCATGGTATCGCCCTTCATGAAGACACAAGGCTCATCCGTGAACCGGTGTATCGAGTCGAAGCCGCTATCCGCCGCTTGAGGCAACCGGACAACACCGATGCTTTCCATACCAAGACGAAACGTCTGACCGTCGTCACTCTGGCCTTCAAGACGCCCCACCGACTCTGCAGACACCAGCGGCGATATCAGCAATAACACAATCACCCACGTTCGCATGACAACCTCCTTGTCATTGAAGCGAACCTTCACTAAAGCAAATGTGTGCGCATTTTGAAATAGCTGCTGCAAGGCGGAGCCCGGAAGCGCGATTCCGTGAGCGGATCATTCAAAGAACATTCCGACTGCAGAGCTCAGTTTCCGTCGCGACGCAGCACAAAGAAAAACGGCTGCTTCATGCCTTTCAAGTCCATGATGCCGAGCACGGTGTTGTCATCCACCTTGCGGAACACATCGTTGATCGGCAGGTTGTCGTACATCATGGTCGCCGTGGCCACCCCCCGGTAGGTGGTGGTGCGCAGTCGCGCGGCGGACTTGCGCCCGGATAGCAACGGCAAGATCCACTGGAACACCTTGCCCACAAACGCCGAATTCAGGAACGGCATCTGATCCAGCAACCCCAGCCCGGGCATGGTCAGTAACGGCTTCACCGAGGTGAGCTTGCCGGAGACCTTGCGGAACACCAGCGGGTGCACATGCTCTTCGCTCTCGAAACGCTTGCCGTGCCAATGGCAACGCTCCAGCACCCCATCCAGCGGGTGGCCGGTTTCAAACCCTTCGCCTTTCCAGGCACCGATCATGAAATCCGGGGCCACCGGTTCCAGCGCATCAAAAATGGCCAGTGCCTCACCACCGGTCGCTTGCCCCTGTGCCTTTGCCGCAGTGAAAGACAGGCCCGGTACAGCCTGAACAGAAGGGTTGGCTTGCGTTGCTCGATTCATGGGCATTCCTCACAGGTGATGAATAGATGGGGGAATCACGCTAATGGCCGCGCCGTCCCTGCACCAGTAAAAAACCGCACTTGTCCGACCAGGGCGCTAACCAAAACCACCAGAATTGACGAGAAGTATCGATCTCCCCACAAGCAGTAAACTTTCTGGTGCAATACATTTACCCTGCGCAGGCCTGGCTCCGCCGCTGGGCCTCGGCACTGGCAAGCAAGCGTTTCTGCTCCGCACCCAACATCCGGCTAACCGCCTTCAGTTCCGTGATCTTGCGATCCACCGCGGCTTTCTTCTCGGCCATCAACGCCGCGCCCTGATCACAATTGATACTGTCATTGCGCAGGGCGTCCAGCACCTCGCGGATCTCCTTGAGCGAAAAACCAAGTGCCTTCAGCTGGCGCACCATGCCTACCCGCTGCACCGCTTTGTCCGAATAATCCCGGTAGTTATTACCCCGCCTGCCGACCTCCAGCAGCAACCCCTCTTTCTCGTAATACCGCAAGGTATGCCGGCTCACACCGGTCCGCTGTTCCAGTTCTGCAATGCGCATAGGAGGCTCACTTATTCCCTGTTGACCTTAGAGCATACTCTACACCTTAGCGTAGTGGTGAGCTTGCTCCGCACCTCCGTGAAAACAGGAAAAGGACATCACCATGATCTTCTTTATCACCGGGGCCACCGGTTTTATCGGTCGCCACGTCTGCGCCAGCCTGACCCGCCAGAACCATACCGTCGTCGCCATGCTGCGACGCCCAGAAGCCCAGCTGGATACCCTGCGCCAACAGGTAGACGCCCTTGGCGGGCAAGGCCACTTGCTCCAGCCGGTCAGCGGCGACCTGGATCAGCCTAATCTGGGCTTGACCGCCCCCCTTACCGAACTCGACGCCGTCATTCATCTCGGCGCCCGTTTCGCCTGGCGGCTGGACACCAGGACCGCCCGCCACACCAATGTAGCGGGCAGCCTGGCCGTGGCAGAACTGGCCCGTCAACACCAATGCCGCCTGGTATTTATCAGTGGTTTCATGCTGGAAAACCAGGCGCACCTGAATCGGATTGGTATTGATACCGCCGCGCCATCAGGCACCGACTGGCCAAAGGTCTACCGACGGGCCGGCGGTTATGAAGCCAGCAAACTGGAAGCCGCCTTTCGGGCCCGGGCTTTTGCCAAACAGCACGCGCTCGATTTTGTGGAAGTCCAGCCCGCTACGGTGGCCGGAAACAGCCAGACCGGCGAGCTGGATAACAGCCAGCCGCTATACAGCCTGCTCGACAACCTCGCTCGCGGTCGCCTGGCACTGGTGCCCGGCACGCCGGCACACTGGTTGCCTCTGGTGGCCGTGGACCACCTCGCAGACATCATCCGCCTGGCCGCCACAGCGGAGGCCGTGCCGGAAAAACTGCTGGCCCTGGATGGGCAGACACCGAATCTTCAACCGATGCTCGCGCAAGCGGCCGCTCACATGAACAAACATGCCCCGCGGCGCTATATCCCCATTCCCGTTCTGACTGCGCTGCTACGCCTGCCCGGCCTTGCAGCATTGATGAATACCTACCCGGAAGCGCTCCACTTTATTCAACCTACACGCTTTGATACCGCCATTACGGACGCTTTTCTCCAACATCATCACGCCACCGCCCCAAACATCAAGGAGGTGATAGAAAGGAGCACCCGGCGATACCATCAGCAGCAAGCCAACACTGAGGCACAATAAATTCCCAAGAAGGAATAAGGAAAAACGGAAAGGGAAAAGAAAAAGAGGAATAAGAAAAAACCCCGCCAACCAAAAGGCATGGCGGGGTGAAAGCAGATTACAACGCCAGCGTGGATTCCACTTCCTGACAGTTACGGCGGGCCAGGGCCAAATTCGATTTGCTTTTGTCCAGCACCAGATAGATAAACAGCCCTTCTTTCGAAGCTACCGGACGAATAATGTGATACTGGGTTCCGAGGGTAATCAGGATGTCTTCAATCTTGTCATTCAGACCCAGGGACTTCATGGTTTTCAACTTGGCGCGGACCACTTCCGTGTTGCCCGCCGCTGCCAACTCCAGGTCCAGACCGGTACCGGCCTGACCCAGCACCATGCCACTGTTGGCATCAACAATGGCGGTACACATGGCACCGTCAGACTGCAGCAATACGTCCATACTTTCTTTGACACTCGCCATGGTAAATCTCCTTCAACACTTATGTTATTTCGATATTTTCATCGGATTATAAAATTTACTTTTTTAGTTTTTCCTCAAGAGCGGCACAACAGTTCTTGGCCCCCCAGAGAAGCTGCCCCAACAAAGAGGCATCGTTCGCCACCACTGCAAGAGCCAGTGGTGGCTTTAGATTCGGAACCTTCATGACCGCAACCACACCTTCGTCCGATTCAACAATCAATCTGCTGCATTCGGAGATGCCCGCCTCCTTGGCGATGGCGGAACTTATCGCCGCCAACGAACTCCCCATGGCTGCAAGCCGGCTTGCGCTGTCCTTGTTCACCTGTAACGAGGCCACTTCAAACCCGTCGGCACTCAGCAATACTGCCGAGGTAACGCCTTTGGTATTTTCCTGAAAATTTTCCAGTTCTTTCTGGGCAACCGCTGTTTCGGTTTTTCCCAGCGGAGAGGCGACTTTCATGCTTGCATCATTCCCATTTCGTTAACTTCAATCTGGCAGAGCAACGCCTCGACCAGTAACAAAACATCGTCTTTTTCCCTGACATCCACCGAAAAAATGGGCGGTGAAATATGACGTTCCAGCAAGGTATCGGTGATCCGTTCGATAATTTCAAAATCCTCGCTGGCCAGCCGGCCTACGCCGATTACCATTGGCATGGCACCCTGCTCCCAGAATGCATCGACGAACACTGACAGGTGGCTATCCAGATCCGGATGCTCGCCATTCAACAGCACGATCACACCAGCAGCATTATTGGCAAGGATCGGCCACATAAACCGGAACCGTTCCTGCCCCGGCGTGCCATAAAGGCGCACACCACCCCCGCCAGGAATATCGATGAAGCCATAGTCCAGCGCTGCCGTGGTCATTTCCTTGTCGCACTGATCAATATCGGTATTCACCACATCCGTGGACACACATTCCTGGTCACTTAACGCAGTAATTGCCGTGGTTTTCCCTGCCCCCATGGGGCCGGTAAAAAGAATTTTGAATTCGTCATTTGTCATTGCTAAGCACTCAACCCCAATCGACTGCGCAAGCCTTTGATCAAACCACCAAAGCGTCCTTTTCCTTCCTCGGCAGCGGCCTCCGGCAACGGTACCTGGACGGCTTCCTCGAACACCATCAGGTCACTCATTTCACATGCATTGATGAACCGGTCCAGCTCTTCCTCACTGCAGTGTGAAACTTGCTGAAGTTGCTGACGGGTCAGGGGGCGCTTGGTCATCAAGGCACACAGAGACAAATGCGTGCGGCTCTTTTCCAGGGTGCCAAAACTGGGCCAGCGTTTAAGATGAAACGCCCCTTCAGGATTCATCCACGGCGCCAGATGCGTTGCGCCGTAACGTGACACCATCCAGCACAATGAAAACAGCGGGCAAGCCACCATCTCTTCCGGTACCGCCTCTGTGGTAGGCGTCAGGGGGCCTAACTCTACGGAGCCTGCAGCCAACTGGCGGAACAGCGCCTTGCTTGCATAGAAACGCTGGGACGCCGGCTTGAAATACAGCACGCCATGGGACGACGACGACACCAGCAGCCCCGCCGGGTCAGGCACGTTTCCGTTAACTGCCTCATGCAGGGATAACCAGAAAGGGGAGACATTATTGGATACAGCGGCAGAGGGCGCAGCTACCTGGGCAGAGGAATGGGACGGTGACGCCCCCCCGGACGACAAGGTGTCCGCAACTTCGTCGAGCACGGATAACAACTGCATGACCCGGAAAGGGTGCTGCAGAATAAACGGCGACGCCGGTTTTTGCTGATTACCGTGGTATACGACAATGCGCGGCTTGTCGCTGCGCTCCCAGCGTTGCGTTTCATCTGTTTGATCGCAGGAAATCATCAGCACATCTGCGCTGTCGGGATCACTGTGGCTCCAATCTACTTCAGACCGGCCATCCATGATCTTCAACATGGACAAGCAGGCGCTTGCCGTGTCATCCCCCAATCCTACAAAGCCCAGCCGTTGCTTTCTCATCGTTTCCACAATCCATGAAATCGGCATCTATCCCTGAACATCCCAGACAAGAAGACCTTCCCTGGGACCGGCGGCTTCCGGTGCTACACCCGGTTAATACTTTATGTGACTTGAGTCCCAAATTAGTCCTGAGGCTTTTCAACCGGCAAACGGATGACGACAAGCGGGCGATTAAAGAGGATGAAAATATAAAATTAATTGCTGATCTCTGATTTCCACGAAAATCAAGCACCAAACCTTGCGCATTTTCCCTCACTTTATGTAAGCAAATGCTTACATTTGGATCCCCCATTTCATCAATCCTGCCCCCATTAGCGGGCTCCAACGTCTTTCTAACCGGTTTCAAACCCAGGTCCGCCATACCTGCAACTCTGCCAACGCATCGGGTATGCTTGCGGCACAGTGGGTATCCGGGGTGCTCCCGGATACGGTTTCTACCGCGACAGAGCGAGCCAAGCATGACCAACCGCGTAATTTATCCCGGCACCTTCGACCCGATTACCAACGGCCACCTGGACCTGGTGGAACGGGCCGCCAAAATGTTTGATGAGGTCGTGGTAGGCATCGCCGCCAGCGAGAAGAAGGGCCCCCTGTTTACGCTGGAAGAGCGCGTGGATCTAACCCGGCGCGTGCTATCGCACCTGCCGAATGTGAAGGTCACCGGCTTTTCCAAGCTGCTGGCCCATTTTTGCCGGGAGGAGGGCGGCAACATCCTGTTGCGGGGCCTGCGCGCGGTCAGTGACTTTGAGTACGAATTTCAGCTGGCCAACATGAACCGCCAGCTGGCGCCAGAGCTGGAGACGGTATTCCTGACCCCCGCGGAACACCTGTCCTTTATTTCCAGCTCCCTGATCCGCGAAATCGCGCTGCTGGACGGGGATGTGAATAACTTTGTGCCACCCCTGGTCGCCGAAGCCCTGGAAGAGAAACGCAAGGCGCGGCAGAAATAAGAGTTCAAAGTTGAAAGTTAAAAAGCGCGCGCCAGGTGATTGGGTTCTGAACGGCTATACCCGCGCCATTACCAGTGTACGCGGGCACGACCAGGCAGAAATCGAGCCCTGTCCGCGTTTCAACTTTAAACTTTTAACTTTCAACTCAACCATAACAACAAAGCCGGACACCGCTCCACACCCACCGGTTCTCAAGGAGGACACCCGATGCGCACCCTGATCCCGTTACTGCTGCTGATCACCGTTACCGCCCAGGCGGCCGGGCCGGGCAAGAACGCGGTGGCCAGCGCCCACCCTCTGGCTACAGAAGCCGGGCTCAACATTCTCGAGCAGGGCGGTAATGCCTTCGATGCGGCCGTGGCCGTGGCGGCTGCCCTGGCGGTGGTCGAACCCTATTCTGCCGGTATGGGCGGGGGCGGCTTCTGGCTGCTGCACCGGGAACAGGACGGTTTGCAGACCTTTGTAGACGCCCGTGAAACCGCCCCCGGCGCCGCTACGGCCACCATGTATCAGGACAAGGATGGCAAGGTAATGCGCGACTGGGCGGTGAACGGCCCCAGCGCCGCCGGTATTCCCGGCCAGGCTGCCGCCTTCGCCCACCTTGCGGACAACTACGGCAAATTACCCCTCACTGCCACCCTGGCCCCGGCCATTGCACTGGCCGAGAAAGGCTTCCGCGTAGAAGAGCATTACCGCAAGCTGGCCGGTTACCGCGAAGACGTGCTCAACCGTTTCCCGGAAGCCGCCGCCATTTTCCTGCACAACGGCAAGGTGCCCCCCAACAACCACCTGATCCAGCAACCGGATCTGGCCCGGGTACTCACCGCCATCGCTGAACAGGGCAACGCAGGGTTCTATCAGGGCGAAGTGGCCAAACAGCTGGTAGACGGCGTGCAGCAGGCCGGCGGCATCTGGACCCTGGACGATCTGGCTGACTACACCGTGGTGGAACGCACACCCACCGTCAGCCCGTTCCGCGAGGGGCGGGTCATCTCCGCACCGCCGCCGTCCTCCGGCGGCATCGTCATGGGCGAAGCACTGAACATCCTCAGCCAGTTCAACGCCGGTGACACCGGCGACATGACCCCGCACCTGGCCATCGAAGCCATGCGCCGCGCCTACCAGGACCGGGCACGGTATCTGGGCGACCCGGACTTTGTGGATATGCCTGTGGATAAGCTGTTGAGTAACGACTACGCCAAACAGCGCGCCAGCAGCATCACCCTGGACAAGGCCACCCCCAGCAGCAGCCTGGGCGAGCCCATCGGCGTGGAGGAAGGCTTTCACACCACCCATTTCTCGGTACTGGATAAAGACGGCAACCGAGTCGCCGCCACCCTGAGTATTAACCTGCCGTTCGGTAGCGGCTTTGTGGCCCCCGGCACCGGAGTGCTGCTCAACAACGAAATGGACGACTTCTCCGCCAAACCCGGCAGCCCCAACGCCTACGGCCTGGTCGGCAGCCAGGCCAACGCCATTGCCCCCGGCAAGCGCCCGCTTTCTTCCATGACCCCCACCTTCGTGGAGTTCGACGACCGGGTCGCCATTCTCGGCACCCCCGGCGGCAGCCGCATCATCTCCATGGTGATGCTGGGTGTCATTGAAGCCGCCAACGATAAACCCATCGAAGACTGGGTCAGTCGCGTGCGATTCCACCATCAGTTTCTGCCTGACGAAGTCCAGGCAGAGCCGGAATTCGTCGGCAGCCAGGCCGCCAAGGAATTGATGCTGATGGGCCACAAGGTGGTTTCCACCGGCCGCAACTACGGCAACATGCAGGCCATCCTGTGGCGCAAGGGCAGTGGCAAGAACAGCGGCGAAGTCACCGCCGCCAGCGACCCCCGTGGTATTGGCAGTGCCGAAGTGCGCTCACCCCAGCCGCACGCCGAGTGACCACCGGCTTTCATACGCCTGATTAAAACCGGAGCCCTGTCATGAGTGAGCTTTTCCAGTTCGGCAAACAGGTTCTTGCCAGCCAGCCATTCAGCGCGCTGCTGGGCACCGAACTCGAGGCCTTTGAACCCGGCAAGGCCGTGCTGACACTGGCTGTGCGCGATGAACTGAAGCAACAACACGGGTTTGTCCACGGCGGTGTTGTCAGCTATCTCGCCGACAATGCGCTCACCTATGCTGGCGGCTCCGTACTGGGGGACTCGGTGACCTCCGAATACAAGATCAACTATCTGCGCCCGGCGCTGGGGGAACGGCTAACGGCCCGTGCCACAGTGCTTTCCAGTGGCCAAAAACAGGCTGTCTGCCAGTGTGAAGTGATCGCCCTGAATAACGGCGAAGAACGGCTCGTCGCTGTTGCCCAGGGCACCATCAGCAAGGTGGAAGGCAAACGTTAACTCACCCCCGGCACGGCAAAACGCCTGCCATCGGACGGATAGCCGCGTGCAACCCGACGTCACACTACAACCACTCAATCAAGGCCTTGCGCCCGCGTTGTTTGCACTCACTGATTGCAATCGCCGCTTCCTGCGCGAGTGGCTACCCTGGCTGGATCAGGTACGCACCGTCGATGACACCCGGCACTTTATTGAAAGCGCAGAAAGAATGGCCGCATCCAATAGCGCCCCCACTTTTGCCATTATTCATGCAGGGGACTTATGTGGCGTTACCGGGTTCCACAGCATAAACAAGCCGCACGGCACCGGATCCATCGGTTACTGGCTCGGGCAGGACCACACCGGCCAAGGCATTGCGACAACCGCCGTCCGACAACTCATTACTATCGGGTTCACGGAATGTGACCTTAACCGGATCGAGATTCGCTGTGCCGTCAACAACCGACAAAGCCGGGCTCTGCCGGAACGATTGGGCTTTATCCATGAAGGCACGCTCAGGCAATCGGAAAGGCTTTATGGCCGATTCCTGGACCAGGCGCTCTACTCACTGCTCGCATCTGACAGCCATGCAAGCACCTCAGGTTCCGGCAAATGACAACAGCCATCGTGCTGACCGGCGGACCCGGCGCCGGCAAGACAGCGGTTATCGAGCATATTGCCCACCTTGGTTTTCACTGTTGCGAAGAAGTCGGCCGTCAAGTGATTCAATCCCAGGTTGAGCAGGGCGGAAAGGCCGTTCCCTGGCAAGACAAAACCGCTTTTCGTGACCGGATGCTGTCAGCCGAGCAGGCCAACCATGCCCGCGTTGCGGACCATAAGGGGGCGGTCTTTTTTGATCGGGGCCTGGTCGATATCTATGGCTACTCGCGCCTTGAAGGTCTGGCGGTCCCCTCCTCTCTGGTTAAAGCCTGCGAAGCGCAGCGATACCATGACCCCGTCTTCCTCTTCCCTCCCTGGGAGGCTATCTTTACCAACGACAAGGAACGCAAACAATCGTTTGCTGAAGCCGTTGCCACCTTCGAGATCATGCAAACGGCCTATCGGCATTTTGGCTATACGCTAGTGGAGGTGCCCCAAGCCCCGGTCCACATCCGGGCCGAATTCATCCTGGATCGTGTGATTCGCTGACCCTCTTTCCAGCCTGACGAGGAACCGCCTATGCGACCGCTGTTCAACACTGCCCTGCCACTGATCCAGGCACCCATGGCCGGGGTGCAGGACTGGCGTCTGGCAGCTGCGGTCTGTGCGGCGGGAGGTTTGGGCTCTGTGCCGGCCGGCATGCTCGATGCCGCCGGCCTGGAGCAGCAACTGGCGCAACTGAGTGCCGCCACCAACAGCCCCTGGAACGTGAATTTTTTCTGCCACGATTCCCCGGCGCCCAACCCGGAAGGCGAACAACGCTGGGTAGAAACCCTCCACCCTTACTATGACGAGTTCGGCGCCGATCCATCAGCGATTCCCGAAGGCCCATCACGCAAGCCGTTTGATGCCGATTGCGCGGCAGTGCTGGCACAATTCCAGCCTGCGGTGGTGAGTTTTCATTACGGCTTGCCGGAGGCCAGCCTGCTGGATCGGGTAAAAGCCACCGGGGCTACGGTTCTGTCCAGCGCCACCACGGTTGAAGAGGCACTCTGGCTCCAGGCACAAGGCGCCGATGCGGTGATTGCCCAAGGACTGGAAGCGGGTGGGCACCGGGGCCATTTTCTCAGCGATGATCTGAGTCGCCAGCAGGGCACCTTTAGTCTGTTGCCGCAGGTCGCCGATGCCGTCTCCATTCCGGTGATCGCCGCCGGCGGCATTGCCAGCCCGGCCGGCGTGCGGGCCGCCATGGCGTTAGGCGCAACCGCAGTGCAAGTGGGCACGGCCTACTTGTTGTGTCCGGAAGCCACCACCAAACCCGTGCATCGAGAATGGCTGAACAGCGACCGGGCCCGACACACCGCATTAACCACGGTTTTTTCCGGGCGTCCCGCCCGGGGCATGGTCAATCGGCTGATGCACGAGCTGGGCTGCTTCCCGGACACCGCACCGGCATTCCCGCTGGCGGGCAACGCTATCGGGCCACTGCGTGCCGCCGCAGAAGCCCAGGGCAGCGGGGACTGTTCGCCATTGTGGGCCGGGCAGAACGCCAGCGACTGCCGCGAGGACAGCGCAGCAATGATCACCGCCTGGTTGGCTGAAGGGTTCTGATAGCACACTCTGTGGGGGGAGCGTAGTCGCCACTGGCAGCGCTATGGCCCAAATTAACCTTGCGGGTGGACAGCCAACAGGCAGAATCGACACCCTGTTTACTACCGCCTTAGGTAGTATGAAACGTTTCCGGCGGCCTGCCGGGCAGAAGTGGGAGCAACCGCCATGCAACGCATCGACATTTCCAAGACTTTCCCGTTCTCCGTGGACAAGCTGTTCGACTTTCTCAGTGTGCACGAAAACCTGGAGCTGATTTTTGCCCCGGCCAAGATCAAGCGCATCAAGGACGGACAGGACAGCCCCAACGGTGTGGGCTCTACCCGGAAAATGCAGATTCTGGTGGCGCCACCGTTCGAAGAAACCGTCACCAAGGTGGTTCCCAACGAGCGCATTGAATACACCATCACCAAGGGCAGCCCGCTGAAGCACCATAAAGGCATCATGCGCTTTTCCGAAGCGGCCAATGGCGGCAGCCAGCTGGACTACACCATCGAATTTGAAGGCAAGCTGCCCCTGATCGGCCCGATCATCAAAGCCGGCCTGGGCCAGGCCATCAGCCGTGGGCTGAACAAGCTGAAGCTGTAATCGTCTCGTGTAGGTCAGATTAGCCTGAAAGGCGCAATCCGACCTGCACTGGCCGGGGCATCTCCGGCGCCCCGGAAACGCGGCTTATCGCAGCACCACTATGACTTTCCCTCCGACAGCAACGACTGCAGCTCCGCCCGGCCTTTGGCATTGGTTTCCACCAGCATGTCCACATCGGCACGATGCTCAATCTGTTCCAGCAACAGGCGCTCATCCAGATCCCGGAAGCTGCGTACCAGATCAATGGCGGTGGATTCGGGAACGCCCAACTGCATCAGCGTCAGGCGGGCACTGAGCAGGGCTGATTCAAAGCTTTCCCGAATCACTTGATCCACGCCCAGGGCATGTAGCTTGTAAGCGTGATAGCGGTCGCGGGCGCGAGCCACGATGGTCACGTTGGGAAAGTGGTGGCGTACCAGTTCTGCGGCTTTCAGGGAGGCGTCCACATCATCCACCGCCAGCACCA
This sequence comes from Alcanivorax sp. DG881, assembly GCF_000155615.1. Lineage (GTDB taxonomy): Bacteria > Pseudomonadota > Gammaproteobacteria > Pseudomonadales > Alcanivoracaceae > Alcanivorax. Next base: position 2,375,639 of record NZ_DS989915.1, on the reverse strand, counting down.
GCACCTTGGCATGCTCCAGGCCCGCGTTGTGCAATAGATCGAGCCGGGTTACATCGCCGAAGTACACTTCGTTGCCGTAGCGCCGCAGCATATCAATTTCGTCCGGGTCGGAATCCAGTGCGGTGAAAGGAATTTGGCGGCCTACCAGAATCCGAGCGGTGATCTGCCCGAAGCGGCCAAGCCCGGCAATCACCACCTGGGGATGGTGCGCAGGCATGCTTTCTTCTTCCAGGTCCTTGCGTGGCCCCTTGCTACTCGCCTTGGGCCACAACATCGCCATCAGCTTCAGCAATAACGGCGTACACGCCATGGACAATGCCACCACCAGATTGAGCTGCCCGGCGATGGCCGGGTCGAGCAGGTTCAATGTTTGCGCCTGGGTCAGCAGCACAAAGGCGAATTCGCCCCCCTGGCTGAGCAAAATGCCGAACATGAAGGTACTGCGCCACTCGCCACCGCGCAGGCGGCTGATCACTATCAGCACCAGCGCCTTCAGGCCCAACAGCATCACCAGGAAGAGGGCGATGTTACCCGGGTGGTCCAGCAGCAAACGCAGGTCCATGGTCATGCCGATCGCCAGGAAAAACAGCCCCAGCAGCAGGCCCTTGAAGGGCTGAATGTCGGTTTCCAATTGCTCCCGATAGGGCGAGTTGGCCAGCAACACACCCGCAACAAACGCACCCAGGCCCATGGACAGGCCCAGGTGCTCCATCAGCGCCGCAGAGCCCAGCACCAGCATCAGTGCACTGGCGGTCATCAACTCCCGGTTACGCAGCTTGGCCAGCCAGCCCAGCCAGGGGTTCAGCGCATACTTGCCCGCCAACACCATGGCCACCAGCGCCGCCAGGCCCGCCAGCAATTGCGGGCTGTCCTCCCCCGCCTGGGCGCCAGCGAGCACCGGCAACAGCAGCAGGATGGGAATCACCGCCAGATCCTGAAACAGCAAAATGGAAAACGCGGAGCGGCCCTGCGGGGTGCCCAGCTGGTTGTTCTCTACCAGCATCTGCACCACAAAAGCCGTGGACGACAGCGCCAGCGTCGCGCCGATGGCCAGGCTCTGGTTGGTGCTGAAACCCACCAGCCAAAACCCGCCTGCCAGCAACAACGCGCTGAAGACCATCTGGCTGGCACCCAGCCCCACCAGTCGACGACGCTGCGCCCACAACTGCTGGGGGGCCAGTTCCAGGCCCACCAAAAACAGCATCAGCACCACACCCAGCTCGGCAAAGTGCAGCACATCGTTACCGCCGCTGACCAGGCCAAACCCCAGCGGTCCTACTGCGATACCAGCCGCCAGGTAGCCCAGGATGCTGCCCAGTCCCAACCGCTGAAACAACGGCAACAGCACCAGTGTCGCCCCCAGCAACACCAGCGCCTGCGAGAAAAATCCGTCCACTCCGATCTCCTTTTTTGTCTTGGCTCATGCTAGCGGATTTGCCTGGCTCGCGTTGTTAGGGCCTGTTAACACTACCGAGATAACGCCTGCTGGATGCATTTTTTCGTCCAGTGGTGTCAGCCGGTGTGCCGTGTAGTCATTCTACATAAACAGCGGATGGCGCTGCTGGGCGGAAAAAGGGACCAGCCCTTCGGGTTGAGCCCCA
>NZ_DS989915.1:2360681-2372277 GCF_000155615.1 Alcanivorax sp. DG881 | reverse complement strand
ACGAACCAGTTTGCGCGCCAGAATGACCAGCGCTTGGGTGGTTGCCAGCCCACGGTCCAGATAAGCCTGATAGACCCCTGCCCAACGCTTGCTCCGGCGAGCGGCCATGGCCGCGCAGTAAAGCAGCCTACGAGTTTCTGAGTCGCCTTTCTTGGTCAGTTTTCGCTTGCCGGTCTTGGTGCCTGAGTCTTTCACGTGAACGTCCATTCCCAGGAAGGCCACGAACGCATCACTGTTCCTGAAGTCGCCTCGCAGGAAGGCCATGACAAGGGCATAGGCTGTCAGATCGCCCACGCCCTCCAGGGCTTTGCAACGCTTCACCTGATCACAGAGCCCTGCCTCTCTGACCGCGTCGCGAAGGTGCTTCTGGATCTGTGCATCCAGCGTGTTGATCTGAGAGATCAGCCTCTTTAAGCCGGCTTTGAGTAGCGGCTCTGCACCCAGGCTTTGCTGGATAATGGTCCGCGCCTTGACCAGTGCAGCCCGGCGACGCAGCAGGATCTGCAGCGTCCGATACGCCTTGGGTGGCGGGCTCCAGCGGCGCAACGCCTCTTTTTCATGTTGCAGATGGCGGGCAAGTAGCTGTGCGTCAGAGGCGTCCGTTTTGGCACGACCACCTGTGCCCTTGCGGTAATGGTGGAGGCGAGAACCATCAATCACGTAGATGTGATGGCCTTTACGGTGGGCCAGCTCGATGGCATCCATGTGATAAGTGCCAGTGGCCTCGATGGCTATCTCACAGTGGGCAGGCAGACCCTTGAGCCAAGCCCGAATGGCTTGGGGTGTGTTCTCAATGGAATAGGTCTGGCCCAGGAAATAGATGACCAACTCGGCCTTGGCCACGTCGATGCCGATAATGGAGGGTTCTACTTGCATTGCCACTGAACAGCCCCTTGCGCTAGGTTACACATGCTTGTCGGTGCGCACCTGAACGCTGGCTTGCTAGGTATCGTCGGTCTGAGGTGCAACTCAGCCGATGGATTCTTTATCGGCGTATGAATAGGTGCGAGGTGGGGCCAAATCTCCTACCGTCTGTACCTTAGGTCAGATGCCCCTTTGGTCCCTCCACCCCGGCAAGTCCTGCATGGTTGCAGGAGGAGCATTCAAACATACAAGCGCCACTTGAGGCGCGAAGGGAGTTTACCGATCACCAATAAGGAGGGGGCTTGCGCCAGTGCCATTCTCGAACTCAGTGTTCGCGCCTCGAGTGGCGTATTCGTTGCACTCACCCGTTGGGTCACACTACGTGCGTTACTCCGCTTCGCTACGTTCCTACAGCGCGATAGCAGGCCGTTCGTACATCTGAAACAAAAACCCCCGCGTTGCGGGGGTTTGGGTTTACCACTTGAGGGGGGCTTCCGAGGATCCCGGGGTGGCGGCCTGGCCGGCGGGTTGCGCCGACGCGTTTTGGGCCTGCTTGTCCGGGCGGACCCGGTCACCCACCTGCAGGGCACTGGCTTCGCCTTCCACACGGGCAATGCCATAGTCGGTGCGCACGTCGCTGACCTTGAGGGTCGCCAGCGCTTCGCCTTCCAGCTTGATGGTCATGCCGGTATCCGGGTCTTTCATTTCCCCGGCAGGGCGATACACCTTCATGATGCCGTCTTTTTCCAGACGACCCTGGCCCTGGCTGAGGAACACGGTCTCGCCGTCAACCTTGATCACCTGCACCGGGTAGAGCACGTCGGTGGCATCACCGGCGATGGCGCGGGCAATCTCGGGATAGAGAATGTCAGCCAGACGTTCCGGATGGTTGCGGTCATCAATTTTCTGCTCGCGGGCCAGGGCGCGGATAGTGGCTTCCGACTTGTCCCACTCGTACAGATCGCTCCACAGGATTTCCGTGGTAGTGGTGTCGATCAGGCGATACCGTACGCGGACGTAGGGGTCGTACCCGCCCATCTTGGCGCCGTAGAACTCCCGATCACTGTCACCAATCTGGAAATCTTCGATGGTACCCACCAGCAGCAGATCAGCGCCTTTACGCTGACCGAGACGGGCCATTTCTTCCGGCGCCACACTGCCTTCGGCAACTGTCTGCAGCTCTTTTTCAATATCGGCCAAATAAGAACGATCCAGCACCCGGAAACGCCCGGACTGGGTGAAGGCCATGGACAGGTTTTCGCTCAGATCACGCTGCACTTGCGAAGCCGGCACTTTTACGTCACCAAGATCATAGCTTGTGGCGCGGGTATCGAAGGTAGCAATGGCAATGCCGGGCAGGTGGGAACGGTCCGGGCCGATGGACTTGGGACGCAGGATTTCTGCCTGCACCTCCGCCTGCCACATGCCGTCATCCACCTGCTTCACAGACTGGACTTCATAGGTCTTGATGTTGCCCAGCGTCGGCAACTGCGGCTCCGGCACGGACGTTTCCTTGCCCATCCATGTAGAGACGTCACCCTGGGACTGGATCACCCATTCATACACATTGGTGCGGAAGTTGGGGTCCACCGCCAGGGTGACACCGCCCCCCTGGCGCACGGCGGCGACCAGGGCATTGGTCATGGCCTGCTCCGGGTTATCGCCATAACCCCGTGCGGACACGGAAACGGTTTCCGTCATCGCATGACTGAACGATGGCAGCAACATCAGCGCCATCATCAGCGGGGCAAATAGTCGTTTGTACATGTGACCTCCTTGTTTTACCTGGGCAACACTCTGAATGTCAGGTTATCACCACAGGAACGGCATAGGCCGTGAGACCCAAGCCGGTTGCGAGTGGCGAGTTTCGAGTTGCGATAACCTCAACAACAAGAGGCTCGGGATTTTGCCCTTCGAAACTCGTCACTCACACCTCGAAACGTTTCCCGTCGTGCCCGCATGCAACACCATGCATCATGTTCGCGTGCGGGCATGCTGCGTGTTGCGTGCAGCGTCTCTTTTACAGGCCGAACAGGCTCTTGGACTTGGTCTTGCGAATTTCTTTCTCGTTAGCCCACTCGATGATGCCGGTCTGGATGTTGAGCAGCTTCAGGGTGAACTTGTAGTACACGTCCTTGGTGCTGCCATCGCGCTTCACGATGGAAGAGAAGTTGCCGTACATCATGAACTCGGCGCCGATCTGGCGACCCATGGCCGCAGCGGTGCTCTGATCCACCAGGCCGGATTCACTCTGGTAATCCAGCTGTTCGCGCACGCGCTCTACAACCGTCATGTCCGCGAAGCGGAACTTACCGGAGTTGATCAGCTTGGACTGGATGGTGTCGGTGATGGATTCGGTGTCCACGTGCTCGGTGGTCTTGTTCTTGATGCGGTCTACAAACACCACCGGACGACGGCTCTGGGTCATCTGCACGATGGGCGGGAAGACCAGCATGTCATCGACCATCTTGCTGGCAATCATCTGCAGGTCGGTGGAACCGAAATCGGTATTGACGGTTTCACGGCCCTGGGCATCGCCATAATCTACGGTGGAACAGCCAGACAGCACCAGTGCCGCGCCGAGCATCATCATTGAAAATACACGTACCATTCTTGTTTCTCCTTGTTCCTTGTTACGTCAGCTGGGCTGACAGTTATTCCTGCACCCAGATTTCGAAGCGCACGGCGGACGGGTTGGGGGAGACCCCCTGCACACTGTTCTGGCTGCGACCGGCCATGACCACCTGCCGCCAGGGCTGGGCTTCCGGCTCCAGTTCGAAACCGTCAGCATCAAACCATTTGAACTTGTATTGGAAGTCGAGCTGGAATTTCCAGTCATTCTCCAGCACGGCCTGCACCTGAAGCAGGTCACCGGCGCGCTTCTGGCGCAGGTCTTCCACGGAAATGCGGCTGGAAAGCAGGCTGTTGTTGGAATACACCTTGGTGACGACTTCGCCGTCTTCGGTGACTTCCATCTGGCCTTTATTGCTGGCGGAACATGCGGCCAGCATCAGCGCGACCAGTATCGCCAACATCGGGCGTAAGAATGTCATAAGGGTCCCTCCTGAACGGGTAATACGCGAGTAATCAATTGGCCATGTACAGCCACTGCATGAATCACGGTGAGGCCCCGGCGTACCACCGGCACCGTCAGCGTTCTGTTGCCTGCCGGGGTACTGAGCACCAATGCATGCTCCCCCTGGGGCAGATGGAAACGGGTCGCCTGGGCATAAGCCGGCAGGCTCAGCCAGCTACGTCGATCGGCCTGCTCACTGACCAGATTATAGATCTGCGTACTCAATGAGCCTAGCAGACCAAAGTTGTCGTTGGCCTGCTTTTGCATGTTGTATTTGGCGGTGGCCCGCAGGGTCTGGCGCACCAGCATGCCGGGCATACGCTCTTTCAGGTCCTTGGCGGCCAGGCCACCCACGTCCGCCAGCACCACGGTTTCACCCAGCGGCTGGCTGGCGCTGTCCAGCACCCGCAGGCTGTTCGGGCGTGGCTTGCTGCCAATAGCGTAGGTGGGGAAGGCCACGGAAAACACGCCGTGCACGGTGGGGATCGGCAGGGTGAACTCTTCCCGGGGCTGCACAAAGCCCTGCTCGTACAACACCGCAACCATCCCTTCATCGCTGCCCCGCCGGGCACGGGGGTTGGAGACCCGCTCCACGTCTTCCTTGATCATATCCACGCCGGGATTGATCTCCAGCGCTTTCTTGTAATCCACCAGGGCATCGTTGTATTCGCCGTGGGCTTCCCAGAAGAGAGCAGAGAGGTAGAAGGTCCAGGCGTTCTGGAAGCTGGCCTTGACGCCACCGGCCACCGCATCGATGCCGTCAAAGTAACCGTCGAACTGGCCAATGTCGATTTCGTTCTCTTCAGCCTCTTCTTCGGCCTTGGCGATTTCCTTTTCCCGCTTGTTGGCCGAGACCCGCTGCTCCAGGGCCGCCGCGCGCAATTCCACAGCGGTGCCGGTGACATCGTTTTCCGCCCAGTAATTGAGGGCCTGATAGGCACGGGTGAAGATGCGCTCGTAGTCCGGCGCCACATAAGGGCGAGCGTTATCGTTGGTCAGTAGAGAGGTGCCGCTGGCGGCCAGGGAAGACACCTGGATTTTCGCGCTGGCGTCTTCCGCATCGTATTTGGACACCGCGTCGGCAAAAGCATTACGGCTGGCTTCACCTTCGCCATTGAGCTGCGTGACCCGCCCCAGCTCTTGAAGATAGAGCACGCCATCGCCCCCGGCGGTGGCCTTCTCCAGCTTCAATGTCGTCCCTGAACTGGCGGCCTCATTCCCCAATGTGGCCTTCCATTTCTCTGCCTGGCTGGGGTAGGACACGAACAGGGAGTTCGTGGCACAGCCGCTCAGCATCGCCAATAACGCGACAGACAGGCATCCCTTCCTGAAGAAATTCATGATCTTAGTGTACGCCCCAAGAAAAAAGCCGAAGCAGGCAAGTTAGCCTGACTCCGGCTTTTTGTCGAGCAGTTCACATCCTGCTGGCACATTATGCCAACATTTGTATCCCGCTATTTCGACTAGAACAGCACCCGGGTGCGGATGGTGCCGTCGATGGTGCGCAGCTTCTCCAGCGCCAGCTGGCTGTAGCCCTTATCCACATCGATCACTACGTAACCAATCTCTTCGTTGGTTTGCAGGTACTGGCCACAGATGTTGATGCCGTTCTCGGAGAAAACGGTGTTGATCTGGGTCAGCACGCCGGGCACGTTCTTGTGGGTGTGCAGCAGGCGGTGCATGTCCGGATGCGGCGGCAGGGCCACTTCCGGGAAGTTCACTGCACCCAGGGTGGCGCCGTTGTCGGAATAACGGATCAGCTTTTCGGACACTTCCGTGCCGATGTTCACCTGCGCTTCCTTGGTGGAGCCACCAATGTGCGGGGTGAGGATCACGTTATCGAATTCGCGCAGCGGGCTGACGAACTCGTCGTCGTTACCTTTGGGCTCTTCCGGGAACACGTCGATGGCCGCACCCAGCAGGTGGCCGTCTCGCAGGGCCGCCGCCAGCGCGTCGATATCGACGACCTTGCCGCGGGCGTAGTTGATCAGGTAGCCCTTGGGCTTGATCGCGCGGATCTGCTCTTCCTGAATCATCCAGCGGGTGTCGGCGGTGTCCGGCACGTGCAGGCTGACCACATCGGACTGGGCCAGCAGGTCGGTGAGCGTGCCCACCTGTTCTGCGTTGCCCAGCGGCAGCTTGGGCACCACGTCGAAGAATTTCACCTTCATGCCCATGGACTCGGCCAGCACGCTCACTTGCGCACCGATGTTGCCGTAACCCACGATCCCCAGGGTCTTGCCACGGATTTCGTAGCTGTCCTTGGCAGACTTCAACCAGCCGCCACGGTGGGCCGACGCGTTCTTCTCGGGAATACCGCGCATCATGTTGATGGTGTGGGCAATCACCAGCTCCGCCACGGAGCGGGTATTGGAGTAGGGCGCGTTGAAGACCGGGATACCACGCTTGAGGGCGGACTTCAGGTCCACCTGGTTGGTACCGATACAGAAACACCCGACGCCAATCAGTTTTTCCGCCGCCTCGAACACCTCGTCGGTGAGCTGGGTGCGCGAACGAATGCCGACAAAATGGGCATCCTTAATTTTGGCAGTCAGGTCATCCCCGGTAAGCGCAGTGGGCAGCAGCTCCACATTGGAGTAACCGTTCGCTTTCAGGTTCTCCACGGCGTTTTCGTGGATGCCCTCGAGCAGGAGAACGCGGATCTTATCCTTCTCAAGAGAAGTATCGGCCATGATTCTGTCTCGGTAGCCTGTGAAATGGGCGCGTATGTTAACATAGCGCGCTCAAATTGAGAGCAACCCATGCTGTACTTCTGTTCAAGTCAGCGTGAAGCCGTTTCAAGCCCCCGGTTAGACCCGTTCAGGAGACCCGTTGATGACTGCCCTTGCCCATGCTGCACTGGAGCAACTGACTGATTTGCTTGGCAATCGCTGCCTCACCGACCAGGAAAGCGCGGAGCGCTACGGAGTCGACTGGACCAAGGTATGGGCACCGGCCCCCTGCGCCGTGGCCCTGCCAGAAACCGCTGACGAAGTGCAGCAGATCGTCGAAATCGCCAACGAGCATGGTCTGCACCTGGTGCCGTCCGGGGGCCGCACCGGCCTCTCCGCCGGCGCCGTCGCCGCCAATGGCGAGCTGGTAGTGGCCTTCGATCGCATGAACACGATCCTGGATTTCAACGAGTTCGACCGCGCCGTCACCGTTCAGCCCGGCGTCATCACCCAGCAGCTGCAGGAATTCGCCGAACAGAAGGGCCTGTTCTACCCGGTGGATTTCGCCTCTGCCGGCTCCAGCCAGATCGGCGGCAACATCGGCACCAATGCCGGTGGCATCAAGGTGATCCGCTACGGCATGACCCGTGACTGGATCACCGGCCTGAAAGTGGTCACCGGCAAGGGCGAACTGCTGGACCTGAACAAGGGCCTGATCAAGAACGCCACCGGCTACGACTTCCGCCACCTCTTTATCGGCTCCGAAGGCACCCTGGGCTTCGTGGTAGAAGCCACCGTCAAGCTGACTCGCCAGCCCAAGGACCTGACTTGTCTGGTGCTGGGCGCCCCGGGGTTCCGCGAAGTGATGAAGATCCTGCATGCCTTCCAGCAGGACATCGACCTGACCGCCTTCGAATTCTTCTCCGACAAGGCCATGGCCCACGTGCTGGCCCACGGCGTACCCAAGCCCTTCGACACCGAGTGCCCGTTCTACTGCCTGCTGGAATTCGAACAGCTCTCCGAGCAAATCGGAGAGCAGGCCATGGCCATCTTCGAAAAATGTGTGGAAGAAGGCTGGGTGCTGGATGGCGTCATGAGCCAGTCCCTGCAACAGCTCGATCAGCTGTGGCAGCTGCGCGAGCGCATCTCCGAATCCATCGCCCCGCACACCCCTTACAAGAATGACATCTCGGTGAGCATCGCCAGCGTGCCGGACTTCGTGGAAGACGTGGATAAAGTGGTGCAGGACGCCTACCCGGATTTCGAAATCGTCTGGTTCGGCCACATCGGCGACGGCAACATGCACCTCAACATCCTCAAGCCAGCGGACTTGGCCAAGGAAGACTTCTTTGCCAAGTGCAACAACGTCTCCAAGTGGGTGTTCGAGATCGTGGAGAAATACAACGGCTCCATCTCTGCCGAACACGGCGTGGGCATGACCAAGAAGCCTTACCTGGAATATTCGCGCAGCCCGGAAGAAATCGCCTGCATGAAAGCGGTGAAAGCCGTGTTCGATCCCAACAACGTGATGAACCCCGGGAAGTTGTTCGATGTTTGATGAGATCAACGAAGTCCAGATCGACCCGAACGGTTATCAACATCGCTGGATCGACGGCTCCGCCATGAACATGCCCGTGGGCAAGGTGGTCTGCGTGGGCCGCAACTACGCCGACCACGCCAAAGAGCTGGGCAATGAAGTGCCGGATTCCCCCATCCTGTTCATGAAACCCGCCACCGCCCTGGCCAGCCTGCACGAACCGCTGGCCTTGCCCGAAGGACAGGGGCCGGTGCACCACGAAGTGGAAATGGTGGTGCTGATCGGCAAACGTATCCGCAAGGAAACCCGCCTGGATCACGTTCGCTTCAGCGTCGCCGCCTACGGCATCGGCCTGGACCTGACCCTGCGTGAAGTGCAAAACCAGCTAAAAGAAAAAGGCCACCCCTGGGAGCGCGCCAAAGCCTTCGACGGCGCCGCCCCGGTGTCCGGCTTTATTGATGCCCGCGGCATCTCCGTACGCCAGGATCTGGGCGTCACCCTGGAAATCAACGACGAAGTAAAACAACACGGCCACACCGGCCTGATGTTGCTCCCCACCTTCGAACTGCTCGCCGAAATCAGCCAGAGCTTCACCCTGGAACCCGGCGATGTGGTCTTCACCGGCACCCCCGCCGGCGTCGGCCCACTCAACAGCGGCGACAAGTTCACCGCACGGCTGGGCAACATCATTCAGGTGTTCGGCTCCGTCGCCTGACAGAAGCCACCGCAGGGCGGAAATCGGTGCAGCCACTTTCCGCCGTCTAACCCGCCGTCTAATAACAAAGCCGTCGCCCGTTCGCCCCAAGCCAGCCACAAAGCAACCTTTACCTCTTTCCAGGGTCTATTCCGTTAACGCAACGGGAGCGAGCAATGGAATCAAAAGGGTTGTGGTTATCCGTATTGGGAACCGTGCTGATGGCGGCGCTGGGTTTCGGGTTTGCCCACCTGGCAGAATCCGACGCGATTTTTCTGGACGGGGTGTTTTCTCTCGTCAGCTTCATCATGTCCTTGCTGATGGTCTATGTCTCGCGGCTGCTGCAGCGTAATGCAGACCACCGTTTTCAGCTGGGCTACGCCAGCTTTGAGCCCGCCTTCAACGTACTGCAAAGCCTGGTGATTCTGGGCGTGCTGACCATGGCACTGGCCTCTGCGCTGGCAGCCCTGAGCGGTGACGGGCGCCTGCTGCAACCGGGGGTGGCGACGGTCTACGCGGTGTTGGCCACGGTAGGTTGTCTGGCCGTGTATCTGCGCCTGCGCACAATTGCACGCGAAACCGGTTCCGAGCTGGTACGGGTGGATGCCTTTGTGTGGTTGATGGACTGCATACTCAGTTCGGTGGTGCTGGTGACTTTCCTGGCGGTGTGGCTACTTGGCGAACACCTGGGTGACTGGCTGCCCTATGTGGATTCGTTGATGGTTATCGTGATGGTGCTGATCATGCTGCCGGTGCCGTTGCGAACGCTCTATCGCAACCTGATGGAAGTGCTGCTGGCCGCCCCCTCGCAACAACAGCAGGAGCAGGTGCACGCCGATTTTCGCCGAGCCATGGCGGCGCTCCCGGCGACACGCTGGTCCCTGCGGATGAGCAAGACCGGACGCATGCTGTATCTGCAGGCCAGGGTTCTGTTGGAAGAGGGCGAGCAACACAGCGATGCCTTGCAAGCAGACCTCTGGCGTCGCCACTTGCAGGACGTTCTGGCGCCCCAATACCCCGATCTTGAGCTGGATGTGATGTTCACTGCGGACCCGGACAACTTGCAGGCCGGGAATGGACGGCCCGCATGACGCTCACCGGTCTTTCTGGCCGCAACAGCGACGTGAAAGACCATGGTTGCTTCCCCGGTGCTGTGTGAGGATCCCTTATCCACGCATAATCACAGCCAGATAACGGGAGAGAACCATGATTGGTATTACCGCTGTCATGTCCGCCACACCGGGTAACGGTGACACCCTGGTCGCAGAGATGAAGAAGATCGCCGCCGAAGTGGTGAAGGAAGCCGGCAACCATTGCTACCTGGTTCACCAGTCCGTGGACGATGCCGACACCGTGCTGATCTACGAACAGTACACCGACCAGGACGCGATTGTGGCCCACCAGGAAAACATGAAAGCCCTGGGTGGCGGCCTCAAGGGGCTGCTCGCCGGACGCCCCGATGTGAAGCTGTTTACGCTGGAAAGCTGAGCGGTTGGCGTTCGCCAGACGGGCAGCGGCAACACCCGCACGCCCGGTACAACCCGGCACGGGCCAGCACCGTCAGCCCGTGCCCTGATCAGGAGGCGTCATGGCCAGCCAGGACAACACGCACAGGCTCTACGGGGTTCCCCATTCGCTGTACACCGGTATCGCCCGCTGCTACCTGCGAACCCAGGGCATTGCCTACACCGAAATCCCCACCACCGATGCGGATTTCCACACCCGCATTCTGCCGATTATCCAGCGCAGCATTATCCCGGTGCTGGAAACGCCGCAGGGTGACATCGTTCAGGACAGCCTGGATATCATCGACCACTTTGAGCAACAGGGCGTGCGCTATTCCGCCGACCCGGATGGGCTGTTGCAGCGGGTGCTCGCTGTAATCATCGCCTACTACGGCACCCAGGCCATGCTGCCCCACGCCATGCACTACCGCTGGAGCTACCGTGACGCCCAGGAAAGCTTTCTGCATGACCAGTTCGCCGCTGGCGCCGGTGAGGCCATGGCCGACAAGATCATGTCGCGGATGAATGCTTACCTGCCCCAACTGGGCGTGGATGCCCACACGGTACCGGAAATCGAGGCCTCCTATCTGCAGCTGCTCGATACCCTCAACGCCCACTTCGCTGAACATCCCTACCTGTTTGGCGGGCGGCCGTCGCTGGGTGACTACGGCTTGATCGGCCCGCTGTTTGCCCACCTGGGCCGCGATCCGGTGCCCGCCAACCTCATGAAAACCCGGGCGCCGAAAGTGTTCCGCTGGGTGGAACGGATGACTGCACCGGGGCTGGATACGCCGGAGTTTCCCGGCTATGGCAATGCCTACCTGGCCGACGACGCGATTCCGGCCACCCTGGAGCCCCTGCTGCGCCAGATCGCCGACGAAATTTTCCCCATGCTCACCGACAAGCTCGCCTTCATGGATGCCCTGATTCAGGAGCACGCCCCGGCGGATGGCCAGCCGGTGTCGGCCAAACCCCACCAGCGTTACGTGGGCGTGGTGGAAACCGCTTTTCGTGGCGTACCGGTGCAAGCCGGGGTTCAGCCCTACCTGCTCTATGTGCTGCGCAAAGCCGATTCCCTGCTGGCCGAGGCCTCGCCCCATGACCAGGCCCGTGTCCGCGAAGCACTTGCCGAACGGGGCCTGGCGGCAGCCCTGCCCGGCGAACGCGGCTACACCGTGGATCGCCGCGACCATATCGAAGTGTGGGAACGCACCTAGGGAGACGCTGAAAATTTCTCCCCCTGTGGGA
>NZ_DS989915.1:2303774-2360661 GCF_000155615.1 Alcanivorax sp. DG881 | reverse complement strand
CCATGCGTGCACTAGTAATGCTGATCGTGGTGGCACTGGCCCAGTGGTGGCGAGTGCCGGTTTCGCTGTGGCGCGCCTTGGGTATGGCCTTGTTGGTGGTGTTGTTGATCACGCCGCTGGATGCGTTGTCAGCGAGCCTGTGGGTGTCATTAGGTGCGGTCGCCTGTATCGCCAGGTTGACCCGCAGCCATGCGACACGGCAGTTGAGCAAGCATCGCTTCCCACAGAAAATCAGGTTTGTTGAGCCTTTCCAGAGTTGCCCCTGCCTGACGAGCCGAGCAGGCTCCCAGCCTTTATGGGCCTCGCGCTTGTTTGCCACTCCGCAACCACTGCTGTTATCACTGGAGTAACCCGCCTCTTATTCCTCCGCCTGCTTTGTGCCAAGCTGCAAGTCGAGCCAGCGGTGACGGAGAGACCCATGAAGAAACTGAAGAACGAGAAAGAACTGGTCAAGAAAGCCATAGTGATGGGCGTCGCCTACGCGGAAAAGCGCGGCGTGGTGGAATTTGAAGCCACCGATTCCGCGTCCGAGAAGCTGCTTTATATTTACCGCCTGCTGGTCCATGACAAGGTCATCCAGCCACTGCCGGAAGACCAGGTGTCACAGCCGGCCATTCAGCACAAGCTGGCGATCTGGGCCTCCAAACAAAAATAACGGAACAATAAAGTCGCGCTACGCCTTGGCGGTTTTACGCGCCGTGAGTACGACATCCAGCAAAATAATGCCGAGCAAGGCGGCAGCGGATAACGGGAAGGCCAGGGCAACCACCAGCATGATCACGGCAACCGCACGGGCCGGTGCTCGCTCCGCCTTCGGTGGCGCCCGCCGTGACTGACGCTTCCACCACAGCAGCGCGCCGGTGACGATCAATGCCATGATCAGGCACACCAACAGCACATTCAGTAGCCAGTTCCACAATCCCAAATCCCCCTGGTGCAAGGGAATAGACGCGGCCATGGCCTTGCCCATAACGGGGTAGTCCGCAAAGCGGATGTCCTGCAGCACCTGACCACTGTGTTGGCCCAGATGCACAATGCGTTCGCCGGTCGGGTTTTCGATATCACCCGCGATGGTGGTGGCAGACACCGTCCACACGCCACTGTCGCCTTGCGGGAAGTGCACCCGGAAATGCTCCAACCCCTGATGAGCGGCCAATGCCTCCACCTCATCCAGTTGCAAGGTGGCCTCCCCGGACGCCGACTCGGGCATGGGGGTTTGCTCCACCGCCCAGGGCACTCGATGCAAGCCTGCCTCGTTCATGGAGGCATGATCGGTCACCGGCGGCCGTTCTGTTTTCTGTTCCGTCTCAACGGCCTGCCTGGCTTTATAGGTGGTGCCGGGCAGCGAGCCCCAGGGCTGTACGATCTTGCCACCCCAGATATTGGTCCAGGCCAGCCCGGAAACCAGAAAGAACAGCAGCGGCAACGCGATCAACCAACCCAGGCTCAGATGCCAGCGGCGCCAGCCTTCCCGTTGGCCTGCTTTTTTGGCCGGCGCCGGAGGCCGCTCGCCGCCCTTGGGCCAGGCCAGATACAAGCCAGAGACGATCATCAATACCGCCAGGCCAGCGGCAATCTCTATCAACGCATCCCCCAGCGAACCCATAAAAAGCGAGCCATGGAATGTTTTGATACGAGAATACAGGCTTGCCGCCGGGTCCTGGTCACCCAGTATCTCGCCGGTGTATGGGTTCAGGTACACCAAGGTAGAAGGCGCATGGTGGCCACCATGGCCCGCATGCGAATGGGGCTGCAGGGAAAATCGGGCTGACTGATCTTCCGCCTCCGGCGGCAAATACAATTTCACCGACGCCAGTGGATAGTGCTGCTCGACGCTCTCCAGCAACACGGTTACCGGCAGCGGCTTCTCGCCCACTTTCACCGTCAACAACGATTCGTTCAGAACACTATCCAGTGGCTTGCTCAACAGCATGAGCAAACCACTGAACGCCAGCAGGAACAGGAAGGGAATGACCAGCACGCCAATCATAAAATGCCAGCGCCATACGGCCGCATAGAAACGACGGGACGCAGACGAAGAGGGTAATGTGCGGGTCATGTCAGACACTCTTTAATTCAAAAGTCGAAACGGACGCCAGCATAAACAGAGCGCGGTTCGCCCGCCTGAATGCCGACCGGATTAATGGTTTCGTCGTTACTGACGCTCACATTGGTGACATACACTTCGTCGGTGAGGTTGCGACCTTCCAGATAGACTTCCCAGCTATCGCGGGTAACGCCGGTGCGTAAACCCAGCAGCTCATAACCGTCCACATCCTTGTTATTGGCGAAGTCACCGTAACGATCATCGACAATGTCGAAGGTGGGGCCGGCGAAGAAGCCATTGCCATGGCGATACATGACTTCGCCCTTGATGAAAAAGGTTGGCGCCACCGGCAGTTGGTTATCGCCATACTCCGGGTCGTTGTCGAAGGTGAAATCGTTGTAGGTCATGCTCAGCAGCGGTTCAATACGCTGGCCGTCATTACCCAACGCAAAGCTGGCGCCGACCAGCGCTTCCACGCCGGCGTGAATGGTATCTTCCACGTTCAGGGCCAGGCTGGTGCCAGATGCCGACGGGTTATCCATGGACAGGATTTCATCTTCCAGCTGGGCATAGTAAACCGATACTTCCCAGTTCCATTCGCTGGCCTGCCCCAAAGGGGCCGCACCGCGGGTACCGATTTCCCCGACCACGCCCTGCATGGCATTCAGGGTTTCATCGCTGGCATCCGCATCGTCTTCCAGTTCGTACAAGGTAGGCGCTTCATAAAGCTTGCTGACATTGGCAAACAACTCACTGCGGTCCGCTACCTGATAAATCACCCCCACACGCGGATTGATGGATTCATAGTCATCTTTGGGATTGCGTTCCGCGCCTGAAGCAACCGTCACATTATCCACTTCGCGGGTGCCGGTAACCGCCTGGGCGCCGTAGATCAGCGTCCAGCGATCGGCAAAATGCCAGCGATCCATAGCGAAGATTTCCAGGTTATCGGCCTTGTTATCGACCCGTACATCAAGGGCGCCACGAATGCCGCCAGTATGAGAATAATTACCACCCTTCACCCGGGTTTCGCCATAGTTGAGGCCAAACAGCAAATCGTGGTTACCCAACTGCTTGTCATAACGAATGTTGGTACCAAAGGTGGTCTGGTCGTTATCGATAAGCAGGCTGAAGAAAGGGTTTTCAACGATGGGGTGGTAAAGGTGCTGGTCCTCAAAGGAGAAGCCCACAACCAGATTGCTGGTGTCGCTCAATTGCCACTGGGTACGGTTGGCGACACGCCAGCTTTCCACATTCTTGAGGAAGTTACCGGGGATATTATTCGGGTTCGCCTGATAGGGGTCGTCGTCAAACTGAGCTTGTGTCAGTGAGCCGGGAAGCTCCTGATCATTGTCCACATAGGTGAAATAAAACCGGTTCTCCACCGCGTCATTGATCTGCCAGCCGGTGTTGGCATAAACGCTACCACGCTGTTGTTCCTGGTGATCGCGAAAACCGTCATAGCTGCGCTGCTCCACCGTCACCAGGCCATCCAGATCACCCTCAACACCACCCGCCGTAATGCGGCTTTGTACGGTGCCGTGGCTACCGCCGCTCAGGTAAATCTGATTGTCGGTATTGCGCGCCGTGGGGCTGATGAAATTAATCGCACCGCCCAGGGTGCTGGCCCCATACGTGAGCGCGTTGGCGCCACGGGCAATCACCGCATATCGGGCCGCCAGCGGATCGATAAAGCTGTTGTGGTTGTTGCCATCGGCAGCAGTCACCGGCAACCCGTCGACCATCAACTTGATGCCATTACCATCGTAGGCAACCGCATCCAGGTTGGAACCCCGGCTGGAAATAAAGGTGTCGTCACCGGTGGAGCCAGTGCCTGTCCACATCCCCGGCACATAACGCAGCATATCGCCGATACTGACCACGTTACGCTCGGTCAGGTCTTCCGCTTCCAGCAAGGTGACCCCGCCCGGCGTCAGGGCCTGCTCGCGCTCCAGGTCCACTTTGCCTTGTGCTGTCGGACCAGGTTGAGCCTGTACCGTCACCGCATCCAGAACATACGCATCCTGGTCTTCGGCAAACGTGACCAGTGGCAGGAAGACGCCCAGACAGGCAATAAAAGGCTGGCGTGCGGTCAGAAACATGGCGTACTCCCCCAATGAACCGATTCCGGTTCATGAATGACTTTAATGCGCAGTGCATCGGCGGGGGGATTCTATGGGACCGGCCGCACCACCAACATGCGGCATTTTGTCGCAGGTCGGTGAATGCCGAAGGCAAGAGGGAGGCACTCCCTTCTATACCAACGGCCGGGCGATGGATCAGGCTGCCTCTATTTCCTTTTCCAGTGTGTCAATCTGGGCAAGTAAAGCACGGTTGTCATGGTCCCAGGGATGAAACGATGGCCGAAAATAGTCCATCCACGGACCCGCCAGTTTACGCAGGACACCGATTCCCCCAAACGCATACTGAAACAGCTGCCCCCAGCCCTTCAGATTGGTCAACTGCTTTTCGTGAAAAATCACCCGGAGGTAGAAAGGCACAGCTATCGACCAAAAGACTACAGACGCCACCAGCAACCCTCCTGTGCGCAAGAGATACGCGTAAGGGCCTTTGCCCATAACACCGACCCAGACATCATAAGCCACGGCCTTATGCTCGGTTTCTTCCAGGGCGTGCCAGAGCCACAAGCGAGAATAACGTATATCCGCGTCTTCCAGGATGCGCGGCTCGGTAAGCAGAGCATCCGCAAGAATGGCCGTAAAATGCTCCAATGCGATGGTTGCAGACAGCTGCCAACTTTTCGGCAGTCTCTGTACCTGCCTGAGAAGCCCTGCCACAAACGCTTCCATTTTTCGTGTTGCAGGTATGCGGTCAAACAACGCACCGTTATATTCGTCATGCTCCCGGCCGTGCATGGCTTCTTGGCCAATAAAAGCCGACACCGCCTTTTTCAGCTCGCTATCACTCACTGTGTCACGATAGTTACGAACACTATCAATGAAGAAACGCTCCCCCACAGGGAAAAATAGCGACAAAGAGTTCATGAACTGGGAAAGATGGATGCTCCCCTTGTTCCAGGTGGCAATTTTTTGCGGGTCCAGATTGAAACGCAGATTGCGCAAGGTCGGCATATATGTCATGCCGGATTCTGGTCGGTTAGTTGTTGATGTTGTCATGATAAAACCTCCTCCAGTCGGGCCGTCATCACCCTGACGGCAAAAGTATACATCTGTGCACTAACGGCAATGTAGACACTCGTATACCCACTGTCAACCAAGCCATTCTCATGACTGCTTGGAATCATTCCCGAAAACTCCGTAACCTATAGGCATGAGTGACAAGAATGAATCCAGGCAAGACAACAAAAAGGGAGGCGGCCGGGATCGATTAATCCAGGCCGCCTTGATATTGGCCTCCACCACACGAAGTCTGGCTTCACTGGGATTGCGGGAAATCGCGCGCGTAGCCGGGCTGAACCCCAATACCTTCTACCGCCATTTCGAGAATTTTGACGACTTCGCCCTCACCATGATTCACCAGCTTGGCGCAGGACTTCGAGCTTCTGTGCGTGATTGCTGGCGCCTCCCCATGCGCGACATTCCACAAAGCAAAACCAAGGAGTTGGCTGCAATCATAGAACGTGCACAGCGGGTGGTGAGTGCGTCTCTGGACCTGACGCTGGATCATTTTGCTGCCAACAGAAATGCTTACATCACAGGCATCCGTGAAATACACGGTGCCTCGCCACTGTTGCGCAAAGCGACCCAAGAGCTGGTGAGTAACATCGCCAAGGATTTAGCCAATGATCTCACCCTCGACCTGACACTACCGATGACGGATGAAAAAATGATTCCCGATATCGCCCATGCCGTTATCCGGCAGATGACTTTTATCGGCTTTGAATACCTGGAGGAGCCTGAGCGGCGTGAAGAGCTAAAGGAACAGGCAGAGCGGTTTATCCTGTTGCTGGGCTGGGGGGCACTGGCCATGCAGCAGGGTAACGAAGGGCAAATATAAAGACGCTCGCGCCCGCCGCCCAAGACGGCACCCCCCAAAAGCTGGATAATGGCCGCCACAGTCATTCCCCCGACCCGGTAGCCCCGCCATGGAAATCAACGTCAACTTCCTCGACAACCTTCGCCTGGAAGCCAAGTTCGACGACTTCACCGTCATCACCGACCAACCCATCCGCTACAAGGGCGATGGCTCGGCACCCAGTCCGTTTGACTATTTCCTGGCATCGTCCGCCATGTGCGCGGCCTATTTCGTAAAGGTGTACTGCAAGGCCCGGGACATCCCCACCGACAATATTCGCCTGTCGCAGAACAACATCGTTGACCCTGAAGACCGCTATAACCAGATCTTCAAGATTCAGGTGGAGCTGCCGGAGGATATTTCCGACAAGGACCGGCAGGGAATTCTGCGCTCCATCGACCGCTGCACAGTGAAAAAGGTGATCCAGACCGGGCCGGACTTCCAGATCGAACAGGTGGACAGCCTCACCGAAGACGCCCAGGCCCTGCTGATGGTGGAGCCGGACGAGGCCCACCGCACCTTTATCGAAGGCAAGGACCTGCCGCTGGAGCAGACCATCGCCAACATGACCGCGATCCTCGCGGAGCTGGGCATGAAGATCGAGATCGCCTCCTGGCGCAACATCGTGCCCCATGTGTGGTCACTGCATATCCGTGATGCGGCCTCGCCCATGTGCTTTACCAACGGCAAAGGCGCCACCAAGGAAGCCGCCCTGTGTTCCGCACTGGGCGAGTTTATCGAGCGCCTCAATTGCAACTTCTTCTATAACGACCAGTTCTTCGGCGAAGACATTGCCAACAGCGACTTCGTCCATTACCCCAACGAAAAGTGGTTCAAACCCGGACCCAACGACGCGCTACCCGAGGGCATTCTGGATGACTACTGCCTGGGCATTTACAACCCGGAAGGGGAACTGGGCGGCTCCAACCTGATTGATACCAACTCCGGCCGGACCGACCGGGGAATCTGCGCGCTACCGTTCGTGCGCCAGTCTGATGGCGAGACGGTGTACTTCCCCTCCAACCTGATTGAAAACCTGTACCTGAGTAACGGCATGAGCGCGGGCAACACCCTGGCCGAAGCCAAGGTCCAGTGCCTGTCGGAAATTTTCGAGCGCGCGGTCAAGAAGCACATTATTGAAGAAGAAATTGCCCTGCCGGATGTGCCCCAGGACGTGCTGGCCAAGTACCCCGGCATTGTCGAAGGCATCAACGCACTGGAGGAGCAGGGCTTCCCGGTGCTGGTGAAAGATGCGTCCCTGGGCGGGCAGTTCCCGGTCATGTGCGTAACCCTGATGAACCCGCGCACCGGCGGCGTTTTTGCCTCCTTTGGCGCCCACCCCAGCTTTGAAGTGGCCCTGGAGCGCAGCCTTACCGAACTGCTGCAGGGGCGCAGCTTCGAAGGCCTCAACGATTTGCCGCCACCCACCTTCAATAGTCAGGAAGTCTGCGAACCCAATAATTTCGTGGAACACTTCATCGATTCCAGCGGTGTGGTGAGCTGGCGCTTCTTCAGCGCCCAGGCGGACGAAGATTTCTGCGAGTGGGACTTTTCAGGCACCACCGAGGAAGAAAGCGCGCGCCTGTTCGGCATCCTTGAAACACTGGAAAAGGACGCCTATGTGGCCGTGCACGAAGAGCTCGGTGCCCCGGTGTGCCGCATCCTGGTTCCCGACTTTTCCGAGGTGTACCCGGTGGAAGACCTGATCTGGGACAACACCAATATGGCGCTGGATTATCGCGAAGACATTCTCAATCTGCACCGCCTCAGCGATGAGCAACTGGGGCAACTGGCCGAACGTCTGGAAGAAAGCCAGATCGACAACTACACCGACATCATCACCCTGATCGGTATCGAGTTCGACGAAAACACCGTGTGGGGGCAGCTCACCATCCTGGAACTGAAGCTGCTGATTTACCTGACGCTACAACGCCATGAAGACGCCCTGGAGCTGGTAGAAATGTTCCTGCAGTTCAACGACAACACCGTGGAACGGGGCCTGTTTTACCGGGCCGTGAATGCGGTACTGGAAATCACCCTGGATGACGAGCTGGAACTGGACGACTACCGTCACAACCTGGGGCGCATGTACGGCGAAGAGACCCTGGCAACGGTCATCGGCGCGGTTGAAGGCAGCGTTCGCTTTCCCGGCCTGACCCCCACCAACATGCAACTGGACGGGCTGGAAAAACACCAGCGCCTGATTGAAAGCTATAAGAAGCTGCACGCTGCACGGGCAGCGAAAACCTGAGTGTAAACGAAACGCGGTGGAGTCCCGATGACAGCCATTACGAACTCTGTTTGGCGAATAGTGTTCTTCCTGTTACCCGCTGTTGTACAAGCCGATACAGCCTCGCTGGACGCCTTTCTTTCCGCCACACCGTTGCAGTTGGAAGTGCGTTATTGTGAATGCGCGGCTGTGGCCCCTGATGGGCACTCGCCAGACCCGTTGCCGGCCTTTATGGACGCGGCCAACGAGCTGACCGTTGCCGTTCATATCGGGGATAAGAGCTTCGTCTCCTCCCAACAGTTTCTGCTGGGCTACGCTGTACAGCCAGCGCCAGACACGGCCAATGCCTTCCGGTTTGAATACGCCGGTGACTACACCACCCGAAAAGGGCGCAGTACAGCACAGGGCACACTGATTTTGGAAAGAGGGCGGTGGATCAGTCTGTTCGGTTCTCAACATGGCGACACCGCAACGGGCGTTGCGGTGCGATTGATGGGGACAAGGAGCGACTAACGACGGTGTTTGGGAAGAGGCTGAAGCGCCTCTTAATCGCTGGCCACTTCAATCACCACCTTCCCCCGACAGCGCCCGGAGCGGCTGCGGTTATAGGCCGCCTCGCTTTCTGCCAGCGTGAAAGTGCTGTCGATAATTGGCGTCAGGGTACCGGCTTCCACCATGGCCTTCAGGGTTTCCAGATCACGACGATAGGATTCCACCACCACTGTGCCGGCTTTTTTGCCCAACAACCGGTAGAACGGCGTGCCCAACATGGATTTTCCATCGCCACCGGTAGAAATGAAGTAGCCTTTCTTGCCCAGCAACGCCGCGCAGGTCAGCGGGGTTTCATAGGACGTCACATCAAACACCAGGTCGAATACACCGGCCGATTGGCGGTAATCCCCCTGGGTGTAATCAATCACCGCATCGGCACCCAGCTCGCGAACAAAGTCCGTATTCCGGCCACTACACACCCCGGTCACATGCAGGCCCAGATTTTTCGCTATTTGCACTGCAAAGCTACCGACGCCACCTGACGCGCCAATAATCAGCACGGATTTTCCGGCTTCGGCCTTCCCTTTATGCAACCCCTGCAACGCAGTGAGGGAGGCCAACGGCATGGCCGCGGCTTGCGCAAATGACAGGCTCTCCGGTTTTTTGGCGATGCGACGCTGGCTAATGCGGGCCAGCTCGGCCAGGGATGCGGTGCGCAGGCGCATGTCCATACCGTAGACCGCATCACCGATCTCGAAATCTCGCACGTTGCGGCCCTTGTCCACCACGATGCCGGCCAGATCATCACCAAAAAGCGGCGGCAGGTGTCTGACCATGACCGGGCTGGCCGCCACCGCCAGATTGTAATTCAGCTTCCAGTCCTTGGGATTCACCGACGCCGCATGGACCGACACCAGCACGTCATCCGGTTTCAATCCGCCGGGTTCATCAGTCTCAATCAGGGAAAGGACGGGCTTGAGGCCCCAGCCAGTGGTGGCAATGGCTTTCATGGTATGGCTCCGCAGGGGTGGATGCGTAAGGATTGATGCGGCCCCAAGCTTAACAAAGGGCAGGGCGATGTGAGCAATCCAATAGCGCCAAAGAGACGGGTCCATTGTGTCAATCCGGCGCGTCGCTGGTGACGCTGCTGCAGAAAACGTCAGTTCGGATCCACCTTGCCGCGCAGGGACTTGGTCTTGCCCCGTTTGGTCTTGCTGTCCAGGCGTCGGCGCTTGCTGCCCAGTGTCGGGCGCGTGGCCTTGCGGGGCTTCTGCTCCACGGTCACACCCTTGATCAATTGAGCCAGCCGCGCCAGGGCATTTTCCTTGTTCATTTCCTGGGTGCGGAACTGTTGGGCCTTGATGACGACGACACCGTCGCTGGTAATACGCTGGTCACTCAACGCCAGCAGTTTTTCCTTATAACGGTCGGGCAGGGACGAGGCGCGAATGTCGAACCGCAAATGGATCGCCGAAGCGACCTTGTTCACATTCTGGCCACCACTGCCCTGGGCACGGATCGCCTGCAGGTCGATCTCGTTGTCGGGAATCTGTAAATTACGGCTGACTTGAAGCATAACCACGGCGACTGCATCGGGGCTGTCAGCCTAACAACAAGGAACGCGCATGACCATTATCGGTATCGACCTGGGGACCACCAACAGTGCCTGTGGCATCTGGACGGACGAGGGGGTCAAACTGATACCGAACCGGCTGGGCGAGGTGCTGACGCCCTCGGTGGTGGGGCTGGACACCCAGGGCGAGCTGATCGTCGGCCGTACTGCCCGGCAACGCTTGATCAACCACAGCGACAGGACAGTGGCCGCTTTCAAACGGCTGATGGGCACCGACCACAAGATCAAACTGGGGCGCCAGGCCTTTACGGCCACGGAGCTGTCGTCGCTGGTGCTGCGCTCGCTCAAGGATGACGCCGAGGCCTACCTGGGTGAGGCCGTCACCGAGGCGGTCATCAGCGTGCCCGCCTACTTCAACGACAACCAGCGCCACGCCACCAAGCAGGCCGCCGAACTGGCGGGCCTGAAAGTGGAGCGCCTGATCAACGAGCCCACGGCGGCAGCCATTGCCTACGGCCTACACGAAAAACAGGAAGGCCTGTTCCTGATTCTGGATCTGGGCGGCGGCACCTTTGATGTATCACTGCTGGAATTTTTCGACGGCATCATGGAAGTCCACGCCAGCGCCGGGGACAACTTTCTCGGCGGCGAAGACTTCGTCGATGCCATGGTCGATGACGTGCTCCGCGAACATGCCCTGCGTCGTGATGACCTGAAGCCTCAACGGCTGCAACAACTGTACCTGCAGATGGAAGGCGCCAAGCGCAAGCTGGGCCCGGCAGACCAGACCCTGTCACTGGACCTGGGCAGCAAGACCGTGGAGCACGTGGTCACCAGCGACTGGTTCACCCAGGTCAGCACGCCGCTGCTGTTGCGCGCCAAGCACCCTATCGAGCGGGCGCTGCGCGATTCCAGTACCCACCCGAGCAAGATCGACGACGTGGTGCTCGTGGGTGGCTCCACCCGACTGGCCATTTTCCGCTCCACCGTGGGCAAGATGTTCGGCCGCCTGCCGTCCTGTCATCTGGACCCGGATACCGTGGTGGCCATGGGCGCGGCGATCCAGGCCGGCCTGATGATGCGCAACGAAGCCCTGGACGATGTCGTGCTGACCGATGTGTGTCCGTACACCCTGGGCACCGGGGTGATCAACCGCGACAACAGCAAGCTGGGCGATTATTTCATGCCCATCATCGAGCGTAATTGCGTGGTTCCCGTGAGCATTGCCCGGCAGGTATGCACTGCCTACGACGACCAGACCGAACTGACCATCAAGGTATACCAGGGCGAAAACCGCTACGTGGAAAAGAATGTCTTTCTTGGCGAATTGAATGTGCGGGTGCCCAAAGGCCAGCGAGGCGAGCAAGCGGTGGATATTCGCTACAGTTACGACATGAACGGTTTACTGGAAGTGGACGTGACCGTGGAATCCACCGGCCAGGTCCACAGCCACCTGATCGAACACGCCCCAGGCGCCCTGAGTGACGAGCAAAAACAGGCCGCCCGGGAAAAACTCGCGGCCCTGAAATTTCATCCCCGTGATGGCGAAGACAACCGCGCCCTGATTGCCCGAGGCGAGCGCCTGTACGAATCCAGCCTGGGCGATCGCCGTGAGTATATCGCCGACGTCATGAAGCGGTTTGAAAAAGTCCTCGACGATCAGAACCCCGCAGACATTGCACGCATTCAGAAACAGGTGAAAGAGGCGCTGGATAGCCTGGAGAGCGAGGACTGGTTCTGATGCCGCCCTGGGATAGCCTGCAGATTGAACCGACCGCCGACGCGCGGGCAATCAAGCGCGCCTACGCCAAACAACTCAAACAGACCCGCCCGGACGAAACCCCCCAGGGCTTCCAGCAACTGCACCAGGCTTACAAGCAGGCACTGGCCTGGGCCGAACAACAGTCATCGCAAGACGCCCCGGCGTCACCCCCGGAAGGCTGGCACAGCGAGCCGCTCTCGCCCGCGCCCCAGGAACCAGTGGAAACCAGGCCGGAACCCGAGCCGGAACTGGTGCCGGGCCCAGCCCATACCCCGCCGCCCAGCCACGACACCTTTGTCACTGACCCGGAACCGGACGAAACGCTGAAACAGGCCAGCTGGTCGGTACAACTTGCGCCCACGCCGCCCCCTCCCATTGACGACGAACCCGCCCCTCTGGATACCCCTGGCGGGCCCGTGGTCGGTACCGATGAGCAGGATCAAACGCTGGCAGCACTGTTGGCTCAAGCCCGCGAGCTTCTGCAGCAACCGGAGGGGGCGCAACAAGCTGATCGCTGGCATTTTCTTACCCGCACACCACTGATACTGGACGACGCCTTTAACCACCGGCTTGGCCATGCCCTGTTTGCCGTGCTGGCTGAACAGCAGCAATCCGGTCAGCCGCCGCTGTCGTACCCGGTGGTCCGTTACCTGAACGGACTGTTCAACTGGGAAGGGCAGCGGCGCTGGCTGAATGAGGATTTTGGTGAAGACACCTGCGATTCACTCTTTCGTATCCTCGACGATACCCCGCTGAACCAGGACGCCATCAAGGCCGTACGCGGTGGCCAGGGGGTGTTCGCACAGAAAAAGAAACCCCCGCAAGTGGCACCGGAGGAAGTGATCATGGGCAGTTATTTGCTGCGCATGCTGGCCTTTGCCATGGACATGTTTCTGGTGGTGGTCGGCGCTATTTTTGTGGCCGAGGCGCTGCACCGTTTCGGCGGCAGCAGTGACGAAAGCGGCGCACCACTCGCCATAATACTGGCCGTACCACTCTATTTGCTGATGGCGCTGATCATGGAATCCAGCTCGATGCAATCCACACCGGGGAAACGATTGTTGGGCATGCGCGTTACCAGTCGGCGGCTACAGCGACTGCACCCATTACACAATGTCGGGCGCATCATCGCATTTTGCCTGACCGGTATTTTGTGGAAGGTGATTTTTATTGTGAATGCCTTTATGAAAGGGCATCTGCTGCACGACCGCATCAGCCGCAGCTATGTGATTCAGTATCGCAAATCGGAATAGGGCGGGGAAATATCCACGCCCGGCCAAACAAAACGACCAGAAGGACGCCGAGTTAGCAAGGCGCTAACCCGGCGAGCCGGGCTTACTTATTCAGGTCCCGTTCATAACTCAAGCGCTTGGCCGCATCCAGCGTCAACATCTGCATAAACGCCTTGGTTTCCGTATCCGCTCCTGTGGGCGTGCCATTGCTGCCACCACCAAACACATACTGCGGCACTTTGCGCTGCGCAAAGGCTTCTGCCCAGATCTTCTGAATCTGGATTTCGGCATCCAGCTTCTGGGCCAGGGCGTTATCCGCGCGCAGAATTTCCCGCTTCTGGTAAGCTTCTGCATCGGCCAGGGTGCGACGTGTCTCCGCTTCTACCCGCGCTTTCTCCAGATTGATTTCTGCAGTCTGTTTTTCAATTTCCGCCTGTTCCTTAAGCTTTTGTGCCTTGGTAATCGCCAGCTGCTTTTCGGTTTCCGCTTCCGTGGTGCGCTGAATCTGGTCTACCTTGGCTTCCGCCTGGCGCTCAGCCACTTCCCGCTCACCACGGGCAATGGCCAGCAGCCGCTGTTCTTCTTCCTGCACCCGTTGCTCGCGGGCGATGGCCCGGTCTGCAGAGGCTTTCTGCTTGAGCTGCATGCGTTCCACGAAGCGCTGGTTGGGATCCATCTGGGTCACCCGGGCTTCCACTACGGTGACACCGTAATCAATAAAACGCTGGGACTTCCGCCGGGGCACGCCGGTATCGTCGAGCATCTTGCGTACCACGAAGACCACCTTGGCATCGTCGCCGTAGTCTTGTTGCTCGGTGCCCATGGCCACGTTGGCACTGCCTTTGATTTCACCCACGCGTTTCTGGCTGATTTCTTCACGGCGGACAATGTAGATGCCATTGATCATCTGGTTTTCGAACTCGGTATTGAATTCGGTACGCCCGCCGGAGTAATACTCTTCGGCGCTCATCAATGACGCATTGGCTTGCAGGGTTTCCTTGAACGCAGGGATCAGTGCCGTGCGTAGTAGATTCGCTGGCGTACGGTACTCATGGGCCAGGTGCAGAAAGCTTTCCTGATCGGTGGGAATGGTAAAGCGCACCGTGGCCTGGGCATTGGCATCCACCTGGTCCAGGAACATGATGTTCTGCGGTGGCAGGGCCGCCGACGTTTCCGAGTTCTCCACTTCCACGTAATCCAGGGTTTCACTGCCACCCCGCACCGCCTGCACGGTCAGGGCGCGTTTCCAGGAATTCCAGCGGCCGAAAAGAAAGAACTGATAACCCACATCCGACACCACCTTTTCCTGCCCGGTGATGGTACGCACGTGATACACGTAACCCGGTTCCGCGTAGAAAATGGATTTGTTGGCAACAATAAGCAGCGCCAGAATGCTGATAACCCCAACCGCAACGCGCCCTAACGGCATTGCCCCCTTCAATTTTTCCGTAATCATGATGCCCCCAGTCTCATTTTTAGAAGGGCATATTTTACGGCGCGATTTCAATAACGGTAGTGGCCAATGTCTTACATTTCGAAAACTCGCACAGGGTCCCGATTCAGTCTTTTCCCCACATGCGTGGCAGCACATTAATCTGCCCGGATTGCTTGCGGTGCAGCAGGGCCATACCGATATGGCCAACGATCATGGCCAGCAGCACCCAACCCAGCACACCGTGAAGCAGGTTACCCGGTTCCACCATCCAGGCTATCTTGTCGCCGTCGAAACCTGACATCAGTGGTAGCCCGAACGGCTCAAATGCACGGCCGGAGCCGTATTGACGCAGCAGGGCAAGGGCGGGAATCAACAGTAATAATCCATACAGTCCGGCGTGCCCCAATTTAGCCGCCAGGTTGATGGAAGGCGGGCGCCGACTCAGATTCACCAGCGCCCACCCCAACCGGATCACTGTCAATACAATCAAAATCAAGCCAAGGGGTTTGTGCGTTGGCCAGAAAAACGATTCAAACGCCGTGTCTTCGAATCCGTAATGCGCCAACGCAGAGAGAAACTGCCAGATTAACAACAGCGCCATACTCCAGTGCAGCAACCGAGTGAAGCTACCGTAACGCTTGGGGGAATCGTTCAAAGACATGGACCTCTCCTGTTAGGTGGCGCAAGGGCTGCCTGGGGATGTTCGTGTAAAGGCTATAACCATGGCAGGGAAATGTGCAGACAATATGGATCTAGACACGGTTTGGGAGAAGAATCGAAGCGCAGGCCGACCCGATGTCGACCTGCTCTTATGGTCTTGTCCCGTCAGACTACCGGAACAGCAAAGTGGATCATCACATGCACCTGGAGCTCGCCGACCAGGAACCCCAGCAGCGCCCCCACGGTAATCAGAATCCATTCATCCTGCTGGAATGCCGGGCGCAGTAACCCTTCAAATTCTTCCTCGGTGAGTTCCTGCATTTTTTCCACCATCAGGTTTTTCAGGTCCATGGCTTCTTCCGCATACGCCTCCATGTGGCTGAGGGTTTCCGGCAAATGCTGCATGACCTTTTCCGACACCGAGCGTTTCATTTCCTGATATTTGGTGCTGCCAACAGCAAAGACGACCAATGGCTTGGCGAACCCTGACTGTTCATCCAGGGTTCGCTGCACCTGCTTTTGCACCAGGCCGAACAGACGGTCCGACATGGGGCCCTTGAGAATGGCTTCGATCACCGCTGCCGGGGTAACGATTTCACTGGCGACCAGCTCCCCGTAACGGGCAGCAACCTGTTTGCGCCGCTTGAGGAACAACCCCTGCCATTCGAACAGGCCCAGATAGCGCACCGGCTGTTTGGGGTTAAAGATCATTTTCAGCGCCAGCCAGTCGGTGAACCAGCCGGTGAACAACCCGAACAGGGGAATCACCCAGATATTATGAGTAAAGGCCCATACCACCGCCTGAATGATGCCGATGGCAAAACCGAAATAGATGCCGGAATTACGGATGAACTTGAATTCCACATGGCCGGCTTCCAGAAACACCCGGTTGAGCAATTCCTTGTCGCGCACCAACGCATTGATCACCAGATCCTTGAGGTCAAACACCCGGGTAATATTGCTTTTGATGTCCTCCATGATCTGCTCGACCATGTGGGGTGCTTCATTCTGGATCCGCTGGATGATCAGCCGTTTCACTGATTCCGGTGCCGCTTCCCACAGGCCCGGCTGATATTCCGCCGCCACTTCCCGGGTGATGTCTTCCACTGATCGGATCAGCGGATCACGAATTTCCTCCGCCACCCGGTGAGGATCCAGCTTGTTGAACACGTCCTCCGGTTTCAGCAACCGTTCCATCATCAAATCGCAGGCAATGCTGGCCATGGTGGCCGCCTTGCTGGGCACGATGCCCTGCCAGCCAAAAAAAGGACGCCAGCCGACAAACTTCAGTGGCTTGAACATCATCTTGATGGCCACCACCTTGGTGCCATAGCCAATCGCCGCTGCCACAAACGGCATGGAAAGATACAGTATCCAGTTAGCCTGCAAGTCGGCCAGAATCAAATCCAGATCGGTAATCACGGGCTACTCCTCAACGTCCGCAGGGATGGTCATCAACGCCCACAGCTGACGACCCAATGGACTGATTCGCAGGGTTTCCCGGCGGGTGGACAGTTTTGGCAGGTGGGTTTTCAGCTCGGCTTCCGCTGAGCGGAAACCGCTATCGCCTTCGCACAGCTCGTAATCCGTGCGCAGGGATTCGGTGAACGCGCTGGCAATCACCAGGCCCTGGGCAAACAACCGGCTCAGGTACAGGGCAATAAAGTCATTGCACTGAATCCCGGCGGCCCGGCCCACGTTGGAATAACGATGCAGCACTTCGCCACGGGAGAAACGCCCACCGCTTTGTACCGTCAGCAGGGGAAAGGCACTGCCGTCAGAAAGCGCAGCCAGCAACCGTGCCTCATCTGCGGTGAGCTGCTCCAGCTGGCGCTGCAACAACATGGCCTGGGCCTGGGAAACACTTTGCTCCATGGACACATCCAGCAACTCGTGCAGGCTGTGCGGCGGGCCTTCCAGCTCACCGGGCTCATTGAGCGATTCCAGGCGATGCTTCAAGCCGTGAAGCAGCTCCTGCTCCACCTCGTGGTAACGGGCGTCTGCCCGTTGTACCGGAGGCAGCTGCAACAACAGCTGCTGGATTCGCGTCCGCAGCGAAGCGGGCGAGAGGGGGGAGTCAGACACATTCGTTCCCTGTTGTTATTGTCGTTGTGGGCGCCACTTGGCTTACGTTCCATCCATACCCGCAAAGGATACACAGCGCCCTTTATTATTGAGTGTCCGGTCTTTTTAACCGACTGCAAGTTACTGTGCGTATGTTTTACGCAACCGACCTGCCCGCCAGGCTGAATCAGGGGCGCTCGCGCAGGGCCAGCACCCGCTCACGCAGATCACTGGCCTGCACGTCCTGGGGAGGCACACCGGTGCCAACGGCCAGTTTGATACGCGACCAGAAACGGCGGGGCAGACGGGTCAGGGCCTTGCCGCCCTTATGGCTGAAAAAGCTCCCCCACAACCCCGACAGGGCCATGGGGATCACTGGCACCGGGCTGTCATTGACAATTTTCTCAATACCGGCGCGGAATTCATCGATCTCACCGTCTTCGGTCAACCGCCCTTCCGGAAAGATACAGACCACTTCCCCAGCGGCCAATTCTTCCCGGATACGCTCAAACGCCTGCTGATAAATCTCCGGATTACGGGTCTTGGAATCAATCGGGATGGTCTTGCCGGTGCGGAAAATATAATTGAGCAATGGCATGTCATAGATCGGTTTAAACATGACAAACCGGACCGGGCGGCGAATGGCACCCCCCAGCAACAGGGCATCCACATAACTGACGTGGTTGCAGACCAGCATGCAGGGGCCTTCATCGGGAATATTGTCCATGCCCGTGTGTTTTACCCGGTACATGGTGTGGGTGAGCATCCACACCAGCAAGCGGATCAGGAATTCCGGTACCACGGTGTAAATGTAGGAGGCCACCAGAATATTGGTCAGCGCCAGGGCCAGGAAAAACTGTGGCACAGTCAGTTCCAGCAACCCGATCAGCACAATCCCTGCCACCGCTGACAACACCATCAGCAGGGCATTGAGAATATTGTTGGCGGCGATGATCCGTGACAGGTGTTTGGGGTTGGCCCGGTGCTGGATAAAGGCAAACAGCGGCACGATATAGAAACCGCCGAACACCCCGATACCAAGCAGGTCCATCAACACCCGGTAACCACCGGCCTGCTGCAGGAAACTGGCAATGCCGATGGTGTTACCCGTTACCTGCCCCATGCCTGCCAACCCGGCATAGGAGAAGAACAAATCGATACCGAACACACTCAGGCCAATGGACCCCAACGGCACCAGCCCCAGCTCTACCCGTTTGCCGGAGAGTTTTTCACACAGGAATGAACCCAAACCAATCCCCACGGAAAAGGTACCCAGAAGCAGAGCGTACAAACCATCGGTGCCGAACAGGTAATCGTCCACATAGACCTTGAGCTGGGTGGTATAGGCCGCGCCCATGAACCAGAACCAGGAAATTGCCAACACACACATCCATACGGATTTCACTTCCCGTGCATAGCCGACGATGTGCCAGGTTTCTTTCCACAAATTCCAGTTGATCTTGATTGACGCATCCGCAGCCGGGGCGGCAGGAATGCCTCTGGCGGCCAAATACCCCAGAACCGCCAATCCCACCACTGTCATGGCAACGACGCCATCACCCACGCCATCCATCTTCAGCAGCACGCCGGAAATGGAGCCCAGCAGGATCGCCAGGAAGGTGCCCATTTCTACCAACGCATTACCGGATACCAGCTCCTTGTCGGTCAGGTGCTGGGGGATAATCGAATATTTAATCGGCCCGAAAAAGGTGGATTGCAGGCCCATGCAAAACAGCACGGCCAACAGGAAATAGACGCCATCAAAAAAGAAACCCACTGCGGCAGCAGACATGATGAACACTTCCACCATCTTGATCTTGCGCACCAGGGTGGCCTTGTCGTACTTGTCTGCCACTTGCCCGGCCAGTGCGGAAAACAAAAAGAACGGCACAATAAACAGTGCCAGCGCGACATTATTCAGGGTGTTAACACTGACCGTGCTAACCACACCGGAAGCAATCAGCAGAATCAGCGCCTGACGAAATACGTTGTCGTTGAAAGCCCCCAAAAACTGGGTAAAGAAAAACGGCCCAAAACGCCGTGAAGCCAATAATGAAAACAACCCTTTCTGCATTTTTTCGCCCTTGGTTTTGTTCGGGTTTGAGTTCAACGTTCAAAGTTTAAAAGCGCGATCCTGATTGTCAGATTCTGGAAAGCTCTGCCCGCGCCATTACCCATGAACGCGGGCACCACATTTGCCGTAATGTAGAACATCGTTCGCGTTGCAACTTTGAACTTTCAACTCTCCCTCGCCCAGCTTTTCAGATAGTTTTCCAGCAACGAATCCAGCATGGCCTGTTCATCCACATCACCGGCCACTTCCAGTTTGTTTTCTGCCGCCAGTACCGCGATACCATGGACACTGCTCCACAGGGTTCGGGCTGCCAGATGGATCGCCTCGGTGGACTGCTGGTCTGCCATCCGGGCCATTTGCTGTTCTACCCGCTCAAACAATTGCGCCGTGCGCTGCTGATACCAGGGCGGCACCGGCGCCGCATGTTGCATACGGTGCATAAAGACCATCTGCCACAGAGCGGTTTGCGTGCGCGCCAGGGACAGGTAGGCGCTAGCCATCTGATGCAAGGCCCGGGAGGGGGCCAGATCCGCTGATGCCTTCATGTCCGCCAACAAGGTGTCGAGGGTGGCCGCATTGGCGTGCAGGATCAGGTCATCCAGATTGGCGAAGACGTGATAGAGCATGCCCGGGGTATAGCGTATTTTTTCAGCCACCTTGCGAACACTGAGTTTGGCCAGTCCATGCTCCGCGACCAGCTCACGCACGGCATCGATTGCCAGGGCCTGTAATTCTTCACGGCTATGTTGGTTTCGGCGTGCCATGTTAATGCTCAATAGTCGTTGTTGTTTCAGTGGCTGCCCAGGCAAGCAACGACGATACGATAGCCCGGCAAAGGCATGTCGTAACGCCGCTCTTGCCCGCGCGCCTTTATTCCCGGCTCAGGCGTTGCAGAATCTCCTTGGCCCGCTCACTGCGGCTGTCACCGATACCGGCTTCTGCCATGCGCTGGTCCAGGCTGTCACCCGGGAATGAGCCGGGCTGATCGCGACAATGGATCTCACTTTGCCACAACCACCGGCATTCTTCCTGCCGTTGTTGAATCTGTAGCAATGTCTGCTGGCTGTCGGTCAGACGTTGTGCCAAACCCCGCCCCTGTTGCTGGCGCGCCTCAGCCTGACCGAACAAGGCTTCCTGGGTACGGGCCATGGACTGTTCATGGCGCAAGCTTCTCAGCTGCTCTGCGGCCTGTTGAATAAAGCGCTGGAATTCATTTTCCTGTTGGCCCAGTGACACCCCTTGTTGTTCCAGGCGAGCGTGCTGTGCTTCCAATTCTGCCAACCGCTGACCAATGTCCAGTGCCAGGCCCTCTTCCTCATGGGCCATTGCCTGCCGGGCACCCGCTTCGTAGTGTTCTTGCTGGCGCGTTAACTGTTCGCTTCGCTCACGGTTTCGTTTCTGTTCCGCTTTCAAGCGCGCCAGCTGGCGGCGTGCATCCCGTAGCGCATGTTCGGTTTCGTATAATTGCTGATCCAGCAACAGCATGTCGTTAGCGTCGACAAGCCGTTCCATGCTGACGCGGGCCTGGCCACGCATCACCGTTTTCAGTTTGTTCCAGGCTGTACCCATTGTCGTTCTCCCTTTGTTCATTGGGCCTGTGGTTTTGCCTTGTCTGGCATCCGGCATCAGGCATCCAGCGTTCTATTCCGTATATTCCTTGAGCAACCGTTCGGTCTTGGCTTCACTGATCCGGTTAACCAGTCGGCGTGCCTCGTGATCATCACGCAGGGTTTTTGCCAGGGTGATGGTGGAACCCACCACAAACATGCTGCCCATCACCAGGTACCCCTTGATCCACAGGTCCGTGGGCAACCACACAATGCCCAGAATCATCAGGCCCAGGCTGATGCCAAAAGCGGCTTTGACATAAAACAACCAGCCACCGGAATGTCTCTGAATCGCGCTCTCGTCCATGGGTTTTCCTCTCAGTCGTTATTGTTTGTTTAACGGCGTTCAATTAACCACAACAACTAAACACCGTTCAATAAAGCGACTGTTACCGGGTATGACACAAGGTGTTCAAGAAGATGGCAGTGGCGGGGCGCCCGGACGACGGCCAATCGGGCGGGCGGGGTTGCCGGCAACGATGGTCCAGGGCGGCACATCACGGGTAACCACCGCCCCCATGCCCACCACGGCATGGTCCCCCAGGGTAACGCCATCAACGATGCCCGCACGGGCGCCGATCCAGACGTCACTGCCAATGCGAATCCCCCGGGAACTCACAGGCTGCTCGCGCACCCGCCGGTCCGCATCCATGCCATGATTGAAAGCAAAGAGGGTGCAATAGGCGGCAATGCGGGTGTCATCACCAATGTCGATACCCGCCGCGCCTCCTTCCAGGCTCACATGGTGGTTGAGGCTGACACGCTGACCCAGTCGAACAGGGCCGTGAATGACGCAATCAGCAGCGATCAGGCAGTCATCTCCCACGATAATATCGCGACCCGGCTCGGCGAACAGAGCCGCCTGGGGCGCCACAAAGCAATTTTCACCAAGGTGGACTGTCTCCAACGCCATCAACCGTTGCTGGATCCCCTGTTGCCAGGGTTCAGCCCAGGCCCGGTGCTTTGGCTTCAATCGCCCGTACAGCCAGGGCATGTAGGCAAGGCGCTGTTTGTGCTGTTGGCGGTAATCGTCGTCGGTCATAAAAGCAGGAGCGAGTTGAACGTTTAAAGTTGAAAAGCGCGAGTCAGGTCATTGGGCCCTGAAAGCCCGTGCCCGCGCAACCGCTGATACCCTAACCGCGGTGAAAATCGTTTTATCGACGATAAGGCCTTGTCCGCGTTTAAACTTTGAACTTTAAACTTTCCACTCAATGAAGTGTTTAGCCGCCTCCGCCCATGCAGTAGCATGCCCGGCAACAACAAGGAGAACACCGTGAAGAAACTACTTCCTCTTGCTCTGGGCCTGGCGCTGGCAGGCTGTCAGCACATGGAATCGGCCATGCCCTGGATCAACATGGGTAATCAGATGGCCAAGAATGCCGGTTACAACACCGATGAAAAGCTGGCCGCCGGTATTAAGGAAGCCCTGATCAAGGGAACGGATGTGGCCGCCAACCAGCTGTCGCAGGAAGGGGCCATGAACCTGAAGCTCCCCAAGGCTGCCGATCCGGTGACCGATACGTTGCGTAAATTTGGCCTTGGCAGTTACGTGGATCAGTTGGAAACGGCCATGAATCGCGGGGCAGAAAAGGCGGTGGCCTCCGGCGCACCGGTATTCAAGAACGCCATCAATGCCATGAGTGTGGATGACGCCCTGGGGATCATTCAGGGGGGCGATACGGCGGCGACCCAGTATTTCCGCGGAGAGACCGAAAACAGCCTGCGTCAGCGCTTCCAGCCGATTGTGGAAGAGAACCTGCGCAAGACCGGATTCTACGACCAGTATCAGACATTGCTTGGCGCCTACGATAAGTTACCGCTTACTAACAAGCCCAATCTGGACCTGGAAAGTTACGTCATCGACAACAGCATGGACCAGCTCTATACCCGCATCGGCCAGCAGGAAACCCTGATTCGCCAGAACCCCATGCAGCAGGGTAGTGCGCTGATCGGCGCGGTGTTCGGTTCAGGCCAGGGCGGGTAAAACAGGGTTTTCGGCAGGAGCGTAGCGCAGCGGAGCAACGACCGAAGGTCGGCCCATAGGGTGAGCGTAGCGAATAACGTCGCTGGTGGCGCGATCAAGACAGTATCGAGTTGCGAGCAGCGAGTTTCGAAAGTCAAAACCCGAAAGCCGGGACAGCCAGGTTTTCGCTTCTCGCTCCTCGTGACTCGTACCCCGGTTATCCCTACGCCACCTGCGCCAGGGTGAGCTGGGCGAAGCGCGCGAGGATGGCGCTGGCATCGTGGCATTCACGTACCTCCTGCAGATGCGCATCCACCTGCTGCTGGCTCAGGCTGTCGCCACTCAAGGCCTGCAGGTAGGCGCGCATCACATCGGCACTGAATTCCGGGTGGAACTGCACCCCCCATGCCCGCTCGCCATAGCGGAAGGCCTGACAGGCATCATGCACGTTACTGGCCAGCACGGTGCAGCCTGGCGGCGAAGTAAGCACTGACTGTTTATGCACCACTTGCGCCCACGGGTGACCCACCATGGCGCCCAGCAACGGATCCTGATACCCCGCCGGGGTGAACCGTAACGGCACCGTGCCCATTTCCATCCCCAGCGGATTATCCGCAACCTCTCCGCCCAGGGCCTGGGCCAGCAACTGGTGGCCAAAACACAGACCCAGCACGGGTAACTGCGGGGTGCTGTGTAGCGTGGCAAACAGCCAGTGCGCCAGCTGCCGCATCCACGGCTGTGCTTCAGTCACCATGGCATGGGAGCCAGTAATCACCACCCCCGCCAGCGATGCCGGAGCAGGCAGCGGACGCTCATCGGTGGCATCCACCTTTATGACCGGCAATGACAGGCCCAGTCCCTGGGCAATCCAGTCATCGAAATCACCGTAATGCTCGCGAATTTGCGGGTAGGTGTGTCCGGTTTGAATAATGGCTATCGGCTTGTGATTGTTCATAACACTCTCCTTGTGAGGACAACCTCAGCAAGGGGTGTACCAACTTTTCAGAAGCTATGAACCTCAGTTGTAGGAGAGTCTACAGCGGCTTCGAAACAGCTCGGGCAGCAGCCTCCCGCAGAAACAGGTTTAGCCGCTACATGAGATCCCGATACCGCGGGCAGCTGGTAAGGTGGTCGTTGACCATGCCGGTGGCCTGCATGAAAGCATAGACGATGGTGGGTCCGACAAATTTGAAGCCGCGTTTTTTCAGGGCCTTGCTCATGGCCTCGGCCACCGGGGTGGTGGCCGGTACCTCCTTGAGGCTGCGGAAGTGGTTGATCTGCGGGCTGCCGTCGACAAAATCCCAGAGGAAATCACTCAAGGTCAGG
This sequence comes from Alcanivorax sp. DG881, assembly GCF_000155615.1. GTDB lineage: Bacteria > Pseudomonadota > Gammaproteobacteria > Pseudomonadales > Alcanivoracaceae > Alcanivorax. The sequence continues at coordinate 2,336,200 of NZ_DS989915.1, read as the reverse complement.
CCCTCATCACGCAGGGTCAGGTACGCCTGGGCGTTGCCGATGGTCGCCGCCACTTTCAGGCGGTTGCGGATAATCCCCGGGTCGGCCAGTAACGCGGCCACCTTGGCCTCGTCATAACGCGCCACCTTCTCGGCATCGAAGCCATCGAACACCTGCCGGTAATGTTCCCGTTTACGCAGCACCGTAATCCAGCTCAATCCGGCCTGGGCGCCCTCCAGATTCAGGCACTCGAACAGGCTCCGGTCGTCATGGTCCGGCACGCCCCACTCGTGGTCGTGGTAGTGCTGGTAGAGCGGATCATCCCCGCACCAGGGGCAACGGTCGTTCATGATGGTGTTTTCTCCTCGACGGTGGACTGTGGATCGGTACACCGCGCATCCATGGCGGCTTCATAATCGGCCAGGGTGTGGCCGGGCAGATGAGGATAACGATCCCCCAGGGTCTGCAGAATCACGATACGGTCCACCCGGAAATGGCGAAACGCTTTGCGCAATTCACACCAGCCCACCAGCGTCCAGCAGTGGCCCCAGAAATACAGCCCCAACGGCCAGATGATCCGTTTGCTGAACTGCTCCTGAACGTCACGATAATGCACCCGCACCTTGCTGCGTTCGCGAATGGCCCGCTGTAGCGGATCCAGCAACGCCCCGAGCATGCGCCGTTCCGGCAAGGCCGGGGCTGACACTGGTGAGGCCAGCGCGCGCAGGTGGCTGGGCACCGCCATGGCCAGCTTTTCCTGCACCGCACGCAGGGCCTCGGCCTGGCGTTGACCGGCCCAGCCCTGGGCCATGGACAGACCGGTCAGCAGGGCCTGCCATTCTTCCACGCTGAACATCAACGGCGGCAGCTGATAGCCTTCCAGCAGGGCGTAGCCTTTTCCCGCCTGGGAATACAGCGGCACGCCGCTGGCCGACAAATGGTCCACATCCCGGTAAATGGTGCGCTCGGACACCTGCAGCCGCTCGGCCAGCGCCTGGGCGGTGGTCCACTGGCTGGCCCCGATGACCTGCACGATCTGAAACAGGCGCTCTGCTCGACGCATGATCCTTCCCTGTAGTTAACCTGACGCGGCACTTATCTTCCGCCGTTCCCGATCCGCATTCTAGCGCCAAGCTACTGACACCGTGCTGTCAGTATCCTGCCGGGGCCGCCACCGGTATCACCGACCGGGCGGGGCCGGTATACTTGGCGCCTTTCGCGGCAATCCCTCGCGATAAATTGTCATTATCAGGTACCGGAACACCATTACCGAATAACAGGATTCACCATGGCGGAACAACCGCAAACGGATATTTTGACTTTTCAGGGCCTGATTCTGGCCCTGCAACAATACTGGGCGGAGCAGGGCTGTGTCGTTGTGCAGCCACTGGATATGGAAGTGGGCGCGGGCACCTTTCACCCCTCCACCTTTCTGCGCGCCATCGGCCCGGAAAACTGGAACAGTGCCTATGTGCAGCCGTCTCGCCGGCCCACCGATGGCCGCTACGGGGAAAACCCCAACCGGCTGCAGCACTATTACCAGTTCCAGGTGGTATTGAAGCCATCGCCGGACAATATCCAGGAGCTGTATCTGGGGTCGCTGCGTATGCTCGGCTTTGATCCGCTGGTGCACGATATCCGCTTTGTGGAAGACAACTGGGAATCGCCCACGCTGGGCGCCTGGGGCCTGGGCTGGGAAGTCTGGCTCAACGGCATGGAAGTCACCCAGTTCACCTATTTCCAGCAGGTGGGCGGCATCGACTGCTATCCGGTCACCGGGGAAATCACCTACGGCCTGGAGCGCCTGGCCATGTACATCCAGGGCGTGGATTCGGTCTACGACCTGGTGTGGTCCGACGGCCCCTTCGGCAAGGTCAGCTACGGCGATGTGTTCCTGCAAAACGAAGTGGAGATGTCCACCTTCAACTTTGAACACGCCAATGTGGATGAGCTGTTCAAGCAGTTCGATTTGTTCGAGGGCGAGTCCACCAAGCTGATCGCAGCGGGCCTGCCATTGCCTGCCTACGAATACGTCCTGAAAGCCTCCCACACCTTTAACCTGCTGGATGCCCGCAAGGCCATTTCGGTCACCGAACGGCAGCGCTTTATTTTGCGTGTGCGCACCCTGGCCCGGGCCGTGGCCCAGGCCTATTTCGACAAGCGCCGTTCACTGGGCTTCCCCATGGCGGATGACACCATTCGTGAAGAAGTGATGGCAGAGCTGCAAAAGCAGGATGACAAGGCCGCCAAGCAGGCCCAGAAAGACGGCCAAAAGAAAAAGGGGAAGCAATAATGTCCCGGGATTTGCTGATTGAACTGGGCACCGAAGAGCTGCCCCCGAAAGCGCTGGCATCACTGAGTGCCGCGCTCACCGACGAATTTGTTCGCCAACTGGATGAGGCCGGCCTCAACCACGGTAACGTGGAACGCTTTGCCGCCCCTCGCCGTCTGGCCCTGCTGGTGCGCGACCTGGACGAGAAACAGGCCGATCGCGATATCGAGCGCCAGGGCCCCGCCGTGCAGGCAGCCTTCGACAGCGACCGCAACCCGACCAAGGCCGCCCAGGGTTTTGCCGCTTCACTGGGCCTCACCGTGGACCAGCTGGGCCGTCAGGACACCGGCAAGGGCGAGCGCCTGGTGGCGCAGATTACCGAGAAGGGGAAAAGCGCCGCCGAACTGGTTCCGGCCTTTTTCACCCAGGCCATCCAGAAACTGCCAATCCCCAAGCGTATGCGCTGGGGCAAGCGCAAGGTGCAGTTTGTGCGCCCGGCCCACTGGCTGGTGGCGCTGTTTGGTGACGAGGTGATTCCCTTCGAGTTGCTGGATCTGCAATCCGGCCGCACCAGCTATGGCCACCGTTTCCATGCTCCGGGCGCTATCGACCTGGCGACCGCTGGCGAGTATGCCCAGCGCATCGAACAAGACGGCCACGTCCTCGCTGACTTTGATCGCCGTAAAGCCATGATCGAAGAGCAGACCCTGGCGGCTGGTAAAAAAGCAGGCGGTGTCGCCCAGATCGACCCGGACCTGCTCAACGAAGTCACCGCTCTGGTGGAATGGCCCGAAGCGCTAATGGGCAGCTTCGATGACGACTTCCTCCGGGTTCCCCAGGAAGCGTTGATCAGTGCCATGGAAGAGCACCAAAAATACTTCTCGGTGCTGGATGCTGACGGCAAGCTGATGCCGCGCTTTATTACCATCAGCAATATCCAGTCCAAGGATCCCCAACAGGTGATCCACGGCAACGAGAAAGTGATTCGCCCACGCCTGGCCGATGCCGCTTTCTTCTACGACAACGATTGCAAACGCACCCTGGCCCAGCACGCCGAAGGGCTGGCCAATGTGGTATTTCAGCAACAGCTGGGCACCGTGGCCGACAAGTGCCAACGCATCGGCAGCCTGGCCGCCGTGATTGCCGGGCAAATCGGTGGTAACGCAGACAACGCCAAGCTGGCCGGCGAACTGAGCAAGGCCGATCTGAACAGCGAAATGGTCGGCGAGTTCGACACCATGCAGGGCATCATGGGCTTCTACCTGGCCCAGCGCGAAGGCCAGCCAGACGACGTGGCCAAGGCCCTGTACGAGCAATACCTGCCGCGCTTTGCCGGCGACACCTTGCCGCAGAGCAAAACCGGCATGGCGGTTTCCCTGGCCGACAAGATCGATACCCTGGTGGGCATCTTCGGTATCGGCCAGAAACCCAGCGGTACCAAGGACCCCTACGCGCTGCGTCGCGCCACCCTCGGCGTGCTGCGCATCATTATTGAAAATGAACTGGCCCTGGATCTGCGTGAACTGCTGGACCAGGCCGCCGCCCAACTGGGCGAGCGCATCGATGCCAATCAGGTGGAAGACGCCTTCGACTTTATCAAGGGTCGCTATCGCGCCATCTACCAGGAACAGGGCATTGCCACACCGGTGATTCTCTCGGTGCTGGCCATCGACGAGGCCTGTCGCAAACCACTGGATTTCGACCGTCGAGTAAAAGCCGTGGCCGCCTTCCAGCAACGCGAAGAAGCCCAGGCGCTGGCTGCCGCCAACAAGCGGGTATCCAATATTCTCGCCAAGCTGGACAGCGCACCGCCGGAAGAAATTGACGGCGCCCTGCTGGAAGACGAGGCTGAACAAACGCTCACCAACATGGTAGTGGCCGCGTTCGAACAGTCCTATGAACTGCTGGAAGCCGGCGACTACGCCAGCGTGCTGGAAATGCTGGCAGACCTGCGCGAGCCGGTGGATGCCTTCTTTGATACCGTCATGGTGATGGCGGAGGATGAAGCGGTGCGCAATAACCGACTGGCGCTGCTGGCATTCCTGCGTGACCTGTTCCTGAACGTGGCGGATATCAGTTTGTTGCAGGAATAAGAGACGCAACACGCCCGACGCTTCATGCAACACGCTAAATCAAAGGCCGCTTAATCAGCGGCCTTTGTGTATATCACCGTAGCGTCGCTAACCTAACGTTTGGCATCGCGCCGCCAGCGACGCTCCTACGGTAAAGAAAGGGATCTTCATCCATGAACAAACTCATCATTCTGGATCGCGACGGGGTCATCAACGAGGACTCCGATGCCTACATCAAGACCGTGGACGAGTGGATTCCCATCCCCGGCAGCATCGAGGCCATCGCCCGGTTGAGCAAGGCGGGGTATACCGTCACGGTGGCGACCAACCAGTCCGGCATTGGCCGTGGCTATTATGATGTGGCCACCCTGGATGCCATGCACGCGCGCCTGCGTGAGTTGGTGGCGGAGCAGGGCGGTGCACTGGGCAAGATCGTCTATTGTCCCCACGGGCCCGATGACGGCTGTGATTGTCGCAAGCCGCTGCCAGGCCTGATCGACCAGATTGTTACCGAGTATGGCGATGTCACCGGTGCCCCCCTGATTGGTGATAGCCTTAGGGATCTTGAAGCGGGAGTCGCTCGCCATTGCACACCGGTACTGGTGCGAACCGGCAAAGGGAACCAGACCCTGGAAAAAGGTCTGCCTGAATCCCTGGGCCCGGTTGCCATTTACGACTCACTGGCTGACTTTGTTGATCACACCTTGAAGGATTAGGCATGACCCAGCACGCGCCACCGTCGCTGTCGATCAAGGTCCGCAGCGCGCTGTTTTTCGTGCTGTACAACCTTGCCGGTATTTTCCACAGTTTCCTCTGTGTCCTGATTGGCCCCTTCCTGCCACTTCACGCCCGCCACCGGTTTATCAACCTGTGGACCCGTTTTGCCATGTGGCTGGACCAGCACCTGAATCGCATCACCGTGAAGATAGAAGGGCAGGAACATCTGACGGACGATCCCTGCGTTATTCTGGCCAACCACCAAAGCAGCTGGGAAACCTTTTACCTGCAGGTACTGATCAGCCCGCAGGCCACGGTGCTGAAACGGGAACTGCTGTGGATACCATTCTTTGGCTGGGGGCTGGCACTGCTTAATCCCATTCGTATTAACCGCAGCGATGGCAAGGCCGCGTTAAAATCGGTGCTGTCCCAGGGTAAGCAGCGTCTCAAACGTGGACTGCGTGTGGTGATTTTCCCGGAAGGCTCCCGACAAGCCCCAGGTACCCATGGCAAGTTCAACCACGGTGGCAGCATGCTGGCTACGCAGGCCGGGGTGCCTGTCATTGCGCTAACCCATAACAGTGGTGATTGCTGGCCCCGCAAAACCTGGGTGCGTTACCCCGGCACGATCACACTGCGTATCAGCCCTCCCATCGACACGCACAATAAAAAAGCCAAGCAAGTCAGCGCTGAAGCCCAACAGTGGATTATGGAGCATTACCCCGGTTAACAGCCGGTGCGTGTTATCCACAAAAATGGCAGGAAGGCGGTGATTTTATAATCACCGCGGTGAAAATATTATTCTTTGCCACCGTATTTTTTATTTTCCGCTCTGTGTTTAAGCCTCTATATTGCCAATGCTCATTAAAATAATTACAGTCTTTGCCGTTATTCAATGACCTAAAACAAGGGCACCTTAATGAGCATCAATCTTGACGAACTGTCTGTCGACGAGCTGGAAAAACTGATCAAGCAGGCAGAGTCTGCGCTCGACAAAAAGCGTAAGGCCGAATTGAAAAATGCCCAGGCAGTACTGGAAAAAATGGCCAAGGATCTGGGTGTCGATCCCCAGGACCTGCTGAAAAATGCTGCCGACAAGAAGAAAACCACACGCAAAAAAGCCGCCAAGAAAAAAACCGGTGTTCGCCGTCCGGCCAAAGTAAAGTTCCGCGACCCGAACAACAGCAGCAACACCTGGACCGGCCGCGGCAAACGCCCGCTGTGGTTGCAGGATGCCCTGAGCAAAGGCGCCAATCTGGACGATTTTTTGGTGTAATTTACGCCAAACGCCTAGAGCCTGAAGCTCAACGCTAGAAGCAAATAAAAAAGCGAACCCAATGGGTTCGCTTTTTTTGTTTTAACATCCGGCGTCAGGCACTCGACATCTGGCGTTCAGACATCCAGGTTGGATACCTGCAGCGCATTGGACTCGATGAACTGGCGGCGTGGGTCCACGTCGTCGCCCATCAGGCAGGTAAAGATCTGGTCTGCCGCGATGGCATCTTCGATGGTTACCTGCAGCATACGGCGGCTTTCCGGGTCCATGGTGGTTTCCCACAGCTGGTCCGCGTTCATCTCACCCAGCCCCTTATAACGCTGGAAACTGGTACCACGGCGCGCCTGCACCATCAGCCAGTCCAGGGCTTCGGCAAAGTGGCGAATAGGCCGCTGCGACTCACCACGCTGGATGTAGGCATCCTCTGCCAGCAAGCCTTCCAGGGTTTCCCCCAAGGCCTTGATCTTCTGATAGTCCGGGGACTGCAGAAAATCCAGAGTGACACGATATTCGCGGGGTACACCGTGAGCGAGTACTTGCACACGTGGCAAGTACAGGCCTCGCTCTTCATCACGCTGGGCGGTAATCGTAAACGCCTGGGTCGCATCGGTGATGGCATCCACGCGCTTGCCCAGAGTCTCGCACCACTGCGCCATGGCGGCTTCGTCTTTCAGCGAGGCTTCATTGAGTGACGGCATGTAGATCATCTGCTCCAGCACTTCTTCCGGGAAGACCCGGGACTGACGGTCGACAATCTTCATGACACCGCGGTACTCGGCGATCAACTTGGCCAGCGGCTCACCACTGATCGGTGGCGCATCATCACCCGGGTACAGGCCGGTTTTGTCCAGCGCCAGAGTAGTGAGGTATTCCTCCATGGCCGGATCGTCTTTCAGATAGGTTTCCTGCTTGCCCTTTTTCACCTTGTAGAGCGGCGGCTGGGCAATGTAGATGTAACCACGCTCAATCAGCTCCGGCAGCTGACGGAAGAAGAAGGTGAGCAGCAGGGTGCGGATGTGCGAACCATCCACGTCCGCATCGGTCATGATGATGATGCGGTGATAACGCAGTTTGTCGATATTGTATTCGTCGCGGCCAATGCCACAGCCCAGCGCGGTGATCAGGGTGCCCACTTCCTGAGAAGACAACATCTTGTCGAAACGGGCTTTTTCCACGTTCAGAATTTTACCCTTGAGCGGCAGAATCGCCTGATTCTTGCGATCCCGACCCTGTTTGGCCGAGCCCCCCGCAGAATCACCCTCCACAATATAGAGTTCGGAGAGCGCCGGGTCTTTCTGCTGGCAGTCCGCCAGCTTTCCGGGCAGGCCAGCGATATCCAGGGCCCCTTTGCGCCGCGTCATTTCACGGGCTTTACGGGCGGCATCGCGGGCGCGGGCCGCATCGATGATTTTTTGTACAATACTGCGCGCTTCGCCCGGGTTTTCCAGCAGGTAATCCTGGAAAAGATCGCCCATGGTCTGCTCCACCGCACTTTTCACCTCGGAGGAGACCAGCTTGTCCTTGGTCTGGCTGGAAAACTTGGGATCCGGTACTTTCACCGAAATCACCGCCGTCAGGCCTTCCCGTGCATCATCCCCCGACGGGTTGGCTTTTTCCTTTTTCAGGAAGCCTTCCTTGTCCATATAGCTGTTCAGGGTACGGGTCAGCGCCGCCCGGAAACCGGCCAGGTGCGTGCCGCCATCGCGCTGGGGAATATTGTTGGTAAAGCAGAAAATGTTTTCCTGATAGGAATCATTCCACTGCATGGCCACTTCCACCGCAATACCGTCTTCCTCCCGCTCAAAATTGAAGTGGAAGACCTGGTTGAGGGCGGTTTTGTTGGTATTCAGGTAGCTGACAAAAGCACTCAGCCCGCCCTCATACTCGAACACATCTTCATCGCCGCTGCGCTCATCCATCAGGTGGATACGCACCCCGGAGTTCAGAAAGCTCAGCTCACGCAGCCGCTTGGCGAGGATATCGTAGTGGAACTTGATATTGCTGAAGGTTTCCGGGGAAGGGCGGAAATGCACAGCGGTACCGCTGGAATCCGTCGTTCCCACCACTTCCAGGGGGTTGGCGGGCACACCGTGGTGATAAATCTGCTCGTGAACCTGACCATTACGGCGAATTGTCAGCTTCAATTCTTCCGACAGGGCGTTCACCACCGACACGCCCACACCGTGCAGGCCACCGGACACCTTGTAGGTGTTGTCGTCGAACTTACCGCCGGCGTGCAGCACCGTCATGATCACTTCGGCAGCGCTCACGCCTTCTTCTTCGTGCAGCTCGGTAGGAATACCACGGCCATTATCCTGGATGGACATGGATTCATCCGGGTGGATAACCACTTTGATCTCGGAGCAAAACCCGGCAAGCGCTTCATCGATGGAGTTATCCACGACCTCAAACACCATATGATGCAGGCCCGTGCCATCATCTGTATCACCGATATACATGCCGGGACGTTTACGTACGGCATCCAATCCTTTCAGCACCTTGATGCTGGATGAATCGTAATTTTTCTCCGCCATGGTATTTCCTTATTTGCTCTCGGTGAGGGGTCGCAGCTTGCCATGTTCCACGTGGAACATTTTGCTCTCAACCGCCTGTAATGCGTTATTGTCATTAACGATGGCTGCCCATTGGGGCATATCCAACGCTGTGATCAATGTCTGGTGGCCTGTTGTGGCCAGATAACCCAGCAACTGATTGCGGTGCTCTTCATCCAGCTCCGCGGCCAGATCATCCACCAGCAAGGTACACACCTTCCCGGCCTGACTAATTAACGGTAGCTGGGCCAACACCATGCCATAGGCCACCAATTTGGCCTGCCCGCGAGATAAACGGTCACGAGCCACAACGCCGTGGCTTTCAATACGAATGTCACTGCGATGAAATCCAGCCTGGCTGAATCCCCGCCGCAGATCATCCGTCTGCAGGCGATCCAGCGCTTGCCCGTAGGACTCATCCTTCTGCAGCCCTGTTTGCAGCCTGAGCCGTATTTTCAGCTCGGGAGCCAGTACCACCAGGACTTCATCCAAACCGCGCTGTAGCGCAGCCAGATAGCTTCTGCGTAACCCTTCGATTCTATCAGAAGTCTGCGCCAGTTGCTGATTCCAAAAGCCCAGTTCTCTCTGACTCGGACGACCGGTGCGCAGCAGGGCATTGCGCTGCTTAAGAGCCGCCGACCCCGCTCGCCACACAGGCATAAATTGATGTTCCACGTGGAACATTCCCCAGTCCATAAAGCGACGCCGCAGTTGCGAGGAGCCGAACACGAGCTCCACAGACGTGGGGTGTAGCGCCAATACCGGCAGCAGCGCAGCCACCTCGCTCAGCGCTTTGGGGGTCTGGCCATCCAGTTTGATTGCATCAATTCCGCCCGGGGTGCGACGCACCCCAAGCCGGTGCAATTCCTCAGCGGCTAAAACCTCCGCATACAACGTGGCGGCTTCCGCACCATCGCGCACCAGGCGCGACAAACGACCGCCCCGAAACGAACGACCGCCACTGCCGATAAAGTAAATGGCTTCAAGAAGACTGGTCTTGCCGCTGCCATTATCCCCCAGGATCACATTCAGGGACGGGGACAAATCCACCTCTGCGCTGCCGTAATTACGGAAATCGCTCAATTGAAGGCGGCTAAGCATCAGGGGAACAACAGCAAGGGAAAAGGAGAGGGGACAACAACGGCGGGGTGGCCATCGCGGCCACCCCGGCAAGGGGCATCATGCTCAGAGGCGCATCGGCATAACCACATACACGGCAGCCTTACTCTCTGGGTCAAAGACCAGGGCACTGCTATTGCTGTCGCCCATTTCCAACTCTGCCTGGGTGCCACCCATGGTGTTCAGCACATCCAGCAGGTAGCTCACGTTAAAGCCGATTTCCAGCGGCGAGCCATTGAAATCCACGGACACTTCCTCTTCCGCTTCTTCCTGTTCCGGGTTGTTGGCCACAATTCTCAGGCTGCCCTCTGACAACTGCACCCGCACACCGCGGTACTTTTCGTTGGAAAGGATAGCTACCCGGGCCAGTGCCTGGCGCAGGGTTTCGCGGTCTGCGACCACTTTGCGCGAGCCTTCCTTGGGAATCACCCGGTCGTATTCCGGGAACTTGCCATCCACCAGCTTGGACGTGAAGGTGATGGCACCCACCACGATGCGGACGTGGTTACGGCCAATGGTCAGGCGAGCTGCCTCACCGCTGTCACCCAGAATACGCGACAGTTCCATCACCCCTTTGCGGGGGAGGATCACGGAGGCTTCTTCCACAGGCGCATCCAGCTCGGCATCACACAGCGCCAGGCGGTGGCCATCGGTGGCCACGGCACGCAGACGGCCCGGCTTGAGCTCGAACAGCATGCCGTTCAGGTAATAACGCACATCCTGCTGCGCCATGGAAAAGGCGGTGCGATCGATCAGGCCACGCAGCACATCCGGCTTCATTTCCAGGCGGCTACCCGCAGCATCCTCTTCCAGATTGGGGAATTCCGAGGCGGGCAGGGTGGACAGGGTAAAACGGCTGCGGCCGGAACGAACCAGCATGCGCTCACCATCCACCTCGAAGCGAATGTCCGCTTCCGCCGGCAGGCTCTTGGCAATATCTACCAGCTTGCGGGCCGGCACGGTGGTCTCCCCCGGCTCCTGCTCACCTTCCAGCGGCAGACGCGCCACCAGCTCCAGCTCCAGGTCTGTCCCGGTCATGGAAAGCTGGCCGTCGCCCACTTCCAGCAAAACGTTGGACAGCACCGGCAGGGTCTGTCGCTTTTCCACCACGGCGGCGACCTGCTGTAGCGGCTTGAGCAGTTGTTCTCTATTGATTGAGAATTTCATTGCGCTTTCCCGTTCTGGTTATTGGGTTTGCTCGCCACAGAGCCACCCCGATTAGGACGTCAATGTCCGTAACAGATTCTGATAATCTTCTTCGATTTCCGGATTGGATTCCCGCAACTCCAGCACCTTGCGACAGGCGTGTAGCACGGTGGTGTGATCCCGGCCACCAAAATTCTCACCGATCTCCGGCAGGCTGTGGCTTGTCAGCTCTTTCGACAACGCCATGGCAACCTGACGGGGGCGCGCCACCGAGCGTGTCCGCCGGGGCGACAGCAAGTCGTTAATCTTGATTTTGTAATACTCGGCCACGATGCGCTGGATATTGTCGATGCTGATTTGCCGCGCCTGCAGCGCAATCAGATCCTTCAGCGCTTCCTTGATCAGGCCGATATCAATCTGCGCCCCGGTAAAGCGCACATGGGCGATCACCCGGCGCAACGCGCCTTCCAGCTCCCGTACATTAGAACGGATTCGCTGGGCAATAAAGAAGGCCGCATCGTTGGGCAGATCCACCTTGGCCTCTTCCGCCTTCTTCTTCAGAATCGCCACTCGGGTTTCCAGCTCCGGCGGCTCCATGGGCTGGGACAAGCCCCAACCAAACCGGCTCTTCAGACGCTCCTCCAGCCCATCCACCTCTTTGGGAAACTTGTCACAGGTGAGGATGATCTGCTGACCATTTTCCAGCAACGCGTTAAAGGTATGGAAGAACTCTTCCTGGGATTGCTCTTTACATGCAAAGAATTGAATATCATCAATCAGCAGCGCATCCACGGAACGATAGAACCGCTTGAACTCGTTGATGGTCTTGTTACGTAGCGCGGAGATCATATCTGCCACAAAACGCTCACTGTGCAGGTAGACCACTTTGGCATTGGGGTTGCGCCGCAACAACTCATTGCCCACCGCATGCATCAGGTGAGTCTTACCCAGACCAACGCCCCCGTATAACAGCAACGGGTTATAGCCATGGCTAGCCGGGTTTTCCGCAACCTGCTGGGCAGCCGCCGCCGCCATGCGGTTGGACTTGCCCTCGACAAAGGTGGAAAAGGTAAAGCCGGTATTGAGGTTACTGCGATGCTTGCGGGCGCCGCCCAGCGCCGTGGGCTGCGGCCTGCTATCGGATTCAGGCTGACGGGGCGCTGGCGCCACCGCAGGCGTGGTTATCGGCCCGCTGCTGGCTGCTGGCGCAGAACCATTGAAAGACGCCGCTACGGGCGTGCTGGCGCGGGTAGAGCCCACTTCCAGGCGCAACTGCGGCAGTGGACCTGATTGCAGCTCGCCCAACACCTCGCCGATACGGTCCAGGTATTTGTCGCGGACCCAGTCCACCACAAAACGGTTGGGGGCAAACAGGGTCAGCTCCGCACCATCCGCAGATGCAGCCACCTGAAGCGGCCGGATCCACATGTTGAACTGCTGCGACGGCAACTCATCCTCGAGTCGCGTCAGACAGCGTTGCCAGAGCTCTTCAGACACACACCCGCCTTTATTTCCTTGATGTATTGCTCGCGGGGATCGCGGAGAAACCGTTCATGCACAACCGCCGTCGAGCCAGCCATTCTACCCCTACAGAAGCCCACCTATCCACAGGCGACTGGGCTTTTTTTAATGACAACTTTCTGTGGATAACTAGGGCCATAACCCTGTTGACCGGCACCGGTACAACCCGGTGGATAACCTGGGGCACAACTTATACCCACATTTAATGACAGCTAGTCCCCACACAACCCCCAGCACTTACACACAATGATACGCAAGTTATCATTACGCCAAGCAATTGAAATAAATACGATTTTCAGGTTTACCCACAAAAACCGCCTTCCCCTATAACTACTACTACAATCAATAAATACTTAAATATATAAAATCTATTAACAGTCTTTTCTTTTCTTCTTTCGAGCAGGCTGAAAAGCGCGTTGACACAACCCCTCGGTTTCCCTAGACTTTCCGCCCTTCTAATCGCTGTCTAATCCATGGGGAAGACGCCATGAAACGTACATTCCAGCCAAGCGTGCTCAAGCGCAAACGTGCTCACGGTTTCCGTGCTCGTATGGCCACGAAAAATGGCCGCAAAATTTTGGCCGCTCGTCGTGCCAAGGGCCGTAAGCGGTTGGCTGCATAAGCCAACCGTTTTACCTTGCCTTCCTGGCTGAGGTAACAGTGCCCATCTCACAGGCCTTTACCCGCCAACACCGCCTCCTTACCGGTTCCCAGTATCAGACCGTCTTTGATCAACCTGAATGGAAGGTTGGCCTGGGCAGTTACTTGCTTCTGGTAACACGCAATACCCAACCGCAGCCCCGACTGGGCCTGGTGATTGGCCGTAAACGCGCCAAACGCGCCGTAGACCGTGCCAGAATCAAGCGGCGGGTACGCGAACAGTTCCGTTGCCGGCAGCAGGAACTGGCTGGTCTGGACATAATCCTGCTGGTCAGGGGCCGAATCGAGAACCCGGATCCGGATCAGGTTACCCGCGATATCACCCGGCTATTTGACAAGCTGCTTGCTAAGTGTCGGCAAGCTTGAGAAACTGCGGCCCGTTTTTCACGCCACAGATAAGCCTCTTATGGAAATCCAGCGCGCCCTAGTTATTACCGGCATTGCCGTTGTCTCATACCTGATGATTCAGGCCTGGCAGCGGGATCACGCAGACTCGGCAACCCCTGTCCCTGTTGAACAGGTGGCAGAGCAAGGGAGCCCTTCATCCGCAGACAGTGCGGATTTGCCTGCGCCGCAGCCGGAAACCGAGAACAGCATCCCGGCCGCCCAGGCTGACGGTGATCAGCCTGTCGCTCCCCAAATCGATACTCCGGATACCGCCACCTCCTCCAGGCGCATCGAGGTCAGCACCGATGTGCTGCGGGTAGAAATCAACCCGGTCGGCGGCGATATCGTTCGTCTGGCGTTGCCCGATTACCCCAAACATATCGACACCCCTGATCAGCCCTTTGTGTTCATGGATCAGAGCAACAGTGGCACCTACGTGGCCCAGAGTGGCCTGGTAGGCAAGAACGGCACCGATTCCAGCAAAGGTCGCCCGCACTGGAGCAGTGCCCAGCAGAGTTACCAGCTTGCCGAGGGCAGCAACGAGCTGAATGTGGATCTGACCCTGACCCAGGACAATGGCGCCGAGATCATCAAGCGCTATACCTTCGAGAAAGGCAGCTACCTGGTTCGTGTCAGCCATATCGTCCGCAATAACGGCAGCAGCCCCTGGACGGGCGCCCTGTATGGCCAGATCAAGCGCGATGGTAGCGATGACCCCGGGTTGTCCACCACCGGCTTTGCGCCCATGCCCACCTACCTGGGGGCTGCGTACTGGAATCCGGAGAAGCCTTACAACAAACTCACGTTTGATGACATGAGTGAAGACGGGGTCAAGCTGGACCAGACCGTGGAAGGCGGCTGGCTTGCCATGGTCCAGCATTACTTTGTGTCTGCCTGGATTCCCGACGCCAAACAGAAAAACCATTACTCCAGCGTGTACCTGCAATCACGCGACCAGTACCTGCTGCGATTCGTGTCTCCGAATACCACGGTGCAGCCGGGTGAAGAGTCGGTGCTGTATGCCGAGTTCTATGCCGGTCCCAAGCAGCAGGACAACCTGGAAGCGATCAGCCCGGGCCTGAACATGACCGTGGACTACGGCTGGTTGTGGTTTATCTCCCAGCCCATCTTTGCCCTGCTGGTGTTCCTGCAGAGCGGGGAAGTGTCCGTCTTCGGTATGGATATCGACATCGGTGGCGGTGTGGGTAACTGGGGTGTGGCAATCATCCTGCTGACCTTCATCATCAAGGCGATCTTCTTCAAGCTCAGCGCCACCAGCTATCGTTCCATGGCCAAGATGCGCAAGGTTGCGCCGGAAATGCAGCGCATCAAGGAGCAGAACAAGAACGACAAGCAGAAGCAGCAGATGGAAACCATGAATCTGTTCAAGCGGGAAAAGATCAACCCGCTGGGTGGCTGCTTGCCCATGCTGGTACAGATGCCGGTGTTTATCGCCCTGTATTATGTGCTGCTGGAATCCGTTGAGCTGCGCCAGGCGCCATTCTTCCTGTGGATCAACGACCTGTCCGTGATGGACCCGTACTTTGTGCTGCCGATCCTGATGGGCGCGTCCATGTTCCTGCAGACCCGCCTGAACCCGACACCGGCGGACCCGACCCAGGCGCAGGTGATGAAATGGATGCCGATGATCTTTGCGGTGTTCATGCTGTGGTTCCCGGCCGGCCTGGTACTCTACTGGCTGACCAACAACATCCTGTCCATTGCCCAGCAGTGGATCATTACCCGCAAGATCGAGAATGAGGCCTGACGCACCGCACTGGCCGCAAGACAGAATGAAGCCGATCGAAAGATCGGCTTTTTTCTTTTCTGTCCGGCGTCTGGTGCGAGGCGCAAGACGCTCTCTATAATTCCCTTATGCAGACCTCTTCCCCAGATACCATTGTTGCCATTGCCACCGCTCCCGGCCGGGGCGGCGTTGGTGTGGTGCGTCTTTCCGGTCCGCAGGCCCTGAGTATCGCGTCTCTCGTTGTTGGTGAGCAATCACTGTCACCCAGGGTGGCGCACTTTCGGCGTTTTCGTGATCAGGCTGGGGAGGTTCTTGACGAAGGCCTGGTCATTACGTTTCCGGCACCGCATTCCTTTACCGGGGAAGATGTGGTGGAACTCCAGGGCCACGGCGGCCCGGTTATTCTGGACATGCTGGTAGCCGCCTGTATCGCAGCCGGTGCCCGTCAGGCCCGTGCCGGAGAATTCTCCCAGCGGGCCTTCCTCAACGACAAGATGGATCTGACCCAGGCGGAAGCCATCGCCGATTTGATTGATGCCGGCACCAGCGCCTCCGCCCGTGCCGCCCTGCATTCCCTGCAGGGGGTGTTTTCCGATGAAGTGAACCAGCTGGTCGAAGCACTGATTGGGCTGCGCATCTATGTGGAAGCGGCCATCGACTTCCCGGAAGAGGAAATTGATTTCCTGTCCGACGGCAAGGTGGCCAGCGACCTGACGGCGGTACGACGTCAGTGCCTGCGTGTGCTGGATGAAGCCAACCAGGGCCGGCTGGTACGTGAAGGCATGACCCTGGTGATCGCCGGCAAACCCAATGCCGGCAAGTCGTCCCTGATGAATGCCCTGGCCGGTTTTGATGCGGCTATCGTTACCGATATTGCCGGCACCACCCGGGACGTGCTGCGCGAATCCATTCAGCTGGACGGCATGCCCCTGAACCTGATCGACACCGCCGGTCTGCGTGACAGTGCTGACGTGGTGGAACAGGAAGGGATTCGCCGTGCCTACGCTGAAATGCGCAAGGCCGACCGTTTGCTGGTGATGGTGGATTCCCGCGATAGCGAGGGGGATATCAATGATATCCACAGCCTGCTCCCGCAAAGTCAGCAGCAGCTGGAAAACCTGGAACTGCCCGTCACGGTGGTGCTGAATAAAGCAGACCTGTCCGGGCTGCCGGCCGGTCAGCGTGAAGACGGCGCCTTTGTGATTTCAGCGGCCAGCGGTGATGGGCTGGAGGCGTTGCGCCGTCATCTGAAAGACGCCGCCGGCTACCAGGGCGAAGGGCAAAGTCGCTTTTCCGCTCGCCGTCGTCATATTACTGCGCTGGAGCAGGCGTTGGCGGCCCTGGACAGTGGTGAGCGGCAATTGCATGGCCATGCGGCTGGTGAGCTGCTGGCCGAAGACCTGCGCGCCGCCCAGAAAGCCCTGGAAGAAATCACCGGTACCTTTACCGCTGATGATCTGCTGGGGCGAATCTTCTCCTCGTTCTGCATCGGCAAATAAGTGGCCGGATCACCTCGGTAGCGTCGCTTGCGGCCCTATCCTCCCCCCCCAAAAAAACGGCAACCCGCGGCGTAGCACCAGCCAGGTTGAAACCTGCCGTTTGCATTCAGCTAAAAATTACGGTTCCAGTTATTATTCGGGTGTTAGCCAATCCGTTGATATTAAAGGGGTTTATTAATATTCAACTTCCCTGGTTGGCCTGAATATTTGATTTATGACTTTTTCGCCCATTTGCCATTGATAAGAAAAAGTCATTTAAAACAGTGACCTGAAAGTTTGTATACAAAAAATTGCGATGTGGTCATTGTTTGATCAATACGCCCGCGCCACTTTGTGTAAAACCATAGCAACCATCTGTGAACATGTGTTGGCAGATAGGAAATAAGAATAACGAAAAAGTATACGGGAGAGCGCGTGATGCGAATGGCACATCATCGCAAGCGTATTGTATGCAACGCAATGCAGGCAGTTCTGTTCGGATGCCTGACCTTCCTGCCCTTGCCGGGTATGGCGGCGCTTGAACAGATGGATGAGGCTGCCATGTCCAATGTCAGTGGCGCCGGGCTTGCCTTTGTCTGGGAGGACTTTCGCTGGCTCACCAAGCCAACCAGCTATTTCGAGCAGGTGGGTTCCGGCACAGACCCGGAAAGCACCTTCCTGCGTGGCGACCTGCGCTGGTACGGCATCAATGTGTCGGCCAAAGGTGCTGGTACCACCTGGACTGAAACCGGAAGCAGCATGGATGCTTGCGCAAGCCAGGGGTATGGCGGACTGGGATGTCCGCGTGGTGGCACCATTGCACATTTTGCGGCCCACGATAATCCCTATGTCCTGCGCGTCATGGACTATTCGGGCAAGGGCAGTGGTGCCAATCAAATAGGCAATGGCGTTGTCACCTGGGGCGGAGATACCTCAACCAGCAAGACCGTATTGGAATTGTTGGCACCCACCTTTCAGGAAGACTACCGCTTTTCATTTTGGGGGGAAATTGAGGCCGGCAAAGGTGGTCCGGCTACGGATTACGGCCTTTTGAAAACCCAGACGATTATTCAGGGCAGTGCCGCAGGAAGTGTCCTGCAGTTTTTCCAGTCCACGGAAGCGGGCAATCCCAATTTTGCCTTTCTCTATAAAAGCCATCTGCAAGGTGACTTTCGGTTCAGTGCCAATCAGGTAAACGGCAAGGATTCAGACGCACTGGGAACACCGGTGCAGTTCGATGCTTTCGAGGGGATGCATTTTCGGAACGTAGATGCCTTTTTGCCGCTGGGTCACCTTTTTTACCAGGCATTCACGATTGATGTTCCAAAGGATGCAAGTGGTAACGATATTACCAACGGTAATTTTGTTCTGGCCCTCAATGAAATCCCCGATAACCCCGCTGTTTATCGCCGTCATTACAGTCTGGCCGTGGCTGATTCGGTTGATGCCGGTTATCAGACAGCGCGCGCTGCGTTACTAGCCAATACCTATGGCGCAACGCCTTCGATCACAGTGCCCGAAAACTATTTCCAGACCCATGGCTATTCACGCTGGGGCGACTGGTTCCCGTGTCAGGGAATGGGGTGTCCTGCGGTACCGACCAGCATGACAGTCACGGATGGGACAGGGGCGATCATTGCTCAACGAAATACCTTTAACGACACCAGTGACGGCATATTTTTCAGTAAGTGCAGCGGATGTACTGACTTCGATGCCTTTGCTTACACCATGACGGCGGTGGATGTCAGAGCCGGGCAAAGCCAATACAACTGCCCTGGGGGAACGGGGTGCTCCGGTGATGGTTACAACCCGCGTGGAACAGGAAGCCGCTTTTACAAGCAAAATGACAGCTGCACACCATCCGGTGGCACAGGGCTGAATTGTGGATATGGCGGTGGATACAGCATCTCCGCAGGTAGCGCGTACACCAACACCAGCAAAGTTAATCCACAGGCCTTTTTCGATGCTGCCTCTGCAGGCACACAAACATTACCGGTAATACGAACGGGGGTAGCCAACCTGGGGGACTCAAGAGCGGAAGGCTTGCTGATAAACAGTTTTAAATTCACCAGCCTCGGCGCCCAGTACTAGGAGGTTCTATGAAAAAAACTCTGTTTTTCCTCCTGGTCCTGAATGTCCCCGCCGCTGCTTTGAGCGCGGAGCAAATGGCATTGCTCGATGATGAAGAGTTATCCGATGTATCGGCCAGGCAGGGGATCGCTCTGAATTTTGAAATGCTTATCAATGCGACGCTGAATGCATCGGGAGAGGTGGTACCGGATAACTGCCCAACCGCTGCCTTGGTGGCTTCCGGCACACCGGATTGTCGATTTGCGCTCCAATTTAATGGCATCAACGATGCCTGGCTGGTGGTAAAGGAATACTACGGGGTTTTTAAACTCAACGAGGTCCACGTTGATGGTGTGCGAACTCAGGGCAGCGCGTCCGGGTATTGCGATGCAGCATGCCAGGAACGATTTGGGGTGGGGTTTGACCCTGATGATCGCCCGGCAATCCAGTTGAGCTATGACCACTCCGATCCGGGCAGTAATACCGCCTTCTATAACGATGCAGAAATATTCCTGAATGCCGGCAAAGTGGCCGCTGAGTTCAATCAGAGCGACCCCGGTGGAAATATCATCGTGCCAGGTTACCTGAGAAATGAAACACCGGGTGCGGCGATCGGTTTGAGAATGGCGGATGGCGTTAATGGATCCGGAGGGCCTGCCCAGCTGCGTTTTGATGGCAACATGATGATGTACGGATACTAGGATGAATAAAAATAAAGCCGGTACCTGTCTTTTTATTGGGGGATTGGTTCTTTCTTTTTGGCAATCCTCAATGGCCAATGTCAGCGAAATGATACCTCTGGAAGATAATGATCTCAGGCAAGTGGCAGGTCAGGGGTTGATATTGAATGACAAAATATCGGGCCGTGAGCTTGATGGTTCCAATGCCTATTCCGAGCCTTTTGATTTTTATCGTATGGGCTTGAACGGTGAGCTGGAAATGAACATGAACATTTCCAAGCTGCAGCTTGGCTGTGGGGGGATTAACGATCACCTTTCCGGATTTGCAGGCTGCGATATTGATATCGACTATGCATCCTTGATGGGAAGAAATGGAACAGAGCCTGGAGCATCAGGTAGTCCATTCAAGCTGACCAGGCCCTATGTGGAAATAGCTATCAAGAATGATGATACCGCCACGTTGAGAGAAGTGGCGGGGATAAAGATAGGGGGGGAGTCTGCCGATGGGGCCATGGTTGCCGGTCGAAGATACACCCAGAATGGCGCGATCAACCAGGAAAATACGGCGTTTGCGAATAGCTGTGATACCGGTGTTTCAACAGGATCAGGGGTTGCAGGTTGTCACTCGGGTATTAATACCGTCAGTGGTTTCCTGGGTACTGAGCTTTCCATCACCATGCGAGTCCGTGCGAATATTTGCGGTGGTGCAGTGATTGGAGATTTCTGTTTGGGAATTCCTATCCCACTTGATGCCTGGGGATGTGCGGGCAGGACGCAGACGGACCTTGATTCATGCGGCACAGGAAAAAATGACGCGCTTTTCGTTGATGTGGCTGGTACCAGAATGCAGACGTTGGGGTTACGCTCAGCACAGCTGAACCTTCAGGGGAATGGTCTTTCGGGAATTTTGACTCAAATCCTGGATTCCGCCTATGCGCAACTGAATACAGATCTTCGTCTGGCGCATAAATTGACTTTCGAAAATACCGGCGATTTTTTCCTTTCTTTCCAGCGAGAGCCTATCGCTTACCCAAGATATAGCAAGATCACACCAATACAGGAGTTTCAGAATGCGGGTACCTATAACACCGCAGTTGATGCCTGTACAACCAGTTACGCGACAGAAAGATGTAACAGCGCTTACTCCGTTCCAGCAAATACAGGGTGGTGGCTAAATGCACCGAGCGTGAAACTGATGGATATTGTGAATGAGAATGCTCAGTTGGGAACCTTGTCTATCGGTGATGCGCTGGATCTTTTAGGGGCGCCGGGCTATCTCATTGAGCACCCGGAGTTTGAGATGACTCCTCAACAGAATTGTCACGGTTCTACCAGGTTTTGTTAGGGGGACGCGATGCTCAATAAAATAAGTCAGAAAATAGCTGCCGCGAAAATTTTCATTCTGACGATTCTTCCCGTGTTGGTCTTTGCATTGGAGCCGATGACTGAAGGAGAGCTTTCCACTGTTCAGGGAAGGGATGGGGTAACGGTCAGTTTGAATGCTGCTGGCATATCCGCTCAGCAATTATCCTTGCAGATTGATACTCCCACAGCCAGCCAGTCCGAAGGGTTGTATTTGAATAATTTGCAGCTGACAAAAACGGGCACGAAAGAAAACTGGTTCAGCACCGACATTGATGTGGGGTCCAATGCGAATGGCCCTTTGCTCAGCATCAAGAGCCATGTAGATACCAGCCGTTTCTCCTTCAGTTCCATGACATTGAATGATTCGACTCGATCATTCGGGGAATGGGCGATGGTGGGGGGAGTGGATTTCCGTTTGATCAATCGCGGACTGTTCTTTACGGACGATCTCAACAAGCCGGCTTCCCTGTATTTCGCTTTAACCGACGCCAAATGGTTCTATCGGCAAAACTGGTATTACCACGCCAACCTCACGTTCGATAACTTGGATTTTGTCTGGGATATGCCTGAAACCTCCATCGGAGTCACCAATGATGGATTGCGACTGTATGGCGATGTTAATTACCTGCTGAATTTTGATCTTCTCTACAAATTCCACCCTGATCAGGATATGACCACAGTGACCGCCAATGATAAGCGGATGCTGAATTTTGGCTGGGAAGGCACGCTGTATGACACTGAGTTGCAGGTTCGTGGTGGGGGAATCTGGGATGGCAGCGAAGTGGCCGGCGCCTATGATACTTCCGCACGAACCCAAGGCCTGAACTTTGGTGTCAGCTGGAATTACAAGAAAAACCAGGGGGATGGGGTTAAATCCACAGACCTGCGCTGGCAGATTGGTCAGGGCGGTGGAGAGCAGGTTTTGCTGGAGTTTGGCGATTGGAGGAACCTTCAGGACAGCAGTGGTAATCGGGCTCCCCTCGGTTTTGATTTCCGCAATATCACGCTGGATGTGGTGACTGCCGGAAATGGCCCTGGGGGCTTGTGTTGGGGGGCTGCCACTCATGGTTCGGGATGCAGCGGAAAAATGCTGGATTTTGATACCGGATTGATCAACAGCTACAGCAACCAGATTAATCGCACGGATGGTGGGGCGCTAATGGCGGCTATCCGTGATGGAAACCTGCTGGCCTATTCAAACCAGGTGACAATCAGCTCGAATAGCATGGCGCCGGAAACGTATGACTGGGGGTTGATTTATACCCTGGCCAACATCGATGCCAATATTGCCATGTATCCCGGTGGGAGCCCGTCGCATGTTACCGCAGACAGTGAAAATCAGGGATTTATTATCGATCTACTCCTGATGTCGCAGACACTGGATGGCGCTGGCAATCAGGGTAGTAACTGGTCCCGGGGTACCCATTTCATGATTGCGGACACCGACCCATCGGTGAATATGGGCATCGGCATGTTAAATGCCAACTTCCTTCTGGCTGCTGATGATATGCGCTTGTGGATAAAGAATTCCGGAACCGTAGGCAGCGCAGCTTACGGTGGAGGTATCGACCTGCTTTCCCCTCGAGTCAGGATGCAGCTTTCCGCTGAGCTGGCCGGGGTTTCTCTGCCGCGGGGGGATGACAAAGTAGCGATAGCCGATGTGGATCTCAATCTTGAGGGCCTGGTGAATTTCCGGTTATCTCCACCACCGGATGGGGAGAATTTTCTGGCTTACAGTGCTGCCATCAGACTTTATTCCATGAGCGATACCACGGACAGTGCCTTGGTGAGTGGTCAGGGTTCGTTCTGGTCCATTGCTGAACCGGGGCGGCCGGAGGTTGAGTTGAGGCTGGCGAACATAGAGGGGGACTTGGCTATTGTGGTCAGCAAACTGGAATTGCACGAACGAAACCACGGTGGTAACGGAGAAAGCCCTCAACTGGAAATTTCCAACAAGATTGTGTTCGGCGGTAGCGCTGTGCAGCGGTTGCAGGATGGTACAGAAGGGCTTGCCTCGGTACCTGGCGGCGCCTTGGGGCAGGAAGTGAAATCGGATATTTATTTTGGCTCAGATCGTCTGGGACAACTGGTCATTCCCAATGGCAGCATCCGCACCACGATCGGTTTACTCCCTCAGGAATAAGCCCTGCTCCACACCGGTTGGTGGAAGCAGGGCGAGCAGCCTGGTTTCAGGATGTGGGGGCGCCATCTGCATGCCATTCAAACTTTTTGAACGGTTTGTCGACGGGGGTGTTGGCCAGGTGATTGGTGTAATTACTCATCACCTTCTGGGACAGGCCCAGAATCACTTCCAGAATATGCCGCTTTTCAAAGCCGGCGGCGAGGAAAGCCTTCACTGCTTCATCGTTCACTTCGCCGCGATCGCGGACCACCGATAACGTGAAGTCTCGCAGGGCTTCCAGTTTATCTGTGGGCAAGGGTGTCTTGTCGCGTAGCGCGTCGGTGATGCGGTCGTCCACTTCCATGGATTTGGCAATGCCGGTATGGGCGGGGACGCAATAGTGGCAGGCATGTTCCACGTTAATGGTTTGCCAGACCACGGTCACTTCCTCGTCGGTAAAGCTGGTTTCCAGGAATAAAGCGTGCAGTTTTTGGTAGCCCTCCAGCAGGCCGGGGGCTTCAGCCATGACGGCATGCAGGTTGGGAATCATGCCAAAGCTTTTTTGCGATTCTTTCAACAGCGCTTGGCTGGCTTCGGGGGCCGTCTCTTCAGTGTGCAGGGTGAAATCGGTCATGGTGTCCTCCTTTGGATCAGCCGGGATAGGCGATGTCTTTATTTGAGTGATCGCTCAAAAACAGCGTCACCCTAACACGTGTATGAGCGACTGCAATACCTTTTTTGAGTGAATACTCAAAAATTGTTAAACTGCCCTCATTGTTTGCATGGTGGAGATAACAGATGCCCAGAATGGCGGCGTACGATCGGCAAGATTGCCTCGAGAAGGCCGTGACCCTGTTCTGGGAGAAAGGCTTTCATGCCACCTCTCTCAAAGATATCGAGCACGCGCTGGATATGCGCCCTGGCAGCATCTATGCCGCGTTTGGCAACAAGGAATCGCTCTATAGTCAGGCCCTGGACTTGTATGCCGGCACCATGGGCAAGGATTTCCTGGATAACCTCCGTGGCCAGCAAACCCCCATTGAAGGGCTGGCAGAGTATCTGCGCGAACTGGGCAAGCTGCGCGACACCAACCCGCCTTCCCGGGCCTGCATGCTGGTAAAGGGGCTACTGGAAGCGGGCGCAGAAACCCCGGCGTTACAGCAGAAAATCGAAACACGCCTGGCCGATATGGAGGCTATTTTCCGCCAGGCCTTTGCGGAGGCGAAAGCGGCGGGGCAGATACGCGACCCCGACGATCCAGCCCATCAGCCGGATCGATTGGCGCGCCGTCTGCAGTGCGAAGTCATGGGATTGCGGGCGTTCGCCCAGCGTTCCGGCGACAGGCAGGAATTGCAGCAACTGGCGGGGGACCTGGCAGATACGGTGCTATCCCTTCAGGCCTGAGGCGGTCCGACTTGTAATGAATCCCCGTTGTCGCCATGCCATGATGAAACAACACAGGTTTTATTGTTGGCAGGAGGCTGATCATGTCCACGCACCATTCCGATACGCGCATAGAAACCGATTCCCTGGGTGACATAGCGGTTCCGGCCAGCGCGCGTTGGGGTGCCCAGACCCAGCGCGCGGTGGATAACTTCCCTATCAGCGGCCGTCAGTTGCCAACCCGCTTTATCCAGGCCGTGGTCCGCATCAAACGGTGCGCGGCGGAAACCAACCGGCAGCTTGAAACGTTGTCAGCCGACAAGGCCGTGGCCATTGTCGGTGCCTGCAACGATCTGTTGGAGGGCCATCACCTGGACCAGTTTCCGGTGGATATCTTCCAGACCGGCTCCGGCACCAGCACCAACATGAACGTCAATGAGGTGATTGCGCATCTGTGTGAGGAAGCCGGTGCCTCCATTCACCCCAATGACGATGTGAACCTGGGCCAGAGCAGTAACGACACCATTCCCACGGCCATTCATGTGTCTGCCGCGCTGGCCGTCACGGAAAACCTGATCCCGGCGCTTGAGCAACTGATTGCCGAGCTGGGCCTGCGCGCCCGGGAGCAGCGGGAGACCGTGAAAACCGGCCGCACCCACCTGATGGATGCCATGCCGGTGACCGTGAAGCAGGAGCTGCAGACCTGGGCCATGCAGTTGCAGGATGCCTGTGGGCGTGTGGCGCGGGCCCGTGATGACCTGTTGGCGGTGCCCCAGGGAGGAACGGCGGTGGGCAGCGGCATTAATGCCCACCCGGATTTCGCCGACACCTTTGCCCGCCACCTGGCAGAAGAAACGGATCTGGCCTTTCGCGCGATGCCCCACCCCTTTGTAGCGCAGAGTGCGCTGGACAGTCCGCTGGCGTTATCCGCGGCGCTGCGTGGCGTGGCGGTGGTGCTGATGAAGATCAGTAACGACCTGCGCTGGATGAACTCCGGGCCGATCCATGGGCTGGGTGAGGTGCAGTTGCCAGCCACCCAGCCAGGTTCGTCGATCATGCCGGGCAAGGTGAATCCGGTGATTTGCGAGTCCGCCACCATGGTGGCGACCCAGGTGATGGGGCTGGATCAGGCCAATACCATCGCCGCCCAGAGCGGCAACTTCCAGCTCAACGTGATGTTGCCGCTGGTGGCCAGTAATCTGCTGGATATGACCGAGTGGCTGGCGAACAGCTGCAGCAATCTGGCGGAGCGGGCAATCAAGGGCATGACGTTCAATGAAGCGCGTCTGGCCGAAGGCGTGGGGAAGAACCCCATTCTGGTCACCGCCCTGAACCCGGTTATCGGTTACGAAAAAGCCGCGAAGATTGCCAAGGAAGCGTTTGCCAGTGGCAGGGCGGTGCTGGATGTGGCCGAAGAACAGTCCGGGCTGTCCCGGCAGGAGCTGGAAAAGCTGCTGGATCCGAAAGATCTCACCCATCCTTGATCCGCCAACAGGATGGCATCCCCACCATAAATTGGTGCACCACGATGAGCCGCAAGAGCAGCAAACAGGCGCGGAAAAGCAGTGCTAGACAAGGTGTCTACAACGGGTAGTATTTTGTAACCTATTGGGCCTGATGGCAGATGACCTGTGTGGAGGTCTGTGTCAGTCTTGAACGCCCACATACTGATGGGTAGGAAGGAGCGTGCCGCTTTTTTCCTGCCCGTGAACGGCAGAATAACAAGGTAACGGAGCAAGTTATGAGTAGTCACCTGAACATCCCCCGCAGCGCCTCTGCGGTGGAGTCGTCACTGGTCATCAACCATATTCTGGAAGCTGGTGTGCGCAAGGCACCGGACCAGACGATTACCTATGGCGATCGCACGTTCACCTACCGCGACCTTAACGAGCGCGTGCACCGTCTGGCCGGGGCGCTGGCGGCGCAGGGCGTGAAGCCCGGTGATACCGTGGCGGTGATGGACTGGGACACCAACCGTTACCTGGAAGCTTTTTTTGCCATCCCGATGATGGGCGCGGTGCTGCACACCGTGAACGTGCGCCTGAGCCCGGAGCAGATTCTCTACACCATCAACCATGCGGAAGATGATGCGATTCTGGTTAACAGCGAATTCCTGCCGATCCTGGAAGAGCTGAAAGACCGTGTCGAGACGGTAAAGACCTACATCCTGCTCGACGACGATGGTGTAAAGGGGAGCGACAGCCTGCCGCTGGCCGGTGAATATGAAGAGCTGCTGGCCAAGGCACCGGCCCAGTACGATTTCCCCGAGCTGGATGAAAATACCCGCGCTACTACCTTCTACACCACCGGTACCACCGGCCTGCCCAAGGGCGTCTATTTCTCCCATCGTCAGCTGGTGCTGCATACCTTTGCCGGCCGTAACACCATGGCCGGCGTAGGCCAGGGGCGTTTCAACGAAGACGATGTCTACATGCCGATCACGCCCATGTTCCATGTGCACGCCTGGGGCATTCCGTTCATGGCCACCATGATGGGGGTGAAACAGGTCTACCCGGGGCGTTACGAGCCGGCCACCCTGCTGAAATTGCTGGTAACCCACAAGGTCACCTTCTCCCACTGTGTACCCACGATTATTCAAATGTTGTTGCAGGCAGAAGCGGCCAAGAGCATCGACCTGAGCGGCTGGAAGGTGATCATCGGTGGCTCGGCCCTGCCCAAGGCGCTGGCCATGGGGGCGCTGGAACGTGGCATCGATATCTATACCGGTTACGGCATGAGCGAAACCTGCCCGCTGCTGACCCTGGCGCAGCTGACCCCGGAACTGGAAAACGCGGATCTGGAAACCCAGGCGGATTACCGCACCCGCACCGGTCGCCCGGTGGCCATGGTGCAGATACGCATCGTCGACGGTGAAATGAACGACGTGCCCCATGACAACAAGAGCCAGGGGGAAGTGGTCGTGCGCGCGCCCTGGCTGACCCAGGGCTACCTGAACGATCCCGACAAATCTGAAGAACTCTGGCACGGCGGCTGGTTGCATACCGGTGATGTGGCGGTGATGTCGGATGATGGATGGCTGAAAATCGTCGATCGCATAAAGGACGTGATCAAGACCGGTGGCGAATGGGTGTCTTCCATCGATCTGGAAGGCCTGGTGCTGCAGCATCCGGGAGTCGGCGAATGTGCCGTGGTCGGTGTGCCCGATGATAAATGGGGCGAACGCCCGGTGGCGCTAGTGGTGAAAAGCGGTGACGCCGACGAAGACGGTATCAAGGCACTGGTTGCCGACTATGCCGATAAAGGCGTGATCAGCCGCTACGGTATTCCCGATCGAATCGTGTTTGTGGATGCCCTGCCCAGAACCTCGGTGGGCAAGCTCGACAAGAAGAAGATGCGCGCGGAAATGGTGTAAAAAGAGACGCATCAGGCTTCATGCAACACGCGAGATGAAAGAAAAAGCCCACCATGCTGGTGGGCTTTTTCTTTTCAGGAAGCTACCACTAGGACAGCGTTTCGCGCCGCTGACGATCTTTACATGAACCCTCTTCAATTTATTTGTTCTGACTAACAGCGGTTACGCATTCCTTGCATAATTGCACGCTAGACTTTCCTGTCGTGAATCAGACTTGGCTTGAATCAGAATAACGGAGAATGGCATGGCGCGGATTATCGCGGGACTGGTGCTGGTTGCACTGGTGGGAATGGGGGCTTGGTGGCTGTGGCCGGCTGAGCAGGCGCCCATGGGAACCCGCCCGCCAACCGTGGTGAACCTGGCGCCGAGCATTGAGCGCCCCCTTTACGATCGGGTGGAAGCCGTGGGCACCGCCCGGGCGGCCCAGGCCGTGGTGCTGTTGGCGGAAGTGCCGGGCCGGGTGGCGGAGATCCATTTCCAGCAGGGGCAGCAGGTTACCCGGGGCCAGCTGCTGGTGACTCTGGATGACCGCAACGCCCGTGCCGAACTGGCCCGGGCCGAGGCGGAGTACCAGCGGGCCAGGGCCGATTACCGCCGCGGCCAGCAGCTGGTGGAGCGGCGTGCCATCTCCCAGTCTGAAGTCGATACGTTCCGAACCACCCTGGAAGCGGCCGAGGCCAGCCGCAATGTGGCTCGCGCCAATTTTAACGACCATACCATCCGGGCGCCGTTTGCCGGCGTGTTGGGGTTGCGACAGGTGGACCCCGGGGCCTACCTGCAGACGGGTAACCCGATAACGACCCTGGACAACCTGGGGCACCTGGAGGTGGACTTCCAGATACCCGAACGCTATCTGGCCAAGCTGTCCGTGGGCTTGCCGGTACAGGCCCGTAATTCCGCGTTTGAAGAGCAGATTTTTGAAGGCGCTATCACCCATCTGGATTCCCGGGTAAGCAGCAGCAGCCGCAGCCTGACTGTGCGCGCTCGCCTGAATAATCCACAGGGTCAGTTGTTGCCGGGCCAGTTTCTGCGGGTGTCTGTGCAGCTGGCGGAACGGGCCGCGTTGCTGGTGCCGGAACAGGCTGTCATCACCCAGGGGGCGCAGAGTTATGTGTTCACGGTGAGCCCGGACAATCTCGCCCAGCGTCACCCGGTAACACTGGGCGGCCGCCGTGATGGCTGGGTGGAAGTGACCAGCGGGCTGACCAACAAACCGGACGTGATCGTCAATGGCCACTCCCGCCTGGGCAGCAGCCAGCCGGTGAAGGTGATTGACGATCCGGAGGCGCTATTGCCCGGTCAGCGGGTGTTGTTGAACCCGGCACCGGCAGTAGACGACCCATCCGGTGACTCGCAAGCGGATGATCCGGCCACCACCGAGGCGGCTGCATGATTCTGTCGGATGTCTCCATCAAGCGGCCGGTCTTTGCCACGGTGATCAGCCTGCTGATCGTGGTGTTTGGCGTTAGTGCCTTGATGAAATTGCCGATCCGGGAATACCCGGATATCGACCCGCCAGAAGTGTCCATCAGTGTGGATTATGCCGGCGCCGCGCCGGAAGTTATTGATACCCAGATCATTCAGGTCATCGAAGGGGCAATTTCCGGGGTGGAAGGGGTGCGCAAGATCGAATCGCGCAGCCGCCTGGGCTCGGCCCGTACCACGGTGGAATTCACCCTGGAGCGGGATGTGGATATCGCCGCCAACGACGTGCGCGATGCGGTATCCCGGGTGCTCAACCGGCTACCGGAAGAAGCGGAAACCCCGGTGATCGCCAAGGCCGATGCCGATGCCCGGCCGATTATCTGGGTCACCCTGACCAGCAGCACCCTGGCGCCCCAGGAGCTGACCGATTTTGCCGAACGGTCCCTGGTGGATCGCTTTGCCGTGCTCGATGGGGTATCGGAAGTGATTATCGGTGGCGAGCGCCGCTATGCAATGCGCGTGTGGCTGGATCGCCAGAGCATGGCCGCCAACCAGGTGACGGTCACCGATATTGAACAGGCCCTGCGCAGCAACAACGTGGAATTGCCGGCGGGCAAGCTGGAATCGGAATCCCGCGGCTTCACCATTCGGGCGGACAATCGCCTGGCCACCGTGCAGGCATTCGAGGCCCTGGTGGTGAGTCGCCAGGGCGATTACCTGCTGCGCCTGGGCGATGTGGCGCGGGTGGCGCTGGGCGTGGAAAACGATGATTCGGTGCTGCGCGCTAACGGTGAAGCGGCCATTGGCCTGGGCGTGGTGCGCCAGTCCAAGGCCAACACCGTGGCGGTGTCGGACCGGGTGCGCGAAGAGATCGTGGCGGTGCGCGACAACCTGCCCGCGGACATTCACCTGGATATCAACTCCGATGAATCCCTGTTTATCCGCGCGTCCATTCGTGAGGTGCTGATTACCCTGGGGATTTCCGTGGTGCTGGTGATCGCGGTGATCTTTGCCTTTCTCGGCAACCTGCGTGCCACCCTGATCCCGGCGGTGACCATTCCGGTGTCGGTGATCGGTGCCTTTATCGGTTTTGGGGTGATGGATTTTTCCATCAACGTGCTGACCCTGTTGGCGCTGATTCTGGCCATCGGCCTGGTGGTGGATGACGCCATCGTCATGCTGGAAAACATTCAGCGGCGCATCGATGAAGGTGAGTCGCGGTTGGTGGCCGCGTATCTCGGTGCCCGTCAGGTGGCCTTTGCCGTGGTCGCCACCACGCTGACCCTGGTGGCGGTGTTTGTGCCCATTTCCTTTATGGGCGGCGACGTGGGGCGGCTGTTCAGCGAATTCGGTTTTACCCTGGCCTCGGCGGTGATCATCTCCAGCATCGTGGCGCTGAGCCTGGCGCCCATGCTGTGTTCGCGCTGGCTACATCGGCATAGCCGTAAAGAAATGCAGGGGCAGAATAATTTTCTGCAGCGCGGCCTGACACGCCTGAATCAGGCCTACGCCAGTCGTTTGCAACGGACCCTGGCAAGCCCCTGGCCGTTGGCCGTGGGTTGCGTGCTGTTGTGCCTGGCGGCGGCGTTGCTGTTCCGGCAACTGCCCCAGGAGCTGGCACCCACGGAGGACCGTGGCGTCTTTATTATTCCTGCCACCTCGCCCCAGGGCTCCACGGTGGAATACGGCGCTCACCACACCCAGGCGGTAGAAAAAATGCTCATGCCCCTGGTGGAGAATGGCGAAGCGGAACGAGTGCTGGCGATCATCGGTTTCCGGGGTGTGCCGGAGCGGGCGTTTACCATCGTGCGGCTGAAAGACTGGGAAGAGCGCGAGCGCACCCAGCAGGAGATTGTTGGCGAGTTGCGCGGGCAGTTGTCCCAGGTCACCGGCTTGCGTGCCTTTGCGGTGAATCCGCCGGGGCTGGGCCAGAGCGCCTTCGACCAGGCGCTGGAAGTGGTGGTGGCCGGGCCGGACTATGAGCAGGTGCTGGCCTGGAGTGAAACCCTGATGGCGGCCCTGCGCGAGAACCCGAACCTGACCAGTATCGATACCGACTTCGAACAGACCCAGCCGCAACTGGATGTGAATCTGGACCGCGAGCGGGCGGCGGACCTGGGCATCACAGCCACGGATGTGGGGGAAACCCTGCAGGCCATGTTTGCCACCCTGACCGTATCCACCTATGTGGATCGGGGGCGTGAGTACGACGTGTTACTGGAGGCGGAAAAGAGCGCCAGTGAAGTGCCTGAAGATGTACTGCCGATCTATCTGCGCAGTGACAGTGGTGGCTTGGTGCCGTTTTCCAGTGTGGTGGAATTGACCACCACTGGTGATGCACCGGAGCTGCGCCGGGTGGATCGTCTGCCGGCGATTACCCTGTCCGCGAACCTGGCCGATGGTTATGACCTGGCCACAGCCATGGGCTATGTGGAAGAGCAGGCCCGGGAGCGGTTACCGCTGGAAGCGCGCATCGGCTACAAAGGCATGGCCGAGGAACTGAAGGAGTCGGCGTCGGCGATTCTGGTGACCTTTGCGCTGGCGCTGGTGATTGTATTCCTGGTACTGGCTGCCCAGTTTGAAAGCTGGATTCACCCGTTGATTATCATGCTCACGGTGCCGCTGGCGTTGGCTGGCGCGGTGATTGCCATCAGCGTTACCGGCGACAGCCTGAATATTTACAGCCAGATCGGCATGATCATGTTGCTGGGGCTGATGGCGAAAAACGGTATTCTGATCGTGGAGTTTGCCAATCAACTTCGCGACCAGGGCCGCAGTGTGAAAGAGGCCATCTATGAAGGCGCCATCGTGCGGTTCCGTCCGGTCTTGATGACCGGTGTCTCTACCATCTTCGGTGCCGTGCCGTGCCGCTGGTGCTGGCCACCGGTGCCGGCGCGGAAAGCCGCTTTACCATTGGTGTGGTTATTCTCGGCGGGTTATTGTTTGCCACCGTGCTGACCCTGTTTATCATCCCGGTGTTGTACCAGTGGCTCGCGCCCTATGCGTCACCGGCAGATGCGGTCAGCCAGCAGTTGGACAAGGAACTGCCGAACAGCGATTAACGTAGCCGTAGGAG
Organism: Alcanivorax sp. DG881; assembly: GCF_000155615.1. Taxonomy (GTDB): domain Bacteria; phylum Pseudomonadota; class Gammaproteobacteria; order Pseudomonadales; family Alcanivoracaceae; genus Alcanivorax. Next base: position 2,303,780 of record NZ_DS989915.1, on the reverse strand, counting down.
CGTCGC
>NZ_DS989915.1:2001954-2302873 GCF_000155615.1 Alcanivorax sp. DG881 | reverse complement strand
CCTACGGGAAGGTGTGACCCTACAGCCAGACGGCATACCAATAGGGGTAATCCTTGATGCTTTTTACCAAACCGGCACGAAGTGGGTTGGCGACGATATAGCGGGCGATGTGCAGGGTGTCCTCTTCACGCCTGAGTGCGTGGTCATGAAACCCACGTTGCCAGATGGATTGGCCAATCGCTCTGGCGGTCTGGCTTTTCAGCATACCCACCGTTTGTGAGAGTGAATATTTTCCTGAAAGATCCAGCAACCAGTGGAAATGATCCGGCATGACAACAAAACAAAGCGTGGTACAGGCTCCTTGATTATCCATTTCGAGAAAGTTGCGTGAGAGAAGCCTTGCCCTGCGGATGTCTGCAAAACAGGGGGTGCGATTTCGGGTAACGGCAGTAATCAGATAGCGCTGATGCGGTTGTGAACAACGCCCATGTCGAAGCCTGTATCCATGATGTGGAGAATCCATGAAAGGATCGTGGCTTTGAAATTTTCCGGGGCAAAGGTGTTAAGAGCGGAAAAGCGTGTAATACAAAACCCCGGCTAGATACAGGCAATCACGGTCGCCGTAGGAGCGTCGCTGGCGGCGCGAACCGGAACGGGGTGGAGGTAACGTCCGCAAGGGCGGCCCGCAGGGTCCATGAAGTGCATAAGGCCAACCTCTCGGATCGCGCCCTACGGTGGGATGGAGACGTGTTGCGTCCGGCCTGTTGCGTGAAGCGTCTCTTTTTCCCAGACACAAAAAAACCCGCCGAAGCGGGTTTTTCCGTACTAGCGTGGTCGCTTATTCAGCAACAACGTTAGCAGCCTGCGGACCTTTTGGGCCCTGCTGGATCTCGAAGGAAACCTTCTGACCCTCGGCCAGGGTTTTGAAGCCTGAACCGGTAATTGCACTGAAATGAACGAACACGTCCGCACCACCATCGTCCTGGGAAATGAAACCAAAACCCTTGGACTCGTTAAACCACTTCACAGTACCTGTAGCCATGTGAATCTATACCTCAAAACTATTACTTAGGGTGTTGCTTGCAAACCATGTTGGGCGGTGTTCGGAGACAACTTCAGCTTCACGCAGGGAAGACAACTACCAAAACAATCCACGGCCATAATTCGCAGCCACCTCAGACTCTACTCCCCTTTTTCTGATTCCACCACCCCTTTTTCCGGGCGGTTTTTGGGGCTGAGATCACGTGTTTGTCATAATCTCGACAGCCATTTCATGGTACTCGCCGGGGGCCAGAGTCAGCACATTATCCAGTACCCGCGCGGTTTCTATGCACAGCATGCGTTGCCAGGCGTCGGGGGCAAATTGACTGAGCCGCAGGCTCTTTTCCACCCAGGGGTTCCAGACCACCGCCGAGTGGCTGCCTCGGCAGCTCAGTTGGATCTGCCGTTTCCAGAGCGGGTCATCCACCTGCAGCTGTGGGGGCAGTTGCAGGTAAAGCCGGTCGGTTTCCTGATTGAATTGCAGTGCATGGCTGTCCTGGCGGGTCTGCCAGTCGGCCAGGGCGTCCACGTAGGGGGAGTGCGCCAGCCCATGCACAGTGACGTGGCGGCTATCGGCCACGGCCAGGTAGGTGTGCAGCGCCTGGCTGACGGTAACGGGCCGGTCACCGTGATTATGGTTGCCCAGACTGAGCGTCAGGGTGTCGCCCAGAGTGACGGTCAGGGTGGGCGTCACAGGGGGCAAGTGTTGGCTGTCGGCGTGCTCCGCCAGCCTCAATACCAGTTGTGCCTGCTCTGCACCCAGGTGCTGTTCACTGAGCTGCCAGGGTTGCTGGCGAACCAGGCCATGGGCCGGGGGATTATCGAGAGAGTATTGCTGCGTCACGCTATCCGGGTTGCGTTCCAGCGCGCCGAACCAGGGCCAGCACACCGGCACGCCGCCGCGTACGCCGTGGCCAATACGGTACGCCGCCTGCTCACTGAGCCAGAGAATGGGCGGTTCGCCGTCACGGCGGTACTCAAGCACCTGGGCGCCTTGTTCGGCGATCACCAAGGTCTGGCCGCGATGGCGCAATTGCCAGCAGATGAGCTCGCCCCGGGTGATGCGTTTCAGATCGGTTGCCATGTTCGCTCGTTCGGTGCCGGACGCTGGACGCCCAGCTCGTCAGGGATCAAGCGTCAGGCGTCTGGTGTTGTCATTTAATGCCCGCGCCGATTTCCAGTTCGCGTACCGATTGTTCCAGGTAATCCAGCAGCCGCTGCATGGAGGGCAGGGTGCGGCGGCAGGCGATCAGGCCGAATTCCAGCTGGTCCACGTAACTGGTGAGGGTGATGTTCAGGGCAATGCGATCCAGGGCAATGGAGACCGGGTACATGCCTTGCAGTTTAGCGCCGTTCCAGTACAGCGGCTCTTGCGGGCCGGGAACGTTGGAAATCACCACGTTGAATGCGCGCCATTTGGGGGCCAGGCCGGTGAGCAGGTTGAGGCCGGTGGGTGCCATGGTCAGCGCGGTGAAGTTGAGGATTTCCTCGGGGCTCATTTGCGAGAACCGGGATTTGGCTTCCTGAACCGAGTCATTCACTACCCGCAGGCGGTTGGCCGGGTCGCAGATGTGGGTGCCCAGGTTGGCCAGAATCATGCCGATCTGGTTGCCGCCGGCGCTGTCGTCCTGACGCAGGCTCATGGGCACCATGGCAATCAGGGGCTCATCGGGCAATGCATGCTGGCTGATCAGGTACTCGCGCAGGGCGTGGCCACACATGGATAGCACCACGGTATTGATGGTGCAGCCATAGGCCTTGGCAATGCCTTTCAGGCGCGGCAGCGAGAAACTTTGGGCGGCAAAACGGCGTGAACCGGTGATGGTGTTGTTAAGGATGGTGTCCGGGGCCTGGAAGATGGACACATAGTTTTCATCACTTTTCGCTTTCTGGGTGACCTTGTAGATCTCCCGCGCCAGCCCGGGCACCGTGGCGGCCTGCTTGCTGATGCCGGCGGTCAGGCGCGCCATGCTGGAGGCCACGTCCACCGGGTTGCTGGGTAGCGAGCGGGTACGCTTGCGGGTATTGAAGGCCCAGCCTGGCGCCATTTCACGCTCGCTGGGGTCCGTGGAGAGGGTCTTGGTGGCAATGCGCATGGCGGAGATGCCGTCCATCACCGAATGGTGAATCTTGTAGTAAAGCGCAAACTGACGACCGCGGATGCCTTCAATCAAATGGGCTTCCCACATGGGGCGTTCCCGGTCCAGCAGGTTGGAGTGCTCGGCGGAAACCAGGGAGAGCAGCTCACGGATGCGGCCGGGCTTGGGCAGCGCTTCGTGGCGAAAGTGGTGGTCGATATCGAACTGCTTGTCTTCGGTCCAGTAATACTGGCCGAGCCGACGGGTCAGACGCTGGTTGAACGGGGCAACCGGGTGGCAGTAGTCCCGCATTTGCCGGGCCAGTTCGCTGACATACTTCGGGCCGGCATCCTCTGGAAAGGAAAACAGCTGCAAACCGCCCACGTGCATGGGCTGCTGCCGTTTTCCAGCCACAGGAACAGTTGGTCCACCGGACTAAGCGCTTTCATATATTCCCCTTGATAATAATTTTCTCCCTGGGCACATGCTGTCTACCTGACGGGTAATGCACTCTCCATGCCAGCTGTGCAGAGGTGATCATAGTCGCAAAGGGGAGGGTGGGTCACGGTGTGCGGGCCGCAAAACGTGGGCGTTTCGGTAAATCAGGGCGCTGTCTCATTGAGCGATGGCAACGGCCGGTTCTCACTGGTACCTAAGACTGAGGTGACTCATCAGCCACGCTTTCCATAAACATGACATTCACGGGGTGAATACCGAATATAGATCATATTGATTATGTTTATGTGTCGTGGGGCACTAGAATGCGCGGCATCGGTAGACCGGCATGAAATGCATGAGCAGGGTTGCCCCTCTCCGGCGTCGATAAACCAATTTCATATTCAGAGGTTCACCATGTCATACACCAAAGACATCGAAGCACTCGGCTCCGTGGTTGGTGCGCAAAGCACCTGGAAAGATATCAACCCGGAATCTGCGGTTCGCATGCGTCTGCAAAACCGTTTCAACACGCATCTGGACATCGCCAAGTACAACGCCAAGATCATGCGTGAAGACATGGCGGCCTATGACGCTGACACGTCCAAGTACACCCAGTCTCTGGGTTGCTGGCACGGTTTTGTTGGTCAGCAGAAAATGATCTCCATCAAGAAGCACTTCGGTAGCACCAAAGGTCGTTACCTGTACCTGTCCGGCTGGATGGTTGCTGCGCTGCGTTCCGAGTTCGGTCCGCTGCCTGACCAGTCCATGCACGAGAAGACTGTTGTCGCTGACCTGATCCGTGAGCTGTACACCTTCCTGAAGCAGGCTGACGCCTGGGAACTGAACCACCTGTTCCGTGCTCTGGACGACGCTAAAGAAGCTGGCGACGAAGCCAAGCAGAAAGAAATCATCGGTCAGATCGACAACTTCGAAACTCACGTTGTGCCGATCATTGCTGACATCGATGCGGGCTTCGGTAACCCGGAAGCTACCTACCTGATGGCCAAGCAGCTGATCGAAGCTGGCGCGTGCTGTATCCAGATCGAAAACCAGGTTTCTGACGAGAAGCAGTGTGGCCACCAGGACGGTAAAGTAACCGTTCCTCACGCCGACTTCCTGGCCAAGATCAACGCTGTACGTTACGCGTTCCTGGAGCTGGGTGTTGACGACGGTGTCATCGTTGCCCGTACCGACTCCCTGGGTGCTGGCCTGACCAAGCAAATCGCTGTTACCAACGAGCCGGGCGACCTGGGTGACCAGTACAACGCATTCCTGGACGGTGACGTGGTTGAGTCCGCTGGCGACATCAACAACGGCGACGTTGTGATCAAGTCCAACGGCAAACTGCTCAAGCCGAAGCGTCTGGCTTCCGGCCTGTTCCAGTTCAAAGAAGGCACTGGTATCGACCGTGTTGTTCTGGACTGTATCACCAGCCTGCAGAACGGCGCTGACCTGCTGTGGATCGAAACTGAGAAGCCCCACGTTGGCCAGATCGCAGAAATGGTTAACCGTATCCGCGAAGTGGTGCCGGACGCCAAGCTGGTTTACAACAACAGCCCGTCCTTCAACTGGACTCTGAGCTTCCGTCAGCAGGTATTCGATGCGTGGGAGAAAGAAGGTAAAGACGTATCCGCCTACGATCGTGCCAAGCTGATGAGCGCGGACTACGACGACACCGAGCTGGCTCAGCTGGCTGACCAGTGGACCCAGAACTTCCAGCGTGATGCGGCCCGTGAAGCAGGTATCTTCCACCACCTGATCACCCTGCCGACTTACCACACTGTGGCTCTGTCCACCGACAACCTGGCTAAAGGCTACTTCGGTGAAGAAGGCATGCTGGCCTACGTTGCAGGCGTTCAGCGTAAGGAAATCCGTCAGGGTATCGCTACCGTGAAGCACCAGGACATGGCCGGTTCCAACATCGGTGATGACCACAAAGAGTACTTCTCCGGCGAAGCAGCACTGAAAGCTGGCGGTAAAGACAACACCATGGGTCAGTTCGAGAACAACTAAGTCTCGATAGATTCAAGGCAAGTCTTTAAGAGGCGGCCCCCGAAAGGGGGCCGCTTTTTTTTGGTTCTTCGCGGATTAGAGTGAATAAAACGCTTCTCGCCATCTGCCCGGTTTATCCCGAATACCCGGCACTTTGCCAAACGCTCGACGCCGGATGCCTGACGTAAACTTCCATCGCCTGAGAGACTGTCGTTATTCCGGCCTCTCTTTTGAGAGGTATTTTGAGGAATTGTCAGGGCCATCATTGAGGCAATAATCGGGTAATGCATTTTTCACAGAGAGTATGGCGGGCAAGGTTTTCAGGTTTTGAATGCCAGCGTCCGTCGTAGGGCATCCGGCGTCCAGCGGCGGCCAAGGCGGGATAATGAGACAAGTTCTGAAGCCGGCTGATCACTCAATTCCGCGATGAACCTTTCTTTGTGCTATCGCGGATTGGAATGAAAAAGGTTCCAGGCGGCTGACGGGCTTATCGCGCTCCTTTGTCACTTTGCCGGACGCTTGAAGTCGGGTGCCTGATACCCGGGAATAACCGAATAGCCTTTGTGATCGCTGTCTTTACGGTTTGTTGCGAGGCGGTGAGCGATGAAAAGCGCAGGGGCATAAGTGCCCCCGCTATTTACTGTTCTGCTTATGTGAGGGGTATCAGAAGCTCAGCGGACAATTCAGGCCGCCAAAGTTCTTCTTTACCTGGCTCAGGCAGAGTTTCAGGGAGAGGCCAAAGGGGTCACCGGGGAGCTTTTCGCAGGCTTTACGTGCGGCATAGGCCTTACCACATTCCGACGCCGTATCGCTGACCGTATTGGTGTCACTCTGCGCTGTCGCCGGGTTTGTGGGGTTGGTCGGGGCTGAGGCTTGCATGGCAATGGCGGGGGTGGGTGTGGTTGTCTGTGGCAGGCTCTTGCGAATGCGCAATATCGGATCCATGTAAACACCGTTCTGGCCGAATTCGGATTCGTTGGCAGCGACACAATCGTAATCGCCATCCATCCGGAAGTACTGCACGGAAACCCCTTCATCCTTGCAGTAAACATGAGACGGTTGGTCTCCCATCGGTACCACAAACAGTCCGCTCTGCTTGCCATTTTTCTGGGTAAGGATGGTGCCGTTACGCATCCAGGTTCGGGTCATGAAATCATCGCCGTTGATCCAGCGCATGGTGATGCTATTGCCGGTTTTGTTGGTCATAGTCTGACGAAACAGGGTGATATTTTTATAGTCATCGTTGTCGGCAGAAAAATACGTAATGATAAACATGGGCTGTTCTTTAAACCGGGAGATATCCACATCGCCCTGCTTCAATGTTTGTGAGTGTTCCCAGCTGGTTTGTTGATAAGGAAACCCACTGATATCACTGCGGGTGCGGTAACGTTTCACGGAAACGCGGGCAATACCCAGGTCGGAAGTGCGCCATTTATTATTAATGTTGACCTTGTTCCTGGTGTGCTTGGTATAGCTGCCACTCATATAAACCGGATAGGAAAAATCATAGGGCAGCCGTTTCAGGTTGACGACCATATTGGGCTCAACGTGCATTTCCACATTGGCCAGCGCTGCGCAGCCAGCAGTTGTGGAGCGAATGGTCATAGGCTCATAGGTTACGGTGGATTCGTTTTTAACGTTACCGTTGGCGGGAGAGGCGGGATTGATCATATCCGGGCTGATGCCGGCGATGTCCAGCGCGCGCTCCTGGGACAGGTCGCAGATGACCAGATCGGCATAATCCGAGCCGACATCGTTGTTGGCATAGTTGGCCTGATAGTGCGCGACGAAATCGTTCTGTAGCACGGTAAGATCTTTCTGATTTTGCGCAGGCCAATGGTTTATCGGATCGGTTTCCACGGCATACAGCTTCTGCATGGCTGGACTGGTGGCGGTGGCGCAGGCATTGAGTGCGGCGATAACGGCCGTACACGCCAGTATACGAAATAGTTTCATGTCGTTCCCCTTCAGACAAACTTCCCCACAGTAGTAGGGAATAGTGCATGGTCAGGAACGGCGGCGCATCCCTCAGATGGGGGATGAGTGGCAGGAGGAATAAAAAAGGTTCTTCACGGATTAGAGTGAATAACTCGCTGTTCGCCGTCTGATGGGTTTATCGCGAATACCCGGTACTTGGCAAAACGCTCAACGCCGGATGCCTGACGTAAAACCCCATAGTCTGAGAGGTTGTCGTTCTTGTGGCATCTCCTTTAAGGGGTATTCAGGGGCATCATTCAGGCAATAATCGGGTAGTGCATTCTGCGCAGAAAGCATGGCGGCCAAGGTTTTCAGGTTTTGAATTCAAGCGTCCGTCGTCGGGCATCCGGCGTCCAGCGGTTGCCAGGGCGGGATAATGAGACAAGCTTTGTAGTCGGCTGATTACTCAATTCCGCGATGAACCATAAAAAAAGGCGGCCAAATGGCCGCCTTTTTTGGATCATGCTGAGCGCTTTACTCGTAATCGAACGAGAAGTCTTCTGCGCTCATTTGCATGGTGCTCTTGGTGGGCTTCAGCGCCGCTTCGGCATGACCCTTGGCGCTGGGCAGCATGCGATCGAAGTAGAATTCTGCGGTGGCCAGTTTGGCCTTGTAGAATTCAGCCGGCTCGTTACCGCCATTTTCCAGCTTGTCGCTGGCCACGCCCGCCTGCAGTGCCCAGAAGTACGCCATCATGGCGTAGCCGCTGTACATCAGGAAGTCGTAGCTGGCGGTGGATACCATGTCACGATCCTTCGCCGCCACCAGCATGATGCGGGTGGTCAGGTAGTTCCACTCGGCGGCAATTTTCAGCAGTTTCCAGGCGAACGGACGCAGCTTGGGGTCACGCAGGTTCTTGGTACCGAAATCCACCAGTTTTTTGGAGAATTCGCGCACACATTTGCCGCGGGAGGACAGCAGCACCTTGCGACCCAGCAGGTCCAGGGCCTGAATGCCGGTGGTGCCTTCGTACAGGGTGGAGATGCGCGCGTCACGAGCGATCTGTTCCATGCCGTGTTCTTTGATGTAGCCATGGCCACCAAACACCTGCATACCCTCATTGGCTGCTTCCAGGCCTTTCTCGGTCAGGAAGCCTTTCAGGATCGGCGTCAGGAAGCCCAGCTCGCTGTCCCAGTGCTCGTACTTCTTCATGTCGTCTTCGAGCATGCCGGCGATCATGTTGTCCGCGTACTGGGCGGCGTAATAGATCATGGCGCGGCCGCCTTCAGCAATGGCCTTCTGCTTGAGCAGCATGCGACGCACGTCGCCGTGGTGGATCAGACTGTCGGCGATGGCATCCGGCTCTTTCTTGCCAGACAGGGCACGCATGGACTTACGCTCTTTGGCGTAAGGCAGGGCGCCCTGGTAAGACAGTTCCGCGTGGGCAACGCCCTGCATGGCGGTGCCGATACGGGCGCTGTTCATGAACGTGAACATGCACTCCAGGCCGCCATGTTCCGGGCCGATCAAAAAGCCGGTGGCTTCATCGAAGTTGATCACGCAGGTGGCGGATGCCTTGATGCCCATTTTCTTTTCCAGGGAACCACAGCTCACGCCGTTGTCTTCACCGATCTTGCCCGGCAGGTACTTGGGCACGATGAACAGGGAGATCCCCTTGGTGCCTTTCGGCGCATCGGGCAGGCGGGCCAGCACGATGTGGACAATGTTCTCGGTCAGGTCATGGTCACCGGAGGAGATGAAAATCTTGGTGCCAGAGATTTTGTAAGAACCGTCTTTCTGCGGCTCGGCCTTGGTTTTTACCTGGCCCAGGTCGGTACCACACTGAGGCTCGGTCAGGCACATGGTGCCGCCCCAGGTGCCTTCGGTAAGCGGTACCAGGTAATCCTGGTGCTGCTGCTCGGTGCCGTGCATCTGGATGGTATTCATGGCGCCCAGGGACAGGCCTGGGTACATGGAGAAGGACCAGTTGGCCGTCGCCATCATTTCCTGTTTGATCAGGCCCAGCGACATGGGCAGGCCCTGGCCACCGACTTCTACCGGGTGGCTAAGCCCTTGCCAGCCGCCGGCCACGAATTCGTCGTAGGCTTCCTTGAACCCTTTCGGGGTGGTAACCACACCGTCTTCCAGCTTACAGCCTTCTTCGTCGCCGCTCTGGTAAAGAGGCGCAATGGTGTTTTCACACAGCTTGGCCATTTCACCGACAATGGCTTCCACCATATCGGGAGTGGCGTCTTCACCATTAGGCAGAGTTTTGTAGTGACTCTCGAAATCGAAGACTTCGTTCATCAAAAAGCGCATATCGCGCACGGGGGCCTTGTAAGTCGGCATAGCAATCACCCTTGAAAAAACGGATTAACTGTCAGAAACGGACAGCGCAACAGGGCAGGCATTGTTGGGCAATTCAAGGGTGAAGGCATTGACTGCCAAGGCGCGGCGCTGCTGGCGTTAGGGTGAATGGGTGTAAACGGGGTGTTGAGCTGTGCACTGCGAGCAGCCTCCTGTAGGAGTTCCCTTCCAGGGGACGAACCGAGCTTCAGCGAGGAAATCTGCGAAAATTCTCTTAGCCCTCAGAAAACCATTCAAAAAATCTAAAACCTATGATCTCCCTTCGGTCGATGCCGCACTGCGTGCGGTTCGTCCCCTGGAAGGGAACTCCTACAGCGGTTTTTGAAGAAAAGGTTTTCCTTATGATTCGCCGCTACTTCTTTCCCTTCCAGCTATACATGGAGGTGGAGACACCCATGCGCAGGGCAACCTCATCCCATACCCCTTGGGGAAGGACCGCCTTGAGCAGTTCGGTGGATTTGGCGATGGGGGGTTCGATGACAAAGCTGTCTTTCTTCTGCATGCCTTTGATGATGCTGTTGACCACTTTTCCGGGGGTGAGCATGGGCGTAAACATGGGGGGCTTCACACCATCAAACATGCCGGTGGAAATATAGCTGGGGCACACGGTGGTCACGTGCACGTGCTTTATCTTGCGCACATCCAGCTCCAGTCGGATGGATTCGGAAAAGCCGACCACCGCCCATTTGCTGGCGGCATAGGTGCTGCCATAGGGCAGGCCCACAAAGGCGGAGGCGCTGGCGATATTGACCAGATAGCCTTCTTTCGCCTGGATCAGGTCTTCGATAAAAGCATGGCTGGTCGCCATCAGGCCTTCGGTGTTGATACGGAAGGTGTTCAGATGCTGTTCCAGCGATACCTGCTCGAACTCGCCACCAAAGACTACACCGGCGTTGTTGATCAGGCCGGTGATGGGGCCGACTTCTTCATGCAGCTTGTCCCGGAATTTGGCAATCGAGGCAATCTTGCTCACATCCAGCACATAGGGGTGGGCCTTGCCGCCGGTGGCCTTGATCCGCTCCGCCACTTTGCGAGCCGCGCTGATACGACGGGCCGTAACGATGACTTCTGCCCCCTGTTTGGCAAATTCCTCTGCCATCAGGGCGCCAATGCCGGCACCGGCGCCGGTGATCAGAATACGGTGATTATCAAAACGGGCCATGACAGAATTCCTTAAAACAAGCTGCGAGCGACTAGCTTCGAGCCGCCAGGCGCGTGAAAGGGATGGAGTTGCTTGAACCCCTGTGCCCGCGCCATTGCATCAATCGCGGCGAGCACGTTTCAAAGCAGTAAATCAGTGATCGCGTCGCAGCTAGTCGCTTGAAGCTCGCAGCTGCTTTACCCCGGCAGTTTCAGTCCGGCCATGACGACCGTGCCGTTTTCAACCGATCTTGCCCTTAGCCGCAGCCCGCTGACCCGCACCGTATCACCCACAACCGCCTGTTTCCCCACTTGTTTGGTGAACATCTCGGCCACGGTCAATCCTTGCCAGAGTGGTGGAGGGGCTTCGACCCCGTACACAGCAATCAATTGTGCTACCGGGGTTTTGCCCAGCACGCTGAAGTCGCCGTAATACCGTTTCTCATCGCTACTTAATTTATGGCACAGGTCGGACAGGCCGGATTTGTGCGATAACGGTGCGAGCCAGGCGATCAAATCACCGGCTTCAATTTTGGGGTCGTCACCGAGGCTGAGCACCTGCTTGTTACGGTACAGAATCAACGGCGTACGTTCGTCTTCGCCCAGCTCGGCCAGGCTTTTGCCCACCGCCTTGGCGCCGTCTTCCACTTCAAACTGCATCAGGTAGCGGTCGCGGGGGGCGGCCAGGGCCACGGTCTGCTTGGGTTCGGTGGTCCGTGGTATCGAGACTTTTAATTTGCGGGCGACAAACCGCAGGCTCGCGCCCTGGCCGAGCAGGGAAATCAGTACCACCACCAGAGTGATATCAAACAGCAGATAGGTCTGCTCGACCCCGGCCAGCAGCGGGAACACGGCCAGCACAATGGGAACGGCACCACGTAGCCCGGTCCAGGCGATAAAGATTTCTTCGCGCCAGGTGAAACGAAAGGGCAGCAAGCTTAGCCACACGGACACCGGGCGCGCCAGCAACATCAGGAAGGCCGCCACGGCCAGGGCCCAGGGCAGGTTTTCGGTGAGCCGGGAGGGCGTGACCAGCAGCCCCAGGATCAGGAACATGCCGGATTGGGCCAGCCAGGCCATGGAATCCATGGCCTTGAGCACATTGTCGCCGGTGCCGCCGCGGCGGTTCCCCGCCACCAGGCCGGTCAGGTAGACCGCCAGGAAGCCGGAGCCGCCCACCAGATTGGTGATGGCAAATACCATGGCGCCCCCGCTGCACAACAGCAGCGCGTGCAGGCCTTCATTGCTGCGGACCCGCAATAACACCTCGCTGATCACCGCCCCCAGCAATAGCCCCAACAGAGCGCCGAGCCCGAATTGCTGCAGCAGGGTCACCAGCATGCCGATGCCCCACTCTGCATCCGGGTCCACCAGCAGCCCTACCAGCATCAGGGTAATAAAGATCGCCATGGGGTCGTTAAGGCCGGATTCGATTTCCAGGGTGCTTGCCACCCGCTCATTCAGGGTGACGCCGGCGCCCTTGATCACGCTGAATACCGCTGCCGCATCGGTGGAGCCAATAATGCCACCCAGCAGCAGGCCTACCCGCCAGTCCACCCCGATCAGCCAGGTGGTAAAGGCGCCGACCAGGGCGGCGGAGATAGCCACGCCGAGGGTGGCCAGGCTAAGGGCCGGGCGCAGGCCCAGCTTGAAGGTGCTTAATCGGGTGCGCAGACCGCCATCCAGCAAAATCACCGCCAGGGCGATGTTGCCAATCACATAGGCTGTGGAGAAATCATCGAACTCGATACCACCCAGGCCGTCTTCCCCGGCCACCATGCCGACCACCAGAAAAATAAGCAGGGACGGCACCCCGAAACGGGCGCTCAGGGAGCCCAGCAGCAGGCCGGTGAACATCAGACCGGTGCCGATCAGCAGAAAGAGATTCAATGATTCCAAATGCGTTCCTGGTTAAGTGACTTCTAGGTTCTATAGTAGAATAGCTTACACGCAACACGCTGCACGCTGCATGCGCTCCGTAGGAGCGTCGCTGGCGGCGCGATAAACAGAAGCGAGTAACGAGTGTCGAGTGACGAAAACCTTCAGGCAGTGCCTGTTTGTGGTTTATGCCTTTCGAAACTCGTTTCTCGCAACTCGAAACTGGCCGGATCAGAGTGTCGATACGGCTGTTTCTCCTGCGCGAGCTGGCGTTTCGGTGCTGCGCTGATTCTGGCGCGTCCCGTGATGCTTGCAGCGTGAGGCGTTCTCTTTATACTACCGCGCCCGGATTGACTATATTTTGAGCAGCAGGCCAGCCCTGCAAGGTAAGTAAACGATGGATTTTTCCCAGCGATTTGGCGTGATTGTGATCGGCGGCGGCCATGCCGGTACCGAGGCGGCACTGGCCTCTGCGCGCATGGGCGTTTCAACGCTGCTGCTCACCCATAATATCGAAACCCTGGGCCAGATGAGCTGTAACCCGGCCATCGGCGGCATCGGCAAGAGCCACCTGGTGCGTGAAATCGATGCCCTGGGCGGGGCCATGGGCCGTGCCACCGATAAAGGTGGCATTCAGTTTCGTGTACTCAATGCCCGCAAAGGGCCGGCGGTGCGCGCCACCCGTGCCCAGGCCGATCGCGAGCTCTACAAGGCCGCCATTCGCGGGACCCTGGAAAACCAGCAGGACCTGACCCTGTTCCAGCAAGCCGTGGACGACCTGATTGTGGAAAACGGTCGCTGTGTGGGGGTAGTCACCAATATGGGCCTGCGCTTCATGGCCGATGCCGTGGTGCTCACCGCGGGGACCTTCCTGGGCGGCGTGATCCATATTGGTATGGATAACCACCAGGGCGGGCGCGCCGGAGATCAGCCTTCCAATGCGCTGGCGCGGCGCCTGCGGGAATTGCCGTTCCGTGTCGATCGCCTGAAAACCGGCACGCCGCCGCGCATCGACGGCAAGACCGTGGACTTCTCGGTAATGGAAGAGCAGTGGGGCGACAGCCCGCTGCCAGTGATGAGCTATCTGGGCCAGGTGGAAGAACACCCGCAGCAGGTGTGCTGCTACATCACCCACACCAATGCCCAGACCCACGACATCATCCGCAGCGGCTTTGATCGCAGCCCCATGTTCACCGGTGTCATTGATGGGGTGGGGCCCCGCTACTGCCCGTCCATCGAAGACAAGGTGAACCGCTACCCGGACAAGGACAGCCACCAGATTTTCGTGGAACCGGAAGGGCTCAATACCCACGAGTTATACCCCAATGGCATTTCCACCAGCCTGCCGTTTGATGTGCAGCTGCAGGCGGTGCGTTCCATTCGTGGTTTTGAAAATGCCCATATCACCCGCCCGGGCTACGCCATCGAATATGACTACTTCAATCCCCAGGATCTCAAGCACAGCCTGGAAACCCAGCACATGCCGGGGCTGTTCTTCGCCGGCCAGATCAATGGCACCACCGGTTATGAAGAAGCGGGCGCCCAGGGGCTGCTGGCGGGCCTGAATGCGGCGCTGCTGAGCCAGGGCAAAGACGCCTGGACCCCGCGCAGGGACGAGGCCTATATCGGCGTGCTGGTGGATGATCTGATCACCATGGGCACCCAGGAGCCTTACCGCATGTTCACCAGCCGCGCGGAATACCGGCTGTTGCTGCGTGAAGACAATGCCGATCTGCGACTCACCGAAAAAGGCCGCGAGCTGGGCCTGGTGGACGATGAGCGCTGGGCTGCCTTTAACGCCAAGCGCGAGGGCATGGCGCAGGAAGAGCAGCGCCTGAAGAGCACCTGGGTGCGGCCGAAAACGCCGCAAGCCGAGGCGGTGAATGCCCTGATCGAGAAGCCCCTGGCCCACGAATACAATCTGCTCGACTTGCTCAAGCGCCCGGAGCTGACTTACGCCAATCTGGCGGACGCGGTGGCGCTGGCGGAGCGTCCGGATAGCGCGGTTATCGAGCAGATGGAAATTCTCGCCAAATATGCTGGCTATATCGATCGCCAGGCCGATGAAATCGAGAAACTGCGTGCCGCAGAAACCACCGCATTGCCGGCGGAATTCGATTACGGCCAGGTAAAAGGCCTGTCCAATGAAGTGAAGCAGAAGCTTGGCGAGATTCGCCCGCAGACCCTGGGCCAGGCCGGTCGGATTCCCGGTGTGACCCCGGCGGCCATCTCCCTGCTGATGATTTACCTGAAAAAACATCACCATCAAAAGAAGGCCGCCCAACAAGCATGAGTCTCTCTGACACCCTGGCCGGGGGCATCGATACCCTGGGCCTTACCCTGAGTGACGACCAGTCGCGCCTGTTGCTGGCCTATGTGGACCTGCTGGTTAAATGGAACCAGGCCTACAACCTCACCGCCATTCGCGATCCGCAGGAGATGGTTACCCGCCACCTGCTCGATTCCCTGGCGGTCCTGCCTCATCTGGGTGAGGGCGACACCCTGGATGTGGGCACCGGCGCTGGTATTCCTGGCATTATTCTGGCGGTGGCCCGCCCCCAGCAGGCATTCGTGCTGCTGGACTCCAACGGCAAGAAAACCCGTTTTGTGCGCCAGGCCCGCCGGGAGCTGGGGCTGGATAACGTGGAGGTTGTGCACGGTCGCGTGGAACAGTACCGTAAAGCCCCATCGCAGATTATTTGTCGCGCTTTTGCTTCCTTGTCGGACATGTTGGCGTTGATGACGCCCATAATGACTGACAATACCCGTTTGCTGGCCATGAAAGCGGCCAGCACGGAAGAAGAACTGGCCACCCTGCCGACGCAGTGGCAAGGGCGCCATCACACCCTGACCGTGCCGGGACTGGATGAGCCCCGCACCCTGGTGGTAGTGAACAAGGCCTGATGTCGAGCGGGGTGCCGCGTCAGGCATTCGGCCCCAGGCGTCAGGCGTAAAATCAAGGAGAACGCAGTGACCACCGTATTTGCCGTAGCCAATCAGAAAGGCGGCGTGGGCAAGACCACCAGTAGTGTCAACCTGGCGGCGTCGCTGGCGGCCACCCGCAAAAAGGTGATGCTCGTGGACATCGATCCCCAGGGCAACGCCACCACCGGGTCCGGGGTGGACAAGTTTGAAACCGACTACACCATTTACGATGTGCTGTGCGATGACGTGGCCATCGAGCAGGCGGTAACAGGCACGCCGGAAGATTCCGGGTTTGACCTGATCGCGGCCAATGGCGACCTGACTGCCGCGGAAGTGCAGTTGCTGGACATGAGCGCCAAGGAATTTCGCCTGCGCAATGCGCTGGCACGTATCCGGGACCAGTACGATTACATCCTCATTGATTGCCCGCCGTCCCTGAACATGCTCACCGTGAATGCGCTGACGGCGGCGGACTCCGTGATTGTGCCGATCCAGTGTGAGTACTACGCGCTGGAAGGCCTCACCGCGCTGATGAACACCATCGAGAAAATCCGCACGGTGCTGAATCCGAAGCTGCACATTGGCGGCCTGCTGCGCACCATGTATGACCCGCGCAACAGCCTGTCCAACGATGTGTCCAACCAGCTGATCAGCCACTTCGGCGACAAGGTTTACCGGACCATTATCCCGCGCAACGTGCGGCTGGCGGAAGCGCCCAGCCACGGTGCGCCGGTGATCACCTACGATCCGAAATCCCGCGGTGCGGTCAGCTATCTGGCATTGGCCGGTGAGATTCTGCGTCGTGAGCAGGCGCTCAAGGCCCAGCCTGCAGCAGCTTCATAAGGAACGAAACATCATGGCGGCAAAGCGTAAACGCGGTCTCAGCAAGGGCCTGGATGCCCTGCTTAGCAGCAATGAGTCCTATCAGCGGCACCAGGAAGAAGTGAGTCTGCAGAACGAGGGTGAGGCCACGGGGGAGCCCGATCAGCGTCCCCGCGATGGCGAATTGCGCCACCTGCCGGTGGAGTGCATGGAGCGGGGCCGCTACCAGCCACGCCGGGACATGTCCCCGGATGCGCTGGAAGAGCTGGCCGAGTCCATCCGCGCCCAGGGCGTCATGCAGCCCATCGTGGTGCGCCCTCTGGGTGACAAGCGTTACGAGATCATTGCCGGTGAGCGCCGCTGGCGCGCCGCGCAGATGGCCGAGCTGGATACCATTCCGGCGGTGATCCGCGAGGTGCCTGACGAAGCCGCCATCGCCATGGCGTTGATCGAGAATATCCAGCGGGAAAACCTCAATCCCATGGAAGAGGCCATCGCGCTGGGTCGCCTGAAAGAAGAGTTTGGTCTTACCCACCAGCAGGTGGCGGATGCGGTGGGCAAATCCCGCGCCATGGTCACCAACCTGCTGCGTCTGATGAGCCTGGAATCCGACGTCAAAAAGCTGCTTGAGCACGGCGATCTGGAAATGGGCCATGCCCGTGCGCTGCTGGCCCTGACGGGCAACAAGCAGATCGAAGCCGCTCGCACCGTGGTCGCCAAGGGGCTGTCGGTGCGCCAGACCGAAGAGCTGGTCCGGGATTTCGAGAAAGCGAAACCGGCCAAACCAGCGGCGCCAAAGGAAGATCCCAACGTGAAGGCGTTGATCAGCGACCTGTCGGATCGCCTCGGGGCACCGGTGCAGATCCAGCAGCAAGGCAAGAAGGGCAAGCTGGTGATCAGCTACAACAACCTGGACGAGCTGGACGGTATTCTGGCGCATATCAAATAATCGAATGACGCTGCCTGCGGCGGGAAGATTGCAACAAGCTGTTTCCCCGTGCAGGCTGCAGAGTCATTGTCGCGGTGCCGGTTCGTTGGCGACCAGACAATCTGGCGTTGTTCTGTCCGTGAGGCCTGTGGCTCAGGCGTCATTGCCTCATCACGCAGGTATACAAAAAACACGTATTTGGGCATTCTTTTTACTGAATCAGGTTCATTCTTGTTTTGTGCACATCCTGTTGCGAAAAGTCGTTCCTGATGCGCGAAGTTTGACCAACAATCCGCGTACGGCGGTTGCCTCTTGCGTGCCAACTCCATATACTTCGCCGCGCTAAAGATCAGGGGTGCCCGAGACCTTAGCGCCTGATGTGGCATCACTTTGCATCAGCCAAGAGGCTCACGGTGACCAGCAACGAATTTCAGCCCGACAGAGCTCTGTTCTGGGGTTTAATGCGCGCTCAGCTAACCACTATTGTGGCGTTTGGGCTGCTGGTAACCGGGTTGGCTGGCGTATTCGCCGGTCTGGTGGCTGCCTGGGGCGGCACTATCAGCCTGATCGCTTATGCCTGGGGCGGTTTCCAGATATGGATGCACCCGGGCAACCGTGCGCCAAAACGCATGGCCACCGCAGCGATGCGGGCCGAGATGGGCAAGATCGCAATCATGTTGTTGCTGTTCTGGCTGACATTCTCCAAGGTCCCTGAAGCGCGGGAAATGAAAAGTGCAATGGTTCTGCTGTTAGGCTTCCTGATCGCCCAGGTCGTGGGCTGGATTCAGGTCGCGCGTCTCGACGGACGCACAGCAGGGCAAGACGGGCAAAACGACTGAGACTGTAGGCATTCTATGGCTGGTAGTAACGCGCAAGACTACATCAAGCACCACTTGGGTAATCTGACCTATGGCGAACTGCCGGCCGGCTATGTCCGTGAGTGTGACGGCCGCGATACGCAAACCCTGACCGAAAGCACTTGGACCTTTGCCTGTAACGGTAACGAAGCCAAAGACATGGGCTTCGCGGCATTCCACGTGGACTCTCTCGCTTGGTCTGGCGGTCTCGGCATCATCATGTGCCTGTTGTTCTGGATGGGTGCCCGCAAGGCCACCGCCGGCGTTCCTTCCGGCTTCCTGAACTTCGTCGAAAGCATTATTGAATTTATTGATACCCAGGTTCGCGACTCCTTCCACGGCAAGAGCAAACTGGTGGCGCCGCTGTCACTGGTGATCTTCTGCTGGGTGTTCCTGATGAACCTGATGGATCTGATCCCGGTTGATTTCATTCCGGGCACCTTTAGCTGGATCATGACGTCCTTCTTCGGCTGGACTGCCCAGGAAGCCTACTTCAAGATCGTGCCCAGCACCGACCCGAACATTACCCTGTCCATGTCCTTCTCTGTGATGCTGCTGGTGATCTTCTTCACCATCAAGGCAAAAGGTCTGGGCGGTTTTGTGGGTACCCTGACATTGCATCCGTTCGAGGCCAGCAACCCGGTCCTGAAGGCTCTGCTTATGCCTGTGAACCTGCTGCTGGAGACCATCGGTCTGCTGGCCAAGCCGGTTTCACTGGGTCTGCGACTGTTCGGCAACATGTACGCCGGTGAGTTCGTATTCATTATGTTGGCTGCCATGATGGGCGCCTGGCAGTTTATTGGTGCCTGGCCCTGGGCGGTATTCCACATTCTGGTTATCACCCTGCAGGCATTTATCTTCATGGTACTCACAATCGTGTACCTGAGCATGGCGGTCGAAGACCACTAAGATTTTTTAAACCGGTTTTTAATTAAACCAACCAAGCACTTAACGGGAGTGTAAAGATGGAAGGCATTCAATTTCTTGCTGCTGCTATCGTAGCTGGCCTCGCGGCCATCGGCGCAGGTCTGGGCTTCGGCATGATGGGTGGCCGTTTTCTCGAGTCTGTGGCTCGTCAACCGGAACTGGCTCCGATGCTGCAAACCCGCATGTTCATCATCGCTGGTCTGCTGGATGCTGTGCCGATTATCTGTATCGCTATCGCGTTCCTGCTGATTTTCCAGTAAATCGCGCTTTAACGTTTAAGCCCCGATTTAGGGAAATCTAAAGCAACGCGGATTGAGGTGTTGGCATGAATATTAATGCGACACTAATTGGCCAGGCCATTTGGTTTGCCCTGTTTGTGTTCTTCTGCATGAAGTTCGTTTGGCCCCCGATTTCACGGGCGCTGGATGAGCGTAAGCAGAAGATTGCCGAAGGCCTGAGTGCCGCGGATCGGGCAGAGCGTGATCTGGAGCTGGCGCAGGAAAAGGCGACCGCCAATCTCAAAGAATCTAAAGAGAAGGCGGCCGAAATTATTGATCAGGCCAATCGCCGGGCTAATCAGATTGTGGAAGAGGCAAAAGATGCAGCGCGCACCGAAGGTGAGCGTCTGATTGCCAAGGCCCAGTCTGAGATTGACCAAGAGGTTAATCAGGCTCGCGAGCAATTGCGTAAAGAAGTGGCTGTACTGGCGTTGAGCGGTGCCGAAAAGGTACTGGGCAACGAAGTAAACCAGGACGCACACACGCAGTTGCTTGAGCAGCTGGCGGCTGAACTCTGAGAATACGGGTAACCCATGGCTGAACTGACCACCATCGCACGCCCCTACGCCAAGGCCGCATTTGTGTTTGCAAAAGAACACGATGCCCTGGAGCAGTGGGAGAAGATGCTGGGCCTGGCAGCAGCAGTGGCAGGTGATGCCTCCATGCGTGCCTACCTTGACCAGCCGGAACTGGATGACGCCACCAAGGCTTCTGCCTTTGCAGAAGTCTGTGGTGATGAGCTGGACGAAAGCGTGCGCAACTTCGTTGCGCAACTGACGCAAAACAAGCGTCTGCCGCTTTTGCCGATCATCCTGCAACTGTTCCACGAGCTTCTGGCCGAACAGCAGCAGTTCACCGATGTGGAGATGATCTCTGCATTCGAGTTGGACGATGCCGCTACCGACAAGCTGGTAGCAGCGCTTAAGAAACGCCTTGGAACGGAAGTGAATGTCACGACTTCCGTCGACCAATCCCTGATTGGGGGCGTGCTGGTGCGAGCCGGCGATACCGTAATTGATGGCAGTGTGCGCGGCCGACTTAACCGTCTGGCAGAGCAACTGAACTCTTGAGTTTGAGGGATTAGAGATGCAGCAACTCAACCCGTCCGAAATCAGCGAGATTATCAAGTCGCGCATCGCGAAACTTGATACCTCCACCGAAGCACGCAACGAAGGTACGGTGGTTTCCGTATCTGATGGTATTGTGCGCATTCATGGTCTGGCCGACGTGATGTTCGGCGAGATGATCGAGTTTGAGGGCGGCATCTACGGCATGGCCCTTAACCTGGAGCAGGACTCTGTCGGCGCCGTGGTACTGGGTGATTACCTGGGCCTGGCCGAAGGTCAGAAAGTCCGTTGTACCGGTCGCATTCTGGAAGTCCCCACTGGCCCCGAAATGCTGGGTCGTGTGGTTGACGCTCTGGGTAACCCGATCGATGGCAAAGGCCCGATCGATGCCAAGCAGACCGATGCGGTTGAAAAGGTAGCGCCTGGCGTTATCTGGCGTCGTGAAGTTAACGAGCCTGTTCAGACCGGTTACAAGTCTATCGATGCCATGGTGCCAATCGGTCGTGGTCAGCGTGAGCTGATCATTGGTGACCGCCAGATCGGTAAGACCGCCGTTGCGGTTGATGCGATCATCAACCAGAAAGACTCCGGCATTAAGTGTGTCTACGTTGCCATCGGCCAGAAGCAATCCACCATTGCCAACGTGGTGCGCAAGCTGGAAGAGCACGGCGCGATGGAAAACACCATCATCGTTGCGGCCTCCGCTTCTGATCCGGCTTCCATGCAGTTCCTGGCACCGTTTGCCGGTTGCACCATGGGCGAATACTTCCGCGATCGCGGTGAAGATGCACTGATCGTTTATGATGATCTGACCAAGCAGGCGTGGGCGTATCGCCAAATCTCCCTGCTGCTGCGTCGTCCGCCGGGCCGTGAAGCTTACCCTGGTGACGTGTTCTACCTGCACTCCCGTCTGCTGGAGCGCGCCGCCAAGGTAAACGAAGATTATGTTGAGCAGTTCACCAACGGTGAAGTGAAAGGCAAAACCGGTTCTTTGACCGCGTTGCCGATCATCGAAACCCAGGGTGGTGACGTTTCTGCCTTCGTACCGACCAACGTGATTTCCATCACCGATGGTCAGATCTTCCTGGAAACCGACCTGTTCAACTCCGGCATTCGCCCGGCGATGAACGCCGGTGTGTCTGTATCCCGTGTAGGTGGTGCAGCCCAGACCAAGATCGTCAAGAAGCTGGGTGGCGGTATTCGTCTGGCTCTGGCTCAGTACCGTGAACTGGCCGCATTCGCCCAGTTCGCTTCCGACCTCGACGATTCTACTCGCGAGCAGCTGGAGCATGGTCAGGCCGTTACCGAGCTGATGAAGCAGAAGCAGTACAGCCCGATGAGCGTTGCTGAAATGGGTGTTGTGCTGTACGCCGCGAACGAAGGTTACCTGAAAGGTATGGAAGTCGAGAAAATCGGCTCCTTCGAAGCCGCTCTGCTGGACTACATGAACAGCGAAAAGAAAGCGTTGATGGATAAAATCAACGAGAAGGGTGACTACAACGGCGAGATCGAAGCTGAGATCAAAGAATCTCTCGATCAGTTCAAAGCCACCCAGACCTGGTAATTCGCTGATAAAGGAACGTTCCTATGGCCAGCGGTAAAGAGATCAAAGGCAAGATTGCCAGCGTCCAGAGCACGAAGAAAATTACTCGTGCAATGGAAATGGTAGCAGCCTCCAAGATGCGTAAGGCGCAAGAGCGTATGTCGGCAAGCAAGCCGTACGCCAGCCGTATGCGTCAGGTGGTTGCTCACTTGGCTAACGCCGATCTGGAATACCGGCACGTTTACCTGCAAGAGCGGGAAGTGAAGAACGTTGGCTACATCGTAGTGAGCTCCGACCGGGGCCTCTGCGGTGGCCTCAACGTCAACCTGCTCAAGAATGTCGTCAAAAGCGCGAAGGAATGGCAAGAAAAAGGTGTCAAGGCCAGCTACTGCGTAGTCGGTTCCAAGGGCATGTCTTTCTTCAAGAGCGTTGGCGGCAACGTGGAAGCGAATGTCACAGGCCTGGGGGATACCCCGCACCTGAATGACCTGATCGGTTCCATCAAGGTGATGCTGGATGCCTACGAAAGCGGTGCGATCGACCGTTTGTACATCGTGTACAACGAATTCGTGAACACCATGACCCAGTCGCCCAAGAACATTCAGTTGCTGCCGCTGGAAGCGGGTAGTGATGAAGAGCTCAAGCGCCACTGGGACTACATTTACGAGCCAGCCCCGAAAGAGCTGCTCGACGAACTGCTGGTGCGGTTCATTGAGTCTCAGGTGTATCAGGGTGTGGTTGAAAACAATGCCTGTGAGCAGGCAGCACGTATGATCGCCATGAAGGCCGCCAGCGATAACGCCGGTGACATCATTCGTGATCTGCAATTGGTGTACAACAAAGCACGCCAGGCTGCTATTACGCAGGAAATCTCCGAAATCGTTGGTGGTGCTGCTGCGGTTTAATCGTCAAGCAGATTAACGCGGCAAAAACGCAAGTTAAGAGGATGCAAGCATGAGTAGCGGTCGTATTGTTCAGATCATCGGTGCTGTGATCGACGTGGAATTCCCACGCGAAACCGTACCGAAGGTATATGACGCCCTCTCCGTGGACGGTACTGAAACCACCCTGGAAGTTCAGCAGCAGCTGGGCGACGGCGTGGTACGTACTATCGCCATGGGCTCCACCGAAGGTCTGAAGCGCGGCCTTGGCGTGACTGATAACGGCGAGCCGATTCAGGTTCCCGTGGGCACCAAGACTTTGGGCCGTATCATGGACGTGCTGGGTCGCCCGATTGATGAGGCCGGCCCCATTGGTGAAGACGAGCGTATGCCGATTCACCGTGCTGCACCTACTTATGCAGACCAGGCAGCGACCAACGAACTGCTGGAAACCGGCATCAAGGTAATCGACCTGGTTTGTCCTTTCGCCAAAGGCGGTAAGGTCGGCCTGTTCGGTGGTGCGGGTGTTGGTAAAACCGTAAACATGATGGAGCTGATCCGGAACATCGCGATCGAGCACTCCGGTTTCTCCGTGTTTGCCGGTGTGGGTGAGCGTACTCGTGAGGGTAACGACTTCTACCACGAAATGAAGGATTCCAACGTACTGGATAAAGTATCGCTGGTGTACGGTCAGATGAACGAGCCGCCTGGTAACCGTCTGCGTGTAGCGCTGACCGGTCTGACCATGGCTGAGAAGTTCCGTGACGAAGGTCGCGACGTACTGTTCTTCGTGGATAACATCTACCGTTACACCCTGGCCGGTACCGAAGTATCTGCACTGCTGGGCCGTATGCCTTCAGCGGTAGGTTACCAGCCGACCCTGGCGGAAGAGATGGGCGTTCTGCAGGAACGTATTACTTCCACCAAGACCGGTTCCATTACCTCCGTACAGGCGGTATACGTACCTGCGGATGACTTGACTGACCCGTCTCCGGCAACCACCTTCGCGCACCTGGATTCCACTGTATCCCTGAGCCGTGACATCGCCTCCAAGGGTATCTACCCGGCGATCGACCCGCTGGATTCCACTTCTCGTCAGCTGGATCCGCTGGTTATCGGTCAAGAGCACTACGACATTGCGCGTGGCGTTCAAACCGTACTGCAGCGCTTCAAGGAGCTGAAGGACATCATCGCGATTCTGGGTATGGACGAGCTGTCAGAAGACGATAAACTGACCGTATCTCGTGCCCGTAAGATCGAGCGTTACCTGTCCCAGCCGTTCTTCGTGGCCGAAGTATTTACTGGCTCCCCGGGCAAGTATGTTTCCCTGAAAGACACCCTCGCGGGCTTCAAGGGCATCCTTGGCGGTGATTACGATCACATCCCGGAGCAGGACTTCTACATGAAGGGCTCTATCGACGAAGTGATCGAAGCCTACAACAAGCGTAGCAAGTAACCTGCACCCGGGAGACAAGCAAATGGCGATGACCGTGCATTGCGACATTGTAAGTGCAGAACGCCAGCTGTTCTCCGGCCTGGTTGAAATCGTGGTAGCTTCCGGTGTGGAAGGTGACCTCGGTATCATGCCTGGCCACGCCCCGCTGCTGACCCGGCTCAAGCCGGGCCCGGTACGGGTGAAGAAGCAGAATGGTGAAGAAGAAGTGTTCTACGTATCCGGCGGCTTCCTGGAAGTGCAGCCCAAGCTGGTCACCGTACTGGCGGATACCGCAGAGCGCGCTGAAAACATGGACGCCGCTGAAGCAGAGCGTGCCAAGGCCCGTGCCAAAGAAGCGCTGGAAGGCAAGAGTTCCGAAATGGATTACTCCCGTGCCGCCGCCACTCTGGCAGAAGCCGTTGCACAGCTGCGTGCCATCGAACAGTTGAAGAAAAAGACGCGGTAAGCATCTTTTGCAATTCTTCAACACAGAAGGGGGTAGCCAAGTGCTACCCTTTTTTGTTTCTGTCATTGTGAGATGGCCTGGATAAAACAGGGTACAAGTACAGAAACTGAAGTGACGCGGTGGTATAACAAGGCACTGGCGCAAGCAAAAAGACAAGGACAGGGTATGAGTCTAGCAGTAGTGATTCTGGCGGCGGGCAAGGGAACGCGCATGAAAAGCGCCCTGCCCAAGGTGCTCCACGCAGTGGCAGGTAAGCCCATGGTGCAGCACGTGGTTGATGCAGCGGCGTCGCTGAACCCGGCCAATATCGTCATTGTGTATGGCCATGGTGGCGAGCAGGTAAAAGCCACCGTCACCGGTGAACAGGCCTGGGCAGAGCAGGCCGAACAGCTCGGCACCGGCCATGCGGTCGCGCAGGCCATGCCTCATGTGAAAGAAGACATGGTGCTGGTGTTGTATGGTGATGTCCCCCTGATCCGCCCGGAAACCCTGAAAGATTTTGTCGCCTCCGTGGACGACAACACCCTGGCGCTAATGACGCTGACCCTGAACGATCCCAATGGCTACGGCCGCATCGTCCGTGATGGGCAGAACAATGTGCAGCGCATTGTGGAACAGAAAGATGCCAGCGAAGCCGAGCTGGGCATTCAGGAAATCAATACCGGCATTCTGGCGTGCTCTCGCCGTTTTCTGGAAGAAAGCCTGCCAAAACTTTCCAGCAACAATGCCCAGGGTGAATACTATCTCACCGACCTGATTGCCATGGCGTCACAATCCGGCCTGAACGTGGAAACCCTGCAGCCCAACGAAGGTTGGGAAGTGGATGGCGTAAATGACCGGGTGCAACTGTCTCGGCTGGAACGCATTTTCCAACAGGCTCAAGCAGAAGTGCTGATGCGCGATGGCGTCACCCTGCTGGACCCGTCCCGCCTGGATATCCGTGGCAGCGTGCAGATCGCCAGCGATGTCATCATCGACGTCAATGTGATCCTGGAAGGCGACGTGACCATCGAAGAAGGCGTGGTCATCGGCCCCAACTGCATTCTTCGCGACGCCAACATTGGTGCCGGCACGGTGGTAGAAGCCAACACCCTGATCGACGGTGCCATCGTGGGTGAAAACTGCCAGCTGGGCCCTTATGCACGCTTGCGGCCGGGTACGGAACTGGCTGATAACGCCAAGGTAGGCAACTTTGTCGAAACCAAAAAGTCATACATCGGCGAAGGCTCAAAGGTGAACCACCTGACCTACATCGGTGACAGCCAGATTGGTAAAGGAGTGAACGTGGGCGCGGGGACGATTACCTGCAACTACGATGGCGCCAACAAATTCCAGACAGTGATGAAAGACGGCGCCTTTATTGGTTCCAATTCGTCACTGGTTGCCCCGGTAACCATCGGCCAAAACGCCACCGTCGGGGCGGGCAGCACCATCACCAAGGATGTGGACGACAACGGTCTTGCGGTTGCTCGTGGCCAACAGCGCAACGTCAGCGACTGGAAGCGCCCCACGAAGAAAAGTTGACAGTTGATAGTGGAGAGTTGACAGCGCAACCCGCGTTACAACGGTATCTGTAGGGTGGAGATAGGCGTTATCACCATCCGAACATCCACTATCAGAAACAGAATTAGGGAAAATTAAGCATGTGTGGAATTGTCGGGGCCATTGCCCAGCGTAACGTGACAAACATCTTGATCACCGGGCTCAAACGGCTCGAGTACCGGGGTTACGACAGCGCCGGTGTGGCACTGTTGAATGATAGCGGTATTAGTCGTGTGCGTCGTCAGGGCAAGGTTGCCGGTTTGGAAGAGGCTGCCACGCAAGAACAGACGCAAGGCTTCACCGGCATTGCTCATACCCGTTGGGCCACCCATGGCAAGCCGTCAGAAGCCAATGCCCATCCGCACATGTCCGGTGGTGATCTGGCGCTGGTGCATAACGGTATCATCGAAAACTTTCAGGAACTGAAAGACGAACTGGAAGCCAGCGGCTACCACTTCGAATCCCAGACCGATACGGAAGTCATCGTCCACCTGGTACACCAGGCGCTGGACAGTGGCCTGAATCTCTTTGACGCCGTGCAGGCGGTCACCAAAAAACTGGATGGCGCTTACGCACTGGGCGTCATTCACGCCTCGGAACCGCACAAGCTGGTCACCGTTCGTTCTGGCAGCCCGCTGGTGATTGGTCTGGGCATTGACGAAAACTACATCGCATCGGATCAGCTGGCCCTGCTGCCAGTGACCAACCGCTTTATCTTCCTTGAAGAAGGCGACCAGGCAGAAATCACCACCGACAGCGTGCGTATTGTGGATGCGGCCGGCAATCCGGCAACCCGTGAAGTCCACGAGTTCGACGGCACCCATGAAGATGCGGAAAAGGGTGAATACCGCCACTACATGCAGAAGGAAATCTTCGAGCAGCCGGCGGCAATCCAGAAAACCCTGGAAGGTCGTATCGACAACCCGGCAAGTCTGATCGAGGCCTTCGGCGAAAAAGCCCCGGCGATTTTCGACAAGGTAAAAACCGTGCAGATCGTCGCCTGCGGCACCAGCTATCACGCCGGCATGGTGGCCCGTTACTGGCTGGAAGACATCGCCGGCATTCCCTGCCAGGTGGAAGTGGCCAGTGAATTCCGCTACCGCAAGCACGTGGTGCCGGAAGGCACCCTGTTCGTCACCATTTCTCAAAGCGGCGAAACCGCCGACACCCTGGCGGCCCTGCGTGACACCCAGTCACCCAACTACGTGGGCCGTCTGGCGGTGTGTAATGTGGATAGCTCCTCCCTGGTGCGCGAATCGGAGCTGGTGTTCCTCACCAAGGCCGGCCCGGAAATCGGTGTCGCGTCCACCAAGGCATTTACCACCCAGCTGGTTGGGTTGCTGATGCTGGTGCTGGCACTGGGTCGGCAAAAAGGTCTGGCTGACAGCGAGATTGAAAAAATCCTGGAAGAGTTACGCCAGCTGCCCAACCTGATTGAACAGGCTGCCGCGCTGGACAAGCCCATCGAAAAACTTTCCGAAGCTTTCGTGGAAAAACACCATGCCCTGTTCCTGGGCCGTGGCGTACAGTTCCCGGTGGCGCTGGAAGGGGCGCTCAAGCTAAAGGAAATTTCCTACATTCACGCCGAAGCCTATGCAGCGGGTGAGTTGAAGCATGGTCCCCTGGCGTTGGTCGACAGCGAAATGCCGGTGGTCTCCGTGGCGCCGAATGACGAACTGCTGGAAAAGCTGAAATCCAACCTGCAGGAAGTGCGTGCCCGTGGCGGCGAACTGTATGTCTTCGCCGACAAAAACGCCCACGTAAAAGAAGGCGAAGGTATCCACGTGCTGAACATGCCGGCTATACCGGAAACCATCTCCCCGATCGTCTATACCGTGCCTTTGCAGTTGCTCAGCTATCATGTGGCGGTGCTGCGCGGGACCGATGTGGATCAGCCGCGGAATCTGGCCAAGTCGGTGACGGTTGAATAAAGGCAGTGAATAATTAATAACGAGCCCGGCGTTGCCGGGCTTTTTTATGGGTGCCTGGCTGGCAACAATAACCTTGCCGTAGGAGCGTCGCTGGCGGCGCGATATCCAATCCTTGCTTGTTTCGGCTGACCTAAAGCAAAACTCTCCTGTTAGTAATTCATATTGAGGGTTGTGTTATTGATTTGGGAAAAGAAGAAGTCAACAGGTTGAATAATGCGGTCTCAGCGGGATTTGTAACCTGCTGACTTTTCTGGTTTTATCATGCGATATGCAAATTTGATAACTGTAATATGAAGCCGGCGCGTTCATTGGATATTCGAGCCGGCTCCCTAATACCTGTTATGTCTGAGGAGGAGAGTCCGTGACCATATCCATAGGCACGGTGATGGGCGGGCCGGAATCCCTGCCATGCGAAAGCGCACTAAAGAGCGTGTGGGGATACTTCAAGAGCAATGAAAGTCAGCCCTTCCTCAACGTCGTATTCCACTTTCCGGGGTCGCTGATCAGCCCGCCCTATACTGGCCTCCGTACTGGACGGTTTTCCTCTAAAGAGCAAGGGTTCATGATTCAGGTCGCGGTTCCCGAGGAAGTAGCACAGAGCGCGGATAAGGAAGCAGCGTCTGAGTTTTTTCTCAGCGCGATTGAGGAGGCACTTAAACTGTCGGAGTCGCGCTGGAAGAAGCACAATATCTCGTTTCCATATGGCGCCGCCCGGGAGCAGATAAACCTTGCTCGGAAAGAGCTACTTGATTAATGACGGATATAACAAGCCAAGCCAGCAGGACTTATTTTGCTGTCGCTTCGCTCCAAAACGCAAAATAAGCCCCAGCTTGGGGCGTTAAATCTTGGGGTGACTTCGAGGATGAAGCCAGTAATCAAAATAGAATCTACGGATCAGGATGAGTGGTTGAAATCCATTTTGGATGTTATTACAAAAAATTGGGGAAAATTGGGGACACGCATGAATTGGCGGATTTCCTAGAGGCTCTATAGCGCATTACTGATGTTGGACTGACGTTAAGGGCCACGGGAGTCAGGTCTGCCCCGTGCCTCCACAACGGGCTAAACATAGCTAATCGCACCCCGCCCCCGATTATACCGCACATCAATGAATCCAGTGGCGGAGCTGGCAAGAAACATCACTAAGTCCACACCTTTCTGCGTGGCCGCCAGGCGGCCACGGGGGTTGGGGAGTTCATTGTTTCGAACCCCGAGGTTGATGCATAAGGGAGCAGAATTACAGCCGCCATACAAACCCGGTTTTCTGCTCGGAGGTCTTCCACAGTGTGGATGCCATTTCCGTGTTGAGCGCCACCGGATCAAGGGCGCATTCGCCCACTGGGCCGACCGTATCCACGCGTTTTGTCGGGCCATAGAGTGTTTCCGTTTCCAGGTCGCTTTCCGTTGCACACATGACTTCCGGCCACGCGCCTTTTTCCGCAGATTGGGCGATGAAGCGGGAAAGCAAGGACCAGAGTATTTTATTGAAGGTGCTGGCCGTATCCATCAACAAATTGGTCCGTGATGCACCGGGGTGACAAACAAAGACACCTACCTGCTTTCCGCCAGCATGGATGCGACGTTGCAGTTCATAAGCAAACATCATTTGCGCCAGTTTGCTCTGTGCGTAGGCATTCCAGGCGGTATAATTGCTATCAAAATTCAGATCGTCGAACTGAATTTTCTTTAAGCCCATTTTATAGGCATTGCTGCCAACGACCACGATACGGCCGGCGGATTCCTCAATGCGCTCAAACAGCAGACCGCTCAGCAAAAAATGGCCAAAATGGTTTACGCCAAGTTGGCTTTCAACGCCGTCCGGGGTGATCTCCTGCTTGGCTACTTGGGCAATGGCACCGTTGCAAATCAAGGCATCAATCCGGGGCACGGTTTCCAGCACTTGTGCCGCTGCCTTACGCACGGAATCCTGCATAGCAAGATCCAGCTGAACGAAAGAAACATCCACGTTGTTGCCAAAGCGCTGTTTCAAGGCTGCGATAGCGGCAGCCGATTTGTCTGGATTGCGATTCATCATCACGACCCGGGCGCCTTTCGCCAACAAAATGCCGCTGGCTGCAAACCCGGCGCCGGAATTGGCCCCGGTGATCACGTAAGTCTTGCCGGCCAGGGAGCCGATACGTTTGGGCGTCCAGCCCTCATGTCCAAATGGATTAGTGCTCATTGCTTTCACTCTTTAATTTGTTGATTCGGGGTTATTGCGACACCGGGCAAACAACCCTGGGATTGATACCGATGCCACAGTTCAACGTTAGGGTAGGCTTTCAGGCTGGGTCAGGGTTGTTGGCCTTTGAGGGCAGCCATATCGCTTGCGGCCGCCGCCGTAGCAGCTTCAAGTGAGGCTGGCTCAGTGGTGTCGCGCCACCAGGGCGGGGTTTGCCGTGGCTGCTTCACCATCACCGGTGCGCCGATGATGGGGGTGAGCAAATGGATATTATTCTTCTGTGCCGCCGCAGTGGCCCGCTCCAAAGGTTCAAACCAGTCGTGAAGAGCCAGGTCGAAGGTGCTGTTATGGATGGGCAGCATGGCACGGCCGCGGAGATCCATATGGGCCTGCACACTCTGCTCCGGCAACATGTGAATCTTGCGCCACAGCAGGTTGTAGGCGCCGGTTTCGATCAGGGTCAGGTCAAAGGGGCCCAGTCGTTCGCCAATCTCGCGGAAGCCGTCGAAGTAACCGCTGTCACCACTAAAGAAAATGTTTCCGCCTTGGCCCTGTATGGCCCAGCTGGCCCATAAGGTGTTGTCGCGGTCGCCGAGGCTGCGGCCTGAGAAGTGCTGGGCCGGGGTGGCGGTAAATTGCAGGCTGCCGATGTGATGGGACTGCCACCAATCGAGTTCTACGATTTTGTCGTCGGCAATGCCCCAGCGACGCAGGTGATTGCCTACTTTGAGCGGCACCAGAAAGGTGGAAACCTTGTGGTCCAGCGCCAGCACACTGTCTCGGTCAAGATGGTCGTAGTGGTCGTGGCTGATGACCACAGCGGTAATGGCAGGCAGATCGGCCAGGCTAAACGGTAGCGGATGGAAACGCTTCGGCCCGGCCCACTGGACCGGTGAGGCCCGCTCACTAAATACCGGGTCGGTCAGCAGGGTGTTGCCATCAAGATGAATCAGGGTGCTGGAGTGACCTAACCGATAGATTTTGGCGTGATTGCCCGGCTCGGCCAGCTCGGCTGCAGGAATAGGGCGCAGCGGAAGTGGGCTGGCAGGAGTGGGGGCCTCGCGCTTGGTGCGCAAGTACATCCTGGCAATTTCCCACAGGTTGGCCGCGCCACCACTGGAGGTCATGCCGGTGTTGTAGAACTTCTGCTCCGGTGAGGAACAGGCCTTGAAAAGACTGACGGCCATCACAAGCACTCCTGTCATTATCAATCTGCGTTTTTTCATTTGCCACCAATGTAAACTATACGGTGTAGTTTACGGACGATTTAGGAAAAGTAAACTACTTAGTGTAAAGTTGCCCCGTTCCCCCAGACCTGCCCGGATAACGGAAGCCATATGAGCGAGACAAACCCGACCCGAAGTGAACTGAAGCGCCAAGCCATTCTGCAGGCCGCCCGGGATGCGTTTCAGGAGCATGGCGTACACAACACCAGCATGGACGAACTGGCTGCCCTGGCTCAGGTGTCCAAGCGCACGGTGTACAACCACTTTGCCAGCAAGGAAGTGCTGATCATGACGCTGATGGCGGAGCTATGGCAGCAAGCCACGGTGCATGAAGGGCGTGACTATGATCCGGATGCCGATTTGCATAGCCAGCTCTGTGCCCTGATCGAATTGGAAATCGAGGTGATCTGTAGCCAGCAATACATCGACCTGAACCGGGTCGCCTTCGATCATTTTTTCCACCGCCCGGACGCCTTGCGCGAGCAAGTAGAAAAACTGGCAGCCCATGAACCGGCGATCACCCGGTGGATCAAGGCGGCGGTCGCCGATGACCGTCTGCAGCAGCTGGATCACGAGGTCGCCAGCCAGCAGGTTCATAGCTTGATTAAAGGCGGTTGCTTCTGGCCGCAGCTAATGCAGATTACGCCGCTGCTGACGGTGCAGGAACGTCGTGAGCTTGCATCGCAAACCACCGCTTTGTTTTTGAGTCATTACCAAAAGTGAAGCGGTGTGACGGGTGTCGATGCAATGAGATCAGACGGTTTTTTCTTAGTAATGACGTGATTTTTTTCTGTAGGCAAGAAGCAGGCACAGTGCTTCGGGGGCACGCCTCTCAATTCCCATCGTATCGGCTTGGGATCAAGTCTCCCATTTCCCAAAGGACGTTAAGGTTAGTTTTTCCTTTGTCGATACGCTAAACATACCGAACCGCACCGCCATCCACGCGAATATTCTGCCCGTTAATAAACCCGGCCCTCGGACTGGCCAGGAACACCACCAGGTCCGTCACTTCCTGGCGGGTGGCCAGGCGGCCGCAGGGGTTGGGGAAGTCATGCTCTACAATCTTTTCCTGCAAGGATTCCCAATCCGTGGGCCAGCCTTTTTTCTGTGCCCTTGCCTGGTAGGCGCGTTCCACTTCTGGCGTGTGAATCAGGCCGGGGGAGACGGTATTAACGGTGATGCCGGTATGGCTGAGTTCTTTGGCCAGGCTCACTGAGGCATTGGAGAGTGCGGCCTTGGCGCCGTAGTAGTGCGGCATGATGGAATTCGGCTGATGGTCGCCGATGGTGCTGAGGTTGATGATGCGTCCCCACTGCGTTTCCCTCATGTGCGGCGTGCAGTGCTGAATCAGGCGCACGGCGCTGAGCACATTCACATTGATGGCTTCCAGCCACTGTTCGGTGGTGAGGGAATCCCATTTTCCCATTAGCGCAGTACCGTAATTATTCACCAGGATGTCGGCCTGCAAGCCCTGTTGCGCCAGTTGATCCATCACCTGCTGGGTGCCGTCAGCGGTGAGCAAGTCGCCCACCACCGGGACGATATTGAGCGCCGGATTCGTGATGGCTGCCATGGCCTCATCGGCTTGCGGTTGCGTAAACGCATGAAGCGCCACCGTGGCGCCTTCTTCTGCCAACGTGCTGGCAATGACATGGCCGGTGCCACGGTGAGCCCCGCTTACCAGTGCGGTTTTATGCGTGAGTGCTAAATCCATGGTTGGCGCTCTTGAGATCGTGTTTCGGGAAAAAGGAAAAGTGGGCCCTGTAATAAACCACGGGCTTGCCCTACGGCAGCTTGTCCACGATGTTTGCGGACATGCGCTTGAACGTTGCCCTGCCGGACATGCCGCCGACAGACCACCGTCCAAACAGTGTTTGGCCATTGTCGATGGCCTCCAGTTTGTAGCGGACCCGTTTGGCGTCGTCTTTGAGCATCACGGGGTTGGTGCTCTCAACATCGGAAAAGTACGCCTTGTCGAACACCACCGCCGTGCCGTTAATAGTGCCGAAGATAATGGCGGGGCGGCCCACATCGGATGGATTCTTCGAGGTGTTGGGTTCGATCATCTGCCCAACGAATTGTTGGCCATCCGATTGAATCGCTACGGACATGGGCACGCGGTGATTATCCGTATAACTATAGTAGCCAACCCACAGTCCGGTCAGCCCGGCAGCGGTGGTATTGGAGGAAGCAAGCAGCAGCCCAAGCAGAGCAGCGATCCGTAACATGATTATCCCTTCTGGTGTGACCAGGGCCCCAGCGCTCTGGTGGTTGCCAATCTGAACGGGAAAGTTAGCACGGCACAGAGCGGAATTCCCGCGCCTTACCATGGATGCCAGTGGTGCTTGTCTGGCGCTGCCTGCATTAACCTGATGCATAAGGGGTTATGCACCCCGATCAATGCCATCGATAACCCCAACTGGCTACACTGTGGTCTTTGCCGTCGAATCTAAGACTGGAGTCCGCCGTGCCCGTCCCGTTTGCTGCCATCCTGATCGCCAACCGTGGCGAGATTGCTATTCGTATTGCCAATGCCTGTGCGGATCTGGGGATTCGCTCCGTGGGGGTGTTTGCGGAGGATGATCAGGCATCGCTGCATGTCCGTCAGGTGGATGAGGCGGTGGCGTTGCCGGGGCGTGGGGTGCCGGCGTATCTGGATGGGGCGCAGTTGATTGCCATCGCCAGGGAGCAGGGGTGTGAGGCGATTCATCCCGGTTATGGCTTTCTGGCGGAGAATGCGGAGTTTGCCGAACAGTGTGTCCGAGCCGGGCTGACGTTGATCGGGCCTGGGGCCGAGACTCTGCGGTTGTTTGGCGACAAGGCGGAGGCCCGGGCGCTGGCGGCGAAGTGTCAGGTGCCGTTGGTGCAGGGCACCGCGCAGGCGGTGACGATGGAGGAGGCGCAGGCCTTTATGGCGTCCCTCGATGGCAGTGGCGTGATGATCAAGGCCCTGAGCGGCGGCGGCGGACGCGGTATGCGAGCGGTTACTGACCCGGCAGCACTGAAAGCGGCGTTTCAGCGTTGTCAGTCGGAGGCGAAGGCGGCCTTTGGCAATGACGCGGTGTATGTGGAGCAGCTGGTGCCCGCTGCCCGGCATATCGAAGTGCAGGTGTTGGGGGATGGCAGCGGGGCGGTGAGCCATCTGTGGGAGCGTGATTGTACCCTGCAGCGCCGTCACCAGAAACTGGTGGAGTTCGCGCCTGCGCCGGGGCTGGATGCGGCCCTCCGTGATCGCATTATCGACAGTGCTCTGACCCTGGCCGCCGAGGTGAACTATCTGGGTATTGGCACCTTTGAATTTCTGGTGGAGCCGGACGCAGGCCGTCACTTCTTTATGGAAGCCAACCCTCGGGTGCAGGTGGAGCATACCGTCAGCGAGCAGGTCACCGGGGTGGATCTGGTACAGACGCAGATTCATCTGGCGGCGGGGGCCAGCCTGGTCGACCTGAAGCTGGAAACCGCCCCGGTTTGTGACGGCATGGCGGTACAGCTACGGCTGAATATGGAAACCCTCAAGGCCGATGGCAGCACCACGCCGTCCGCCGGCACCCTCACGGCCTATGAGCCGGCCAGCGGGCCGGGCATTCGCGTGGATGGTTACGGCTATGCGGGTTACGCGGTGAGCCCGGCCTACGATTCCCTGCTGGCCAAGCTGATCGTGACGGGTGCGGATTATGCCACGGTGCTGCAGCGTGCCCGCCGGGCGCTGAAGCAGACCCGTATTGCCGGCGTCTCAAGCAACCTGCCGCTGCTGCAGGCGTTGCTGGCCAGTGATGCGGTGCAGGCCAATGCGGTGACCACCCGCTATGTGGAGAGCGATCTTGCCGCGTTGTTGGCGGCCCTGCCTGATGAGATCACCCCGGATCTGCCGGTGGCGTCGTCACCGCAGGCGCAGACGGTGGCTACCCCGGCGGGTAGCGAGGCCCTGATCAGCCCGACCACCGGCGTGCTGGTATCCCTGTTGGTGAAGGAAGACGACGCGGTGCAGGTGGGCCAGGTGGTGGCGGTACTGGAAGCCATGAAAATGGAGTTCGAGGTGCGCGCTACCACGGCCGGCCGGGTTCACAGCCTGGCGGCGGGTGAAGGGGATGCCGTGAACGAAGCGGCGCCGCTGCTGTTTGTCACTCCCGGTGAGGTGGAGGGCTCGGCTGTCGCCACGGAAGAAAGTGTGGACCTGGATCATATCCGCCAGGATCTGGCGGATGTGTTGGATCGCCATCACGGGATCAGCGATGAAGGGCGCCCACACGCGGTGGAGAAACGTCACCGCAAGGGCAAGCGCACCGCCCGGGAAAACCTGGGCGATCTGCTGGATACGGGCAGTTTTCAGGAATACGGCGCCATGGCGCTGGCCGCCCAGCGTCGTCGCCGCAGTGCCGAAGAGTTGCAGACCCTGAGCCCGGCGGATGGACTGATCGGCGGTACCGGCACGGTCAACGCCGATCAATTTGGTGAACAGGCCGCCCGCGTTATGGCCATGAGCTACGACTACACCGTGTTCGCCGGCACCCAAGGCATGATGAACCACAAGAAGACCGACCGCCTGCTGCAACTGGCCGGGCAATGGAAGATGCCGCTGGTGCTGTTTGCGGAAGGGGGCGGCGGCCGCCCCGGGGACACGGATTTTGTCGGCGTGGCCGGGCTGGATTGCCACACCTTCGCGGCGATGGCGAAACTGTCCGGTGAGGTGCCACTGGTGGGCATCGGTTCTGGCCGCTGCTTTGCCGGCAACGCGGCGTTGCTGGGTTGCTGTGATGTGATCATTGCCACTGAAGATGCCTCCATCGGCATGGCCGGGCCGGCCATGATCGAAGGCGGTGGCCTGGGCCGTTTTACCCCGGAGCAAGTCGGGCCGGTGAGCGTGCAGGCCCCTAACGGGGTAGTGGATGTGCGGGTAAAAGATGAAGCCGAGGCCGTGGCGGTGGCCAAACAGTACCTGTCTTATTTTCAGGGTACGCAGATGGACTGGCAGGCGGCGGATCAGCGTGAACTGCGCCACCGTATCCCGGAAAAACGCACCCGCGTTTACGACATTCGCGCTGTCATCGAGACCCTGTCGGACAGCGGTTCGGTGCTGGAACTGCGCAAGGCGTTTTCCCCGGGCATGATTACCGCGCTGGTACGCATCGAAGGCAAACCCTTCGGTTTGATCGCCAACGATCCGCAGTACCTCGGTGGCGCCATCGATGCCGTGGGTGGCGACAAGGCGGCGCGGTTTATGCAGCTGTGCGAAGCCTTTGGGCTGCCCATGGTATCCCTGTGCGACACCCCCGGTTTCATGGTCGGCCCGGAAGCGGAAAAACAGGCCACCGTGCGGCATGTGTCGCGCATGTTTGTCACCGCCGCCAGCCTGGCGGTGCCGTTCTTCACCGTGGTATTGCGCAAGGGCTACGGCCTGGGTGCTCAGGCCATGGCCGCCGGCAGTTTCCACTCACCGCTGTTTACCGCCGCCTGGCCCAGTGCCGAGTTTGGCGCCATGGGGCTGGAAGGGGCGGTGCGACTGGGCTTCGCCAAAGAACTGGCGGCTCAGCCGACACCGGAACAACAGCAGCGCCTGTTCGACAAGCTGGTGGCCAAGGCCTACCAGCAGGGCAAGGCGATGAACATGGCCAGCTTCCTGGAAATCGATGCGGTGATTGATCCCATGGAAAGCCGCCAGTGGATTCTGCGCGGGCTGAATGCCTCCGGGTTCAAGACCGGTCGACACGGCGGTCGGCCGTTTGTGGATACGTTCTGAAAAGGCCAGCAACGCGCCTCGAGCTACGAACACCCAGGCACGAAGCCGCTGTAGGAGTTCCCTTCCAGGGGACGAACCGAGCGCAGCGAGGCGACAGAGAGTCGAACGGCAGCCATCTTTTTTGAAACCTGCCGGGCTCTGCCCTCCCTGATCGCCCCGCGGTTCGCGCCTCAGTGCTTTCGCGTGCAGGCACGCTCCCACAGAAAGCCTTCCTTTCTTGCGGACGCCTTGTGATTGAGATGTGGGAGCTTGCCTGCAAGCGAAATCCATAGCGCCTATGGTGGATTGGCGCCG
The DNA here is from genome assembly GCF_000155615.1 of Alcanivorax sp. DG881. Taxonomy (GTDB): domain Bacteria; phylum Pseudomonadota; class Gammaproteobacteria; order Pseudomonadales; family Alcanivoracaceae; genus Alcanivorax. Next base: position 2,265,041 of record NZ_DS989915.1, on the reverse strand, counting down.
ATCTATCGCCGTTCGTCCCCTGGAAGGGAACTCCTACAGGGAGAGAGGCGCTGCTACCGACTTGCTGACGAAATCTCTACACTGGGCCGATCATTGACTGATCGGGGCCTTCCATGACAGAACCCATGACGCCAGCGGCGCCTTCTCCGCGGGCCTGGCCACTGATTCCGCTGCTGTTTTTTCTGGTGGTGTTTCTCGGTAGCGGGCTTTATTACACCTCCGCCGGCACCGACTTCGCGTTCTACCAGATCAAGGCACCGGTGGTGGCCATGGCGGCCATCGTGTTGTCCATGCTGATGGCCCGGGTGGCCGGAAAAAGGGTGAACACCAGCGTGGACCGGTTGCTGGCGGGGATCGGTCATCCCAACCTGTTGCTGATGTGCCTGGTGTTCCTGCTTGCCGGGGCATTTGCCAGCGTCAGTGACAGCATTGGCAGTGTAGACGCCACCGTACAGCTGGGGCTGACCATCATTCCTGCCGAGTGGGTGTTGCCTGCCCTGTTTCTGATTTCTGCCTTTATCGCCACCGCCATGGGTACCTCCATGGGCACCATTGCGGCCACGGCCCCCATTGCCGTCGGTTTCGCCGGGGCCACGGAGCTGTCCGTCCCGCTGGCCCTGGGCGCGGTGGTGGGCGGTGCCATGTTTGGCGACAACCTGTCGATGATTTCCGATACCACCATTGCATCGACTCGCAGTCAGGGCGTGTCGTTGAAGGACAAGTTCCGGGTGAATATCTGGATTGCCGTGCCGGCGGCGGCGCTGACGGTGCTGTTGCTGATCGTGTTGGGCGGTGGGGAGCACCAGGTGGAAGCTGAGCCCTTCCGGTTTGCGCTGGTGGTGCCCTACCTGCTGGTATTCGGGTTGGCGCTTTGTGGCCTGAATGTGCTGGCGGTACTGATCGTGGGCATCGTCACGGCGGGCATTACCGGCATGGTGATGATGCCGGACTACACACTTGCCAGTATGAACGGGGCCATCTACACGGGCTTCGAAGGCATGTTCGAGATCATGCTGCTGTCCATGTTGATTGGTGGGTTATCGCAATTGATGACCGACCAGGGCGGCACCCGCTGGGTGATTGAACGCATCCACGGCCTGACCCGCTGGCTCAAGCTTCCCCTGCAGCGGGCCGGTGAAGTGGGCATTGCCCTGCTGGTGGTATTCGCCAATGTGTTCGTGGCCAACAATACCGTGGCCATCGTGCTCACCGGTGAAATGGCCCGGGACATCGCCAACGACCACGGCGTGGACCTGCGTCGCTCCGCCAGCCTGCTGGATATCTTTTCCTGTGTGGTGCAGGGCCTGATTCCCTACGGTGCCCAGGTGCTGCTGGCCTGCTCCATCGCCAAGCTGTCCCCCCTGGCGCTGATCGGTTCCATTCATTATTGCTGGGCACTGGCCATTGCCGGTATCGCGGCGATCGCCATTAACCGGCCGCGCTTGCCGCTGCCAAATAGAGAGGGTGCCGAGGCGTGATAGTCTTGGCGAGTTAATTGTTGAGGCACAACTCCATTTACAAGGATAGATAACGTGGCTGGAACCAGTTTATTAATGTTGCTCGATGACATCGCAGCGGTGCTTGACGATGTATCGGTAATGACCAAGGTGGCGGCAAAAAAGACCGCCGGGGTATTGGGGGATGATCTGGCGTTGAATGCGGAGCAGACCTCCGGCGTTCGTGCGGAACGTGAGCTGCCGGTGGTCTGGGCGGTAGCCAAAGGCTCCATGCGCAACAAGTTTATTCTGGTGCCTTCGGCGCTGTTGATCAGCGCTTTTTTGCCCTGGTTGATTACACCGCTGCTGATGCTCGGCGGGGCCTACTTGTGCTACGAAGGGGTGGAAAAACTGGCACACACTTTTTTCCATGGCAAAGAAGATGACCGGAAGCATGAGGAAAAACTCAAGGCCATGGCGGATCCAAATGTGGACCTGGTCGCTTTTGAAAAGAACAAGATTAAAGGCGCAGTGCGCACGGACTTTATTCTTTCTGCAGAAATCATCGTGATCGCCCTGGGCACAGTGCAAGCTGCACCTTTCGTGCAGCAAGTGATGGTGGTCAGTATTATTGCCATCGGCATGACGATTGGCGTCTACGGCCTGGTGGCCGGTATCGTGAAAATGGATGATGCGGGTTTGCACCTGATCGAAACGGCCAGGGAGAAAGGCGGAAAAGTTCGCGAAGCGCTGGGGAAAATGCTGGTGGGCTTTTCGCCACGGCTAATGAAGTTTCTTTCTGTCGCCGGTACGGCGGCCATGTTCCTGGTAGGGGGCGGCATTTTGCTTCACGGCTTGCCGGGTAGCCACGATGCCCTGCATCATCTGGACGACGCCATGGCGTCATTGCCGTTGTCGGGAATCCTCAGTGTCGTGGCGCCCATGCTGGCGAATCTGGTATTGGGTGTTATTGCCGGAAGTGTCTTGTTGCTGTTGGTCACCGGTGCAGGAAAATTGAAAAAACAGTAAGAGAAAAACGAAAAATTAACACACAAAAAAGCGCGAACAGGAAAACTATCCGCGCTTTTTTTTGCAAAATCATTATTCAAATAAAGAGAGGTATTTCTCGTAGCCCTGTTCTGCCATTTGATCGACGGGAACAAACCGTAGCGCGGCGGAGTTCATGCACCAGCGCTTCCCGGTGGGCGCGGGGCCGTCTGCGAAAACGTGGCCAAGGTGAGAGTCCGCATAGCGGCTGCGCACTTCCGTTCGGGTGGTGAACAGGGTGTTGTCCTCGTGGACAGTGATAAAGGATTTATCAATGGGCTGGGTAAAGCTGGGCCAGCCGGTGCCGGACTTGTATTTGTCCTTCGATGAAAACAACGGCTCGCCACTGATCACATCCACATAAATACCGGCGGCCTTGTTATCCCAGTAACGGTTCTGGAAGGCGCGCTCGGTGGCGTCTTCACGGGTGACCTTGTAGACCAGTTCCGGCAGGGATTTTTTCAGTTCGTCGTCGCTGGGGCGCGCAAAATTATCCGGCCCTTGCCATGACTGGGTGACATTCTTTTCAAGCCAGGGTCGGTGGCTCGGGTCGTCCCAGTGCTCTTCCAGGAACTGGTCCCGGCCGGAGCGATAGCGGTAGTACTTGTACTTGATGGAGTGCGTCTTGTAGTAGTTCTGGTGGTAGTCTTCGGCCGGATAGAAGGTATCCAGTTTGGTGACATTGGTAACGATGGGCTTGTCGAAACGCCCGCTTTTTTCCAGAGAGGCCCGTGACGCGTCGGCGATTTTTTTCTCGTCAGCCGTCTGATAAAAAATTTCGCTACGGTACTGTTTGCCACGGTCCACAAATTGCCCGTTGGCATCGGTGGGGTCGATATGACGCCATAACCAGGTCACCAGATTGGCATAGCTGACTATCTCGGGGTCGTAGATCACCTTGACCGCTTCGGTGTGCCCGGTGTTTCCGGATGCCACCTGCTCATAACTGGGGTTCACCTCGTCACCGCCGGCATAGCCACTAATGGCTTCGCTCACGCCGTCCAGTTGCTCAAAATCGGACTCGGTACACCAGAAACAGCCACCGGCAAAATAGGCTTCCGCAGCCAGGCTCGGTGCGCTGATCACCAGCAATCCCATTAATGTGATAATTCGCATAATTTTTTACCTCCTGCCTGTTGGATGCAGCCGATCGCGATTTGTTGCAAACCGTTATGGCTTACATCACCGGTATGCGCAAACGGACAGGGCGCGCGGCCGGAATCTGTCATGGTGCCAGCCTGACATAAACCGGGGAGGATGCCGTGAAGAGCAGGCAAGGACTGGCCATTATTGGCCTGTGGATAATGGCCGGCTGGTGTCTGGCCCAGGGCCCGGCACTGCAGCTGGCGCAGAGTTATAAGAAAGGGATGGCGCTGCAGGGGTATTGGGTCAGCGAAAAGCTGGATGGGGTGCGGGCCTACTGGAATGGGGAGCAGTTGATCAGCAAAGGCGGGCACGTGATCAAGGCGCCGGCCTGGTTTGTGCGCGGTTACCCGGATACGCCCATGGACGGAGAGCTGTGGATGGGGCATGGGCGTTTTGCGGAGGTGTCTGCTGCGGTACGCCGGTTGCAGCCCGATGCAAAGGAGTGGCGGCAGATTCGATACAAGGTGTTTGATCTGCCCGCCAGTGGCGCGCCCTTCTCGCAGCGTATTCAACAAATGAAGGCGCTGGCGTCAGCCAGTAATGCCTATACGTTTTCCGTGATAGAGCAGCAGCCCGCGTCCAGCCACGCGGCACTGTTGCAGCGGCTGGACAAGGTCATGGCGGCGGGGGGTGAAGGCCTGATGCTGCATCACGGGGACAGCCTGTACCAGGCGGGCCGCAGTGATGCGATTCTGAAAGTGAAGACGTACCAGGATGCGGAAGCCGTGGTGGTTGGCCACACGGAAGGGAAAGGCAAGTACCGGGGCATGCTGGGGGCGTTGGTGGTGCAGCGGGACGATGGCCGGCAATTCCGGTTGGGCACCGGCTTTACCGATAAACAGCGCAAAACGCCGCCGCCATTGGGCGCCACCGTGACCTATAAGTATTTCGGCAAAACCGCCACGGGGCTGCCACGCTTTGCCAGTTTTCTGCGGATCAGAAACGACGAACCCCTGGCAGAGCCGTAACGGCAGTTTTGTGGTTTCGGGTGCAGCGATGTCACCCGGCCTACCCTGTGATGGCAGGCCGGGATGGATGCCTCAGGGCTGCAGGTTCAGCTCGTAGATGGCTTCGTTGCCGCTGTCATCCAGCAGGGAGGCCATAAAGCTGCCACCGGCTCCGGCCACTGCGTCGGCCACGAAGTTTTTGGCGCGGTCGGTGTTGGGTGCCCGGAAGACGATTTGCAGATCACTGCTGTAACCCAGGATCGGGGCAAACGACCAGTTGTTGTCGGCGGTGGGCGTTACCGGGCTGTTGGCCTGGATGTAGTTGCCGACTACCTGGCGGTTTTCGTCCGGAGATTCGATCACCACATGGTCGCCACCGGTGCCGGCGAAGTGGCCGCCGGTGGCGCGGTAGTTGTTGCTGGCGATGAGGAACTCTTGGGCCGGATCGATGGCGGCGCCGTCGAACTGCAGGTCAACGATACGGGTGCCGTCACTTATCTTGGCGCAGTCACGATCGTAGCGGGCCGGTTCGGTTACATCGATCTGGTAGGTGACGCCGTCGATAACATCGAAGTTGTAGGTGGGGAAGCCACTGAAATCCACCAGCTCCTGCCGGTCGGTGGTATCCGTGATCTGGAAAAATTGCGAGGCGGAACATTCCAGCCACTGTTCCAGTTCGGCACCGGTGACTTTTACCGCCATCAGGGTGTTGGGGTAGAGGTACAGGTCGGCAATGTTCTTCACTTGCAGCTCGCCGGCCGGTACCACGGTGAAGCTGCTTTCCTCGGCGCAGACCCCGTCACGGTCACAGGCCTTGAACGGGGCCGCGGCGGACAATACCGGCAGACCATCCAGCTCGGTACCGACAATAGCGTCTTCTACATAGGCTTTCTGGGCATCGCTGACGATCTGGATGGAAGGATCATCCTTCACCACCGCCAGGAAGCTGAAGATGTCATCGGTGGATTCGCCGATCACCTGGCCCATGTATTCCAGGGTGGCGTCGTGGTCGGGCTTCACCAGGGCGGTGAGGGCGGCATCGGCCTCCCCGTCCGGGTCCAGGGCGCGGGCTTCCACCTTGCTGTCCACCACGGTCCAGCTTTCACCGTCCTCATTGAGTGCCAGGCTCAGATCGATGATGCCCAGGTGGCTGCCCCAGTAGCCGGGCATTACCGAGGGCACGCCCTTGATGGTGCCTTTTTCCAGATCCACGTTAACAGTGTTGGCAAAGCTGTCCGAGGGGAAGGTCAGGTGGCTGTGGCCGAACATGATGGCGTCGATGCCCTCCACGTCCGCCAGGTACCAGCTGCTGTTTTCTGCCTTGGCCTCTTCCGAGTAGGCGGTGGTGTTGATGCCGGAATGGGGAATGGCGACGATGATGTCCGCCCCTTCCGCCTTCATCTGTGGCACCAGTAACTCCGCGGTGGCCTTGATGTCTTTGGCGGTGACCTTGCCCTCCAGGTTCTTCTTGTCCCACTGCATGATTTGCGGTGGCAGGAAGCCGATAAAGCCCAGGGTCAGTTCGTGGGGGTTGCCGTTCCGGTCGTAGACCGTCTTGGTGATTAGCTTGTACTGGTCGAAGTGGGGGGTGTTGCCGTCGGCGCTGAATACGTTGGCGCTGATGTAGGGGAAGGCGGCGTCGTCCACGCTTTCGGCGAGGAAATCCAGGCCATAGTTGAATTCGTGATTGCCGTAGTTGCCCACGTCGTAGGCCATTTCATTCATGACCTTGTAGACCGGGTGCACTTCGCCGCTGGTGAGCCCTTGCGCCTGGCGCCAGTCGCCCATGGGGCTGCCCTGGATCAGGTCGCCGTTGTCCACCAAAGCGGAATTTTCTGGGTGGGCAATTTCCTCACGGGCCTGCTTGACCAGCATGGCGGTACGTACCAGACCGTGGCCGTTATCTACGCTGTCGCTGTAGTAGTTGTAGTCCATCACGTTGGCGTGGATATCGGTGGTTTCCATCAGGCGCAGATCCACCCGTGGGGTGGTGTCCTGTTGGGCGGGGGTGTTGTCATCATCGCCGCCGCAGCCGCTGAGCATGGCGCCGCCGGCCAGGGACAGGGCCAGCAGGGATCGCAGTGAAGCCTTCATGGTGTTTCCTGTGTTTGGGTTCAAGGAAGGGCGGCGCGAACGCCGCCGGAGAATTTTTTAAAACGAATCAGGGGCAGTTGCTGATCACGGTGAGAGCGCTCACCGATTCAAGGCTGGGGTGGTTCATGTACAGGTCACGCACGCCGTCCACTTCCAGGGTCTGGCCGACCATGGCCGGGTTGTTGGCGGGGCTGTACTCGGCGCGTTGGTCGGACTCCAGCTTCACGTAGACGCTGGTGCTGCTGTTCAGGTCGCCCAGCTCCAGGGCGTAGGGGTCGTTGACGCCGCCGATCACTTCGCCCACCACGGTGAGCGGGGTGCCCTGGCTGCTGGCGTAGGCATCGCTCACCGACACCGCGCCGCTGCTGCCACAGCTGCCGCCTCCACTGCTACCGTCCACCAGCTGCATGTCGGTGACGTATTCGATGCTGGGTTCGCCCATGTAGACATCGCGCTCGCCGCTCACCTGCAGGGTTGCGCCGATCACTGCCGGGTTGTTCTGCGGGCTGAAGTCGTTGCGGTACTGGCTATCCAGTTTCACGTAAAGGGTGGCGCTGCCGGCACTGTCCTCAATTTCCAGGGCGTACTCGCCGTTGATGGCCTGGGTGATCACGCCTTCCACCGTCACCGTTGTACCCGTGGGTTCGGCCAGTGCCTCGCTCACGGACAAGGTGTCTCCGGTGCCGCCGCCAGTGCTGCCACCGGGGCCGTCCGGAGCCCCATAGGCGCCGTAGTCAAAGGTGCTGGCATCCCAGGGGTTATAGCCGCCGGAGGGGGTGTTCCAGGGCTGGCCGTTGTCCGGGTCGTCCAGCTCTTCGCTGGCCATGGGGGTTGGCGTGGCGGTGCCAGCCGGGTGGGCGCTGCTGTTGAACTGGGTGTAGCTTTCCGGGGTGGCCAGCCAGTCGATCAGGTTAATGCTGAGCTGGGCGGCGTTGCCGGCATCGGTCCAGCCCGGGTAGGTGCTCTTGGTGTTGCCGTTGTCCTGGCGCTTGTACTTGGGGGAGGCATCTTCGATGGGGCTGGAGTCACCGATAAAGGCGGCCTTGCCGGGGCCGGACTTGGCGATGGCCACATAGGGGCCTTCGGCGGTGCCGCCGAAATAGAGCCCGGAATCCACCGCGTGGGTCCAGCGGCTGGGGCTGTCGCTGGTGGAGAAATACACCAGGCCCTTGGCCTTGTTCGGGTCGGTGATCGCCAGGGTGGCGCCACCGGCCATCAGTACCGGGCCCACGCCGGTGGTCAGTCCCTCTACCTGGCTGGCCGGTTCAATGCCGCTGGCGCCGCTGTGCCAGTCGATGGCATTGAAGCGAAAGCGAATGCCGAATTCCTGCGCCAGCCAGCCGCTGGCGGTGCCGGGATTGCGCAGGTCACCGTAGCTGCCGCCCACATTAAACTGGGACAGGGTGGAGCGGTTATAGCCGTTGAACACTTCGGTGCTGTCCCAGGTGTTCAGGTTGCGGTCCGCGTTGTAGTGGTCAGCCACAAAGAAGATGCCCTTGCCGGCGGCCACAAAATCTTCCAGTGCCTGTAATTCTGATTGGGTAAAAGGGCGGTTGCTTTCGGCCAGCACCAGCACATCCGCATGGCTGATGGCGCTGTAGGTGATGACCGCTTCATTGGCGTTGCTGTTGGCGGTGGTCGGGTTGGTGTAGTCATCCACAAACTGGATAACGCCGTCGCTGTTTTTATCCACCCCGCGGTATTCCTGCACGGTGTAACCGGCGCTGACCAGATCATCGGCGAAGTCGGAAAAAGCGCCGTCGATCACCCAGTCCGCATTGCCTTCCGTGCCGCCGTGGGAGACATCGAAGAGCACGACCTTGCCGTTATCGTTAGCGCCGGGGGATTTAATCGGCGCCGGGTAGTTCCAGTCGTAGGGGGCAGCGTTGACGCTGGCGCAAAGGGCAGTGAGCAGAGCGGTGACGGCCGGTGTTGTGAGAACGTGCCTGTTCATGTGCGGTCATCCTTGAATGAAAGAGGGAGACCAAAAGGCTGACGCCGTGACAAGAAAATGCGGTAAAAAGATCGTGATAGTTTGATGAATTCCGCTGAATGTATGGCAGGGTTGGCATTCAGGTCAGGTTTTATATTCCTGTCATCAGGGCATCATGACAGGGAGCAGAGAGGACGAGGTATGCGCATCGATTGGCAAATTGACGGGCGACCATCATGGCCAGCGCCGAGACAAAACGGTGAGCGCCAATGAGCCAGACACCATCCGGTTCGACGCCCACGCCGGTGTCATATTTTTCACTGGTGGCCGACAGCGATCAGGCGTTTACCCTGCGTGTCACCCTGGCGCGGCTGGCGCAGCGCACGCTGGATGTGCAGTACTACATCTGGGATGACGACACCACCGGCAAGCTGCTGATCTATCGTCTGCTGGAAGCGGCGCGGCGGGGTGTGAAGGTGCGCATGTTGCTGGATCATGCCAATCAGTTGGGCCGGGATGTGAAGTGGGCGGCGCTGGATGCGCACCCCAATATCGAGGTGCGGTTGTTCAACCCGTTCAAGGGTCGCTATAAATATTTTCTGCAGTGGCTCTACCATGCGCCGCTGCTTAATCACCGCATGCACAACAAGGCCTGGATCATGGACGGGGAGCGGGCGCTGGTGGGCGGGCGCAACATTGCCGACCACTATTTTGGCGTCAATGCGTCCACCAATTTCCGTGATCTGGATCTGTATGCCCAGGGTGCCATCGTGGCAGATACCCGCACGGCGTTTGATGCGTTCTGGGAGAGCCCGCTGGCGGTGCCCATGAAAAGTTACCGGCGCCGAACCGAGGCCACGGCGGAACGGGTCTGGCGTTGGTTGGGACGCTGGCGCACCTCCCTGAAAGGTTATCCTTACCTGTTTCCCCAACACGAAGCGTTTTTTACCGAGTACCTGAGCAAGCAGGAGCAACAATGTGTGCAGGCGCCGGCGGCGTTGTTGTTCGACAGCCCGGACAAGGCCAGCGGTGCCAAGCAGACATTGATGGGTGAGCAGCTGGCCCGGTTACTGGGCAGGAAAGACCATCGCGAATTGCTGATGGAAGCCAGTTACTTTATTCCGGGTGACGCCTTTGTGGAGGCGCTGGCGGGCTTTCGGCAGCGAGGTGGCCGTGCGGCCGTGTTGACCAATAGCCTGGCGACCAATGATGTGATCGCCGCCCACGGTGCCTATTCCCGTTATCGGCCGGGGTTGCTGGCGGCGGGGGTGGAATTGCATGAATTGCAGCCCAATGCCCGGGCGCTGCGTCGCCAGGTGCGATTGTTCAAAGGCCGGTCCCAGGCGAGCCTGCATACCAAGGCCATGGTGCTGGATCGTCGCGAAGTGTTTGTCGGTTCGTTCAATATCGACCCGCGCTCGGTGCACCTGAATACCGAGATGGGTTACTACGTGGCGTCTGCCGAACTGGGGCAACAGGTGGCGGCGTTTATCGAAGAAGGGTTGGCGCCGGAAAACAGTTTTCGGCTGTCCCGGGAAGACGGCAAGCTGGCTTGGGCGGCAGACGGTGAGGAGGGGGTGCCGGAGGTGTTATATCGTGAGCCGCGGGTCAGCGTGGTGCGCTGGTTGGCGGCGTGGTTGTTGGCGCGGTTGCCGATTGAGCGGTTTTTATAAACTAGTGACTGCCCCGACCCGTTGGCCGGGGCAGTGAGGCTTAGCCCCGCGCGGATTGAGGCTGTTCCTGCCAGTAGGGGGCACGCAGTTCCCGTTTGAGAATCTTGCCGATGGTGCTGCGCGGCAGGCTGTCCCGTTGTTCCAGTGCGGACAGCCGCTGGGCTTTGCCCAGTTGCTGGTTGGCCCAGTCACAAAGGGTGGTCAGGTCGGTATCGCAACCCTCGCGCAGCACCACCAGCCCCAGCGGGGTTTCGCCCCACTGGCGGCTGGGAATGGCGATCACTGCCGCATCGGTGATGTCGTCGTGGCTGAGCAGGGTTTTTTCCAGGTCTTCGGCGTAGATATTGAAGCCCCCGGAAATGATCATGTCCTTGCGGCGATCCAGCACTGAAAGGAAGCCGTCACTGTCGAGCCGGCCCATGTCCCCGGTGCGATAGAACACGGCACCGTCGGCACGGGTCCAGAGCAGCTCCTCGGTCTTGTCCTCGCGCTTGTAGTAGCCGCGCATCATGGCGCTGCTGCGGCCCACGATTTCGCCAATTTCCCCGGCAGGCAGTTCCTCCAGATCCTCGTTGATGATGTGCACTTCGCAGCCTTCGCCCGGTTGCCCCACGGTGGCCCATTTATCCGGGTGCTCGGCACAGTTAAGTACTGTGGACAGCCCTCCTTCGGTGAGTCCGTAGAACTCAACCAGATTACCCGGCCAGCGTGCCATGGCATCGGCAATCAACGGTGCACGAAGGGGCGCACTGGTGGAGAATTTCACCTTGAAGCTGCTCAGATCAAAGCGATCAAACGCCGGGTCATCCAGTAGCCGTTGATACTGCACGGGCACCAGCATGGTATGGGTGACGCGGTGTTGCTCGGCCAGTTCCAGGTAACGCTGGCTGTGGAATTTCGCCATGGTGATCAGGGTGCCGCCGGCAAACAGGGTAGGCAGCACACACACCAGGGTGGTGTTGGAATAGAGCGGCGTGGAGACCAGGGCGACGGCGCTCTGGTCGTAGCCCAGGTCGGTGACTCGCTCCAGCTGACGGGCGCGCATGCGGTGATCGTGGAGAATGCCTTTGGGGACGCCGGTGGTGCCGGAGCTGTAGATGATGTTGAACGGGTCATCTGGCTGCGGGATGTGATGCGGCGCGCTGGTGTCGGCGTCGGCGATCCAGTCATCCAGGGCGCGCCACCCCGGTGCCTGGAAATCCAGGCTGAAGCGGTGTTGCGCAGGGATGTTGTCCAGATCGCCCAGCAAGGGGTCGATCAGGGTACGATGCTTGTCGGAGACAAACAGGAAGCGCGCGTCGCAATCGTTGATCATCAGTGCCAGGGTGTCGCCGGAGGCCATGCCGGAGAGCGGGACCATGCAGCCGCCGGCGGTCAGGGTGCCCAGGAACAGGGTCAGGTAGCGGGCGCTGTTTTCCGATAACCCGGTGACGGTGTCGCCAGGTTTCAGCCCGGCCTCAATGAGTTGGTTGGCCACCTGGTTAATGTTGTCGACCAGTTGGCGCCAGGTCAGCATGCCGCTTTCATCGTAGAGGGCGGGGGTGTCGCCCTGGGTATCGGCCCAGTGTTGCAGGCGCTGGGGCAGGGGCGTGAAAACCTCGTCGATTCGTTCCGGGGCGTAGCGGGGCATGGCGTCGCTGGCGGTAGTCATGGGCTCTCCATTTGTGGAATAGAATTCCGAAAATATATCGAGCATACTCTTCGGTATGTTTGCTCGCAATACAGCGATTTCACAGAATCAGGTGTGATGTATGGTCAATCCTTTTTGCTTTCGATTTCGGGTGCGCTACAACGAATGCGATGCCCAGCACGTGGTGTTTAACGCCCGTTACGGGGACTACGTGGACATCGCCATGACCGAATTCATGCGTGCCCTGGGGCGGGATTACAGCCAGTTGCTGGCGGATGGTTTGGATAATCAGGTGGTGAAATTGACGACCCAATGGCAGTCGTCGGCACGCTTTGACGACGTGCTGGATGTGTTCGTCTCACTCACTCATATGGGCAACACCTCGTTTTCACTTCAGGCAGACATCCGCCACGCGGATGATGGCCGTGCCATTGCCTATTCGGAAGCGGTGTACGTGATGATGACCACCGAGCCGTTCGAAAAAACCACGGTGCCGGACGACCTGCGCGAGCTGCTGCAGGCCGGGGCGCCGGGGGTGGTGATTGATCAGAGTGGTCGGGGTTGAGAGCAGGCTGAAAGGGGAATGAAGGGGCCGCCGAGCCTGACTTGGTGGATGGCCGTTTTCAGGCAATGACGCTGAAGATGGCGCTGGCCCTGGCAATGCGTCTGCTTCCAATATGGAAATAGCAGTTGGCAAAGGCGGTGCTGCGACCGACCTTCTGCACGTCGGTATGCACCTCAATCCAGTCCCCCTGTTCGGCTTTGCCCACATAATCCATGGTTTGACTGGTCGTCACCATGGGCGTGGGAGGTTCGGTGGAAAACGCGGAGCTGTATCCCATGGCAATATCGGCCAGGGTCCCCAGAACGCCACCATGAACAATGCCCCTGGCGTTGCAGTGTTTTTTCTCTGCAAGCATGCCGATGATCAGCCCGTTTGCGGCTCGCTTTTCGTGGATCGGGCCGAGCAAATCCGTGAACGGGCTGGTTCGTGAGAGGGGCCCAAAATCTTCAGGTATTGCGCTCATACTAGAATCCTTTCTGGTTAATGGCGTAGGCAGGTTGTGTGGTGGCGGGGTCAAGCGGCGGAAATGGCTTTGCGGCCATTTCCGCCCCGCGTTGCGCGGTTATTGACCGGCCACGTCCAGTACGACTTTGCCTTTGGCGGTGCGCGAGGTCAGCGCGGCCAGCGCCTGTTCGTACTCCTCGAATTTGAACACCTGACTGATGCGCGGCTTAAGCTTGCCCTGACCGAACAGCTGGAACAGTTCCATGATGTTCTGCATGTTCACTTTCGGTTCTTGCTGGGTGAACGCGCCCCAGAATACCCCGACGATGGAGCAGCCTTTCAGCAGCGCCAGGTTGGCGGGAATCTTGGGGATGTCACCGGCGGCAAAACCCACCACTAGCAGGCGACCGTTCCAGGCCATGTTGCGCAGGGCCGCTTCGGTGAACTTGTCGCCCACGGGATCGTAGATCACGTCCACGCCTTTCGGGTAACGCTTCTTGAGCGCCTCTTTCAGGTCTTCGTCAGCGTAGTTGATCAGGTCATCCGCGCCGGCTTCCCTGGCCACTTCCAGTTTCTCGTCACTGCTGGCACAGGCGATCACTTTGGCGCCCATGGCCTTGCCAATTTCCACCGCAGCCAGCCCTACGCCGCCACTGGCGCCGAGCACCAGCAGGGTTTCCCCTGGCTGGATGTTGGCCCGTTGTTTCAGCGCGTGGTAGCTGGTGCCGTAGACCATGGAGAAGGCGGCGGCGGTGTGGTCGTCCATGCCATCGGGCACCGGAATCAGCCGGTTATCTGGCACCAGGATTTCTTCGGCAAAGGCACCGTAACCGGTGAGGCCCATGATCCGCTGGCCGGGTTTGAAGTTTTTTACCCCCTCGCCCACTTCCAGCACTTCGCCGGCCATTTCGCCGCCCGGTGAAAACGGCAATTCCGGTTTGATCTGGTATTTGCCTTCGATGATCAGGGTGTCGGGGAAGTTCAGGCCGGCGGCTTTTACCCGCACCTTCACTTCGCCTTTGCCCGGCGCAGGGGATGCGATGTCTTCAATGACCAGCGTGTTGGCTGGACCCAGTTCCTTACACAGAATGGCGCGCATGCGTAGCTCTCCCGAAAATCAGAATTTTTATGTGTAGGAGACGCTAACGCCGATGGGCGCATTAGACAAATGCATGGGGCGCATTGAGAGGGATAAGGGAAATGAATAGTTTAAAGTTCAAAGTTGAAACGCGGGCCAGGCAGGGACGCCTTGCGATGCTGTGCCCGCGGTTAACGGTAAAGGCGCGGGCACGGCCCTTCAAAACCTTGAGCTTGCCCCGCGCTTTTTAACTTTAAACTTTCAACTCGCTCCTGCTTTACCGGTGCCCGGTGAATTCCACTACCTGCTGGAAGGTGGGGCGGTTTTGCCAGTGGATGGGGGCGACGCCGGACAGGCCGATGGCGCGGTGCTGGATCTGGTCCTGGCTTTCGTCCACGTTCCAGCTGTCCATGCTGGCAATGCCGCCCAGTTGCTCGATGGCCTGGTTGAGGCTGTCGGCCAGGGCATCGCGGCAGGCGTTGCTGTCATCGCTATCCGCACAGCGCAGGGCCCGATACGGGTTGGCGCTGGTACCCAGAGCCTGTTCCAACACTCGCCCTACATAGCCGTAGTAGCCATTGTTATAGGCGGACCCGCCGGCCCCGGGCTTGTTGTCACGACCCATCAGCGACAGGTTCTGGCCGTCCACGTCTTCCACGGCGGTGACCTGTGGCAGCAGGATATCGATCATCAGCGGGTACCAGGCATCCATCAGGGCCACGGCGGCTTCTTCATCGTAGTTGCCGCTGCCGTCCCGGTCGCGACGCATGGCGCCGTTGGTGACCCAGTCCTGCATCAGGCGGATGGCGCTGTCCTGGTCGCCGGTGACGGGCGCACTTTCCAGCAGGGCCAGGGCATGGGGAAGGATTTCCTGGCCGCGCAGGTCCACGGTGGCCGCATCGCCCATGGCTTCTACCATGCGTGCCCGGGTGACGCTGCCTTCTTCCACCAGTTGTTGCAGGCGCACATCAAGGATGTCGTTGCGGTGGGCGGAGCCATAGGGGGCGTGGGCGTCCGCAGCCCACCAGTCACGGGCCGGGCGGTTGTTCCAGCTGGCCAGGTAGCCACGTTCCGGATTGCTCTCCTGGGGATGCGCCTGTTGGGGCAGGAAGCCGTTCCAGTCGTACTGGCCGTTGCCCCAGCTGGGCAGTTCCGGGTGGATGCCGTTGGCACGCTGGGGGTAGTCGCCGGAATGGAAGAAGGCGATATCCCGGTCGTCGATATAGAACCAGTTGAAGCTGCCCGTGGTGTTGTAGAACACGTCGTAGAAACTCTGCACATCGTGCACCTCATTGCGGGTGGCCTGCATGAAGGGCAACGCGGTATCCAGTTCAGCAAAGTAGGTGCTGCGCTGGCGGGTCACTGCCACGGGCAGGCCGGACACGGTGGCAAAGCCAATCACCGGGCCGTACTCCTCGGTGCGGATCACGCGGCGTTGGACGGCTTCGTTTTGGCCGACCGCTTCCGGGTCCGTGGAGGAGGCCAGGTTCCAGCGGGCCACCCACTCTTCGTCGATCACGTCGAAGGGTTTGCACTGGCCGTTGACCTGATAGCCGCCTTCACCGTGGGCGGGGGCTTCGGCGGGTGAGCAGCGCTGTACCACGCGCACGTCGGTGAGGTCGGAGCTGCCGGAGGTGGCGCTCCAGGCGAAATCCGGGCCACGGCCGATCACCACATAGGGTAGGCCGGTAAAGGTCATGCCACGGGTGTTGAGGTCGCCGCCATGGATAGACATTTCCAGCAGTAGCTGCGGGACAAAGTAGCTGGTCTGCGGGCCGAACACGGCCAGCGGCTGGCCACTGGCGGAATGCTTGGCATTGAGCAGCAGGGCATTGGACATGGTGCTCGGGAAGCCATCACGCAGGCCGTTAAGGCCGGTTTCGATGCCGGCAATGCGTTGCATGACTTCCTGTCGTTGTTCGTCGCTCAGGCGCTCCTCGGAGGCGTTGCCGAGCTGGCGAACCTGTCGGGTGAGAGTGGCCCACTGGGAGCCCAGTTGGGCGCCATCGTCGTGGAGGAATGACAGGGACAAAATGCCACCGAGCAAATCGCCCACGGTATCCAGCAGGCCGCCGACTACACCGGTGCCGGGGAGAGCGGGGACATTACCCAGTGCCTCAGGGCACTGGGGCTGGCCGGGTCGGCCGCAGGGTTCATGGGTCAACGGTTGATGGGCCTGGAAGGAGCCGGCGTCGAACATGACGGCTCCGGGGAACTGGCCGGCCAGCTCGCCGCTTAGCGGGCACAGGTCGGGCAGGGTCGGCGGTGACTGGGTGGCAAAGGAGCGGGTGGTGGTGACGGAGGATTCCGCATCCAGCCCATTGCGCAGGTCTTTCCACAGGGCGCAGGCACTTTCCGCGCTGCCGGTCTGTTCTTCCAGCGCTTGCAGCAGCAGCACGTTCTTGTGCTCGTTGCCGCCGCCGCCGGCGAAGATGCCCTGAATCAGGGTGGCGATGGCGACCACGTCTTCAATCACGAAGGGTTCCAGTTGCACGCCCAGCGCCACGTATTCCACCGGCACTTGCAGCAGGCCGCCACGGGCATCACTCACGTACTGGTTCAGCCCGGCCACGTAGTTGGTGGCGTCTTCGAATACCTGGGCGCCGTCGTCACCGAAACGGGCGATGGTCTTGGCGATCATGGTGGTGCGGTCTTCTTCCCGGTAGGGCGCATCCACCGCAATGTCCTGGTCGAAGGAGAAATCCGCCGGGCCCAGGAAGCGCGACAGTTCACCCCGGCCAGCCCGGCGCAGTACGTCGAGCAGGAACAGGCGGTCGGCGGCGGTGACATAGCCGACCCCGAACAGGGCGTCACGGCGGGAGTCGCCGTAAATGTGCGGCACCCCGAAGTTGTCCCGCTTGATGTCCACCTGGTAACCGGCGGCATCCAGAGTCAGCTCACTTTCCCAGTTGCCGGCGTCGGGGCCCAGCAACGGGGCGGCCTTGAAGTAGTCAGTGAGTTGATCATCTGTGAGTTCCGGTTCGCTGCGCACCAGCGCGTCGTAGAGGCCCAGCTGATCATCGAAGTGAGGCTCTTTGGTGAGCGCGGGGACCAGGCCGGTTTCCGCGACCAGATCATCCAGCAGGGTGCCGACCAGGTCCCCCAGACCGGGGATGTCGGCGGTGAGGCTGCTGAGCCCACCGATATCATCCTGGCCGGGGGGCAGGATGTTGAGCACGGTGCCGTAATCCGCAAAGGGCGCGGAGACGGTGGCGGGGCGGTCCGCTGGCGGTTCCGGCGTGGGTGTTTCCGGTTCCGTGGGTACGTTGGGGGTGGGCGTGTTGGCCACCGGAGCGGGGCTGCTGGAGCCCCCGCCTCCACAGGCGCTGATCAGGCTGGCGGCAAGCAGCGCGGTCATGACAAATCCGGGTTTCATGGTGCTCTCCTCGGGACTTTATTGTTTTGGCGCGAGATTGTTTTGGTGCGAGGGTTGCGCGGGATCGAGCAATGACGCAATTTTTCGCACGGTCGTCCCAAGATTGGCATTCCCATGGGTATGGGGGGAGAGGCGGCAACAAAACAGAAAGAAAAGCCTACTTAACGCAGCATGCAACACGCTTCATGCAACACGCGCAACATGGAGGGAAGAGCAGGTTTGGGCGTGCGGGTGAGTTGAAAGTTTAAAGTTGGAAGTTCAAACGCGGGCAAGCGAGGGGGGGGGGGTATTCAGTTCTGTGCCCGCGATTCGGTGATAGCGCGGGTGCAGAGGTTGGGTAGCCTCTGCATTATCCGCGCCGTGTTGCGTGTTGCGTGCTAGCCCTTCTTTTCCATATGCGCCAGCACGTTGGCCAGGCGGTCGACGAGGATCTTGTTGATGCTTTTTTCCAGTACCCGGCCCAGTTCATCGCTGACCACAGCATCGGCCAGTGGGCGGATGCGGGTGATGAAGTCGGCCAGTTTGGGCACGTCTTCGCCTTCGGGGAGGGCTTCGTCGCCGTACTTTTCATCCACCAGGTGGTGGATGATCATGCCGATGAAACGCTCGGCCAGCTTGTCCACTTCCTCGCGGACCAGGCTCACATGGGTGAGTACCGCATCCAGCGGCACGCCGGCTTCGCTGAGTTCCTTGCCGGCGTTGTAGACGCGCGGGTAGGGCAGGCGCAGGCGCATGCCTTCGGGAATGATGTAGCCGAGCTTGACCGCCTTGGTCATCACTTCCGGGGTGATGTCTTCGCCGAAGTCATCCAGCAGATCCTGGTAGTCCACGTAGGAGGGGACGCTGGGGTTCTGCCAGGAAGTAACGGCCACTTCCAGGCCGAGAATATCGTTGAGCTCGCGGCCCTGTTCCCAGGCGCTGAGCAAATCGCGGATGTTGTTGAGGGTGTAACCGCGTTCCAGCAGGGCGCCGATGATTTTCAGGCGTGCCAGATGCACATCCGTGTAGATACCCGTGCGGCCGCGCTTTTCCGGGGGCGGCAGGATGCCGCGGTCCTGGTAGGCACGCACGTTACGCACCGTCGAGCTGGCTTCGCGGGCCAGTTCGTCGATGGTGAATTCCTTGTGGTCGCCGGTGTCAGCCGGGGCCTGTTGTTCTGCCGGCTGAGTGTATTTTTTCAGGCTGCGCAGAATCGCTGCGGGATTACGGTCACTGGTTTTCATGTGGCGATGATAGCCCCCTTTTTGCACTGGGGCTAGAAGGGGAAAGAGACGCGGCACGCAATATGCCGAATGCCTGAAGCCTGAGGCCGGACGGTTAAATATACCCAGAGGTTTTTGATTGTTGGTGTCTGGCACCAGGCGTATGGCGTTTTCTTCTAAGGCGTCATATCCACTTGTGCCAGATTGCGGGCCAGGGATGGGGTGAAGCGTCCCAGCCACTGCATGCCCCGCGCTTCCGGACTCACGGGCACCACCGCGCGATTGTTTTGTACGGCTTCAACAATGGCCTGGGCGACCCGGTCCGGGGTATAGGCCCGGCGCTGGTACAGCTTGGCGGCATCCTCCCGGCGGCGGCTTTGTTCTTCGTCGGCCACGCCCACAAAGCGGGTGCTGCGGGTGATGGGGGTATCAATGATACCGGGGCAGATGGCGCTGACGCCGATGTTGTGCTCCGCCATTTCTGCACGCAGGCATTCGCTGAACATGAGCACCGCGCTTTTGCTGGTGGCGTAGGCGGGCAGCATGCGCGAGGGCAGAAAGGCGGCGGCGGAAGCCACGTTGACGATATGCCCGGCCTTGCCGTTGTCGACCATCTGGCGGGCGAATAACCGGCAGCCGTGGATGACGCCCCACAGGTTCACGCCCAGCACCTGTTGCCAGTCCTTCACGCTGGTGTCGAGTAGTGAGCCGGAAAGGCCGATGCCGGCGTTATTGATCAGGATGTCCGGGGCGCCCAGTTCCTTTTCCACGTAGTTGGCCAGGGCCTCCATGGAGCGGGTGTTGCTCACGTCGCATTTGCGGCTGAGCGCGTCGCCGCCTTCACGGATGATGATGCTGGCGGTGCTGGCGGCGGCCTCGGCATTGATGTCGGTGCACAGCACCAGCGCGCCCCGGCGGGCAAAGGCTAGCGCGGTTTCGCGGCCGATGCCGGAGCCGGCTCCGGTGACCACAACCCGCTTGCCGCTGTCCGGGCCTTTCGGGTGTGTGCCGGTCACTTCGCTGCGTTGCAGTGGGCCGCTGGCAGGGGCGCCGTCGATGTGTTGAATGAACTCGCGGATCCAGCGGGCGGTCACGTCCGGGTGTTGCAGCAAGGGGCCCCAGTGGCCGCAGTCCAGTTCCCGGCGCCACAGGCGATCGGTCCACAGATGCAGGTCTTCAAGCATGGCAGGGCGCACATAGTTATCTTCGCGGGCAACGATCAGTTGCACCGGTACCTTGGTATAGCGCTCCCGGGGTTTGAGCAAGGAGGGGCGCATGTTGGCGCGGTACAGTTCGATGCCGTGAATGCCGTCCTGTTGCTGGGTGGCGCTGGTTTCACTGTGCAGGTTTTCGCTGCGGCGCAGTAACTGGGGCCAGGCCTTGGCCAGCCCGACTTTCCACAAAGTCGGCGCCAGCACCGGTAATTGAAAGGCGCCGATATACCAGGAGTGGGCGAGCTGATTGAGTACGGTGCCAATTTTCTGTTCGCGCAGCCGGGCTTTCATCCACTGGCCCACGTGATCCAGGCAGGGGCCGGACAGGGTGGTGTAGGAGGCAATGCGTTGTTCCGCGCCGGGGTCGGTGACCGACTCCCAGGTCTGAATGGAGCCCCAGTCGTGGCCGACCAGGTGGACTTTCTCATTGGGGCAAACCGCATCCATCACCGCATGCAGGTCGTCACGGAGCTGGCGGAGCTTGTAGGCTGCTCGACCTTTTGGAATAGAGGAATTGCCGGCACCGCGGACATCATAGGCGACCACTTTGAAATCCCGGCTGAGTCGCTCTGCCACCTTTTCCCAGACATGATTGGCGTCGGGATAGCCGTGAACCAGCACCACGGTGGGGCTCTTGTCGGAACTCCAGGTCCGTACGGCCAGATCTACGCCATCACGGCTCACTTTGCTGTCGCGCCACTGCACCATCAGGCTGCTTCCTCTTGCTTGTGGTTATTGCCGTTATTGTTTGTGTCGAGCAGGTGCGCCGGAGTGTCGGTCAGCCAGCGCGGGCCCTGGTCGTCCATCAGCAGGAATTCACTGCTGCCGACGCTGTGCGTGCCATCGCTCAGGGTCAGCTGCCATTGCCACAGGCCGGGTATCAGCGGCCCTTCCCCGATGCGGTTCCCTTCGGGCAGGGTGCCGGTGAGCGGCGCCAGGCGGTAGTGCTGGCGCAGGCCGGGGAAACGGTCAGCCAGCTGCTGGGGTGTTTCCCCCCGGACCAGGGCGTGTGGCAGCTGGTCGCGATAGTCACGCAGACGGCGGTGTAATGCGGCCAGCTGAACGACGTCGGGGCCGCTGAGGCAGGCCTTGGCGGCGTAGCCGTTTTGCACCGCATCGCAACGCAGTATATAGCCCATGCCGATCCGGTAACGGCGCTTTCCCGGTCTGTTCAGGCCAAAGCGACGGCGGGTTGGCTGGGCGGTAAAGCGCACCTTTGGCGGGCGGGCCGGATCGAACAGCTGGTGCGCACGTAACCAGTCACGGATCAGCAGCTCGCAATCCTGCTCGGTCATGCCCGGTTGCAGGGATCCAGCGATAATCTGCAGCCCTTTGTGCGCCTGCTGCCAGGCCGCGAGATAAGGCGCCAGCGCCTGCGAGTCCGGGGTCCAGAATGCGTTCATGAACGCCTCCGCCATGTTGTCGTTGGAATGGAGTTCGATCATTACAGTGCTCAATGTCACGGTCAACCGCCGTGACTGGCATTGTTACCCGGGTGATGACTCCCCAGGGCCAATTGCGGGGGCAAAAACGGCTGGTGAAGAGCTACTTCGACACGACTCGATCTCGGCAGGTTTGCCAGCGCGCTGCGGCCGCAGCGCGGCAAAAAAAAGGGCCGGCAAAGTGCCGACCCTGAAAGTCACCGGAAAAGGGAGAGCTCGGTGAAGTAAAACGGTTAGGCGGCTTCCTCGTTGAGCAGGTCGCCAAGCAGGGCTTCGAAGTTTTGCAGCTGCTCGCTGTTATCGTGATCCCACGGATGGAAGCCGGGTTTGAACCAGTCGAACCAGGGTTTGGTGATGTTCAGGAAGATCCCTTTGCGGCCCCAGGTGTGTTTGGCCACGGCCCGCCAGCCTTTCAGGTCGGTCAGGCCGCCCTTGATGCGCACGTTGTGCAGGTAGAAGGGGATAAACAGGGCAAAGAAAATGCCAGTGGCAAGCACCAGGGTGCCGCTGCGCAGGGCGTAGGCGCCCAGATCGCTGTCGTCGCCAATCACCGTGCGGTACACATCGAAGGCTACGGCCTTGTGTTCGGTTTCTTCCAGAGCGTGCCAGTTCCAGATGGCCTTGTAGCCCTCGTCGGCGCCTTCCATGAGTTCGGGCAGATCCAGCAGGCCGCCGCCGAGAATGGCGGTCAGGTGTTCCAGCGCCACGGTGGCGGCCAGTTGAAACGATTTGGGGCTGTATTGCTGGGCAGCGCCAAGCAGCTTGGCCACAAAGGCTTCCTGGGCATGCAGCGGAATACCCGCCTGGGCGACGAAGTCGTTGTATTCTTCGTGCTCACGGCCGTGCATGGCTTCCTGGCCGATAAAGGCGGTCACTGCCTTTTTCAGCTCCGAGTCGGTAATCTGGTCGCGATAGTGACGGACGCTGTCGATAAAGAAGCGCTCGCCCACCGGGAAAAACAGGCTCATGGTGTTGAGGAACTGGCTGACATTCAGGCCGTCCCGGTGCCAGGTCAGTGCTTTGGCCGGGTTCAGGTTGAATTTCAGGTTTCGACGTATGGGGAGTATCGAGATCGCCATTGTGCGTCCCTCCGTAACTGTTACATCATTCAATGATACAATCGATGTGCGCAGCATCAAGAACTTTTCATCGGGAAAGGCAAAAAATGGCGAGTAATAAACAGGAAGTGGCAAATCGTTTACTGGATGGGCTGGTCGAATATCTGTTGGCGCGTCTCTCGCCGGAGCAGCTGGACTCGCTGATTGTTGATGAGCTGGATTATGTCCTTGAACGGGCGGCAGGTTATTCCCTGAATCAGTGGGTGCAGGCTGACCAAATTTTTGCCACGGCGCAGAAATACGCGGTGCAGATGGATATCAGCGGTGCGATTCCCGAGCTGGTGGGCGATATGGTTGAGCGTTTCTATGACCACGCCATTCAGAGCGAACGCATCGTGGAGGAGGTGATCGACGAAGCCGTGGTGATGGCGCTGCTGGATAAAGGGCTGGAAATTCCTCTGTCACGTGAAGGCATGGCCTGGCTGGGGCGTAACCCGGTGCTGCTGGCGTTGTTGGCCGGTGGCGCCCAGCTGGGGCTCAAGACGTTGCTGCATCAGGGTTTGCCCGGCCCCCTGCGCAGCCAGTTGAGCAAACGCTTGCCGGAGCGCTGGTTGTCCAGCCTGGAAGCGCGGCTGCAGGAGTGGTTGTTGCGCCGCATGGAACAATTGCTGAGTGACCCGTATCTGTACCGGGACGAGAACCTGGACGAGCTGCGTGAGTTGGTGAAGGTCGCTTGGCAGGACTTTGGCCAACGTCCGGTGGCGGATCTCAAGGAGCTGGTGAGCAGCGAGGATATTCAGGAGCTGTTCGTGATTGTGTTCGAGTACTGGCGCGAGTTGCGCCACACGGATTACTTCAATGCCATGCTGGAGTCGGGGGTGCAGGCCTTTTTTGATAAATATGGCGATACCAGCCTCACCGGTCTGCTGGATGAGCTGGGCGTCACCCGCGAGCTGATGCTGGGTGATGCCCGCCGCTTCCTGCCGCCAGTGATGGCCAAGCTGCAGAGCGAAGGGTTGCTGGAAGCGTGGCTGCGTCGGCATCTGGCGGGGTATTTTCAGGCGGAGGAGACGCTGGAACTGCTTAATTAATAGTTAATAATGAATAATTAATAGCTGCGCGGGCGAGTCTCGAGTTGCTTTTAAATCCAAGAGGCCGCGTCCAAAGTCAGGGCGCGGCCTCTTGCGTTTACGGGGCCAACCAATGTTGTCCCGCGAGTTATTAATTATTAACTATTAATTATCAATTGCTTTTCGATACGCCTGGGTGTGCAGCAATTCCAGCAACTCGTTTTCCGGCACCGGGCGGCTGAGCAGGTAGCCCTGGATGCTGTCGCAATGCATATCGCGCAGGATGCTCAGGTGTTCTTCGGTTTCCACCCCTTCGGCGATCACGTTCATCTTCAGGCTGTGGGCCATGTCGATGATGGCGCGGGTGATGGCGGCATCGTCCGGGCTTTTGTCCAGGTCCATGATGAAGGAGCGATCGATCTTCAGGGTGTCCACCGGGAAGCGCTTCAGGTAGCTCAGCGACGAATAGCCGGTGCCGAAATCGTCCAGTGCCAGCTCAATGCCCCGGGTGCGCAGTTGCTGGAGCAGTTCGATGTTCTGCTCCATGTCTTCCATGATCAGGCTTTCGGTGAGTTCCAGTTCCAGCAGGTGCGGGGGCAGTTCGGTGGTGGACAGTACCCGGTCCACGATTTCTGCCACGTTGCCTTTGCGGAACTGGTGAGCGGACAGGTTTACCGATACACAGATGTTGCCCAGCCCCTGTTTGTACCACTTGTGGGCCTGGCGGCAGGAGCGCTCCAGTACCAGTTCACCGATGGCGGAAATCAGCCCGGTTTCTTCGGCCAGGGGAATGAAGTCCGCCGGCGGCAGCAGGCCCATGGTGGGGTGCTGCCAGCGCACCAATGCTTCCACCGAGGTGATGCGGTTGCTGGCCAGCTCCATTTTCGGCTGGTAGTACACCACGAATTCGTTCTTGAAGATGGCCTTGCGCAGGCTGGTTTCCAGGGCCAGCTGTTCCACTGACGCCACGCGCATGTTGCTGCGGTAGAACTGGAAATTATTGCCGCCGCTGCGTTTGGCCTGATACACCGCCATGTCGGACTGGTTGATCATGCTTTGGGCTTCTTTGGCGGTATCCGGGAACAGGCTGATGCCGATGCTGGCGCCCAGCAGCAGTTCGTGGCCGTCGATCAGGAACGGCTTTTTCATGGCGTTGATCAGTTTCTGGCATTGCTGGCTGATGCCGCTTTCGCCGCCGTGATTCTCCAGCAGCAGGGTGAATTCATCACCGCCTACCCGGGCCAGGGCTTCTTCGCCGCCAGCATGTTGGGCAATACGTTCGGCGGCGGCCTTGAGCAGGCGGTCACCGATTTCATGGCCGAGGGATTCATTGATCGGCTTGAAGCGGTCCAGGTCGATCATCAGCAAGGCCACTTTTTCCCGGTTAAGGCGGGCCAGCGTCAGCGACTTGTGCAGGTGCTCACGGAACTGGGTGCGGTTGGCCAGGCCGGTGAGGCGATCGTAGTTGGACAGGAACTGCAGCTGTTGTTCGGTTTCCTTGCGGGTGGTCAGGTCGGACATCATCCCCACATAGCGGATCACCCGTTTCTGCTCGTCACGGACGGCGCTCATCTGCAACCATTCGGGGAAGATTTCGCCGTTGCGGCGGCGTTCGCTGATTTCCCCTTCCCAGAAGCCACTTTCCTGCAGGGCAGTGGTAATGCTCAGGTAGGTGTCCCGGTTGGGCTGAGTCTGCTCTTCTTCGAGGATGCGGCGGCCAATGACCAGGGACTCGGAATAGCCGGTGATCTGTTCAAAGCGGGCGTTCACGGCGAGGAAACGGAACTCTTGATCAAGGATGAAGATGCCTTCCGGGGCGTTTTCGAACACGGTGGCGGCCAGGCGTTGTTGTTCCTGGGCCTGGCGGTCATCGGTGATGTCCCGGCGGGTGCCGATCATGCGGGTGGCGCGGCCGTCGCGGCTGCGGGATACCACCCGGCCTTCATCCTCAATCCAGCGCCAGCTGCCGTCTGCGTGGCGCAGCCGGTAGACCGCGTGGTAGCGGCTGTCTTCGCCCTTGAAGTGCGACACCATGGCGCGGCGGATGCGGGTCAGGTCGTCTGGATGAACCAGGGTTTCCAGGTCGCCGAAGAAGTTCTTGAAGTAGGCGCTGTCGTAACCCAGCAGGCGGTCGAAGTTGGTGTGGTAGTTGCGCCCGGTATCCAGCATCCAGTCCCACAGGCCGATGTTGCTGGCTTCCAGCGCCAGTTCCAGCCGTTCACTGGTGGCGGCCAGGGCGGTGTTGGTTTCGCCCAGTGCCTGGGTGCGTTCCTGCACCATGCTTTCCAGCCGTTCGTTGGTTTCCTGCAGCCGCTGGCGGGCTTCCTTGCGCTCGTAGATTTCCTGGGCCAGTTTCTCGTTCAGGGCTTCGGCATCGCTGCGGGCCCGGTTCAGGTAATCAATCAGGGAGCGGTTGCTGGCCTGCAGCATCATCGCCTGGTGGCCGGTGCGGTTGATACGGCGGGCGGCGACCAGGAA
The DNA here is from genome assembly GCF_000155615.1 of Alcanivorax sp. DG881. Classification (GTDB taxonomy): domain Bacteria; phylum Pseudomonadota; class Gammaproteobacteria; order Pseudomonadales; family Alcanivoracaceae; genus Alcanivorax. The sequence goes on along the minus strand of NZ_DS989915.1, from coordinate 2,239,208 downwards.
GAACAGCCCCAGCAGTGACATCAGCACAATCAGTGAAAACGGGTGGTGCTGCTGGGTTTCAGCCAGGCGGGTCACGGCCGGGCCCAGCAGCATCACCAGGTACAGAAATACGGTGGGGAAATGGCTGCTGTAGGCGGCCAGCGCCATGACACTCAGGCCCAGGCCCAGGCAGGCGCAAACCAGCTGCGCGCCCAGCATTTGCGGTGAGAACAGGGTTTCCAGGGGGTTGAACAGGTAGCCGGCCAGGCCTAGCAGTAGCGGCGTGGACAGGGCCAGCCCGGAGAGCATGCGGCGGCAGAACGGCATGGTTTCCTGCGCATCCAGGCGGCGACGGCAATAGGGCAGAACCAGCAGGCGGGCAATCTGTATCACCGCGATGACACCCAGCCAGATGAGCAGGGGCTGGTGGGCAATCGGGGTAAACCAGTAAGCCCAGACCAGGGTAATGGCGGCTGCACTTTCCAGCAGCAACAGGGCGGCAATGCCGCTTAGCAGCAATTGGCACTGTTCATTAAGTACACCGTTGAACGGTGGTACTGGCTGGGATGATGGAGACTGCGAAGACACCGTGAATGCTTCCTCTGGCTCGGGGCCGAGTGTTTTTGTTTTCCAGTTTACCCACAGGTAGGGGGCGAGGGAAACCGACTTTCGTATGAAGCACCGGGAGGAAAGCTGGAAAGCGGGAGAAAGCCGGGCAGGGAGGTGCAAAATGCCTTTGCAGGCGGGCATCACAGGCGAAGACATTCTGCTAAACTTCCGCGCCATGGATGATGTGACTTCCCTTATTGATGGCTTGAACCCGGCCCAGCGCGATGCGGTGGCTGCCGATGACCGACATTTGCTGGTGCTGGCCGGGGCCGGCTCGGGAAAAACCCGAGTGCTGGTGCACCGGATCGCTTGGCAGATCGCCACCGAACAGGCCTCGCCGTTTGGCATTCTGGCGGTGACCTTTACCAACAAGGCCGCCGCGGAAATGCGCGGGCGTATTGAGCAGCTGCTGGATATGTCCGCCGATGGCATGTGGGTGGGCACCTTCCACGGCATTGCTCACCGGCTGCTGCGGGCCCACTGGCAGGAGGCCGGGCTCCCCCAGGGCTTCCAGATCATCGATGCGGACGACCAGATTCGCCTGATCAAGCGGGTGAGCAAGGAACTGGGGCTGGATGAGCAGCGCTGGCCGGCCCGGCAGGCCACCTGGTTCATTAACGGCCAGAAAGATGAGGGCCTGCGCGCCCGTCATATGGATGTGGGCGGCGATCTGTTCGCGCTGACCATGCAGAAGATCTACTTCGCCTACGAAGACGCCTGCGAGCGTGGCGGGTTGGTGGACTTCAACGAAATGCTGCTGCGGGTGCTGGAGCTGTTCCGCGACAACGACAATCTGCGTGGCCACTATCAGCGCCGCTTCCGGCACATTCTGGTGGACGAATTCCAGGATACCAACAGTATTCAGTACGCCTGGCTGCGGTTGCTGGCGGACGAGAACAATGCGGTCACTATCGTCGGTGACGACGACCAGTCCATCTATGGCTGGCGTGGCGCCAAGATCGAGAACATTCACAAATTCAGCCGCGACTTCCCGGACACCCGCACCATTCGCCTGGAGCAGAACTACCGCTCCACCGGCACCATTCTGAAAGCTGCCAACGCGGTGATCGGCAATAACAGCGATCGCCTGGGCAAGGAGCTGTGGACCGAGGGCGGTGATGGCGACCCGATTCGTCTCTATTCCGGTTTCAACGAAGTGGACGAAGCGCGCTTTATTGCCGGCCGCATGGACAAGCTGTTTCAGGAAGGCACCGCGCGGCGGGAAATGGCCGTACTGTATCGCTCCAACGCCCAGTCGCGGGTGCTGGAAGAGGCGTTTCTGCAGGCGGGGATTCCCTACCGTATCTATGGTGGGCAACGCTTCTTCGAGCGGGTGGAAATCAAGAATGCGCTGGCGTATCTGCGCCTGCTCAGCCACCGCCATGCGGATGCGGCCTTCGAACGGGTGGTGAATACGCCCACCCGCGGCATCGGCAACAAGACCCTGGAAACCCTGCGGGAGGTGGCGCGCCAGCGTAGCGTGTCCCTGTGGGAGGCTGCCCAGGCAGTGGTTGGTGAGCAGTTGCTTAGCGCCCGCGCCATCAATGCGCTGGCCGTGTTCCTGAATCTGATTGCCCAGCTGGAGCAGCAGTGCGAGGGGCTATCACTGGCGGAAACCACCGAGCACGTGATCGAAGCCAGCGGCCTGCTGGAATTCCACGGTAAGGAAAAGGGTGAGAAGGGCCAGCAGCGGCTGGAAAACCTGCGCGAACTGCTTTCCGCTACCCGGGAGTTCGGTGATGAGGATGAAGACTCCGAGCTGGATAGCCTCACCGCCTTTCTGGACCATGCGGCGCTGGAATCCGGTGAAGGCCAGGCCGACGCCCACGAGGATGCGGTGCAGATGATGACCCTGCATTCGGCCAAGGGGCTGGAATTTCCGGTGGTCTTTATTACCGGTATGGAAGAAGGCTTGTTCCCGCACAAGATGTCCAGCGAGGAACCAGGCCGGCTGGCGGAAGAGCGTCGCCTTTGTTATGTGGGCCTGACCCGGGCCATGCGCGAACTGTACCTGACCCATGCGGAAAGCCGCCGTCTGTACGGCAACGAGAACTACAATCCGCCCAGTCGTTTCCTGCGCGAAATCCCTGCCGAAACGCTGGAAGAAATCCGCGCCCGCGCCGGCTTCAGTCGGCCCATGGGCGGGGCGGCCAGGCCCATTCGGGAGACCGAATCCAACGGCATCAGCCTGGGCGCCCGGGTGCTGCACCCGAAATTCGGTGAGGGCACCATATTGCACTTTGAAGGGCAGGGGCCGAACGCGCGCCTGCAAATCAATTTCGACGGCGCCGGCACCAAGTGGCTGGTCAGCCAGTACGCGAGACTGGAAGTGATATAGAGCGGCTGGACGCCTGATGCATGACGCCGGATGCGTACTCCAGGCGTTTGGCGTTCGGCGTCCTGCCCGCGTAAAAGAACGAAAACGTTGCGGCTCACTGCTGCACTGGATCGGAGGATACCCCATTGGATCGCCGTAAATTTGTTTCTGCCCTGGGTTTAGGGCTGGGTGGCCTGGCACTGGCCGGCTGCGAACAGAAAGATTGCCCGCCGACAGACAAGACGGTGGCGGCACCGCCGGAGCCCGAGAAGAAAGCGCCAAGCCAGCAGACCTACGAATGGAAAATGGTCACTACCTGGCCCAAGAACTATCCGGGCCTGGGCGCAGGGGCGAACCGCTTTGCCAAGCGGGTGGAAGAAATGTCCGCCGGGCGTATCAAGATCAAGGTCTATGGCGCGAAAGAGCTGGTGCCGGCCTTTGAGGTATTCGATGCGGTGCGCCAGGGCAGCGCGGAAATGGGTCACGGCGCCGCCTATTACTGGAAGGGCAAACACCCGGCCACACCATTCTTTACCGCTGTGCCCTTCGGCCTAACGGCCCAGGAAATGAATGGCTGGCTGCACCATGGTGGCGGCCAGGAACTGTGGGATGACCTGTATGCCCAGTTCAACCTGAAACCGTTCGCCTGCGGCAACACCGGTACGCAAATGGCGGGCTGGTTCAACAAGGAAATCAACAGCATTGAGGACCTGAAAGGGTTGAAGATGCGCATGCCCGGCCTGGCCGGAGAAGTGTTGGGCAAGGTCGGCGCCACGCCGGTACAGCTGCCCGGGGCAGAGGTCTTTACCTCCCTGCAAACCGGTGCCATTGATGCGGCGGATTGGGTTGGCCCCTATAACGACCTGACCTTCGGTCTGCAGCGGGTAGCGGAGTATTACTACTACCCCGGCTGGCAGGAGCCCGGCCCGACGCTGGAGCTGACCATCAACAAGAAGGTGTGGGAAGGGTTGCCGGCGGATCTGCAGGCGATCATCCGCTACGCCGCCCAGTCTGAAAACCAGGACATGCTCGACGAGTACACCGCCCGCAACAATGCGGCTCTCGATGAACTGGTTAACAAGCATGGCGTGAAGCTGCGCCGTCTGCCTGACGATGTGCTCAAGGCCCTGAAAGACGCCAGCGATGAAGTCATCGAAACGCTGGTGGCGGGCAACAAGGAAGCGCGCAAGGTGTACAACTCCTACCGCCGTTTCCGCGACGAGTCCTTGCAGACCATGGCCGTGGCAGAGCAGTCGTACCTGAATGTGCGTGCAGAGCTCGCCAAAAGCTGATTGGAAGCCGCTGTAGGAGCACCACTCGAGGTGCGAACGCGACGAGGCTCATGTTTCTGTCGCCGTTCCTGGATCGATCTGTCGAGCGCTGCAATCCCTGATCGCCCTGTGGGCGATTTCCGCGTTTGCACGCGGTTCGCACCTCGAGTGGTGTATTCGCTACGCTCACCCTTCGGGCCGCACTTCGTGCGTTACTCCGCTACGCTCCGTTCCTGCAGTAGCTTCGTAGCCTGCGCCTTGCAGTTTGAGGCGTGCAGTCAGTCCCTCGGTACTGCCCGTGTCCGTCCGGTGTCATCGATGGCCACGAAAGTAAAGTGGCCTTCGGTGACTTTCGACAGGGTGCCGGTGTCTTCGCGCACCCACACTTCCACCAGGATCTGCATGGAGCTGCGGCCGATGTCCTGTAGCTGGGTGTAGCAGCTCACCACGGCGCCCACGGGGACCGGGCGCAGGAAGGCCATGGAATCGATGGCCACGGTGGCCACACGGCCCCGGGCTTTTTTGCGGGCGGTAACCGCACCGGCCAGATCCATCTGTGATACCAGCCAGCCGCCGAAAATATCGCCGTTCCAGTTGGCGCTTTGCGGCATGGCAATGGTCTGGATGGCAAGGGTCCCAATCGGCTGGGGTGTGTCGTCAGTGTGGTCGGTCATGTTGTTATCCGTAGAGCGTATGCGGCAGCCAGGTGGCTAGTTCCGGGAATAATGCCAGAATGCCCAGCATGATTAATTGTATGGCAATAAAGGGTATCACGCCCTGATAAATGTGCGTGGTTTTTACCTCCGGTGGCGCCACTCCGCGCAGATAGAACAGCGCGAACCCGAAGGGTGGGGTCAGAAACGAGGTTTGCAAGTTCAAGGCAATCATTACACCAAGCCAGATCGGGTCCAGCCCCATGCCCAGCAGCACCGGTGCCACAATGGGCACCACCACAAAGGTGATCTCGATAAAGTCGAGAATGAAACCGAGCAGGAAAATCAGCAGCATTACCATCACGGTGGCACCGATGACACCGCCGGGCATGGCGGCGAACAGGTTGTGCACCGCTTCTTCGCCGCCGTATCCCCGGAATACCAGCGAAAACAGGCTGGCGCCGATCAGGATCATGAACACCATGGCGGTGACCCGGCTGGTGGCGCGGACCACCTCGCCAAGAATGGTTCGGCTCAGGTGCCGATTGGCGGCGGCCAGCAGCAGAGCGCCAAAGGCGCCGACACCGGCCGCTTCTGTGGGGGTGGCCTTGCCGGTGAGGATGGAGCCGAGCACCGCCGCAATCAGCAGCAGCGGCGGAACCAGGCCGCCCAGCAGGGAGCGCCAGCCCCGGGGTTCGCCGTCAGTGGCCGCGAAGGCCGGTGCCCACTGGGGTTTCCACAGGCTGATCACCACCACATAAAGCAGGTACAGCCCCACCAGAATCAGCCCGGGAATCAGCGCCCCGACAAACAAGTCCCCCACCGACACGGTGTCCAGCGACCACAGGCCCTGCTTGAGCTGGGCGTCCTGGTAGGCGTTGGCCAGCACATCGCCCAGCAACACCAGCGCAATGGAGGGCGGAATAATCTGCCCCAGGGTGCCGGTGGCGCAGATCAACCCGGTGGACAGCTGCGGCTGGTAGCCCTGGCGCAGCATGGTGGGTAGCGAGAGCAGGCCCATGGTCACCACCGTGGCGCCAACGATACCGGTGCTGGCGGCCAGCAGGGCGCCCACCAGAATGATCGCCAGCCCCATGCCGCCAGGTAACGGGCCGAACAGCTGACCCATGCTGGACAGCAGCTTTTCCGCTACCCGGGATTTTTCCAGCATTACCCCCATGAACACGAATAGCGGTACCGCCATCAGGGTGCTGTTCTCAATGATCCCGAACAGCCGGTTGGGCACAAACGTCAGGTCGGAGGGAGAAAAGCTGCCGGTGAGGATGCCGCCGGCTGCAAACAGCAGCGCGGTGCCACCCAGGGCAAAGGCCACCGGGTAGCCGGTGAGCAACACCAGGCAGACGGCCACGAACATCAACAGGGGAAGCCATTCCATCACAGGCCCTCCTCAGGATGCTCATCATGTTCACTGACCCGTGGGGGCGGTGTGGCGCCCAGCAGCGTGAGGCCGTGGCGCAACAGCTCAGCGACTGCCTGAACGGTCAGCAGGGCAGGGAGGATCAGCAGCAGGGTCTTGAGCAGGTAGACAAAAGGCAGGCCGCCATTGGCGGAGCCTTCCTGCTCGCGCCAGCTGCTGGCCACATAGTCCAGTGACAACCAGAAAATGGCCGCACACACGGGCAGTAGCAGGAATACCGTACCCAGCAGATTTACCCAGGCCCGGCCGCGCGGGCTGAAGCGCTGATAGAGCACATCCACCCGGACATGCTCGTCTTCGGCCAGGGTGTAGGCGATGGCCAGCATGAACAGGCCGCCGTGCAGGTAGGTCAGGGACTCCTGCAGGGCGATGTTGCCGATGTCGAAGCCGTAGCGCAGCACCACCACCAGCACCATGCCCAGCACCAGCAGCAGGGCCAGCCAGGCGCTGCCCCGGCCGATGGCCGTGGTAAAGGCGGTCAGCCATTGCTGGCAGTGTAGTAGGCGTTGTTTTGTCATTCTTGTCGGCAAATCGCTGAAAATGGGCATTATACGGAAAACGCCACAGGCAGCACGCATTCAGCGGGGGCGCCTTGCGTGGCGCGGTGACGATGGGTTGTAGCCTAAATTCGCTCTTGCTGTAATGTGGTTGTCACAAACCCTCTCTAGCATGCGCTGTGCTGAAACATGAACTGGCTTGCAACACGCGCAAAACAAACCGGGGTGGATACTTCCAACAAGCGCCGGTGCCAAAACTAGGAGGCTTATTGTGAACGTTAAAATGAAAGCAACACTGGCAGGTGCCGCTGCTGCTCTGGCCATGGCCAGCGTACCGGGTACTGCGATGGCTCGTGACACTATTTCCATCGTGGGTTCTTCCACGGTATACCCGTTCGCCACCGTGGTGGCCGAGCGTTTCGGTCGTACCGGCAACGCCACTCCGAAAATCGAATCCACCGGGTCTGGTGGCGGTATGAAGCTGTTCTGTCAGGGCGTGGGTACCCAGCACCCGGACATCACCAATGCGTCCCGTCGCATGAAGAAATCCGAGTTCGAGCTGTGTCAGAGCAACGGTGTGAAAGACATCACCGAAGTGAAGGTCGGTTACGACGGTATCGTGATTGCCAATTCCGTGAAGGGTAAGCACATCGACCTGTCCCTGCGCGACGTCTTCCTGGCCCTGGCCAAGGATGTACCGAACCCGGATGGCAGCGAAGAGCTGGTAGCCAACCCCTACAAGACCTGGAAAGAAGTGAACCCGGCTCTGCCCAACACCAAGATCGAAGTTCTGGGCCCGCCGCCGACCTCCGGTACCCGTGATGCGTTCAACGAGCTGGCCATCGAAGGCGGCTGTAAGTCATTCCCCTGGCTGAAAGCCATCAAGGGTGAAGACAAGTCCAAGTACAAGGCCATCTGCCGCAGCGTCCGTGAAGACGGCGCCTACGTGGAAGCGGGCGAAAACGATAACCTGATCGTGCAGAAGCTGGAAAAGAACCCGGATGCATTCGGTGTGTTCGGTTACTCCTTCCTGGATCAGAACCGCGGTGTGGTACAAGCTGCCAACGTTGGCGGTGTTGAGCCCACTTTCGAAGCGATCGGTTCCGGCGACTACCCGGTATCCCGTTCCCTGTACTTCTACGTGAAGAAAGCTCACGTGGGTGTGGTACCGGGCATCGAAGGTTACGTGAAAGAGTTCACCAGCGAGAAAGCCTGGGGCGACCAGGGCTACCTGGGCGAGAAAGGCCTGATCCCGCTGGGTGATGATCTGCGCAAGTCCATGGCCAAACAGGCGCGTAGCCTGAAGTCCATGACGGGCAACGAGCTGTAAGAAAGGGAATAATAAAAAGCATGGATGCTTTTGGCCCGGTGGTGTTTGCCACCGGGCTTTTTCGCCCCTGACAAAGCGTGTTTGTTCCACCAAGATTGCTGCGGTGATCTTGTTTGAGCAAATCCGATCGGAGTACTACATGCAAACCGGAAACCTGCTGTTGCTGTTGGTAGTGATGGTGGCCGGCGCTTACTACCTGGGGCTTCGCCGCTCCTTTGCGCTGGCCCGCCCGCTGGGCGGCATTCGCCACCTGCACTCGCTGCCGTTTTACTTTGCCATGCGCTCGGCCATGTGGTGCGCCATTCCTGCTTTGGTGGTGCTGGGCCTGTGGCTGGCGTTTGATGACAGCATTATCCGGCAGCAGGTGCTGGCCAGTTTGCCAGCAGAGCTGCAGCCGACGGATGCGTCCAGCTATAACCTGACGCTCAGCAAAATCCAGAACGTGGCCAGCGGCGCCCTTCCCGTCAATTTTGTGGAGCCGCCCATCGCGGCAGCGGCGGAACATCTGCAGTCATTACGCCAGACCAGCGCCATGGCGCTGACCGTTGTGATCATTGTGCTGTGCATGCTGGGTGGGGCCTGGGCCTGGCTGAAAGTGTCACCGCAACTGCGTGCCCGTCAGCAGGTAGAGCGTGTGCTGCAGACGCTGTTCATGCTCTGCGCCACGGTGGCCATTCTGACCACCGTGGGTATTGTGATGTCGGTGCTGTTTGAATCCATCCGCTTCTTCGGCAAGGTACCGGTGACCGACTTCCTGTTCGGGTTGCAGTGGAGCCCACAGACGGCCCTGCGTGCCGACCAGGTAGCGTCCGGCGGCGCCTTCGGTGCCGTGCCATTGTTCATGGGCACCATGCTGATTTCCGCCATCGCCTTGCTGGTGGCGGTGCCGGTGGGGCTGATGTCTGCCATCTACCTGGCGGAATATGCCAGCAACCGGGTGCGGACGGTGGCCAAGCCGGCACTGGAAGTGCTGGCCGGGGTACCCACCGTAGTGTACGGCTTCTTCGCCGCCCTGACGGTGGCGCCTTTTATCCGCGGGCTGGGTGAATCCGTTGGCCTGGATGTGGCCTCGGAGTCGGCCCTGGCCGCTGGCCTGGTGATGGGCATCATGATTATTCCGTTTGTGTCATCCCTGGCAGATGACGTGATTACGGCGGTGCCCCAGGCCATGCGTGACGGTTCATTGGGGTTGGGTGCCACCAAGAGCGAAACCATCAAGAAGGTGATTTTCCCGGCGGCCCTGCCGGGCATCATGGGGGGCATTCTGTTGGCTGCGTCCCGTGCCATTGGGGAAACCATGATTGTGGTAATGGCCGCTGGCCTGGCCGCCAACCTGACTGCCAACCCGCTGGAAGCGGTGACCACCATTACCGTGCAGATTGTGACCCTGCTGACCGGGGATCAGGAGTTCGATAGCGCCAAGACCTTGGCCGCCTTCGCCCTGGGCCTGATGTTGTTCATCACCACCCTGGTTATGAATATCTTCGCGCTGCACATCGTGAAGAAATACCGCGAGCAGTACGACTAGCGTCGGGAGAAAAATTATGAGCGAAACCACGGAAAAAGTCCGCAAGACGCTGGCCCGGCGCTACCGGGCCGAAAAGCGCTTCAAGGCGTTTGGTATCGGCTCCATCGGCATTGGCCTGATGGCTCTGGTGCTGCTGTTCACCGATATTATCGGCAAGGGCCACAGCGCTTTCGTTGAGTATGAAATCCAGCTGCCGATCACCTTCGACGCGGAGGTGCTGGATGTCAGCGACCCCCGCGACGAGGATGAACTGAACTACGGTAACTATCAGGGGGTGATTCGCGATGCCCTGGCAGAACGCTTCCCCACCGTGGAAGGCCGCCAGGACACCCGCGCGCTCAATCAGCTGGTGAGCACCGGTGCCGGTTACGCCCTGCGTGACATGCTGCGTGAGGAGCCGACCTTGCTGGGTGAAACCCGCACCTTGTGGTTGCTGGCCGACGATGATGTGGATTTGTTTCTCAAGGCGAATGAAGAACAGCGTGAAGACAGCCGCCTGAACGAAAAGCAGCAGGCATGGGTGGCGGAGCTGGAAACCTCCGGCGAAACCCGCATGGTGTTCAACCAGTCCCTGTTCAGTTACGGCGATTCCCGTGAGCCGGAGCAAGCCGGCATTCTGGGTGCCATCCTGGGCTCCCTGTTTACCATGATCGTGACGCTGGTGCTGAGTTTTCCTGTCGGTGTGGCAGCGGCGGTTTATCTGGAAGAGTTTGCTCCGAAGAACAAGTTCACCGATTTCATTGAAGTGAACATCAACAACCTGGCGGCCGTGCCGTCGATTATCTTCGGCCTGTTGGGGCTGGCGGTGATCATCGGGTTGTTTGGTCTGCCGCGCTCGGTGCCCCTGGTGGGCGGTATTGTGCTGACCCTGATGACGTTGCCCACGGTGATCATTTCCAGCCGCGCGGCGATCAAGGCCGTGCCGCCCAGTATCCGCCAGGCGGCCATGGGGTTGGGGGCATCCAAGATGCAGGTGGTGTTGCACCATGTGCTGCCGCTGGCCCTGCCCGGCATGCTCACTGGCGCCATCATCGGCATGGCCCAGGCGCTGGGGGAAACGGCGCCGCTGCTGATGATCGGCATGGTGGCCTTTATTGTGGACCTGCCCGCCGGCCCGCTGGATGCGGCAACAGTGCTGCCGGTGCAGATTTACCTGTGGGCAGACAGCCCGGAACAATCTTTCGAATCCCTGGCGTCCGCCGCCATCATGGTGCTACTGGCTTTCCTGATCACCATGAACACGCTGGCGGTGATTCTGCGCAAGCGCCTTGAGCGGCGCTGGTAACGGACGGATAACGAGGAACCGAGTTATGGAAACCGCACAGCAACTGGACAAACCGGCTCTGGGCACCAATGATGCGGCCAGAGACAAGGCCATAAATGAGCAGGCAACGATGACACAAGACACCCCCTATCCAGACCAGACCGTGGGCAAGCCCTTTGTGGATGACCCGAAAATGCGCCTGCGCGATGTGGAGGTGTTCTATGACGATAACCAGGCGATCCATGGCGTCAGCCTGGATATCGGCAAGAATGAGGTGGTGTCACTGATCGGTCCGTCCGGTTGTGGTAAATCCACGTTCCTGCGTTGTCTCAATCGCATGAACGACACTATCGATATTTGTAAGGTGAAGGGCAGCCTGCATCTGGAAAGTCAGGATCTGTATGACCCCAAGCTGGATGTGGTGGAGCTGCGCGCACGGGTGGGCATGGTGTTCCAGAAGCCCAACCCCTTCCCGAAATCCATTTACGATAACGTGGCCTATGGCCCACGGATTCACGGTCTGGCCAACAAGAAATATGACCTGGACGAAATCGTGGAAACCAGCTTGCGCAAGGCCGGGCTGTGGGAAGAGGTGAAAGACCGTCTGCACGCACCGGGTACCGGGTTGTCTGGTGGTCAGCAGCAGCGTCTGTGTATCGCCCGCACCATTGCCGTAAGCCCGGAAGTGGTGCTGATGGATGAGCCCTGTTCCGCGCTGGACCCCATTGCCACCGCCAAGATCGAAGAGCTGATCAGCGAGCTGAGCGAGTCTTATACCATCGCCATCGTGACTCACTCCATGCAGCAGGCTGCGCGGGTATCGCACCGTACCGCCTATTTCCACCTGGGACGTCTGGTGGAGATGAATGATACCGAGACCGTGTTCACCAAGCCTGAACATGATCTGACGGAAGCCTATATCACTGGCCGCTTCGGTTAAGCGCGGGTAAGGAGAGCAAGAGAATGGACCGTATGCATTTTGGCGAGCATAGCTCGACCCAGTTTAATGAAGCGCTGGAATCTATCCGAAACCACCTGATGGAAATGGGGGGTCTGGTGGAAAAGCAGGTAGTGGATGCATTGCAGGCATTGCTGCAGGCAGACTCAGCGCTGGCTGAAAAAGTGATTGAGACTGAAAAAAAGGTCGATAACCTGGAAATCCTGATCGACGAGCAATGCACTCGCGTGTTGGCATTGCGCCAGCCGGCAGCGTCGGATCTGCGCTTGATTATTGCCGTGTCCAAGGCAGTGTCTGATCTGGAGCGCATTGGTGACGAGTCGGCCAAAATTGCCCGCATGGGGTTGCAGCTGGCCGAAGAAGGCGAGTCACCTCGCGGTTATGTGGAGGTGCGACATATCGGTAACCATGTGCGTAATATGCTGCGTGACGCCCTGGATGCCTTTGCCCGCTTCGACGCCCAGAAGGCCTTGACCGTGGCCGCCGAAGATAATGAAGTGGATATGGAATACGCCAGCGCCATGCGCTCGCTGGTCACCTTCATGATGGAAGATCCACGCTCTATCACCCGGGTGCTGAATATCATCTGGTCCCTGCGCGCCCTGGAGCGCATCGGCGACCATGCCCGCAATATCGGCGAACAGGTGATCTATCTGGTGGAAGGCAAGGATGTGCGCCATATCAGCATCGATGAAATCGAAAAGAAGCTGAAGGAATAAAGGCAGCTACGAGCTTCAAGCGGCGAGCTACAAGGAACACCCGCTCCTACGATCTTTTAAAAGGCCGTGCCTGATCTTCGGGCGCGGCCTTTTTCTTTCCGTCATCGTCATGAAATCGCCCCGCGATGTTGCATGAAGCATGTTGCGTGTCGCGTATCATGTTGCTAATATCCGTATTTCCGAATATACGAATATAAGGTTCGCAATGCTCACGCCCACCCAGCTCTGCAAATGCCTCGGCGATGATATTCGCCTCAGCCTGATCTGCCTGCTGCACGGTCAGGGGGAGGTGTGCGTGTGTGACCTGGTGGATGCCATGCAGGCGCCGCAATCCACGGTGTCGCGTCATCTGGCGCAGTTGCGCCAGTGCGAGTTGGTGGTGGCCCGCCGTCAGGGCACCTGGATGCATTACCAGCTCAACCCTGCATTGCCGGAATGGGCGCAAACGGCCATTGCGACACTGATTGTGCCCGCCCGAGCGGCTTTGAACGTGACGCTTCCCGATCATGCCTGTTGTGACTGAACCGAGTATCGATCCGATTATCGACAAACCAGCGAGACGTACTGATGAATACGCCATTGAATGTTTTGTTTCTGTGTACCGGTAATTCCTGCCGTTCCATTATCGGTGAAGCCCTGGCCGATCACCTTGGGCAGGGGAAATTGCGAGGCTTGAGCGCCGGCAGCATGCCCACCGGCAAGGTCAATGAAAACGCCTTGGCCGTGCTGTCCCGCCATGGTGTGGCAGTGAATAACCCCAGCTCCAAGAACATGGATGATCTGGAAGGCGAGCAGATCGATATGGTGATAACCGTGTGTGATGCGGCCGCGGGTGAGGCGTGCCCGGTATGGCTGGGGGATACGCCCAAGGTGCATTGGGGATTGGCCGATCCGGCCCATGCCACCGGCACCGAAGACGAAATCCAGGCGGCATTTGAAGCCACATACTCTGCGCTTAACGCGCGTATCAAGGCGCTGGCCGAGCTGGATCTGGCAGACATAAATCCGTTGGGGTTGATTGCCTCGGCTCAAAAAATTCACCGGGATCTGGGTGATTCGTAATGCCGTTTTTTGAACGATATCTCAGTGTCTGGGTGGCGTTGGCGATTGTTGCCGGGGTGACTCTGGGTGTGGCCATGCCGGGTGTTTTCGAAGCGGTGGCCGGGTTCGAGTATGCCCATGTGAATCTGGCGGTGGCCGTGTTCATCTGGGTGATGGTTTACCCGATGATGATCCAGATTGATTTCACTGCCATCAAGAAAGTGGGGCAGAACCCCCGGGGATTGCTGCTGACGTTGGTGATTAACTGGTTGATCAAACCGTTTACCATGGCGGCGCTGGGCTGGTTGTTCTTCAAGGTCTTCTTCGCCGGCTGGGTTGATCCACAAACCGCCACAGAGTATATCGCCGGCATGATCCTGCTGGGCGTGGCGCCCTGCACCGCGATGGTGTTTGTGTGGAGCCAGCTGACCAAAGGGGATGCCAATTACACCCTGGTGCAGGTGTCGGTGAACGACATCATCATGGTGTTTGCGTTTGCTCCCATCGCCGGCTTGTTGCTGGGGGTCAGTGACATCACGGTGCCCTGGGATACGTTGCTGTTGTCTGTGGTGCTGTATGTGCTGTTGCCCCTGATTGCCGGGTTCCTTACTCGCCAATGGCTGGGCAGTGATGAGCGGGTGGCCCATTTTGTCGGGCGTCTCAAACCGGTCAGCGTTATGGGGCTGCTGGCTACCGTGGTGCTGTTATTCGGGTTCCAGGCCGAAACCATTCTCGCCAAACCCATGGCCATCGTGCTGATTGCCATTCCGTTGTTGATTCAGACCTACGGTATTTTTGTCATCGCCTACTGGGCGGCAAAACGCCTGCGGTTGAAACATAACGTAGCCGGCCCTGCCTGCCTGATCGGGACCAGTAATTTCTTCGAGTTGGCGGTGGCTGTTGCGATCAGTGTTTTTGGTCTGCATTCCGGTGCCGCCCTGGCGACCGTGGTCGGGGTGCTGGTGGAGGTGCCAGTGATGTTGTCACTGGTGGCGATTGTGAATCGTACCTCGCACTGGTTTGAAGAGAGCAATGAATAGTTAATAGTTAACAGCGAAATCAAAACCGTTTTTGATCAAGGATTCGTCGTTCCCACAGAGGCCCTTCGGCCACTTGTGGGAAGCGATGCTTGCATCACGAAGACGGCCTCCATTATTGCGAAAGAAGTCATCGTGCCATGAAAGATATGCCCAATCTCGATAACGATTGTTTCCAGGTCCCCACTGCCGACAGCGTATTCCGGGATCAGCCGTCCATACACAAGCCGCGTATCCTGCTGTTGTACGGATCGCTGCGTCAGCGTTCCTTTAGCCGCCTTGTGGTGCAGGAAGCAGCACGTTTGCTGCAGGCCATGGGGGCAGAAACAAAAATTTTCCATGCCGATGGTTTGCCGTTACCCGACAGCGAAGACGTGACACACCCCAAGGTGCAAGAACTGCGTGATCTGGTGACCTGGAGTGAAGGCATGGTGTGGTGCTCGCCAGAGCGTCACGGCGCCATGACCGGCATCATGAAAGCACAAATCGACTGGATTCCTTTATCGCTTGGCGCGGTTCGCCCGACCCAGGGAAAGACCCTGGCGGTGATGCAGATCAGTGGTGGCTCCCAGTCGTTCAATACGGTCAGTCAGTTACGCGTGCTGGGACGTTGGATGCGGATGGTCACTATTCCCAATCAATCTTCTGTGCCGAAAGCTTTCCTGGAATTTGATGAGAATGATCGTATGAAGCCGTCAGGCTTTTATGATCGCATCGTGGATGTGATGGAAGAGCTGGTGAAGTTCACCTACTTGACCCGTGATCGTAGTGATTACCTTACCGATCGTTATTCAGAGCGCAAGGAATCTGCCGAACAGCTCATGGCGAGAGTCAATCAACGGAGTATGTAGCGGGATACGCTACACGCTGCACGCAACAGGCCTTCATGCTACAGCGGATGGCGGCTGTGACTTACAGCAAAGGCAGGCAGGAATTATAGCGGTCATGGTCCGGCGCGTGGCGAAAGCATAGCTGCTTATCGCGGCGCGTTAGCGTGTCTTCCTTGCCCGGTGTCCAGGGGTTGTTCACCGGGTTATCTGTCTCCGGTTTATCAAGTTGTTTCAGTAACGCCATGCGTGCATCCAGATGCACCAGCCGCAGTAGATATTGTTTGAAATCCGGCGACGCGGTTTCCAGCAGAACATTGCCGATGGGGTTACGAATCGCCTCGCTCATCGAGGCGGGATCGGGGTGAAACTGGTCGGCTTTGATGGCGTCCACAGGTTGCTCAGCAAGCTGCGCATAGTGTTGGTAAAGCGGTAGCATGCGGTTAACGCTAATATGTTTTTTCAGGCCCGCCCTGAATTGTATTTCTTCAATCCAGCTTGCTGCTTCATTGCCATCCCGATATTGCTCATCAATGAAAAAATGCGCCATCATCGCGAACTCTTTCTGCAATGGTGCCTGAAAGCTTTTTTCCGCTGTGGTGAGCGGCACAAGCCTAAGCGTGGGCATTTTCCCTTGCTGCACCAGCAGGGCAGTCAGTTGCAGTTTTTCTGCCAGCATCGCATTGGCGATCATCTTGCTGATCAGGCTATGGTCCTGGGCCAGCCAGTGCCGTAGCTGCTGTATTTCCCTGTCGATATTTTTTTCGGGCGCGTCACTGAGGGCCCAGGCGAGGGATTGCAGTCGTGAGGCGGTGATCAGCAGGCTGTATTCAGGAAAGGTGGCATCCAGACGAGGCGGCGTGTTGTCCGAAAAATACGCAAAATCCAGGAAAGTCTGATAGCGATCAATCAGGAACTGATACCGGTTCACCAGAGCCTCAGCTTCCACGCGTTTTTCCTGTTGCTGAAGCAGGCAACTCGCGTCCATATTCCGGCATAGCAGGGGAGATGCATTCAGATCCCGGTAGCTATTGGGAAGTGGCAGATCAGGATGGTTTTTTTGCCGCTGTGCCAGTGCCTGGCCCTGCCGGGCAGGGGATTGATCGGCGGGCGCGCCAAAGCCCAGCAGATAAGCGTAAGCAGGGTTGTCATCGCTGGGTGTGGTGTCCAGCCACTGCCGGGCGGCGACATCAAGGGGCGCGTCCTGTAGCCACCAGGTGGTAAACCCTGCCAGCGCCAAGACGCCAATCACCAGTATGATTTTTTTCATTATCCCGATTCTTTACGTGTCGTGGGTTGTGATGATGTGGGCTTTGACCGCGTTACGGATCATTGCGTTGATATTGGCGGGCACCCAGCGCCACCATCACCAGCATCCAGCCGTTCATGATCAATTCAATGGCCAGCAACAGGCCGATCACCCATTGTCCGGATTGCGGCCACTGGGCAAAGATCATCCACGCCAGGGCCAGGCCAATAAGTGCGCTGAGCACCAGTAGAAAGACATTGGCGCCGCCGCGAACGTGCCAGGCAATCATTAATCGCAGGGCGGAAACAACGGCGATGGCGGCACCGATAATCAGGGTGAGGCCGTCGGCGGCGATGGCGGGGTGGGCCATCATGTAGCCGCCCAGCAAGGCATACAGCAGGCCCATTACCAGAAACGGCAGGCTGCGCGACAGAGTGGGGGTGCGAAATGCCTGAACGATTTGAATCAGCCCGGCCAGCAGCAAAAGTCCGCCTACCCAGAACACGCTGATCAGGGTGAACAGGCCTGTGGCGCCGAGGCCCAGGGTGCCGAGCACAATAAACACAATCCCGGTAATCAACAGGCCTTTCCAGTGTTGGGAAAGGTGTTCAAGCAGAGGTGGTGGTGTGGCGGGCATGGCGAACTCCGTGTCGGCGATGCGAGGGAAAGCACGGTGTGAATGTAGCACAGCTGCGCTTGAAATAACGGGTGCTGGGTTGGAGCGGGGCGATTGAACCGTTGTTAGGAAGGCGCCGGCTGAGGTGCCGACGCGGGTATCGTTGAGGTCTGCGTTGCGTGAATTCGGCTAGCCGGCACTGCGCGTATGTTTGATGGCCCGGATCATTTTCTTTTCCACGAACGGTGAGGTCATGGCGCGGACCAGAGCGCTGTAATTCACCCCGAAACGTACCTCGTCCCCTACCCGCAGGTGCTGTTTGCCGCAGTCCAGCAGCAGGTGGTCGCCGCTGGCGCCAAGAATGGTCAGGCCCTCCGGAGCCAGCAGGCCGTCCGGGTCCAGGTCCTGTTCGCCCACCGCCAGAATCGCCCGTGCCATGGCGCCACTATCGGTGGAGATAACGTCACCGCCGAAGGCGGTTTCCGCCAGTGTGCCCCAGGGCAGGGACGGTTTGGTTTTCGACTCGATTACTTCCGCCACCAGCGTGATGGCGTCGGTGTGCAGGCCGTCAACGGGCTCGCGGTGCAGGGGTTCGCAACCGAGAAAAATGGCTTCACCGAGGCGCAGATGGTTGATGCGGCCGGTGGCGCTGTTGCTCAGTGCCCAATCCAGGTTGGCAGAATTGCCGCCGGAGATCAGGGCCAGTTTCACATCCAGTTCCGCTTCCACACGGTCGGCCAGGGCGGACAGGGCGCCCATGTTGTCCGCATCCGGTGCCATGCCGCTGTGGCAGGCCAGGTTAGTGCCGATGCCGGTGAGTTCCAGGTTGGGCAGCCGCATGACTTCGCGGGCCGCACTGACCAGATCTTCGGGCAAGATGCCCTCGCGCAGGTCGCCCAGTTCCACCATCAGCATGATACCGTGGCTGCGTTCGGCTTCCTCGGCGGCGGCGGAGAGCCGGCGCACCACCGACAGTTCGGTGTTGAAGCTGATGTCTGCGTTTCGCACTACCCGTTCCACCTGGCTGAGCATGGGCGAGCGGATAAGCATGATGGGGGCAGAAATGCGCTGCTGGCGCATGGCTTCGATGTTCTCGATGCGCGAATCCCCCAACCCGCTCATGCCGGCCCGCAACATGGCCTTGGCAATGTCCAGTGAACCCAGCGCTGCCTTGGTGACGCCGGTGACGGCGATGCCCCGGTCGCCCAGGTCCTCCACCAGCATACGAGCGTTGTGGCTGATCTTGTCCAGATTGATGTCCAGTCGCGGCGCGCTCATTGCGGTGCGCCTGTCAGTCCGTGGCGCAGGGCGGGGAAGGCGGCAAACACCATCTCCAGCAGATGCCGCACTGGCCGGTTCAGGGTCAGGCCGATCACGCGGGTGTCGGCAAAGGTTTCGATCAGGGTAATTTCGTCCGCCGGGTTTGGCATGGCCATGGTGTCGAAATCGCAGCGGAAAGTTCGCCCTGGCGCATGCTGCAGCACCACCGCTTGCGGGCAGGCGCCGCGCAGAATAAAGGAGGTGGTGGAGAACGCTGGATGGCTCAGGGCGCCCTGGCCTTCGATGATGATCACGTCCGGCTGTTCGTTGTCGAACGCCTCGACGATGGTGGCTTCCAGTTCGCCGGCGCAAAACTGCGAGGGCACCGAATCCAGTGCCATACCGTAGCGGGCGCCCTGGATCAGTCCGGTCTGGCCGGTACCCACCAGCACCGCCTTGAGGCCGATGGCATTGAGAGCGGCGGTGAGCACGGTGGCGGTGGTGCGTTTGCCGATGGCGCAGTCGGTACCCAGCACGGCGATGCGCGGGCAGGTGACCTGATGGATGCTGCCGCTGAACATGCGCAGAAATTTCTTCGGCCGGGGCCGGCGCACATCGACGATATCCACTTTGTGGGCAATGCGGGCGGCGGCGAATTCCGGGTCGTCGTTAAGGAATTCATGCAAACCGTTAACGATGCTCATGCCCTTGCCCATGGCGGCCAGCACTACATCGCGCTGGACTTCGGAGAGCAGGCCGCTGGCCGGTGCCATACCGAAAATCAAAAAATCCGGCAGGGTGGCGGTCTGGCTCAGGGCGTCATCCATATCCCGGCATACCGGGATGCCGTTGGCGGTGCCGTCCAGAATCATGCCGGTATCAAGCCCGGCTTGGGTGCTGTCGATCACTGACAGCACGGTATATTTTTCCGAGTGACGAATCAGGCCGTTGGCGGTTTTACCGTCGATGTCGCCGAACTGACCTTCACAATAGATGATCGCGGTGGCGGTGCGGCTGATAGCAGGTTGGGGCAGGGTGTGGGCGTTATGCAAGGGGGGGAGGTGTTGGCGGGCGAAGGCTGAGTGCTGGCGGGCGGCGCCTGGGCTGAATAGGGACGGGGGCGTAACGAGATCGGGGAAACGGTACTCATGGTGGCTCCTCTGGGGGCACGAAGCTTAGAGGGGCAATGGCGATGGGCCGGTTTGAGGCACCGGTGAGCAGCGAGACGTCCCCACTAAGCGGTGGGGTTAAACGGCAAACAGAGTAACACGGACGGCGGCCGGACGTTGGGATTTAGCTGGGTGCCGCGTTTGCGCCGCCGCGGTGGGCGGCGATGACACCGGCAGTGGTAAGGTTGTACGTCAGGGGTACCACTGTGAAAGCGTTATTTCCTCGCTCTGTTCGGTGGTGCCGAACCAGACCTGACCGTCCTGAATCATGGCCTGCAACTGCATGGCCCGCTGGGCACAGGTGGCCAGTGCTGCTTCGCTGTCCGCATCCACATGCACAATGGTCAGGTTGTCGAAGCGACGTACCTTGTTCTTCATGCTGTCCCACCATACCTGCGGGGCGCGTGGGCCGTAACAGTAAATGGTCACGTGCTCGGCCAGGCCGCAGGCCTTGCGCAGGCGCTTCTCGTCGGGCATACCCAACTCGATCCAGTGTGCCAGGGTGTCGTTGGGGTGCCGCTGCCACAGGTCCGGCTCTTCCGGATTGGACAGGCCCCGCGAGAACGCCAGGTCTTCATGGGCATTCAGCGCAAAGGCCAGTAGCCGCAACATCATTCGCGATTCGGTTTCCGAAGGGTGTAACGCCACCGTCAGGTTATGGGTGGCGTAATAATCCCGGTCCATATCGGAGACGGTGAGCTCGGCTTTGTAGATGGTGGCGGTGAGGGCCATGAATGAATTCCGCTTGAGGCCAGATGCCGGACGCCAGACGTTGGCGCCTTGCAGCGCGACTAGAGTTGTAAGTATAGCGCGTGAGCATACGCTCTTTGGCGTCAGGCGTCAGGCGTCAGGCGTCAGGCGTCAGGCGTCAGGCGTGGCTACACCAACGCCCAGACCCCGAAACCGACAAACAGCACTGCGCTGATGCGATGGGCCCAGGTTTCAAAGCGCTTGCTGCCGAACTGGTGAGCCAGCCAGATCACCGGCAGGTTGGCGGCAACCATGCCCAGGGTGGAGCCACTCAGCACCGGCCAGAACTGGTCCTTGAACTGAACGGCCAGGGCGATGGTGGCCAGCTGGGTCTTGTCGCCGATTTCGGCAATAAAAAACAGCACCAGCGCGGTGAGGAAGGGGCCGAAGCGCGGGTTATCATCCACGGCTTCATCGCCGTCTGGAATCAGCATCCACAGGCCCAGGCCGATAAAGCTGATGCCCAGAATCCAGCGCAGCCATTCCATCGGGATGGCATCGGCCAGCCAGTCGCCAAACCAGACGGAGGCGCCGTGGTTGAGCAGGGTGGCGATGACCACGCCGGCGAGGATGGGCCAGGGTTTGCGGAATTTGAGAATCAGCGCGAGGGACAGCAGCTGGGTCTTGTCGCCGATTTCCCCAAGGGCAACCAGCAAGAAAGAGCTGAGCAGGGCTTCCATGAACGGTTCCAGCGGGGCGGGATTGAACGACAAGAGACATCACCGGCCAATCCCGCCCCTGCGGAATGCCTGCGATGTCTCAGGTCTCGTCAATCCGTAAGGATGCGGACGCAGCCACCATGCGCATGAGGCGCAACTATGTTGATGACCGCCAAGGGGCTTTGTGTGAAAGCGATCGAGCGACTACTCCCCCAAGACGGGCAAACCATAGCGGCAATATTCCGGGCAGGCAAGTACAATGGGCGCAGATGATGTTTGTAGGAGCGTCGCTGGCGGCGCGATGCAGACGGGAAGGCGTGCAGCCCGACGGTGGTTATAAGTGAGCAGAATATGAGTGAAGACCGTTTTCTTGATATCGAAACCAAGCTGGCCTATCAGGAGGATCTGGTGGAGTCGCTGAACAAGGTGGTCAGCGACCAGCAGCGTCAGATCGATGCGCTGGAAAAAACCTGTCGGAAGATGGCGGATCGGTTGATGGATCTGTCTGAGGCATTCGAGGCCACCCAGGTAGAAGACGCCCCGCCGCCGCATTACTGATTAGCTGCGAGCAACGAGCTTCCAGCAAAGAGAGAACCGCCGCTATTCGTTCAGGCTTGCATGGTTTCGGAAGTAAGCCATGCTCCTGCAAGCTAGAAGCTAGAAGCTAGAAGCTAGAAGCTAGAAGCTAGAAGCTAGAATGAAACAGGCCGCGCTCAAAGGATGGGCGCGGCCTGTTTCATTACAGCAAGGAGCCAGTTCGCGTTGCAGCTTGTGGCTTGCTTTTCTTCAGGCAGGAACGGGCTCGCCCTGGGCGGTCTCGCCATTGCGCTCGGAAACCTGGCCATTTAGCGTGAACAGGTCGTAGAGCACGCCGAAACCAAGCAGGCCGAAGGTCAGCAAGTAGAGAATGCCCGTGCCGATCTTGCCCATGTAGAAACGGTGTGCGCCAAATACGCCCAGAAACAGCATCAGTACCCAGGCTACGCTGTAGTCGGTGTCGCCGCTTTTGAACTGATTATTGGCATCCTGATTCATGCGGGGAATCAAGAATGCGTCCACGACCCAGCCGATGAAAAAGACGCCGAGGGTAAACATCCACAGCAAGCCGGTGAGCTGACGACCATAGTAAAACCGGTGATAGCCAAACAGGCCGCCAAAAAACCATAGCAGGTAGCCGATGGGTGTCAGGTGTGTTTCCTTTTCTTGTTGCATGGGTTTCCCCCTCCGTTGGTAAAGTAAAAAGCGTCCTTGTTATCGCGAGATCCAGTAGTAAGCGCAAAGCGGCAACGCGGGCGTTTCTCTGAAATGAGTAAGCCGCGCCCGGTGGATGGGCGCGGCCTCGTTGTTTTCAGGACGCAGGTGGCTTCATCCGCGTTGTTGCGTGAAGCGTGCCGCCTGCAGCGTCTCCTATTCCGTATCCTCGATACTCAGTCCCCGCGTTGCCACGTCCAGGCTGGAAGCGTCGGTTTCGTTGCCCAGCTTGATCATCAGGCGCAGGTCGTTGGGCGAGTCCGCGTGGAGCATGGCGTCTTCGTAGGTGATTTCGCCGGCGGAGTAGAGGTCGTAGAGGGCCTGGTCAAAGGTCTGCATGCCCTGCTCACGGGATTTGCTCATCAGCGCCTTGAGCTGGTGCACTTCGCCCTTGCGGATATGGTCCTGGACCAGCGGCGTGCCCAGCAGCACTTCGATGGCCGCGCGGCGCCCTTTGCCATCCGGGGTGGGAATCAGCTGCTGGGCGACGATGCCTTTCAGGTTCAGGGACAGGTCCATCCACAGCTGGCCGTGTCGGTCTGCCGGGAAGAAGTGGATGATCCGGTCCAGCGCCTGGTTGGCGTTGTTGGCGTGCAGGGTCGCCAGACACAGGTGCCCGGTTTCAGCAAAGGCGATGGCCTTGTCCATGGTGTCGGGGGTACGAATCTCGCCGATCAGAATCACGTCCGGCGCCTGACGCAGGGTATTTTTCAGGGCCACGTCGAAGGACTCGGTATCAATGCCCACCTCACGCTGGGTGACGATGCAGCCCTGGTGCTGGTGGATAAATTCGATGGGGTCTTCGATGGTGATGATATGCCCCTTGGAGTTCTTGTTGCGGTGGCCAATCATGGATGCCAGCGAGGTGGACTTACCGGTACCGGTGGCGCCCACGAAAATCACCAGGCCACGTTTGGTCATGGCCAGTTCCTTGATCACCGGCGGCAGGCGCAAGTCGTCCACGTTGGGGATCTTGGTTTCAATGCGACGCAGCACCATACCCACCAGGTTGCGCTGGTAGAACGCGGAGACCCGGAAACGGCCCACGCCCCGGGCGGAGATGGCAAAGTTGCACTCGTGGTTGGCGACGAATTCCTTGCGTTGTTGCTCGGTCATTACGCCGAACACGATGTCCCGGGTCATGTCCGGGGTCAGCGCGCTCTTGGTCACCGGCAGGATCTTGCCGTTGATTTTCATGCTCGGGGGGACGCCGGCGGTGATAAACAGGTCCGACCCGCCTTTCTGTACCATTAATTTGAGAAGCTCTTCGAATTCCATGCTTAAGGCCTGCCTGTGCTGATTCCGCCGGCGCCCTCAGTGGGTGCCGGTGCCGTGCGTTCGGGGTTAGATTGAGTCCGGGCTCTTGGCTTTTTCACGGGCCACATCACGGGCCACCAGGCCTTTCTGCACCAGCCCTTGCAGGCACTGATCCAAGGTCTGCATGCCCAGCGCGCCGCCGGTCTGGATGGCGGAGTACATTTGCGCCACCTTGTCTTCACGAATCAGGTTCCGGATCGCTGCTGTGCCCATCATGATTTCGTGAGCTGCTACCCGGCCGCCGCCGTTTTTCTTCATCAGCGTTTGCGATACCACCGCCTGCAATGATTCCGACAGCATTGAGCGAATCATGGATTTTTCTTCTGCGGGGAATACGTCGATGACCCGGTCAATGGTCTTGGCCGCAGAGGTGGTGTGCAGGGTGCCGAACACCAGGTGGCCGGTTTCTGCCGCGGTCAGTGCCAGGCGGATGGTTTCCAGATCTCGCAGCTCACCCACCAGGATGATGTCCGGATCTTCCCGCAAGGCCGAGCGCAGGGCTTCGGAGAAACCCAGGGTGTCGCGGTGCACTTCCCGCTGGTTGACCAGGCACTTTTTCGATTCGTGTACGAATTCGATGGGATCCTCAATGGTGAGGATGTGCTCGTAGCGGGAATCGTTGATGTAATCGATCATCGCCGCCAGGGTGGTGGACTTACCGGAACCGGTGGGCCCGGTGACCAGTACGATGCCCCGGGGCATTTCGGAGATCTTCTGGAACACCTTGCCCATGCCCAGGTCTTCCATGGTCAGCACTTTCGAGGGAATGGTCCGGAATACCGCACCGGCACCGCGGTTGTGGTTAAAGGCATTCACCCGGAAACGGGCCACACCGGGCACCTCGAAGGAGAAATCGGTCTCGTAGAATTCCTCGAAATCCTTGCGCTGCTTGTCATTCATGATGTCATAGATCAATGAATGGACTTCCTTGTGCTCCATGGCCGGCAGGTTGATGCGGCGCACGTCGCCATCCACCCGGATCATCGGGGGCAGGCCGGCGGACAAGTGAAGGTCAGAGGCGCCGTTTTTGGCGCTGAAAGCGAGCAGCTCGGTAATATCCATGATTTATACTTGCGTTGTCAGGTATTGGAAAGGACGCCCATAAGCACCCTTTTGTTATTATGTCGGCAGCCGGATCTCGGCTTACTCAGAAATTCGTCGCATGCCTAAAGTAACCCGACCTCTTGAGCCGTTCAATAATGACTGACGTCAAATCACCACTGCTGCACATTGATGAGCAAATAAATGCACTTTGCGCGCGCTCAGGCCGCGATCCACACAGTGTGCAGCTTCTCGCGGTCAGCAAGACCCGCACCGCAGACGAACTGGCCCAACTGGCAGACCAGGGGCAGCGCCATTTCGGGGAAAACTACTTGCAGGAGGCATTAGACAAGATAGCGGCGCTGCAAGGGCGAGGGCTGGTGTGGCATTTCATCGGGCCGATTCAGTCCAACAAGACCCGTGATATCGCCGCCCACTTTGATTGGGTGCACTCAGTCGATCGGCTCAAGGTGGCCCGGCGCCTTAGCGAACAGCGCGGGCCGGATCTGCCACCGTTGAATGTGTGCCTTCAGGTCAATGTGGATGATGAGGCCAGCAAGAGCGGGGTGCCCCTGGCGGGCGTAGCCGAGCTGGCGGAACAGATAGAGGCCTTGCCCAACCTGCGTCTGCGGGGGCTGATGGCGATTCCCCGGGCGGATAATACGGACGGCAATCGCGCCGCCTTCCGACAGCTCGCCATGACACTGTCACAATTGCGCAATACAATGCCCGCCCTCGATACGCTCTCCATGGGTATGAGTGCGGACTATGCGGTGGCCATTGAAGAAGGCGCCACCGTGATCCGGCTGGGCACTGCCCTGTTCGGCCCGCGCCGGCCCAAGGCCTGACAACAAGGACTGCGCAGTTATGGCACAACAACTAATCGGATTTATCGGCGCCGGCAACATGGCAACCAGCCTGGCCGGTGGCATGGTGGCGAAAGGAATTCGCCCGGCCCGTATCTGGATGAGTGATCCCTCCAAAGACCGCCTGGACGAGGTGGCCCAGCTCCACCGGGTGCACGTGAGCACCGAAAACCGTGATGTGGCCGGGCGCGTTGACGTACTGGTGCTGGCGGTGAAGCCGCAGATGATGGAGCAGGTCTGCACCGACCTGCGCGACCTGATCGCTGAGCGCCAGCCGCTGGTGATCTCCATCGCTGCCGGTGTCACCGTGGGCAACCTGCGCAACTGGCTGGGTAGCACCCCGATTGTGCGCTGCATGCCCAATACGCCGTCGCTGGTTCAGGCCGGTGCCACTGGCTTGTATGCCGCCGATGACGTGAGCGATGCACAAAAAGCCATGGCCAGGGAGATCCTGGGTTCCGTGGGTATTGCTTTCTGGTTCGACGAAGAGAAAGAGCTGGATGCGGTCACCGCGGTGTCTGGCTCCGGCCCGGCCTACTTCTTCCTGCTGATGGAATCGCTGATCGAAGCCGCCAAGGCCCAGGGGCTGGATGCGGGCACCGCCCGGCAGATGGTGCTGCAAACCGCCTGGGGCGCCGCCCAGCTGGCCATTACCAGCGAAGCCGGCCCGGATGTACTGCGCCAGCAGGTCACCAGCCCCGGTGGCACCACCGCTGCCGCGCTGAATGTGTTCGAAGAAGCCGGTTTCCGCGAGCAGGTGCAGGCGGCCGTCGCCGCTGCCCGGGAACGCTCGGAAGAGCTGGCGGGGTAAAAACAGCTGCGAGCTTCTAGCTGCTAGCGGCGAGGCGCGAGATAGGCTTGGTGTTTGTGCAGCTATAGTGCCCGCGTTTAAGAGTATGGCGCGGGCACGGTATTTCTCAGGCACTCACAACCTTGCCCGCGTCTCGACGCTAGTTGCTCACATCTCGCCGCTTGATTTTCCTTTCTTTTGCCCCAAACTCTGTCCCAGCTTCTGGCTAAACGCCGGTCAAGACATCGCAACGGAGTGATCCATGAACCCGCAGGGTGCCCTGGTTTTTCTGCTGGATTTTGCGTTCAGCGCCTACATCTTCATCGTACTGACTCGCTTCGTGCTGCAACTGGCCCGGGCGGATTTTTATAATCCGATCTCCCAGTTCGTGCTCAAGGCTACCAACCCGTTGCTTAAGCCTCTGCGCCGGATTATTCCTGGCTACGGCGGGCTGGATGTGGCGTCCTTGGTGCTGGTAGTAGTGCTGATCATGCTCAAGGCGGTGCTGATTCTCGGCATCCAGGTGGGTGGTTTCCCGGCCGGTATCGGTGGGCAGTTGGTAATTTACAGCCTGCAGGAGCTGGCCAGCCTGATCCTCAACTATGTGTTCTGGGCGGTGCTGATTCGGGTGATTCTCAGTTGGGTAGCCCCGGACCCGTATAACCCGGTGGTACGGGTCATTGTGCAGGTTACCGAGCCGATCATGGCACCGATTCGCAAACTGCTGCCGCCCATGGGCGGGTTTGATTTGAGCCCGCTGATTGTGCTGTTGGGCATCCAGTTACTGCAGATCCTGTTTAAGCTGCACTGACTGCCAAAGTGGGAAAAGGCGCCGTATGGCGCCTTTTTTTGTTTCAGTGGTATCAAAAAGCGGGCCTTTCTCTGGTGCAAAACGTTGCAAGGGTTTTTACTTGCCCAGCGGCTTTGGTTACAAAAGAGAAATAACAACGGCGCACCAATGCGTTGGGCGCTAATCCCGGGGAAAAAGATGGAAAACCGTGCAGATTTCAGTCTGATCGGCCTGAGAGAGTTACACCACCTGTCATTGCTGCCTGGCAGTGACTTTGCGCAACTGTATGCCGCTTACCTGGAGGTGGGTCGCCGCCTGCTGGGCCTGTCCATTGGTATTGTCAGTCGTATTGAGGACGGAGACTACGAAGTACTCGCGGTGCAACCGGGCGATGGGGGGATCAGCACTGGCGATCATTTTCCGCTGGGTGATACCTACTGTTCTACCGTGGTCAGCAAACAGGGGTCGGTGGCGTTGCACCATGTGGGCGAACTGGAAGAAATGCGCTCGCACCCGGTTTATGTGGGGATGAAGCTGGAATCCTACATGGCCGTGCCGCTTTATGTGCAGGGCGAGATTTTTGGCACCCTCAATTTCAGTGATCCGGTACCCCGCCACGAGCCGTTCGGCATCGAAGAAATGGAATTTCTGGAGTTGATGGGCAAGTCCCTTGGCCAGGCGCTGGAGCAGGACCACCTGGATCAGCAGCGGCAATTGGCCGTCAACAAGATGGAAGAGAACATGGCCCTGTTCGAGGGCGCGTTCCGTCACGCGGCCATTGGCATGGCCATTGTGTCCCCGCAAGGGGGCTGGATGCGGGTGAATCAGGCGCTGTGCAACATTCTGGGCTATGACGAGCAGAGCTTGCTGGCAAGTGATTTCCAGACCATTACCCACCCGGACGACCTGGAAAAGGACCTGAACC
The DNA here is from genome assembly GCF_000155615.1 of Alcanivorax sp. DG881. Classification (GTDB taxonomy): domain Bacteria; phylum Pseudomonadota; class Gammaproteobacteria; order Pseudomonadales; family Alcanivoracaceae; genus Alcanivorax. The sequence continues at coordinate 2,211,057 of NZ_DS989915.1, read as the reverse complement.
ACGTGCAGGCGCTGTTGGCAGGCAAGCGCAACAGTTACTGGATGAAGAAACGGTATTTTCACCAGGACGGTCGTATCGTCTGGGTCTTGCTGGCGGTATCTATTGTCCGTAACGCGGATGGCACGCCCCGGTATTTTCTCTCCCAGATTGAAGATGTGTCTGCCCAGGTCACCGCAGAGCGTGCTTTGCGCCAGAAGCAGGACGAACTGGAGCAGCTCAATCAGGAGCTGGCGGACATGGCCCGCACGGACCCGCTTACCGGGCTGAATAACCGGCTGGTGCTGATGGAAAATCTGCGTCAGGAGTTCCGCCGCTGCGAACGCAGCCGTGAGCCGATTTCTGTGGTGTTCATGGATGTGGATTATTTCAAGCACTACAACGATACCTACGGGCACATGGAAGGGGATGTGGCGCTGCAGGCCGTGGCGGCGGCGCTGCGTCCGGTGATCCGTGATACCGATGTGCTGGCGCGTTACGGGGGCGAAGAGTTCGTTGCCTTGCTGCCCACCGCCAATGTGCAGGCGGCAGAGGGCGTGGCGGAACGTTGCCGCCATGCGGTGGCCGGCATTGCTTCGCTCAGCGCGCCGGTGAGCCTGAGCGTAGGAGTGGCGACTCTGTTGCCCTGCGGCGAAGCCGATGAAGCGAAGGATCCGGAAGCACTGCTAAGCGCGGCGGATCAGGCGCTCTACGCTGCCAAGGAAGCCGGCCGTAACCGCGTTCGTACGGCGTTGCTGTAACGCGCTCGAGGCGTTTCTTTTATGGCGGGGGCGGAAATAATGGCGCTCAAGTTGTAAGTTCCAAATAGGAACCTATAATGCAGGCAACGCCATTACCCCTGAGAATGACCATGAACCCTGCCACCATGACCGGCCTGGAAATCATGCAGGCTTTCGCCGCCGGCAAGATTCCCCGTGCCCCCATTTCTGAAACCATCCCCATGGACCCGGATACCGTGGAAGAAGGCCGTGTGGTCTTTATCGCGACCCCGGACAAGCGCCACACCAATCCGCTGGGCGGGGTACATGGTGGTTTTGCGGCCACCGTATTGGACTCGGTCACCGGCTGCGCCACCCACACCGTACTGGCTGCCGGCGAGAGCTACGGCACCACGGACCTGAACATCAAGATGTGCCGGCCGCTGACCTTCGACAAGGCCTACCGGGCGGAAGGGAAAGTGATTAACCGGGGGCGCAATCTGGTGATCTCGGAAGGGCGTATCGTGGACGAGGAAGGCAAGCTGTACGCCCACGCCACCTGCACTTGCATGATTGTGGCCCCGCGCGCGTAAACGTCTGCTGTAGGAGCGTCGCTGGCGGCGCGATACGATAACTTCAGTCTCGAGTTGCGAGAAGCGAGTTTCGAAAGGCAACCCCAAACCAGGGGAAAACCCAACGATTTTCGCTTCTCGTCACTCGTTACTCGCAACTGGGTTATCGCGCCGCCAGCGGCGCTCCTGCGGAAGTACGGGATTACCCTATGCAGGGTGTCTTGCCCTGTTTCTCCTGGGATTCCATCCAGTTCAGAATACGCCCGCCCAGCGGTCGCTGGGTCGCTTCGGCGGCCAGCGCCACGGCGCCCCGCAGCCCCTCGATATCGATACCGGTCTTCAGCCCCGCACTTTCCAGCAAGTACACCAGATCTTCCGTGGCCATGTTGCCGGTGGCACCGGGGGCAAACGGGCAGCCGCCCAGCCCGCCCACGGAGGCATCGAAACGGCGCACACCCAGATCCGCCGCCGCCCAGGCCATGGCGGCGGCCAGCCCGCGGGTGTCGTGCAGGTGCACATAGAATTTCTCTGCGCCGAATTCCCGAATCAGCGGCGCCATGATGTCTTTCATCTGCTGGGGGTTGCCGGCGCCAATGGTGTCGGCGATGGCCACCTCGTCGGAGCCGGCGGCAAACATGCGCTCGCTGAGTTGCTGGGGCAGCGTCACTGGCACCGGGCCGTCGTAGGGGCAGGCGAAGGCGCCAGAGATATAAGTGCGGGTGGCGATGCCGTCGGCTTTGGCCGCTGCAATGATCGCCTCACAGCTCTGCGCGGCCTGCTCCAGGCTCATGCGCAGGTTGCGCTCGTTGAAGGAATCGGTGGTGGACAGCACCAGCGCCACCGTGGGGTAGCCCGCATCCCGCGCCAGCTGGTAGCCCTTAAGGTTGGGCACCAAAGCGGTGTAGTGCAGTGCGTCACCTTGCGGCAATAGCGGGGTGAGGGCGGCAGCATCGGCCATCTGCGGGATCGCCTTGGGGCTCACAAAGCTCACCGGCTCCAGGTAGCGCATGCCTGCGTCGACCAGTAACTGGGCCAGTTTCGCCTTGGTGGCGGTGTCCACGGTTACCGGTTGATTCTGAAGGCCGTCGCGCAGCCCCACTTCGTTGATGATTGCCTGGTCTGTCATGGTGCTTGCCGTCGTACCGAAAAGGGCCCGCAAGTGTGCCATCGGTGCTGGCTTTGTGCACCCTGGGCGGACAGACGGTGGCTTGGTAGGGTGGCCAGAACTGACAGGTTCTTGGTGGTTTCGGTTTTCCTTGGTGGCGGCGTCTGCGGCAACCTTGGGGGGTAAGGAGCATCATTGCCGCCACTAACAATAACAGGAGCCAACCATGAGCAGCCTGCCCCCCTGCGCCATGCTCAAGCACGTGCACCACAGCGCCTACCGCTGCCGAGATGCCGAGCAGACCCGCTGGTTTTATGAAGATGTTTTGGGCCTGCCACTCACCCTGGCCATGGTGTTCGATGAAGAACCCGGCACCGGCCGCAAGATCGATTACATGCATCTGTTCTTCAAGATGGGCGATGACAATTTCATTGCCTTCTTCGATGCCCCGGAAGGGGCCGATGAAAAAATGTTCCGCCCGCGCAGTGCCTTCGATCTGCACCTGGCCTTTGAAGTGGACACTCTGGAGGAACTGAAGGAGTGGCGCCGACGAATCAACAAGGCGGGTCGCCCTTGCTTCGGCCCCATCGACCACGATTTCATTCACTCCATCTATTTCTTCGACCCCAACGGCATTCCGCTGGAGATCACCATCAAGGATGCCCGCTACGAGGCGGTGGTGGCGGAGGATGCTGCCAACGCCCATGGGGTGCTGAAGGCATGGACCGAAAAGACCCGCGCGCTGAAGGAAGACAATTTTGGTGCCGCGGCCCTGGATATGCGTGGCCTGGACATGAGCAAGACTGACTTCTCGAAAGTGAAGGGCGCCATGGACCAGCAGAAGGGCAAACAAAAAGAAGAACAAAAGGACGCCCCGCAATGAGCAAGCATTACGATCGCACCCCGTATCTGGTGACCTTCATGGAGCAATCCAGCTTCAAGGACACCTACGCCGGCCCCATGGATCTGGTGGCGCTGGAATCCCACCTGCTTACCCCGAAAAGCGGCCCGGGCAAGACCGTGGTGATCTTTATGCACCCGGTGGGTGGAGGTGCTTACCTGCCCATGGTCTCGGCGCTGGCGAAGGCAGGGCTCTCCGTTATCTATTGCAACAGCCGTTATCGCGGGGCCGACAGCGCGTTGCTGATGGAAAAAGTGGTGGCGGATCTGGGCGCCTGCGTGCGCGATGCCAAAGAACGGCTGGGTTTTGAAAAAGTGGTGCTGGCAGGCTGGTCTGGTGGTGGCTCCCTGAGCCTGCTGTATCAGGCCGAAGCGGAAGACCCACAGATTACCCACACCCCGGCGGGAGATCCTTATGACCTCACCGCGCAAAAGTTGATCCCGGCGGACGGCATCATGTTGCTGGCGGCCCATGTATCCCGGGCCATCACCATGACCGAATGGCTGGACCCGTCCGTGAAGGACGAAACCAACCCGGACGATCGGGATCGGGAGCTGGATATCTACCACCCGGACTGCCCCAATCAACCGCCCTACAGTGCTGAGTTCGTGGCCCGTTTCCGTCAGGCGCAGATCGACCGCAACCGCCGCATCACTGCCTGGGTGAAGGGCAAACTGGAAGATTTCCGTAGCCAGGGCCTGCACACGGAGGAGTACGGCTTCATCGTGCACCGCACCATGTGCGATGTACGCTGGCTGGACCCACAACAGGACAGCAATGACCGTGCCCCCGGCACCTGTTATCTCGGTGACCCGCAAACGGTAAACAACGGCCCGGTGGCGCTGGCGCGCTTCAACACCCTGCGCGGCTGGTTGAGCCAGTGGAGCTTTGACGATTCCCGCGCCAATGGCCCGGCCTGTGCCGCGCGTATCACGGTGCCGGCCCTGGTGATCGGCAACACTGCCGACAATGCCTGTACTCCCAGCCATACCCAACGGCTCTTCGATGGCTTCCAATCAGGGCAAGCCACCTTGAGAGAAGTGGCCGGTGCCAATCACTATTACTTTGGCCAGAACGACAAACTGGCTGAAGCGGTGGCGCACTGTACTGCCTGGCTGAACGAGCAGGGGCTGGGCTAGCGAGGTTGTGGTTTTTCCAGGCGGGAAGCCATGTGGCTCCCGTTGACGGGATGACTGGCGGTCAATTGTGAATTCTCTTCACGCCTTGTCCGACAGTCATACCAGCCCCGCTTCATCCTCCCCGGCACTGGCCTAGCGTCAGTAAAAACAACAACGGAGTAATCACGGGATGGGTTTGATCATTTTTCTGTTGGCACTGGCGGTGCTCGCCACGGTGTCCATCACCCTGCTGTTCTACCTGTGCTGGTACTACGACCGCCGCAGTTTTCCGCAACAGGCCGAGCTGCCCGGTGAGCAGCCGCTACGGCTGGTGCCCGCCATGTTGGGCATGGCCAAGGAAGCCGCCGCGCTGACGGTTTTGGTGTTCAGTTATCCGTTGCGGTTGATCCACGATACCTCGCCGGCGCGCAGCCGCCATCACGGTGAGCCACCGGTGATTCTGGTCCACGGCTATGGCGGTAACAGCGCCAACTTCCTGTTTATGCAGTGGCGACTGAAGTGGCGGGGCTGGTCCAACGTCTATTCCGTGAGCTATACCCCGCCACACATCAATGCCCGCAAGCTGTCCCAGCAGGTGGTGGACCATGTGGAGCGTATCCTGGCGGCCACGGGCGCGGAAAAAGCGCACTTGGTTTGCCACTCCATGGGCGGCCCGCTGACCCGGTACGCCCTGAAAAACCTGGGCCTGGCCGGCAAGGTCGATCGGGTAATCACCCTGGGCAGCCCGCACTATGGTTCGCGGGTCGCCGGCCTGTTTCCGCCATTGGGTGCTGCCGCCCAGCTGCGCTACCAGAGCCCTTTTATCCGGGAGCTGGCCACTGAAACAACCTGCCCGGGTGGCGCGCGGTACTTTTCCATCTTTTCCAACATGGATAATTTTGTGCTGCCGGTCTCCACGGCGGTGTTGCACGGTGCAGAAGAAAATATCCATGTCCCGTATCTGGGCCATTGTGCCTTGTTGTACAGCACGCGGGTGATGGATCAGGTGGAGCGTTGCCTTCTGGCCCCGGTGAAGGACAGCTGATCAGACATTGATCTGGAACATGGTTGCCTTTCCTCTCTTGCCGGATCATGGTGAAAGTGATCACGCGAGAGAGGGAGTTTGACCATGAGTGAATACGGCGCAACAGTGGCCTGGCACCTGCAGCGGGGCACTGAATTCGATTATGAACACTTCAACCGGGACCACGAATGGACCTTCGCTGGCGGCGAAGTGGTGCAGGCGTCCGGCTCCCCGGAGTTTTACGGCTGCGCCAACCGGGTGAACCCGGACGAAGCCGTCATTGCCGCCACGGCCAGCTGTCATATGCTGACTTTCCTGTCCATCGCCGCCAAGCGTGGCCTCAACGTCCTCAGCTATATTGACCAGCCGGTAGGCACGGTAGAAAAGAACCCGGAAGGCCGCATGGCGATCACCCGGATCGTGCTGCGCCCCCGAGTCGTCTTCGACGGCGAGGAGCCGGATGGCGATGCCCTGGAAAAACTCCACGACAGCGCCCATCGCAACTGCTTCGTGGCTAATTCCCTGAAGGCGGACGTGCGCGTAGAGCCAGCCTAGTCGACCGGGTTTCCCTCAAGCCTGACGGATTCTGTAGGAGCGCCCTTCCAGGGCGCGAACCCTCGTACGCCAATCGTAAACCCCCAAACTCCAGATTTGCCGGCGCAGGTCAAAGGCATCGATTCGCCTCACCCGTCGGGACCGGACAGTCACCCGGCAGTGATGTGACCGTCACGCCTTATGGCTAGAATGTGGACCATTGTTTCGCGGCCCACCCTGCGTGGGTCGTTGCCGTTCACTCACAGGACTAGCCAACATGCTTGATCAGAACGAAATCGAACTGTTTCGCGATAACGTCAAAAAATTCCTCGAAAACGAAGTCGCTCCTCACTACGACCAGTGGGAAAAAGCCGAAATGTTCCCCCGCGAGCTGTGGAACAAGATGGGCGAAAATGGCCTGCTGTGTGTGGACGTCCCGGAAGAATACGGTGGCTTCGGCGCCAACTTCCGCCTGTCTGCGGTGATTGTGGAAGAAGCGTCCCGCGCTGGCTTCGGTGCCCTGGCGTCCAACATCTCCGTGCACTCCGACATCGTTGCTCCCTACATCCTTCACCTGGGCAACGAAGAACAGAAGCAAGCCTGGTTGCCGAAAATGGTCACCGGTGAAGCCGTAGGCGCCATCGGCATGACCGAACCCGGTGCCGGCTCCGACCTGCAGGGCATGAAAACCCGTGCCGACAAAGACGGTGATGGCTACAGCATCAGCGGCCAGAAAACCTTCATCACCAACGGCCAGCACTGCGACGTGATCGTGCTCGCCACCAAGACTGACCCGAATGCCGGTTCCAAAGGCATGACCCTGTTCACCGTGGACTGCGCACTGGACGGCTTTGCCCGTGGCCGCAACCTGGAAAAAATGGGCCACCACGCGGCGGACACCTCCGAGCTGTTCTTCGAAAACGTGAAAGTCGGCGCCGACCAGATTCTCGGCGGTGAAGGCAAAGGCTTCGCCAACCTGATGAACGAACTGCCCCGCGAACGCCTGATCCTGGCCCTGGGCGCCATCGCCGCCTGCGAAGGCATGATCGAGCGCACCATCGAATACACCAAGGAGCGCATGGCGTTTGGCAAGCCGATCTCCAGCCTACAGAACACCCGCTTCGTGCTGGCGGACCTGCACGCCCAAGTCGTCGTCAACCGCGCCTACGGCGAACAGTGCATCGACCAGTACGATCGCAGCGAACTCACCGCCACCAACGCCTCCATCGCCAAGCTCACCACCACTGAGTTGCAAGGTGTGGTCGCCGACAAATGTCTGCAACTGTTCGGTGGCTACGGCTACATGCAGGAATACCCCATCTCCCGCGACTACGTGGATGCACGCATCCAACGCATCTACGGCGGTACCAGCGAAATCATGAAGGAAATCATCTCCCGGGAGATTATCGGGCGGTAAGTTGCTTCATTTTTCCGAATAAAAAAACGCGGCCGATGGCCGCGTTTTTTTATGCCTCCTCTTTCTGTAGGAGCACCACTTGAGGTGCGAACCTGATCCAGCCAAACGCCGGCGAATCCATGCTCAACAGAAAACCCGGCTTATTTGTAGGATATGGCTTACATAAAAAGCTAAACGGTTGATATAAAGTGGGTTTCACTAGGGAGAGGGTCAAGAAAGCGCAGGAAATAACCCGCTACTTCGACTTTTGTCAGATGATATCAATTCTCGACGGTGCTCCAGATCATTGTGGCCATTGAATTATTTGGCTCAGTGGCTGTTGCCTGGCTAAGAATTATGTCGAAAAAAGATATGTCGAACCGTTCGACTGAATACGCTGTTAAATCTATAGGGTGACGGAATGCGGGTTGCGATTTTTATTTTTTTCTTGGTGGCTTCATCCCCTTCGTTTTCAAGAGTTTGTGCTTTGGACGCTGAGAGGCCTAAAGCGGCGACCCATGAGGAAAAAATAGAATGTATACGTGAAGATGCTAAATACCTTTGGACCCAGATTGATTATTTTAAGTTTACTGTGGGTCGGTATCCCACGAACGAGGAGGGGTTTGAAGTGCTGGTTGCAGGCAGCGCCTTGCCTAAGCCAAATAATTACAGTAGGTGGGGTTATATTAAAGAAGAACTTAAAGACCCATGGAGTCGCAGGTACATATATCGGGAAAGCCCTTTGTCAATCATTTCCTATGGTCTAGATGGAAGCCCAGGTGGTGAGGGTAAAAGCAAGGATATAGTTTTTACGCGAAAGTAAATTTAACAATGCCATGCATACGACAAGCGCATGATGGCCGGCGTTAGCAGTCTTAGTCATGAAACTAGAAATTGATAACTATTGGGAGCTTCTAGCTCTCCATAAAAGCATGATGGCCGTAAAATTTGATAAAAAATCATGCTTGAAAGAGGCTCAGGGTAGTCCTTATACGGGTAGCTTGGCGTTCAAAATCTTTGATTTATTGCTTGCAAACTGCAATGAGAAACAACGTCAAGAATGGTTGGAGTGGCAATTGGCAGATGAGAGTCGCCTTGAAACTCAATTGCTAAAGAAACACATTGTAGATTCAAATTGGTGGGCAAGCTCAAGTATAGAGCAAAGGGAAAGCTTTGTTCGTGATTTCATGGCTCCCCTAACTCTTGAGCAGCAGCTCTTTCATGAGGTAACGACCAGCTGCTAACAAGCAGCGGCAGAGCGACAGCCAACGCTACGCACCTTTTGCGTTACTCGCTGGCGCTCAAACATTAACACAAAAGGCGCTCCGCGCTGGCTGCGCCTGCGCTGGGCGTTAGGCGTCACTGGAGGCATCAATGGAAATTGAGTTCCAAATTGGAAATACTCCTGTCAAGTTTCAGCGCAACTGGTTATTCGGTGGCATGCGCCTCGTCACTCCGCACGAGACAGCCCTGCTACAAAACCCGGCTAATCCGCTCACTCACTTTTCCACGCGGCTGAAGCAATCATGGAAAGGTCGAATCGAGGGGAAGAGCGTTGTGGTGGAGAAAGTCCGCCCGCTCTTACTAGCGGGTCTTCGGCCTCAAAGTTACAAGGTGTTCGTGAACGATCAGTTGGTGGCAGAGGCGCACGGCTACTAGCGTGTCGCCTAACAATTCGTTCAAGCCGAACTTGCTTCGCTATACCGACAGCGTGGCAGATAAAGCTTGCTACGCTGTCGGCTACGCTACGCAAGTCGGCTTAACTCGGGCGTTAAGTTTGGAGTCTATCTATGGATCACGACGAAGATATAAAAATTATAAATGGCTTTGTTGGTCGTGATTGCGAGAGGACGCTGGCCTGTAATTCGATTAAGTTAAGGTTTGCGGATAAGGGGGAATACATTTGGATTGATCCTCCATGGACCCTCAATAGCTCATCCGGAACGGTTATGTGCTCCGGCGAGTATCCCGGAGATACAAGCGAATTCGAGGAATGGAGTGAAGGTTTGAGCCCTCTTGATCATGTACGACTTACGTCATTTGAGTATCGAAGAGGCTGCTTGGCGCTGTTTTTCAATAATGAGCATACGCTGATAATTCCTCCTTCTTTGGCAGAAGTAGCCCAGGAAGATTTTTATCATCACTGGTATGCAAGTGCCTAATAACTTAACAAGGGCCTCCAGGCCGACCTTCGGCGGCTGAGGCAGGCGTTATGTGAATTCCATGTTTCCTAAGGAGGGGTGATGGAAGAGGAAGAAAACGAGGTTTTAAAAGCTCTGCTTAGTTGTGTGCCTCTCATAGTGCTGGGTGTTCTTGCGCCGGTTGCAGCGTATTACTCTTTTCTGCGTCCAGAGTCAGAGGCTGCAGATATTTGGTTTCAGCGTAGTGGTGCATTAAGTGTGCTCTTTGGAGTTTGGGCAGAGTACAACCTTTCAAAGGTTAATGAGCATATCAATCTCTCTGGGATCGTCGTGAGTTCGCAGACCGAGCTCAGTCAAAGATATAAGTTTCCGTATCGTGTAGCACAGTACTTAGGCGTCGTCCTGGCAATATCGGGTACGGTTATTTGGGGCTACGGTGATCTATTCGTGTAGGGCACATAACAAGCGGCGGCAGGCGGATCAAATTTCCGCTCGTTCCTCGCTCCAATTTGCCTGATCTGTAACCACTTTTGTGGACAGAGTTTTCTGTTCATAAGAGAGGTGTAGTGTGGGACACACAAGAAAGAGAAATTACGACCGTTATACCCTGGCTTATAAACTCCAAGCCGTTAAATTAGCTAATCACCCTGACGTTAGGTCCAAGGATGTGGCAGAGTCTCTGGGTATCCACCCGGTCATGCTTTATCGCTGGCAGATGGAGCACCGGCGAGGGGAGCTCAGGGAGAACAAGCACATGAAATCGTCATCGCCACCCCCGAAACGTCGTGCCAGCAGAGCGGATCCTGCGAAGGAAGCAGAGGAGAAGCTCGCGGCAGCTGAAAAGCGCATCAAAAAGCTCGAGCGAGAGCTTGAAAACCGAAACGATGAGATCGATTTACTAAAAAAGGCCGAGCGGTTCTTCCAGCGGAAAAAGTAAGGCTCTATGAGCTGGTTGAGAAGAACCGCCAAGGTCGGAATGTGCGTCGTTTATGTCAGCTTCTTGGCGTGTCGAGGAGTGGCTATTATGCCTGGCGTTCACGGTCTGAGAGTGAGCGAAGTCAGTATGACGGAAGGCTGAAAGAGGCCATGGTCGAGCTGCATCAGGGATTTCGGCGAGCCTATGGCGCTAGACGACTTCACCAGCAACTCCGCAAAAATGGCTTCACCTGCAGTGTCCGTCGGGTATCGCGGTTGATGAAAGAAGCCGGAATTCATGCTTCCAGCAAAGGATTGTACGTCTGGAATCCCGGAAGGCATGAGTTCTACAGTTCAGCAGGGAATGTGCTGGGGGCGGAGGAATCTGCTGACAGTGAGGGCAAGCACTGGGCCGGAGACTTTACCTATATCCGAACGGGCTCGGGTTGGCTTTATCACGCGGTAGTCGTGGATCTATATAGCCGCAGGGTTGTGGGTTGGTCATTCAGCCGTAAGCGAAACAGTGAGCTGACCAAGAGTGCGTTACGAATGGCGCTGTCACGTGAGCAGCCTCGCTTGGGTTGTGTGTTTCACTCGGATCAGGGAATTGAATATGCCGCTCATGAATATCGAGATCTGGTGGCTGCTGCGGGATTGCGCAGGAGCATGAGCCGAAAGGCAACGCCCCTGGATAATGCGATGGTGGAGTCGTTCTTCCATACGCTAAAGACGGAATTGGTTCATTTGCGTAAGTTTGAAAATGATATTGAAGCGGTTGCCGGGATTGTTGAGTTTATCGAGTTCTATAATCGGGAACGGCTTCACTCTGGGATTGGGTATCAAAGTCCGGCAAGCTATGTGCGGGCGTGTGTCTAAAAGTGTCCACGAAAGTGGTAGCAGATCAGCCCGCTGCGCCGGGCGTTAGGGCTACAAAGGAATCAGGATGCGGAGCGAGTTTCAATATTTCATGAGTCAAGATGATCATGCAGCCTTTGATGGCCACCTGCTTACCATCGATGGGGTAAGTATCAAGCAGGGGAAGAGCTTCGATGAGATTCTATTCGGTGATGGTTTCATTCAATATGAACGAAGCATCTTAGAAGAGGGAGTTCTTACGTCTGGCCGGATAGCAATTGCTTCAACTGATCGAGAAGGTGTCTACAACTTCTCCTCACACAAGGCTGTTGAAGAGCTGTACAAAAATTTAAGAAATTGGCTTAAAAAACGTAGTATCAACACGCTGGTTTGCTATAACGAGAAATAGGAAAACTACACGGTTGAAGCCGTTAAGAGCTTTTGGTTGGCAGCTGGCGCCGAGGCGCTGCTCAACGAGTCCGCCGTTAAGCTAAAACAGTTTAAATCGGGCAATGTCGTATTCAAACTGGCATAAAGCCCTAACAAGGCGCTCAAGCATGGACGCAGCAAAGCTGCGCCGCTTAGCTTGGCGTTATGTGTTGCGGGGGGTGTGAAGATTGAGGAGAGTGTTTCTGGTTTCTTTGACCGTTTCCCTGAGCCTAATTGTGGGGGCGGCAGTAGGTTGGTGGGCAAATTCTCCAGGCATGGACCTATTGTGTTCTAAGCCTTTTGTTGCTGAGCTGGTAGAAGATGTGGTGGCTAAAGGAGTCACTATTGAGGCCGGAACATTGGTTGATCTTCGTTCTTGTGAGTATGCCGAGCGGTTTACTATCAACCTTTACTACCCGAAGCATCCGGCGGCACCAATTTTTAAGCCAAGAAATAGTGCACCGAATCTGGGGAATCATGGCGCCGATCAATATGAAGTCAAAAAAGCCGAAAAATAAACACATAACAATGCCATGCATGCGACAAGCGCATGATGGCGGGCGTTAAGTGAAAGGGGGTGGGATGGCTATCACACAAGTACAGGTTGAAGCCGCTTATGCAGTAGCCAAAAGGGAATACGGGAAAGCCATTACGTCTGAAGCAGCAGCAAATCACTTGGTCTCTAAATATGGGTGGAATGAAAGCTCGGCTTATGGCTATGTCCACACATTTTTATGCATGATGGATGGCAAAGAGTATCAAAGAACAATTAATGCATATGCGACAGAATATTACCTGAGAAATATTCGTTCGGATTTTGGTTTTCCAAGGTTTCAGTGCGCCATTTCTGCTGTCAAGAAACATTTGGAATATTACATAAAAAAAGGAAAGTCTAAACAGTATAAAATCCAAGCCATTATAAAGAAGCTTGAGAATGAATTTTTTGTTGATAATAGCTTGGAGGTTATTAATAAAGACTTTCAAAAACAAGTTTATGAATCATTGTCGCTGAATAAAGAAACTAGAGATAAGCGCTTGGAAGTGGCGCCAAAAAAACCAGAATCCATTTCTGTAACAATAAAAGTGTATGTTCGTAATCCAGATGTTGTTGCTGCTGTTTTAGCGCGCGCAAAGGGTGTATGTGAAGGCTGTAAAAAGCCTGCACCATTCATTAGAGCAAAGGACAATTCTCCATATCTTGAGGTTCACCATAAAATTCAGTTGGCGAAAGGTGGTGAAGATACAGTTCTGAATGCAATTGCTTTATGCCCAAACTGCCATCGAGAGTATCACTATGGCATATAAAGCACTTAACAATGTCATGCATGCGACAAGCGCATGATGGCGGGCGTTATGCGGAGCAAGGGATGAATCATATTATACTGACGCTGCTCATTGCCGTGATGTTATCCGGTTGTGTGAATTTATCAAAAAGAAACTACATGATGGTGTCAGATGGAGGAACTGATTATTTTGATTCCTCTTGCGGTTATGATGCCTCTGTTGAATGGGCTAGGTTTGGTGACGAGAACAAAGCTTCATTTAAAGATGAAGGAATTCATGTCTCTATTTGCGCAAAATCATTTTATTCGAAGAGTGTTGCTTTCGGTCTTGTTGTTCCTTTATTTCCTGTTATTGGTGGTGAAGGTAATGCTGGTGTTGAGGGTAATGTAAATTCAGCTAGATGGATAAAAATTACTAACTTGAATGAAGAAGATGGGGTGCTGATTGAGGCAAAACTTCAGATTTGTGAAAGTAAATACCCCTCCGATAGCTGCGGGATAAATAGTGGTGTCAGTATTGAAAAAGGAGATTATCGGTGGGTGGCGCTTCCTGATTTGGATGAATACGAACTGAAAGTGAAAAGCTCGGGAAAACTCTATCTGCTGAGGTTTGTAAAGCAGTCAGCATATTCATGGTGGATGGTGACTGTATAACTTCGCATAACAAGGCGCTGCTGCCGACAAGCGGCAGAGCGCGGCGTTAGTTTTGAAGGAAGGGGTCGTGCCTAATCAAGACAAAATAAAGCTAGATGCGCTGCTTGAAGAGTACAAAGCTCAGCCAGTCGGCGATGGATATATTGATATTATTGTATCGCGGGCAAACTACCTACCATTTGCAAACGCGCTTTTAGAAAGCGGATTCATCATCGAAGCGATAAGCTGGTGGGAGTACCTTGAGAGCATTGATCTGCCAAACACTTATGGCATGGGTGGACCCGCAAGTAAGTATTATCCCGGGTGGTTTGCTGAAGCTTGTACGGATCTAGACACGATACCCGTGCCAAGTGATTCCTTATCAGCCATTATTGAAACCGTCGAAGGCAAAGTGCTTGGTGAGTATGAAGGGAAGCTTGTGAGTTTTAAAACCTCACATTCATTAACACCAGCATTTTGGCTAAAAGTCGATGAGAGCTGGAAGAGCAAGCAGTAGCGTTTAAAAACTAACAATCCAAGGCAGTGGGGCATATTTTGCTTCGCTGCGCTCAAAACGCAAAATATGCCCCTACTTGGGGCGTTATAAATTTCTATGAAAACACTTCTTCCTCTATCCATTTTGCTTATCACTGGCTGCGATTTCTCGCAGAATGCCCCGCACCTTGAGGAAACATTAAAGTCCTTAGAGTGGGTTGATGAGGCGGATCCTGTGGCAGATTCGCAGAACGCGATTGAGCGTGAAGATTTTCGGTTCAAAGGAGTTTACGGATACTCGTTATATGTACCGGGGGCCCCTAACGATTGCATTTTGGGTTCCGAAGGACGAAATAAGATTGTAGTTCCAATTGAAGGAACTTCTGACGCTATTCCTAGTTACGAGCATGCGCGGCTACAGGCAATAGCAACTGAATATGCCGAGTGGTACAACATGCAGATCCTCATATATCTTATCGAGAATGAGGCTTGGCAGTGTAATTTATAACAAGCGGCGGCAGTCGGACCAAATTTCTGCTCCTCCGTCGCTCCAATTTACCCGCTGTGCCGGGCGTTCGAGAGTTAAAAACCGGAGAGTCTGCTTGGAAAAGCGAAGACAAACGCACCTGGAGTCCATCAAAAAAGAGAGTGCCGAAGAAGGGCGTCAGCTTCTACGTATGCTGAAATTGACGCCTTTGATTGTCTTCTACGGTATGTATGTCTCTGGAATTTATAAAGCAGAAGGACTTTTATCTGCTTCAGTTGCCTGGCTGTGGGTTGTTTTTTTGATTGTCGATTGGCCGAAGGGGATCATAAAGAAAACGGGATTGGCCATGGTGTTTGGTGTTTTTCTTCCGTTTGTTGTATTGCCGTATTTGGGTCATTAGTAGAGGCGACGGCCATGTGTTCTGCAAACTGCCCCGTTATGGCAGGAGTGAGATGTCTCATCTATGTTTAGTGTCATGAACCAGCACAAGTATCTCGATATGGTTGAGATACAAGAAACCCATAAGGATTGCTTAAGGATCGTAATAGCTGAGGCTGGAGTATCTAATACTTATTCGGACATGTCACCAGAAGAAGAGCCCAATGATGCGCTACGTGAGATGTTGAACGAGAGCAATTCCATAGAGGTAACCGAAAGCAGTGCCCGCTATGAAATTGTATTCGATAACTACATAGCCTATGCAGTAACGGATGAAAGTTATGCTGGAGGTATAGAGGAAGTGTTCGAAGGCGGGTCTGCACGAATTTATTCGAAGTCAGCGTTTTTAAACTATATTGGCCAAGGCACGGTCGCCACAAAAGAATACCCTGGCCCCTTTGTACACTACGGATTTTATTGTTTAAACCAAGTTATAGATATAGTTTCTGAAAGGCCCCCTACGGTGAAATTAATCAATGCCAAGTAAGCCCGCAAATCACCTCTACGGGTCAAGGTTTAGGGGTCAGGATTTTTCCCATGCTTCAATGGAAAAAGACAAAGTCTAGCTCCGATAGTCCTACGTTCAAATTAAAGATGAGTTATTGTATGAACAGATATTTATTAACAATAATACTTTCTTCCATGATTTTTTCCGGTTGCGCTGGAAATCCAGCTAGTGACGCAGCTCTGCGATCGGCCAACCAGGCTTTAGAAAATCAATTTTCACCCTTGCGATATGTGTCGACGCCATCTGACAGCGGGGGATCAATAGCGAATGTTGAGTGGGCAGGGGTTCCCGGGCAAAGCATATCTGAGCGGGCCCCTCAGGTAAGGCAGGACATATTTGGTGCCATAATGAGGAATTGTGATCTTCAATCTTCTGCATTGGCTGAAACGCGTATAGTGAAGCACGAGGTTCCTACGTTTTATGAGGTTTGGCTATTTAATGATCCACTATCGGAGCGCACCGATAAGAAATCGGGCCTTGCCGTTGTAATGACACAACTTCCAAATGGTGGTGGCGTCGATATTCAATACTACGGTGATTGTCACAGCAAGGAGGCTCCTGCCTTCCATTTTTCAAATTGAAGAAATCTAACAAGACCTGACCCTCAATGTTCGCGCTGCGGCTGCGCAAGGCGTTGTGCACACAAAGGAGAGATTTAGTGGGTGCGTGGAGTGAAGATAATTTCGGGAATGACGATGCTGGTGATTGGGTTTTTGAGCTCGAGAAGTCCAAAGGTTTGGATGTGCTAATGTACCCAATAAATCGAGTGCTGAGTGAAGAGGCGTATTTGGAGTCTCCCGATTGTGCTGAGGCTCTTGCCGCTGCGGAAGTTATCGCTGCATCAGTGTCAGGTGACACATCCTTCATCCCCAAAGAGCTTGGGGTTTGGCTCGAAAAGAAGCAGGGCGTTCTGTTTGGAAAGAGGCCTCAAATAGACGTAACTCACGCCATGAAGGCGCTAGCGGCGGTCAAGAAAATCCTGGCTGGCTCTGAACTGCAGGAGCTCTGGGAGGAAGGCGGAGAGAATGGCACGTGGCGCGCGGTACAAAACAAGCTGATTTCAAGGCTCGAAAATGCATAACAAGGCGTGACACGAGATAGGGAAGTCTATGCCGAGTCAAACAGAAGTTTGTAAGAGATTCAGCGCAGAACCTTTGCCCTGCGATGGTGAAGAAAAGCTTGGGATCGCGCGGGAGACCATTGGTAAACTCCCAATTAACGGTCTCAGGAACAAACCTGAAAATGGCACCTGTGGATGGTATATCTGGTGTGGTGAAGGCATGTCTGAAGAATCCGATTTCTTCAAGCCACTCCATGTTTCTCACATCCGAGAATATCTGCCAGAAATAGAGCGCTATCTGGCACTACCGCCGGGTTTTAGGTTCTTGGTGGCAGGAGATCATGAGGATGTCTGGTATGACCCGGACATTGTCATGTGACAAGGGGCTCAAGCCGACCGGTACTCCGCAGCGCTCCGTCCCGGCGGCTTAGCCCAGGCGGATCACGCGACAAGCGCGTGTCCGCGGCGTTATTACTTCCTCCCCATCGAAATAATACACACAGTGTTGTCTATTTCCTTTCTTCCTATTCGACAATCTATTGAGGCATAACCACCGGCCTCTTTTGATGAATGAATAACCTCGATGAGGAATCAGTATGAAGATTGTTATAGAAATGGAAGTGAAGGCGCCCTTGGGCGTGGTTTGGGATGCCTGGGTAGCGCCAGAAGATATTGTTCAATGGAATTTTGCTGTTGATGAGTGGTGTTGCCCTCGCGCAGAGCTGGACTTTCAGGTTGGCGGTAAATTTAATTATCGGATGGAAGCCAAGGATGCTTCTGCAGGTTTCGACTTTGAGGGAGAGTTTACTGAGATATCGCCATTCAAATTGATTCGTTACCGGCTTGGGGATGATCGTGAGGTTGAGATTCGCTTCATGGAAGTCGAAAACGGCATTAAGGTTGTTGAAACGTTTGTCGCTGAGGACGAAAACTCCGCCGAGCAGCAGAGGCAAGGCTGGTTAGGCATTTTGAAGAATTTCAAGAAGCACGTTGAAAGTAAGTGCAACGTACAATAGAGCGAAGGGGCGCTTTGCGCCCCTTTTCTTGGCTGAGATAAGGCTTCAATGCAAATGAAAATATCGAATGGACTATTACTGCTGGCCACATTGCTCGTTTCCGGCTGCACCAATGTGGCCGGTGATGTCACCAGGACACTGGAGCCGTTGTCAGCGGATCCGTTTAACCGTGCGGCACTGTTTTCCAGTGCTAATGCGTTTTTCACTGACGCGGGCTACCAGTGCAGGTCGGCTTCTGATACGGAGGATTTTCGCTGCCGCAAAGATCTCCGTGATATCTATATTCACCAGACTCATGCGGTGGTGGAGATTTTCCCGGGTGATGATGGGGGAAATCCTCTGTTGGTGACGACGCGCTGGGATGAAGGGCTGATTCCGGGCGAGTTCATTTCCAGCCAGTTTAGTAATCCGGATGTGGCTGCGTTCTGTGATTACCTTGCGCAGGCGACGCTGGCTGTTTGCCGGAATGCGTCATGACCTGGCCTATGCCCCGGAGTGAATGGATGAGCAGAAAAAGGGCTGAACTGTGACGGAAATAAAGACGTTTGCGTTGTTTGTGATTACGGCGCTGGCGGAGATCGTGGGCTGTTACTTGCCGTACCTGTGGTTGCGTGAAGGCAAGTCGATCTGGTTGCTGGTGCCAGCCGCGCTAAGTCTGGCGCTGTTTGCCTGGTTGCTTTCCTTGCACCCCACTGCTGCGGGCCGGGTGTATGCCGCCTACGGGGGCGTTTATATTTTTATGGCGATTTTCTGGTTGTGGGCGGTGGACGGTATTCGCCCGACAGCCTGGGATTTGCTGGGTTCCGGTGTGGCATTGTTGGGGATGGCCATCATCATGTTTGCGCCTCGCGCCTGACCGATACCTTCCTTGCTGGCCATTCGGCCTGTTCCTTTCTCCTTCTCATTTTCCCTTTCTGCCTTTTCCTGGTCTGTTTATTGTTCAGCATGGTTATTTGCCGCGTTGCTGGTGGGTGCCGATGTGGCGGTGACCACGTAGCGCAGGGGGCCGCCGGGAGTGAGGGCACCGAAGGGGTAGCAGGTGATCAGTATCAGCTGTTGGTCGTCCCGGGGGATGTGTAAGGGATGCTGTTGGCTATTGATGACCTGCTGTCTGCTGATCTGAAAATGCTGCTGTGAACCGTCGGCCAATTGCACGGCGAAGGGCTGGCCAGGGTTCAGGGTTTGCAGAAAGGCGAAGTGGGTGTCGCGGTGGCCGGCCAGGGTGAGGGCCTGGTCGCTGCCGATGCCGCCGGCCAGTCGGCCGGGCCCGAAAGCCAGGGCTTCACCGCTGGTGCTTTCCAGCACATAGAGGGTTTCCCCGGCGGGAGTGGTGAGGCGCGCCAGCGGCCAGGTGTCTGCCCAGGGCCAGGGGCGCTGGGGTGCGCCCTGGTCCAGGGTGGTTTGCCAGGCGTGGGCAATCAGGTGCTGGGCCAGCCAGGCCTTGCCGTCCAGCCAGCTGGCCCAGCCTGCGAGCCCCAGAAGCCCCGCCAGACTGAGTGTCAGCACCCCGCGTTCAAGCCGCGCCATGGTTCAGCCTCCGCTGACGAAGCCAGAGCAGCAGGCAGACCATCAGCAGCACGCCAGCCAGCCGCCACAACAGCGGTGCCGGCGTGGCGGTGCCCGGCCAAGCCGCAGTGTGTTGCGTACCGTGCGGTGCCTGGTTGCGAACGGTGTCGTGCAGCAGGGGTTCATTGGCGGGCCGGGAGACTGTTTCTTCCACGGCGATAAAGCTGGTGTAGCGGCTGACCAGTTGATGGCGCAGGGCCACGTCGGTGATCAGCGGGGCGATATCCGTTTCCGCAGCACCCAGGGTGATGCGGTCCATCAGGTCAGCGATCTTGCGCCGGGCCCACAGGCTGGCGGTACCAGGGTGATTGTTGTTGGTGGGCAGGGTGACCGGTTGTTGCCAGTGTTGGGTGCTGTAGCCGCTGACGGTAATCTGTTGCGGCGGCGCGGACAGCTTCATGGCTACCAGCAGGGGCTCACCGGCATACAGGTCCGGCAGCTTTTGCGGCCAACGCTCGGCGACGATGCCGTCCGGGAGTTGCACCTGCAGGTTGCGCATCAGCGGCGATTCCAGGCGGCGAAACAGGGTGTCCATGCCTTGTTGTACCTGGTTCTGGTCGTTGATGTAGGTAAAGCTGCCGCGCCCGAACTGGGCGGCGCGGGTCATGAAATGGCTGTTGGGGGCGGAGCCGATGCCCACGGTGAACAGACGGGCTTCGCCGAGTTGCTGGTGGAGGGCGCGGAAGATGCCGCTTTCGTTACCCACGGCACCGTCGGTGATAAAGATCACCTGGCGCAGGTAGCCGTCGCTGGCGGGCTGACTCAGGGTGGCGCTGAGGGCGGGTAGCATGTGAGTGCCGCCGCTGGCTTGCAGGCCATCCACGAAATCTTGCGCTTGTTGGCGGCTGTTATCGCTGACCGTGACCGGCGTTTCAAACAGCAGGGTGTGCTGGCTGTCGAAGTCGGTGATGTTGAAACGATCGCCGGGCTTCAGGCGCTGCAGGGCCAAGTGCAGGCTGGCCTTGGCCTGGCGCATGGGCGCGCCGCCCATGGAGCCAGAGCTGTCGATGATGAACA
This sequence comes from Alcanivorax sp. DG881, assembly GCF_000155615.1. Classification (GTDB taxonomy): domain Bacteria; phylum Pseudomonadota; class Gammaproteobacteria; order Pseudomonadales; family Alcanivoracaceae; genus Alcanivorax. Next base: position 2,190,869 of record NZ_DS989915.1, on the reverse strand, counting down.
AGGTTTCCCGCGGCAGCGCTGTCACCTGGCCGGTTTTCGGCGGAACCACCATCAGCAGGGCATAGTGCTCGCCGTCGATTTCTTCGTGAAAGCGGGTAACCAGTGGTTCGCCGGTGTCTTCCAGTTCCCAGTTGAGCAGAAGATCCCGATCCATGGCGATGGCGCCGGCTTTTGGGGTGATGGTGTAGCGCCGCCCGTGCCGCTGGTAGTGGATGGCGTGGCTGGGGCTGCCCAGCGTGGCCAGCCGCGCACCGGCGTCCAGATCGATATGGACGGACGCGGTGCCGGCATCGGCGGTACCGCCGGGGGCCGCTACGGTGTTGCGTAGCAGGGAATCCAGTGTGTGGGGTGCCTCCGTGGGCGGAGTGAAGCGCGGCGTCAGGGTGAGGGGCAGGCGCAGTTGGAAGCGGTGGCCATCCACATTCAGGGTCTGCTGGTAATGCAGCTCCACTTGCACCGTTTCGCCGGGGGCGATGTTGGCCACGGCGGTGGTAAACAGGTTGGGGCGTTGCTGGCTGACTAGGCTGGCCTTCTTGCCACTGGCGCGGGCCTGTCGGTAGGTCTTTTCTGCTTCGGCCTTCCTGTCGATGCGGCCGACGATGCGCCTGTCTCCGATGGTCAGCACCATGCCGTCCACGGCGGCGTTTTCCGGCAGCGGAAACAGGTAGCGCCCTTCGCGAAACTGCTGGCTGGGATTGTGAAAACGCTGGGTCAGCGTGACCTTTGCCACCGGGCCGCTGACGGTAATGCGGGCGTCGGTGTCCAGCAGGGTGGCGGGCTGAATCTGCCCCTGGCCATCGACCAGCAGCAAGGCGCCGGTGGCAGCCTCGCCCTGCCAGCGTTGTCCGTTTGCCTGGGCGGTGAACGTCAGTAGCAGTAGTGAGAAGAAAAGCGTCAGTTTCATGGTGGCCTCCTTGTGATGAGGGCCAGCATGGCAAGGGGATAAGGGCGCTTTATGGGGATTGTGTGGGGAGGCAATTAATAGTTAATAATGAATAATTAATAGTTCGCGACCTGACGTGAGCACTAAGAGCAAACACATGAGGCCGCGTCTTCCCCGTAGACGCGGCCTCATGCATTGGAAAAACAGAGACACCAGCTTCGCGCGTTATTAATTATTCATTATTAACTCTTCATTGCCTTCTTACGCCGCGCTGCGTTTGGCGATGGCGCGCAGGACGATCTGGCACTGGTTGTCGCCGTATTCGCGGATATCCGCTTCTGCGTCGGCCACATTGCGGCCGACAACGTTGACCAGCAGGCGCTTGAAGATCTGTAGCGAGACGTCGAATTCCGAGGTGTCTTCCTGCAGGGCGATAAACGAATAGCGCTTGAGCAGGGGGATCAGGTCCTGAATATCGGTGGCCAGGTAGCGGTTGTGGGCGAAACGCACGGTGGCGATTTCCACAAACCGGAAGGCCAGCTGGTGCGCGGCGCGTAGGTCGTCATTCACAAAGTGCTGTTCCAGCTGGGGCAGCATCTCCACCAGGTCCTCAATTTCACCGGGTTGCCAGCGGGCAGCGGCCAGCCCGGCCAGCCGTGATAGCAGCATGAACAGGAACTCATACAGGTCGCGAACCTGCTCATCGGTGACCTCGCAGACGCGAGCGCCCTTGCGCGGCTGAAGTTCGATCATGTGCTGCTTTTCCAGCAGCCTGAAGGCCTCACGGAGTGAGTTAGTGCTTACATCAAGCTGTTTGGCCAGTTCGTTTTCCGGCAGGCGACTGCCGGGGGCGAGCTCACCGGTAATGATTTGCTCACCCAGGTGTCGGGCGATTTGCTCGCTGAGGCTGACCGCTTGTAGCGACATGCTGGAGTCCTTGGTAAGGCGAGTGTGGCGTGCGGCTATTATCCGCGATCGGGATAAATATGTCATTAATTGAGTTGTTTGACAATTCAGGAAATCATGGATAATGTGACCTTCACATTGATGACTGTTACTGTTTGGCTTGAACTAGCGAGGTGTGAGCCATGTTCGAGAATATGAATGCCGATGTAATGCTAAAAATGAAAAAATACGGCTACCTGAGTTTCTGGGCCATTATGGTTCCATTGGTGCCTTTTTCTGCCTATGTGGGTGTGGAAAGCGGGACCCAGGATTATTGGGCCTGGTTTATGTACGTGTTTATTTTCGGCGTGATCCCGGTACTGGATTACCTAATCGGTAAAGACCCGACCAACCCCAGCGAAGATGTCCAGGTGCCCACCATGAGTGAAGAGCGCTTTTACCGGGTGTCGGCTATTGCCATGGGCTTTGTGTGGATTGCGGTGCTGTTCTACGCCGGCCATATCTTCATGACCAATGACTATGGGTTGTTGGGCAAGATTGGCTGGATCGTGTCCATCGGCACGGTGGGTGGCATTATCGCCATTAACCTGGGCCATGAGCTGATCCACAAGGATCCCAAAGTAGAAAACTGGATGGGCGGTTTGCTGCTGTCTACAGTGACTTATGCGGGTTTCAAGGTGGAGCACGTACGCGGTCACCATGTGCACGTGTCTACTCCGGATGACGCCTCTTCAAGCCGTTACAACCAGAGCCTGTACAACTTCCTTCCCAAGGCGTTCGTGCATAACTTCATCAATGCCTGGAGCCTGGAAAAGAAATACCTGGAGCGTAAGGGCAAGAAAAATATCAGCATCTACAACGAGCTGATCTGGTGGTACAGCATTTCTGCCTTGTTCGCGGTGACCTTTGGTTTGCTGTGGGGCTGGATGGGTGTGGTGTTCTTCCTGGGGCAGAGCTTCTTTGCGGCGCTGGCACTGGAAATCATCAACTACATTGAGCACTACGGCCTGCACCGTCGTGTGAATGAGAAAGGGCGTTTCGAGCGGGTGACTCCGGCCCACAGCTGGAACTCCAACTACTTGCTGACCAATCTGGCCCTGTTCCAACTGCAGCGTCACAGTGATCACCACGCCTACGCCAAGCGTCGTTATCAGGTGCTGCGTCACTACGAGGAAAGCCCCCAGCTACCGGCGGGTTACGCCACCATGTATGTGTTGGCAATGATCCCGCCGCTGTGGAAAAAAGTGATGAACCCGCGGGTGGAAGCCTATTACGAAGGCGAGCTGGACCAGCTGTTCCGTGACAGCAAGCGAGTCAACAATATCGCGTAAGAGCAGTTAACAGTTAATAATTAAGAGTTAACAGCTAGAACAAGAAAGCCCCGGCAATGCCGGGGCTTTTTTATGGTCGCTGGCACGCTTTCAACGAAGTCGCTGTAGGAGCACCGTTCAGGGTGCGAACCGTGCGAAGCACGAGGCGGTAAGGCATGACAGGTTCTCCCCTCCTCGCGTCACTTCCTTACTTCATTGTTTCCAGAACATCGGCGTGAACAGGACCAGCAGCGTAAAGATTTCCAGACGGCCGGCGACCATCAGTACGGTCATCATCCACTTGGCGCTGTCGGTGATGTTGGCGAAGCCGCCGCCCACCTGGCCGATCCCAACCCCCAGGTTGTTAAGGCTGGCAGCGACGGCGCTGACGGCGGTGGCCAGGTCCATGCCGGTCATGGTGAACAGCAGGGTGAAGATCACCGAAATGGTGATGTAAACACCGACAAACCCCCAAACGGCCTGTAGCACCCGGTCGGGAATGGACTGGCGCCCAAAGCGCAGGGCGAATACGCCGTTGGGGTAAATCAAACGGCGCAGTTCGCGAATGCTGTGGTGGAACACCAGGGCGGCGCGCACGGCCTTCATGCCGCCGCCGGTGGAACCGGCGCAGCCGCCGATAAAGCTGGTGAGTACCAGCAGATAGGGGATAAAGCCGGGGAAGGCAGCAGCATTGGTGCTGGTTAGCCCGGTGCCGGTGCTGAAAGACGCCACCTGGAACGCGGAGTGGCGGAGGGCATCGTCCACTTCGAAGTCGTAATGGAAGAACAGCAGGCCGGCGGTGATGATGGCGGTGTAGATCAGGAACAGGCTGATAAAAAAGCGAAACTCCGGATCACGAAGGTAGGCGAACAGGGAGCGGCCGCGCCACACTGCAAAATGCAGGGCAAAGTTGAGCCCGCCAATCAGAATGAACAGGGTGGCGGTCCAGTCGATCAGTGGGTTGTCCCAGTAGGCCATGGAGGCATCGTGGGTGGAAAAGCCGCCGGTGGCCACGGTGCTGAAGCTGTGACAAATGGCGTCGAACACGCTCATGCCGAAAGCCCAGTACAGCAGGGCACAGGCAATGGTAATAAACAGGTAGATAAACCACAGGGCTTTGGCCGTTTCGGCGATGCGTGGGGTGAGTTTGGCGTCTTTCATGGGGCCGGGGATTTCAGCTTTGTAGAGCTGCATGCCACCGATGCCGAGCATGGGCAGAATGGCCACGGCCAGTACTACTACACCCATGCCACCCAGCCACTGTAATTGCTGGCGGTAGAAGAGTACCGATTTGGGCAGAAAATCGATGCCGGACAGGATGGTAGCGCCGGTGGTGGTGAGCCCGGAAACGGATTCGAATACCGCATCGGTGAAGCCCACCGGAACATCGTCACTGATAATTAGCGGCAGCGCGCCGATCACGCCGAGCACGGACCAGAACAGGGTAACGACCAGAAAACCGTCGCGGGTTTGCAGTTCGGTTTTGTTGCGGAAAAACGGCAGCCACAGGCTTAAGCCCAGCGCCAGGGTAATGACAAAGGAGATCAGGAACGGGGTTTCGCTGCCTTCCTGATACCAGTAGGACACGGCTACCGGCGGCATCATGGTAAAGCTGAAGACCACCAGCAGCAGGCCGAGAATTTTCGAAATTAGCGCGAAGTGCATGAGGGTTCCCGCTGGCAGGCCGACACGCACCACGTATCACGCCGAAGCCCGGCATGGTCGTGTGCTGCCTGTTGCGTGGTGCGTGATTGCGTGTCTGCGTGCATGCGTTTCCTAAAAAAACGTAAAGCCGACCTGGAACAGTTTTTCCACGTCCCGGGTACGGCGTTTGTCGATCAGGAACAAAATCACGTGGTCGTCCGGTTCGATCACCACATGGTCGTGGGCAATCAGCACTTTTTCGCCGCGCACAATGGCGCCGATGGTGGTGCCTTCCGGCAGATCAATTTCGTCGATGGCCCGGCCCACTACCTTGGACGATTTGGCATCCCCGTGGGCAATGGCCTCGATGGCTTCCGCCGCGCCGCGGCGCAGGGAATAGACGTTGACCACATCGCCCCGGCGCACATGGCTGAGCAGGCTGCCGATGGTGGATTGCTGGGGCGAAATGGCGATATCGATGTCGTGCCCCTGCACCAGGTCCACGTAGGCCGGGTTGGAAATCAGCGTCATCACCTTGCGGGCACCGAGCCGTTTGGCCAGCAAGGAGGCCATGATGTTGGCTTCGTCATCGTTGGTGAGCGCGCAGAACACATCGGTGTTCTCGATGTTGGCCTTGAGCAATTCGTCCCGGTCGGTGGCCAGCCCTTGCAGTACTACGGTCTGGTGCAGTTTTTCGCCCAGCCATTCCGCCCGTTTGGGCATGCGCTCCAGGACTTTGACGTTGTAGCGATGCTGAATGGTCTTGGCCAGCCGGTAACCGATGTTGCCGCCGCCGGCGATAACGATGCGCTTGTAGTTATGCTCCAGGCGGCGCAGCTCGCTCATGACCGCACGGATATCGTTTTTGGCGGCGATGAAGAACACCTCATCGTCGGCTTCGATCACGGTGTTGCCTTCCGGGATGATTGGCCGGCCGCGGCGGAAAATAGCTGCGACGCGGGTATCCACGTTGGGCATGTGCTTGCGCAATTCGCGCAGCTCGTTGCCCACCAGCGGCCCACCGTAATAGGCGCGCACTGCCACCAGCTGTACCCGGCCACCGGCGAAGTTCACTACCTGCAGTGCGCCCGGGTGTTCGATCAGGCGCTTGATGTAGTCGGTCACCACCTGTTCAGGGCTGATGATCACATCAATGGGCAGGGCGTTCTCGTTGAACAGTTTTTCCGAGCGGCTGGTGTAGTGGGCGGTGCGAATGCGGGCGATCTTGGAGGGGGTGCGGAACAGGGAGTAGGCCACCTGACAGGCGATCATATTGACCTCGTCAGAGTTGGTCACTGCGATCAGCATGTCCGCGTCTTCGGCGCCGGCTTCCTTGAGTACTGCCGGGTAGCAGCCCATGCCGCGCACGGTGCCGATATCCAGGCGGTCACCCAGCTCGCGCAGGCGTTCATCATCGGTATCGATGACCGTGATGTCGTTGCGTTCATTGGCCAGGTTTTCGGCCAGAGTGCCACCCACCTGGCCGGCACCGAGAATAATGATTTTCATGAACTGAGTCGGGCCCCCGATTCTTTACGCAGGCAAGCCAGGTAGAAACCGTCCGGACCGTGTTGTTCCGGGAACAGCTGCCACCCTGCGTCCACCATTGTGGCCCCTTCCGGCCGTGGCGTCACATCCCGGGCCTGTGGCTGGCGTTGCAGGAAGTCACGAACCTGATGGTCGTTCTCGTCGCGCAGCACCGAACAGGTGGCATACACCAGCATGCCGCCGGGATTGAGCAGCGGCCATAGTGCATCCAGCATGCGCGCTTGTAAATCAACCAGTGCGGCGATGTCCGAGGCCTTGCGGTGCCATTTCACATCCGGCTGGCGGCGCAGGATGCCGGTGGCGGAGCAGGGGGCGTCCAGCAGGATGGCATCGAAGGGGGTGCCGTCCCACCAGGAGTGCGGGTCGCTGGCGTCGCCTTGCAGAAGGGTGACGTCGGTGCCCAGCCGTGCCAGGTTCTCGCGAATCCGGGCCAGCCGTTTGCCTTCCAGCTCCAGGGCGGTGAGGTCTGCGGCGGGGAATTTCTCGCGCAGTTGTCCGGTTTTGCCGCCGGGGGCGGCGCAGGCATCGAGGATGCGACCGTTGGCCGGGGCCTGCAGTAATTCGGCGGGCAGTTGGGCGGCTTCGTCCTGTACGGACAGGGCACCTTGCTCAAAACCGGGGAGCTGAAATACCGGCCGGGCCGGTTGCAGGTAAATGCTGTAAGGAGCAACGCTACCGGCACGGGCGCCCTCACCCAGGGCGGTGAGGGCATCGGCTCGTTGTTGCTGCTGACGATTCACCCGCAGGGTGAACGGTGGCGTTTGCAGGTTGGCGCGGGCCATGGCGTCGGCGTCGTCGGGCCAATCTTTTTGCCAGCGTTTAAACAGCCAGTCTGGCAGGCTCAGCTGGATATTGGCGGGGGCGTCGGCCACAGCCTCTTCAAGGGTAATCTGGCTGGCCTTGCGCAGCACCGCATTGCTCAGGCCGGCGGCCCAGGGGGCTTTCAGCTTGCGGCACAGTTGCGGGTAGGCATTGACGATGGCGTGGGCCGGGCGGTCGCTGAACCACAGTTCATAGAGGCCGGCCAGCAGTGCCAGCCGGACCGGCTGGGCGCTGGCCTTGAGGGGCTTGGAGAGTTGCTGGTTGAGCCAGTGGTTGAGAGGGCGCAGGTGACGGCACACGCCGAAGCAGATATCGCGCATCTGGCCGCCGTCGCTGCCTTGCAGGGGAAAGTCGCGCAGCACCTCGCGCAGGCTTTCGCCGTCGCCCTTGCCGGGGAGCACCCGGTTGAGGGCGCGCACGGCGCTTAGGCGCGGGTCAGGCGTCGCCACATTGATCACCAGACGCATCGACAATGGCATCGCCCAGCGGTTCGCCAACGGTAAACAGGGCCGGGTTGCCGCGCAGCAGGTCGGACACCGCCATGCGCCGTTTGCCGGGCAGTTGCAGCTCTTCGAGGATCAGGGCGCCATCGCCGGTGGCCACATGGATGCCCTGGTCGTCCACGGCCAGAATATGGCCGGGCTCGTCGTTGTCCTGCCCCGGTTGCGGGCTTTCGCTGGCCTGCCAGATGCGCATGGGCTGGCCGTTCAGGGGCACCCAGCTCACCGGGAAAGGATTGAAGGCGCGAATGCGGTTATAGAGGGCGCGGGTGGGCAAACGAAAATCCAGCCGCGCTTCGGCCTTGCTGAGCTTGTGGGCGTAGGTGACGCCTTCGTCCGGCTGTGGGGTGGCGTTGGCCAGGTGGTGCTCCAGATCGTTCAGCACGGTCACCAGCAGGCGGGCGCCCTGGGTGGCCAGCCGGTCGTGCAGTTCGCCGCCGGTTTCACTCTCGCCGATGGGCAGGGCTTCGCTGAGCAGCATGGGGCCGGTATCGAGCCCGGCTTCCATTTGCATGATGGTGTTGCCGGTTTCCGTGTCGCCGGTGGTGATGGCCCGTTGAATAGGGGCGGCCCCACGCCAGCGCGGCAGCAGCGAGCCGTGCACGTTCAGGCAGCTCAAGCGGGGGATGTCCAGCACCGCCTGGGGAATGATCAGCCCATAGGCCACTACCACCAAGGCATCCAGATCCAGGTCCCGTAGCTGCTGGCGGATGTCTTCACCCTTCAGGTTTTCCGGCTGCAGCACCGCAATATCCTGGCTTGCCGCCAGCTGTTTGACCGGGCTTTGCTGCACTTTCTTGCCGCGCCCGGCGGCGCGATCCGGCTGGGTGAGCACAGCCACGACCTGATGATCGCTATCCAGCACGGCCTGCAGGCTGGCGGCGGCGAAGTCCGGGGTGCCGGCGAAGGCAAGGCGTAAGGGTTTCAATGAGCGGCCTCTGGGTCGGTAAGTGGTGGAGCAGAGAGGTGAGTTGAAAGTGAAAAGTTGAAAGTTCAAACGCGAACCCTCGAGAAAGCCACACGTCTAACGCCACGGCCGCGCCGCAGGGCTGGAATCGCGGGCATGGCGATTCGCTATTCTGAAAGCCGTTTCGCGCTTTTCAACTTTGAACTTTCAACTTGCCTCTCTCTTAAGCCTGCTGGCGGTGGATCTTTTCCAGCTTCTTTTTGATGCGGTCACGCTTCAGTCGGGAGACGTAGTCCACGAACAGTTTGCCGTCCAGGTGATCGATCTCGTGCTGGATGCAGGTGGCGAGCAGTTCGTCCGCTTCTACTTCGAAGGCGTTGCCGTCCCGGTCCAGGGCATTAATCCGCACTCGGGCCGCGCGTTTCACCTTCTCATAGAACCCGGGCACCGATAGGCAGCCTTCTTCGTAGGGTGCCAGCTCATCGGTGAGTGGCGTGATCTGCGGGTTGATGTACACCTTGGGCTCGTTGCGCTCTTCGGACAGATCCATCACCAGCAGGCGCTGGTGCACGTTCACCTGGGTGGCCGCCAGGCCGATGCCGGAGGCGTCGTACATGGTTTCGATCATGTCGTCGATCAGTTTGCGAAGCTCGTCATCTACCTTTTCCACCGGCTTTGCTACTGTGCGTAGTCGGGGATCAGGGAATTCCAGTATTTCCAGTTTAGCCATGTACCTTCTCGGAAGTTGCGGTAGTACTCGAATTTCGGTTGCTAAATATATGATCGCATTGCTAATATCCAAAAGGAACCGCGTCTACAATAAGGGATCGCGGCCGCTCTCGGGGATGAGTCCAATAATGATAAAAGGAATCCGATGATGATGAAATCGGTCCAGCGCGCCTTGACCTTTGGCCTGGTGCTGGCGGTGTCCGGTATGGCCTCCGCAGCGGTGGTGCTCAAAGACGGGCACCCCAGCAAGTATTTCGTGAAAAACGGCGATACCCTTTGGGATATCAGCGGCCGTTTTCTGCAAGAGCCGTGGCAATGGCCGGAAATCTGGCAGATCAATGAGGAAATCAGTAACCCTCACTTGATTTACCCCGGCGACGAAATCCGGCTTTCCTACGTTAACGGTGAGCCGCGCCTGTCGGTAAAACGGGGCGTGGAAGAGACCGTGATGTCCAATGGTACAGTGAAACTCACCCCGCGGGTGCGTGAAATTGCCAATGACGAAGCGATTCCGGCCATTCCTGCCAGTGCAATCCAGTCTTACCTGAAGGAAGGGCTGGTGGTAGACCGCAAGGAAATCGTCGAAGCCCCCTACCTGGTGGGTGGCCGCGATCGCCGTGTGATCTTCGGTGAAGGCGATACCGTTTACGCCCGCGATACCGTGACCCAATGGGAAGATCTGGATCAGGGCTACGGTTTCTACCGCACCGGCGAGCAATATGTGGACCCGGATACCAATGAAGTGCTGGGTTACGAAGCCCGCCAGATCGGCCTGGGCCGGGTGGCCAGCCACGATGACGACATGATTACCCTGCGGGTCACCGACTCCAGTGAAGACCTGCGTATTGATGATCGCCTGTTCTCCACCGAAGATCGCCGCGTGCGTGCCGTGTTGTATCCATCGGCACCGGACACCAAGATTGAGGCGAAAGTGATTCGCTTCTTCGACCGCCTTAACAGTGTGGCCCGTAACGACGTGGTCGTGATCAACAAGGGACTGCGTGACGGCCTGAAAGAAGGCAACGTGCTGGATATCTATGGCCAGGGCGAAGTGGTCCGCGATCGTCAGCAGGGTGACATGGTCCAGCTGCCCCGTGAGAAAACCGGTTCCATGGTGATCTTCCGGGTCTTCGACAAAGTCAGCTACGGCTTGATCATGGAGTCCATGCGGCCTATCTATATGAACGACATCGCCGAAAGCCCGGCGGGCAGCTACTGATTTCTCTGCGGTAGCGCTCACTGCCGGCGCTTAGGCGCCCAACAAAACCGTCAACGCACACAAGGAGGTGGGCGAATGGACGGACAATTTAAACGCCTGCTATTGCAGGCGTTGTTTTCCCCGTCGTCAGCGGCTCTTGGCCGCGCCCTGCAACAACACCGGATTGCGTCTGCACCGGTATCGGATTTTCTTCCCCTGCTACCGGCCGGCCTGAAAGAGCGTGCCCGGCTGCTGGACAATACCGGCAAGCTGCCCGTGTACTTCGAGCAACTGCGTGAACAGGGCTGGCGCTGGATTGCGCTGGGGGATGCGGATTACCCGCCGCTGCTGGCACAGATCAACGACCCACCCGGCGTGATTGCCGTGCGCGGTAGCGTGGAGGCATTGAATGCGCCTTCGCTAGCCATGGTGGGCGCGCGCAATGCCTCTGCGGACGGCCTCGACAACAGCCGCCGCTTTGCCCGCCAGCTGGCCGGTAGCGGCTTTGTGATTGTCAGTGGCCTGGCGCTGGGCATTGATGCAGCCGCTCACCGCGGTGCGGTGAGTGCCGGGCGCACGGTAGCGGTCATGGGGAGTGGTCCGGATTGTATCTACCCGCCGCGCCATGGCCTGCTGGCCAGCCAGATTGTGGAAGCCGGCGGGGCGCTGGTGTCGGAATTCGCGCCGGGGTCGCGCCCGCTGCCTGCTCAATTTCCCATGCGTAATCGCATTATCAGTGGGCTCAGTCTGGCCACCATCGTGGTGGAGGCGGCCATCAAGAGTGGCTCGTTGATCACGGCGCGCACGGCGCTGTCCCAGAGCCGTGAGGTGTTTGCGATTCCGGGCAGTATCCACAATCCGCTTAGCAAGGGTTGCCACCAGTTGTTGCGCGATGGCGCCAGCTGGCTGGAATCCGTGGACGATATTTTCCAGGCCTTTGGGGATTTCCAGCGTAGCGTGGAAGCCAGCGGCATTCGTTGCGACCCTCCGGCCTTGCTTGCCCACCTGACCAGTGGACTGAACTCGCTGGATGCGTTGCAGCAGCGCACCGGAATGCCCATGCCGGAGCTGGCCGGGCAGCTGGCGGATCTGGAGCTGGAGGGTTGGGTGGAGCGGGTGGCGGGCGGCTATCTGAAACGCCAGACCAGCGAGGCCTGAGCCGTCTGCTGATCGGCAGACTTGAGTCGCCGGCCCGTGCAGGGTAATTTGCCGCTTTTGCTTTCAGGGCTTCGTCATGGACCAGCATCTGCTCAGCGCGGCACAGATTATTCAGGCGGGCGGCGTGATCGCCTACCCCACGGAGTCTGTCTACGGCCTTGGCTGCGACCCGTTCAACCAGGACGCGGTGATGCAGTTGCTGGCCATCAAACAACGGCCGGTGAGCAAAGGGCTGATTCTGATTGGTGAAACCCTGGCGCAGCTGGCGCCGTATCTGCGCCTGAACGACCAGCAGGCGGCCCGATTGCAGCAGCAATGGCCGGCGCCGGTGACCTATCTGGTTGAGGCCAATGAGCATCTGCCTGCCTGGGTGCGCGGGCAGCACCGCAAGGTGGCGGTGCGCGTGCCGGACCATCCGCTGGCTCGCCAGCTGTGCAACCTGGCCGGGCAACCGATCATTTCCACCAGTGCCAACATCAGCGGCCGTCCGGCTGCCTGCAATCGCTATCAGGTGGCCCGGCAGCTGGGTGACCAACTCGACTTTATTGTCAGCGGCGCCTGTGACCGGGCGAGCAAACCCTCTACCATTATTGATCTGGAAAGCGGGCGCATTTTGCGCCCGTGAACACACCGACCGCATCCGGGGAAAGTACCATGTCAGAGGTTTCACTGCAGGCGGTGAAAGACTACCTGCTGGATCTGCAGGACCGTATCTGTGACGCACTGGGCGCCGAAGATGGCTCCGCCACCTTCCGTGAAGACAGCTGGGAGCGCGAACAGGGCGGCGGCGGCCGTAGCCGGGTGCTGGAAAATGGCGCGGTGATCGAAAAAGGCGGGGTGAACTTTTCCCATGTGTTTGGCGATCAGTTGCCGCCATCCGCCACGGCGGCCCGTCCCGAATTGGCCGGGCGCAGTTTCCAGGCCATGGGCGTGTCGCTGGTGATCCACCCGAAAAACCCCTATGCGCCGACCAGCCACGCCAACGTGCGTTTTTTTGTGGCGGAAAAAGACGGTGAAGACCCGGTGTGGTGGTTTGGCGGCGGGTTCGATCTGACACCCTACTATGGGTTTGAAGAAGACGTGGTGCATTGGCACCAGACGGCCCGCGACGCCTGTGAACCGTTCGGTAACGAGATCTACCCGGAATTCAAAACCTGGTGTGATGACTACTTTTACCTCAAGCACCGGGATGAGCCCCGTGGTGTCGGCGGGTTGTTCTTTGACGATCTGAACCGCTTTGATTTCGACACCAGCTTTGCCCTGATGCGCAGTGTGGGCGATGCTTATGTGCCCGCCTATCAGCCGATTCTGGCGCGCCGTAAAGACCATGATTATGGTGAGCGCGAGCGTCAGTTCCAGCTGTACCGTCGCGGCCGTTATGTGGAGTTCAATCTGGTTTACGATCGCGGCACGATTTTTGGTCTGCAATCCGGCGGCCGTACCGAGTCCATCCTGATGTCGCTGCCGCCGCTGGTGCGTTGGGACTACGATTACCACCCCGAACCGGACAGTGCCGAGATTGAGCTTTACCAGAAATTTCTGATTCACCGGGAGTGGGTATGACTGCTGAGAAAGCCGCGCTAGAAGCTGGGTTGTATTGTGTTTTTGGCAATCCAGTGAGTCATTCCCGCTCGCCGGATATTCACCACGCGTTTGCCGCTCAGCGTGGCGACGCTGTGCAGTATGAAAAGCGTGAAGCGCCGTTGGATGATTTCGCCGGCGCTGTGCAGTCCTTCCGTGAGGCTGGCGGGTTGGGCGCCAATGTCACGGTGCCCTTCAAGGAGCAGGCCTTTGCATTGTGCGATGCCATCACCGAGCGGGCCGACCAGGCCGGTGCGGTGAATACCCTGTGGTGGGATGGCGAGCAGCTGCACGGCGATAACACCGATGGCGCCGGGCTGGTGAAAGATATCCGCGATAATCAGGGCTGGAGCATCCGCAAGAAACGGGTGCTGATCCTGGGCGCAGGCGGCGCGGTACGCGGTGTGCTGGGCCCGTTGCTGGCGGAAGAGCCCACCTTGTTGCGCATTGCCAACCGAACCAAAGAGAAAGCGGAAACGCTGGCCGCCAACGTAATGAAAGGCGAAGGCCCTCCGGTGTTGGGGGGTGGCCTGGATAATCTCATGGGGCAGTTCGATCTGGTGATCAACGCCATCTCTGCCGGTTTGCAGGGCGAAATGCCGGCGCTGCCGGATGGTTTGCTGGCAGAGGGGGCCGTGGCCTACGACATGGTTTACGGCAATGAACCGACACCGTTTTTGCGCTGGGCAGAACAGCAGGGTGCCAGCGCCACCGCGGATGGCTTGGGCATGCTGGTCGAGCAGGCCGCCGAAGCTTATGAAATCTGGCGTGGCTGGCGTCCGGACACGGCGCCTGTCATGGCCTCGTTGCGCTAGCCTGTCATGGCAGAAGGCGCGGTCATGTACGAAGTGGTGTATGCCTCCGTGGTCAGCCTGGCCATGGTGCTGACCACGGTGACGTTGCATTACTGGACGCTGGCGGGCCTGTCCCGCTTGCTCAAGCGCTGGCCGAATTTCCGGGGTGAAATCCTGGTGGTCGTTATCGCCATGTTCGCCGCCCATATGGTGGAAATCAGCCTCTATGCCTGGGTGTACCTGCTGCTGGATGTGGGAGACACCGCCATGGGTATTGGTGGGGCGGTGAACGGCAGCTTTCTTGACCACCTGTATTTTTCTGCCGCTTGCTATACCTCTCTGGGGCTGGGGGATCTGTTCCCGGTGGGTACCCTGCGTTTAATTGCCGGGGTGCAAGCGCTGAATGGTTTGATACTCATCACCTGGTCTGCGTCGTTTGCGTTTCTGGTGATGCAGCGCCGCTGGCGTTTTTAATCACGTTTCGACGTCGTCGTACGTGCTCGGGGCTCTTGGGCCCGTTATCACTGGGTGAAGTATGTCCCTGCGTTTTACTCTGTTATTAAGCGTTTTTTTACCGCTGCCTGTGCTGGCTGCCACGGTAGGTTTTTCCTGGGATAACGATCTGTTCGTCGGTGCCGATGGGCAGTACACCAATGGTGTGCGGATCAGCTGGGTGGGTGATGCCCATGACCATTGCGAACGCAATGGCAGTGTTACCTGCGGCCTGGCGAGCGCGCTGTCTCCCTTGCCCGGCATCAGCCTCAAGGATGAAAAGCATGCGCTGACGCTCAGTCTGGAACAGGTCATGATTACCCCGGCGGATATCAGTCAAAGCGTCCCTGATTACAATGATCTTCCCTATGCGGGTTACAGCAATCTGGAGATGGGGCTGTTCAGCTGGAACGGCGACAGCCTGTTTGGTTATGGCGCGCGTCTGGGTGTCGTTGGTCCGGAGTCCGGGGCGGAGCAAAGCCAGAAACTGGTTCACAAGATAACCGGTTCCACCGAGCCGCAAGGCTGGGATAACCAGCTGGGGACAGACTTGATCGGCGGCGTGTATTTTATCAATGCCCGCCGTTTCCAGCAGTTTCAGTGGGACTCGGGGCTGCAGGGCGAGCTGGGTTATGCCTGGGGTGTGGATGCCAACAATTTCCATGGGACCGCAACGGCTGGCGGTTTTTTCCGGCTGGGCCGAAACCTGCCGCGCAACTTTATTCCCGATTATGCCGGTATCGGCACAGCCGGTTCGCTGGTTGGCCTGTTTGATGGCAGTGGTTTTGGCTGGGAAGCGTTTGTGGGCAGCTTTGGTGAATATATCGGTTATTCCTACCTGGAACATCATGCCGAGGAATACGATGTGGAAGCCCGCGATGGCGTGCTGGCTCTGGTGGTGGGAGGCGGTGTGCGCTGGGACAACTTTTCTTTCACCCTGACACTGCAAAGTTCCACCTCTCCTCTGCGTAGCAGCGATGACACCTTCAGCTTCGGCAACATGTCTTTCATGTGGCAGATCTGAGCTACGAGCTACGCTCGATTGTGTAAAGGAAAGTTGAAAAGTTACTCAATATCTACTTTTCTACGAAGCCGCTGTAGGAGCACCGTTTAGGGTGCGAACCGCGCATAGCGCGGATATCGTCCGCAAGACGATCAAAGCTAGAAGCTAACCGCTACTGTTTTTCAAATACCGATCTTTCAACCGCACATAATTGCCGGCTACATAAGGCAAAAACGCTTTCTCTTCTTCGCTCAGCGGGCGCACCTGCCGCGCGGGCTGACCGCGATACAGATAACCGCTTTCCAGACGCTTGCCTGGCCCGACCAGTGAGCCGGCGGCGACGATGACATCGTCTTCCACGATGGCCCCGTCCATAATGATGGCCTGCATGCCCACCATCACCCGGTTGCCTAGCGTGCAGCCGTGCAGCATGGCCTGGTGGGCAAGGGTGACATCATCGCCGATCTGCAGCCCGAAGCCGCCGGGGTTGAAGGTGGAGTCGTGGGTGATATGCAGTACCGCATTATCCTGAATGCTGACCCGGGCGCCGATGCGGATGGCATGCATGTCGCCGCGGATCACTGCCTTCGGCCACACGGAACAATCGTCTCCCAGCTTGACCTCGCCGATCACCGTAGCGTCCTCGTCCACATATACCCGTTTCCCCAACTGCGGGGCCTTGTCTTCAAAGCGGCGAATCCCCATCACTGATACACTCGATAGTTCAAATTCATGGTTACAGGGGCACCTTTTGCAGACGCCCGCTCGTATACTGATAGCCATATTGATCTTGCTTGGCGTTTTTCTGCTAAGCAAGTGGCTGATATTCCAGACGCTGTTGCAGCCGGACGATACCGCTCGCCATCGGCTGCCAGCCGCACAGACACACGCTGAACCCAGAGCAGGACAGGACACCCATGAGCAACAACCCGCTGATTGATTACCCGGCACTTCCTCCTTTTTCACAGATCCAGCCCGAGCACGTGCTTCCTGCCGTGGAGCAGCTGGTGGCAGAGGGCCGTGCCCGTATTGAGCAGGTGCTGGCGGAGGGAAACTTCGACTACGCGCATCTGGTTCAGGCACTGGACCAGGAAGATGACCGCCTTGGTAAAGCCTTTGGTCCGGCCGGGCATTTGAATGCCGTGGCCCAGAATGAAGCCTTGCGTAATGCCTACAACAGTTGCCTGCCCCTGCTTAGCGAATACGGGACCGAGGTGGGACAAAATGCGGCCCTTTGTGCTGCTTACCAGGCACTGCGCGACAGTGAGCAGTGGTCAACCCTGAACGAAGCCCAGCAGAAAGATATCGACAACACCTTGCGTGATTTCCGTTTGTCGGGGGTGGATCTGCCGGAGGAAAAGAAAGCGCAATACATGGCGAATTCCAAGCGCTTGTCTGAACTGACCAGTCAATTCTCGGACAACGCCCTTGATGCGACCCAGGCGTGGAGCAAGCACATCACCGATGAAAGCGAGCTCAATGGCCTGCCCGACAGCGCCAAGGCCGGTGCTGCCGATCGCGCAAAAGCTGACGAAAAAGACGGCTGGTTGCTGACCCTGGATGCCCCGGTATTTATTGCGGTGATGAGCCACTGTAAGAATGCAGAATTGCGCAAGGAAATGTACACCGCCTGGACCACCAAGGCCTCTGATCAAGGGCCGCAGGCGGGCCAGTTTGATAATGCGGCGATCATGGATGAGATCCTTGCGCTGCGGCACAAGCAGGCTCAATTGCTGGGCTTCGCCAATTACGCGGAAGAATCCCTGGCCACCAAAATGGCGCGGGATGTGAATGAAGTCGTACAGTTTCTCGAAGACCTGGCCCGTCGTGCCAAGCCCCAGGCGGAACAGGAACTGGCAGAACTGAAAGCCTTTGCGGCCGAGCAAGGCGCCGGTGATTTGAACCCCTGGGATATCGGTTTCTGGAGCGAACGTTTACGTGAAGCTCGCTACGATATTTCTGAAGAAGAGCTGCGTCCCTGGTTCCCGGCGGACACGGTTATCAATGGCATGTTTTCTGTGGTCGGAAAATTGTTCGGCATTCAGTTTAAACAACGCACGGATGTGGATACCTGGCACGATGATGTGCGTTTTTACGAACTGGTGGATGATGATGGCAGCGTTCGTGCTGCATTTTATCTGGACATGTATGCCCGTACCGGGAAACGCGGTGGCGCCTGGATGGACGATGCACGTATTCGTCGTCGCCAGCCCGACGGCAGCCTGCAAACGCCCGTTGCCTACCTGACCTGTAATTTTGCGCCGCCGGCGGGTGGCAAGCCGGGCCTGTTGACCCACGACGAAGTGGTCACCCTGTTCCACGAATTTGGCCATGGCCTGCACCACATGCTGACCGAGCAGGATGTGTCCGGTATTTCCGGTATCAATGGCGTGGCCTGGGATGCGGTGGAGTTGCCCAGCCAGTTCCTGGAAAACTGGTGCTGGACCGAGGACGGCATCGCGCTGATTTCCGGCCATTACCAAACCGGTGAGCCGCTGCCGAAAGAAAAACTGGAAAAGATGCTCGCCGCGAAAAACTTTCAGGGTGCTATGCAGATGGTGCGGCAGATCGAATTTTCCCTCTTCGATATGCGCATCCACGCGGAGTATCAACCCGGCCTGAATATTTATCAGGTGTTGAATGAAGTGCGCGAACAGGTGGCCGTGATTCAACCGCCCGCCTTTAACCGTTTCCCCAACAGCTTCGGGCATATTTTTGCCGGAGGCTATGCGGCCGGTTACTACAGCTATAAATGGGCCGAAGTGTTGTCGGCAGATGCCTACTCCCGCTTTGAAGAAGAGGGCGAGTTCAACGAAGAAACCGGCCGTGCGTTCCGTACGGAAATTCTCGCGAAGGGCGGCAGCCGCGAACCCATGGAGTTGTTCAAGGCATTCCGTGGCCGCGAGCCCAGCGTGGAGCCACTGCTGCGTCATTGCGGTATTAATGGATAAAACGCTTGATGCCGGACGCCCGATGCCCGACGGCAATGTGTCCGGCATCGGGTGTTTGCCGTTAAGTGGAGAGGGATTATGAAACGTCAGTTTATTGCCGGGGCAACCTGCCCGGAATGTGGGCAGATGGACAAAATACAGCGGGTCATTGATGGCGACAGCCAGTGGATGGAATGTGTTGCCTGCGGAGCCCGTAAAGATCTGGACGACAAGCCGGCACAGGCTGTGGATGCACTGGCCCAGCCGGTGACCTTGCAGCCTGGTTCTAAAAAATAGATTGATGCCGGCTTTGTGAAGCCGGGGGCTGTGTCTGATCTTTCTTGCTGGAGTATAAAACGTCAACCGTCAGGCCTCCGGCATCGGTCGTTTGGCTCCCGGCAAGAAAGATCAGGCCCAGTCACCCAGCCATTTTTTCTTCGCTTTTTCCACCAGATCGCGGGCATCGTGCTGCCACGGGTGGAAGCGTGGGCTGTAGAACTTGAAGTAGGACGGTAGCAGTTTGCGGAATACGCCGGGTTTGCCCCACATGTAGTTCAGGCCGCCGAGCCAGGACTTCACATTGGTCAGCTCGCCTGTTCCTTCATAAGTTGCGTCAGATGCAGAGTAGAAAACAGCGGGAATAGAACGCTAACCAGTGCCATCTCGGTGACGCGGGTGAATTCGCTGCCGCCGATGTGCTTGTACACATCAAACGCCACGGCCTTGTGCTCGGACTCCTCGATGGCATGCCAGGCCCAGATCGGTGCCATGCGCGGATCCATTTCATCCAGGGCGTCATATTTGAGCAGAAATTCTTCCGCCATCAATGCGGTGAAATGCTCCACCGCCACGGTGTGCGCCAGTTGTCGCTCCGGTGACAGGTTCTTGCGCATCCAGTCCATGAAAGCCTGAATTTCACGATCCAGACGGCCAAGGCCGACGCCCCGTTCTTCCAGGTAGCCATTGAGCAGCTTGTGCTCCTTGGAGTGGTGGGCTTCCTGACCGATAAAGGCGCGCACGGCTTTTTTCAGTTCCGGGTCGTCGATGCGGTCCTGAAAGTGGCGTACGGAATCGATAAAGAACCGCTCCCCGGCGGGGAAGCTGGCGGAGAGTGCGCCCAGCAGCAGGGTTTTTAGCGGGTCATTGTCCCACCAGTATTTGGGCACATCGTCGGCCAGGTCGAAGTCCGGCTGGCGGACGGTGGGAATAACCATGGCCGGACGGGCATCGGCCGGATTGTTATGAAGCTGTTTTGCCGGTGCATTCATTTTGAGCCTCCTGGCGAAAAGGATACGTTGACGCTTGGCCCATACGGTACTGGTGAGTGCCCGGAGTGCGTGAGATGCTGGGCGGACAAAGCACTTGTCATTGGTGGCCAAATTGTCTGAATCCTTCACCCTGATCGACTGGAGCCGTTTCCCTGACTGGACCCGCCAGCGCAGCCAGGCGGTGACCTATGTGCGCATGTTTGTGGAAGTGACGACGCAGCGAGGTGTTTCCCGCGAGACCTTGCTGTCCACTGCGGGGGTGCCGGCAGCATTGCTGGAGGACCCATCCGGACGGGTGTCCCTGCAGGAAACGGTGCAGGTGTTTGCGGCCGCTGCCGCGCTGACCGGTGACGCGGCCATTGGCCTGGAGGTGGGGCAGCGGATGCCGCTCACGGCCCATGGCAGCCTGGGCTATGTGCTCATGTGTGCGGGCAGTGCCCGCGAGGCCATTGGGCTGCTGGAGCGGTTCTGGCACCTGCGGGGCCGCAGTGTCGTTCTCAGCGTAAAGGAGGAGCGCGGCGGGCTGTTCTTCGAGTTGGTGCCGGAAGTGGTGTTGCCCGCTGCGGTACGCGATGTGCTGCTCAGTTCCATGCTGGGCAGCATGGCCAGTGGCATGCAGTTTATTCTCCCTGACCTGTCCCTGGTGCCGGAAATCTGGCTGCAGGGCGAGCCGCCAGCCGCTGGCCGGGCCATGGATGACGGGGCGGTGCCTGTGCGTTATCGCCAGGCACGTGCAGGTATCTGGGCGCCGGAGGCGGTGCAGTGGCTGGATAGCCCGCTGCCTACCGCCAATCCGGAAGCGTTGAGTCAGGCCCTGGCCCAGTGTGAGCGGGAAAGTGCCTTGATGGCCCCCGGTGATACCTTGCTGCGTCAGGTGCGTGAGCTGCTGGTGCTGGGTGCGCACGGCTATCCGGCACCGGAGCAGCTGGCTGAGCGCCTGCATCTGACGCCCCGCACGTTGCGGCGCCGCTTGCAGGAGCGGGGGCAGGGGTTCCAGTCGTTGCTGGAAGAAGCCCGCCACCGGGACAGTCGCCACCTGCTGGCCAGTTCCGATATGGAAATTCAGCGTATCAGCGAGCTGCTGGGGTTTGCTGACCCGGCCAATTTTACCCGCGCGTTCAAGGGCTGGATGGGCATGACGCCCAGCCAGTGGCGTCATCAGCAGGCGGGCCAGGATTGAGTCGGCCCCCGCCATTGCCGGGCGTTTCGGGAAAGCGGTGAGGGGACGTTAACGCAGCAGCCCGGTTTTCAGGCCGGCGATGGTTCTTGCCATTTGCAGCCGCATCCAGGGCAGGTGGTTCAGCAGTGGAAACAGCAGGTCGCGGCCGGTCGCGACGACACGACTGTGCGACTGAAAGGCCGGTGTCAGCCAGCGACTCATGCGTTGGTAAAAGCGAATCTGCGGGCCGCGATGCTGGTGATAATGCGCCCAGACCTGATGCCAGTTATCCGATTGCTGCATGGCGTCGCCCAGAGCCCAGGCGTCCAGCAAGGCCATGTTCGCGCCCTGGCCCAGTTGTGGGCTCATGGCATGGGCGGCGTCGCCAATAACGCCCAGTCGGTTGTCTCCCCATTTCGACATGATCACATCGCGGTAGGTGGCGGGGGTTAGCTGCTGCGCCTGGGTCAGCGGTGTCAGCACCTCGTCCAGTTGCGGCCAGAAGGTATGCAGTGCGCCGCGCCATTTTTCAAAAGGCGAGGCGGCAAAGTCCGGTTGTTGCCAATGGGCGATCTCGGTGACCGGCAGGCTCCAGAAAAAGCTGGCTAGCGGTGTCTCCGGCTGGTCGGGCCGGCTGCCGGTGGGAAGAATGCCGGCCATGGCGCTGGCCCGGTGATAGCGCTGTTGCAGCAGAGGCACATCAAACGGGGCGGTCATGGGCAGCATGGCCCACATGGCGCCCCAGGGGTACAGGCGATCGTAGCGCGTCCAGGCCGCCGGTCGCAGCTGGCTGTGGCTGCCATTGGCAATCAGCACGGCATCGAAGGTGAGGGTTTGTGTGCCTGTTCGGTTTTCATGTTTTTGTTCGAGCGTGACCGTTGCCTGCTGGGGCTGGCTGTCCACGGCGATGACTGTACTGGCCATGCGCCGTTGATGCGGCAGGGTCTGCAGGTGGCTATCCAGCACGTGGCACAGGCTGGCGCGGTGGATGCCCAGGCCGTGGGCCTGTTCGCCAAGGGGGCGATAGTGGCTGTTCATGATGGCGCGACCGGAATAGGTATGTCCCACCAGGGCATCGATATGCGCGCCGTAACGGTACATGGCCTGATAGAGGCCCATGCGGTGGAGGACGCTGAGTCCGGCGGGCTGTAACAGCAACCCGGCACCCACCGGTTCCAGGGCGGGGGCGCGTTCTATCAGCGTGATGGCGTGGCCCTGTTGGGCCAACAACGCGGCAGTGGCGAGCCCGGCGGTCCCGGCCCCGATGATGGCAATGGATTGTGGTTGCACGGCTGGAACATTCCCTTCCACGAAAAGGCTAGTGGAGAGTAGCAGACTGGGGCGTAGAGAGCTGGCCGGAGATAAAAAACGGGCCGCGAAAGCGGCCCGTAACGTGTTGCATCTGGCGTGAAGCCTGTTGGCGTCTACTTTTCCACAAACGCCCGCTCAATCACGTACTCACCGAGTACCCCGCCGCGGGTTTCCTTGAAACCCCAGTTGTCGAGGATCTCGGTGGTGTCCTTGAGCATGGCCGGGCTGCCGCAGAGCATGAAGCGGTCGTTTTCCAGGCTCGGGGTGGGCAAGCCCAGGTCCGAGAAGATCTTGCCGCTGGTCATCAGGTCGGTGAGGCGTCCTTCGTTGCGGAACGGCTCACGGGTCACCGTGGGATAGTAGAGCAGTTTGCCACTGACGAACTCACCGAAGAACTCGTTGTTGGGCAGCTCATTCTCGATAGTGTCCTGGTAGGCCAGCTCGGACACATGACGGACCCCGTGGGTGAGAATGACGCGGTCGTACTGTTCGTACACTTCCGGGTCCTTGATGATGCTCATGAACGGGGCCAGGCCAGTGCCGGTGGACAGCAGCCACAGGTTCTTGCCCGGCAGCAGGTGGTCGGCCACCAGGGTGCCGGTGGGCTTGCGGCTCACGTAGATCTTGTCGCCCGGCTGGATGTTCTGCAGCTGGGAGGTCAGCGGGCCGTCCTGCACCTTGATGCTGAAGAACTCCAGTTCTTCTTCATAGTTGGCGCTGGCAATGGAATAGGCGCGCAGCAACGGGCGGCCGTTGTCCTGCTCCAGGCCAATCATGGTGAAATGTCCGTTCTTGAAACGAAAACCCGGGTCCCGGCTGGTCGTAAAGCTGAACAGGGTGTCGTTCCAGTGGCGAACGCTTTTGACGGTTTCGGTATTCAAATTAGACATAGTTAAATCAGCGCTTATTCCAAAATTCCAGATGGTGGAAATTTAACCGAATGGCATTTATCGGTAAAATGGGTTATTCCGATAGTTGATATCGAGAAAGCCGATATTAAATACTGCACACAGTTAATAATGATTCTCATTTAATCATGGATAGGTGCTCATGCGCTACACCCTCAGGCAACTGGAAGTCTTTCTCGCCATTGCCCACTTTGAAAATGTGAGCCATGCGGCCAATCACCTGAGCATGTCCCAGTCGGCGGCATCCGGGGCGTTGAAGGAGCTGGAAGGGCTTTACGACGTGAAGTTCTTTGAGCGGGCCGGCAAGCGGCTGAAGCTCAATGAGCTGGGCCGGCAGTTCTGGCCGCGGGCGGAAGCGCTGCTGGCCCAGGCCCGGGAGCTGGAAGCGGACCTGCAGTCCCACCGGGATCTGGGGCGACTCAATGTGGGCGCCACCCTGACCATCGGCAATTACCTGGCGGTGGCGATCATGGCGGATTATATGGCCCAGCAGCCGGGTGCGCGGGTGCATCTGGAGGTGGCTAACACCCGCTCCATTGTGGATCGGGTGCTCACCTTTGAGCTGGATCTGGGCTTGATTGAGGGCGAGCTGAACCATCCGGACCTGGAGTTGTTGCCCTGGCGCGAGGATGAGCTGGTGGTGTTCTGCAGCCCGGAGCATGCGCTGGCAAGTAAGGAAGCGCTGACTGACGACGATTTGCGGGCGGCGCACTGGATTGTTCGTGAGTCGGGTTCCGGTACCCGGCAGACCTTCGAGCGGGCCCTGCACGGGCTGGTGCCCGAGCTGGACCTGGCCCTGGAGCTGGAGCATACCGAGGCGATCAAGCGGGCGGTGGAAACCGGCCTGGGGATTAGCTGCCTGTCGCGGGTGTGTTTACAGGAGGCCTTCAAACGAGGCTCGCTGGTGGAGCTGGCGGTGCCGCACCGGGATTTCAGTCGGGAATTCTATTTTGTGCTGCATCGTCAGAAGTACCGCAGCCCTGGCATTGAGAGGTGGCTGGAATTATGTCGCGAATCCGTACTGTAATTCGTCGCGGCCTTTGGCTGCTGCTGTTTGTGCTGGTGGCAGGCTTGCTGCTGCCGGAGGCCCGGCAGGTGCCGGTGCAGGGCGCAGACCGTAATGACTGGCACCCGCAGACTTTCTGGTATCACCCCTGGGGCAAGTCCGGGGTCCACAAGGGCGTGGATATCTTTGCTGATGCGGGTACGCCGGTGATCGCCAGCAGTGGCGGGCTGGTGCTGTATCGCGGGGAGCTGTCGCGGGGCGGCAAGGTGGTGCTGATGTTGGGGCCGAAATGGCGGTTGCACTATTACGCCCATTTGCAGGGCATCGCCGACAGTGGCATTTGGCTGGGGGCGGGCGCCCCGGCGGGCACCGTGGGGGACAGTGGCAATGCGGCGGGCAAGCCGCCGCATCTGCACTATTCTCTGGTGAGTCTGTTGCCGATGTTCTGGCGGGCTGACGAGGCGCCGCAGGGCTGGAAGAAGATGTTCTTCCTCGACCCCACCACGCATTTTGTTATCAGGCCGGGGGCCTGATTCAGTCAATTTTCTCGAAGTAGCCCAGCACTTTCATGGCGGACAGGGTGCTGCCGTCGATGTCCAGGTCGTCACCGGCTAGGGCGGTGGCCGGGTTCTGGATGCCGGCGGCAATGGCCTTCCAAGTGGCCTCGGTGGTGTCCAGCGTGGCAACCACGTCGTCATCGATGCCGTCGTGTACCTTGGCGACCCCACGACGGATACGCAGGGTGAACTGCTTGTTGCTGTCGCGGAAGGCGTAGCCCAGGGCGATATTCTCTTCCAGCGTTTCTTCGGCCTTGAGCAAGGCGGGCATGGCGTGCAGGAAGTTTTCGATGGGCAGGGTGGCGAGGAAGTCATCGCTCATCTGCGTGCGGAAGCCGGGTTTGAGCCCGTCCTGTACTTCCCGGGCCACGGTGAAGTAGTAGTTGCGAGCGTTGGGATTGGCTTCTTTCTCGCCCAGCTTGCGAAGCGCATCCGCGCGCAGGGTTTTTACGGCGTCGTTGTCCGGCATCAGGATCTCCAAATGGTCACTGAGATCCAACGCCCATTGGGCATCGTTATCATTCAGCGCTTTTTGTGCGCTCTCAAGCAGGGCGTCGTTGCCGCCGGCCAGGGTGGCCATGCGCCGGGCTTCTTCCGGTTCGGCCAGCGGTTGCAGTTCGCTGGGGTTGCCGCTGAACCAGCCCAGGTAGCCATCGAACACGGAGCGTACGGACCAGCTGACCTTGCCGTAGAATTCCTGCAACCAGGGGTTGCTGGCCAGGTGTTCGGGCAGCTGCACTTTCTCGACGATCTGGTCCGGCGTCAGGCCCAGGTTCATGTAGCGCAGTGTCTGGTCGTGTACAAAGTTGATGGCGTCGCTGTAGTCGGTGAGTAGCTCCGCCACCTTGTCCTGGCCGTGCACCGGACGGGTGTGGCTGGGCACCAGATGCTCGGCGCCCAGGGCACGGATCTGGTCCAGGCTGTTGGCCCACTGTTTCACGTCGCGGTAGTAGGTGCCGCGAATGGTGTAGAGATTGGGGAAGGTCTGGTAAATGTTGTCACCGGTGAGCACGGTCTGTTTTTCCGGCAGCCACACGAATAGTTGATCCTCGGTTTCGCCGGGCGCATGGACCAGCTCGATCTGGATGCCGGCGATGTTGACCGACATGCGGTCATCGAAAGTGTGGGTGGGCGGCAGGGCATAAAGTTCGCTTTCCGGGGTGATGCCCAGATGGGGGCCGATACCATCATTGATATGCTCGCCATGGGGCAGATGATTGCCGAACATGCGCATGGAGCGGGCGGTGATGATGGGGCGAATCTGATTGACCACCCGGTTGATGTAATAGCTGGTGCTTTCGTGGGCGTAGACGGGAATGTCCTTGCCCTCGGCAAAGCCGGCGGCGCCAAACACGTGGTCGGTGTGGTTGTGGGTATAGATGATCGCTTTCACCGGTTTGTCGGTGATTTTGCGAAATTCTGCCAGCACGGTGCGCGCCTCGTCAGCGCTTTCCATGGTGTCGACGATGATGATGCCGTCATCACCTTCCAGCATAATGGAATTGGCGAGCCCGTAGCCGATCGCTACATAGACACCATCGGTGACTTTCTCCACCCCCTTATGGAACAGTTCGCTGTGCGCCTTAAGCGCATCCGGAGCCAGCTGGGTGGTACTCTTGACGGGTTGCTCTTCCCCGCATGCCGCCAACAAGGCGGCCAATAAAACAAACAGGTAGCGCATGGTGTTCTCTTTTCTTGTGGATGATCCTGGCAGGCTAGTACTGGCTCGACCGTTGGCAAAGGTTGCTGCTGGCCAGAGTGCGGTGCTTCGTGGCCACTGAGCGCATGGCATCCACCACGGTGGCGGCGTGGCCGTTGGCGGTACTGGAAACCCTTAACGGTTACGGGGTGGATGGGCCGGCTCTGTTGACGCAGGCCGGGCTGGACCTGGCCGTATTGCGAGCCAACCCCGGTGGGCGGGTACCCACCGATGCCATGACCCGACTGTGGACCCTGGCCATCGCGAAGAGCGACGACCCGGCCATGGGGCTACGGGTGGGCAAGACGTCCCTGCCCATGCATCTGCGGGTGATGGGCTTGTTGATCCAGACGGCACCAACCCTGGGCCACATTCTGGATGTGGCGGTGCGCTATCAGCGATTGATTTCCACCGGGGTGATGGTGCGGTTGCAGCAGCGCCCGGATGCGGTGGGCCTGGAGATCTGTTACCTGCCGGATGTGGCCTTACACCCGGCGTCTATTGATGCCTTCGTGGCCGCCCATGTGAGCAATCTGCGGCGCCTGTCGCCAGAAGGGGGCGTGCAGCAGGTGATGTTGCAGCGTTCCGCTCCTGTGCAGGCCGAGCCCTGGCGCCAGATACTGGACTGCCCGGTGACATTCGATCAGCCCGGCAATATCGTCTGGCACCACCGTGACCGGCTGGATACGCCGTTGTTGCTCGGTGATGCCGGGTTGTGGCGCCAGCATGACGCGCTGGCACGCCAGGAGCTGGAAGCGCTGGATGCCACGCCCCCGCTGATCCAGACCCTGCAGGGGATACTGCGCGCCCAGGGGGATGTCTTGCCGGGGCTGGGTGAGCTGGCCGCTGCCGTGGCCATGAGTGAGCGCTCCCTGCGCCGGCGATTGTCCGAGCTGGATAGCGGTTACCGGCAGCTGGTGGATGCCTGGCGGGCAGAGCGCGCCGGCCAGCTGGTCCGCAGTGGCGACAGTCTGGCAGAAGTGGCGCACCGGCTGGGCTTTTCCGATGCCAGCAATTTCAGCAAGGCGTTTCGTCGCTGGTACGGGATGAGCCCCGACAGTTATCGACAGCAGGATGGATAAATGACGCAGCCGGCAAACAATCACCGCCCGCATCAGGTTTCTGTGCAGAGTGAATGGCAGGCGTTCTGGCTGGCGGTGGGATTTCTGACCCGCGTGCCCATGCTGGTGCGTATTGATTACAGCCAGACACTGATGAACCGTTCCAGTGTGTATTTTCCGCTGGTGGGGTTGCTGTTGGGTGTGCTGTACGCGGGGCTGTTCGTGGTACTGGATGGCTACTGGAATACCGGTATCAGTGTGGCACTGGTGCTGGCATTCCACCTGTGGATCACCGGGGCTTTCCACGAAGACGGGCTGGCAGACAGTGTGGATGCGCTGGGTGGCGGCTATACCGTGGCACGCCGGCTGGAAATCATGAAGGACAGCCGTATCGGCACCTATGGGGCGGTGGCGTTGATCATGGCGCTGGGTTTGAAGGGATTGTTGCTGGCGGACGCGAATCCCGTTTGGCTGGCTCTGTTGTTGAGCCCGGTGATCAGCCGTTTAACGCCGCTGTGGTTGATGCGGTTTCTGCCCTACGTGACCGACCCGGACACCAGTAAAAGCAAACCCGTAGCGGAAGGCTTCAGCGCACAACGCCTGGCTGTCGCTACCGCGATGACGGTGACAGTGGCGGCCCTGGCGGGGGCGTTGGTGCCTGCACTGTTATCTGTTGCGCTGGTGGCGTTGCTGTGGGGTGGGTATCTGTGGCGGCAGTTGCGGGGTTATACCGGCGATGCGTTGGGCGCCAGCGTGATTCTGGCGGAGCTGGTGTTCCTGTTAGCGTTGGTGGCTGCGTAGGAGGGGGAGACGAAACCGTTGCGAGTGACGAGAAGCGAGTTTCGAAAGGCAAAACATGAGCGCCTGGCTGTTTTGCTCTTCGCTCTTCGAAACTCGCTACTCGTAACTTGTCACCGCTGTGGCAAATATTGCCCGCGCACAATGCCTTCCAGCTCCGCATAGGGAATTGTCAGGGTGGGCTGGCCCATGGCGTAGGGCGCGATGTGGTACACGTTATATTGCAGCACCATCCCCTTGTCATTGAAGAAGATGTTATCGGTCTTGTCGAACGGCCAGCTGTCACGGAAAGTCTGGTCCAGGTTTTCCTCATCCAGCCAGGCGGTGTGTTGTTCGCGGGCTTTTTCCCAGAAGCCAGACTGTTGGCCGGGCACCAGCAGGTCGCCCAGTTTCACGCTTTGCTGTTTGGTCAGATCCCAGTGAAAGTACTGCACGCTGGGCAGGCCGTGGGCGCCGCCGGTGTATTCATAGGTTTCCATGGACAGGGTCACCAGGTCGCCGCGTCGGCCCTGTTTTTTCACCGTGGCATTGAGCTCCCAGCCCTGCTCCGAGGCCATGGCCATGTCGGACGCATCCTGCAGAAATGCATCGGCCAGCCCTTCGATGGTGCCATCGTGGGTCGCGTTGCCTTCATCCTGAATCAGCATGGCGGCCAGCTGTTGGGTGATGGCGTCGTTCAGCTCCGGCTGGTTCTCAAAGGTAAGCCATTGCAGGTCCACTTTTGGGCAGCCGTCAGTGTCACACTGCTCATCGGTTTTATTCAGGGTATGGACGATTCGCACCAGGGTTTCCGGGGCGGCACCGGTTTGTGCAGCGTCGCTCTTGTCGGTGGTGGCCGGTTTGTCAGCGGGCTTTGCCGGCGCGTCCGGGTCGTCGCAGCCTGCCAGCAGCGCGGTGGCGAGCAGGAGAAAAAGTGTCATACGCATGGCATACCCTTCCTGAAATCAATGAGAACGACTGGGGGCATTTAACGGCAGCCGCCGCCCCGGTTCAAGGTGTAATGGGATCACCTGGCTGCAGCGTTCTGCACAGTGGTTACTTTCTTGCTTGCCGGTTCCGTTGATTTAGCGTCAGGCATCAAGCGTGTGGCGTTCTGCAAGGTGGCTTTTGCAATCCGGCGGGCCTATCCTGCCGTTTTTCAGAATCAATCGGGAGAATCACCATGAGTTTCTGGACCGTTTACCTTTCCGGGGAAATTCACACCGACTGGCGCGAGCGTATCGTTGAGGGTTGCGCCGAGAAAGAGCTGGATATCGAATTCAGCAGCCCGGTGACGGACCACGAGGCCAGCGACAAGGTGGGGGTCAATATTCTCGGCGCGGAAGAGAAGCGTTTCTGGGAAGACCGCCTGGGAGCGGGTATCAATGGTATTCGTACCCGCAAGCTGATTGACGAGGCGGACCTTGTAGTGGTGCGGTTTGGCCCCAAGTATAAGCAATGGAATGCGGCATTTGATGCCGGCTACACGGCGGCTTTGGGCACACCGATGATCATTTTGCACGATGAAGAGCATGATCATCCGTTGAAAGAGGTGGATGCCGCCGCCGATGCGGTAGCGCGCACCCCGGAGCAGGTGGTGGAGATGCTGGCGTATATTCTCAACGCATGAATTCCCCGGTAAAACGGGGCATTCTGGCCTCGTTTTACGGCTTTTTGCATCATCGGGGGAGCGTTTTGCCGTCTGACTTGTCACATTCCAGTACAGGCATTGCCAGATTTGGCACAAAAGGCAAAACAAGGAGTTGTCCCGATGACACACCGATTATTGGCCGCCGCCACCCTGATGCTGGTCACCACCGCCACGGCGTGGGCTGAGACCGAAGGCGTTCCCAACGTGAAAACACCGGAACCGGAAAAAGTGGAAACCCAGATGGAAGAGACTCTGGACGATATCCAGAATTATTCCGTGGAACAGAAGAACCAGGCCATGCGCGTGGCGCGCCACGCCATCGATGACCTGAATCAGCAGATCACCCTGCTACAAGGCGACATCAACAGCCAGTGGCGCGATCTGTCCCAGGATGCTCGCCTGCAGAAGCAGGAGGCGCTGACCGCTCTGAAAGAACAGCAGGCCCAGCTGGAAACCCGCTATCAGGCCCTGCAGAATGCGAGTGAGGACAATTGGGATGCGGCCAAGGTAAAATTCCAGCAAAGCTGGGAGGCCGCCAAGCAGGGCTGGCAAAGCCTGACGGCGCCCGCGCCGGAACAGGAATAGCGCCCGCTACTCATTGCGGCAGACACAATTTGCGGCAGACACAATGACGTGTCTGAGCGTGCGCCGTGCGAATCGACGCCGACGCACAGGGCAGGCACGACAGGGACGGGAGACGGACCATGCTGACGTTGATTCCTTTTGATGACGACCGGGTTGTGGGTGCACGTATCTCCGGCAAGATCACCCGCGAAGAATTCGATTCTGTGACCACGGCGCTGGAAGCCGCCCTGCAAAAGCATGAAACGGTACGTTTCTATGCAGAGATGGAAACCTTTGGCGGGGTGTCCATGGATGTGTTGTTTCAGGATCTGAAATTCGGCCTTGCCCACTGGAAGCATTTCGACCGCGAAGCCGTGGTCACCGATAAGGACTGGATGCGCCGCCTGTCGGTACTGGCGGACAAGCTGCTGCCGTCCATTGATGTGAAGGTGTTCCCCAGCGATGACGTGGATGCCGCCAAGGCCTGGATCTGCGAGCCCTGATCGCCACTTCGTGACGCCTTGACCCCAGCGTTATCCCTGCTCGGGTTCTTGTTCCAGCGTCAGGTTCTTTACGTCTGGTGTTCGGTCAGGCGTGAAACCCCTTCTCGACGATTGAACAGGCACGGTGTTGGGTCGAGGAGGGGCCGGGCCCCTCGCCGCCGATAGTCTGTGCATCGTCTTCGCTGTCATCTTGCCAATCATCGTATTCGTTCAACGCCTGGCGGGTTGCCATGCGTGGACGCAGGGTGTTGCGGGCTTCCTGGTGGGCGCCGCCTTTTCGCATCAGCGGGTCCATGGCTGCCCAGTTGTGCATGGGCTTGGGGCCTTTGGCCATCGATCTTCCTTATGGTGAATCACTGTTCGCCCTCGTGGGCGGCGGCGATATTACGCCGGATTTTTCCGGTGTCCAGTGATTGATGCGCTTTGCCTCTTGTTCTGATGTTCGCGGGCGGTTTACAGCGACCAGGACAGGAAAAGGTTGGCGCCGCTGAGTCGATTGTCGTAGCGGAAGGTGTATTGCGGCGCCGTTTCCGTGACATTCAGATTGCTGGTGGCAAGGCCCACGCCGACCCCCAGATTGCGCCATACGTTGTATTCCATGCCCACCTGCATTTCAGAGAACAGGCCCTTCCAGTCGTCGTACTCCAGGTAAAAGCCTTCGGCTTTCAGGAACCAGTACAGCTTCGGGTTGACCCGATAGTTAAGCCCGAATCCCACGGTGGGTAGAGGAACGGTGTGGGCGGCGTCGCGGGTTTCCTGGGCAGAAACGGTGCCGCCCGGGTCTGTCTTTACATCCAGATCGATATCGAACCTGGAGACGTGCAGCCCGCCCCCGGCCATCAGCTCGACTTTGTCATTGTGATAAAACGAATAGAAGTAGCTGGCTTTCATGATCTCGTAACCGAGGGAACTGGATACCGTGCTGCCAGCGGCTACGGTGGTGGTATTGCCGCCCTGGTCCACCCAGTCGATGTCTTTCTGCAGGACCTTGGACGCGTCCGATTCCACCTGGAACCAGGAGGCAACAATCTGGGAGCGAGGGGTAAATCGGTAATGGCCTTCCAGTCGCAAAACCGTTTCTTCCAGATCCAGGCCAAGCGTATCGCCCGGGCGGATGGCCGCGCCGGCCCCCACATTGCGTTCCACCAGTGACAGGGTGGTATCGGCACGGAACACGCTGTAGCCACCCGCAGAGAGGTACCATTTTTCGTTCATGGCATGTTTGTCATCAGCGTGGGCGGCGGTGACCGGCAGCAGGAGCAAGCCTGCAATGGCGGTCCCAATGGCTGCGCGGTAGTGGGGGTGATGGCGAAAGGTTGCAGTCATAACGTTTTTCATCCCTGAAAATGTATCAATGCGGCGTGTGGCCACCTTTTTCTTTATCGTGCAGAAATGTGCGCCTTTATTCCAGCATCCGCGGATGACAAATCCGCGTCGCAGAGTCGCTCATGGCCACGACTGTGGCGGTTTTCCTTAAAACCGGGCAGTCTAGGCTGTGATCGCTCACGGCAAGGTACAAAGACAAAATAATAGTGTGTGCCGGTGAGGGCGCGATAGGGGGTCGGGACTGACCCGGTTATTGTGGGAATTTTTCTGCACTACATGATTAAGGGGGGTATGTGTTGACGTTACCGTTGGGGGTACGGATCAGGATCGGCGTGTCCGCGATTATCTGCTTCGTTGTGGGGGGGGCTTTCCTGCTTGGTTTGCCCGTGTTGTTCAGCATTTCCCTGTGGGTGTTACTGGCCGTTGCCGCCTTGGCATTGTTGCTGGGCTTGCTGCTGAACGGAACGCTGCGTTTGCTGTTCGGCAAAAAAAAGAATCGCAGCCTGCTGAAATCCGTGGGCGTTTTTTTCTGTTTGTTGACCATTGCCACGGCGTTGCCGATTTATTATCTGGCGTACAAGGTGCAGGCCGACCCGCCACTATTGCCCCAGGCGACGCTGACGAATGGTCAAAAAACCGTGGTTTTTCAGGGCATGATCCATGTGGGCATGGAGAGTTTCTATAAATCGGTGGTCTATGATCTGGAAGAAGCGCTCAGTGACGGCTACCGGTTGTACTACGAAGGTGTGCAACCTTCACCCGGGGAAGGCGATGCCTGGTTCGCCGAACAGCTTGCCGGTGGCGGTGACCTGGCAGAGAACTACAAGGTCCTGGCGGATGCTTGCGGGGTGAAGTTCCAGATCGATTACTTTGGCCTGATGGAGCGGGATGCGCAGCAGCATCCAGAGCGTCACGTGGCGGCAGATGTCACCAGCCTGGAAATGAAACAGGAATACGATCGTTTGATGGCCACGGACCCGGCTTTCGCCGAGCAGGTGCGTGACCGGGAGGCTCCCGTTTCCACGGATACCAGTGATCCAGTTGCCGCCCTGCTGGATTGGCATGCTTCTGCCACCGATGAACAGAAAAAACTGATCGGTATTTTGTGTCGCGGTGCCTTTGCCATTGCGCTGGGCGATCAGAGCGAGCATGAGCCCCGGCCGCTGGATAAAGTCATTCTTGCTTTCCG
Organism: Alcanivorax sp. DG881; assembly: GCF_000155615.1. Taxonomy (GTDB): domain Bacteria; phylum Pseudomonadota; class Gammaproteobacteria; order Pseudomonadales; family Alcanivoracaceae; genus Alcanivorax. The sequence goes on along the minus strand of NZ_DS989915.1, from coordinate 2,157,485 downwards.
CAACCGGAAGCTGGCACAGCGGATTATCGCTGATGACAGCCAGCGCATTTACATCACCTACGGTGCGGCCCATTTGCCCGGTGTACTGGCTGCCCTGCAAGCCGCAGATCCGGACTGGCAGATCACTACGGTGAAATGGATGCGGGGCATGGCGACCCCGGAACACCTTGAAGGTGCCTTGCCTTCCATGCCTTAGTGGGAAAGAAAGGCCGCACTGGTGCGAAGATTGATTCCATAAAGACAACAGGATGCACAAAGAATGATGAAACGAATGGGATGGATTCTGGTGCTGGCGGTGGGCCTGCTGGCCGGCTGCAGCAGTAATGGTCATGGTGAGCTGGAAGGCGAAGCCTTGCGGGTTGGTGTCATGCCCGATTATCCGCCGCTGGTGTTTCGTGAAGAAGGCAAGGTGGTGGGGCTGGAGCGGGATTTTGCCGAGCAGTTATCACAGGACCTGGAGCGCCCCTTTTCTCTGCATGAATACACGCAATTGAGTGACTTGTTTGCGGCGCTGAAAAATAACGAAATCGATATCATCATGTCCGGCATATCCATAACGCCTGCCCGCCAGAAGGCGTTTGCATTCAGTTTGCCGTATACCACGATCGGCCAGATGGCGATGATCCGTCTCGACGATGCTGCCCGGCTGGCCACGCCCGGCGCCTTGTTTACCGGGCAGTACCGGGTGGGTTACAAAAATGGCACCACCGGTGAGGCGTTCGTGAAAGAGACCATGGATGCGCAGACCCGGGGATTCAACAGCAATACTGAAGCGACCCAGGCCCTGGTTAACGGTGACATTGATGCGTTCATTCACGATGCGCCCACGGTCTGGAACCTGGCTAACAAGCGAGAGTACCCGGTGAAGTTGCTGGGCCTGTACAAGCCCCTTACCAAGGAACAGCTGGCGTGGGTAATGCGCAAGAATGACAGCGAACTGAAACAGCAAGTGGATACGGTGCTGAAGAGTTGGGTAAATAACGGTTTTCTGATGCAGACAAAAACCCAATGGATTCCGGTGAAAATTCTTTCCGGGCAATGATTTTTTGTAGGTCGGGTTAGTCGCGTAGCGACGTAACTCGACTAAATTCTTTATTCAGATATCTGCGAAATTCTCCCCACCTTTCAACCAACGACGCAGCAGCGGCTCAACCCACTGCGGGCAGTCGTGCATCAGTTTGTTGGCCACGTCTTTGGCCGGTTCCATCAGGGCTTCATCGCGGACCAGGTCGGCGATACGAAACGCCAGGTCCCCGGTCTGGCGAGTGCCGAGCCATTCCCCGGGGCCGCGTAGTTTCAAATCCTCTTCGGCAATAATAAAACCGTCGGTGGTGTCGCGCATTACCGCCAGCCGCCGTTTGCCGGTGAGCGACAGCGGGTTCTTGTACAGCAGCAGACAATAACTTTGCTCGCCGCCTCGCCCCACTCGTCCGCGCAGCTGGTGTAATTGTGCCAGGCCCAGTCGCTCAGCATTTTCCATCACCATCAGGGTGGCGTTGGGGACATCCACACCCACTTCGATCACCGTAGTGGCGATCAGCAGTTGTGCGTCGCCCCGGGAAAAGCGGGCCATTCGTTCGGCTTTCTCTTTTGCTTTCATGCGGCCGTGGACCAGCTCTATGCACAGGTCCGGCAAGGCGATCTGCAATTCCTCGAAGGTCGCTTCCGCCGCCTGGGCCTGCAGTTCTTCGGATTCCTCGATGAGCGTGCAGACCCAGTACGCCTGGGTGTTTTTCCTGCCGCTGTCAGGGCGGCAGGCATCGTTGATCCGTTCGATCACCTGGGGGCGGCGGCTTTCCGGTAGCACCAAGGTATCGATGGGCTTGCGTCCCGGCGGCATTTCGTCGATCACCGAGGTATCCAGGTCGCCGTACACGCTCATGGCCAGGGTGCGGGGAATGGGAGTGGCGGTGAGTGTTAGCTGGTGGGGCACCTGGCTGCCGTTGACGGTATCAAAGCGGCCTTTTTCACGCAGGGCCAAACGTTGCTGCACCCCGAAACGGTGTTGCTCATCAATGATGGTGAGTCCGAGCCGGTGGAATTGCACCGCCTCCTGGAACAAGGCGTGGGTGCCGACGACAATCCGGGCGCTGCCATTAGCCAGTGCGGCATTGGTTTCCCGGCGGGCTTTGACGCCCAGGCTGCCCGCCAGCCAGTGCACCTCGATGCCTAGCGGCGCCAGCCAGTGGCGAAAATTGTCCCGGTGCTGTTCGGCCAGCAGTTCGGTGGGCGCCATCAGGGCCACCTGGTAACCGGACTCCATGGCGGCGAGGGCCGCCGCCGCTGCCACCAGCGTCTTGCCTGATCCCACGTCCCCCTGCACCAACCGCAGCATGGGGTGAGGCTTGGCCATGTCGCCCATGAGCTCGCCGATGACGCGTTGCTGTGCCCCGGTCAGGGCGAAGGGCAGACTGGCCTGGAGCTTTTCAAACAGCGTCCGGCCGCTCAATCGCGGGGCATGGAAGGCTTTTTGTCCGGCCCGTTTTTGCAGCATGCCTAACTGGTGGGCGACCATCTCTTCCATGACCAGCCGTTTCACCGCCGGGTGCTTGCCTTCCAGCAGCAGGTTCACCGGGTCATCCGGGTTCGGGTTATGCAGCTTGCTTAGCGCCTGGGTCAGGCTGGGTAATCCGCTTTGATCCAGCAATTGCGCGGGGATTAATTCCTGGGGCGGGTGTGCATGCAAGTAATGTAGAGCCTGGCCAGTAAGGTTGCGCAGGGTCTTCTGGCTGACGCCATCGGTGGTGGGGTATACCGGGGTCAGGGCTTTTTCCAGTGGCGGCAGGCCGCTGTCGGCATAATCCAGCTGGTATTCCGGGTGGTAGAACTCCAGGCCGGCGGAGCCGGGGCGGGGCTCGCCGTAGACGCGAATGGTCCTGCCGCGCTCCAGATTGTTTTTCTGCGCGGCGGTGAAATGGTAGAAACGCAGCGTCACCATGCCGGTGCCGTCCGCCACTTTGCACAGCAGTGAGCGGCGGCGGCCAAAAATCACATCGGCGGCCATCACCTGCCCTTCGATGACGACACCGGTTTCCGGGCGCAAGCTGCCGATGGGGGAAATGCGGGTGCGGTCTTCGTAGCGAAAGGGCAGGTGGAAAAGCAGATCTTCCAGATTATGCAGGCCCAGCTTGGCCAGTTTCGCGGCCGCCGCCGGCCCCACGCCTTTAAGGCGGCTAAGGGGCAGGCTGGAGAGAGAATCACTGGCCATGGATCAAGCGGTTCCCGACAGCGAGCGGCGAGGAGCGCGTTGCGCAATGCAAAACCGGGCAGGGTCTTCGAAACTCGTCACTCGCATCTCGAAACTGTTACCCCGACAGTCCTTCCTTGGGCACAGCTTGGCGCAGCACTTCGATGGCCTTGGGCCGAGGGAAGCTATCGCGCCAGACCAGGGCGATGGTCCGGGAAGGAACCGGCTCTTCAAACGGACGCACCGCAAAGGTGTCCTTGTCGTAGCCATGCTGGTGGAGAGCCGAATTGGGCAGCACGGTAATGCCCAGCCCGCCGGCGACCATATGGCGCAGGGTTTCCAGGGAGCCGCCTTCGATCTGTACCAGGTTGCGCTGGTGCTGGGAGTCGATGGCTGGACACAGCTCCAGCACCTGGTCACGGAAACAGTGGCCTTCACCGAGTAGCAGCAGGGTTTCGTCGAGCAGTTGTTCCGGGGCGATTTTTTTCTGCGCCGTCCAGGCATGGTCGCCGGGCAGCAGGACAGAGAAGGATTCCTCGTACATGCGCGCCCGCACCAGGCCGCCACCGGAAAAAGGCAGTGCCACGATAATGGCATCCAGCTCGCCGTGTTCCAGCTTGCGGCGCAGCACATGGGTGTAATTTTCTTCGATAAACAGCGGCATTTCCGGGGCGGCTTCGCGCACCCGGGGCACCATGGTCGGGAACAGATAGGGCGCGACGGTAAAGATCGCTCCGACCCGCAGCGGTGAGCCGAGCTGGTCGCGTTGGCTCATGGCCATCTGCGAGAGCAGATCTGCCTGTTCCAGCACACGCTGGGCCTGGGCGACAATGGGCTCGGCCTGGGGCGTCACCACCACTTCACGGGGGCGCCGCTCGAACAGGGGCATACCCAGCTGCTCTTCCAGCTTTTTAATGGCGGCGCTGAGGGTGGGCTGGCTGACGTTGCAGGCCTGGGCCGCGTGGCCAAAGTGGCGCTCGCGGGCCAGGGCGACTAGATAGCGAAGTTCTGTTAGTGTCATGGCGTCGATACGTTAAACCGATGGTTTCTGCATTGTGCACCTCTGCAAAGAGGGATGCCAGAGGGGGTATTAGTTAATAATGAATAGTTAAGGAACCTCTGAATAACTCGCGGGTGTGGTGCTGGCGGGGTTCCGTGGTTAATTATTCATTATTAACTATCAATTGATTTTCTATGTCTCATATTCTGATTGCCGGGCTGGGGGATTTGGGCGCCGGCCTGGCCGAACAGTTAATCGCTAACGGCCACCGCATCAGTGCCATCCGTCGCGGCGCGCAGGCGCCAGCCGGAGTGGAGCTGTACAGCCAGGATCTCACCGAGGGTGCAGCCATGCTGCCTCCGGACCCGGTGGATTTGCTGGTTATTATTATGACGCCCTCCGAGTACAGCGAAGAAGGCTATTTGCAGGCCTATGTGCGGGCGCCGCTGACGCTGCTGGAAGCGTTGGGACGCCAGCAACCGCTGCCTCCGGTGGTCTTCGTATCCAGCAGTGCGGTGTTCGGCGATGTGGACGGAGTGGTGGATGAACTGACGCCGCCGCGGCCGAGCCGATATAACGGCAAGGTGTTGCTGGCGGCAGAAGAGGAAATCAGCACCCGCAGCCTCAGTACCGTGGTGCGTTTCACCGGCATCTATGGGCCGGGCCGCTATCGACAGATCGACAAGGCGGCCAGGCTGGCCCGGGGTGAAGAAAGCCTGCCGACGCCTCAATGGACCAACCGCATTCATCGCGACGATTGCGTGGGCCTGCTGCACAGCGTGGTGCTGGGCTGGCTGGAGGGCCGGGACATGCCGCCGCTGGTGATCGGCACCGATGCAGTGGGTGGCCGCAATCTGGATGTGCTGAAATGGCTGGCGGATCAGCAGGGCCTGACGCTGGCCGTACCGGATGCACCGGCCGCCGGCAAACAGGTGCGCAGCCTGTATATCCAGCAAGGGCACTACACCTTGCGCTATCCGGGTTACCCGGAGGGTTATGCACAGGTGCTGGCGGATAGATGAGCGACAAGCCTCAAGCTACAATCTCCTACGGCTGGGGGCGTAGAGAATGTGTTTAACGCGCTGGCTTCACCGAAAGCTGGACGCGGGCATGGCGCTGAATGGTCTACGGCCATTTTTCGCGTTGTAGCTTGCCGCTTGCAGCTTGTAGCTGCTCTGCAAAGCGCATTCCCGGCCAAATCACGCTAAAATCGCCCATCTGTCGGCCGGGAACGTCATCATTGGTTGTTTTTTCGCCGATAGACTTGCCTCCGGCGCTGGCATTAGTAAAGTGTGCGCCTCAAATTTTTCTGTGTCGGTGCCGGGGGTGATCCCGATGCGCCGCAAAAGCCCGTGATGGGCGCGATGGAGTAACGCGAATGAGCACGCCGGTTGCCGTGGTAATGGGCTCCCAGTCTGACTGGGAGACCATGAAAGAAGCCTGTGACGCCTTGACCCAGTTCAATGTGGGTTGGAAGGCCGAAGTGGTATCGGCTCACCGCACCCCTCAGCGCATGTATGACTTTGCCAAAAGCGCCCACGAGAACGGCTACAAGGTGATCATTGCCGGTGCCGGGGGCGCGGCCCACCTGCCGGGCATGATTGCTTCGCTGACACCGCTGCCGGTGCTCGGTGTGCCGGTGAAAAGCCGTACCCTGTCTGGCTGGGACAGCCTGTTGTCCATCGTGCAGATGCCCAAAGGCGTGGCCGTGGGCACCCTGGCCATCGGCGCAGCGGGCGCCTGGAATGCCGGCCTGCTGGCCTCCCAGATGCTGGCGGCGGACAACCCCGAGCTGCTGCAGCAAATCGCCGACTGGAAAGCGTCCCGCGCGGATGAAGTGTTGGCCAATGCCGAGCTGGGGCAGGGCTGATTCCCCGGCGCTGTTCTTTTCCCTGTTTGCTCTGACGGATCTGCTATGAATCGCGTACTTGTTCTTGGTGGTGGCCAGCTTGGCCTGATGATGGCAGAAGCCGCAGCCCGACTGGGGCTGGTGGTGGACCGTTACGATCCGGAACGGGCGCTGCTGTTGCCGGGCACTTCTGACTTGGCTGTGCCGATCAGCTGGGAAGAGTGTCAGGAGCGTTACCCGGTGATTACCGTGGAACGTGAAGCCTTCCCGGGCACCGGGTTTTCCGCGGAGCTGGCCCAGAGCGATCGTTGCGTCGCCCGGGGTGCCCTGCAAGTAATCCCCGACCGCTTCACCCAGAAAGCCATGCTCGACAAGCTGGGCATTCCCACGGCGCCCTGGGTGAGCCTGGACAAGACCGATGACCTGCAGGCCGCAGTAGCGAAGTTCGGCGGTGTGGTAGTGAAGGCGCGAAGCGGCGGCTATGACGGTCGTGGTACCTGGATTGTGGGGGAGGGGGGCGACCTGTCCGCCGTGCCCGCCGCCGAGCTGGCCGGCAAGGCCATCGTCGAGAAGAAAATTCCCTTCCGCCGTGAGCTGTCCATTGTCGGCGCGCGCAGCATCAGCGGCGAAACCCTGTTCTACCCACTCACCCGCAACTGGCACGTGGACGGCATTCTGCGCCTGAGCCTGGCCCCGGCCAATGCCTGTGCCGACCTGCAAAAGCCGGCGGAACAGATGCTCAAGGGCATCATGGAAGAGCTGGACTATGCCGGTGTCATGGCGGTGGAATTCTTTGAAGTCGATGGCCAGTTGATGGTCAACGAAATTGCTCCGCGAGTGCATAACTCCGGGCACTGGACCCATGAAGGGGCGGACTGGTCCCAGTTCGACCTGCACGTTCATGCCCTGGCCGGTGTGCCCCTGCACGCGCTGAATGTGCATGGCCCCTCCGCCATGGTCAACCTGATCGGCACCCCGTTCGAAAGTGCCTGGCTGCAGCACCCGGGCGTGGTGCACTGGTATGGCAAGAGCGTGCGCCCGGGCCGCAAGGTGGGCCACGCCAATCTGGTGGCCGATACCCTGGACGGTTTGCGCCAGGGCCTGGATGCCTGGGCCGATGTGCTGCCGGAAGGCTATCAGGCGGTGCTGGATTCCGAGCTGGATCTGGGGTGATTTTGCGTTGCGAGTTGAATGTTCAAAGTTGAAAAGCGCGGCATTGCCGGGAGCCATCCGAAACAGGCTTTAGCCGCGCCGCAGTACCGGGAAACAATCTAAACTTGAACTCATCGTGGGCACTGGCGGGCATCCCAAGAATCCTGCACTTTTCAACTTTCAACTTTCAACTTTCAACTTTCAACTTTCAACTTTCAACTTGAAACGTCCCCCTTCACGTTTTGCTGGCCGTGCCGGCTTACACTGTCCATAGTGCGAGGCAAGAAAAGGCAAAACGGTTGTGATGATGACACTTTCTCTGGGGCGCTATCGGCGGCTGATCATGCTGGCCATGGTGCTGGCGCTGGTCCTGATTACGGTAGAGCTTACCGGCCTGCGTGAGCAGCTGTCGGTGTCGTTCCTGCGCGCGCAACTGGAAGCCAACCCGATCACCGGTCTCATTGCCTTTGTGGTGGTCTTCGTGATCGGTAACCTGATTCAGCTGCCCGGCTGGATCTTTCTGGCGGCGGCCATCCTGGCGCTGGGAACGGTGATGGGTGGGCTGGCGACTTATATTGCCGCCTGTGTGTCCTGCCTGGTGACCTATGTGCTGGTGCGCGGGCTGGGCGGCAGTGCCCTGCGGGATATCCAGAGCCCCCTCGCCCGCAAGATTCTGGCGCGGCTGGACAGCCACCCGGTACGCAGCGTGGCCTTGTTGCGTCTGTTGTTTCAGACCATGCCGGCGTTGAATTACACGCTGGCGCTCAGCGGGGTGACGTTACGCCACTACATGCTCGGCACGCTGATCGGTTTGCCGGTGCCGCTGCTGCTTTATTGCATCTTCTTCGACCGAATACTGCTGCTGTTACCGATCGGGTAAGGCCGGGCGCATGACCCGCCGCAAGAGCAGGCCTGCAAGGGATTCGCATGTTTGAAGGTAGTTTCCACTTGCAGGCGCGCCCTGCGGCAACCAAGCTTTTCGTCACGCGTCACGCGTAGCCCGAGGTTGTCGTCAATGCCTTAACAGGGCGCTCAGCGTATCCACAGTCTCTGCCCACTCCGCGTCTTCGCGAACCGCCTCGGCGAGAAATCGTGCCTGGGATTCATTCCAGAACGGTGCCTGATGCAGGTGCATGCTGTCGGTGAGTGTGCCGCCATGCTGGTGGATGAAGTCTTCGATATCGGGGTCGCTGCTGGCCAGGCCGAGCTGATCAAACAGGGTGTTGAGGTCGTGGGTCGCGGTATCCATATCGCTCTCCCTTATGTTGCGAAAATAAGTGTTGCGGGATTAACGCAAGCGGACATCTGTCCGCCCACCGTCTGTTCGATGGTGCGCCTTTCAAGTCGTTCTGTCTCCCCTCCTTTCGGAGGGTCGCACCAACAAAAACGCCCGCACAAGGGCGGGCGTGTTGCATGGCGCGTGGTGCGTGCAGCGGATCAGGCAATATCCAGAATACCGTCCATTTCTACGCCGGCGCCCTTGGGCAGCGCCGCCACGCCGATGGCCGCCCGAGCCGGATAAGGCTGGGTGAAATGCCGTGCCATGACCTCGTTGACCAGCGCAAAGTGGCTCAGGTCGGTGAGGAAGATATTCAGCTTTACGATGTCCTGCAGGCTGCCGCCAGCGGCTTCACACACCGCGATCAGATTGGAAAACACCTGCTCGATCTGCGCCTCCATGTCGCCTTCAATCAGCTCCATGGTTTCCGGCACCAGTGGAATCTGGCCGGACAGATACACGGTAGAGCCAGCCTTGATGGCCTGGGAATAGGTGCCAATGGCTTGCGGAGCCTTGTCGGTGCTGATTACGGAATGGTTGGACATGATCGTTCTTCATTGGTTGAGCTGCTGGCGACGTTATTTGGCCGGCAGGGTAATTAAAGGCCGTTATGCTTGCATGGCAGGCGTTGGGACGCAACAAAGGGCGGTCTGATGCCTCATCAATTTGGTGCGGGCGTACAGATAAACCGTCTGTCGGGGGGCAAAGTGCGAACCTCTCCACGTTATCGGTAGTTGCTCGTTCCATGCCATTGGGGAGTTGCTAATGTTAACGGAGTGGATAACGGTAACAAGGAGGTGACCATGACCACGACGCTGAAGCCCTTTTCAGATGCCTACGCGACTCTGACTGTCGCATCTTATGAGCCCCTTTTCCTGCGCTGGATTTCTGGCGGCGCCTTGCTGAACCTCAGTGCCGTAATGGCGAATCGTATGCCCGCCACCGCTCGTCTTTCAGAGCTGGGTGATATGTCGACCGTTGCGGCGTTAAGTCTAAGTAATAACTGGAAGAGGCAAAAGTTACCCAGCAGGCAAATGTTGTCAGCAGCCATTGATAAAGAATTGGCGAAAGAATCCATAGATCCTATGGATATAAGCAATCTGAGTCCGCGTCGCCTCAAGCTGAAGGCGTTTCCTGATGCTGTACAGGTAGGAGATCGAATTCTCCTCAACGGCGTGGATCGGTTGCGTCCCATGAATCTCGATGTGCCTGGAAACGAGGGGGTAACGGACAATAATAATCCCGGTTTGATCAGGCGTGCATTTAGGATGGTGCGTAAACCGGTTGGTAACAGTCGAAAAACACTGCAGCAACGAAAAGCGCCTGCTGTTGTATTCAGTGGCATGGATATTGGTGCGGATGATTCGCTGGATTTCCACCAGGCCAGGCTGGAAATTCTGAAAGGTTTTGACGGTGCAATCGGGCGCTGGCTGGAGGGTCGGAATACCCTGGATGAAGCCATCAAAAAGGATGTGCTTGGCAAAGCGTTTGGCTTTCTTCCTGGGCGAGTAGAAGAAGCATTGTCGCCTATCGGCATCGCCCATTATTACCGCCAGCTATTCTTCAATACGGAAGAAGGGTTTGGGCCGATTGAAGAGTCGTTCACGGTGGCGCCAGCGGAAACTCTGGAAGTTATCACCGAAACGGTTCGCCGTCAGTCCTTCGAGGAAATCAATGAAGTTGGCCTGGTGACTGAATCCGAGCAAGCGCGTGAACAGCGCAATCTGGATGAGGTGTCTGACCGCACCGCGACGATGGTAAGAAATAGCTCTGAAGTGGCGATTTCGGCGAATTTTAGTGGTCAGGTCGGGGTGTACCAGTTTGGCGCGGATGTATCGACGAACTTTAATAGTTCGCGGGAGCGAAATACCGAACGCACCAAGAAACGTCTCAAGGAAACCACCTTTCGTGCTTCGGAGAGAATCCGAAAATCTGTTTCGGTTCGCACCCGTGCCTTTGAAGAAACCACAACAACGAATTCATCGCGGCGATTGATCCAGAACAACGGTGATACACCCGTTAATTACGGCTTGAGACGCGTACTGAGAAAAGTGAGGGTGAAGGTTCAGGACCTGGGGCCAAGGATGGTCTGGCAGTTATATGTCCGTAACCCAGGTGCCGGACTGGCAAGAAGCAAATTTGTTCATTTCCGGGAAGGGCAGGATATTTCCATCCCGGATGTGCCGCCGGGAACACCACCCAAGCCGGAAGGCGGACAGGAAACCGGTACCACATCTGCAACGCTTGAGTGGAGCGATTCCCATGAGACGTGGTATGTGCCGATTGGTGTAGTGGTTCCTGCAGGAAGAAGTATTGATTCTGTTGCTATCGACAGCATTACGGACCTTGAAAGCGGTGGCAAGGAAGATCACGCGCCATCGCCCCGTAATAACATCAGCTGGCAGGAAGGGGAGGATCCGGACAGCGGCTTGTTTGTTGTTGCGGTGGGTGTTTCGCCTGGTGACAGCCATAACGTCAATGTGAGTTATACCTACTCCTGGTTACCATCCAGTCAGGCGATATTGGAGTGGGAGGCAACGAAGGAGCAGTTAAGAGAAGAAATTCGGGAAGAATCGTTACAGAAAAAGTTCGAGCGGGAAAGGACTCTGATCACGGAGAGAAGCAAAATCCCCAAGCGCCCGGCGGCCGATCTACGCCAGGAAGAGCGCTATGAAATCATGAACCGGATGGTCTCGCATCTTTTTGCCAATCCGGCTAACCCGTCAGAACCAACACCTACAGAACTAGAGTATTTTCACCGCTATTTTGACCTCAACGGTATTTTTCTCTACATGCACCCTTCCTGGTGGCGTCCACGTTACGCCGCTTCTGCGACAGGACTGGAGCGGCCACCCTATGAAATTACTGCTGAGAGTGACCCTGCTCCCCTGGGCAGCTCTTTGAAATGGGCGATCCAGCTGGACGGCGACAATCGACGTAATGAATTTCTCAACAGCCCCTGGGTGAGGGTCTGCGTTCCGATCAAGCCTGGTAACGAACGGGATGCGATTCAGTGGCTGGCAGAGCATATCGAAGGTGACAGGGGTTATGACATCGAGAGTGGTCCGCTCAAGGCGGTGCTGGAGTCCGTTGAGTCACGTCGCAATGAAGAAGAGAGAGTGGCGGATGGGCCGGACTATGCTGTCGTTAGTGGCACTCCTGGTGCCCCGGATGAAGCGGCGACGCCGCGGGACATCTATCCCATCGTTGATGAATTTGATGTCACTGTGCCGACGGGTGGCTTTGTTTATGACAAGTTGATTCTCAACAAGGAGTAGGGAGTGCGTTATGGCTCAGCAAATCATTGCTGGGCCCATCGTGCGCGCTACATCCGAAAACGCACTGTGGGTCTGGCTGGCCACGAAAGAACCGCTGGATAATCCCCGCTGCCTGGTTTACCCCCACGAGAAAGCACAAAGGGGGCGCTGGCGCCGTCTCTCAACCCCGCTGGCGCTCTGGTCCGGCTACTATCATGTGCAGGCTGGGCAGAATCTGCATGTTTACCTTATTGCCGCATCGGCAGCGGTAGTTGCGGATGCAACAGAAAGCCCCATACCGCATACGCTGTCGCCATCGATTGCCTTGCCCACGGACAAGCCGCTCGCCTATGACATTCGTTGGCAGGGGGAGGGCGATGGTACAAAGGGGCTCTCTGACCTTGATGGCTATGGTGACTTGCTGCTGAGCCATTTTGATATGCCCACGGTGCTGGTGGGTGATGGCCGCGCCGGGCGTTTTCGCGCGCTTTATGGCAGTTGCCGAAAGGCCCATGGCCATGGCCGCGACGGTATGTTGGCTGCCGAGCAGCAGCTTAACCTCCAGGGTGGAGATGTGCGTAATCGCCCCACCGCCTTGTTGCTGGGCGGGGACCAGATCTATGCCGATGATGTGCCGGATACCATGATTCGGCTTATCCAGGCGTTGGCCGGTCAGTTGGTGACCAATAATGAACAGCTACCGGGTATCAGTAATCCTGCTTCACTGGCCATTGGAGAACGTCAGAGCGTCACCAAGGATGTGGCCGATCTTACCAGCGGTCATGCTGCGAACCATCTGCTGACCTTCGGGGAGTTTGTATCCACCTATGTGCTGGCGTGGAATCCGAATCTTTGGCAGGGGTTGAACGGCGGACTTTCGATGCCTTCGGTATCGCAGGTCCTGAGCCAATTGCATGAACCGCCCTCCTCGCAGGACGAGATACTCTCGCGCATGGAAGAAATTGGGCGTGAGCGGCAGCGGGTGGAAGCGTTCAAGCGTACCGCCCGATCTGCCCGGCGTAGCTTGGCCAATATTCCCACCTACATGATTTTTGATGACCATGAAGTAACGGACGACTGGAATCTCAATCGTACCTGGGAAAACAAGGTGAGGCGGAACGCGACAGGAAAGCGGATTCTGTCCAACGGGCTGGCCGCCTACTGGTTGTTTCAGGCATGGGGGAACGAGCCTGGCCGATTTTCTGAACGTACGATGAGGGAGGCGATTCCCCGCTACCTGCGTGGTAACGGCAATGCCCTGGAGCAAAGTTACCTTAACTTTCATGACTGGGCCTTCCGTACACCGGGTAATCCTTCGGTGGTGTTTGCCAATCTGCGCACCCGTCGCGGCCACACCCGAAATGATCAGCGCATCGCCAGGGGCGAGTCGGGCGAAGCGCGCTGGGAGCGTCGGGATGTGTCCGATGCGCCAAGGCTGATGAACCGGCCTGAACGTAACCATTTTCGCTCATTGCTCGGCCAGTCACAGTCCGCGGGCAATAATTTGCCCGTCATTGTGGTGGTGCCGACGCCGGCTTATGGCCTGGGGTCACTGGAATGGGTTCAGGATGTGGGGGTAGACCAGATTGGCGAATTGCGCCGCTGGCTGGAACAGCAAATCCGTCAACTTTTGCCTCTGGTGCAGGCGCTGGATGAAATGATGCTGCCGTTCGAATGGATGCGCCAATGGCTACAGCAAATGCAGCGCTGGCTGGCGCGCCTGCGAGCCATGGCCAGTGCGCTGTCCAGCATGGCGGGCCTGATGACGCAGCGGTTGCGGGAGGAAGCGCGTCGCCTGGCAATGTATCGTGCCGTGCACCGATACATTGATCAGCTGGAGCAGTGGCGAGTCCAGTTGAGTCGGGATGTGGGCGAAATGCTTGAGGACGCCTCCGGCATCGCCACGCTTCTGGCGCTGGTCAATGATCAGCTAGCCGCGCAGTGGCAAGCGGCCATTGATGCTCTGCAAGCCTGGCTGGGCGTCACTTTCCAGGTGGCATTGCAGCAAGTGGATGAGCTGGCCTTGATTCGTGCGGCGGCGGTGGATAATGAATCCTTTCATGCGGACCCAAACAGTCATCTGGATTTGTTGCAGTCCCTGGCGGCTACGGGGGCCAGTCGGGCCGTTTTGTTGGCTGGAGATGTGCACTATGGTTTTTCGGTAGCGTCGTCGGTGAGTGTAGGCGGGCGGCGTTTGCGTATTGCCCAGTTCACCAGCAGCGCCTCGCGCAACGAGACCAGAGGCACGATGGGGCGACTGCTTGAGCTATTACAACGAAACGTGAGGGGGCAGGGAGGGCCCCATGAACTGCGTTGGTGGCGGAATGGGGCAACCTCTTACCTGGCAGCAGCGGGACAGGCGTTGCCCACTAACATGGGCGGCCCACACATTACCGAGCGGTACGCGCTGATGAACCGCAGGGGGGTGCCATCCTCGGTGCAGCAGGCAATAGCCAATGTCGTCGCCCCGAACCTGATTGAGCCCAGCAGCAATATGGGGTTACTGGAAGTCAGTGGAAGCCGTATCGAAAACCGTTTGCTGGTGCCGACGGCGCAGGGAGGGGTGCGCGTGTCCTTTGCTACCCGTTGGCCTGGGTGGCCAGTCTAGGAGGGAGGGAGCTTTTCAGGCGGGGTTTGCTCAATAGGGGGAGGCAATCCCCCGCGCTGCCGGCTAAAGAAGTGGCGGTTTTCTTAAAGCCGGTGAATACGGACGATGCTATCCAGGGTGCGCAGCTTCTTGATGATGCGTGCCAAGTGGATGCGGTCTTTCACCGTCATGGTCACGTTAAGGATGGTGAGGGTGGGGTCTTTCTCGGCCATGTCGATGGTGTCGATGTTGGAGCCCAGTTCCGACACGCTGTTGGCGAGGGTGGCGAGTACGCCGCGCTTGTTGATCAGCTCGATGCGCAGGGCGGCGGTGAATTCCTGCTCTACCTGTTTGTCCCAGCTTAGCGCGATGCATTTTTCCGGAGCGTTGCGCATTTCCGCCAGCAGGTTCTTGCAGGTATCGCGGTGGACCACGATGCCGCGCCCGGCACTCAGGTGCCCGATGATGGTGTCGCCAGGCAGCGGGCAGCAGCATTTGGCGTAGCTGACCATCAGGCCTTCGCTGCCGCGGATGGCCAGCGGCCGGCGATCGTCTTCGTGCTGGCGCTCGTCGTCATCGCGGGCGCCGGCCAGTTTGCGCGCCACCAGCGGCGCCAGGCGGTTGCCCATGCCGATGTCTTCCAGCAGATCGTCCAGCTCCAGATAGCCGTTACCGGCCAGCTCGCTGACTACCCGCTCAATGGGCAGGTCGTCCAGGCCCATGTCGTAAGAGTGCAGGGCCTTGGCCAGCAGCCGCTCGCCCAGCTCCACCGCGTCTTCGCGGCGTTGGTGTTTGAGGAAGTGGCGAATGTTGGTGCGCGCCTTGCCGGTGACTACGAAGTTCAGCCAGGCCGGGTTCGGGGTGGCGTTGGGGGCGGTGATGATTTTCACCGTCTGGCCGGACTCCAGGGGCGTTGAAAGCGCCGCCAGCTTGCCATCGATGCGCGCCGCCACGCACTTGTTGCCCACCTTGGTGTGCACCGCGTAGGCAAAGTCCACGGCGGTGGCGCCACCGGGCAGTTCCTTGATGTCGCCTTTGGGGGTGAACACATAGGCTTCGTCCGGGAACAGGTCCACCTTCACGTTCTCGATGAACTCCATGGAGTTGCCGGCTTTTTGCTGCAGCTCCAGCAGCCGCTGCATCCAGCTCTGGGTGCGGCTGTGGGTGGGCGAGCCGGGTTCGTCATCGGACTTGTACAGCCAGTGGGCGGCGATGCCGTTGTTGGCCATGGCCTCCATTTCTTCGGTGCGAATCTGCATTTCCAGGGGAATACCGGAGCGGGCCTTCAGCGTGGTATGCAGGGACTGGTAGCCATTGGCCTTGGGAATGGCGATGTAGTCCTTGAAGCGGCCGGGAATGGGGGTGAAATAGTTATGGGTGGCGCCGAGCACGCGGTAGCAGGTGTCGACCCGGTCCACGATGATGCGGAAGCCGAACACATCCATGATGTCGGAGAAGGGTTTGTGTTGCTCCTTCATCTTGGTGTAGATGCTGTAGAGGTGCTTTTCGCGGCCCAGTACCCGGGCTTCGATACCTTCTTCTTCCAGGCAGTGTTCCAGGCTGGTCTTGATGGTGGTGAGGATTTCCTTGCGGTTGCCACGGGCTTTCTTGACGGCCTGGCCAATCAGCTTGGCGCGCATGGGGTAGATGGCGTGAAAGGCCAGATCCTCGTATTCCACCCGCATGTTGTACATGCCCAGCCGGAAGGCGATGGGGGCGTACAGTTCCAGGGTTTCGGTGGCAATGCGGCGACGCTTTTCGGCGCGCATTACATGCAGGGTGCGCATGTTGTGCAGGCGGTCAGCCAGCTTGATGAGGATGACGCGGATGTCCCGGGTCATGGCCAGCATCATCTTGCGCAGGTTTTCCGCCTGCTGCTCCGCTTTCGATTCGAACTTGATCTGGGCGATCTTGGAAACGCCGTCCACCAGCTCGGCCACCTCCTCGCTGAATTCGTTGGCCAGCTGCTCTTTACTGAAGCCGGTGTCCTCGATCACATCGTGCAGCATGGCGGCCATGAGCGAGGCATGGTCCATGTGCATGTCGGTGAGGATGTTGGCCACCGCCAGCGGGTGAGTGATGTACGGATCCCCGGTGCGGCGGTACTGGCCTTCGTGTGCTTGCTCGGCAAAATGGTAAGCGTGTACGACCTGGGCGATCTGATCATCGTCCAGGTAACTGCGTAACCGTTTTTCCAGATTATGGATGGTGGGCAAAAGGCCTCGTCACGCCCTTGGCGAGTAGCAGGTTCGAAGATGACTCTTAGCTTAGATTTGAGGGCAGGATTTGTCTATGACAAGGAGATAGGCACAGACGATTGTTTGGCTGGGAGAAAGCGATGGGGGACAGGCACTGGGTGCCGGCCGCTGACAATCCCGGCGCCTGGAGGGCTGTATAGCTCAACACCATGCTGATGCGCCAATCATGGGGGGCTGTTTCGGGTTTGTAGAATCCGCTGCGCGGCGGCGTGTCTCGCGAATTCGCAAAAAAAAACGGAAAGGCGTGGGCCTCTCCGTTTTTCTGTCCATTTTTCACCTTGCGGTGAAAGCGGGAACCGGCAATTACTCGCCGAAAGACTGGGTCAGCAGGGCCAGCTCGTCCACGTCAGCGCTGCGGTCCGCGATGGGGTTGTCCACGGATTCAGCCGTCACGTGGCCTTCTGCGATTTCACGCAGGGCAACAACGGTGGGTTTGTCGTTTTCCCAGGCTACACGTGGCTCTTTACCGCCGCTCTGCAATTGATGGGCGCGCTTGCCGGCAACCAGTACCAGCTCAAAGCGGTTATCCAGTTTTTCCAGGCAATCTTCTACGGTAACTCGTGCCATGCTGCTCTCCTGACAAGCTGACGGGGCCGGTTCGACATGAACCTGCACCGCCTGATAATTCGCAAGGAGGCGATTTTACGGGCTGAGGGCAGGGCAAGTCCAGTGCCAGCCGCCGAACGGCGGTGCCGGGGCCGGCCCCGACGGCGGCGATCAGCGTGGCGCGAGCAGGTTCTGCAGGGTAGCGGCTTGGCGGGCAGACTGCCGGCTAGTCACCAGCCGGCGAGCCTCGACGATGGCTTCCAGCTCATACAGGGCGCGCTGGAAATCATCGTTGACCACCAGATAGTCGAACTCGCCGTAGTGGCTCATTTCGTCCTGGGCGCCGTCCAGGCGCTGCTGGATCACGGTTTCGTCGTCGGTTTCGCGGCCCCGCAGGCGGTCGGCCAGAATCTCCAGCGAGGGCGGCAGGATGAAGATGCTCACCGCATCCGGCAGCTGTTTGCGAATCTGGGTGGCGCCTTGCCAGTCGATCTCCAGAATTACATCATCGCCGCCGCGCAGGGTCTGGGCGACCCAGTCGGCGCTGGTGCCGTAAAGGTTGCCGAACACTTCAGCATGCTCGAGAAAACGGCCCTGTTCCACCTGACGGACAAAGCTGTCACGGTCGGTGAAATGGTAGTTCACGCCGTCTTCCTCACCGGGGCGCATGGCGCGGGTGGTGTGCGAGACGGAAATGCGGACCCGGGCAAGCTTGTCGACCAGGGCGGCCACCAGGCTGGTCTTGCCGGCGCCGGACGGGGCGGAAATGATGTACAGCGTGCCTTTGTCGGCCATAAAGAGAATGTCCTGTTCGCGATCCCGGTAAAGCGCGCATTATAGGCGTAAAGACCCGGGTGCGTCATATGCACCCTGACCCGGAGACAACGGACTCACTATGCAGGACAGCGCGATCAGCGCCACGGTGGATTTCCACCAGGACGGCGTACAGCACGGTTTCCTCAAACTGCCTTATTCCCACGATCAGTCCGCCTGGGGCAATGTGATGATCCCGGTGACGGTGATCCGCAACGGCGAAGGGCCCACTGCGCTGCTGACCGGGGGCAACCACGGCGATGAATACGAAGGCATCACCGCCCTGCTCAAGCTGGCCAACCGGCTGCAGGCGAGTGATATCTGTGGCCGGGTGATCATTGTGCCGATGATGAATCACCCGGCGGTGCAAAACGGCACGCGCACCTCCCCGCTGGATGGCGGCAACCTGAACCGGGCCTTTCCGGGCAACCCTGCCGGCACCCTCACCGAAAAAATCGCCGATTACTTCACTCGTTATCTGGTGCCGCTGGCCGACGTGGTGCTGGATATGCACTCCGGTGGACGCACGCTGGACCTGTTGCCTTTTGCGGCCACCCATCGCCTTGCCGATGAGGACTTTGGGGCGCGCTGCTTGGCCGGGGCGGAGGCGTTTGGGGCGCCTTACACCCTGTTTATGGCGGAGCTGGAGGAGGCGGCTCTGTTCGACAGCGTGGTAGAAGCCCAGGGCCGGGTGTTCATCAGCACCGAGCTGCGCGGCGGCGGCACGACTACCCCGGATACCGTGGCGCTGGCAGAGCAGGGCGTGGGCAACGTGTTACGCTTTGCCGGCATTCTGCCCGGCGACCCGTTGCCGGTGTCTTCGCAGGCGCTGGAGATCCCCAGCGCAGACTATTACCGTGTCAGCGAGCATCGCGGCTTGCTGGAATTTGCGGTGGCGCTGGGCGACTGGGTGCAGCAGGGCGAGGTGCTTGCCCGCGTGCATAGCCTTGACCGTACCGGCCAGCCACCGGTGGATTATCGGGCGCCGTTTGCAGGCATGTTGATTGGTCGCCGTCACCCGGCCCGGGTAGACATTGGCGACACCTTTGCCGTGCTGGCAGTGAAGCGTTAAGGCGTTCTTCCGCGGCGCCCAAACTGAAAAATCAGGAGAAACTATGAGTGACTCAAAGGACGATCCGCGTCGCCGCCATTCAGCAAAGGTCGTTGATGGCCCCGGTAAATCCGCCAGCCGGGCCATGCTGCGGGCGGTGGGATTTACCGATGAGGATTTCCACAAACCTCAGGTGGGGATCGCGTCCACCTGGAGCCAGGTGACACCCTGCAACAGCCACATTGGTGAGCTGGCCGACAAGGCCTGCGAAGGGGCTGATGCGGCCGGCGGCAAGGGCGTGATTTTTAACACCATCACTATTTCCGATGGCATCGCCAACGGCACCGAAGGGATGAAGTATTCGCTGGTCTCCCGCGAGGTGATTGCCGACTCCATTGAAACCGTGGCGGCCTGTGAAGGGTTTGACGGCCTGGTGACCCTGGGCGGCTGCGACAAGAACATGCCCGGTTGCCTGATGGGCATGGCGCGGCTGAATCGCCCCAGTGTGTTCGTCTACGGCGGCACCATCATGCCCGGCAAGGGGCACACCGATATTGTCTCCGTGTTCGAAGCCATGGGCGCCCATTCCCGGGGCGACATGGATCTGATCGAGCTCAAGCAGATTGAAGAAACCGCCATCCCCGGCCCGGGCTCCTGTGGCGGCATGTACACCGCCAACACCATGGCCTCGGCCATCGAAGCGCTGGGCATGAGCCTGCCCGGCAGCTCGGCACAGAACGCGGTGTCCGAGGAAAAGCGGGAAGATTGCGTGCGGGCCGGCGCCGCTGTATTAAAACTGCTGGAACAGGACATCAAACCGTCCGACATCATGACCCGCGCGGCGTTCGAGAATGCCATCACCGTGGTGATTGCTCTGGGCGGCTCCACCAATGCGGTGCTGCACCTGATCGCCATGGCGCGCACCGTGGGCGTGGCGCTGTCACTGGATGACTTCACCGAAATCGGCAAGCGGGTGCCGGTGCTGGCGGACCTGCGCCCCAGTGGCCACTACATGATGAGCGAACTGGTGGCCATTGGCGGTATTCAGCCGCTGATGAAAATACTGCTGGAGGCCGGATTATTGCAGGGCGATTGCCTGACGGTGACCGGCCGAACGCTGGCGGAAAACCTGGCCGATGTGGCGCCCTATCCCCTGGATCAATCCATCATTGCGCCCCTGTCCGAGCCTCTGAAAGCGGAAAGTCACCTGCGCATTCTCTATGGCAACCTGGCGCCGGACGGCGCGGTAGCAAAAATCACCGGTAAGGAAGGTACTCATTTTTCCGGGCCGGCACGGGTGTTCGGTTCCGAAGAAGAAGCCCAGCAACGGATTAACGACGGCACAGTGGTGTCTGGCGACGTGGTAGTGATTCGCTATGAAGGCCCCCGCGGTGGGCCGGGCATGCGTGAAATGCTCACCCCCACCTCTGCCATCATGGGGCGCGGCCTGGGCAATGAGGTGGCGCTGATCACCGATGGCCGCTTCTCCGGCGGCAGTCATGGTTTTGTGGTCGGCCACGTGACCCCGGAAGCGTTCGATGGCGGCCCGCTGGCGCTACTGGAAGACGGCGACCTGATCACCATTGATGCGCAGGATAACACCCTGGTTGTGGATCTCTCCGATGCGGAGCTGGCACGCCGGCGAGCCAATTGGAAGCAACCGGCACCACGCTATACTCGTGGCGTGTTGGCCAAATACGCACGGCTGGTCGGCTCCGCCAGCGAAGGCGCGCTGACGGATCAGGACTGATCTGTCAGGTGAGATTCTCTTCGTCGGTTTGAGGGCCCCTCAAGCCGACCCCTTCCTTATCGTTGCTGCGTTTTTACTTCCCGTCTTTTGTGTTGGTGAGCGGCATTTTCGATGCCTATTCCCTTTTTTTCCGTCCCCATTCCGCGTACTGAAATATTGATCGTTGTATGAGATGGATCGCGCGACGCAGAAAAGTGTGTGGTTTAGTTACACTAAAAATTTAAACGTTCGTTTTAAATTTTCTACAGAATTGCACTCATAAATAGGGCCGTATTAACCCTGTTCATGGTGCCGTCTTTTTACGCCCTAAAAGGGAAACTAAATAGCCAAATTTGTATATGGCGCGGCTGCGCTATTCTTCTTTCTATCCACAAAAAATCTCAATTTCTTAATAGAATCATCGGGTTATGGGTGGGCTTGGTCGATTTTTCAAAAAATAAAAAATAGTTCGAAATTCCCTGAGTCAGCCGGTAGACAGCAGGAAAATGGCTGATACATACTCGTTGGTATGTGAAAAGAGATGGCGGGATATTTTGTTTCGCCTCCTGGAAAAAAGAAAAGATAAACACCGTTATTGGCAGCAATAACGCATAAAAAAGACAAGCGTGTGCGCATTGCCATGGCGCCATTGGCGTGATGGCAATAACAACAAACAGGGAGAGCAACATGATGAAAACGTTTCTGGCCGCCGTGGTATCAACGCTGCTGCTGGCCACTGCGGCCCAGGCTGCAGAGCCGGTAAAAATTGCATTGATTGATCCACTCAGTGGGCCCATGGCATCAGCGGGTCAGCCTGCCTATGAGCACCTGAAATTTGCCGCTGAGCGAATCAATGCCAACGGCGGCATGAATGGTCACCCGGTCGAAATCGTCGGCCTGGACAACAAGCTAAGCCCCCAGGAAAGCCTGGTTCAGTTGCAGAAAGCCATGGATAACGGCGTGGATTTTATTACCCAGGGCAATGGTTCCTCGGTGGCCTCGGCACTGATCGCCGGTATCGAAAAGCATAACCGCCGCAACCCGGGTGACGAGCGCCTGTTCCTCAACTACGCGGCGGTGGACCCGGTCTTTACTAATGAGCGTTGTTCATTCTGGCATTTTCGTTTCGATGCCAATTCCGACATGAAGATGAACGCGCTGACCGATTATCTGGCCGGCCAGAAAGAGATAAAAAAGGTTTACCTGATTAATCAGGATTACAGCCATGGCCGCTCTGTTTCCGCGCAGGCCCGCAAGATGCTGAAAGAAAAGCGCCCGGACATCGAAGTGGTCGGCAATGACTTTCATCCGCTGGCAAAAGTGAAGGATTTCACGCCGTACATTTCCAAAATACAGGCATCCGGTGCCGACGCGGTGATTACCGGTAACTGGGGCCAGGACATGACGTTGCTGGTGAAAGCAGCAGCAGACTTTGGTCTGGATGCGCCTTTCTTTACCTACTACGGCGCCAGCTCTGGCGTGGCCACCCAGCTGGGTGAAAAAGGCGTGGACCGCCTGTATCAGATCAATGAGTACTACGGCGATTTTGAAGACCCGGAAATGGCGCAGCGCCAAGTCGATTTATACAAAAAAGCCAACTGGGATTTCTACTATCTGCGTTTGAGCAACATGCTGGACATGCTCAAGAAAGCCGCTGACCAGGAGAAAAGCGTAAACCCGGTGGTCATTGCCAAAGCGCTGGAAGGGATGACGCTGACCAGCACCACTGGCGAGCTGGTGATGCGTGCGGAAGATCACCAGATCCAGTTGCCCATGTTTATCTCGGTGATGGATGACGGCATGAAATACGGCGCCGAAGGCACCGAGTTCAATTTCCACAAAGTGGCGCGGATCGAACGTGATGACGTCACGCTGCCTACCACTTGCCGCATGCGTCGTCCGAAATAAACGCCGGACAACGCGCAATGGATTGATCTTGTTGGATTGAGTCGAAGCAGCTGCATTCCGCGGCTGCTTCAGGAGCTTTTGCATGCTCGAAATTATTATTTTTTCCACGCTGAACGGCATTTTGTACGGCTTGTTGCTGTTCATGCTGTCCAGCGGTTTAACGCTGATTTTTTCCATGATGGGCGTGCTCAATTTCGCCCATGCCAGTTTTTATATGCTTGGTGCCTATGTGGCCTACAGCCTGGGGATGGTGGTGGGCTTCTGGCCGGCCCTGTTTCTGGCGCCTCTGGTCGTGGGGCTGTTGGGCGCGTTGGTTGAAAAATACGGCCTGCGCCGCGTCCATGAAAACGGCCACGTGGCCGAATTGTTATTTACCTTTGGCCTGGCCTATGTGATCAACGAGCTGGTGCAGTTGATCTGGGGGCCGGTATCCGTGGCGTACCGTGAGCCGGCTTACCTGCGCGAGCCGCTGTTCACCCTGATGGGTACGGATTATTCGATTTTCCGGGGCGGGGTGATCCTGATTTCCGCGCTGATGCTGGTGGCGCTCTGGTACCTGCTCAAGAAAACCCGCGTCGGCCTGATGGTGCGGGCCTCGTTAACCCACGGGAATATGGTGGGCCATCTGGGCCATAACGTGCCGCGTTTGTTTATGGGTGTGTTCGGGTTTGGTTGTGCCCTGGCCGGCCTGGCCGGGGTGATGGGCGGGCCATTGCTGGCCACCGAACCGGGCATGGCAGAAAGCCTTGGGCCTATCGTCTTTGTGGTGGTGGTTGTGGGCGGCATGGGGTCCCTGTTGGGAGCGTTCTATGCGTCCTTGTTGATCGGCCTGATCCAGACTTTCTTTGTGGCCATGAATGCCTCCGTGGGCGATCTGCTCAACGGCATTGGCATGAACGTGGATCCCTACGGAGAAATCACGGGTATTACTCTGGCCAGCTTGGCGCCAATGACGCCCTTTATTCTGCTGGTACTGATTCTGATTTTCCGCCCACGCGGTTTGATGGGGGAGCTTGAGCCATGAGTGAAGCAACTGCAGTGGCAACATCATCTCCGTCCATGCCCTGGCGTTCGCTGATGCCCTGGGTGATCAGCTTGGCAGTCATGGCGGTGTTACCGTTTTTATTCGAAGGCGGCACCGCCTTCACCCTGATGAATGTGATCGGTATCAATATCGTGTTCGCCATGTCCTACAACATGCTGTTGGGGCAGGGCGGCATGCTGTCGTTTGGGCATGCGGTGTTCTTCGGCATGGGCAGTTATGCGGCCATGCATGCCATGAATGCCATCGATGAAGCGAGCTATACCGGTGAAGGTTTCTGGGCGCATATCCCGGTAGTGAGTATGCCGTTGGTGGGCATGATCGCCGGTGGGCTGGTGGCGCTGGTGATCGGTTGGCCGTTCTGCCGCCGCGCCGGTACCGCCTTTGCCATGATCACGTTGGGCCTAGGGGAATTGGTGGCAGCAGCCGGGCAAATGTTCCCGTCCCTGTTTGGCGGCGAAGCCGGTATTTTTGCCAATCGCATGGTCGGGCCGCAGTGGTTCGGGCTGGAATTGTCCAGTGCCCGGGATGTGTACGGATTTATTGCCTTCTGGACCCTGGTGGCGGTGGCTGCCATGTGGGCCTTTACCCGCACGCCGCTGGGGCGCATGTCTAATGCGGTGCGTGACAACCCGGACCGGATGGCCTTTATCGGTTACCAACCGCGCAATATTCGCTATCTGATCTTTATCGCTTCCGGTTCCTTTGGTGGCCTGGCTGGCGGCATGGCGGCGGTGAACTATGAAATCATTACCCCGGAATCGTTAGGTCTGATTCCTTCCGGCATGGCGCTGTTAATGGCGGCGGTGGGGGGGCTGGGTGTGTTCTATGGCCCGATCGTGGGTGCCATCGTGGTCACCCTGATCAACTCCATGCTGAGCGACTACACCGATGCTTCCATCCTGTATGTGGGGCTGATTTTCCTGAGCATTGTCATGTTCGCCCCGCGCGGTCTGGCCGGTGGCATCGAGCAGGTGCGTGTGGCCTGGCGCGAGGGCCTGCTGACGTCGTGCCTGCCGGGCTGGCTGACGGGTGCAGCGGCAGTGGTGCTGATTGCCACCGGGTTGTCACTGGCTGTGGAGCTGTTGTTCCACTGGCGTCACGGCAGCGACAGCATCAGCCAGTTTTTTGGCATGACATTGAATGAAACCAGTGTGTGGCAGTGGGGCGCCGTGGTGGCGCTGGTGGCCAGTGGCATCACGCTGATGCGTGCCACCCGAACCCTGCGGGAGAGCGAATAATGACAGCGCTATCGATCCAGGCATTACGAAAAAGTTTTGGTTCGGCGGATATTATTCGGGGTGTGGACCTGGAGGTGAGCAGTGGTGAAATCCACGCGATCATTGGCCCGAACGGGGCCGGTAAATCCACCTTCTTTAATCTGCTGTCCGGCGCCTTGCAGCCCTCCAGTGGTGACATGGCGTTGAACGGCACACGCATTAATGGTCTGTCGCCGGACAAGATCCAGCAGCTGGGCCTGTCGCGTTCGTTTCAGGTGAGTAATGTGTTCACCAACTTGTCCGTGTTTGAAAATTTGCGTTGCGCCTGCCTGAAGAACAGCAAGGCCGGATATGTCTTCTGGCGGCCGGCCGCCGGCATCCGTCAGGCCAATCAGCGTGCCGAAGAAGTGCTGACACTGATCGGCCTGCAAGCGTTACGCGAGGTGCCGGC
The DNA here is from genome assembly GCF_000155615.1 of Alcanivorax sp. DG881. GTDB lineage: Bacteria > Pseudomonadota > Gammaproteobacteria > Pseudomonadales > Alcanivoracaceae > Alcanivorax. The sequence goes on along the minus strand of NZ_DS989915.1, from coordinate 2,132,156 downwards.
CGGGGCATTGCCCTATGCCAGCCAGCGGGCGCTGGAAATCGGTATGACCATCGCCTGCGATGCCCAGGTGGTGCTGCTGGATGAGCCCACCGCCGGCATGAGCAACACCGAAACCGAACAGGCCGTGGACATGATCCGCAAGGTGGCTGCCGGGCGCACCTTGATGATTGTGGAGCACGACATGGGCGTGGTGTTCGAACTGGCCGACCGGATTTCGGTACTGGTCTATGGCGAAATCATTGCCACGGGCACCCCGGAACAGATTCGCAATGACCCCAGGGTGAAAGAAGCCTATCTGGGTGAGGAGGCAGCCTGATGTTGGACGTACAGGATTTACATGCCTACTACGGTAAAAGCCATATTCTTCAGGGGGTGAATTTTTCCCTGCAGGAAGGCGAAGTGGTGTCATTGCTGGGGCGGAACGGGGTCGGTCGATCCACCACGGTGAAGTCCATCATGGGGGAAGTGCCGCCTACGGGCTCCATCCGTTTTCAGGGTACGGAAATTGCCGGCTGGCCCAATCACCGGATTGCGCGGCTGGGCCTGGGTTATGTGCCGGAAGACCGGGATATTTTCCCCTCTCTTACGGTGCGACAAAACCTGGAGCTGGGCCTGAAGAACCCAAGCAAACCCGGCAAGTGGACCGTGGAAAAAATGCTCGACATGTTCCCCAACCTGGCCCGCCGCGAACACTCACCGGCGGGGGTGCTGTCCGGCGGTGAAAAGCAGATGCTCGCCATGACCCGCACCCTGATGGGCGACCCGTCCCTGATCATGATCGACGAACCCACCGAAGGCCTGGCCCCGCTCATCGTCAAACAGATCGCCGACCTGATCTCGGAAATCGCCAACGCCGGCGTCTCTATCCTGCTGGTGGAGCAGAAACTCTCCATCGCCATGGATATCTCCCACCGTGTCCTGGTCATGGGCCACGGCCAGATCGTCTTCCAGGGCACCCCGGATGAACTGCGCAACGATGACGCCGTGCGCAAGGAGTGGCTGGAGGTGTAGGGCTAGCGGTTAGGCAGCGTTAAAAAAGCCGGCGTCATGCCGGCTTTTTTAGTAGTGAGGCGCCACATGAAAGCGTTACTCGATATTCTGGATCTGTTTGTTGGTTAAAAGTTAAAAATACTTGAAAATCAATTGGTTGTCTGTGTTTTTGCATGGCGGTTTTTGCTTTGCCCACCATGTTGCCCACCACTTTTAAGTCCTTGATTTAGCTTAATGAGCAAATACGCGGGGCCTTTTGTTTTGTGTGTTTCTGGTCGAAATTTAACCGCTTTGGGGTGTGTGAGGAAGGTGGATGGGCCATTTATCTGCCCTGTTGTTGCTACTAGAGTGATGATAGTGGTGTGACAGTGTGTAGCACCAGGTGCTACACTTTGACGAGAAAGGCAAGGGTATGAGATGCGCATATTCAAGAACAGGCCATTCAGTAAGTGGGCATCAAAAGAGGGCTTGAATTACGCTCTGCTGCTTGCGGCGGTTGATGAAATGGAACGTGGCCTGATTGATGCGAATTTGGGTGGCCATGTGCTGAAAAAGCGTGTGGCTGTCGGTGGTCAAGGCAAAAGTGGTGGGATGAGGACGCCTGCTGGCGTACAGGGTTGGCGATAAGGCCTTCTTCGTTTATGGCTTCGCTAAAAGCGCTCGCGCCAATATCATCCGCCGATGGACTGAAGGCCTTGAAATGCTTGGCAAAAGAGCTGCTCAGCTATAGCGATAGGGCACTGGCCAAAGCGATAAAGAGTGGCGCGTTAATTGAGGTGCAGAGTGATGAGTAAGTCAATCCTGGACGCAGTGCATGAATCGGCGAAAGATCTGCACGAAGCGGGGGTGATGAAAGAGGCGACGCTCCGTGAGTTCGATGCGCTCTGTCTGCCGCCTGTGAAAGAGTATACGGCGGTGCAGATCAGAAGGATCCGCACCCGAAATCGCGCCAGCCAAGGCGTATTTGCTGCCTACCTGAATACCAGTGTGTCCACGGTGCAGAAGTGGGAGCAAGGCCAGAAAAAACCGAATGGCCCTTCGCTAAAGCTGCTGAATCTGGTGGCGGAAAAGGGGCTGGAAGTGCTGGCCTGAGTGGCTTGTGGGGGCGCTCTGGTTGCTTGATGCCGAGCGTCCTCCAGCGATAACCGTGTTGTCTTCATAAAAACCAATCAGCGCCTTCGCTGCCTTCATCAGGCGTAATTCCTCTGCAGCTTTCTTATGGCTCCTCAGGTTCTGGACCGCACCAATATGGCGGCCGGGACAGTGTTGGTCTAAAAAAGACATAATAGTGTCTATTTTTTGGATTTGTGCAATAATTGGGCGTCATTGTGTCTGCTTTGGAATGATATGACGCCGTTCCTGATCGACGATACCGATGTCCAGCAAGCCTTTGCCGCTCACCTGCGACGTCTACGCAGGCAGGCCAAGCTATCTCGCGATGCGCTGGCTGCGCGTAGCGGTGTGCCAGCATCCACCATCAAGAAATTCGAGCTCACCGGCCAAATCTCGTTCCGGCAGTTGCTGTTGCTGTGGCAGAGCCTCGATGATCTGCGTCGCCTGTACACGCTAACTCGTCACTCCCCTGACCAAGCCGAGATGCCATCCAGTATCGATGAGGTGTTGAGCGATGACCTTTAAGCCGGTCCGCAAGCTGACGGTAACCCGCACGCTGGCAACGGGGCAGGCGGTGACGGTGGGTGTGCTGGCGCAGAATCGGCAGGGCGTCTTCTTTCAGTACGATGCAGATTATCTGGGGCGATATGGCAACCTCTCGCCCTTTGGCCTAAAGGCAACCACGGAGCTGCAGCTTGCTCCCAAAAGGCCGCACTCCGGCCTGCATGGTCTGTTCGGCGATAGCCTGCCTGATGGTTGGGGGTCGCTATTGCAAGACCGGGTATTCAGACAGCATGGCATTCTCCCTGCCCAGATTACCGCCATGGATCGCCTGGCGTTTGTAGGGGCTTCCGGGATGGGGGCCTTGTCATTCTCTCCGACCTCGGAATACCAGGTTGCTTCAGCCGGCGACATCGACCTAGCGACGCTGGGAATGGAGGCGCAGGCGTTTTTTGACGGTCAGACGGAAGAGGTGCTGGCGGATCTGGTGGCAGCAGGCAGCTCCGGTGGTGCCAGGCCCAAGGCGCAGCTCTACATCTCCCCGGATGAGCCAGATCGCTGCCATACGGTGGCGAGGCCGGGGAATGAGGCCTGGTTGGTCAAATTTACCTCCCGGAATCTGCCCCTCGGGCATGAAGAAGGGCTCTGTGAAGCGGTCTATCTGCGCCTGGCCGGAAAGCTGGGGTTGGAGCCACCTGAGTGGCGGCTGTTTGAGGCACCAGAGCAAAGCGGCGCCCGTGCCTGGCTCGGGGTAAAGCGGTTCGATTGGATAAGCCACCACCAAAAGGCAGGTCGACTCCACATGCACAGTGCCTGTGGCTTGCTGGATGCAGATTTCCGGACGCCTAGCCTGGATTACGAAGATCTGATCAAGGCCAGCCGCCACCTGTGCCGCTCACCAGCGGTCGGCAAACTGCAGTTCCGCAGAGCCATGTTCAACCTGCTTGCCTGTAACCAGGATGACCACAGCAAGAACTGGGCTTTCCTGCAGGATGATGCTGGCGAATGGACGCCAGCCCCTTTCTACGATGTGACCTTTAGCCCTCATCCATACCAGGAGCATGCCACTGCCTATGCCGGTTTCGGCAAGAATCCGCCGCTGAAAGCTATTCAGGCGCTGGCGGCGCGGGCGGGCTACGCCAAATGGGAGCAGGCCCAGCACGATATTGACGAGGCCGTGGATGTTCTCGCTGATTTCTCTGTTGTTGCCAGAGATTTCGGCGTGGATGGCGGTATTGCTAAACTGATCAGTCGACAGCTTGATAAGTCAAGGAAGGTGTATGGGGTAAGTCGCTAGTTTGAGGTCATGCCTGTGCATCTTGGTCTTGTCTGTCGTCGTCAGTCTCAGTTTGTTGCTGGGAGCGTTTTTCGAGCTCTAGACGGATTGATTGTTCAGTTTTCTTGAAGTGTTGAGCTTTTAGGGTCTCATAATCTGGGCCAGGCGTTTCGTTGGAGAACCCCCAGCTTTCTAGCTTTGCTTGTAGTTCGGATAGCATGTTTATCTGTTGGTTGATAATTCGGTCCCTGGATTCCACGGCATTCACAAGACCTTCGATCTGACTTCCTAGGATCGCTTGTGAGTTGTCTGGCTGAAATAGAGTGGCTTTCCTGGTGTGGGCAGTTGCCATGGCCATTCGCTTTCCCTCCCTCTTCCCCCACTCAAAATCTTTGGCTGATTGATTGATCAGAAACTCGAGCATCTCAGGCACGGATTTTCGGTATTCGTTACGCAATTTTGTGAGTTGGTCGTCTGCTTTTTTGCTAAGAAAAAAGTTGTAATTTTTCTCCCCCTTTTGCTTTGATTCTTGTCGCTTTCTGTGGCGGTCGAGGGCTGCCTCGAATAATCGCATTGCCTCTTTATCTAGGCGATTGACCTGTTGTAGTTGCTGAAACGTGCTGTCGTGTGGAGGGACTGATCGAGAGTAGCCTTTCTTCCGTAGGTAGCTCAGAGCCCATTCGTATTCAGCGGTATCGCCTTGATTCAAGAGCTCGACTATTGACATGACTGCCGTGTCCGTAACGTTATAAACTAGTGGATACTAGTTTTAAACTAGTTTTAGATTAATGCAATAGAAAATGTTGAGCTGTAACATCATTGGCGCCGAAGCTACTCTAGTCGCTACAATTTTAGGGTAAAAATATGGGGATTAATTGTGACTAACGAAGATGTTATCTGCTGGGCTCTCAAACTCCGGGATGACCGGGTGTCTGCAATAGACAAGTATTTCCTCATTGCGGTTTGGAGGCGCTACGGGACCAACACCGTCACGGATAAAGTAAAAGATCTAGCACAAAAGATCCAGCTCAATGACCGCTATGTGAGCAGCTCTAGGAATGCTTGGGTTGAGGTAGGTGTGGTTGAGCCCTGTCCTATGCCGGGAGCTGAGAGCAAAAGGGGCAGGAGGCAGAAAAGCTTCAGAATCAATATTGAGAGGCTGGCTGCGCTAGTAGAGGGTAATAAGACTTTTTCACTAAATCAAAATTTGATCAGGGGGCTCTTTTGCCAAAATGAAAGGTTGGGTCGGATTCGGGTGAAAAGGGAAGAGGGGAGCGATGCGCTGACTGTGAACAGCTTGGTCTTGCTCGGGGTGCTTGTGATGTCTGCTGATAAGACAGGGTATGTCAGTGGCTATGGGGAGAAGGCTTTGAGAGAGATGGCGGGACTTGAAAAGTCACAGTTTCGGTATGCGCTCAATCAACTTGCTGAGGTTGGGGTGCTCAGAAACTGGCTACCCGGTATTAGCAGTAAACATCTGTTTGGGAGAAGGCCAGGGGTCTATTGGCTCAATTTAGGGCATTCTTTCTTCGGGGAGGATAGGGTCCATTGTATCTATGTATTCGATCGGTTGGCTTGGAGGCCGCTTGATAGGATATGCGATTTCTATGGCCTTTTTGGAGCAAGAACTTTTAGGAGGCTTGATAAGGAGGAGCTGGCTAAGATTGAGCAAAGAGAGGGCTTGCCGGCTGGATGGAGTGAATATTTCCGGGACCGGCCGTGGTTTAAGACCGCACGACATCTCTCCTGCCTGCTGGGGCGGCATGCATGCCTTTTTCTTGAAAGGAGTGTTGTGGATGAGGATAGCCTTGGTGATGGGGAGGGTGAGCCATTAAGTAAGGATTTGGAACGAGAGCTGGGAACGGAACATTGGTTTAAGCATATGGCCGAAGACAAGAGGGCACTGTTACCTGATGTGGTGGAGTATTTTGTGGATCATGGGGTGAAGAAATGGGCTGATGTGGCCGCTAGCCTCTATAAGGAGGCTCTGAGGGAGGCGGATTTGGAGTGTTTTCTGTGTGAAAACACCAAGTTCAGGATCTATGGCTCGTATCAACTGATCAATGCTGACGTTGGAAGGAAGTGGACTTTGGCGATTTTCCCAGGGGGAGAGGAGCGGCTGGAAGAGAGCATATTCCTTTTTCGGGATCGCCAACGAGGGAAAAAACGTTGGGAGCGGTTAAATCAAGAGAAGGAGATTAAAGGCATCTCTTTGATGCATATGGGGCTGCGAAAAAGAATCGTCAGCGGATTGTCTGAATAGGGAGCGTCTTTCCGGAGGCGAGGTTAGATGTCGGGACTGTGCGTCGGGATTTTCAGATGGGGGAAAGGAGAAGGGCGTTGTCAGGACATCATATATTTCCAGAGCTAAATTCGTCGGTTTTTGCGGACGTATCCCTTGCTGGCTGTGCTACAGCGTGACTTTTTCGAGCGTCTCAGCTGTCGGTTATAGATATATAGGTTTGATCATTGTGGGTTGATTGGTAGTTGATAGCTATAGCGTAGAGGGGGAATCCGAGTAAGAAATTACGTGTGTGCCTGTTCTTGTGTTCAACAACGAATAGGACACAGACATGGCAACACGACATCCCCACAACCCCAACTTGACCCTGGTAGAAGATACGGAATGGAACGGTCTTCCTCTGCTGCCCAAGCACTCTCCCTACATTGAGCAGTATCTCGAGAGAACCCTGGAAACCATGAAGAAGGCGGTGGACAGGTACCGACGAACCACGGCTATCCGCTTCGATCTCAGAATCCCTGTCGACTTCCCTGAACCAGACTCCAGTGTGATATCGAGCTTCTTTGAATCACTACAGGCGAAAATCAACGCCCATCAATTGAGAAAGGCGAGGCAGGGACAGCGGGTGCACTCTTGTGAGCTCAGATATGTCTGGGCGAGAGAGCAAAACAGATCGCGCCATCGTCATTACCATTGTTGCATATTGCTGAACGGAGACGCTTATCGTTATCTGGGGGCATTCAGCCCTAATGGCCACCCGGAAGAAGAGGAAAGGATCGCAGCGGAAAATATGTCGGGAAGAATCCGTAGCGCCTGGTGCAGTGCGCTGAGGCTTCCTTGGGCTGAAGGAAAGGGGCTAGTGCATTTCCCTTCCAATGGGACCTACTACATTGATGCGAACTCAATGACGATACTTGACCGGTACGTGGATCTATTCAGGAGGCTTAGCTATTTCGCCAAGGCCGAGACCAAGCGATATGGAGATGGCTCCAATAGCTTTGGGTGCAGCCGTCGGTAGCGGTCAGGCTTGAATCGCCACCAGTTTGCTAGACACCTTTCAGCCATCCAAAATGGCAACCAGAGAGGTATCTATGAGCAGCAAGCGCTATCCCGAAGAATTCAAGATTGAGGCGGTTCGTCAGGTGACCGATCGTGGTCACAGTGTGGCCCAAGTGGCTTATCGACTCGGCGTCACCACCCACAGTCTGTACGCCTGGATCAGGAAGTTCGGCCCGGATTCCGAGCAGCATCAGGCCAATGCAGATGACCAATCCGAGATCCGCCGACTCCAGAAAGAGCTCAAGCGCGTTACCGAAGAGCGAGACATCCTAAAAAAAGCCGCGGCGTACTTCGCCAGTCAGTCCGATTGAGGTACGCCTTCATTCAGGAGCACAGCGAGCGGTGGCCAATTCGCTCACTGTGTTCTCTGTTGGACGTTCACCCCAGTGGCTTTTACGCCTGGCAGAGACAGCCTCGTTCAGCTCGTGCAATCGAGGACGAGCGCCTGTCCGGTCTGATCAAGCAGTTCTGGCTGGAATCCGGAGCCGTGTATGGCTACCGGAAAATCCATACTGATCTACGCGAGTATGGCGAGCAATGCGGGCCCAATCGAGTCCACCGGCTGATGCGCCACGCGGGAATACGAGCGCAGGTTGGTTATCGTAAGCCACGCCATAGGGCTGGGGAGCTACACAAGGTGACACCGAATATCCTGCAGCGGCAGTTCAATCCGCAAGCGCCGAACGAGAGCTGGGTAACGGATATTACCTATATCCGCACACATGAAGGCTGGTTGTATCTGGCGGTTGTTCTGGATCTGTTCTCAAGACGGGTGATCGGTTGGTCAATGCAATCCAGGATAACCAAGGAGCTAGCGCTGGATGCACTTTTGATGGCTGTCTGGCGTCGCAAGCCTGAGGGCAAAGTGATTGTGCACTCCGACCAAGGCAGCCAATACACCAGCCACGACTGGGACTCGTTTCTGAAGGCGCACGACCTGGAGGGCAGCATGAGTCGGCGCGGTAACTGCCACGACAATGCTGTTGCTGAGAGCTTCTTCCAGCTGTTGAAGAGGGAGAGGATAAAGCGAAAGATCTACAGCAGCCGGGGCGCCGCCCGAGCAGATATTTTTGATTATATCGAGATGTTCTATAACAACCGGCGACACCATGGTTCTAATGAGCAGTTGTCGCCGGTAGAGTATGAAAAGCGTCACCAAGAACGGCTGAGAAGTGTCTAGAGTACTGGTGGCGATTCAGCTGGTTAGTTTTTACAGCCATGCCGCATCTCATGAGATGAAGGAGATTGCTCATGAGAATCATGCGTTTGAAAGAAGTGATGGACACCACCGGCTTGGGGCGGTCCTACATTTACAAGCTGATTGCGGACGGGGTGTTTCCAAAGCCGGTTCCGCTGGGTGCCCGTGCAACGGGGTGGGTCTCTGACGAGGTGGAGTCCTGGATTCTGGAGAGAATTGGGGAAAGGGATCAGGCGGGGTGATGTTTTTGGTAATGCGATTGCATTACTATCTGCCTGTCATCCCCCATCGTGCAGGAGGCGGCCATGGCCACCCTTGAAGTTGAATCCACGCTGACAGATCGGTATCAGACCACCGTGCCGGAAACGGTTCGCCGTGCTCTCAAACTCAACAAGCGAGACAAGGTTCACTATGTCATCCGCCAGAATGGCGAAGTGGTTTTGACCCGCGCGGCCTCCAGTGAAAGCGACGACCCGGCTCTGGGGTCGTTCTTGAATTTCCTGGCGCGTGATATTGCCGAGTATCCGGAGCACATCCTTGCGGTTGAGGATGCGTTAATGCAGCGTATTCAGTCGCTGACGAAGGGTGTTGAGGTTGATCTGGATGCGCCTTTACAGGAAGACGATGAATGAGTGGGAGGCAATCGACCACTCTAACTATCAGTGGGTGGGCGGTTTACGCTCACCCATTATTTATGGAACAGCTTGAAACTCTGGCAAGACAAGTCGAAAGTCACAAAGAAAAAAGTGCCGAGGGGTTCGCCAAAAAAAATGCTACCAAGCGATTGGCTGCGATTGCCAAGTTAGCATTCGAGGTTATCCCGCAGGACCCTGCAAGGCCGGAGTGCCGGCAGGGTGGTACGCTTGGCGCTGATCACAAGCACTGGTTCTGCGCGAAGTTTTCTCAGCAATACCGGTTATTCTTTCGTTATCACGCCTCAAGCAAGGTGATTGTCTATGCTTGGGTAAATGATGAAGGCACTAAGTGGGCGTATGAGAGCACAGATGATGCCTGCCGGGTTTTCCGCAAAATGTTGAAAAGTGGCCGCCCTCCCGATGACTGGGATCAGCTTTTGATCGAAGTAAGACGGGATGAGCAGAGTCAGGAAGCCATGCGTTCCCTAGCCGAGCAAGCCCAACATCAGGACATGGGTTACTGATCTTCTTTGCCGTTGTTTCGAGTTCGCAAATCCTCTTGATGGTGTAGGGTTTTGCCATCCCGAATATGGATAAGAAGAGTTTGTACACCAACCTGAAGTGGGCTGATCGACTAACTGATTCTGTTGAGAATCAGTCCTTTTTGTAAATGACGGTGACTTTGCCGGCAGGTTTGTTCTTACCTATCTCATAATCAGGGTTGAAAGTGGCGAGGTTATGAGCGGCGATGCCAATCACTGAGGCAAAGCCAGTAACCTGGGTAAAGCCAGTCGGGATAGCGAAGCTGGCTAAGGAGGCCGCTCTGTATTCCGTGTACACGCGGCAACGTAGTCCTTTCTTTTCAATAGCGCCCTCGACTTTGTTTACCACGGAGCTGATGTTCTTGACTGCGACAATTTGAAAGGAAGCTTTCTTGGAAATGAGTTCAGAGAGCTTTTCAGTAGTGATGTCTTCGGAGGTGTATTTTTCGATGTCAATATCTTTGCTCATTGAGTTGTCCTTTTGGGAAGAGGTGATAAAACGGGCAGATTCGCCGCCCGTTCAAGTCAGCGACTGGGTTTTATTGAAGTATGATCAAAGCTCCGCTATTTGCTGTAGCGCATCTTCATAAGCAAATAGTGTGTCGAAGTTTTCGTTGTAAATTAGGTAGAGGGCGGACTGTATGTTCTCGTGTGGCGTTTCTTCGATGGTATCTTTGAATATGTTGGTATGATGCATGCTTCCGGAAAGCACCATGAAGCTGCCGTCCTCCATTACCACCCAGTCAATGGTTTCAAAGGCCCTGGCTCCTTTGTATTTCTCAATAGTCTCCTGAGCCAGAGAGAGGGAGTCCTGATTTTCTTTTTCAATCATCGAGATCTGGTTTTTTATGCTCCGGACCCCTCTTTCGTGATTTTCTATATCGGTTATTGATTGCTGTTTCACACGAGGCCAAACCGTGTAGCTGGAGCCGTTTTCTGTTTTCCTTTCAGTCCAAGAATTCCCGTTATCGATATGATTTTGGGCTTTCTTTAATAGTTGTTTTTCTCTCGCTATTTCTGATTCGAGTTCGTTTAACCTTTCCTGCAATGTGATCAGCCTGCTGTCGTTTTTTGCAGCATCGATCATTTCATTTGCTGTATCCCTGTAATTCTTTTCTATGTCCTTGAAATCACAGGTGTAACGAACGACATCTCGGCCCCGTTCGTCCTCAATGACAGACCAGTATGTGCTCTCACAAAGCTTACGGTTATCCAGCGCCTGGCCAACTTTATATTCAGGGAGTAATTCAAGGCGCCCTTCCCGAATGACGTCTATTTCAGAAGAACATCCGGATAGGGCTGCTAGGGAAATGCATGCTAGGGCTACTTTGAGGTTTTTCATGATGGTTCTCTTTTAAAATCGTTCCATGAGGTGATTGGCTTAAGCACCAACCACAATTAATAGGAAACAGACGATCCAGACGATGAAGTACGCCAGGTTCTGCTTCAGGGCTTGGGATCGTTGGTAGAGATAAACGGGCACCAGCCACACCCATCCACCAAATGTGCTGGTGTCAGTGCCGGCTTTCTTGAGTCTCTTTTCATCCAGGAAAGACAGGGCGATATTGAGTATGAGAGTGATGTAAATGAAATGGCCGCTGGCAACGGCTTGCTCGGCACGGTACTCGCTGCTGTGAACCATGTAGGCCACAAAGTATTCCAGGGTGAGGCCGATCAGTGGGGCAAACGCCAGAATCCATACAACGGTGTTGTTGACTTTGGCGCCGGTTAGCGGCGGTGGGGTCGTATCATCAAGGTGCTCTCGAAGCTGGGTATCTTCGATGTTGGTCCAGTCCGCGAACCCCTTCTTCCAGACGGATGATCCGTGGCGCAGTGTGCCGTTGCTGATCAGGGTGATGAGATCGGTTTCAGAAACGCCCCCTTTCCTTTCTCCGTTGAGTTCGTAGGACCAGATCTCGTTCCCCGTGGTGCTGTTTTCCATTGTTCATTCCTTGTAGTGGCTGTCCTTCCATGGTTTTTAGCCAAGCACAGGTCGAGTGCTGTGCCTGGGAAGAGCGGTCTCCCCCTGGCGCTGTGTCCGCTGGTTTGGAAGGTGTGTCTCAGTTTGAGTGTTATGTAATTCAAGACTCGCAAAGTATTGCAATGCTATACCTGTGGGGTCAAGTATTGCGGTACGACAGAAGTATGGCTCTGCCGTAGCGTTGCTCTATCTGATTGATGGAGTGGGCGTGATGAGCTTTCCCGAGCGCCTGAAGGCGGCACGGTTGGCGTTGGGTATGACGCAAGAACAGCTGGGCTTCGAACTAGAGGTGACCAAATCCACGATATCTGCCTGGGAAAATGGCCGTGATTCGCCCGGATTTCGTTTACTGCCGAAGTTGAAGGCGGTCCTCGGTGTATCGCTGGATCATCTGATCTGCGGTGATCAGGTTGAGGGTGCCTCAGAGCTGAAGTCCAAGTATGACGCCCAGGTACGCAATGACGCCGAAGCCCAACTGCTCAAGGGCTACCGGCGCCTGTCCGTTAAACGTCGCCAAGGTCTGCTGGCCATGATTGATTAGCCTGCCTGTTTCCCGGCCAGCTTCTGGCTGAGTCCCTGTACGGGCTGCGGTTGAGCATTGCCCGGTGGGGCAGTGCCTTCCGGCACGAACTCCTCCACGACCTGTAACCCTTCCTCCTCCGAGTATTCGAACTGAGCGTTGAGTAGGCCGGTATGGGCTACCTTGTCCAGCTCTGCCTGGTTGATACCTTGGTTTTCCCTGGCCTTGGCCGTTTCCCTGGCGTGGCTGACGGCGTCCTCCATGGATTGCTCAGCGCGCAGTGTCAGATCCACGTAGTAGATTGGTGCCCGGTGGCTCTGGGTGGTGCTCTTCCCGCGCAGCTTCAGCTCCAGCGGCAGGGTGGCCAGGTTGCCACCACTGATGGCATGGAAGTAGCGAAGCCGAGCCGCCAGGGTGCGGATGCTGTTGTAGCCAGTGGTCCGGAACACGAAGCAGCCCAGTTCATCCTCTTCCCTGATCCGTACATACAGCCGCCCGTAGGGTTTGCACAGATCGTGGGCGCCGAATTCGCATAGGTCGGGTGAGGGGCAAGGCAGTTGCTCCAGGCCCTGGTCGGTGCGGCGTCGGCAGGTCTCCCCGTCGCCACTGCACAGGGGCCGGCCACTCTTGCGCTCGAAGAAGGTGTACTCCGCCCGCAGGTTCAGGTCCGGATCATTGAAGGGCAGGGTGACGGGAATGCTGCGTAGCTTCTTGCCTTGTACCTCCTGGCGTAGGGCCTCATCCAGTGGGTGCGGTAGCCAGCCCTCCCGGGTCTGGATCTGGGTAGTGATGGTGAATTGGTCGTCTTTCTCCGGCAGACGCTTGCCGTTCTTTTCCACCATGCGGCCAATGCTGATACGGCCAATCACGGGTGGAGTAATGGCGAGTCCTTTGATCATGAGAATCTCCTGTTATAAAAAAGCACACAGCCGCCGGGCAGGGCCCGGCGTTTATGCTGTTAGGCGTGGGGTGTTGAGTAAGGTGATGCGAGAACGATCAGGTGTTGGGCTTGACCAGGAACCGGCGGCTGCCGGCCCGATGCTTGGGGAATTGCTGCAGTAGCGCGGGCTGAGCCTTGAGCAGGGCGTCAGTGTCGAGCACCGTACTGTCCTTGCTGCGCTTCCAGCTCACCTGGCCATCTATGAAGTAAGCCCGAGCGGCATCCCCCATGCGTTGCTGGATGCGCTGCTTGAGCCGGGCTTCCCGTTCGGCCAGACGAGCTAAGCGTTCCCGGATATCCAGCATCTCACTGAAGTCGCCGTTGAGTGCGGTGTCTTCAATGAGATCCAGGGTTTCGCCATCATCATGGGGATAGAGTGCCCGCAGGGCCTGATCGGCGGAGTCGGAGCCGTCAGCGTCGGGTGGCGTATCGCTCTCCACCTGATGCCAGAAGGCCCTCTCCAGCTCGATCAGCTGCTTGATGACGGCGTCATCCCGCTCAATGCGATGCACCTGCAACTCCTGCCCGCAGATCAGTACCGCCACGTCCGCTGCCTGCTTGCCGGTGACGGCCAGCTGATGCTGTACCTGACACTGGATGTACTCCGGCACCCCGTCGGCCCAGAGCCGGGCACCATTAAGGCCAGTGGTTTTGCACTCCAGGATCTGCACCTCTGGATTTCCCACTACCGAGTAATCCAGATTGGCCAGCATCCAGGGCTTGTCGGCATCCGGGTGCTGCAAGACCGCATTCACTCGCCGCACCTTGTTGCCGGTGGCTTTGGCATAAGCCTCGGCCACCTTGGGTTCAAGCAGATTGCCCCAGTACAGCGGAGTATGGATGTCGTCCGGGTCGGGGGCCGGTAACAGCCCATCTCGCCCGGTCTTGATCATCCACAGCTCAAGCGGTGACTGATACGGGTTGAGCCCCACCGCCGCAGCGGCATCGCTGGCGCCGATACCTTGCTTGCGAACCTTGAGCCACTGCTCCCGGTTCATGCCCTTGGTGGACACCAGGCGCAGCGCCGGACGGGATGAGGGTTTGATAGCGCGGGGAGTGCTCATGAGTGACCTCCTTCCAGTTGGGTCAGCCGCTCGGTAAAGCGATCATGGAGATTGATCAGCCGATGGGCCTGGGGCGTCTGATCCGACGGGATCTCATGGCTGCCACCCTGGCTGAAGAAGGTGACCACCAGCTCGGTGATCATCTGTTGGATGTCGGCGTTTGGCGGCAAATTGCCGTCATTCTCGAGCAGATAGGTGCCCAGCTGTTCGCCCAGAATGGACACCACCTCGTACTCGAACACCCCAGGAAACCCTTGCGGGCCGTACCAGTAGGGTTGCGCCTGTTTCCAGATATCGGGGATGAAGTCACACAGGGTGCTGATCAGCTCGATACAGCCATTACCCCAGAGCTCCAGAAGCCGGGTGCCGCGCTCCTTGTTCAGCATCATTCCTTCATGGAGAAAGGCGCCCCAGATGGCGGCCAGATGTGGGGAGAGCGGTGGCGCAGAGCATCTGGCTTCCGGGGCTACACTGCTATCGTGATTACGTTCTGTCATGGTCAGGCTCCAAACAATAAAAAGCCCGACCGGCACAGAGCGGGTCGGGCTTTAGTCGAGGGAAAAGAATGGGTAGGGAATCAGTCAGGCCACCAGTTCCAGAGTCTGGCTCAGGGCTCGCTGCTTGATCTGCGCGCCCTTGCCGAACCAGGCGGAATCCAGACGGTTGTCGGTACTGCGGGCGCGGCGTTCGTGGTCCACGAACTCGGTGACTGCATTGAGCAGTCCGTAGGCCGTGCTCTTGGCAGACGGCAACTCCGCGCCGCGACCGGCCCCGTCATACAGAGACATGGCCTTCTTCATGGCCTGCTCGTTGGGCTTCACCAGCATGTCACCAGAGGAGTAGTTCACATCGGTGAAGACCGAGCGCATGACTTTCTCGGCGGTCTTGCGGGTGATGCGCCGCTCGCTGAGAGTTTTCAACCGGTACATGAAGTCATCCCAGGCGGAGACGGAGATCCCCAGCTGTTTCTTGACGGCCTGGGCATCAAAGGTGGTGTTGTGGCGGACCTTCACCGCCTGGCCGGCACCATTCAGGGCTACCGCCAGGGTGTTGTTGCACACCACCCGGATGCTGGTGAACTGGGCAGTGGTAGCCAGGGTGCCGTCACAGGCAGTAGCCAGCAGCACATAGCCGTTGGTCTGGTCATTGCCTGCCAAGGAGCCCGTTTGCCCGGTGCGGGCTAGCGCCCACAGCTTGCGGCCACCTTTAAGGACGCCAGCCGTTTCCAGTTCAAAGCCAGAGCGCTCGGTGAGATCCCGGTAAAACTCCAGGATCTGCCGTGGCTGAACCACCTTGAAGCGGTTACTCACTACCGACAGAGGCGTCTGATTGTCTGAGCGGAACAGGACCTTCTGATCCGGGAAGGATGAGATCTGTCCGAGGGCGCCAGCCTCGCTGCTGATGAAGCGGACAGGGGTTTCGCGGATCTCCCAGTCCATGCCGGCTTCCTGCATCCAGACATTGAGGGGTTGTTGGGCGGCGAGCTGGTTGCCCAGCCCGTGCCAGGGAGTGCGGCCTGCATAGGCCATGCTTTTGACAAGATGTGCCATGGTAAATCTCCAAGAAATAGCAGTGCGCCCGAAGCGGGCGGGTTAACGAATGAGAAGAGGTGTGGAGAGTCAGGGGTAGAGCAAAAGCAGAAGAGGAAAACTCAGAGCCAGCCACGCTGGGCTAGGCTGACCCACTCGGAGCGGGACACTACGAAGTGATCCAAGACCCGCACATCGATCAGGGCTAGGGCGTCCTTGAGCCGGGTGGTGATGGTGCGATCAGCTTGGGAGGGCTCACAGCACCCGGAGGGATGGTTGTGGGCGAAGATCACTGCAGCGGCATTGCAGGCCAGGGCCTGCTGTACCACCACACGGGGATACACCGCCGCGCCATCAATGGTGCCGTTGAACAAGGGCTCGAAACTGAGCACCTTGTGCTTGTTGTTGAGGAAGATGGCCGCGAAGACCTCGTTTTTTTCCTGGGCTAGGGCCATCTGCAGGAACTGGGCGACATCGGTGGGAGAGGTGAGTGCCTCCCGGCCGGTTAGCTCATCCAGCAGAATGGTGGCCGCCGTACTGACAATCTCCTCAGGCTTAACGCAGCCCTGTACGTGGTACAGGCCCTGCTCGTTCTTTACGAAAGTGGGGATATCCATTCAGGCCTCCAAGGCGGCATAAAGAAGCCCGCACAGGGCGGGCTTCGGAGTAGTGGGTAAAGGGGAGAGGGGATTACTCAGAATCGAGGCGGAAGCTGTGACCGCAGTCCAGGCATTCCAGGTTGTCGAGATAGGTCTCGTCGAGCTTGGCTCCCAGTGCAGCACCAGCTTCACCGCCGGCCACGGCTCCCGCCAGGCCACCAAACACAGCACCGGCGATGCCTCCGATAGCTGATCCAGCAGGCCCAAATGCCATACCTACAGTTGCACCGACACGAGCCCCGCTTGTCGCCATGGCGACGCCGCTGGCAGCACCTGCAACCGTGCCTACAGAGCCGCCGACCTTGCGGCCATTTTGGAGGGCTACAACGCGGATGGAGCGGCAAGACGGACATTGAATGATCATGAAACCTCCATGAAGTGGGGTCAGGAAGGTCATTCCTTCCTGGTTTCATGGTGGTGATATGTGGGTAAAAAAAATTGGAATCGGGCATGTGAACTTGCAAGCAAGAGTGAAAACCCAGAATTTAACCACGGTAGTTTAATTTCTCTTCTATTCGTGTTGTTAGTCGAGAGCTAAGCCTATTGAAATTTGTGACATGTTGTCGTGTCATAGAGCCTAACGGCTTTAGATACTCGGCATCTGTAGTTGAAATAGCCGTTATACAGATTACTAGTTAGGTGCTTTCAGTGTCAGAAGATCAAATTAAAAACATAGAGAATCGCCCGAAGGAGCTCGAAAACCTTCCCTTCTATAAAAATTTACCACTGATGCCGATCAGAATTGATGTCGAGGGGGCTATTGGTGACTTTTTGAACTACGACATATTTCAGCTCGATGGAGTTCAACCACTAGAGAAAAGACATATTGAGGCTAATAACGGATTGATAGGTGTTAATGCATCTCAGGAGTCGATTGAAATATATAAAAAAGAGCGTGTTAATTTTCAGCTTATATATGTTGTCATTAATGCCTATGGCTTCAGAGATGAAAATGGCGAGTTAGTAGGTAAGCCCTACCGTATTTCGTTAATGCCAGCTAGCAAAAGGGGGGCGATTTCCTCTGTCCCGCCGGAATGGGTAGAGAATATCGATCTTGAGCGAATGGATGGAGTTCCAAAATTGTATAAAGGGTTCAATCCGTTTCGAGGTGCGTTTGGTTTACATATGCTAGGCATGCACGATTACTCGAATATTGAGTCGGACATGCTGGGTTTTGTTCATAGCGTATATGCACTAGCCGACAAGTTCGAACACAGTGAGGTTCTTCTGCCAGGAATTCCGAAGCTGCAAGGTCATGGCCAAGTCCTGAAAGACTATAAAAAATATAGGAATAACTGGTATTTTAAGAGTTTTAGAAAGCTGAAGCCTAAAAAAATATGGGGCTGTGATTCGCCCATTGAATTGTTTCTTTTGCATGCGATGGATTCTATCGGATTGAATCCTGAGCTACAAACCATTATCTGCGAGGATGGATTTACAGTTCCTAGCTTTCATAAGCTTTGGGAGAACCTAAAATCGCGGAAGCGCCTGAAAAGTATTACTGATGCTGATTTTTATTTTCCGGATAAGAAGCTGGCTGTATTTTGTGATTCTGTCGCCCACCATTCATCGCCAGAAGCCAAGAAGAAAGATCAGGAAATTGATGAGAAGCTGAATAAAATAGGAATCCAGAGTCTGCGGATTTGTGGTACTGATATTGCGAGATCGCCAATGGAATCTGCACGGATTGTTGAATCTGAGTTAAGAAATCAATATAAATGCTTGGTGAGATGAATGAAATTATTCAAATCTGTGCTGCAGCACCGAGGCAGTGGGGGGGGTAGAATTATTGGTAATAATTAATCCTTAAGCGAGATGGTCTTTGCCAAGACTTAGCCGAATTGATGAGGTTGATGGGGGCGCTGTCATGCTTAAAGGATGATTTAGGAAAGAATCCATCTGGACAAGAACCAATAAATTTCGGCTATCTTGGTATTTAGGTCAGGCGTGAAGCTGCGCAGGGGAAATATGGAAATGGATAATAAAAGGGAATAAATGGAACATCCAGACGATTTTTTGAAAGTTATTTTTCATGAGCTCAGTGGGACTGGGGATGATTTGGCTCTCTGTGCAGGATTTGAACGTGGGGAATGGAGGAATGACCAGTTAGCAGACCACATGATGGAGTGGCTGCCTGAGTTCGCATTGGATTATTCAGAGTTGAACGATATAGGTCACGCTAATGCATTGAGGATGACGAAAAAGGCAGCAAAAATTGTTTATCAAACAGAAAAATACGGGTTAAGGGGAGAGTTTGGTGAGATTTTGCTGCATATAGCTATTCGTCAGGTTTATGAAACGCTTCCTGCTGTCAGCAAGATTTATTATAAAAGCGCAGTTAATGAAACAGTAAAGGGATTTGATGCTGTGCATGTTGTCAGGAAAGATGGTGATCTTGAGTTGTGGATAGGTGAGACTAAGTTCTATGAAAATATAACCAGGGCTGTTTATGATGTTTCTAAAGAGGTTGTTGACCATTTGGAAACCGACTACTTGAGGTCAGAGTTTATTCTCATAAAAAATAAAATTGACCCCACTTGGTCAGAGGCTGAAGCGCTTAATAAGTTATTGCATGAGAACACATCTCTGGATTCTGTCTTCAAACAAGCGTGCATTCCGATACTGCTTACTTATGATAGCGATGTTGTCGGAGTTAGCGAGAGTGACAACGAGGAATACAGAGAGAAAATTAAAGTCGAGATGAGAGATGCCTATGCTAACTTAAGAGGGAAAATAAATCATGAATATGAGAATAGATTCAATCAATATTTTCCTCTTGTTGTTCATGTTATCTTTGTCCCATTAAAAGAAAAAAAACAGCTTATAGCAGCTCTTGATGCACGACTTAAGGCATTGCAACTATGATGAATATTTCTGCTATTCGTGAAAAACTCAAATCAGAAACCTGGACAAAAGATCCCTTCATTATTCTCTCAGAAATAGCGAATGTTTGTTCTTCTAGTATCGATTTAGGCCGTGATCTGGTGATTCGAGCTCTTGAAGGGCAGGATTTCCTCGATCAAGACTATAGAAATATACTTAATGATTTGACGATGCAGGTGGGCCTCTACCCATATGTTTCAGATCTTGAGGATCTTTCTTTAAGAAATGCACTGATGCATGCCGCTCATCGGGCTGATGGGGTAATGGGCGAGTATGTTTTGCATAGGTCGCAAGCTCGTGTATTGAACTGGCTAATGTCAGGAGCTTCTGTGATTTTGAGTGCGCCTACTTCTTTTGGAAAAAGTCTTCTAATCGACATAATTATATCAGCAAAGAGATTTGATAATGTCGTATTGATAGTCCCAACTTTGGCGTTGGTAGAAGAAACTAGGCGACGAATGTCAAGATTCGTTGATGAGTATTCGATAGTCACTTCTAGTAACCAAAAAATAGCTGAAAAAAATATATTTGTTCTCACGCAAGAGCGTTATCTCTCTTTAGAAGATGATATCCCAGGAATTGATTTTTTTGTGATTGATGAATTCTATAAGCTTTCTATATCAAGTGATGGAGGTCGTTCAACTCTACTAAATCAGGCTTTCCTGCGATTATCCAATACCGGGGCGCAGTTCTATATGTTGGGCCCTTCAATTAAGTCAATACCGGCTATTGTTAAAGAGAAGCTAAATTGCAAATTTCTCATTGAGGATTTTCAAACAGTAGCTGTTGAACTTCATTTTCTTAAGAAAAAGCCAAATAAGGATGAAGCTCTAGCTAATCTTTTGGATGAAATTGACGGCCAAACGATGATTTATTGCCAGTCTCCCGCAAGTACAAGAAAGTTAATTAAATCTTATCTTGATATAAGAGAAGTGGAGATGACTCAAGATGGTGAACTTTTAGAGGCTGCGAAGTGGACCTCGGATAATTATCATGATGAGTGGTTAGTCTCTGTGGCTCTTCGGCATGGGATTGGAATTCATCATGGGCGCCTCCCTCGTGCGCTTGGGCGCTTTATGATCCGCGCTTTTGAGGAGGGAAAGATAAAAATACTCCTCTGTACTTCTACCCTGATTGAGGGAGTAAATACCTCTGCTAAAAATGTGGTGGTCTACGATAGTAAGCTTAATAGAAGATCACTAGATTTCTTCACTTTTAGCAATATTAAAGGGCGATCTGGTCGTATGTTTCGTCATTTCATGGGGAATATCTTTGTTTTTGATGCTCCCCCTGAAGAAGAACTTCCCTTTGTGGATATGCCTGCCATAAACCCAGGAGAGAACACGCCAAGCAGTCTTCTGATTAATCTTTCAGAAATGGATGTTCCATCGACACTTCGAGAGAAAGTTGACTCATTGTTAAGGCAAAAACTCCTTCCTGTTGAGCTTCTAAAACAACACTCAGGTATTGAGCCTGAGTATTTATTGGATGCCGCTAAAACACTGATTTCTTTGGAAGTTAGAGAGTTGGAACGCTATGTATGGGCTTCAAGGCCTGTGTATGATGACATCAAACTTACGTCTGATCTGATTTGGACGCAATTAGGTGGGGCGGCAGCAGCTAGGCAGAGTTCTATGCGAAGTGCAAGCATGATGACATTCTGGATATGGCGTCTTTACTCTTCGCGCAATGTGCCTCAATTTAGAAGAGAAATGATAATAAGCCAAATAGAGCGGAATACTTCGCCTGACGAAGCGGTAGAGAATGTGCTTGCCTTCTTGAGAGGCTGGGCATCGTTTAATTATCCTAAGTACCTTGCTGCGCTAAATGATGTCGTCAATCATGTTTTGCAATTGAAGGGCTTGTCAGGATGTAACTATTTACCTTTTGCTATGATAATAGAGCACTTATTTCAACCATCATCATTTTCTGCACTTGAAGAGTATGGCCTGCCGACAGAAATTTCGGAAAAGCTCTTGAATGGAAGGGTTTTTAACAAGGACGATTCATTAGATGTGGTCGTGAATAATTTGCGAAACCGAAAGCTTGATCGTTTTGGTGATGGAATCTTTGAAAAGAGGGTTATTGAAGATTTTCAGCGGGGTATTGGTGCGAAGATCAGCTAGTTTAACGCAGCAATCTGACAAAATGTCCGCAGAGCGCGGCGTCTATTCAGGTGGTTGGCATGGAAAGTAATGTTATAGAAGGGATTGTGGTTGGTGCCTCTGGTGGCGCAATTGCAGGGCTCACAGTCTACGGGGTCCAATACCTGCATGAAATGGTCCGTGAGGTATTTGAAATGCGAAGAGTCAACGTATGGCTCCAAGGGAATTCAGTAGGAGGAAAGTGGCGTAGCACTAGGGTAATTGCGAGCTGGACTAATCTTACTGAAGATAGAGTTCAGTATTTGTGTAGCAAGAGCAAAAAAATAAAGCTTTCGACAGGGGAAAATGAAGGTTTGTGGGGGCACCGTGATTCAATAAACATCACGGACTGCTAGGCATTCAATACAGATTTGGCTTCGGCTACCGATTAACCATTTTACTGGTGTATTTTATACCCCTGATAAAAGTGTAGGAAATAGTGTCTAAACTATCGTGTTAAAGACAGATGCCCTTTTTATCCATATGTCAGACACCTTTGTATTATTGATGTATGTTGAATCAGAAAAACCTGTCCACTCCCCCTAAACTGAGACAGACCTGATTAGAGTTTTCTGGGAATATCACATCTCAGGAGACGACTATGAAGAAATCACGGTTTACTGAAACTCAGATCGTATCAATCCTCAAAGAGGTCGATGCGGGCATGAAAGTCGAGGAGATCTGCCGAAAGCATGGCATCAGCAATGCCACCTATTACAACTGGAAGAGCAAGTACGGTGGCATGGAAGCGTCGGATGTGAAGAAGCTCAAGGAGCTTCAGGACGAGAATGCCAAACTCAAGCAGATGTTTGCTGATCTGAGCCTGGAAAATGCTGCCCTGAAGGATCTATTCGAAAAAAAGGGTTGGTGACAGCGGAGAGACGCGAGTCGGCAACGACTCTGGTCGAATTTGGATTATCGATCACTCACGCCTGTAAGCTGGTCGGTCTGGGGCGGGCGAGCTACTACCGCAAGCCCCGGGACTGGCGTGTAGCGGATGCTGCTGTCATTGATGCGCTGAACGAGCAACTCAAGAAGTCACCGAGGGCAGGCTTCTGGAAGTGCTACAAGCGCATTAGGAACAAAGGCCTGCCTTTCAACCACAAGCGTGTCTACCGCGTATATTGCCAGATGGGCCTGAATTTGCGCAGGCGCACGAAGCGAGTATTGCCCAAGCGTATCGCCAAACCGCTGGAGGTCAGCATGTATCCGAACAAGCAGTGGGCATTGGATTTTATGCACGACACGCTTTATTGCGGCAAGCGCTTCCGTACGCTGAATATCATCGATGAGGGCACTCGCGAGTGTCTCGCCATCGAAGTGGATGCCAGCCTCCCGGCAGGACGTGTAGTGCGGACGCTGGAGCGCCTTGAGCAAGAGCGTGGGCTGCCAAACCAGATCAGGGTGGATAACGGGCCAGAGCTGATCGCAGCGGAGTTCTATGACTGGTGTGAAGAGAAAGGCATTGAGGTCGCCTACATCCAGCCTGGCAAACCGCAACAGAACGGCTTCGTCGAGCGATTTAACGGGTCGTTCCGTTATGAGTTCCTGGACGCCTATCTGTTCGAGAGTCTGGGCCAGGTTCGGGAAATGGCCTGGCTGTGGATGCTGGATTACAACGACGAGCGTCCGCATGAAAGCTTGGGTGACATACCGCCAGCGGTGTATCGCCAGAAAGTAGAAAACTCTAGTTTAGGACTGCCTCACTAAAGGGGGAGTGGACAAACCCACTTTACCTCCGAATATTGGTTCATTAAATAAAAGTGGGCATGATATGAAAATTGCTCTAGGGAGCGAGACTTTTCCCTTTCTCAATTGAGGACATCCCCAAAACGCACGTCAGTCCTAAATCAGGGGGGCGATTGGGGTTTCACGCGACTATCCGGCATGAGTTCTATCAGTTGGCGCGGCGGCGAATCGTTTTCAGTCATGCTGGCGTTGCTCTCTGGGTGATGCATGGTACAGAGCGACACCACATTTGCCCGCGCCGATCAGTGAATGTGCGTCATTGAGCCTGCCACCTCAGAAATAGGTAATGGCATCGCCCTCTCCATCGTCTTTTCTAATGCAAAAGCGGCAGATTTCGTAGGCATCCAGTCACGACAGAGTGTGATATACAAAATAGGAGTAGGGGCGTATCACGGCGGTGTGGCTGGGGCCTCAAACCCGGCACGTTGCCGGTCGAGTTTGCCCTGGTCATCATCTGTTGATGGGGGGCGGATTTGGTCAGGAGTTCAGATAAAGTTTGATTATTCCTGACCAAAATTTTTCGTCTTATTGTAAATGCAATCAGTTTACATTTTAATTTTCGCTGAGCGATGGAATCAGTTATTGAAAGCCAACTTTTAAAATTGACTCGCGATTAACCACCGTGCGATATTTTCTGGAACATATAGCCGTGGAGCGTATCTGACATCAGTGGCAGGTAGGATACCATCAATAGAGCGGTCAGCATCACGGCAATAGGCAGAAGATACTTCTCGTGGCGACGGTAAAAGCTGCCTCCGTGAACTTTGGCGGATTCCACTTCCTCGTCGCCGACCACCTGTCTTGTTAATAAGTGGTTAAGTGCCACCGGTGGTGACAAGTAGCCCAGTTCGAAGGCCGCTAGAGTGATCATCCAGAAGTGCAGGGGCTCAATTCCATTGGCGAACGCCACAGGAGCTATCGTGGCGTTCACCAGTAACACCGCGCCCATCGGATCCATGGTCATGCCAATGATTACCATAGTGATCACCAATATAGTCATTGCAACCCAGATATTGGCAAAAGTTTCAGGTAAGTTTTCCATCATCCCAGAACGTTCTACGATGCCACCAAGGCTTACCGACATGCCCATCAAAATCAACAAGGCACCGATATGTCCGGTGGTTTCATTGGTGGCAAAACGCAGTGAAGACTCTAGCTTCTCTCCTGTGCCTGGTTCAGGCTGGTGGTGAGGTTTTGCCGAGGGTTTTTTTACTAGATGCTGCAGAATCAGGCTGACACTAAGTAACATATTGCGCCAGAAAAGCTCCCAGAACAGGCTGTTAAGTTCATTTTTTGAAGTGCCAGTAGGAATGTTGCCGCTATTCAGGGCCTCCTGCATACCAGCCATATTGTAAGAGGAGTAGAGAATGAGGGGGACTAGCGTCAACGAGAAGACGTGTAGAGATTTTACGCTAAGTTTCTCGTAACACAGAATCGACAGCATCATTACAGGCAAAATGATGGGGGCGTAGATTTCGTTTAACTCCGCACCCAGAATATCTCGGAAAAATACTACCACCGTGCCCATGATGATTATATAGGGAAGCAGTGGGACCAGGCGTTTAAGACTGGCGGGTACTGCTTCAGATAAGGGTGCAATACGGGCGGGTGATGTGCGTACAAACTGGCTGTAAACGAAGAACAAGAACAAAGACAAAGAGAAAACCTTCAAGCCTGAGGAAAACATCTCATCTGTCGTCACTGCGTTATTCAATGCGGCAATAATCACTACCAGAAGACAAGGTCGAAGAACGACGCCGAGAGAGCCAGACATAGCAGTGGCTGCCAGAGCTAACTGCTTGCGGGCTCCGGCGCGAATCAGCTCATGGTAAACGGTGGCGCCAGCTGCGATTACAAAAATACCTGAAGCGCCGGTGAACGCTGTCGGGATTGCGGTAATTGCTAGCACGACAAAACACATGAGCTCTGGAGACATTTTCCAGGGTCGCAGTACATCAAATACCAGGTGGGCGAGTTTGGTTTGACGTAACATCATGCCTATCCAGATATACAGCGCGAGGCTCAAAAACAGTGTGGAAAGCTCCATGAGCATACCTAGGTATACACTTATTCCGTGATAGTAACCTTGTTGGGCGAACTGGATACCTGCGGAAATACACATGATGCTGTACAGCGGAATGGTCAGCAGCGATTTCCCCCAAGAGCCGCCATCGCTTAGATCTTTCGGCGGACGGAGCAACTGGTAGAACGCTGCCAGGCTGAGAATACTAAATCCTGCAATCCAGAACTGATGAAGATAGAAGTGATCAACGTTGACTCCATCTGCCACTGCGGATAATTCTGCACTGCGATAAACCCATGCTGACGCCAATAGCATCAGGTTTGCACTTAGCTGACCAACAGTTGAGACCAAATGATCCTTGCGCGTTTGAGCAGGCCGAAGTGCGATGTGGTGTCGGGAGAATGTAGCTGTTGCTGCACAGATTATGATAAGTAGGCAGAGTAAAAGGCGCTTGTAACCCCCAAGGGTGGTGACCAGATGGGCGACCCCTGTTTCCAGGTTGCGGAAGGCAATCACTCCAGGAGTGGCGTTCTCTTGAACCATCCTGTAGTCGCTCCATTTATTGCGACAAATGGAGCGGGATGACTCCAGCGATTGACGTATCGCTCCTTCGTTCACCTCTGATCCCAAAATTCCGGCTAATGGATCGGCCGCCATTCGTGCTTTCTTCTCGGTGATGGCCTTCTGGATCTCCTGTTCAATGTTAGGATCTGAATTACAGGTGGGGGCGCCGACAAGTCCCGCTGTTCGCAGCTTGAAGTAACCTTCCCATGTGCTCTCACCAATCTTGAGTAACTGGGAATGAATCACTTCGCCAGAGGCTAGAAAAATAGTGAGCAATAGCAGGATTATGGTTGGCAAGGAGGAAAGCCATTCTCCCGCAGATCGCTGTGCCATGCTCAAACTGGCAATATTCATCGGTACTTCCTTGCTCTATAAATTTATCGGTTACAAACGACAGGGTCGAACCGAATGTTTAAGGGAATTCTGAATATTTCGTAAAATGTGGTGATTCTCACTTCTTGGCTTTTGATCGGCCCATAGCGCTGATATTTAGCGCATCTTTCATGGTCGAATCACTACTTCGAAAGTTATAAGCATGAAACTTACGTGGTTTTGCCGCTTTGTAGGTTTGTTCTGGTTGACATTTGGTTAGTTGACCAAATAACATCGAAGGATGTCAACCTAAAGACAACCTGTTTCATTGGAGGAATTATGACTTCTTTGCCAATCCAGCCACGTAAAGTTGCTTTTGATGTCTCATCAGTGCCGCGGCACTGGAATGGCGGTGATCCCGTGCTGACCCGCTTTTTTGACGCCCTCTCGGTACATTTCCCGGAGGGAGAGCGCTTCTTTATCCAGTCAGTGCGTAACTTCAAGGATCAGGTGACAGATGATCAGCTGATCGAGGACATTCGTCACTTTATTCGCCAGGAAGGTCAGCACGGCATTGTCCATGATCGTTTCAACGATGTGATGGCCAGCCAGGGCGTGGATGTAGATAAGGTCACTACGAATTTAAGGACGTTTATTCGCACCACACAAAAGTACCTGCCGAAGAAGTATCAGCTCGCCATGACTGCGGCGTTTGAGCACTTTACGGCAACCCTGGGCGAAGCCATGGTTAGCGAGAAGAGCGACATGTTTGGCGAGGCCGATCCCGTCATGAGAGCGTTGTTTCTTTGGCACGGGGTTGAAGAAGTAGAACACAAGGCTGTGGCCTATGATCTTTATCAGGGAGCGGCTGGGGGGGGCTACCTGACTCGTGCCTCGGCGCTGGTGGTTGCGACACTGATGGTTCATTTGGTCGTGGCACCGGTATTCTGGAATATGCTCAAGCTTGATGGTGTCACGCGCCAGCCCGGTGTGATTCTGAAGGGTTTGAACAAACTTTATGGGCGAAAAGGTATTCTCACAGGAATGTTGCCTGATTTTCTTGCCTGGTTTCGTCCCGGGTTTCACCCTTGGGACACCGGTATGCCTGAGAAGGTTGCCGCCTGGTTGGCAGAGTATGAGGCTCATGGTGATCCAATGCAGGCATCGGAGACCATTTATGGTCCGGATCCTGTGAGAGAGGCAGCCTGATGCAGACCAACGATCAGGGTAACCCCGGTGCCTTTGATTTTCGGCACACTCATAGGCCCGGACGCCACTGTGGAAGTTCAGCTATCAGGGATCTTCTGGAGTTTCATGGGCTTAATTTAACTGAAGCTTTCTGCTTCGGTCTCGGTGCCGGGCTTGGTATTACTTATGTGGAAATACCAGGCACGGACACCCCGTTTATTGTCCATGTCCGTTCAATGGGATTTGAGGAAACGGTGTTCTCTACACTGGGCGTGCCGTTTCGCTGGGAAACTTGGCAAGATAAATGTGCTGCCGCCGATGCGCTGGATGCCCATCTTGATGCGGGGCGGCCTGCGCTTCTCTTAACTGATATTTTTTACCTTCCTTATTTCAAGAGCAGTACACATTTCCCCGGTCACGCCATCGTCGCCTGGCAGCGAGCCGAGAAGGGCGAGACGATGCTCGTTAGCGATACCGAGCGCCCAGGGCTTTTAGAGGTGCCTCGTGACAAGTTGGTTGAAGCCAGATTCTCCTTGTCGCCACCCTTTATCCATCATGGTTCATTGTTCGCACCCGAAAGTGTTTCGGTTCAGGTGTCTGCCGAGAACGTGCGCAGTGCGATTGTGAAGAATGCAGATAATCTCCTGCAAGGAAGCAGGAATCACGGTATTCAAGCGCTAACAACTTGGATCCAGGAACTTCCTCGCTGGAAGGCAGTGGATAAATGGCAATGGTTGCTCCGTTTCGCCTATCAAGTGATCGAGAAGCGTGGAACGGGGGGCAGCGGCTTTAGAGCGATGTATTCAGAATTTCTCGATGAAGCGAGTGAAATTGTTCCTGAAATACATGAGGCAGGCTTGGTCGAGTTGATGCGAACGAGTGCTGCGGCATGGTCCGCTCTGGCTGATTGTCTGCGAAAGGGGTCCGAAAGTGAAACATTCCCTGAAGAGGCAATAACGGACGCCATTGAATCTGTGCGTGTTGCAGAGACCCGGTATGCGGATGCCGCTTCAACATTCTGATAAAAAGTTGCTAACTATGACAGCTGAGACATCACTCCCGAGAGAACTGCTTGCCGCAAAGGCTTTTTTTGGTTCAGGGCATCCGTTGTTCAGGGTTTTTGGTATCGCAATGGATGACATTACCAAAGATGGCGCGGTAATGAGCATGCCTTGTGTGGAAGAGGTTTGTGATCAACAGGGAAAGCTTCATCGGGGAGCCATCGCTACCTTGCTTGATACGGCATGTGGTTTGGCGATTTTTGTGCGCCTCGGCGACATGCGCCCAATTGCGACAATTGACTTGCGCGTTGATTTCATCGCTAAACCCGAGGCTGGCGAAGGGGTGGCATGTAATGTCACCTGTTTTGCAGTTGAAGAAAATATTGCCTATGTCCGTGGAGAGGCATTTGGGCGTGATGGCGGCAATTTGCTGGCGTCGGTATCAGGCAGTTTTGCGATAGGAACGGCAGGCCCGTCCTTTGATCAATCTGTGAATCCTAGCAATAAGAGAGCCCCCTCCAAGAAAAAAACAATCGATGATGAAGGAATCATCAGCTTCGAAACAGAAAGGGTAACCGCTCTCTCTACTGTGGTCGGCGATGTATCACCATACGAAAAATTTCTTGGTATGACGGCTTCGGACGATAACGGCGAAGCAACCTATAAAATGCCGTTTCGCGAGCAGCACATTGGCAACCCTCTGATCAAGACTTTTCATGGCGGTATTATCGCAAGCTTCGCGGAGCTTGTTGCTGGCGCGCACTTAACAGCGAATCAGACTGAACAAAATAAGCCAGTATGTTCAAGTATGACTCTGGATTATTTGCGCCCGGCCTTTGCGGGTACGTTGGTGGCCAAGCCGAACATTATTCGTGAAGGAAAGCGCTTCATTGTGGTTGTTGTGGATGTGTTTCTTGATGGCGCCCAGGTTTCCCGAGGTCGCTTCATTTATAAGAGAGCCTTCGCTTCCAGCTAATCCAATCTATAAACAACCCTCCCCCCTTCCTTTTCTGCCTCAATAGAGGAGTTCTGTTATGTATATTTCACAGACTTTGCGCCGTGCGGTTCAATTAAACGGCCAAGGTACGGCTACCGTTTTTGCTGGTCGGCGGCAAACCTGGCGAGAGTTTGAAGACCGTATCGCATGCCTTGCTAACGGGTTGCTAAGTCTGGGCATCAATGCGGGTGACAGGGTTGCCATACTGGCATTAAACAGCGATCGCTACCTGGAGTATTTCTATGCAGTGTCGTGGGCCGGTGCGGCAGTGAATCCCGTCAATATTCGGCTCGCACCACCTGAAATCGCCTATACCTTGAATGACTCAGGTTCTAAAGTGCTTTTCGTTGATGACACCTTTGCAGCATTGCTGCCATCCCTACAGCCACAGCTTGAGTCTATCAAGCATGTTGTCTTCATGGGTGAGGGTGAGTGTCCACAAGGGTGTATTGATTATGAATCCCTTGTCGCCAACGCCGATCGAATCCGTGACGCCAATGCTGGCGGTGACGATCTGGCGGGGCTGTTTTATACCGGTGGTACCACTGGGCGGTCAAAAGGCGTGATGCTGAGTCATGACAACCTGGTATTCAATGCCCTGAACGTGGTTGCCGAGATGGGCTATGACAGTGACACCATATATATGCATGCCGGGCCCATGTTCCACTTGGCTGATATGGCCAGCACGTTTGCCGTGACACTGGCTGCGGGGACACATGGCATTGTTCCTCGCTTTGATGTTGATGAAGTGCTGGCTTTCATTGAGCAGGAGAAAGTCACGAACACCCTGTTGGTGCCGACCATGGTCAATCTTCTAGCCTCATCTGGGCGCATCGCCAATTACGATGTCAGCAGCATAAAACGCATGCTGTATGGCGCCTCGCCAATGCCAGAGGCGGTATTGATTAGTGCTATGGAACAAATGCCGACAGTGTCATTTGCTCAGGGCTATGGCCAGACCGAAGCCTCCCCAATCATTACCTCACTCGGGCCAGAACATCACATTCCCGGCGGAGAAAAATTACGTAGCGCCGGTCGCGCAGCACTGGGTGTGGAGGTGGTGGTGCTTGATGAAAATGATCAGGTGGTATCTCAAGGTACGGTTGGCGAAATATGTGCGCGGGGACCAAACGTCATGTTGGGTTACTGGGGAATGGAATCAACAACCGCTGATACCTTGCGCAATGGTTGGCTACATACCGGCGACCTTGGCTACATGGACGAGGATGGATTTGTCTTCATCGTTGATCGAGCCAAGGACATGGTAATTAGCGGTGGAGAAAATATTTTCTCTGTTGAAGTTGAAGGTGCCATTTATAGCCATCCTGCGGTACAGGAGTGCGCGGTAATTGGTATTCCCGATGAACGCTGGGGTGAAGCTGTGCATGCAATCGTGGTGCTGCGTGAAGGAGAGCACGCCAGTGAGGCAGAGATTATCGAACATTGCCGTGAAAGAATTGCAGGTTACAAAGTGCCTCGTAGCGTTGATTTTAAGGCAGAGTCGTTGCCGGTGAGTGGGGCAGGTAAGGTGCTGAAAAACGAACTGCGAGCCCCCTTTTGGGAGAGCAACGGTAAACAGGTTAATTGAGTAATCGATGACCTTGTATTGCGAAATTTATTGGCTTGGAGGCTTCCATGAATCTGGATTTCAGTAATGACGAAAAAGAATTTCGTAAGAGTATCCGGCAGTGGATGAAGGAAAATGTGCCTGATGATATTCGGCGCTGTACTGCCCGAGGAGCGATGCCAGACAAGAATATGCAGCAACGATGGGAGCGTTTGCTGGGCAGTCAAGGTTGGCTCACGTCTACTTGGCCAGAACAATTTGGTGGCCCAGGGTGGAGCGCAACCCAGCGGTATATTTTCGATCAGGAACGCGCCTCGGCAGGGGCTCCGCCAACAAGTCCTTTTGGTGTGGCCATGGTTGGGCCGGTGTTATATACCTTTGGTTCTGAAGCACAGAAGGAACGGTGGTTGCCCGGCATTCAGCGTGGCGAAACGCTATGGTGCCAAGGTTATTCTGAGCCCAATGCGGGCTCAGATCTGGCCTCGTTAAAAACGCGAGCCACGCGTAATGGCGACCATTATTTGGTTAATGGTCAAAAAATCTGGACGACACAGGCCCATTGGGCAGACATGATGTTTTGCTTGGTGCGAACGGATAGCACCGTGAAACAGCAGCAGGGTATTTCATTCCTGCTGATCGATATGAAAACCCCCGGGCTTGAAGTACGGCCGATTTATTCAATTGATGGGCATCATCACCTTAACGAAGTCTATTTTACCGACGTGAAAGTGCCTGTGGAAAATTTGGTGGGTCAAGAAGGAATGGGGTGGACCATTGCCAAATTTCTTCTTACCCACGAACGCACCACCATTGCCGGTGTGGCGGATATTCACTACGAAATCAATCGCCTTAAAAGTGCTATCGATGCGCTACCAACGGAAACAGATAAGCAGTTGGCGGTGCGTCGGTTGGCTGGCTTGGAAGTCGATCTTATGGCACTGGAATACACCAACTTTCGCACCGTTGCTGCCACAGATGAAGGCAAGCCGTTCGGCCCAGAATCGTCAGGACTGAAAATCAAAGGCACGGAACTACAGCAAAGGGTTTCCCAAGCGATGGTGGAAATCGGAGGTTTGATGTCTTTGCCATGGGATAACGAGGAGCCCATTGGGGAGCAAATTTTTAATCAGGCCAGTCGCCGCTATAACTTCCTGCGTGCGTGCACCATCTATGGTGGATCTAACGAGATCCAGAAAAACGTGTTGGCGAAGATGTTGCTCGGATTGTGAGGTGAAAAATGGATTTCAAGTTACCCGAAAATACCACCATGATTGCGGATACCGCGCGCCGTTATCTTAAAGACAACTATTCATTTGACAGCTACATTGCACAGTTGAATGAGAGTAATCACCTTGAAGCGAATCGCTGGCAGGCCATGAATGATTTGGGTTGGTTTGGCCTTCCGTTTGCTGAATCTGTTGGAGGGTATGGCGGCTCATTGCTTGACGTGTGCGCCATTGTTCAGGAGTTAGGAGCCGCGCTTTGTCTTGACCCTTTTGTCGATTTAATTGTTTCCCCCGGCAAGTTATTGGAGTTCGCCAATACGCCAACATCCTTGGCGTTGCTTGATCGCATTATTGCTGGTGAGGCACGTGTGGCTTGCGGTCTTTATGACCGGCATGCCGGTTATCACGTGCTGAACCCTTCCTTGAGGCTAAACGGAGAACGACTTTCCGGGCAGAAGCACGTTGTGTCTGATGGTGGTGTTGCAGACGCCGTGCTCGTCTCCGCTATGTCTGGTGATGAGTTGGTCATTGTCGCGCTACCTTTCGACGCCTGTGACGTTGAAAGATATCGACTGCTCGATGGAAGCCGTGCTGCCAGTTTGACGCTTGATGATGTGCTCATCACAGACGAAATGGTTTTGTGTCGTGGTGATGCGGCAAAGCAAGCGGTTTCTGCCTGGTTCGATTATCTGTGCGCATTGGACTGCGCACGTATGTACGGCGCCTGCCGAGAGGTGTATCAGGCCACTCTGGAATACGCTCGAACGCGTAAACAGTTTGGTAGAACGATTGGCAGTTTTCAGGTAATCCAGCACTACCTTGTTGATGCGTTTATTGATCTCCAGCAGCTGGAATCCATGCTCTTGATGGTGTCAGTAAAAGGAGAGAGCGCAAACGTCTGTGAGCGCGGGCGCGCGACAGCGGCGGCAAAGGCTTACTACGCAAACCGGGCCGTTGGTATCACTCAGCAAGGTATCCAGATCCATGGTGGCGTTGGTGTTACGGAAGAGCTGAACATTGGCCATTACTTCCGTCTGGTGACACATGCATCATTGAGTCATGGCGACCGAGAGCACCACATGTCACGGTTTATTCAGGCGGGGGAGAAGCAAAATGAAGTCGTTTGATTTTATCGTCGTGGGGGCGGGCTCTTCGGGCTGTGTTCTTGCCAACCGGTTAAGCGAGTGCGGCAAGTATTCCGTTTGTCTTATTGAGGCCGGCCCCCACGATAATAGCGGTTTTATTAATATTCCGTTTGGACTCATCGGTCTAATTAAACAAGGAAAGCGAAACTGGGGCTACGACACCGCGCCACAGAGTCACCTTAATAAAAGGCGCCTCTACTGGCCGCGAGGAAAAACACTGGGGGGCAGCAGCTCAATCAATGCCATGGTCTACATTCGAGGCCAACAACAAGACTATGATGACTGGGCAGCGCAAGGCGCAACAGGGTGGGCGTGGAAAGATGTGCAGCCGGTATTCAATGCACATGAAAACAATGAACAATACTCCGCTGACAATTGGCATGGTGTGGGTGGGCCACTGAATGTTACCCGAGTCAGGGATGTTAACCCGTTAACCCCGCTGTTTATTAAGTCCGGTGAAGAGCTGGGTTATACCCGAAACGATGATTTTAACGGGCCGGAACAGAAAGGCTTTGGCCGGTTTCAGGTAACACAAAAAGAAGGGCGCCGATGGAGTGCCGCGCGTGCTTTCCTGGATCCTGCACGTGGCCGCGATAACCTGCACATCATGACGGATGTGCAGGTAACCAAGGTGTTACTGGATTGCGGCAGGGCGATTGGCGTCGAAATTTGTGATAGTGATGGTGCTCAATCGGTCATTCGTACGAACAAAGAAGTCATCCTGTCCGGTGGGGCGATCAATAGCCCTCAGTTGCTGATGTTGTCGGGTATTGGAGAGCGAGAGCACCTATCGAAAATCGGCATCACCTGTTTGCAAGACTCGCCGGAAGTTGGGGAGAACCTTCAAGATCACCTTGATATGACCGTCATGATCAAGGACAAAAGCCGTCAATCAATCGGCATGTCACCGTTTTTTATACCTCGGCTGATTAGTGCCTTCTACCAGTATTTTCGTCATCGGCGCGGCTTTCTTGCCAGTAACGCGGCGGAAGCAGGGGCTTTTGTCAGCCTGCTCAGCGAGCCGGATCGTCCGGATGCTCAGCTACACTTTTTACCGGCTTATCTTCGAGATCATGGACGTCAGTTGACGCCAGGGTTTGGTTGTACGATTCATGTGTGCCAACTCAGGCCTAAGAGTCGAGGACAGATTCGATTGGCCAATAGCGATCCATTTGCTGCGCCTTTGATAGACCCAAACTATCTTTCTCATCCTGACGATATTCTTGTGCTCCGTGAAGGCGTGAAACTAGCCAGAAAAGTGTTTCACAGTCATTCTTTCAGCTCTGCTTTTGGCGGTGATGACGAACCGGCTTCCAGCGTGGAGAGTGATGACCAGATTGACGCGGATATTCGCCAGCGCGCTGAAACAATCTACCATCCCGTCGGCACTTGCCGAATGGGTAGTGATGAAAAAGCGGTGGTGGATGTCCGTCTGCGGGTAAACGGTGTGAAGGGGTTGCGTGTCGCCGATGCCTCGATCATGCCACTGTTGATCAGTGGTAATACGAACGCGCCATGTATGATGATTGGCGAGCGAGCGGCACAATTCATTCTAGAGGATGCGCAATAAAGATCGGCTAGAGAAAAGCTATGATAAAAGGTGTAATGCCGGAGTTGCATGGAAGCAATTCCGGCATTTTTTTGTGTGTCTTTTAGCAAACGGTGGTGACAGAGTCGTCAACTATTCAGAGGTTCCCTAAACCCCCTTGAGCATTATTATGCCGCCGGATTGCTATACAGCTCATGCAGTTGGCCACCTTCAGCGAACAACTTCTCACGCCACAGTTTTTCCAGCCCTTTGGTGTCATGTTGATCAGGGTGGAAATCCGGCTGAATGAACTCAGGAAGGCGCGAAAGGATTTGCGATACAAACCCGTTACGACCTAGCAAAATATTCAGACCTTTAACATTATCGCTGATGTTGCCGAGCTGGCCGTCTTTGACAAGCATCCAGCTCCAGGTGATGCCCAGCATCGGCAGCAAGACGACCATCGAGGCGAGGGCTGCAGCCACGCGCTCTGTACGGCTGTTACCAATAAGCTCATATACGTCGTAGGCAACAGATTTGTGTTCCAGCTCTTCGAGCGCATGCCACTGCCATATTTTGAGCATTTCAGGGTCTGCCTGGCGTACAAAATTCTCGTCTTCAAGCAGCTGCTCGGCGAGAAGCGCAGTAAAGTGCTCCATAAACGTGGTGGCGGCTAGCCGAGTGCTCGGCGGCAACTTCTCTAGTATGGCCAAGCCAATTTTGACAAACCGATCTGGCGACTGCATGTCATAGCCGTATTCGGCGAGAATCTGGTTCAGCCTGTCATGCTCTCGTCCGTGAATGGCCTCCTGCCCCATGAAGCCCGATATGGCCGCCCGTAGAGATTCGTCCTTAACCTGACCACGAAAGTGTCTAACAGACTCCATGAAATAGCGCTCACCAGGTGGG
Source organism: Alcanivorax sp. DG881 (assembly GCF_000155615.1). Lineage (GTDB taxonomy): Bacteria > Pseudomonadota > Gammaproteobacteria > Pseudomonadales > Alcanivoracaceae > Alcanivorax. The sequence continues at coordinate 2,096,671 of NZ_DS989915.1, read as the reverse complement.
AAAAACCCGGAGAGCATGGCAAAGAAAGTCGTTGCTGTGGCATTTCCAGCATAAAAATACTTTGGAATGGAATCCGGAAATTGAAAATTGATATGACGCGGTGGAATGCCCACCAGCGCGCCGCTGAGTTTCTTAATGCTTTTTACCGTATTAGACGAGCGCATATCGCCTCCAATCAATAATGTGATAGTTAAAGAGAAAAATGTCAGGCCATGCCCTGATGCGTTTTTTTATTTTTGCTGCTTTGCTGTTTTTTAAACATAATTTCAAGCAAGCGTTGGTAGCCTGTGGGTATCAGTCTCTGTGTGGTGTCCAGCATGACCGCGTCACCGCCTACCAAAACTCTTCGCCGGTTTTTCCGCACGCCTTTCAGGATGGTTCTAGCGGCAGCTTCGGGTGTGGTCATGGCAATTTTTTCGAACATGCTGGCAATCTCTTCTTTGTCGCCCATGTTCATGCTGCCCATGTCTCCCATGCGACTATTACGCGCTATGTTGGTCTTTACTCCACCTGGATGAACGCAAGTCGCGCTGACAAGGCCGCCCGCGATATCCAGCTCTTCACGTAATGATTCTGTAAATCCGCGAACAGCAAATTTTGCGGCGTTGTAGGCTGACTGGGTTGGAACACCGATAATGCCGAAAACGCTGGAGATGTTGACGATATGGCCTTCACCTATTTTCTGGAGATGGGGAAGAAATGCCTTTGTACCGTATACGACACCCCAGAAATTGATATTCATCAGCCATTCAAAGTTTTCATAGCTCATGTTCTCGACGGTCTCACCCAGTCCCACACCGGCATTGTTCATGATGAGATTTACTTTTCCGTGTGTTGAGACGGTATCTTCCGCGTATTGATAAACCGCATTTTTGTTGCTGACATCAACAACATGAGTGCTGATGTTGACGGCGTAGCCTGCCAGTAATTCGACCGTCTTCTCTAGGCTTTCTTCGCTGATATCAGAGATCGCTAAGTGGCAGCCTTCTTTTGCTAGAGCAATCGCCGTGGCTTGCCCGATGCCCGACCCGGCGCCAGTGATCGCCGCGACTTTTCCTGAAAATGATTTCATCGTTGCGCCTCTATATTGAGTGTGTTGCTCAGAAGTTTTTGGACGAGATTGCGTTTCGTTTTATGTAGGTTTGTCGTTTCGAATTTAAGGTGGCCATCATTCATTTTTCCATAACGAAACGCCGGCAGGTCGTGAAGATAATCGTTGAGGTTTTGCCAAGGATCTTTGTTGCCTTGGCGTGGCAGGCGGTCATCAGCACGTTGAATGTAGCCAGAGCGAAGGTTGAGAAAGTTGACATCAGAGCCACACCCTTCCTCGTCGATAGGGGTCACCTTTTCTGCGCCTGTCTTGCGCATATGCTTGAGAAGCCGACAAACAAATTCGGAGGCAATATCTGCCTTGAGGGTCCAGGACGCGTTGGTATAGCCAAAGACCAGTGCCATATTAGGCACTTTTTCCAGCATTAAGCCTTTGTACATCATGGTGTTTGAGAGATTGACGTGCGTACCATCAACACGTAGCTCTGCGCCGCCCAACATTTGCAAATCCAGACCGGTAGCTGTGACGATAATATCGGCAGGTATCCAATCCCCAGATTCCAGTTTTATACCGGTTTTGGTGACATTTTTTATATGATCCGTCACCACGGAAGCCTTGCCTTCACGAAGCACCTTGAACAGATCCCCCTTGGGAACTGCGCACATTCGTTCCTCCCATGGGTTGTAGTGAGGTTGAAAATGCTTCATGTCGATATCCGGCCCCAGTTGTTTGCGAGCAGCGGCCAGCAGTAATCTGCGGATCGCTTTGGGCTTACGAATCGATAGGTTAAATACGGTTCTCTGCAGCAGGATATTGCGTGTGCGCGCCAAGCGGTAAACAAGCATTTCTGGCAGTACTCGGCGCAGGTTTTTCGAGATGAGATCTTGCTCAGGGACGGAGGCAACATAAGTAGGGGAGCGCTGTAACATGGTGACATGCGCAGCGCGGTCGGTCATCGCGGGCACCAGTGTTACGGCGGTGGCGCCGCTGCCGATCACGACAACTCGCTTACCCGTATAGTCGTAGTTATCTGGCCAGTGCTGCGGGTGAATTACGTCGCCGCCAAAGCGATTGATTCCAGGTATTTTCGGTGTGTAGCCGGCGTCATAGTTATAATAACCGGTACAGTTGAGGACAAACCCAGCGGTGAAAACTTCTTCTTCACCGGTTTCCTCGTTCAACGCGGTAACCGTCCAGCGATTGAATTCGCTGCTCCAGTCCTCGGCAGTGACTTTCAGGCCAAAATGAATTTTCTTGTGGACCTGATGATGCTCAGCGGTTTCTTCGATGTAATTGCGAATAGAGGGGCCATCGGCAAGCATCTTGGTGTCTGTCCAAGGCTGAAAGTTATAGCCGAGTGTGAACATATCGGAGTCCGAACGGATGCCGGGATAGCGAAATAAATCCCAGGTGCCACCAACGCGCTTGCGTCGCTCAAGGATGCCATAGCGTAGATCTGGGCACTTGCGGCTTAGGTGACAAGCCGCACCGACGCCGGAAAGGCCCGCGCCAATGATCAGCACGTCGAGGTGTTTATGTTTCATGGTGTAAGTCTCCGATCGGTGGAGCGTATGTGATTTCCTTGCGGGTCAAGGTGCTGAAGAAAGTCCAGCACTGCTCCGGTAAAAATACTGTTGCGGTCACCCGCTACCATATGACCTGCTTGATGGATTACTCGGTACTTGGCATGTGGCACGAGGGCTAATAATTCCTGGGCTCCTGCTTCGCTGAGTACATCACTGTGATGGCCGCGGATGAGTAATATCGGTAATTTGAGTTTGCTTGCTGCAAGATTGAGTCGCGCTCGGCCGAACATGCCTTCATTTGCTTCAGGGATTACCGCATGATCAAGAAACGCAGGATCCCAGTGCCAATGGAGACGGCCATTAGCGTCCTGGCGGAGGTTTTTTCGCAAGCCCTGTGAGCTTGATGGTGCTTTTCGTGTTGGGTTATAGGCAGCCACGGCATCCTGAACCTGATCCAGAGAGTCGAAACCGTCAGGGTGGCGGCGCATGAACTCAATCACCCGGCGAACGCCTTTGGTCTCAAGCCGTGGGGCCACATCCACCAGTACCAGACCTCGACAGGGCAAGGGGGGCTCCTCCCCAAGGGTAAGCATGGCCGTCAGTCCGCCCATTGACGCTCCCACGATATAAGGTGATGTGGGAAGTGATTGGATGATGGCGCGGAGGTCTGATACCAGCGCGGTGCCGCTGTAATCCCCTTCAGGGCACCACTGGCTTTGACCATGACCGCGGGCATCAATGCAGGTAGCGCAGTACCCGGATCTGGCCAGAGCTGTTGCCGTGTGCGCCCAGGCATGACGGGTCTGTCCGCCGCCATGCAGCAAAAGCACCTGCGGTGACTTCGGGTCCCCGAACTGGGTTGCACTAAGAACCAACCCGCCGTTTCCCGGGAACTGTATATCCCTGCCAGATTCCGGTGGGTGCTTTGAATCGCTATAGGCAAGGCTTGCGAGGCTGTCGTGAGGATGCATCATTATAGGCATTTATTTATTTGGCCAAACAACCAAATATTAGCGTTTCTTCTACACAAAGAAAAGTCCTATTTGACGATATTGATGATCATTCAGCGGTGTGGCATACGGTGAGGACAGAAAAAAGCCCCCATAAAGGGGGCATGAAAGTGCGTTAGCACAAGGGGAATATATTAAAAATCTTTTACCGGCAAAAAGGTAAAGGTCAGATCTACGCCGAGGGGGGGGACTTCCAGCTCAACACCCGCCAAGCCGATTCCCACGAGATCAATGTTGGCCGGTATGATGAGAGGGTCGGGGTTACGGACTTTGAGAATCAGACGACCATCATCGACAAAGCGCAGGGGGCCTTCGAGGGTGACTCCGGTAATTACTTTGCTGCGGATGTCATGCCCGAGTTCTATAATTAGCCGTGGTTCTAACTCTGGTGCATCCACCATGAGATCAAACGTAGTACTGAACCAGGGGCCATCAGGGGTTCGGGTGATATAGCCAGTAATGGGCTGATTGTTTTCATATGCCAAGCGAAGCACCAGGGGGCCGGTGTCTAACGGTATTGTGATTAATCCCAGTGCACGGGCTTCCAGAAACACACTCGTCGTTGGGAGAACAGTGGGGAAGACTTTGGCAATGACGGCGCCGGTGACTTCATTTGATGTCATTGGGTCGCTGTCGATGAGGCGTCGGTTGATGGTGACATCCGGCTCATACTGGCTTACCCCGGCTTGCAAGGCGCCTGACCCGACAAAGGCAAATTTCTTTTCCGGGCAATCGTCGCCTATACCACAGCCAATGTTGGCATGGGTTATTACTCCCGATTTGTTTTTTAGCCTAAGCTGTAGGTAGTTGGCATCGGCAATGGCACCGCCGTTACCATCGGGTATCGCACCTTGCTCGTTGTCATCGATACTAAGATTAGCGTTAACATCCGCAACCGGCAGAGAGCGTAACGACACACGGGTGATCCGGTCCTCTTCCCCTGTTACAACGAAGTGATTGGTTAGGTCTGGACCTCCTTCTCTAAGCTCTGGGGCTGAGGAACTGGACTGAGAGATTTGACGTGTTTGTAGCGGTGCACCATCGGTTGAACATATGGCATTGGTGCCACAAACAGGCGAGTTTTGCTCGGAGTGCAGGGTGTAGCGATAAAGCTCGCCAATCTGCCACGGGTTGTTCGGGAGAAACTCTATTCGCTGGGCAAGCACCTTGAGACGACCATTGATGGGGTCCCATGCGTTATTGTTGGTATCGAAGTGTTCAACAACAAAAGTCTGATCATTAACCGTGTCGCCGTCGATACTGCGGCTAAAGATGACTCGAATACTAAAATCCTTGAACAGATTCGGTACAGGATAGAGCGGGTCGCTATTTTTACCTCCTACACATCGGCCATTGCGCCAAGTCTCTCTTTCGCCGGTAAGATCGACATCGGTTAACGCACAGGGGTAACCGGGAAAAACAGCAGCGACAAGTGGTGCACGTAACTCATTGGTGCTGCCATTGGGAAGCACGAAGTCCGGTAGGCGGATGTTGAGTGTCTGGTCCTGGTTGAGCGGGTTTCCCTGCGTATCTCGGAGCAGGCTGGTGAGGGTGAGCTCGACGTCTTTTCCGTGTTGAAGGATATCTCCTCCGATGATGATCGTGGCTCCATCGTGACGTATTGGGTACGTCTTTACTACATCATCAACAGAAACCTGTACGGCACCGTCAAGGAACACCGAAGCTGGGTCTAATGGTTTGTTGAAGTTCAGGATAACGGGGTCACCAGGCCTTGCATTGGGTTGGAACGTTTCTCCCGGTGCCCAAGACTGAAGCTGCAAGGGTCGAGTGTCTTGGCTTGGGGCAGGCGCTTGGCGCTGGTTTTGATAGGCCTCCATGCGGAATGAGAGCAGACCGGATGCCTTCTCCAGGCCCAGTACTTCAGGTTCAACCACACTGACCGCATCCAGTACTAGTACACCATCCTTTACAACGGCTAAACCCGCTACCTGCACATTAAGCAGGTTCTGGCTGAGAGCCGCATTGGGCTCTTGACCTGCTGCAGTCATTGCTGCGTCCATATTAAGCAGGGCATAGCGGGGAACCGATGGGGAATCACTGAATGGATTCGGGATCAGATACCCATTAGCGTCGCTGAGTATCGTGATGGTGACTTCACCGGTTTCCAGCCCGGACGGTATTTCGCCCAGTATATTGACGTCCACGGGGGTGCCTCGGAGTACGGAACCAGCGGGTACTCGCAGTGGAACGGCATTAGGAAAGTTGGGAGCAAAAGCCAGATCTGCAGCTAGATCCCCGCTCAACCCGGTAAATGATTCATCTCCCAGCACAAAGGATTGTACTGGCACCTGATTGATCGGGTTGCCGGTTAAAGTTGACACTAGTCCAGGTTGCTCAGCTCCAAGACTGCCAACTTTTAGAACGGATGTAGCACGGGGAAGAGTGGCTTCCGGAACAAAAGTCCGATTGTACTCCGGCAACTGTTCACCGGTAGTCTGGGCCCGCAGCCCAGCAATCGTTAGTGTGTGTTCCACAGGTTTCAGATCCTGGTCAGGATCCAGTGTCAGGTAACGACCCTGCAAAAATAGCGATGCGGGAACCAACTTGCCGAGGTTGTCACGAAGTTGAACCGATCCGGTTTCGCCATATGCTGTGCTGGTCGGATCAACCGTTTGGTTAAACGACATCCTGAAGGTGCTCATGTCGTTGGGATGGCTGGCATCATCAATCGGCTCTAGCAATGACGGTTGGTCTAGAGGAGTGGCTGAAAGCAGGGTGAAAGAGCCGCTTCCCATGGTTTGCGATGCGCCGGCTTGACTGCCTGCAGTCCGAAACCGAACGCGGGCCACGGAGTTATCATCAATGGCTCCAAGGCCATCATCGTTGACAACCAGATGGTACGCTTCCGCCGGAGCCAGCCGCGATTGAGGATACAGGGCCAGGCCTCTGCCATTGTCTACCACCTGATAGTCAACCATGACGGTATTCCCATCAGTATCACTGACCAGCTGTAGGCGTGAGTCAATGTCATCAATAACCTCTTGCTCAAGTGCAGAGGAAAATCGCAGGATTACTGGCGCGGTAGCTGGAACCTCGGTCTGGCCAGGATAAGGGTAAGAAAAAATTAATGTCTCTGGTGTGCTCCAGGGATTGCTTACATCGCCCTGATCGCCACCGCACCCGGTCAGAAGGGCTGCTATGGCGACCGCCAGACTAATCAGAAACTGGTGGATTGTGATGGGGTTATTATTCATTGCTCTTCTCCTGGTATTAATCGCATGCCTGTTGTTAAAACTTTAGCGACAGGGAGGAAGAAAATACGTTTATTTCACCATCAGCCCTTACCGTTTCATAAGGGGCTGGATCGGTGGAAGAGTTGATGGAGGTCAATTCGAAATCAGCTTCATCCAGAATTTGATACTGGTAAGCGAAGGAGAGTTCTAATGGCATATCTATTATTGGCGCGCTGGACAGACGGTAGCTGGCACCCAGACCGAAAACCTTTTTATCGGTGTCAAGATAGTTAACGTCCTGGGATCGGCTGGATTTTAAAGGTGAGTCCTCCAGGGCTGCGCCGGCAAAGAGTTTCATGGACTCCGACCACTGATAGCTAACGCCAATTCGGGGAATGGTGATGTCGTCAAACGCTAGATTAGCCTGATCGCGAATAGTATCGTCGGCAAACTCGCTTTCAAGCGCAGACCAATTGTGCTGCTCAATGCCTGCCGTTAATTCGAATTTGCCAACGGGAAGCAAAATGGCTGCGCCGAGAACTTCAGGTTGATAGGTATCAATTGTACTAAGCGCTAGGCTCAGGCCTGGTTCAGGGATAACTCCCGGCACAACCACATTGGCATCCACGGATACCTCATAGCTACTTTCCCCCCGCCAGAAAAGAGCCAGCTCCATCTTATCCATTCCAAAAGGCATGCACTCGCTTGTACCGCAAAACATTTCTCCAGAGCGGATATTGATACCTAGTGCCGGTGATAGGGATGGAGAGGCTTCCAGGGAAAGTTTTTCAGAGTCTGTGTTGCCGCCAAGGTCTGAAACTGCTTCCAGGTTGGCTTTGGCCTGGAGGGTAAGACGTGCTGATGCGCCGACGTCAACGCCCCTCAGGACGTTGCTGATAGCGCCACCAAAGGCGAGATAAAGTGGCTGAGATTCATAGCGTAGAAACTGCCCTTTCTGGCTGGTATTGGCCTGATAGGGCAATAGGTTGGATGTGTATTGGTCTACACCCACGTTCAGGCCAAAGTAAATGGGCTTGTCGATGCTGGAAATGCCGGCGACGCGGCTTTTGAAGCCGATTAATAATAGTTCGGAACTGGTGTCAGAGAGGATATCATTCTCTCGCTCCAAAGGGTCTGTTCCTCCCAGTGATTTAGCACGTAATTCCTGGTCGCCATACTGCACAATGACTCCCAGTTCGCCCTCCGGGGAGCGGGCCATGGCGGCCGGGTTGTAGTACACCGACCAGCTGTTGGATGCAAAAGGACTGAATGCCAAGGCAGTGCCGGCATTCATCGGGCCTAGCCCATAAGTGCTCGCTCCGTCGCCAGCACCGCCAATGGCCAAGCCGGGTGAGAGCAATGCTGTAGTGCACGTGAAGAAAAGGAGAGGTAACCGTTTTGTTTTTTTTGCAGACATTTCAGGCTCCTAAAGGGGGCTGTTCTGGTTATAGATGGTGAGTTGTTCTGATTTTCTGTTTGTTTGGTTAAACAACCAATATTGGTCTCAGGCTTAGCTGTCTGTGTCCATGACTGTAATGACGTTGTGCTCTGGCGCTCCGGTAATGTCACACATTAATGCGTGACGCCCAGTCGTCGTCTATGACGAGATGCCGTGTTCTGTTGCTGACCAGGCATGGGTTATCGAGTGGTATAACGCCTCCTGGGCAGCGCTAAAGCGCACGGTCAACTGGATCTGGAGAGCTCTGCTGGCGTGACATGTACAAGCAGGCTCCACACTTTCTCTGGCACAGTCACTGAGAATTGTTATCTGTTTGTTTTGCCGGAATGCCCTTCTCTGGCAGCTGGGGATGTGGCTCACAGGCTTGTCTCCCGCCGTCGTGTCTGCTGGGAGTGTGCCCGGCCAGTACACTGAATCGGTAGTGATCCATCGGTAAATGCTTGGCTCGCCACAGCATTTCCAGAGAGGTAGAGGGCCGCAGCATTGGCGCGTCACCATGATGGTCGAAGTAATAACTGTTCGACAGCGCGCAGTTGTGGTTAAGGAACACGGTGTTTTGCTGGCGTTTCTGGATATTGCGGAAATACGCGTCATGGACGGACTGACGTATTTCCACTTGGCTGGCTCCACGTCGGTTGGCTTCGCGAATACAGCGAGAGAGGTGGATGGCATTCCCTTCGACCATCTTGAAGTAAGAGGTGCCGATAAGGGCATAGGGACCGAGCATGATGTAAAAGTTCGGGTAGCCCGGAATGGTCAACCCTTCATAGGCCTGGTAACGGTAGTCATGCCAGAAATCGCCCAAATTGATGTTGTTGCTGCCGATGACGTCGAACGAGGGAATATTTCCTTTCTCGAAGGTTTTGTAACCGGTGGCGAGGATCAAGGTATCGATACGCCGTGAGCGGCCGTCCTGGGTGGTGATGCCGCGGGACGTAATACGCTTGATCGGGGTCGTGACAAGCTCAACGTTGTTTCGGGCAAAGGTTCGGAAATAGTCGTTGGAAAACGTTGGCCTTTTGCACCCGAAGCCGTATTTCGGTGTCAGTGCTTGCCACAGGTCCTGGCGGTTGGGCAGCTGTTCGCGCAGGTTGTTTATGCCCGCCTTTTCACACATGCGAACCAGCCAAGGGGCCTGCCGGTAATATATTGCGGAAAGCACCATCAGGGTTTCGCTGACGGTGTCGGTAGCGCCGCGAAGGCTGCGTTGCAAGCCCGGTACGGTTCGGAACAATACCTTGAGCCAGCCAGGCAGAGTCTGATCCGGCTTCTTCAGCACCCAGATGGGGGTGCGCTGGTAGACGTCAAGTTGACGAGCCTGGCGGGCAATTTTCGGAATCAGTTGCACTGCAGTGGCGCCAGTGCCTATTACCGCTACTCGCTTGTCACTAAGATCAAGGTCATCTGGCCAGCGTGCAGTGTGAATGACATTGCCCTGGAACGTATCAAGCCCTTCAATATCTGGCATCTTGGGTGATATCAAACCGCCACAGGCCGAGACAATATGGCGTGCACTAAGTCGCCTGCCATCCGTAAGATCGATCAACCAGACATGGCTGTCGAGATCAAAACGGGCGCTAGCGACTTCGACACCAAAGCGAATCAGTGGGTAGATGCCATACTTGCTTGTTACCTGTCTTGTATACTGGTAAAGCTCGTTTCCCGGCGCAAAAACGCGAGACCAATTTGCGTTTTGTTCGAAGGAAAATGAATAGGTAAACGAGGTAATGTCGACAGCGATTCCCGGATAACGGTTGTCGCGCCAGGTTCCTCCCACATCCTTGCTTCGCTCAAGGATCAAGATATCTTTGATGCCATCGGCACGCAGCTGGATTGCCGCACCAATTCCAGAAATTCCCGCGCCGATGATAATGACTTCATGATCAGGAGTAACGCTGGGGCGAGGGTTATGGATTGCAACAGCAGCCATATTCATGATGCAACCTCAACTATGGCGCTATCGCTAGCATTGACCGTTTGGGATGGGGCTTTGCCGACGTTATTGCTGGTCAGATACTTTCCCAGAATTCGGACGATGGTAGGGAAGTCCTGCTTTGCCTCTGGTAGCAAAAAGGTGAATACGGGCCACACGTGCGGCATATCATCGCGCTCCAGAACCTGCACGGGCACCCCCGCATCTCGCGCGCATTGTGCTGCTGCATGGGTATCGTCGCGCAGACACTCTTCGCTACTGACAGTGAAAAGTAGAGGGGGCAAGCCGGTGAAATCCGCGGTGATTGGTGAGGCATACGGGTGAGCGGGGTCCGCGCCGGCCAGATAGATATCCGTTGCCACCTCAATCATGCCATGGGAAAGCATGGTATCGCTGTCGCTATTCGCCTGTCTGGACATCAGGGTGCCTCGCGCATCCGATGCCGGCGAAATGGCGAGGGCGCAAGCCGGCATTTTCAGCAGCTGATCACGGGCACGCAGCAATGTGACTAACGTCAGGTTGCCTCCCGCAGAGTCTCCCGCAATGACCACAGGGCGAGGGTCTGCGATCAGTTCACGATACACATTAAAGGCGTCATCCGTTGCTGCCGGGAAGGGGTGCTCAGGGGCTAGTCGGTAATCCGGAAGAAAGACCCGCGCATTCAGGGCGTGAGCCAAACGGCCACAAAAGCGGTGATAGGTATCAAGCCGCCCGCCGATGAAGGCGCCACCATGCAGGTAGAGTATGGTGATTTGTGGGTCTGCGGTGCCTAGCCAGTGGCCAGCTATTCCTGCAACCTTGCCTCGCTTGAGTCGCACTCCGCGTGGCAGCAGAGAGGGGGCCAAAGGCGCGTTCATCACCCTGCGAAGATGTCTTACCAGTTTGTCCGGGTCGCGTATATCACGCTTCATGCCGGCGCGAAAAAGTAGCTTCAAAATTGTTGTAGGAATGGAGGCCATATTGAATTCCTTGCGTGTTCCGTTTCCTCAAATGCGGTTTAATCAGCCAGCATTCTGTAAGCTTCGCCAATCGCGCGGGCGTATAGTCGTGGCGTCAGGCGTTTCAACCGCCAGGCAAGCCGGCCGTCAATTTGTGGCAGCATGTAAAGCTCACCTCGATCAAGGGCATTGAGGGTCTGGCGAGCAACCTGGTCGGCGTTGGTCAGGGCATAGCGAGTCATTGCTGAACGAGCAAAATCGCGACGACGCTCAGGCAGGCGGCCATTCTCGACGATATTGGTCGGGACCACGGTTGGGCACAGGGCCGTGATTTTTACGCCGGTACCGGTCAGTTCAGAAGACAGCGTTTCGGACAGGGCCAGCACCCCCGCCTTGGTGACGTTGTAGGCGGCCATTTCCGGGGCGGACCCGAATGCGGCAGCAGAGGCCACATTGATGATGCCTCCATAGCCCAGATCGCGAAGCTGAGGGGCAAAATAATGGCAGCCGTGAATAACCCCCCATAGATTGACGTTCATGCACCAGTGCCAATCTTCAAGTGACACCTCGCCGATTGGGCCACCGAGGCCGACGCCGGCGTTGTTGATTACCAGGGTTACCGGCCTGCCGAGCAAAGGCTCGGCATTTTCCGCCAGGTATGCCATCTGTTTTTCATCGCCGACATCACACCCCAGGGCTACCGCGTGAGTACCGAGTGCTCGCAGGCTGATCGCCACCTGTTCGGCGCGCTCTTCATTGATATCGACACACAGTACCGAACCGCCTCGACGGGCAACTTCGTAAGCAAAGCTACGACCGATGCCGCTACCCGCCCCGGTGATGACAGCTGCCGCCTGAGTTGACGGGTGCAAGGGTTTCTTTTTCATGCCTGCCCCCATGCGGGTTCAGGTTGTGGCGTTTCGGATGTACCGTGTACATTGTTGGCGCGATGGTCTCTGAGCGCTTGATAGGCCTTATGAGGGTCGCCAGTTCTTTCGTAGGCGCGTTTCCAGATCCGGATTACATCACGGTTATCGTCATCCCACGGGTGGAAAGTGGGGGAGAAATAGGGGGGCACGCCAGCGAGTACCTTGGAAAGAATGCCGGGACGCCAGAACAGGACTTTGGTCATTTTGGCGGCGGACCACAAATTCAGAATTTGACGATCCTTGTAGAGCAGATAGGTCTGGTTGCCGATCATAATGGGGAAGCCCAGGGCAATGGCCAGTAGCATGCCACTGATACGCAGTCGGTAACTGCGGTAGCCACCACCACTGGCATCGACGAAGACGTCATAACTGACGCTCTTGTGCTCGGTTTCTTCGACAAAGTGCCAGTAGAGCATGGCACGCAAATCCGGGTGGGTTTCGTCAAACAGCTCCGGGTGCTCAAGCAGTACCGAGGAAATAATGGCCGTGAAATGTTCAAACGCCGCTGCGATGGAGCTCTGCATATCGTCACTGAGGCGGTGTTGGAGTTGCTTACGGATCAGCTTGAACACGCCTTCAACCTTGTCGATGGGAACCCCGTGTTGCACGCCGATGGCGTTCATTTCATCGTGCTCACGAGCATGAATGCGCTCCTGGCGAATGAATTCTTTAGCTGCGTTCAGCACTTCTGGATCGTCAAGCTTGCCAAGCTGCCGTCTTGCAGAATTCATCACCCAGCGTTCACCGTCGGGGACGGCGGCGAGAATGGCATTCATCCAGTGAGTGGACCACGGGTCGTTGCGAAACCAGTGGCGAGCCACGTTTTCGATGTTCATGGGAAAGTGAATGTCACGGGTTACAACCTCGTCGTAACCAATCTTGCGGTTTGCCAGAGCCATTGGATCGCTCCCAAGTAAAGTGCATTCATTGGACTTTATTTGTATGACCAACCAAATTCAAGATTATAAGGTAGACAGCGTGTTTTTATCTGTATAGATCGAATAGTGCCATCGGCCAGGAAGGCTGGGCCGACTTTAAAAGGAATGCTAGAATCAAAGGCTTACAGCATGGGAGTGCCTTGTGGGAAGAAAGAAAAATCAGGTAACGCCGGTGGCGGAGGCGGATCGAGTGTTTGTGCTCGGTGCTGCAGCTCGTCTATTTCGTCAAAAGGGGTTCGATAAAACCACCGTTAAAGAAATCGCCGAGGCTTGTGGCATGCTGCCTGGCAGCTTGCATTACCGTTACCCCTCCAAGGAAAGCATTCTGGTCGACTTGATGCGCCTTGCGCTTGAGCAAGCGTCTACGGCCTTGTCTGAGGCCATTCGGGGGGAAAGTGAGCCGCTTGAGCAGTTGCGTCAGGGGATCAATGCTCACCTTGAGTTGCTGGTTGGTGGGTCGGATATGGTCTATGTCCTCCTTTTTGAATGGCGCTCCTTGCATGGTGAGTCCCGCCAGGAAATGATTGATCTACGAGACAAATACGAGCTTCTTTGGTCTGCCATGTTGCAATCTTTGTCCTCTCAGGGCCTGATTCGTGCTGATGTGGATCGTGATCTTTTGCGTCTTATCGGGCTGGGCGCGTTGAACTGGGTAGCAACGTGGTTCAATGAGGGGGGGCGATATACGGTGAAGGATGTCGGAGATTTTGTGTGGACGGTAATTAAGGATGGTGTGCTCAAGCGGTAGACGTTGCTATTCAGTGAGAACTGATGGCCGTACTCGCTGCTGATTGTGAGTGCAGTCTGTTTATAAACACTAACCTGCATGCTGCCTGTATTGATCGGGTGTCTGACCAAACCAGCGTTTAAATGCCCGTCTGAAGCTCGCCGTGTCGTGATAATTCAACAGTGTGGCGGTGGCTTCGACGGACAGCTGGCTATTGCACAAATAGCTTACTGCTTGCTTCGATAGTACCTCCTCGCGAATCTTCCTGAAACTGCTGTTCTCATTTTTGAGTTTCCGTGCCAGGGTGCGCTTGCTTATAAAGAGAGAGGCAGCCGCCTCTTCTTCACTAAGTGTTCCGGGTGGCCGGGACAGCATCATTTTCTGTAACCGAGTCCGATAGTCCGGTTCAGGACTCTGAAGACGCGCAAGCATGGATTCGCACTGCTGAAAGGCTAGATGATAGCTTTCATGATTGGCCGATGCGTTCGGTTTTCGACACAACCCCATTGCCAATTTTAGCTTGAAGTGATCGGAGTTAAAGTAAACCTTGCCTGGTAAATACTCACGGTACATGCCCTGGTAGACGGGAGCTGGATGAGGGAAGTGGACTTCAGATTCATATAGAGGGCGGCCTACGATGAACTCGCCGATTTCGAAAAAAGCCTTGATCACAGTATCTTCCAGGCAGCGCTCCACATCATTTTCCATCGGTACTTGGAAGTTTACAACGCATTCCAGGTAGTCCTCAGCCCGCTGCAAGTCCACTTGAATAAAGCTCGCCCGGGTAGGCAGGAAAGTGTGAACGGCTTGCAGCGCGGTATAAAGGTCGGGGCTGCTGTTAGCAACAAATCCCATCACCCCATGGGTTGCGGGGGTGAGACGCCTGCCCAGCCGTAACCCGAACTCTGGTTTGCCGGATAAATCTAAAGCATTACGCAAGATCTGAATCTGCTGGGTTGCAGTGAGCAAGCTTTCATCTTTGAGTAATTGTTCGACATCTACACCCGTGTTGCGCAAGAGGCTAGGGAGTTCTCGTACACTCAAGCCAAGTTCTCGGGCGATAAGGCGTGAGTAGTTCGACGGGATATCCGCATCCACGTTTTTCAAACCCTGTTTGAGCGTCGTTATTGCCATCAGCGATTCCTCGGAATGCGGTAACTGTCTTTAAATGTCCCCGGTCTGTCAAGAAATGTCCTCGTCGGTGTTCCGACACATAGCCAATCTTCAAGGTAGATATAAATGCTAGGAGACACGCTGTGGGAAAAATTATCTTTATTGAACATGACGACACCGAGCATGTTACGGAGTTCGGGGTGGGTTCTACGCTAATGCAAATCGCCGTTGATAACGCCGTTCCAGGTATTGACGGTGACTGCGGCGGCGAATGCGCCTGTGGTACCTGTCACATGATTGTTCCCGATGAGTGGTTCGGCAAGACCGGAAGGGTTGGTGACGCAGAAGAACAGATGTTGTCCATGACCCCGGAGCGGGCGAGAACCTCGCGCCTGGGGTGTCAGGTAGAAATTACTGAGGCGATGGACGGTATGACCGTGCATTTGCCTGAATTCCAGATGTAAACAGGGAGAATGCTATGTCAACAAAAACAAGATCAAGCAATGCGTTTCAGACAAAAGTATTCAACGCCTCGTCCAAAGTGGTGCCGATGCATTTTCAGATTAAAACGATGAAAATGCTGATGAAGGCGAAGAGAAAGACAGTGGGTTCTCGATCCACACAAATGGAATTCGTCGAAACCTCCTTGCCTGATGTCAACACCTTGGCACTCGAAGATATCGACACCAGCAACCCTTTTTTGTATCGACAAGATCAGTGGCGGGCCTATTTTAAGCGGCTGCGAGATGAAGCTCCGGTACACTACCAGAAGAAGAGTCCATTCGGGCCTTTCTGGTCGATAACTCGCTATGAAGATATTTTGTTCGTGGACAAGAGTCACGAACTGTTCTCCTCTGAACCGCAAATTATTCTGGGTGATCCACCGGACGGACTATCGGTGGAAATGTTTATCGCCATGGATCCGCCCAAGCATGATGTGCAACGTCGGGCGGTGCAGGGTGTGGTAGCGCCAAAAAACCTTAAGGAAATGGAAGGTTTAATCCGGTCCCGAGCAGCCGAAGTGCTAGACAGCCTGCCGCTGGATAAACCCTTCAACTGGGTGCCTGCAGTATCCAAAGAGCTGACTGGCCGCATGCTGGCTACACTGCTGGATTTCCCTTATGAAGACCGCCATAAACTCGTTGAATGGTCTGATCGCTTGTCCGGTGCGGCATCTGCCACGGGTGGCGAATTTACCGACCCAGATGTCATGTTTGACGATGCGGCAGACATGGCGAGGGCGTTCTCAAGGCTGTGGCGAGACAAGGAGGCACGTCGTGCAGCCGGCGAAGAACCCGGTTTTGACTTGATCAATATGTTGCAGAGCAACGACGACACAAAAGACCTGATCAATCGGCCGATGGAGTTTATCGGGAATCTGGCTCTGCTCATCGTTGGCGGCAATGACACCACAAGGAATTCCATGAGCGGTGGTGTCTTGGCCTTGAATCAATTCCCCGAGGAGTTCACCAAGCTGAAGGCTAATCCGGACCTGATTCCGAACATGGTTTCGGAAATCATTCGTTGGCAAACTCCACTGGCCAACATGCGCAGGGTCGCGACACAGGACGTAGAACTTCGTGGCCAGACCATCAAGAAAGGGGACCGGGTGTTAATGTGGTATGCCTCAGGTAATCGAGACGAACGCAAGTTTGACAACCCCGATCAACTCATTATTGATCGCAAGGACGCACGGAACCATATTTCTTTTGGCTACGGTATTCATCGTTGTATGGGTAACCGCCTGGCCGAACTGCAATTGCGCATTTTGTGGGAAGAACTGCTCAAGCGCTTCGAAAATATCGAAGTGGTTGGCGAGCCGGAGCGTGTACAGTCCAACTTCGTGCGCGGTTATTCGAAGTTGATGGTCAAACTGACGGCAAAAAATTAATGAAAAGTTTGACCGGGCTGGCGACTGAAGAATTCGACTATATCGTTGTGGGCGCTGGCTCGGCAGGGTGCGCGGTAGCCAATCGTTTGTCCGAGAGTGGCCTCTATTCGGTGTTGCTACTCGAAGCCGGGCCGGAGAGTCGCCGCAACCCTTTCGTCAACACGCCGCTGGGATTTTTGCAGTTGATGTTCAGTCGCCGTTTCAACTGGCAGTTCTATACCGAGCCACAGCGTCACATGTACGGTCGTTCGTTGTTCCAGCCGCGGGGCAAGATGCTTGGCGGTTCGAGCGGGATTAACGCCCAGGTCTATATCCGTGGTCACGCCAGGGATTACGACGAGTGGGCACGGCAGGGGTGTCACGGTTGGTCATACGCCGAGGTGCTGCCGTATTTTCGTAAGTCAGAACATTACGAGCCTGAGACGGTGCCGGGTACGGCAGTATTCCATGGTAAGGATGGCCCTCTCAATGTGGCGGAGCGACGTTATACCAACCCGTTGAGTGCGGCGTTTGTCGAGGCGGGAGTACAGGCGGGGCATCGACGCAATCGGGATTTCAACGGCCCCGAACAGGAGGGGGTGGGCTATTACTATACTTACCAGAAGGACGGCTCGCGTTTTAGTAATGCGCGTGCTTATCTTGATCCAGCGACGGGGCGTTCGAACCTGAACGTTCGTAGTGATGCACATGTTACTCGGGTGTTGTTTGATGGCACTCGCGCTATTGGTGTCGAGTATCGCAGCGCAAAGGGTCTGGTGCGAGCTCGTGCAGGGCGTGAGGTTATCCTCTGCGGTGGTGCGTTTAACTCGCCGCAACTGCTTATGTTGTCAGGCATCGGTCCCCGCGAGGAACTTGCTCGACATGGCATTGAGCTACGTCATGCACTGGCGGGTGTGGGTCGCAATCTTCAGGACCATATCGATGTTTTTGTCCGGGTCAGGGCTCGCAGCCGTCAGAGTATCTCGATGCATCCGAGCTACTGGCTGAAGGGCGCGTGGGCCTTACTGCAATACCTGAGCGGTCGTCGAGGTGTGCTGTCGAGCAACGGGGCTGAAGCTGGTGGGTTCATCTGCTCCCGGCCAGAGCTGGCGATACCTGATCTGCAACTACACTTCGGGCCAATGCTGTACGCCGATCACGGGCGAGACATGAAAACCGCAATGAGCGGTTATGGCTACATAGTGATGCTCTATGGGCTCAGGCCTTTGTCCCGTGGCCGTATTGGTTTAAACAGTGCCGATCCGCTGGCGGCCCCGTTGATTGATCCCAACTATATGGCTGAGCCTGCCGATGTCGAGCAGCTCGTTCGTGGGGTAAAGCTTGTTCGTAAGATCTTGTCGCAGCGTGCATTTTATGTGCACCAGGACGTAGAGATTTCACCAAGCCAGTCCATACAGGAGGACGTAGATCTCGCCGAGTGGGTGCGTCGCAGCGGCGAATCGGCATATCACCCGGTCGGCACCTGCAAGATGGGGAGAGATCCGATGGCTGTGGTGGATTCCCGACTTCGCGTGCACGGTTTGCAATCGTTGCGGGTGGTTGATGCTTCCATCATGCCAACGCTGGTTGGTGGGAATACTAATCAGCCGGTGACCATGATCGGTGAGAAAGGGGCTGCGATGATTCTTGAGGACGCCGCGATGGCAGGCGGTTAGGCATCATGTGCCTAGCTCGCTGGATATTACAGTTTCTTGTTCTTCACTAAGTTTTTGGCTTATGGATAACTCGGTTCCAAGGCGCATAGAAAGAGACAAGTTATGACCAAAAAAAAGAAAGAGACCACCGTCATCATTGGTGGTGGACACGCAGCGGGAACACTTCTGACCGCCTTGCTGCAAAAAAAATACCCAAATGAAGTGATTTTGGTTAGCGAAGAACCACACCCTCCCTACCAGCGGCCGCCCTTGTCAAAGAATTACCTTGCGGGGGAGGTTGATCAGGCATCGTTATACCTTAAACCGCCTTCGGTTTACGAGAATGCGGGACAGCAATTACGGCTCGGCGTGCGCGTAGAACAGATTAACAGAGACGACAAAAACCTCATTTTGTCAGATCAAAGCACCTTACAGTACGACCGACTGGTCTTGGCCACTGGCTCACATGTCCGCCGCCTTAACGCGCCGGGCTCAGATTTGAAAGGCATTCATTATTTGCATGATATCGCGGACACGGATGCCCTGCGTAGTGAGCTAGCACCCGGCAAACGCCTAGTCATCGTGGGGGGCGGTTATATCGGACTTGAAGTGGCAGCCAGTGCGACCAAGCAAGGTGTTAATGTTACCGTCCTGGAAGCTGCTGAGCGTCTGATGCAGCGTGTTACGGGGCCAGAGATGTCCGAATTTTTCTACGCCAAACATGCGAGGGCCGGCGTTGATGTACGCTTGGAGACGGCTGTAACCGGTTTTGAATCAGATGGTCAGGGGCACGTCTCTGGCGTGACCTTGTCCGGTGGGGGCAAGGTGCCAGCGGATATCGTGCTTGTCTCAATTGGTGTAATACCGGAAACGGTCTTGGCTGAGCATGCTGGCCTGCTCTGTGATGACGGCATTGTCGTCGATGAATTTACTCGCACCGATGATCCTGACATCTTGGCAATCGGCGATTGTACCCGCCACCGGAATCTATTCTTCGACAAGAGGCAGCGCCTTGAATCTGTGGCTAACGCTGTGGATCAAGCGCGTACGGCGGCGGCGACTCTTATGGGCGAGGAGAAGCCCTACGATAGCGCCCCCTGGTTCTGGTCGAACCAGTATGACGTTCGCCTGCAGATGGTAGGGTTGTCGCAAAATCATGACCAGCGCGTACTACGTGGCAACATCACTGACAAGGAATTTGCAGTTTTCTATCTATGCGAGGGGTGTGTCATTGCTGTTGATGCAGTCAATCTGCCTATTGCTTTCATGGTGGGTAAGAAGCTGGTGCAGCAACGCAAAAGCATCAGCGCTAAAGCATTGCGTGATCTGAATTTTGAACTGAAGTCTTTAATCTGAAGTACGGAACTAATTGTTATCTGTAACCGGTCTTAATGACGAGGTGTGTCAATGAAGGTCGTACTTTCGTCCAAGAGTGTCCATGTCCATCCAGCTGAAACCACGGTTTTTGTATAGCTTATGGTGTAGCTAGCCTTATATCCCTTATCCAAAGCAGTAAAAACAGCCGCAAACACACCTGTGCATCATGGGTGTGTCATAGTTTCTATGAGGCTAGCTACTCGCTGGTGAGCTATTTTTCGCTCCTCAAAATAATCATACCGATCATAAATCCCCTCAACCCCCTTCAGCTTGTGATTCAAACACCTCTCCGCCACATGGCTCGGCACACCTTCCGCAGCTGCGAGGCTGCGGAAGGTGCGTCGCAGGTCGTGGATGGTGAAGTGTTCCAAGTCGTCCATTTTGTTGGGTGGCTGCACCTTCCGGCCAGCCTCTCGGCCAAATAGCTTGGAAATGGCGCGGTTCAGGGTGTCAGGGCCCATGTGGGGGCGTTTGCTGGCGCGCCTGGCAGGGAACACATAGGGGGAGCCGCAGGCATGGCCTTGCTGTACCTTTAGCCACTCAATGGCTTGGGTTGGCAGAGGGATGGTGATCGATGCGCCAGTCTTGCTGCGCTCTTTGGAGAGATCCCAGATTCCGGCCTCGAGGTCGAATTCTTCCCAGCGGGCCTCGCATAGCTCGCTTTTTCTCACGCCTAGCACCAGGAACAAGCAGCAGGCCCGATAGTTGTCTCGACCAAAGCTGCTGATGTGCTCCCGGAAGACCCCAAAGGAATGTTCGATTTCTTCCAGCGTCAGGGTGCGCTCCCGGCTGGCTTCGACGCCGCCGGCGTCGCTGACGGTGAAGGGACTGGCCGGGTTGTTCTGGCACAGGTCCAGTTTGATGCCATGACGAAACAGCTGCTTCATGTACATCAGGGTGTCATTGGCGATGGTGGGGCGGTTGCTGCGCTGAACGCGCTGCAGGACTGCCCGGATATCCCTTGGGGTGACGTCGGCAATCGGGTAGAGGCCGATCACCGGGTGGATTTCTTTCTGGTAGATGCGCTTGGGGATGTTGGGGTGTTTCAGGCGCCGGGACAGATCGGTCTCATGCCAGTCCTGGAAGAGGTCTTTGACGGTGCGGATGTCGGGCTGGACAACTTTGGCCCTTTCCTGGATTGGGTCGGTGCCCGTTCGGATGCCTTGCTTGGTCAGCACAGCGGCTTCCCGGGCGTCGCCCAGGGACATCTGAGGGTATTGGCCCAAGGTAATCTCGTGGCGCTTGCCTTGGGCGCTGTAGCGCAGCATCCAGTAGGGCGTGCCTGACTTGCGCACGCAGAAATAGAGGCCGCCACCATCGGTATGCTTCTTGGGGGCCTGCTTTGCCAGGGACTTGATCTGAGTGGCGCTGAGTTTGCTCATTTTGACCTTGTGGCGTTTGAGCCTATAAAAACAGGCTGCCCACCACTTTTTGTTTGTTGATTAAAGAGAAAAATTCTCTGTTATCAATGGTATGCAGGCAGTCTCTTGATGGCTGCCCACCATTTCAGGTCAATATAGGTGCGGGGGAGGAAAAAGTCACGTTTTTGCCCACCATTTTGCCCACCACTTTTGTCTGGATAGGGGTGGATGGCTGTGGATTTCCATGGACTGAGATTCGCATTTAATTCTTTAAAAACAATGAATTAAATACGATTATGGACTTCCCTGGATTTTACTCGATATTCTGAATCTGCTCCCGCATCTGCTCTATTAACACCTTCAATTCTACCGCTGCCGCTGTGGTTTCGCTGTCCACGGACTTGCTGCCCAGGGTGTTGGCTTCGCGGTTGAGTTCCTGCATCAGGAAGTCCAGGCGCCGGCCGATGTGGCCGCCTTTTTTGAGGATGCGGCGCACTTCGGTGACGTGGGTGAGCAGGCGGTCCAGTTCTTCGTCCACGTCCATTTTTTGCGCCAGCAGGACCAGCTCCTGTTCCAGGCGGTCCGGATCCGGGGAGTCGATCACGTCCTGGATGCGGCTGCGCAGGCGTTCGCGCTGGGCTTCCTTGATGCGCGGCACGGCGGTTTTGACGATCTCGACCTGGGTGATGATGCCGTCGAGGCGTTCTTCGATCAGTTTGCCCAGTTGTTCCCCTTCACGGCTGCGGGTGTCGATCAGGGCCTGCAGGGCTTCATCCAGCAGGGTGAGGGATTCGCGTTGCAGCAGGTCCACGTCCAGTTCGCGGGTGCTGAGCACGCCGGGATGGCGGAGGATTTCCATGGGATTGACCTGGCCGGGGTGCTGCACCAGGTCGCCTACCCGGCGGGAGATCTCGGACAACTGTTTGACCAGGGGCTCGTTCAGTTCCAGGTCGGCGTCGCTGGCGTCCTGCTGGTAGCGCAGGGTGATTTCCACCTTGCCCCGGGCGAGGGCCTTGCGGCAGCGCTCGCGCACGGCGTTTTCCAGTGAGCGCAGGGCGTCGGGCAGGCGTGGGCTGATTTCCAGGTAACGGTGGTTCACGGCCTTGATTTCCCAGACCAGGCCGTAGCCTTCAAGCGGGCGGTCGGCGCGGGCAAAAGCGGTCATGCTGCAAATCATGGTGAACCTCTGTGTTGGCCAGGGAATGGGGCTGTCCCGGTCGGTGTGCTGAAGGCGCCTGCTTTCAGGCGAAAAGGCCGCTGCGAGTGACGAGAAGCGAGTTTCGAAAGGCAAACCCCGATGGTGGGAAGCCCGGGTTTTCGCAACTGGACACTCGTCACTCGCTTCTGGTCTTGTCTTTTCGCCTGCAGGCAAGCTCCTGCGGCATGAAAAACCGCGGGCGGTGCCGGGCTCCCTAGTCTAGTCGAGACGGGGTTGGGTGCAAGGCAGGCATCGGCGCCGGTGTTTGCTACAATGGTCGCCCTTTTGATTCCAAGACTACCAGGAGATTCCATGCGCCCATCCGGCCGAGCCCCCGACCAATTGCGTGAACTGAGCTTTACCCGCAACTACACCGTTCATGCCGAGGGCAGCGTATTGGTGGCGTTCGGGGGTACCAAGGTGCTGTGTACCGCGTCCGTGGAAGAGGGCGTGCCGCGCTTTCTCAAGGGCAAGGGCCAGGGCTGGCTGACCGCGGAGTACAGCATGCTGCCGCGTTCCACCCACACCCGCTCCGGCCGTGAGGCGACACGGGGCAAGCAGGGCGGGCGCACGCTGGAAATTCAGCGCCTGATCGGCCGCTCCCTGCGTGCCGCGGTGGACATGAAGGCGCTGGGTGAACGCACCATCTACCTGGACTGCGACGTACTGCAGGCCGACGGTGGCACGCGGACGGCCTCTATTTCCGGGGCCTGCGTGGCGCTGGTGGATGCCTTTACCCACCTGCTGGAAACCAAGAAGATCAAGAGTGATCCGCTCACCGGCCTGGTGGGCGCGGTGTCCGTGGGCATGTACGAGGGTGCCCCGGTGCTGGATCTGGATTACGCCGAAGATTCCAATGCGGGCACCGACATGAACGTGGTGATGACCCAGCAGGGCGGCTTTATCGAGATTCAGGGTTCCGCAGAGGGCGCGCCGTTTACCCGTGAGCAGTCCGACAGCCTGTTGGGGCTGGCGGAGAAGGGCATTGGCGAGATCATCAAGGCCCAGCAGGTCGCGCTGGGCTGGTAATACGCTAAAGAGAGAAAGGCGGGCCGTGTCGCTGTGGTGGCGCGGCTTCGCGCAGTTGCGAACAGACTGGCTAGCACACAGGCTTGAGTATGAAGAACTACAAGAAGCATTTTCTGCGCTTTGCTGAAGAGCGTGACGCGCTGAAATTCGGGGAATTTACCCTGAAGTCCGGACGCAAAAGCCCGTATTTCTTCAATGCGGGGACTTTCCACACCGGCGAGGCCCTGGCTCGGCTGGGTCGCTATTATGCGGATGCGATCATGGCATCCGGGCTGGAATTCGATATGTTGTTCGGGCCGGCCTATAAAGGCATCCCGCTGGTGGCGGCGGTGTCTGTGGCATTGGCTGAGCACCATGGCCGGGATTACCCCTGGGCGTTCAACCGCAAGGAAGCCAAGGACCATGGCGAGGGCGGCTGGCTGGTCGGCGCGCCATTGCAGGGCCGGGTGCTGGTGATAGATGATGTGATTACAGCAGGAACGGCGATTCGCGAAGTGGCGACGCTGTTCGAGAAGACTGACGCGACCATGGCGGGGGTGATGGTGGCGCTGGATCGGCAGGAATGCGCTAAAGAGCCTTCCGAAGCGGGCAAGGGCCTGTCGGCGATCCAGGAAGTGGAACAAGCATTGGGGGTGCCAGTGGGGTGTATCGTCACCATGAGCGATATCATCGACTGGCTGGAACAGCAACCGGACAGCCAGACAATGGTGGCGCCTATGCGTGAGTACCGGGAGCGTTATGGAGTGCAATAATAATGAAAATCGTCGTCTTGTTGATGGCGCTGATCCTGACTTCGTCAGTGTGGGCTCGCTCGGGACAACGTGCCAATGAGCGCATGCCGGATGGCGCCTACTTTCGACATGAAACTTCTGACGGCGTGGTGCACCTGAACCGAACCCTGACCATGGATGCCATCCGCAGTGGTTACCAGTTGCTGGATCAGTATGGCCGGGTGCTGGAAGACGTGGAGGGGGTGCAGCTGAATGACGCTGAGGCGAAAGCCCAGCGGATGCAGCAGGCTCGCCAGGCCCGTGAAGACCGGGACATGCTGCGCCTGTATGCCGGCCCGGAAGATGCGGTGCGGGCGCGCGATCGCAAGGTCGAGGCGCTGGAGCTGAGTATCAGCTACGAAGAGAACAATCTTGCCCAGTTGCAGATGAAGCTGGATGACGAAATTGCCACGGCGGCGCGCAACGAAAGGGCGGGCCGGGACGTGCCGGAGGTGGTGAAAGAGGCCATCGACCGCCTGCAGCGCCAGATCCAAACGGCGGAGCAAAAGCTGCTGGAATTCGACAGGGAAATTGAACAGGCCAACCAGCAATACGCCCCGATTATCGAGCGGCTTGAGGCGATTGAGCAACAACAAAACGAAGGCGGCTGAGGCCGCCTTCGTCATGCAAGAGGCTAACGAAACAGGGTGGGCTGCAGCAGCGCCCATTGAGCTGGCCAGTCCTGGCTGGGCAGGGTTTTGAAACCGGAACGCACAAATTGCGCGATGCGCCCTTCGGCCACGGCCAGCAGCAGGTTGGCGGTGATGGTCGGGGTCGCCTGGGTGCGCAACCCTTCTTTGAATTCTGCATCACGCAGCACCTGCTTTACCTGGCTTTCCACCCGATCATAGAACTGCTGGATACGCTGGTGCAGACGGGCGTTTTCGCCGGTCAGGGCGTCGCCGGTGAGCAGCCGGGTAATGCCCGGGTTGCGCTCGGTGAACGCCAGCAGCAGGGTGAGAATCTGTTCTACCTGATCACTGGCCTTGCCGTCTTCCATAATGCGGTTGATGCGCGAAAAAATGGCTTCTTCGATAAAGCTGATCAGCCCTTCGAACATCTTCGCCTTGCTGGGAAAATGCCGGTACAGCGCCGCCTCGGATACCCCCACTTCCTTCGCCAGCCCGGCGGTGGTAATGCGCCCACCGGGTGCGGCTTCCAGCATGTGGGCGAGCGACTGCAGAATCTGCTCTTTGCGCGACGGTTTTTTATCGGTCATGAAGTATCGTTCCCAGTTCTAAGCAACAAGCTTCTGGCTGCAACGCGAGTGTGGCCCAGAGGTATATCACAGGCAAACACCGCGCCCAACGTTCCCGGGCTTGTTACTGCGGTTTTGTTTTTCGCTGCTGTAGCGTTTCGCGGCAATCCCCTTTGCCGGTGTTTGAGTTGAAAGTGAAAAGTTTAAAGTTGAAACGCGCTTTGAGTCTGTGGATTTTGCAGGTGCGTGCCCGCGATTGCCGGTAAGGGCGCGGGCTGCTGCCGTTAAAAACCAAAACACGTTTGGCGCGCTTTTCAACTTTGAACTTTCATCTTTCAACTAGTCCTTGCTGATCAGCGTGCCGATCCCCTTGTCGGTAAGGATTTCCAGCAGTACCGCGTGGGACACCCGGCCATCGATAATGTGGGCGGTGTGGACGCCGTTTTGTACCGCTTCGAGGGCGCAACCGATCTTGGGCAGCATGCCGCCGTAGATGGTGCCGTCCTTGATCAGGCTGTTGACCCGTTCGGTGGTGAGCCCGGTGAGGATCTGGCCCTGTTTGTCTTTCAGGCCGGCCACGTTGGTGAGCAGGATCAGTTTTTCTGCCCGCAACACTTCGGCCACCTTGCCAGCCACCAGGTCGGCATTGATATTGTAGCTGGTGCCGTTGTCGTCCACGCCGATGGGGGCGATAACGGGGATGAAGTCGCTGCCGGCGAGCAGGTCGATAATGCGGGTGTCGATGCCCTGCACTTCGCCCACGTGGCCGATGTCGATGATTTCCGAGGCCTGCAATTCCGGGCTGTCCGCGTCGCTGGCCTTGAGCACCATCTTGCGGGCCTTGATCAGGCGCCCGTCCTTGCCGGTGAGGCCGATGGCCTGGCCGCCGTTGTGCTGGATCAGGTTGACGATGTCTTTATTGACCAGGCCGCCGAGCACCATTTGCACCACGTCCATGGTTTCCCGGTCGGTGACACGCATACCCTGAACAAATTTCGATTCCTTGCCCAGACGCTCCAGCAGGTCGCCGATCTGTGGGCCACCGCCGTGCACGATCACCGGGTGGATGCCGATTTGCTTCATCATCACCACGTCACGGGCGAAGCTGTTCTTCAGCTCCTCGTTCTCCATGGCGTTGCCGCCGTATTTGATCACCACGGTGGTGCCGGAAAAACGCTGAATGTAGGGCAGCGCCTCAATCAGAATCCGGGCGGTGTCGTGGGCACTGTTGGTGTCCATTACTTCTCCTTGGGGATGGGGGCCTTGGAGTTGAAAGTGTAAAGTTCAAACGCGGTTTTAAGTCTGTCGGCTCCGCAAGGCTGTGCCCGCGTTCGCCGGTGAGGGCGCGGGCTGCGGCCGTTATTGCCCCAAACACGTCTGGCGCGTTTTTCAACGTTGAACTTTAAACTTTCAACTCACTGCCCGGCAATTCTACCTCAAAACGGAAGCTCAAGGCTCTCGTCCACCGCCTTGAGGTGCTTGCGGAACTGGCCTTTGACCCGTTCCAGCGCTTCTTCATCACGGCCTTCGAAGCGGGCGACCAGTGATGGTGTGGTGTTCGAGGCGCGCACCAGCCCCCAGCCATCGGGGAAGTCCACGCGGAGTCCGTCGATGGTGGTGGGGCGGCCACCGGCGAACTGCTCGGCGCGGGCCATCAGGGCCTCGATCAGCGCAAACTTGTTGTCATCGCTGGCATCAATATAGAGCGCCGGGGTGGTGACGCCGGTCTTAAACTGATCGAACACCTGGCCGGCGGTGTCGTCCTGCAGGGAGAGAATTTCCAGCAGCCGGGCGCCGGCATAGGCGCCGTCGTCACAGCCGAACCAGCGGTCGGCAAAGAAGATATGCCCGCTGATTTCCCCGGCCAGGGCGGCGCCGCTTTCCTTCATTTTGGCCTTGATCAGCGAGTGCCCGGTTTTGTACATCAGGGGCCGGCCGCCGTTCTTGCGAATAATGGCGGGCAGGGCGCGGCTGCATTTTACGTCGAACAGGATGTCGGCGCCGGGGCTGCGGCCGAGCAGGTCCTTGGCGAACAGCATGAGCAGGCGGTCCGGCCAGATGATTTCGCCGCTGTTGGTGACCACGGCCACGCGGTCGCCGTCGCCGTCGAACGCCAGGCCCAGGTCCAGGTCTTCCTGCTGGACGATACGGATCAGGTCGGCCAGGTTGTCCGGGTTGCCGGTGTCCGGGGCGTGGTTGGGGAAGTTGCCATCGATCTCGGTGTACAGCGGTGTGACGTCGCAGCCCAGTTGGGTGAACAGCCGTGGGGCCAGTTCGCCGGTGACGCCGTTGCCGCAGTCGATGGCAATTTTCAGGGGCCGGGCCAGCACGATGTCGTTGGCGATATCGTTCAGGTAGCGGTCGCTGATATCGCGTTCTTCTTCGTGGCCGCTGCCTTCGCTGAAGGCCTTGTTGTGGATGCGTTGCTTGAAGGCCTGAATGCGGTCGCCGTGCAGGGTTTCGCCGTTCATGACGATTTTCAGGCCGTTATGTTGCGATGGGTTGTGGCTGCCGGTGAGCATGATGCCGGTTTGGGTTTCCAGCACTTCGGTGCCGTAGTAGAGCACCGGGGTGGGCACTAGCCCGAGGTTGACCACGTCGCGGCCGGATTCCAGCAGGCCCTTGATCAGTGAGCGGCTTAACTCCGGGCTGGACAGGCGGCCATCGCGGGCCACCAGCACGGTTTGCTGGCCCAGTTCGCCGGCTTCGGTGCCAATGGCGCGGCCCAACAGGTAAACGCCCTGGGCGGTGAGGGTGTCGCCGGCCACGCCGCGGATGTCGTAGGCGCGGAAAATACTGTCCGGCAGGGACTCGCCGCCGTTGTCGTCATCCATCAACAGAATGCTGTCGTCGTCGCTTTCTTCCACTATCAGGGCGTCGGGTTTGGCGGTGGCCTGGGGGCGTGCGGGGCCGGCGCGGTCGCGCAGTTTTTTGGCCAGGCGGGCGGAGGCATCGTTGACGCTGGTGAAGAGCGGGAAGTGGAAATGGTCGCGGGCGGTGACGCCGGGTTGGCGCGTTAGCTCATCGCTGTAGCGAATCAGTTCGGCGGCGTCCTGGCGCAAGGCCCGGGTCAGCAGCCGGTTCACCAGCAGGGTGCACAGCAGGATCACGACTACCCCCAGGGCGATGCCCAGGGTGGCGACGATCAGGCTGTTGCCGTCGGGGGCGCGCAGGGTCAGGGTGACCTGAACCGGGCCCTGGCTGACCTGGGCAGTGCCGCCGTTGGCGTGTTGTTTGTTGTCGAACAGGGGGCTGCCGCCGTAGGTGACGCTGAGTGCGCTGCCCTCCGGCATGGCGGTACGCAGGGTAGTGGCCAGCGGAGCCAGGGACTGGGTAAGCAGCAGGCTGCCGGTCTGGTTCTTGGTGGCGCGGGCCATGACCAGCTGGGGTGTTTTGCCGGCAATGATCACCGGGCCGGGTTCTTGGCCCAGGCGGACGTTCTTGAGAAGCTCCTGGGCGGTGTAGCTGAACTGGGCGGTGTCTGCGCCGCGGCGCGGGACGAGCTGCACGGTGGCATCAGGAAGCCACTGGTTCTGGTGTACGTTAAAGCTGGACAGGTTGCCGTCGGAGAGCGCCTTGTTCACATCGCTGCGGTCGCTGAGGATGTCCAGCTGCTGGCGTGAGGTCTGGATGGTGTTGCTCGCCTGGCTGGCCAGTGATTGGGCCAGCAGCCGGGCCTGGGCGTTCTGTTGCTCGGGCTGCAGCTGGCTGGCCTGGTAGGCGTAGAGGCAGCCGGTGGCGGCGATTACGGCTACGATGCCGGCGGCGACCAGAGGCAGTAGCTGCTTCATGGCGCTGGTGGACTTGCCTTGTTTGTTGTCGCTCTTGTTCCCCATATCCCCTCCGCTTGCCCGGCGCTGCCACGGTATTATTGTGGTTGGGTCGTGGTGCGCGCTGTGGTGCGTGCTTGTGCTGCTGTGGTTGTTGTTTTGTGTCCGGTGCTTTTTGTGTCAGGCCTCAATGGCGCCCGCTGTGCCCGAAACCGCCTTCGCCCCGTTCGCTGGCACTGAAGCTTTCCACCTGTTCCAGTTCCACCTGCATGACCGGCACGATCACCAGCTGGGCGATGCGCTCACCGGGCTCCAGGGTGAAGGGCTGTTGCCCCCGGTTCCAGCAGGACACCATCAGCTCGCCCTGGTAGTCGGAGTCGATCAGCCCCACCAGATTGCCCAGCACGATGCCGTGCTTATGGCCCAGACCGGAGCGCGGCAGGATCATGCCGGCGTAGCCCGGATCGTCAATAAAAATGGACATGCCAGTGGGCAACAGTTCGGTGTCGCCGGGCTGGAGCGTTAGCGGTTCCTTGACCATGGCGCGCAGGTCTAGCCCGGCGGAGCCATCGGTGGCGTAGTGGGGCAGCGGAATGCTGTCGCCAAGGCGGGCGTCGAGTACCCGGTATTGCAGTTTCATGCTTTTCCCTTCGGTCAGGCAGCAAGCTTCACGCTACACGCATCACGCGGGAAAGCCCGGCGTGTTGCATGCCGCGTGGCGCGTGCCAGCGTTAGTCTTTATACCGTATCGCGATCAATTCGATCAGCTGCTTGGCAATCTGGGCCTTGGAGGCCAGTGGCAGCACCTTGTGGCCGCTGGGCCAGATCACCGTGAGGGCGTTGTTGTCGCTGTTGAAGCCCACGTTGGTACCGGAAACGTCGTTGGTGGCGATCATGTCCAGTTTCTTGTTCACCAGCTTGCCCTGGGCGTAGGCCATCACGTCCTGGGTTTCCGCCGCAAAGCCCACGGTAAAGGGGCGCTTGGCGTGCTCGGCCACGGACGCCACGATGTCCGGGTTTTTCACCAGTGTAAGGTGAATTTCCTCGGTGGATTTCTTGATCTTGTGGTCAGCGGTCACGGTGGGGCGGTAATCCGCCACGGCGGCGGTGGCGATAAACACATCGCAGCCGTTTTCCACCACGTCCATGCAAGTCTCGTACATGTCCACGGCGCGCACCACATCCACGCGTTCCACCCGTGACGGGGTGGGCAGATTCACCGGCCCGGCGATCAGGGTGACTTTGGCGCCCGCTTCGGCGGCGGCTTCGGCCAGCGCAAAACCCATTTTCCCGGAGCTCTTGTTGGTGATGTAGCGCACCGGGTCGATGGATTCGCGGGTGGGGCCGGCGGTGATCACCACATGCTTGCCGGTGAGTAGCTGGTAGTCGAACACTTCCGCGGCCTGCTGAATGATTTCCAGCGGTTCGATCATGCGCCCGGCGCCCACTTCGCCGCAGGCCTGGCTGCCGCTGCCGGGGCCGAATACGGTGATGCCTTTTTCCTGCAGGATCAGCTGGTTCTTCTGGGTGCTGAGGTCTGCCCACATCTGCTGGTTCATGGCCGGGGCAATGGCGATGGGGGCGCCAGTGGCCAGGCACAGGGTGGTGAGCAGGTCGTTGCCGTGGCCATGGGCCAGGCGAGCCATGAAATTGGCGGACGCGGGTGCAATCAGCACCAGGTCTGCCCAGCGGGCCAGCTCGATATGGCCCATGGCCGCTTCGGCGGTGGGGTCCAGCAGGGTGGTGTGCACCGGGTGGCCGGAGAGGGCCTGCATGGTCAGCGGGGTGATGAATTCACAGGCGCCCTGGGTCATGACCACCCGCACTTGTGCGCCCACATCTTGCAGCCGGCGCACCAGATCAGCGGCTTTATAGGCGGCAATACCACCGGTGACGCCCAGCAGGACCCGTTTGTTCATCAGACGTTGCATGCAAAAACCCTTGTTTGGATGACGGCAGGCATGGCGAATCTCCACTGCCGCTGCAGCTGCAAGGCTGCTATCAAGTCAGGCTGCATAGAGTAGCACTGTATAAGAGACGCGGCACGCAGGACGGTTGGCAGGACGCCACATGCCTGATGCCTGACGCAAAAGAGGGAGCAAGATTGTGAGGACGTACGAGAAAATTCGGGTTTGGCAGTCAGCCATGGACTTGGTGGTATTGATCTATAAGGCAACGCAGGATTTCCCACGGAGCGAGCAATTTGGACTCGTTAGCCAAATGCGCAGGGCGTCGGTCAGCGTTCCCTCCAATATAGCGGAGGGATATGGGCGGGGTTCGCAGGCTGACCGACTGCGGTTCTTTTATATCGCCAGAGGCTCGTTGATGGAGCTCGAGACCCAGATTGCCATAGCCGCAAGGCTGGCATATGCCGGTGCCAACGTGCTTATTGGACAAACGGAGAAAGTGTTCGCCCAGTTGTCAGCGTTGATCACCCGTATGCAGGATGAGACGTTTTTAGCGTCAGGCATCCGGCCTCAGGCGTGGGGCGTATAACCATGGCCATAACAGACTGGCCGGCGGATGAGCGGCCGCGGGAGAAGTTGCTGGCGCGGGGTGCCGGGGCGCTCAGTGATGCGGAGTTGTTGGCGATCTTTCTACGTACCGGCCAGCAGGGCATGACGGCGGTGGATCTGGCGCGCCGGCAGTTGGCGGGCAGCGGTGGTTTGCGGGCCATGCTGGATCTGGGCCCGGAACGCATGGCGCATTTGCCCGGTATGGGGACCGCCCGGCGGGCGTTGTTGCTGGCGGCGCTGGAGCTGGGGCGGCGCTATCTGGCGGAGCCTCTGGAGCGGGGGCAGCCACTGGATAATCCGGACAAGGCCGGGCAGTTGCTTACGGCCCAGTTGCGCGGGTTACCGTTTGAGGTGTTCGCTTGCCTGTTCCTGGATAATAAGCATCGACTGATTGCCTTTGAGAAGTTGTTTCAGGGCACCATCGATGCGGCGGCGGTTTATCCGCGGGAAGTGGTGCGTAGGGCCATGGAGCACAACGCCGCAGCTGTGATCCTGGCCCACAATCACCCATCGGGCGTGGCTGAGCCCAGCCAGTCGGACCATGCCATCACCCGGCGATTGGTGGAGGCGCTAGGATTGGTGGAAGTCCGAGTGTTAGACCATCTGGTAATCGGTGATGGTGGCTGGGTGTCACTGGCTTCGCGAGGAGCGTTGTGAGCCTTGTCTGGGCCAGTTCGGATCAGCCATGGCTGTGGTGCTCCATGGCGCGTCGATTACGTTCCCGGGTGTGCGCAACCAGCGCTGGGAAGTCTTGTAGTAGTTCGCTGGCCGGGCGGGCAGGTAAGGCGCAGTTCTGGCAGGCCAGCCAGTCGCGCTGTTCCACCTCAAATTCATCATGCAGGGCAAAGGGGTCGGTGACCGTCTGGCGAACGTCGTCCCCCAGGCCCTGGGGGGCCGCGCCGTAGAAATAGCCCTTGATGCGGCCGGGTTCCACTTCGAAACGGGAGAAGCCGATGCCCACGAATTCGCTGGCAGACCAGCGCTGTATCCCGTTGTCGTCAAACAGCCGGACGGATTGACCGCCAGTGCCGGTAAGCACCTGCACATAACCCAGCCGCGAAGGGATGCCAAAGCCCATGGGGACGGAGCGTTGGTAAATGTGGTCATGGCCGACCAGCAGCAGATCGACGCCGTAGCGAAGCAGAATGTTTTCCTGCAGGGCAACCAGTGTCAGGTTGGCGGGGCTGCGGCCATCCTGGTCGGTCCAGATGGGGTAGTGCTGGATCAGTATAATGAAGTCCAGTTCGCCGCGGGCACGCCGCAGTGCCGCTTTAGCAAGGTCGATCTCCAGGTTGATCAGTTCTTCGGCCAGGGTGAAGTCATCGATCAAGGCTCCTGCACTGCTGACAAAGAAATGCACCCGACCGATGTCAAAGCCATAGTAGGTACTGCCGGGGTTGGGGTTGAGGTTGTTCAGTAGTGGGTCAGGGTGAGTCAGGCGCGATTTGAAGGCCTTGCCGGATTGCAGGCCGTCGCCATCTTTGGACTCATGGTTGCCCGCCGCCGCCATGGTGATGGTGTTGGCCAGCAGGGGTTCCACCAAATCAAACCACGTGTCCCATACCGATTGCTCGCCGTCAGCATAGGAAAGATCGCCGGCGATGATAGCCAGGTCACGGGGTTGTTTGAGGATTTCTTCGGTAACCCGTTGGGCGCGAACGCTAACCCCTTGATCGCCGTAATGCACAAACGACCAGTTCTGGGTGTTGATGGGTGTTAACTGGTAAACGGGAGACCAGCCTCCGGAAGGGGAACCGACGCGGTAGCGGACGGGTTTATCCGGATCAAGCCCGTCTATTTTGATGCGGTGGGTTTGGGCGTCTACCCCGAAGGTGGCTTCAGAGCTGGCCTGGCGCTGATGGAGAAAAACAGGCGTGTTTTGCTGTCCTTCCAGCAGGGGTTCCTGGTCGTATTCGAGCCGCTGCGCCGGCGCATGGCTGGTGTCGGTAAACCAGGTAATAGACCGGGAGGTAAGGCTGCTCTCCTCAATGCTGGCGTGAACCCCCCGGGGCGGGAAGGGCGCAGGGGGTTCCGGGGGCTCCACCGGTGGATCAATGTCCGGCCCGGGATCGGGTTCCGTGGGCTGGTTCGGGCTCGCGATGTTATCGGAAGGCGAGCTGCTGCTGCCTCCACCACACCCCGACAGTACGGTGGCAGCGCCAGCCAGTCCTGCAAGGAAGGTTCGGCGGGAGGTGGAGTTCGGTCCAGCAGGGGCGGCCCCCGGGCTGTTTGATCGATAAGCGGGCATGGCAAAGGTGTCTTGTCTGAATGAGGACCCCATCAGTAACGGTAAAATATGAATATCGAGTGAATTTATTGTTCCGCTTACCAATCAACACATTAGGCTGCTTTTGTGGGGGCAGGAGGCGGGTTGGCAGGGAGCGTCAAGCAAAGAATACTTGAATCCTGATCGCCGTACTGGTATAAAACGCGCCTTTTCCGGGGCTCTACCGTCCCCCCGCAAGAAGATTTACGGAGCAAGACAATGTCCAAAGTTTGCCAGGTGACCGGTAAGCGCCCTGTAACGGGCAATCGCGTTTCCCACTCGAACATCAAGACCAAGCGTCGTTTCGAGCCGAACCTGCACCACCACCGTTTCTGGGTTGAGTCCGAGAAGCGTTTCGTGCGTCTGCGGGTGAGCTCTAAAGGTATGCGCATCATCGACAAGAAAGGTATCGACTCTGTATTGTCCGATATCCGTTCTCGCGGCGATCGCGTTTAAGGCTAACAGAAGGAGTTAAACCCATGGCCGGTCCTATTCGTGAAAAAATCCGCCTGGTGTCCTCTGCTGGCACTGGTCATTTTTACACCACCACCAAGAACAAGCGTCTCCATCCTGAAAAGATGGAAACCAAGAAGTATGATCCGGTCGTGCGTAAGCATGTGGCCTACAAGGAAGCGAAGATCAAGTAATGATCTTCTAGCTTGCCTGCCTGGCAGCGGACATAAAAGAACCCGGGATTTCCCGGGTTTTTTTATGTCCGGAGAAAAGTACACGCAAGATAAGCTGATTTGCATATCAAATCTGCGCGGGAAAAGCCCGTCTATCGTCTTTCCTGTCCCGCACAGAGGTTTGACCTGCGTCACAAAACGGCGCCGGTGCTAGCTTTACAGGACCGGGAGGTTTTGCAACAAAAGGCTACATGCCCGGCGTTGTGAAGGACATCACAGTTGCATAGGATTGAACCGTAAGTTCATATTTGCGCATATGTAATGGTTTTGGGATAAGTTTGGTAACCCGCACAAAGAGCGTGCACGGAGAGCACTATGAGTACTTTGACTATGATTTCTCAATTTATCTTTGCCCGTCTTTACACCCAGTTGCCAGGTCGCGCGCGTAAGCAGCGTGGTGCCAGTGCACTGGAGTACATTGTCCTGGCCGCCGCGCTGATCATCATCATTGGCGTGTTGGCTACCAACGATACGGTTAAAGACGCGTTGGAAGGGGCTTTCGAAGGCCTGTTTTCTGATGCAACGGATGGTGGTACTGGTACTTGATATCGGCTGGGCAGGAGTGTGCTGTGAAAGCAGGTCGTAAACAGGCAGGGGCAGTGGCACTGGAGTTTCTGATGCTATTCCCCTTCGTTGTCGCCATGTTATATGGCGCGGCGGTATACGGCCTGACATTCTTTGCCCAGTACCGGATGCAGGATGCGGTGGACAATGCGGTATCCACCGCCTTGTACATTGACCGCTCTGCGTTACAAGGGGCCGCCCTGGGGGCATCGGTGACGCAGCGCGCCAATTCGGCGTTGGCCGGGCTGGTGACACAGCTACCGCCAAGCCTCAGGGGGCTGGATGCCAGCGGTGCCTGCAATCTGGAAACAGTGGGGGGGATAGAAATGCTCCACTGTCGCCTGGTTTACCCGAATTATCAGACCAATCCGGTGGTGCCGGCGTTGAGCTTCGGTATGTTGGGGGAGTTTCCTCCCTTGCCGGACCGGCTGGATGCGGAGGCGCGGGCAGCATTCTGATTCTGCGCGCCCGC
Source organism: Alcanivorax sp. DG881 (assembly GCF_000155615.1). Classification (GTDB taxonomy): domain Bacteria; phylum Pseudomonadota; class Gammaproteobacteria; order Pseudomonadales; family Alcanivoracaceae; genus Alcanivorax. The sequence goes on along the minus strand of NZ_DS989915.1, from coordinate 2,061,121 downwards.
CACAAGAACCAGAAACAGACAGGGATGTTCCGGAGAGAACATGGGATCAAGACTGCTGTACATGTTGCCGGCGCTGGCAGTGGCGCTGGTGGCATTGATTTTGGCATTGGTGGGATTGAGTCGCGATCCGACACCGGCGTTGGTGGTGAAGGATGAGGGGGCGGATACAGCGTCGTCCACTCAGGAGGCGCCCAGCTATCGCTATTGGGTGGTGACACAAAGCCTGAATGTCGGGGATACACTCGATGAAGAGTCCCTGGCGGTGGTGTCATCCCCTGCGCCAATTGCCAATGTGCTGACCGCCGATGAAACGGTGGTGGGCAAAGAGCTTCGCCAGTTTGCCCGTCCGGGTGAGCTGCTTTCCCGTAATCATCTTGAGCCAGGCGGCACGCTTCCCGGTGCCTTGCCCACGGGGTTCCGTGCGGTGGGCGTTGCTGTGGATGATGTGGTCATGGCGGGCGGCTTGTTGCAGCCCGGCGACCTGGTGGATGTGGTGGTGGCGTTTCGCAAGGTCGAGCGGGATAACCCGGCGGCGCTGGTGCTGCTGCGCAATATTCAGGTGCTGGCGGTAAAAGGCGCCATGGCCGCCGCCAGCAGTGAGCAGGACCGTGAGGCCCAGCGCCGTAACAATACGGTGGTGCTGGCGGTGCCCAGGGATAAAGTGCCTCCGCTGCTCCTGGCGGCGGAAGAAGGGTCGATGCGCCTGGCGGTGGTTGCCAGCGACGACAAGGACACCAACAAAGAGGCTGTGGCCAGCGCCAGCGATGGCAAAGGCAAACCGGTCTATTACAAGGATCTGTTCCCGGTCACCCGTGCGCCAGCGCCAAAGGCCAAGTCGCCGGGACAGCGAGTCGAAGTCTATGAAGGATCTGACTCAAGGAGCACTTATGTGCGTTAAGGGTGGGATGAAAGGGGCCGCTTGGGCGGTAATGGCAACGCTGCTGTGGCTGACGGCCACGGTCTCGAATGCACAGGACCTGACCGACTCCATGCGTTTGGCGCCCGGGGATCAGAAGGTGCTTACGTTCCCGGCGGCGGTGTCAAAGGTGGCGACCTCGGATCCGGGGGTGGCGGCACTGACCGTCACTGGCAGTGCGGAATTGTTGCTGACGGCCAAAGCCGAAGGGTCAGCGGTGCTATCGGTGTGGTTGCGCAATAGCAGCAAACCGCTGCGCAGCACGGTGGTGGTGGCGACAACCCTGGGGGATGCCTTGCCGTTCGGGACCCAGGTGCAAACGGATATCCGCGTGCTGGAAGTCAGCCGCTCCGAACTGAATCAGTTGGGCATGAGTTACAGCAACAGCTTTAACGGTGGGCAGTCTGCGGTGGGTATTGCCGCTCCAGGCTCCGGATTCCAAGTGCCGGGGGCGGTGCCCACGCCGCTGGGCACCGAAGGCTTCAACCTGTTCGGCTTCGGCGCCAACTCCGTGCTGGCGATCAATGCCCTGGAGGCCGGGGGGTTTGCTTATACCCTGGCCGAGCCGTCATTGACCAGCCTGTCCGGGCAAAGCGCCAGCTTCCTGTCCGGTGGTGAATTCCCGGTGCCCACCCGTAGCACCACCGATGGCGTGCAGATCGAATTCAAGGAATTCGGGATCGGCCTGAGCCTCACTCCCACCGTTATCGACAAGAGTCAGATTATTCTCAAGGTGGCGCCGGAAGTCTCCGAGCTGGATTTTTCTGCCGGGGTGGAAACCGGCGGTGTGGCGGTGCCGGGCCTGCGGGTACGCCGGGCGGAAACCACCGTGTCACTGGCACCGGGGGAAACCTTCATCATCAGTGGTCTGGTGAGTCGTAACACCATTAACAGCAGCGACCGCTTGCCCGGTATCGGCAACATTCCATTGCTTGGCGCTTTCTTCCGCTCCTCGCGGATCCAGAAAGACGACAAGGAGCTGGTGATGGTGGTGACACCACATCTGGTCACGCCGCAGGAGGCCACCAGCCCGCCGGTGACCTTGCCGGGTGCTGGCTATCACTCCAGCAGCATGGGCTGGCTGGATATGGCCACGGAAAGCCGTCGCGGCTCCCAACCCATCCGCCATGGACTGAGCTGGTGATGCTATGAGTGACCACGACATTGTTCTTTCGGTTGTTGATGACGATGGCATCGAGGCCTGGCTGGAGCGGGTTGTCGAAGAACCCTTTCGGCTGGAACAGGTCAGCCGTTCCGACCTGACCCGGGTGCTGCGTCTACTGGAGGCCACCACCGCCCATGTGGTGATGGTGGAAATTTCTGAAGCGGATATGGACCAGTCTTTGGCCATTATCACCGCGCTGACCAGCGCCCGCCCCTGGGTCACTGTGATTACCGTATGCGCCCGGGCCAATCAGGAACTGCTGTTGCAGGCCATGCGCGCCGGTGCCCGGGATTGTTTCGTTGCCGGTACGGATGCCGGTGATGTCCGTGAGCGCTTGCGCCGCCACCAGTTATTGCGGGTGGGCCATTACGGTGACGAGGTACGTTCCGGCACCAATAATCTCACGCTGGTGGCCTCGGCGAGTGCCACGGTGGATACCCGCTTCCTGACGCAGAATGTGGCGCTGGCGCTGAACCGGCTGTTTCCCGGAGAGCGCTGCTTGGCCATTGATACCCAGCCGGGTGAGCGGGGGATTTTCTATCTGGATGTACATAACGAGTACAACCTGGAAAACCTGCTGGCCAGCCCTGAAACCCTGGATGAAACCCTGATCGGCACGGCGCTGGAAGAATACCGGCCTGGGTTACGGTTGCTTGCTGGTGGCGTGGACAGCGGCAACCTGCAGGGCGATCGCAGTGCGGACCTGTTCATTGCCCTGAATCACCTGATGCAGATGTTCGATCGCATCGTGATCAATGTGGGAACGCTGGAAAGTCGCCACTGGGTGCGTGCGCTGGGTATCCATGCCCGGCACCTGCTGGTGGCCATGCATCCTTTGGTGGATCAGGCCCATGCGGTGCGTAGCCTGGGTAACGACTGGCGCTCCCATCTGGGCCGCGAGAGCCAGGTGAGTCTGGTCGTCGATGGTGTGGACAGCCATGTGCCGCCGGGATTGGACGAACTGGCAGACACGGCCGGGGTGCCGCTGCTTGGTGGCCTGCCGATGGATTGGCGGTACCGGCTGCTGGCCATGAACAGTGGGCTGCCGATCCATGAGCAGTCGCCGCGGTGCCGTTACAGTCGCACCTTGCAGGCGCTGGTCGGCAAGCTGGAAATGCAGCAGGACGATGTCACCAGTTCGAGCTGGTGGCAGCGCGTGCGCAGTAATGGGTAGCTGGCCTGCGCAATGAGCGTGGCGCCTGGCCCGAATAACAGTCAACGCAACGGATAGCAGGAGCAGTTGTGGCCGGACGGATCGATGCGGAATACCAGCAGCTCAAGGATCGCACCCATCGGTGGGTTGTAGAGCGCCTGGATGAAGAAGGGATCGAGGTCGGCAATGCCGGCAGCGACCAGCTGTCGGATTTTGTCCGTACCACCGTGGGCCAGTATATCGCCCTGAACCGGGTCCCTCTTTCCACCCAGGATCTCAATCAGCTTGCCCGCGATGCGCTGGATGAAGTCACCGGCTTTGGTCCGTTGGAACCCTTGCTGGCGGATGAACAGATCAATGACATCCTGGTGAACGGCCCTGACAGTGTGTTCATTGAAGTGTCCGGGGTGCTGCAAAAGGCGTCGGTGCGTTTTATCGATGACGACCACGTGGTGAGAGTGATTCGCCGCATGCTGGCGCCGCTGGGGCGGCGGCTGGACGAATCCAGCCCCATGGTGGATGCCCGCCTGCCGGATGGCTCCCGGGTGAACGCCATTATCCCGCCGCTGGCGCTGGATGGCCCCAGCATCAGTATTCGTAAGTTCACGCGCAACCATCTGAGCGCCCAGGAACTGATCGATTCAGGTTCGCTGACCGAGGCATGCCTGGACATCATGATCAAGGCGGTGGAGTCGCGCCGCAATATTATTGTCAGTGGTGGTACCGGTACCGGTAAGACCACCATGCTGAACCTGATCAGCCAGTACATTCCCCGCCCGGAACGCATCCTCACCATTGAGGATTCGGCGGAGCTGGTACTGAACCACCCCCATGTGGTGCGGTTGGAAACGCGCCCGGCAAACACCGAGGGCAAGGGGCGCATCAGTGCCCGTGAGCTGGTGATTAACGCCCTGCGGATGCGCCCGGACCGGGTGATTCTGGGTGAGGTGCGTTCCAATGAAGTCATTGAATTGCTGCAGGCCATGAACACCGGCCATGAAGGCTCCATGAGCACCATCCACGCCAACAGTTCCCGCGATGCGCTGGTGCGTATTGAGACGTTGCTGGCGGTGAGTGGCTATGACGCCAGTGAAACGGCTATTGGCCGGCTGATCGGTTCGGCGTTGGACATCATTATTCAACTGGAGCGGACGCCGGACGGCCGCCGCCGGGTGAGTGAAGTGGTGGCGTTAACGCCCACCAGCGATGACCTTTATCACATGGATTACCTGTACCGGAGCAATGATGAGCGCGGTTGAGCTGCTCGGCATGGCACAGGTGCTCGGCATCATTGCCGTGCTGACGGTGTTGTTGCAGCTGGTCTGGTTCCGTTACCGGCAGCGCAGCCTGGTCAGCGACCGGGTGCGCCAGCGGTTACAGCAACGCACCGAGCTGGGTCAGGAGCTGGGGCAGACACGGGTGGTCAGTGGGCCGCTGGAGCGTCTGTTGCTGCGCGCAGATATTCGTTTGTCGCGTACCCAGTTGACGCTGATGGGCATTGTCATCTTTGTCATGCTGGCGCTGGTGCTGGCATCGTCCGGTTTTATTGCGGCTGCCGTGGTCGCCCTGTTCATTATGGCGAGCCTGTGGCTGTACTGGCGTTTCCGGTTTCAACAGCAGCGCCGTGCCATTTTTGAATCCCTGCCGGGCATCATGGATTCGACCCTGCGTTACATGGGGGCGGGCCGTTCTCTGGAAGCGTCGTTGCTGGAGTCGTTTCAGGATGCGCCGCCGGTGTTTCAACCGCTGACATTCCGGCTGCGCAGTGCGGTGGAATCCGGGCGTGACTACACCGGCCTGTTCGATGATTTTGCGCGGCTTTATCGGGTGCCGTCACTGGTGCTGGTATCCATTGCCTTGCGCACCTCCGCCCGCTTCGGCTCATCCATTCGGCCGGTTCTGCAGCAAGTGGCCAATTCCCTGCGTTCGCAACAGGAACTGCGCCGTGAGTTTCTTGCGTCCACCGCAGAAACCCGTTTTACCGCAGGAGCCTTTACGCTGCTGCCCTTGGGTATGGCGGTGTACATGATGCTGATTAATGAAAAATATGCCGATGTGCTTTTGCGCACGGACACCGGGCACACCATGCTGATTATCGCCGGTGTGCTGCAGGGCATCGGTGTGGTGATTATCTGGCGCATGGTGCAGGGGGTGGGGCGTGAGTGATCTGTTTCTGGCGCTGTCCGTCGTCCTTGTGCTGGTGGCGCTGTGGCTGCTGCTGTTCAAGGCACGGGAATGGGAAATGCGGGCACGAGTTCATGCCCGGTTGCACGACACTGCGGGCGTCCGTGTGGAAAATGACAGTGGCGGTTTCTGGCTGTGGCGTATTTCCGGGGCGTTGACAGAGTCTTCCCTGGCGGCCAGTGATTACGAAGATATTCGCCTTGCGCTGAAAGGCATGGGTAAAACCCGTGAACAGTCCCAGGTGATTTATTTATTGTCGTGTTGGTTGTTGCCGGTGTTGGTGGCGGCCATCGGGTTTCTGTTTTTCGGCGCGCTGGGCGGGCTGTTGATGTCGGCGGCAGGATTTATTTTGCCGCGCAGAACCATTCGTGGCATGGGGGCGCAGGCGGAAATGCGCCAGAACCTGGAAGCGGTGGAGCTGTGTCACATGACGCGCATGCTGATGGAGGCGGGGCTGTCACTGGAGCGCGTGCTGCGCATTATTGGTGTGCAGGGCCGCCCGTTGCTGCCAATCCTGATTGCCCGTATTGACCGGTTTAACCGGTTAATGAAATCCGGTGCGGAACGCACCCAGGCGCTGGATGAGCTGGGTGAAAATAAACGGATTCCGGTGCTGCGCAGTTATGTGGTGCTGATGAAACAGAGCAGCCAGTTAGGGGCCGGTGTATCGCACAGCCTGGACCAGATTATTGACGAAGCACAGAACGTGGAGCGTAACCGGATCCGGGAAGAAACCAACCGGATCGGGGCGAAAATGACGGTGATCATGATGGCTTTCATGCTGCCGGCGTTATTTATTCTGATTGGTGGCCCGGCGGTGGTGTCCATTGCCGAGGCGTTGACACGATGAAAGGGAGCAGGGACATGCGTGGCAGTAATTGGGGAGGTCTGTGTGCTGGGGCGCTGCTGACAGTGCTGGCGGGCTGCGCCCACCAAAGCGCGCCTGCACAGGCGAGCGGCACCGTGGATGTGTCTGGCATTGTCTGCAAGGATGCGCTGCAGCCGGAGCAAAGGGTGGACCTGGAAATGGTCGATACCCTGATGGCCAAAGGGCGCAACTATGCGGCGTTGGCGCAGCTGGAGAATGATCCGATGAACGCCATCGATCACTGGTTGCGTTACGGGCAGTTACTGGCGGCGTCCGGCAAACTGGAAGAATCGGAAGAGGTGTATCGGGCCATGGCCAACCGTTGTGGTGATGGCCGCAGTGAACATGGTCTGGGCATGGTGTTGCTGAAGCGCCATGAGGTCATGTCGGCAATTTCACATCTGGAAAAAGCCCGTGATATGGCACCAGCCACATCCCAGGTGCGCAACGATTACGGTTATGCGTTGTTGCTGGTTGGCCGTTATGACGATGCAGCATTTGAATTGCGCACGGCCCTGGAGCTGGCGAATGGCCAGGGGCCGGTTCGCCAGAATCTGGCAGTGGCCTACCTGATGAGTAATAACGAAAAAGGCATCCAGGAATTGCAGTCTCAATACGGTTTTTCCGAGGACGAAATGGCCTATGCGGAGAAACTCAGTCAACAGTTCGGGAGGGTCGCACCATGAATAAATGGCTTCTTGTGCTTCTTCTGCCGGGCCTGGCCGTGGCGGCCGAGCCCGAGCAGAATTATAGCTTCGGTGTATCCGATCAAGTGGTAAACAATGTGCCGGAAACAGTGACCGACTGGTTGCTGAACCAGCAGCGGGACTCTCGTCCGGCCGCAAAAAGTGAGCTCTCGGCGCCTATCTATGTGGATACCCAGCGTCGCCTGGCGGATTCATTCCGCACGGCCATACCGGACACCTTCGGTGAACAGACCCGCGACGAGTAATCGCCGGCGCCAGCAAGGCGCCCTGACGGTGATTACACCGCTGCTGTTGTTGATTGTCGTCATCCTGTCGGTGATGGCACTGGATGGCGCGCGCCTGTATATGCTGCGCGGCGAAATGCAGGCGCAGGTGAATGTGGCGGCGCAGGCAGGGGCGGCAGAGGCGCAGAGTTGTGGAGGCCAATTTGTTAGCACGGCTGTGATTCAAGCCCGGGCCCTTGCTGCTGCTCAGGCTCAGGGTTTTAGTGAAGAGGATGGCTCGTTGCAGGTTCAGGTCGGCCTGATTGAAGACGCGGACGGCAGCAATGTCCTTTCGTTTCGGCCGGTGAACTTCGTTGAAGAAAGTAATGCCGTACTGGTGACCTATACCCGTAGTGAGCCCATTTCCCTGCTATTGCCCGAGTCCACCTTTGGCACGCTGGATATGTCGGTGAATGCGGCCGCCCGTCGCGAGGTGACAGCGACGATCAGTGCTGCCGGAGGCACCGCTGGGGTCGGTGGCGACGGCTCACTATTGGGCTCGCTGTTGGGGGTGGTCTTGAATCAGCCGGGCTTTTCTCTGGATCCAACCAGCCTGGATAGCCTGGAAAACGCCACCGTGCAGCTCGGAGATTTATTGTCCGCGTTGGCGGTGGATGATCTGACGGAGCTGCTGGGGCTGGATGCGGATCAACTGGCATCCGCGATTGCTGATGTGGGTGGCGTTGCCGCACCGGTTGCTTCTTTGCTGGATGATATTGCTACCTCGCAAGGTATTGAAACCATCAAGGTCAGTGATGTCATTGAGGTGGTTGAGGCGACCTCAGTACCGGAAGACAGTGAGTTTCCGGTCTATGATCTGGTGATCAGCCTGGTGCTGAATCTGGCTGAGCAACAACAGGCTGGTCAGGGAGGCGTGCTGGATCTGCCATTGAATATCAATGACCTCAATATCCCCCTGATTGCGGATATTGAAACGGTGGATCTGGGGCTACACGTGGGGGAACCTCCCACCGTGGCTATCGGGCCGGCGAGGCAGGATGCTGACGGTAACTGGAGGACACAGTTTTACGCACCGGATGTGACTCTACAGTTACGGGCAAGAGCCGAGATTCTGCCGATCCCTATATTGGGGATTGTGGACTTTTCTCTGGCCGATCTGGAAATACCCCTGGCAGTGAACGCCGGTGGCGGTCGTGGGTACCTGGTCGCAGCTGATTGTGCGGCAGGTTCTTCCAATACCGTGGAATTTACTGTCGAGCTGGAACGGGAAGTGGCCCGGATCGTGACAGGAAGCCTGGATAGTGAGGGCGAATTGCAATCCTCGCCTCTGGATGCGGATGTGGGTCGAATCAGTCTCTTGTTCGGTTTGTTGTCGATTGATCCACTATTGCATCTTGATGCCGAACTGGATGGCACCGTACCAGGAACAGAGGAAAGGGTGGTGCTGGATCCTCGCTATGATCTTTATTGTGACCCGCTGACTGGTTGTGCTGAGGTGGGCTATGAGGATCTGGGAAGTGGCTTGGCCGGTCTTAATCTTGGGCTCACGGTTAACGCAAGTTTGCTGGAGGGTACGCTGGGAGGGATATCACTTGGTCAGGTGCTGAATCCCGTGATCGATTTGATTGAGGATCTGCTTTCGGATGTGGTCGTCAGTCTGGGCGATGCTTTGATCAATCCTCTTCTGCGCACGTTGGGTGTGGGCTTGGGAGGGATTTCGGTGAATGTCTCAGCGGCAAATCAGGATGCCATTCAGGTGATTGAGAACATCACTGTTGCGTCTGCACAGGGCTGAGCATGTAAACCGGTATTCAATGCTGGCCGACCAAGAAAGGTTCATCACGGATTAGAGTGAATAACACGCTTCTTGCCGTTTGGTTAGCTTATAGCGAATCCCTCCGCACTTTGTTGCCAAACGCTCGACGCCGGATGCCTGACGTAGACCCCCATAGCCTGAGTGGCTGTCGCTATTGCGGTATTTCTTTTGAGGGCTCCAGGGCCATTATTCAGGGAATCATTGAGCCATTCGTTTTGCGAAGATCGCATAGCGGCCATGGTTTGAAATGCAAGCGTCCGTCGTCGGGCATCTGGCGCCCAGCGATTGTCGAGGTTGGATAAAGAGGTAACGCCTGAAATCGACTCATCACTCCATTCCGCGATGAACCAAAAAAACGGGGAAAATGCTTGGAAAGAGATGAATGAAAAACGGCCGCATTAGCGGCCGTTTTCGTTTCAGGCAGTAGCGTGCCGGTAATGAGGTAACCGGTCGGCGAATTCCTGTAGCGCGTGGATGCCGGATTCGCGGGCGTCGTGGCACCACTTCTCCAATGCGTCCACCATTTCCGATGAGCTGCGGCTGGTCTGCGTCCAGATATCCTGCAGGCGCAGACGGAACTGGTAAATCGCTTCCAGGGTTTCGTTGTTCTCGGTCAGGCTTTTCAGGCGCAGTTCCTGATTGGGCTTGATCAGGGTGAGGTCCCGGTGCAGCAACGCCTTGGCGCGGCCGTACAGGTCGCGGGTGGCGTCACAGGCGCGGGCCTGTTCCTGTTTGAAGACCGGCGTAATCACGGTCTTGCGGTAATGGCGCATGACCTGAAAGCGGTGTTGCATGACGCCGCGAAGCGCGTCCAGGTCGATCCCGCGGGCGCTTTTTTCCAGGGCCGGTTTCGGGGCGACTTTCTTCACCTTGGCCAGTCCCAGCATCTCGAACAGGCGAATCCAGGCCCAGCCGGCATCGAATTCAAAGCGGCGTACGGATAGCTTGGCGGAGTTGGGGTAGGTGTGGTGATTGTTGTGCAGCTCTTCGCCGCCAATCAGGATGCCCCAGGGGGAAATATTGCGCGACGCATCGGCGCACTCGAAGTTGCGGTAACCCCAGTAGTGGCCCAGGCCGTTGATGACGCCAGCGGCGAACAGCGGGATCCAGATCATCTGAACGGCCCACACGGTAATGCCCGCGGCGCCAAACAGCAGCAGGTCGATGACCGCCATCAGAGCAATGCCGCCCATGGGGAAACGGGAATAGACGTTACGTTCCACCCAGTCGTTCGGGCAGCCAGCGCCATACTTCTTCAGGGTCTCTTCGTTTTCCGCTTCTTCGCGGTACAGTTCGGCCCCTTCGCTCAGTACCTTGCGAATGCCTTTCACCACCGGGCTGTGCGGGTCCTCTTCGGTCTCGCACTTGGCGTGGTGTTTGCGGTGGATGGCAGTCCACTCCAGGGTGTTCTGGGCGGTGGTGAGCCACAGCCAGAAACGGAAGAAATGCTTGAGCACCGGGTGCATGTCCAGCGCCCGATGCGCGGAATAGCGGTGCAGGTAAACGGTGACGCTGACAATGGTCACGTGGGTCATGGCCAGGGTGATCAGCACCAGGGCACCGAGACTCGGAGCCAGAAGGCCCTCACTCAGATAATTCAGCATAGATGTCGCACAGTAAAAAGACGGAGCCGCTATTGTGCCCTACCCGGGATGACGGACATAAGACACTAAACGGGTCAAATTCGGACTTTACGGCCAATCAGGGTCCCAAAGGTGCTTGCTGACTGACGAATGGGCACTGCTGCTATGCCTTCCGTTGCAGCAACAGGTGCCCCTGGGAATCGACGGTGGCATGCCAGTTTGCGGCCAGCCAGGTGGTGCCCACGGCTTCGTAGATCAGGGCAGGGCCGGCGATACGCTGCCCGGCGCCCAGTGATTCGCGGTTATACACGGCCACTGGGGTGTCTATGCCGGGCAAGGTGATAAGGCGTTCTGCTGACGCTGACCGGGTATGGCGATCTGGCTGGGCAGGCGGGCTGTTTTGGGCCTGGCTCTGGACGCGCAGGTTGACCTGCTCAACGGGGAGCCCCAGCTGGTGACCAAAGCGCTGCTGGTGGGCGGTGTGGAAGCCGGTTTCCCGGTCGGCCAGGGTGGGCTCCCAGTCAATCTGCAGGACGGAAGATTGCCCCCGGTAGCACATGTCCACAAACACCCGGTGGCGAATCCGGTCTGCGCTGACGCCTTCGGCAATGAGCTCTGCCTGGCCCTGCTGTTGCAGTTGCGCAATGCGTTCGTGCAACAGGGGCTCGTCTATCTGTTCTGGCAGTGCCTGCAGCATTTCCCGTTTGCGCGGGGCGTAGACCAGCCCTTCGGCAGACAGGACGCCCGCCCGTTGCGGAACAATGGCCTGGGTCATACCCAGGTTGTCGGCCAGCGCGCAGACATGCAGGCCGCCGGCGCCACCGAAGCTCATCAGTGCGAAGTCCGCGGGGTCGAAGCCTTTCTGGATGGAGATTACCCGCAGCGCCTGGGTCATGTGTTCGTTGGCCAGCGCCAGCACCCCGTCGGCGGCTTGCTGGCGAGTCAGGCCCAGGGCCTGGGCGAGCCTGTCCATGGCCTGTTCCGCGGCGGGCACATCCAGCGCCAGTGAGCCGCCGAGGGCAAAGTCCGGCTGCAGCCGGCCCAGCACCACATTGGCATCGGTGACGGTGACCTGTTGCCCGCCTTTGCCGTAGCAGGCGGGGCCGGGGTCGGCACCAGCGGATTGCGGCCCCACGTGCAGCAGGCCCGCGTCATCCACATAGGCCAGCGAGCCGCCGCCGGCGCCGATGGTGTGCATGTCCACCATGGGAACGGCTACCGGATAGGGGCCAATGTGGCCCTGCTGGGTCAGGCGGATATCGCCATCAAGCAAGGCCACATCGGTGGAGGTGCCGCCCATGTCGAAGGTCATCAGCTGCGGTTGCTGCAGCTGATGACCTAGCCGCTGGGCAGCGGCCAGCCCGCCGGCAGGGCCGGACAGCAGCAGGTTGACGGCCAGATCGGCCGCCTGCTGTGAGGCAATGGTGCCACCGTGGGATTGCATGATCGCCAGTGGCGCGGGGGCCGTGGCCTGTTGCAGGCGTTGCAGGTAGTCGGCGACGCGGGGGGCCAGCCAGGCATTCAGCCAGGTGGCCATGCCCCGTTCGTATTCGCCCCGGGTGGGCAGTATCTGGTGCGATGGGCTCACCGCAAAGCCGGCATCACACAAGGCGTCATTGAGCCGTTGTTCGTGTTCCGGGTTCAGGTAGCTGAACAGCAGGCACAGGGCGATGGATTCCGGGTCCAGCTCGCGGACGGCGCTCAACAGGGTGGCAATGTGTTCGTCGGTGAGCGGCGTCACCGGGTGGCCGGCGGCATCCAGCCGTGCCGGGCAGCCGAGCGCGGGCAGCAGGCTGACCGCAGAGGCGTTGCTGGGGGGCGTCAGATTGTAGAGTTCCGGGCGGTTCTGGCGGCCAATGCGGAGGATATCCTCCAGCCCTTCATTGGTAATCAGCAGGGTGCGGGCGCCCTTGCCTTCCAGGGCCGCGTTGGTGGCCACGGTGGTGCCGTGCACAATGGCCAACTGCCCGCTGGCCATGGCATTACTCAGGCTCAGGTCCCTGATGCCCTGCAGGATGGCGCGTTCCGGGGATGAGGGGGTGGACAGCACTTTGTGGATGCGCGGTTCGCCGTCGCCCAGCAGAACAAAATCAGTAAAAGTGCCGCCGGTATCGACGCCGAGCCAGTAAGTGAGAGACATGAGAGTAAATTAATAATGAATAGTTAATAGTTAATAATGAATAATTGAAAAACGAGTTGCGGAAGCAGTGTAGCCTAAGACATGCATGCTTTTGGATGTTGTGTTGGTTTTCGTTATTAATTATTCATTACTAACTATTCATTGCCTTTTTTATGCCTGAATTACCTGAAGTGGAAACCACCCTGCGCGGCATTCGTCCGCATGTGCAGGGACGCATTTTGACGTCGGTCACGGTGCGTGAGCCGCGCCTGCGCTGGCCGGTGAGTGAGGCGCTTTATGCGTTGCGTGATTGCCCCGTTGTGGCCCTGCGCCGGCGGGCCAAGTACCTGTTGATTGAGCTGGAGCACGGGCAGGTGCTGATTCATCTGGGCATGTCCGGCACCCTGCGGGTGGTGGATGCGACCTTGCCATTGCGCAAACACGACCATGTGGACCTGCTGCTCGATAGCGGCAAGGCGCTGCGTTTCAACGATCCGCGCCGGTTCGGCACGGTGCTGTTCCAGGCCGGCGAAGAGCCACACAGCTTGTTGCAGTCGCTGGGACCGGAGCCGCTCAGCGAGGCGTTCAACGGTGAGAGGATGTTTGCCCGCTCCCGGGGACGCAAGGTGGCAGTGAAGAGCTTCATCATGGATAACGCCACGGTGGTGGGGGTGGGCAATATTTACGCCCAGGAAAGCCTGTTCATGGCGGGTATCCATCCATCACGGGCGGCCGGGCGTATTTCCCTGGCGCGCTATCAGGCGCTGGCGGAGGCCATCAAGGTGGTGCTGGCCCGGGCGATTGAAGCGGGCGGGACGACTCTGAAGGATTTTACCCGCGCCGATGGTCAGCCCGGGTATTTTGCCCAGTCGCTGAATGTGTATGGCCGCGCTGGCCAGCCCTGCCTGCAATGCGAAGCCATCCTGAAGGCGGATCGGCATGGCCAGCGCAGTACGGCCTATTGCCCGCAATGCCAGCGGTGACGGGGTGAAGGATGGGGGGATCGCCTCGCGTCGGTGCTGATCAATGATTGAGCGCCTGACCTATTGCTGGCCTAAGAACAAAGGTGTAGATTGTGATGCAATTGTCGGAATATTAACGACTTAGCTGAAACAATGTCAGCGATACTTTAACTATAAAAATACAAGAGGGACTCACCATGAAGCGAGCAAAGCGCCCGGTAGTGGCATCCGTACTCGCCTCCACCATGCTGTTTGCTGCCATGGCGCCCGTCACGGCACAGGCGGCTGAATCAAAGCTGGATCGGCCGGGGGAAATGGCAATGATCGGCGACGCGGTTTTTGCGCGCCCATTGCTGCTGGTTTCCACGGTGGTGGGGGCTGGCCTGTATGTGGTTACGCTGCCGTTCAGTCTGCTGGGGGGCAATCCGGGAGAAGCCGGCGAAGTGCTGGTGATGAACCCGGGCAAGAATACCTTCGTTCGTTGCCTCGGTTGTACGCCGGCTCAGCATGAGAGCCTGAAGGCGGAAAAAGAGATGCAGAAAAGCGCAGAACAGGAAGCGGTGGCCAGTGCGGAATAACCGCCGGCCATTGTTCACCACAAAAGAGCCCCGCATTGCGGGGCTTTTTTATGGGTGAGCAAACGGTCGAGCCGGGGTCAGGCGCTGCCAAGCTTGAGGCAACTGCCTTTTTCCTTGCACAGATCCGCGAACAGGTAATCGCAGAGGCTGGTGACTTTGCTGCTCAGTGCGCCGTCATCAAAGGGGCTGTCGTCAAGCGGTTGCCACTGCATGGCATTGAGCTGCAGCTGTACGTTGCGCAGTAGCAACCTGTGAGGGTCTTTCAGGTCGTACATATCCAGGATGCCGTCGGCATGGATCAGCGTATGCATGCCCATGGCCATGGACCACTGGCCGATGCTGAATGTCAGCGGGTCCTGACCATGGTCTTCCAGTTCGTTATTGCCAATGGCATCGCGAACGACCTGTTCTACCATCCTGCCAATGGGCTGGGTGGCGGTCAGGAACTGCTCCCGACGGCTGGGTGACGACGCCAGCCAGACGACTTCTGTCATGATGTACTGTTCGAGCCGGAAGTGTTCAGGGTAGTGCTGGGCAAACAGTGAGTAGGCCAGGGAAAACCCCAGCATCTTGTCGCGACTGGACAGGTCGGAATGGGCGACTTTCTCGAAGTATTCCCGCCGTGTGGTGGTCAGCTCGGTGCAGACCGCGATAAGCAGGTCTTCCTTGGACGCGAAGTGGTGATAGAGCGTACCAGTGGCAAAATTGCAGCTGCGGGCAATGGCCGCCATCTGCACGCCCAGCAAGCCTTCATCGCAAAGCTGCTGTCGGGTTGCCTCAATAAAGAGCTGTTCTCTTTCTGCTAGCGCCTGTTCGCGCCCGCTGCGTGTTTTTGTCATAGTCATAATCTTTTGTGATCCCGCCATTCAGTGTGAATAGCCTTGCAATAGGGTTCAAGCGCTTTTGTCGGCGTGTGGACGGGCGTGCCGTTTACAAAAGCGCCGCCGCCAGTTTTTCCAGCAATCCGTTCAGGTGGCGCAAACCATTATCGGTACAGGCCAGCCGCTGGTCTGTGATGGCGAGCAACCCCTGCTGCTCCAACGGGGTCAGTGCGTTTTGCCATTGTGAGACCGGCTCTCCGGTGGCTTGCGCCAGCGTTTGCCAGGTGATGCCGTCCACCAGACGCAAGCCGTTTAGCAGGGCCTCGAACAGGCGATCTTCGCGGGCAATGGGCTGGTGCTGACGGCGGGCATGGGCGGCGTCGGCCAGGTAGTCCTCGGGTTTTCGGGTTTTCTGGTACCGGTGCACGTGACCCTGCGAGGCCTGGGTGATCTTGCCGTGGGCGCCGGCGCCAATTCCGAGATAGTCCCCGAATTGCCAGTAATTGAGATTATGCCGGCAGCGGCGTCCAGATTGCGCGAAGGCGGAAATTTCGTAGCGTTGGTAGCCGTGCTGAGCGAGCAGGGCGAAGCCGGCCTGTTCGGTGTCGGCCATGGCGTCGCTGTCTGGCTGGACCGGCGGCGCGCGGTAGAAAACAGTATTCGGCTCGATGGTCAGTTCGTACCAGCTCAGGTGCGTGGGTTGCAGGGCGATGGCCTGCTGCAGATCGTCCAGGGCCTGGGCGTGGCTCTGCCCGGGTAGCGCATGCATGATATCCAGATTGAAATTGTCGAAGCCGGCGGCCCGCGCCTGGTGGGCGGCGTCGATGGCGGCGCTGGCATCGTGGATGCGCCCCAGCGCTTGCAGGTGCGCGTTATTGAAACTCTGGACACCGATAGACAGGCGGTTGATGCCCGCGTCGCGAAAGCCTTCGAAGCGGCCAGTTTCCAGGGTGCCGGGGTTGGCTTCCAGGGTGATCTCGGCGTCTGCCTGCAGGGTCAGTCGCTGGCGAATGCCCTGAAAGAGTTGCCGGTAAAAGTCGGCGGACATCAGGCTGGGGGTGCCGCCGCCGATAAACACCGTTTCCACTGGACGGTCACCGATCAGCGGTAAATCCTGTTCCAGATCGGTAAGCAGGGCCTGCAGGTAGGCGGCTTCCGGAATCTCGCCCCGCTCATGGGAGTTGAAATCGCAATAGGGGCATTTACGCACGCACCAGGGGGTGTGGATGTACAGCGAGAGCGGCGGGTTGGTCAGGGGCATGGAAGGGCAATGAATAATGAATAGTGAATAATTAATAGCGACAGATAAAAAACAGTGCCGGGTTGGAGTATGGTAACAGAGTCGGGTGACTAGGGGTTTTTCTTTAGTTGTTCACTATTAATTGCTCATTATTAACTGCCATTTATGCATATCTGGGTTGATGCGGATGCGTGCCCGCGTCCGGTGAAAGAAGTGTTATTCCGTGCTGCACAGCGAGCGCAGGTTCCCTGCACGCTGGTGGCGAATCAGCATATCGCCGTACCACGTACGCCGTTGATCCGTTCCATTCAGGTGGGGCAGGGCTTTGACGTGGCGGATAATGAAATCGTGCAGCGCTGTGAGGCCGGCGATCTGGTGGTGACCCAAGACATACCGTTGGCCGCTGAAGTGGTGGAAAAGGGCGCCGAGGCGGTGACGCCTCGTGGTCACTGGCTGGACAAGGATACCGTGCGCGAACGCCTGAATATGCGTGATTTCATGGAAGAAATGCGTTCGGCGGGGATGCAGACCGGCGGCCCGGCCAGCTTCTCCAGTCAGGACAAGGGGCGGTTTGCCAATGCGCTGGACCGGTGGCTGGCGCGGGCTCAGAAGTAACCCATCACCCCGACCTGTCCCCAGCTGAGGTCACCACCGCCGTCGCGGCGCACATCTTCTCCTGCCCAGCTGTGCTGCCAGCCGGCCCACAGGTTGACCGACCGGTGGCAGTGCAAGGTCAGCATCACACCCACTTCGCGGTGATTGGGGCCGTCATAGTCCTCGCTGGCGTAACCCTGATCATAGGCTTGCGTCAGCCGCAGTTGCGCGATGCCGGTTGCCCAGAGCTGCTGTTCCCCTACCAGTGATAGCGCATAGAAAGCGCCGTCGGCCTGCCTGCTCCAGGTGCCGTCTGCGCGCAGGGCCAGCCAGGGCTGCAGATGGGTGGCGATACCGAAGCCGGCTTCCACGTCATCAGGGGTGTCCAGTGCCGGGTCGTCCGCGTGGAACTGCAGGTAGGTCACGTTGAGGTACGGTTCCCAGCGGCCGATGCCCGGCGCGTATTCCGCGAACAGGTTGTTCTCCCGGTAGTCGCTGCTGCCAGCGCCCCAGGCTTGCCAGACCCCCAGGGCCCCGTGGTCTTTTGTCAGGTCGCCGCCCAGGCTATGCAGGCTGTGGCCATCGAGATTGTCGCGGCCTTCGCTCACATAGCGGCTGTGCCATTGCGTCTGCAGGCTGCCGTGTAGCGGGTTGGCCTCGCTCAGGGCGGCAGGCAGTAGCAGGGCAAGGCAGAGGTAATGTTGTGGATAAGGGCGACGTGGGGTTGGCACCGAAGCGGCTCCTTGCTGACGGTAAACCCTGACCTTATCAGAGGGGAGCGAAGGCGCGGTGAAGGCGCTCACTCCCTGCGCGGTCGTCAGGCTTTCAATGCTTCGATCAGGAGAGCCATGGCCTTGCCCCGGTGGCTGATGGCATTTTTTTCCTCCGCGGGCAGCTGCGCGGCGGTGCAGCCTTTTGCTTCCACAAAGAAATGGGGATCGTAGCCAAAACCTTGCTCGCCCTGGGGTTCCAGTACGATGCGTCCGTTCCAGCTGCCCTGGCAGATTAGTGGGGTGGCGTCGTCTTCGTGGTGCATCAATACAATCAATGCCACGTAGCGGGCCTGGCGAGCCTCTTCCGGAATCTCGGTGAGCATCTCTACCAGCAGGGCGTTGTTTTTGGCGTCGCTGGCACCGACCCCGGAAAAGCGGGCGGAGAAGATGCCGGGGCTGCCGTTCAGAGCGGCGACCTCGAGTCCGGAATCGTCGGCGATGGCGGGCAGGCCGGTGTGCTTGCAGGCATTGCGGGCCTTGATGATGGCGTTTTCCACAAAGGTGCTGCCGGTTTCTTCGGCTTCCGGCACATCGAACTCACTCTGGGCGACCACTTCAATGTTGAGCGGGGCCAGCAGGTGCTGCATTTCGGCGAGTTTCTTGGCGTTGCCGGAGGCGAGAACGAGTTTTTCCATGGGGTATCCTGATGAGTTGAAAGTTCAAAGTTGAAAGTTCAAAACGCGGGGAAAGGCTGTGGGTTGCTCGAAATGGCAATGTCCTCGCGCTGCAAAAGAAGTGGTATCGCGGCGAGGGCCTGACAGAGCCCTGCCAACTCTACCGCGCTTTTCAACTTTGAACTTTCCACTTGCTCCTGAATTAAACCGTCACCCGATAAATAGCGATTTCCCCGAACAGATTTGGCCACCATTTGCTGAGCACGCTGGTGCGGTGATTACGGTTAATCACCTGGCGTTCGAGGATACGAATGCCGTGCTTTCGGCAGTGGGTTTCAAAATCCTGCACGGTGCACAGGTGAATGTTCGGGGTGTTGTACCACTCGTAGGGCAGCGCGGACGACACCGGCATGCGCCCTTTCAGGCCCAGGTAGGCGCGGACTTTCCAGTGGCCGAAGTTGGGGAAAGTGATAATCGCTTCGCGACCGACGCGGACCATTTCGTTGAGGATCTGGTCCGGGCGCAGCACCGCTTGCAGGGCCTGGGTCATCACCACGTAATCAAAGCGGTGATCCTGGAAATTGCCCAGCCCGCCGTCCAGATCCTGCTCCAGCACATTCACGCCCTTTTCAAAACAGGCGGCCAGGTTGTCCTGGTTGATTTCCAGGCCATAGCCGGCGGTTTGCTTGTGCGTTTTCAGGTGGGCCAGCAGGGTGCCGTCGCCGCAACCCAGATCCAGCAGGGTTGCGTTGTGGGGAATCCAGTCGCTGATTAGCTGCAGGTCATCACGCATCGGTGCTGGCCTCCACGTTTGTTGCCCTGTTTTCAGTCTCGTTGGCGCTGTTTTCCACCTCGTTGGCGACCCTGTGCATGTAGGCGCCGAACAGCTTGGTGTACTCGGGAATGTCCAGCAGGAAGGCGTCGTGGCCCTTGGGTGTGTCGATTTCCGCGTAACTCACATTGCGCCCGGCGTGGACCAGGCCGTTAACGATTTCCCGGCTGCGTTCCGGCGCGAAGCGCCAGTCCGAGGTGAACGACATGACCAGGAAGTTGCAGCTGGGTTTGGCGAGCGCTTGCTCCAGTGAGTGGTCAAACTCCCGGGCCGGGTCGAAATAGTCCAGCGCCTTGGTCATCAGCAGGTAGGTGTTGGCGTCGAAGTTGCGCGAAAACACCTCGCCCTGATGGCGCAGGTAGGATTCCACCTGAAACTCCACGTCGAAGCCGAAATGGAAACGCCCGGCGCGCAGGTCGCGGCCGAACTTCATGCGCATGGCGTCGTCACTCAGGTAGGTGATGTGGCCGACCATGCGCGCCAGAATCAGCCCCTGGCGTGGGTAGGTATCGTGCAGGTAATAACGCCCGCCGTGGAAGTTCGGGTCGGTCAGAATCGACTGTCGCGCCACTTCATTGAAGGCGATGTTCTGGGCAGAGAGCTTCGGCGCGGCGGCGATGACCACTGCATGGCTGAGGCGTTCCGGGTAATCGATGGACCACTGCAGAGCCTGCATGCCCCCCATGCTGCCGCCGATGACCGCGGCCCAGCGTTGGATACCCAGCACATCGGCCAGCCGTGCCTGGCTGTTCACCCAGTCCTTCACCGTCATCATGGGAAAATCCGGACCCCAAGGCTGGCCGGTCTCCGGATTGATGGATGCCGGGCCGGTAGAGCCGTGGCAGCCGCCCAGGTTGTTCAGGCTCACTACGAAGAAGCGGTCCGTGTCGATGACCTTGCCGGGGCCGATACAGGTATCCCACCAGCCCGGGCGTTTGTCGTCCGGCCGGTGATAGCCGGCGGCGTGATGGTGGCCAGACAGGGCATGGCAGATCAGCACCGCGTTGGACGCGTCGCTGTTCAGGGTGCCGTAGGTTTCATAAACCAGATCATAGGTCGGCAGCGTGCGGCCACATTCCAGCTCCAACGGGGTGTCGAAGTGGTGAACCTGTGGCTCGATCAGCCCTACGGAGCCGGCGGCGGCATGGGGCAAGACGTCGGGATTCTGTTGCGACATGATGACTCGCTAGCAAGAGATGTCGCAAAGTCTAAAGCCCGCCCGGTGGGGGCGCAATCAAAGCCCGGCCGTTGCCATGGTATCCTGCCGAATCGGGCACGGTATTTTCGCGGTTCTGTGCATCCAGTATGCCGGATGCTTTCATACAAAACCCCTGCGCGCCGCAAAACGGGGAAAGCGTCTCGGAATAGCGGCAGCATTTCAGGCCGCGTGTTTTTCGTCAGGCATCCGGCATTCGGCGTCTAGCGATTATCAGGAAGGGTATGAAGAAAGAATCGGTAGTGGACGCTTTGTATGAAAAAGTGGCCAACGATGAAGATGCGCGCACCTGTACGGACATTAGTGAGGACGCTTGCCGGGAGGTGCCGGGCAACTTCTTTCGCATTATCGCCGCCAATACGCTGACCAAGGTCGGCGACCTGTTGATCAACCCGAAAACCGTGCTGGCCTGGCTGATCAGTGCGGTGGGCGCGCCGGGCTCTCTGGCCGGTTTGCTGGTGCCGATTCGCGAGTCCGGCTCGCTGATTCCTCAGTTGATGATCGGCGCGCTGGTGCGGCGCTATCCCGTACGCAAGGGCTTCTGGGTGCTGGGAGCGGCGCTGCAGGGATTGTCCGTGCTGGGCATGGCGCTGGTGGTCTGGTTGCTGGATGGCCTGGCCGCGGGGTGGGGGATTGTTGGCCTGCTGGTGCTCTTTAGCATCAGCCGGGGCTTCTGTTCCGTGTCCATGAAGGATGTGCAGGGCAAGTGCATTCCCAAATCCCGCCGTGGCCGGCTCACCGGACTGTCGGCCACGCTGTCCGGAGCGCTGACCTTCGGGCTGACGCTGTTGATCTTCCGTGGCGACAGCGACCCTTCCGTCCTGTTCTACAGTGCACTGCTGGCCGGTGCCGGTGCGGCCTGGTTGGTGGCCGCGCTGATGTTTCTGTCCGTGGATGAATATCCCGGTGCCAGCGAGGGCGGTAGCAACGCCCTTCGCGAGGCCTGGAATAGCTTGTCCCTGTTGAAGGACGATGCGCCTTTTCGGCGTTTCGTAATCACCCGTGCCTTGCTGATGGCGTCGTCATTGGCGTCGCCGTTTCTGGTGTTGCTGGCGAAAGAGCAATCCAGCCTGGCGTTGCTGCTGGGGAGTTTCGTGTTGGCGTCGAGCCTGGCCAGTGCGGTGAGTGCCACGGTGTGGGGCTATATGGCGGACAGCTCCAGCCGCACCGTGATGGTTCGCGGTGGCGCGCTGGCGGCGCTGGTGTGTGTGGTGGCGGGCGCGGTGTCGGTGTCCGGTGTGCAGGCAGAGGGGATGCACTGGTTGTACCCGGTGGCTTTTTTCATCCTGGCTATTGCCCATGCCGGCGTGCGTATCGGCCGCAAGACCTACATGGTGGACATGGCGGGCGGCACCAAGCGCACCGATTACACTGCGGTGAGCAATACCGTGATTGGCGTTCTGTTGCTGGCGGTTGGCGGTATCAGTGCGGCGGTGGCCATGTTGGGGAACGATTGGGCGTTGCTGGTGCTGGGCACGATGGGGGCGATGGGGGTTGCCAGTGCGACATCTCTCAAAAGCGTGTAAGCAATATCGCAACGATAAGAAAAAGATTTTCCATCTGCCGTTTAGCTATTAGTCTTGCCGCCTTTGCCAAAATAAGGGGGGAATCATGAAAAAAACGCTAGTGATGTTGCTGGTAACCTTGGCCACCGGAAATTCCTGGGCTGCCGAAGATAGCCTGAAAGGAGGCTTTCTTGTGGGTGGAGGCTTTGCGCGGGATACCGGCAATTTTGCTGATGAGCTGGAAGATGTACTGGGTAGCGGCTTCAACGTAGAAGATGATGGTGCCAGTACCGGCCCAGACCTGTACCTGGGGTATGCTTTTAGTGGCGCGTCTTCTATTCGGGTTGGGTATCGCCAATTCGGGGAGCAATCCGGAGAGGTGTTCACTGGTGGAATGAAGATAGGCGAATATGAGGTGGATGCCGATGGTCTGTACCTGGCTGCTGATATCATGTTCCCACTTGCGGACACCGTTTATTTGGGGGGGACATTGGGTTTGCAGAACTGGGATGGCGAATCCACTACTACCACTGCCCTCGGAACGTCTAAAGGCAGCAGCGATGGTCGGGATTTTTTCTATGGCCTGCGTGGTAAATTTCTCTTCAATCAGGGCAAAGGCGGTATTGTCGCCGGTTACACCTTCTACAGTTTTGAAGATGAAATGGGTGAAGAGCTGGAATACAACAGCTTAAGCTTGGGGGTGGAAGGCTACTTCCGCTGAGATCGAGCAAAGAAAAACCGCAGCCCACGCTGCGGTTTTTTTGCCCGTTTGTAGAACGAATTCTTTCCTGTTAAGCGCTTTTCTCGAACAACAAGTCCCAGACTCCGTGGCCAAGTTTTTCTCCGCGGCGCTCAAACTTGGTTTCCGGGCGCCAGCTCGGGCGCGGCGAGAAGCCGCCAGGCCCTGCCGCATTGTTGAATCCCTCGGCCGTGTTCATCACTTCCATCATGTGTTCGGAGTAGTTTTCCCAGTCCGTGGCCATATGCAGGATGCCGCCGGGCTGTAATTTGCGCTGCACCAGCGCCACCCAGGCGGGCTGGACGATACGGCGCTTGTGGTGTTTCTTCTTGTGCCAGGGGTCGGGGAAGTAGAGTTGCACCCGTGCCAGGCTGTTGTCGGGAATACACAGTTCAAGAATCTCTACCGCATCGTCACAGTAGCTGCGCAGGTTATTCAGGCCCTGCTGCTCGATTTCCATTAGCA
Source organism: Alcanivorax sp. DG881 (assembly GCF_000155615.1). Lineage (GTDB taxonomy): Bacteria > Pseudomonadota > Gammaproteobacteria > Pseudomonadales > Alcanivoracaceae > Alcanivorax. The sequence goes on along the minus strand of NZ_DS989915.1, from coordinate 2,038,047 downwards.
GGGCGCCTACGCCGGGACGGTGCACTTCGATACCGATAAAGTCCTTGTCCGGGTCGGCGGCGGCCATTTGGGCCAGCGACTGGCCCATGCCGTAACCGATCTCGAGCACCCGGGGAGCATCGCGGCCGAAAACGTGTTCGGGATCCAGCGCGCCCTGAGCCCGCTCCAGCCCGAAGCGGGGCCACAGGGTATCCAGGGCATTGCGCTGCCCGGCGGTCAGGCGGCCCTCGCGCAGGACAAAGCTGCGCACCTTGCGCATGACCTTGCCGGTTTCCGGATCTTTATCGTGGTTGATGAAATCGAGCATGGGGCCGGACTACCGTAGTGAAAGAGGCGGATGAAAGGGTGACGCTGTAGCAGTGGATTATAACAAAAAGGACCGGTTGGCGGTGAATGTGCCCTCTTCACGCCACCTTGATCGGGGATGGGTAAAGTGAACACAGAGATTCAATACAACTCTGCCTGAAGTGCACGAGCATCAACGGTTCAACACTTCCCCTTGGCGCCAACTCCCCCCTGAGTGGCGCCGTTTTTTTGCCTGCCGGCAGCGGGCTTTTACTAGCGACTCAGACCATCCAGCGGCGAAGAAGCCGAGGCGTAGGCCTTGCGCGGCATGCGCCCGGCCAGGAAGGCTTCGCGGCCGGCTTCGATGGCTTTCTTCATGGCGGAGGCCATCAATACCGGCTTTTGGGCATGGGCCACGGCTGAATTGAGAAGCACGCCGTCACAGCCCATTTCCATGGCCAGCGCCGCATCGGAGGCGGTGCCCACGCCGGCGTCCACGATGATGGGGACCTTCGCTTCTTCCATGATCAGCTTGATGTTGTGCGGGTTGAGAATACCCAGTCCGGAACCGATCAGCGAACCCAATGGCATCACTGCTACGCAGCCCATGTCTTCCAGTTCTTTTGCCACGATGGGGTCGTCGTTGGTGTAAACCATCACCTTGAAGCCGTCGTCGATCAATTCGCGGGCGGCGTGCAGGGTGTGGGTAATGTTCGGGTACAGGGTTTTCTGGTCGCCGAGCACTTCCAGTTTCACCAGGTCGTGGCCATCCAGCAGTTCCCGCGCCAGCTTGCAGCACCGCACCGCATCTTCGGCGGTAAAACAGCCGGCGGTGTTGGGCAGGATGGTGTATTTGTCCGGGGTGATGTAGTCGAGCAGGTTGGGCTCGTCCGCGTTCTGGCCAATGTTGGTACGGCGAATGGCCACAGTGACGATTTCTGCTCCGCTGGTTTCGATGGCGTCGCGGGTTTCCTCAAAATCCTTGTACTTGCCGGTGCCGATCAGCAGGCGGGAGGAGTAGGTGTTTCCGGCAATGGTCAGCAGGTCGGACATTCTGGCCTCGATAATTCGGTGAGTAGTTTGCTGTCAGGACAATTCGGGTGGTGCGGGTCAGCCGCCGCCGATGGCATGCACGATTTCCAGCACGTCACCTTCGTTCAGCGTGAAGTCGGCATGTTGGCTTTTCGGGATGATGTCCCGGTTCACTTCCACCGCCAGCCGGCGGCCAGTCAGTTCCAGCTGGGCCACCAGGTCGGCAATGGTGTTGCCGTCCAGGGAGAGCGTATCGCCATTCACAATGAGCTTCATGATCTTTATCAAGCGTGTTTGAAAAGGGACCAGGCCAGCATCAGCCAGCCGATGATCAGGGCGGTGCCGCCTAGCGGGGTAATGGCGCCAAGCCATTTCTGCCCGCTTAACACCAGTACGTACAGGCTACCACTGAATACCAGCATACCGGCAAACAATACCCAGCCGGCAGTGACCATGCTGGAGGCGCCGAACGTTTTCGCCAGTAAACCCACCAGCAGCAGCGCCAGCGCATGAAAGAAATGGTATTCGCTGGCGGTGGCCCAGGTGGCGAGCAGGGATTCGTCCACGCGGGCTTTCAGGCCATGGGCACCGAAGGCGCCGAGCATGACGGCAAGGGCGCTGTTGAGGGCGCCGAGTACAAGCAGGGTTTTCATTCGGGACTCCGCAGTGGCGGTCAAAACGAGTGCCGCCTCGGGTTGCATAGTGTACCGGAATATCCGTGTCGCGGGGTACATTCGTTGCGAGGGTAGGAGCGCCGCTTGGGGCGCGAACCCGAGCCTTGGCGAGGGATGTCGTTTCGAGTAACGAGAAGGGGTTGCGAGGGGCCGCTATTCGCGCCTCAAGTGGCGTTATTCGCTTCGCTCACCCTTACGGGCCAGCCTGTGGCGGTTACCTTCGCAAGCTCGGTTCCTACAGCGGGAATAAGGTTTTTGCGTGTTACGCCGCATGATGTGTGTCGTTGCCGTAAAGCGGCACAAAAAAGCCCCTCGGAAGGGGCTTTTAGCGTGTTGCCTGTTGCGTGAAGCATGCAGCGTATCTTTACGCTGCGATGGCGTTACGCAGCTTTTTGATGGCGTTGTTTTCCAGCTGGCGAATCCGTTCGGCAGACACGCCGTATTCGTCGGCCAGTTCCTGCAGGGTGGATTTCTGGTCCGCCAGCCAGCGGCGTTCCAGAATGTCGCGGCTGCGTTCGTCCAGTGCCATCAGGGCGGAGCTCAGCTGGCGACTTTCGCGCTGCTGCTTGTCCTGTTCCGCAAGCAGATCGGCCGGGTCACTGTTGTCGCTGTGTAGATAGGCGGCGGGTGACACCACGGTGCTGTCGTCGTCATCGTTGGTGGGGCCATCGAAGCTGGCGTCGTAGGCGCCCAGACGGCCTTCCATTTCCTTGACCTGCGTGGCGGTAACGCCCAGGTCGTCGGCGACCCGCTGGGCCTCTTCCATGGTCAGGCGGCCCAGACGTTTTTTCTGGCCACGCAGGTTGAAGAACAGCTTGCGCTGGGCCTTGGTGGTGGCCACTTTCACGATGCGCCAGTTCTTGATCACGTATTCGTGGATTTCGGCCTTGATCCAGTGCACCGCAAAGCTCACCAGACGGACCCCTTTAGTGGGGTCAAAGCGTTTTACGGCCTTCATCAGGCCCACGTTGCCTTCCTGCACCAAGTCGCCCAGTGGCAGGCCGTAACCGGTGTAGCTGCGGGCGATGTGGGCGACAAAGCGCAAGTGAGACAGGACCAGGCTGCGTGCCGCATCCAGGTCCTGATCGTAATACAGTCGTTCGCCAAGGCGTTGTTCTTCCTCTGCGCTGAGTACCGGCACGGCGTTAACGGCTCGCATGTAGGCGTCCAGGTCGTTACCCGGTACGGCTAATGTGAGCGCCTGTGCGCGTTCTGAAAGGTGTGTCATGCGCGTGTTCTCCTCGTTGGCGTCGCTCGTTGACGAGCATCCCAATCCGTTTGAGTCCTGATATTAGCACTCGCATTCATAGAGTGCTAATAGGCGAAAAAGTTCCGTTTGATCGACTCAGTTGATCGATGCTGAAGAGCATGCATCGCCCGTGTTAAGCACGGATGAACAGAGTATTAGAGGGGTTTGGGGCGATCAGGTTCCCTGGGCGTCAATTTGTCAGGCTACCCGCTCAGGCTTGAAGCCGGGCTGCGGGGCCTTTGCCTCAGAAATTAGGCTCGATATCGCCCAGGTGGCGGCCCACGGCCAGCCAGGCGCCCAGCAGGCCCAGTACACCGCTGAACAGGGGCAGGATGATCAGGCTGGATGCGGCCATGGAGGTCAGAGATTGCTCGCTGCTATAAAGCATCAGCAATTCATCAATGGGCCCGCCCAGCCACCACAGCGCAACCTGCACCAGAATGACTGCGGTGAGGCCGCCCGCGAAGCCGAAGCAAAAGCCGGTATAGAGGAAGGGACGACGGACGAAGCCGTCGGTGCCGCCGACAATCTTGACCACCACAATTTCTTCCCGCCGGCTTTCGATGGCCAGGCGGATGGTGTTCACCATGACCAGCACCACGGCGGCGGCCAGCGCCAGGGTGAGGGCGGAAATGAGTCGCTCTCCCAGCTCGATGAGGGCGTGCAGGCGGCGTACCCATTCCACGTCCAGCTGCACCAGATCCACACCATCAGCGTCGCCCAGGCGGTTCTCCAGGGCGCGCAGGGTCACCGGGTCGGTGCTGTCCGGGAAGACCACAATCAGCGGGGGAAGCGGGTTGTCCGGCAGGGCTTCGAGTACATCACCGAAACCGGACAGGGCCTTGAACTCCGCCAGCGCCTGGGCGCGGGTAATCACCTCGGTGCGGGTGATATTTTCGGTGCCTTGCCATTCCTCGGCCAGCGCCCGCTGGCGGGCCTCGCTAATATCCATGTCCAGGAACACGGACAGATGGGCATTGCCGTCCCAGCCCCGGGTGATGGCGCGGGCATTGTCCAGCAGCACGGCCAACCCGGCGGGCAGGGCCAGGGCGATGGCGATGACCAGAATGGTCATGGCGCTGCTGGCGCGGGCGGCATTGAGGCGTTGCAGGGCGTCGCGCAGGGAGTCGCGATGGTGCTGGCGCCAGCTGATAAAACGGTCTCTCAGGGAGGTCTGGGCGCTGTGAGCGCCGGCCACCCGACGTGGCCGTTCCGTTTTCTGGCGGCCGGGTTTGACCGGAGTGGCGCTGCGGGCGCCCCGGTTGCTTTTGCCCTTGTTGGTGTTGTTAGGCGCCATGGGCCTCTCCCGATTCGTCGCCGTCATGGATCAGGCGGCCTTCGCGCAAGGTCAGCAGGCGGTGGTTGTAGCGGGCGATCAGGCTCAGGTCGTGGGTGGCGATCAAGACCGCCACGCCGACCCGGGCGAAATCCTTGAACAGGTCCATGATCTCTTCGGACAGGGCCGGGTCCAGGTTGCCGGTGGGCTCATCGGCCAGCAGCAGCGGGGGTTTGTTGACCACTGCCCGGGCGATGCCCACGCGTTGCTGTTCGCCGCCGGAGAGCATGATCGGGTTGAGCTTTTCCTTGTCCAGCAGGCCCACCTTGTCCAGGGCGGCGCGCACCCGTTTGCCGATGTCGGCACGGGCATAGCCGGCGATGATCAACGGCAGGGCCACGTTATCAAAGACACTGCGGTCGAACAGCAGTTGGTGGTTCTGGTGGACCATGCCGATCTTGCGGCGCAGCAGGGGGATGTGGCGATTACTGAAACCGTTCAGGTTCTGGTTATCTATCAGCACCTGCCCTTGTGTAGGGCGCTCAATCATCATGATCAGTTTCAGCAGGGTGGACTTGCCCGCCCCGGAGTGACCGGTGAGAAACGTCAACTGCCCGGCGGGGAGTGTGAACCCCACTTTGCTGAGCGCGTCTTTCCCGTTCGGGTAGCGTTTGCTGACCCGGTCAAACTGAATCATGGTGTCTCGCTTAGGCTCGACCGCTTCACGTAACACGCAGCAGGCTTACACGCGGCGTGTTGCGTGAAGCCTGGGGCGTGCGGCGTTTAACCGGTCACATCTTCAAACAGTGCCTGCACAAACTCTTCCGCATGGAAGGGGCGCAGGTCTTCCAGTCGTTCCCCGACGCCGATAAAACGAATCGGCAGGCCAGTGCGTTTGGCCAAGGCAAACAGGATACCGCCTTTGGCGGTGCCGTCGAGCTTGGTGAGTGCCAACCCGGTCACGCCGGCGGCATCACGGAACTGTTCTGCCTGGTTGATGGCATTCTGGCCGGTGCCTGCATCGAGTACCAGCAATACCTCGTGGGGCGCATCCGGGATCAGTTTTTTCATCACCCGGGTGACCTTGGTGAGTTCTTCCATCAGGTTGCCGCGGGTATGCAGGCGCCCGGCGGTATCGGCGATCAAAATATCGGCACCGCGAGACTGGGCGGCTTGCACCGCGTCATAGACCACCGAGGCAGAATCGGCGCCGGTGTGCTGGGCCACCACGGGAATGTCGTTACGCTCGCCCCATACCTGTAGCTGCTCCACGGCGGCCGCCCGGAAGGTGTCACCGGCGGCCAGCATCACGCTCTTGCCTTCGGCCTTGAAGCGGCAGGCCAGCTTGCCGATGGTGGTGGTCTTGCCGACCCCGTTCACACCCACCATCAGGATCACGTAGGGCTTTTTGCTGCCGTCGATCTGCATGGGCTGGTCCACCGGAACCAGCAACTTGCGCAATTCGTTCTGCAGGGATTCGTAGAGGGCGTCGGCGTCTACCAGTTCTTCGCGGGTCACCTGGTCGGTGAGGGCCTGAACGATCACGTCGGTGGCTTCCACGCCCACATCCGCCACCAGCAGCTGGGTTTCGATTTCCTCGAAGATCTCGTCGTCGATCTCTTTGGCGCCCACCAGCAGGTCGGCCAGGCCCTTGCCCAGTCCCTTGCGGGTCTTGCTCATGCCCTGCTTCATGCGGGTCCAGAAACCGCCGTCGCCGTCCTCATCCTGAGGGCTTTCCTCGGGGGCGGCTGGCGCAGAAGGTATGGGCTCCGGCGCTGCTGTTGGTGGCGGTGTGGCAGGCTCAGCGGGTGCCGGAGCGCTTTCTGCCGCGGGCTCGGGCGCTGCGGTGGGTGCCTCGTCGGCATCCACACCGGTAAATATGCGCTTCCAGAAACCGGTCTTCTTTTCTTCCGGTTTTTCGTCCGGTTGCGGGCGGTTGTCGTCGTCGCGGGAAACTTCGTCGCTCATGATCAGTCGTATCCAATCAAGAAGGGTGACCCTTCTTTTGCAATGAGGCTGCAAGAGCAGGGCGATAACCCGGTATGCTATGCCGGAGAAAAAAAGGACCTGCTTGCAGAGTTGCCGTTCGCGGGGGCGAACGCGCCGCTATCCTACCATTATGGGGAGAGGGGAGCAGCTTCGGGTTTGTGGTTCTCAACACAGGTGTGCCCCCAATAGAGGTATTTCATGAAAAGACTGATAACGGTATTGGCGCTGGGTCTGTGGTCGCTGACTGCCCAGGCGGCGCTGCCGACCCATGCCTTTACGCTGGATAACGGCCTGAAAGTGCTGGTCCGTGAAGATCACCGCGCGCCGGTGGTCACCGTGATGGTGTGGTTCAAGGCGGGCAGTATTGATGAAGCCCCTTTTGAGACCGGGCTGGCCCACGTGCTGGAACACATGATGTTCAAGGGCACCGAGAAGCTGGGCCCCGGCGATTTTTCCAGGCTGGTGTCTCGTTACGGGGGCAGCGATAACGCCTTTACCAGTTATGACTACACCGCTTACTTCCAGCAATACGAAGTGTCGCGCCTGCCGTTGGCGCTGGAGTTGGAGGCGGAACGCTTGGGGCACCTGGAAATTGACGACGCGGAATTTGCCCGCGAGCTGGATGTGGTGATGGAAGAGCGGCGCATGCGCACGGACGATAACCCCAATGCGCTGGCCTGGGAAAAATTCCAGGCGGTGGCCCGTCCGGGGACTGGCTATGCCCACCCGATTATTGGCTGGCGCTCGCTGCTGGCCCAGCTGCAGCCGGAGCAGGCGCGTAGCTGGTACCAGCGGTTCTATGTGCCGGGCAACGCCACCCTGGTGATTGCCGGGGATGTCACCCGCGAGCAGGTGGAGCCTCTGGTGGAGAAATTCTTTGCCGATCTGCCGGCCGGGCAGACTCCGCCACGGCCCAAACAGACGGTGAATCCGCCGGCCGGTGAGCGCCGTCTGGCGCTGAATCTGCCGGTAAAAGTGCCCTCCCTGTACATGATGTACAACGTGCCGTCGCTGGTCACGCTGGAAGACAAGAGTGATTTCTACGCCCTGACCATGCTGGCTGGCGTGCTTGATGGCGGCATGAGCGCGCGCATCGAAACGGATCTGGTGCGTGGCGAACGGCTGGTGGCCGGCGCCGGTGCCAGCTACAGCGGGATTCAGCGGGGCGATGGTACCTTCACGTTGACCGCCGCTCCCAGCCCGGACGTGACTCTGGAGCAAGTGGAAAAAGCGCTGCTGGCGCAGATCGAACGGCTGCAAACCACGCTGCCCACCGACGCGGAAATGGCGCGGGTGCGGGCCGGGGTGCTGGCGGGCCAGGTGTACGAAAAAGACTCGGTGATGGGTCAGGCCATGGAGCTGGGGATGCTGAGCACCCTGGGGCTGGATATTGACCTGTCCGCCCGCTTTGCCGACAACCTGGAGGCAGTTACCGCCGAAGACGTGCAGCGCGTGGCACAGCAATGGCTGGTGCCAGAACGGCTGACCGTGGGCACGGTGAAACCGAAAGCGCCCACCTCTGATCAACCGAAAGCGGAGCCGCAACCATGAAGATGAATGCTTTCCGACTGGCCTGTTTGCTCGTTCTGGGCGCGCTGCTGAGTGCCTGTGCCGGGACCTTTTCGGGGGCTTTCCCCCGCACCGAAGCGCAGGTGGCAGCAACCGACCCGCAAGCGCCAGCGCTGGATATCCAGTCCTGGCAAACTGGGGACGGGGCGAAAGTCCTGTTTGTGGCCAGCGATGCGCTGCCCATGCTGGATATTCGTCTGGTCAGTGATGCCGGCTCCGCCCGCGATGGTGCGCACCCGGGCCTGGCGTCACTCACCAGCGCCTTGCTGGGCGAAGGCGCCGATGGCATGAGCGTGGACGATATCGCCCGCGGCTTTGAAGATCAGGGCGCCAGCTTTTCCTCGTCCAGCTACCGGGACATGGGGGTGATCAGCCTGCGGACCCTGTCCGAGGCGCAGTACCGTGAACCGGTATTGGCGCTGTTCAATCAGGTGATCGGTAGCCCGACGTTTGAGCAGGACACCCTGGCGCGAATTCGTACCCAGATGATGCAAGGGCTGCGCATGGAAACCCAGGTGCCCGGCCCGCAGGTGAGCAAGGCGTTTCAGGCCACGGTGTTTGCCGGCCATCCCTACGGGCAGCCCAGTGATGGCACCCTGGAGAGTCTGCCGGCCATCGCCCGTGATCAACTGCAGGATTTCTACCGCACCTACTACGCGGCGGGTAACACCGTGATTGCCATGGTGGGTGATCTGGACCGCGCCCAGGCGGAGACAATTGCCGCGGACATCAGCGCTGCGTTGCCGGAAGGTCAGGCGGCGCCGTCGCTGGAGCGGGCCGCACCGCTCGCCGAGCGCCAACGCCAGCACATTACCTTTCCCTCCGCCCAGACCCATATCCTGCTCGGCAATCAGGCCACCTGGCGGGGCAACCCGGACCATGTGGCTTTGTATGTGGGCAATCAGGTGCTCGGTGGTGGTGGCTTTGCCTCCATTCTCACCGACGAAGTGCGGCAGAAGCGTGGCTACGTGTACGGTATCAGCAGCCATTTCGGCCCCATGGCCGCCGGTGGCCCGTTTCAGGTGCGCCTGCAGACGGGTAACGACAATGCCGACGACGCGCTGACCCTGACCCTGGATCTGATCGACCAGTTTGTGCAGGACGGCCCCACCGCGGAACAGCTGGAAGAAACCCGCGCCAGCATTCTTGGCAGCTTTGCCCTGGGCACGGCGGATAACAGCGACATCATCGGCCAGCTTGGCGCCATCGGTTTCTACGACCTGCCGCTGGATTACCTGCAGTGGTTCAACCAGCAGGTGCGCACGGTGACGGCGGAGGAGATTCAGGCCGCGTTCCAGCGCAACCTGACCCCGGACAATCTGGCCATCGTCAGCATCGGTCCCAAGGCGCCACAGATTCGTCCGGCCGATAGCGACGCTGACGCGGCCGCCGCCGAGGAGCCCGCCGATCGTGCCCCGTAAGCGTTCAGGTAAACGCCCCGTCGCCAGCGCCGGGGCGGCGCAGAAAGGCCAGGTACGGATTATCGGTGGTGAACGGCGTGGCCATCGGCTGCACTTTGTGGACCACGGTGGTGATTTGCGCCCGTCTTCGGATCGTATGCGCGAAACTCTGTTCAACTGGTTGCAATTCGAGTTGCCGGGGCTGCGGGTGCTGGATCTGTTCGCGGGTTCCGGTGCGTTGGGGGCGGAAGCCCTGAGCCGGGGTGCCCGGGAGGCGGTGTTGGTGGAGAAGCAGCGTGACCGGAGCGCGGACCTGAACCGTCAGTTAACGCCCCTGTTCGAGGGGCGCATTACGGTGCATTGCGCCGATGCCTTGAGTTGGCTGCCTGCGCAACGGGAAGCATTTGATTTGGTTTTTATCGACCCGCCTTACGATCTGGGCTTGGTGACGCCGGCCTGTGAGGCGCTGGAAGCCCACGGGCTGCTGGCAGACGGGGCGATTATCTATGTGGAAAGTCGCCGCCAGGGCGAGGTGCCGGCGGTGCCTGCACACTGGGTGTTGTCGAAAGAAAAAAGCGGCGGCGATATTCATGCGCGGTTGTACCGGCGGGAAACCGGCGCGGTTTGACCCGTGCCGTGGCGGGATGGCGTGACGGCACAGTAAACCGGCGCCCGCGCACAGGCCTCATCTCATTGAGCCGGGCATGGGCAGGTTGCGCCAGCAAAATGGCACAACCTGCACTAGTGTGCCAGTTGTGACTGACAAATACTGTGTCCATGAGCAACGAGGACACCGCCATGAATGCCAATGCAGCCACTGCTATAACCACAGGGCAACGCGATCAAACGGCCAAGCGTCAGCCGCCGAAAAAAGTGAATAAAAGTGATATTCAGCCCCGCAAGATGGATTTCCAATTTGATCCGGCCATGCCCCGTTACTGGTTCGACAATGACCAGTTCAAGACCATGCTCTTGACGGCGTTGTCCTGCACTTTTCCTGAAGGTGAACGCTTTTTCGTCCGTTCCGTGCGCCATTTCCAGAAGAACCTCACCGATCCCTTGCTGCGTGAGCAGGTGAAAGGGTTTATCGGCCAGGAAGCGCATCACGGCAACGAACACGATGCCTTCAATGCGTTTATGGAATCCAAGGGCGTGCCCACCGGCAAGGTGGATGCCTATGTGAAGGATGGCCTGAAATTCATGGCCAAGTGGTTGTCGCCGGAGCGGCAGCTGGCCAAGACCTGCGCGCTGGAGCATTTCACCGCCATGCTGGCGGAAATGATTCTGGAACATCCGGAATTTATCGAAGGCATGGACGAGCGCATGGTGCCGCTGTGGTTGTGGCATGCGGTGGAAGAAAGCGAACACAAATCCGTGGCCTTTGATGTGTACCGCGATCAGGTGGACAGCTATTGGGTGCGGACGTCGGAAATGGCATTTACCACGGTGGAATTCATCGGGTTTACCATTCTGCATTACAACCAGTTGCGCGCTGAAATGGATGATCCCACTGACTGGAAATCCGTGCGCCAGGGGCTCAACTGGCTGGTGGGTAAGCCCGGCTGGCTGCGCAAGCTGGGCAAATCCTACCTGGCCTATTACAAACGCGATTTTCACCCTTCCAAGCGTGATAGTGCCCACCTGCGACAGCAGGGCCTGGAAAAACTGGCGCGGCTGATGAAGCGCCCGCAATTGCTGTCCTGATCCTCGCCTGACTGGCCGGGTCGTGATCCCGGTCAGTTTTACCGCGTTATTACCATCATGCTCGCCTGCAACCGGGTATATTCGAGGGTGTCTGTTCCGGCAGGGAGAGCCCGATGGCACCGTCAGATTCCACATCCGATACCCCCGACGCGCAAGCCCGGCAGTCCCCGCGTGGATTGCAGGCGCCGCTGTTTGCGTTTCCGTTTCGTCTGTTTTTTCTTTCCGCAGCCTTAATTGCAGCCGTGCTGGTGCCGTTGTGGGTGTTCCTGCTGACCCGGGGGGGCCTGGATAATCTGGCTTTGCCCCCCATGCTGTGGCACCAGCACGAAATGCTGGCGGGCTTTCTCAATGCGGCCATTGCCGGTTTTCTGCTAACGGCGGTGTGCAACTGGACCGGGGCGCGCCCGGTGGCAGGGGGGCGGTTGCTGGCGGTGTGGTTGCTGTGGCTGGCCGGCCGGTTGGCAATGACGTTTGCTGGCACCTGGCCCATGGCGGCCAGTGTGATCGATCTGGCCTTTATGCCCGTGCTGGCCTGGTTGGCAGGTATCCGCATCTGGCATGCCCGCCAGTATCGGCAGCTAGTGCTGATGATGGTGCTGGCGTTCTGCTGGGTGCTGGATCTGTTGTTTCATTTGTCCGGGTCGCCGCATTATTTGCATGCCCTGGTGGTGCTGGCGGCGGTGCTGATCTTGATTATCGGTGGGCGCATTACCCCGGCGTTTACACGCAACTGGCTACAGGCTCGCGGTCGGGACAGTGCCCGGGTGCGCACTATCCCCTGGATGACGCCGGTGGGCTTGGGCCTGGCGCTGATGGTGGCCGTGCTGGTGGCGCTCGATATCAAGGGGACGCTGCTGGCAGTGCTGGCGCTGGCGGCTGCGCTCATGGCGTCGTTGCGGTTGGCGGGTTGGTCGTCCTGGCAGATCCGCGATGAGCCGCTGTTGTGGATTCTGCACCTGGGGCATGTGTGGGTGGTGCTGGGCTTTGTACTGCTGGCGCTGGCCCAGTGGCATTGGGTGGCGCCGACCAGCTGGTTGCATGCCCTGGGGGCGGGCGCCATGGGCACCACCATTATGGGCGTCATGACCCGTGTGGCGGTGGGGCATACCGGCCGTGCCATGGCGCTGCCGCCCGGCGGAATCCTGCTGTATGCGCTGGTGCTGACGGCGGGTGGCTTACGGGTACTCACGGCGCTGGGCTGGTTGCCCTGGTTGTCCGGGGTGTGGCTGTCTGCGGGGCTATGGAGCCTGGCCTTTGCCGGCTTCCTGCTGCTTTATGGGCCGTTGCTGACGCGCCCGCGCGTGGATGGCAAGCCGGGATGATAGGGTAGGCAGAACAGTAACGGCCGGAGGAAAGAGTATGCACTGGCTGAAACGATGGCTTACCGCCTGGCGCCAACGGCGTGGGGTGGCGCAGGAAACGGAGCGTCCGCAATCGGAGGGCGACAGCGCGCCCGGGCCGGCACTGGGTGAGCACCACGCAGCCCATGGCAGTGATGAAGACCCGGAGCCCTTGCACCGGGGGCGGCGGCGTTTGAAAGAAACCTACACCAGTCACTGGGATCTGGATTATATGCCCCGTGAGGAGCTGGAAGAGGTGCTGTCCGGCGAGGCCGACAAGCCCGCCAGTGATAATGGCAACAAGAACACGGAATAACGGCCCGGCAGGTTATGCGGGCCGTGCCACCTGCATTTCGGCAAAGCGTTTGGAGACCCGTACCACGATATCGCTCTGGAACGCCTTCTCGTAATGCACATCCAGCACATAGGCCTTGGCGCGCAGCCGAATCGCCAGCCGGTAGCCCACTTCGATTTCTTCAATGGCAAAGGTGACCGGTTTTTTCAGGTAGGCGTAGCGGCTGGTGACGATGATTTCCTCCACGATGGCCTGGGCCTGTTCGATGTTGGCATCCAGGGCGACGTGGAAATCAGTGACGACCATCATGTCCAGCTCGCCGGCATTGCCGGAGGCGACCACGTCGGTGATAAAGCGTGAATTGGGGATGGTGACCAGGTTGTCGTCCAGGGTTTGCAGGCGCACGGTGCGCAGGCCGATGGAGACAATTTCCCCGTAGACATTATCGAAACTGACCCGGTCGCCCACCCGGAAAGGGCGGTCGAACAGCAGGAGCAGGCCGGCCACCAGCGAAGCGGCAATGTCTTTCAGGGCAAAGCCCAGCGCCACGGCGATGGAGCCCCCGGCGGCAAGCATGAACTCCTTGGGGGGCTGCAGTACCCCGATCACCAGCGCGATGGCGCCGACGGTGTAGAGCACAAAACCGATCAGGGTCGTGATCTGCAGAATCAGGAAGCGCCGGGTGGGCATTTTCTCGGTGATTTTCTGGCTTGCCTTGCTGATGCCCCAGTTCAGCGCCCACAGCACCAGGCCGCCGATAAACAGCAGCATCAAGGCGTAGACATTGAACAGTTCCACCACGACGGTCAGGTCGTTGACGATATTTCCATCATTCATTGAGCAGGTTCTTCCGTGTCAGGTAACTGATCACCTGCTGGTACCACAGGGGCACCAGGCGGTAGCGGCTGTCTTCATCCTTGTGCAGAAAGCCGGCATCAAAGCCGCCTTTCAGGGCGTAGCGCACGATGTTCTCTGGCAAATGGGTGACCGCAGTGATTTCGTGGCTGGTCAGGTTTTCGTGGGTGGCAATGGCCGCGTACACAAACAGGGAGTTATCGCCCATGCCGTCGAGCAGGCTGGCAGAAGGAGGATTGGGCAGCCCCACGGTGACTTGTCGGCCTTTCACTTTGACTGAGGTCAGGAACAGCCGTAATGCCACCATGGGGTTACCGCGGCTGGCGTCCCACAGCAGGCTGAAATAGCGTTGTTCCGCATTACGCAGATTGCCGGCCTCCGGCCCACGCGAGGACAGCAACACTTCGTCGTAGCGTAGCTGGAAGTTGCTCAGGTGGTTGCGGCTAAGGATCAGTGAGCGAATGTCGGTCTGGCCCCAGTGTTTTACCCGGATCACATTGCGGAACTGGTATTCGCGGCCGAAGACGTTACACAGGTAGGCCCAGCTCTGGTTGTTGATCAGCAGTACCCAGAACACATTGTCCAGCCGCGCATTGACCAGATTCAGTACCGTGCGCCAGCCTTCCAGCCCGCCCAGCTGGGCCAGGAAAAAGTTCTGTGCTTCATCCAGAACCACCAGCGTGGGTTGGCGGTGTTCGTCTTCCTTGACCAGAGCGGCGGGGCCGTCGTTGAGCAGATCCGAGCCCAGCGCATCGCCAATTAATCGGTGAATGGCTTCCGGTGTGCAGGTTTTCGCAGGCACTTTCAGGTGCAGGGTCTGCAGGGATTCACAGCTTTTCTCCAGCACCGCGTTGAGTTTGCCCAGCGAAACACTTTTGCCGCAGCCTTTCTCGCCGGCCACGACCAGTGCGTTCTCATCGGTCTTGTCTTCGTGCCAGCGCTGGATGCTTTTCTCCATGGCCGCCACCAGCCCGGTATCGATAAACGGGGTTTTGCTCGCATCGTCCGGCAGGGCGGAGGCAAACCAGCGCTCGTAGGACTGCGCCGCCGGTTGTTCAGCATCATCGGTCTCGTCTTCGTCGGTGGCCACCGTGGCACGGAACCGGAACCAGCGGGCCTTGAGGCGCATGTACCAGTCGAAGTCAGCCAGCACCCGGTCCACAAAGCCGACCAGAAAGCTGATCAGGGCGATGGGCAGCATCATCGGCGCAAACAGCCAGAAGAGCCGGGGATGCAACAGGCGAGTAATCAGCGGGTCCAGCCGCGAGGGCATCAGGGTTTGCAGGCAGACCTGATAGTCCTGATGACGCAATGCCAGTAACCGACCCAGCCCCCAGTAAATGGCTACCAGCAGTACCCCGAAAAACAGGTAGTACATCAGCGATGGCCCCAGGCTTTCCCAGACCACAATGACCGGCACCCAGGGGACAATCATCCAGCGCGCCAGATTACGGGCGTGGCGTGTTACCTGTTGGGTCTGCCCACCGCCCAGATAGGCATTGGCGCTTTGCGCAACGCGCATGACCAGCCATTCGCCAATCAGGCACAGCAGGCCGTAGATCACATACAGCTGCGCCAGTGGTAGCAGCCATAACAGAATCTTGCTGGAGGGGGTGTCCAGCAACGGGTCCAGGCGCCCCAGTACCAGCCAGATCAAAATCCACGGCAGAATCGGCGCCAGCCCGCTGATCAGTCGACTGGCATTGAGTAGCCAGCGGCGCTCGCCACTGAGTTGCACCACCCGGTCATGTAGTGACAGGGCCCAGCGGCGGGTGCGCTGGGCAAGATGAATCAGTAACCAGAAGCCCACCACCCCGAGAATCAACGCCAGGATATTTTGTACCACCGGCATGAAGCCGCCGTTGCGGATAGGGCCATTCAGGTCGTAGCGCATCAACGCAACGATATCGAGCACGCGCAGGCCGATGCGCTGGCTTTCGTGCTGTAACAGCAGTGGGGCCTGGCCAAGGCCGCCCAGGTTGTTGATCTGCTCCAGCAGCGGGCGGTTTTCCCACAGTTCCGAGCGCAGCGCGCGGACGTCTTTCTGAATATCCAGCCGTGTCTTGAGCAGGCTGCGCCAGGCGGTGGAACGGGCGCCACTGGGGGCGCGCAATGCGGGTAGTTGCAGCCACAATTCATCCAGCGTTTGCAGGGCCTCTGCGGGGGCGCTCTGTAGCTGGCCCAGCACCGCCCACACCTGCTGAATGTGCCGCTGCAGTACCTGGCTCGCCTGGTGAATGGAGGGATCCGTCTCCGGGCTATCGGCCAGTGTCTGCAGTTTTGTATGGTGCGTTGCCAGGTTCAGAAAGGCCTGGCGCTGGGGGAAGTTGAGACCGAAAAACGCCTGCCGCAAGGTATAGAGCGATTGCTCCAGCGTGTTGACCTGTTGGGTCAGGGTGTCGATATCGTTCTGCAGCGCCGGACATTTGCTGTCGACCACAGCAAGCGGTTGCGGCTCGATCAGGGGCAGTAACGGCCGCTGGTTCAGGGGGCGCCCCAGCAGGGTGTTGAGCTGGTGTGGGGTGGGGACGTCGCCATCGAAAATGGATTGCAGGGTGTAGCGGTCCGTACGCAGTTGCTGACGCTGCTGTTTCAGCTGGGCCAGTGTCAGCTCTGCCGCATCGCAGGCCGCATTTTCGGCGGCTTGCAGCGGGGAGATAATCAACAGGGCCAATAGCCCGAAAGCCAGCCAGACGCGGGGCGATACCATTCGCTGTTCCTCTGCTCCATGTGGGCCTGCGGTCAGGCTTCTTGTTGTCTTGGGAGCCATTGTAGGAAGGCGATGCCTGCATTGTATAGCGATTGCAGGAATTGATCGTTGGGATGGGCAAGAACCGCAGGCAGAGGCTCCTCGGGGGGTGCTATAGTCAAAACCATGAATCTGGACTGTTCCGGTAGTGGCCGGGCTGGCAGAAGGAGAGCGACATGCAAGAGATGACGGTACGTGCCCTGATGGCAAAGCACCCCATGGCAATCAAGACCGGCACCGAGCTGACCGAAGTGGTGGACGCGCTGTTGCAGCACAAGTTCACCGGGCTGCCGGTGGTGGATAGCCAGAACAAGGTGGTGGGGTTTGTCTCCGAACAGGATTGCCTGCGCAAGCTGCTGATTTCCAGTTATCACTGTGAAGGGGCGCTGGTGGTGGAAGACTTTATGCACGATCAGCCGCTGACGGTGAAAGAAGACGATTCGGCGGTGAACGTGGCGGAGCTGATGGTCACGGAAAAACCCAAAATCTACCCGGTGGTGGATGCCCAGGGCATCCTGACTGGCCTGCTGACCCGCGAGCAGGTGCTGCGCGCGCTGAAGGACAGCCGCCGGGGCTGCGACTGACAGTCTCGTCTGCCTGCTTCCCAGGGGCCACCGCGCGGGATAACCCCTTCGTACAATTTCCGGGTGTGAGCTGCCGCTAAGCTGTGTGGCAGCTCAAAACAACAACTCGGGAGAGCTGTCCATGCGTGATCTCAATACCTTTCTGGCGGACTATGGCGATAGCCACCGCAATCCGGTCAATCAATGGGTACACATCCTCTGTGTGCCGGCCATTTTTGTGTCCACCCTGGGGCTGTTCTGGCTGATACCGCTGGGGCACTGGCTGGGGCTGGACGGCAGCCTGGCGTACTGGGTCAACGGTGGCACCTTGCTGGCCGCGATCTGCATGCCGTTCTATCTGCGCATGTCCGTGGGTATGACGGCGTTGATGGGGGTGTGGCTGGCCCTGTCCCTTGCCGCCGTGGTGGCGGTGGATCGCAGCGCCCTGTCGTTGGGCTGGAGTGCGGCGGCCTTGTGGTTGCTGGCCTGGGCCGTACAAGTGTGGGGCCACAAGGTAGAGGGCAAAAAGCCGTCGTTTGTGGATGATCTGGTGTTTCTGCTGGTCGGCCCCATGTTCGTCAGCATCGAGCTGGCCCACAAGCTGGGGCTGCGCCGCTCCGGTGTGGTGAATTGATCAGGCGCTGATGAACGTTGCCTGCCCGGCCCCGGGCGGGCACTATTTCCGGCATGTCCCAATCGTCGCCGGCTTCTGATCCTCGTCTGCTGACCCCGCTGTTTCTGTGGCGGGGCGGTTGGCTGATGGCGCTTTCCTCGCTGCACAACCAGCCCCACCAGCATGTGGCGGCGTCGTTACTGGTCGGGCTGGAAAAGGATATTCGGGTCACCCGTGACGGCCGGGTTCTTTGTGCCCGGGCCGTTCTGGTGCCCCCGGAGTGCCAGCAAAGTCTGCACAGCGATGGCCCGGTGGCTATCCTGCACCTCGACCCGGACGAGCCGGCCTGGCGATCCCTGGCCCTGCAGCAGCCGTTGTCGGCGGCGCACCAGCAGTGGCTCAGCGATACCTTGCGTGATTTATCGCGGGCGGCTCAGCCCGAAACCGGGGTGGTGACGTTTGTGCAGCAATTGCGGCAGCTGGCCTCTCCGCCGCCGCTGGATGCGCGCATTGCCGCCAGCTGTGCCTGGCTGCGTGATGCGCCGGAGCCGGCGCCCACCATGACCCATCTGGCGCAGCAGGCCGGGTTGTCCGAATCCCGCTTTCGCCACCTTTTCCGGGAGCAGATGGGGGTGGCGTTGAAGCGTTACCAGCTGCATCTCAAGTGCCAACGGGCCCTGTCGCTCTGGCAGAGCGGGATGAATTTTACCGAGCTGGCGGTGCTCGCCGGCTTTTACGATCAGCCTCACCTCAACCGGACACTTCGTGCCATGTTCGATGCCTTGCCGTCGGGGTATGCTCGGGGTCAAACGGTGCAGGTAGTGCCTCTGTCGATACCTGCTGAAAACCGCACAACCCCTGTGGAGTGACCATGGATTATCAGGACATCAAGACGGATCTGGCCGAGCAGATTCTGACCATTACCCTCAACCGCCCCGACCGCCTCAATGCGTTTACCCTGCGGATGAAAGACGAAGTGGTGCATGCGCTGGCAGAAGCGGACCGCAACGATGACATCCGCGCGGTGATTGTTACCGGCGCGGGCAAGGTGTTTTGTGCCGGCATGGAAATGCAGCCGGAAGATGGCGGTCACCTGTTCGGTTATGACGATGCGGAGGGGATGGATCCGCCGCTGGAAACCATTCGCGATTCCGGTGGTGAGCTGTCGCTGGCCATCTACAATTGTCGCAAACCGGTGATTGCGGCCATCAATGGCGCCGCGGTGGGTGTGGGTATCACCATGACCCTGCCCATGGATATCCGTCTGGTGGCGGCCAACAGCAAGATCGGTTTTGTCTTTACCCAGCGGGGGATTACCCCGGAGGCCTGTTCTTCCTGGTTCCTGCCCCGAGTGGTGGGTATTCAGAAGGCGCTGGAGTGGGTAATCAGTGGCGACATTTTCATGGCCGAAGAAGGCGAGAAGGCTGGCCTGTTCCACAGTGTGCATGACAAGGGTGAAGTGCTGGACGTGGCGCGCTGTATAGCCCGCAAACTGATTGCCAAAAGCTCCCCGGTGGCCGTGGCGCTGGCCAAGCAGATGTTGTGGCGCAACCCCAATTTCTCCCATCCGGCGGAAGCCCATGTGGTGGAATCGAAAATGATTTACTGGTCCAACGAGTTCTGGGACGGCAAGGATGGTTTCACCGCTTTCCTGGAAAAGCGCGAGCCGCGTTTTGAGACGTCGCTGGCGGATGTGCCAAAACAATTTGATTTCTGGAACGAACCCCCGATTAAATAGAGAGAACGATTTTTTCAGGCCGCCGTTTGGCGGCCTTTTTTGCGTGTATGTCGCCCGGGCGACAATTCAATCTGAGGCAGGGATTTATGAAACGGGAAACAATTGCCATTCATGGTGGTTTTGCCGGCGATCCGCAGACCCATGCGGTGGCCGTGCCGATGTACCAGACGACGAGCTATTACTTTGATGATACCCAGCATGGTGCGGATCTTTTTGATCTCAAAGTGCCGGGTAATATTTACAGCCGCATCATGAATCCGACAAACGCGGTGCTTGAAGAGCGCGTTGCGCAACTGGAGGGTGGCATCGGTGCGTTGGCCATGGCGTCAGGTATGGCGGCGATCACCGCGACGATTCAGACGCTGGCCAAAGCCGGGGACAATATTGTTTCCACCAGCCAGCTTTATGGCGGTACCTATAACTTGTTCGCGCATACCTTGCCGAATCAGGGCATTGAGGTGCGCATGGCCGATGGCCGTAATCCCCAGGCGATTGCGGATGCCATTGATGAAAAAACCAGGATGGTATTCTGCGAATCCATCGGTAACCCGGCGGGCAACGTGGTGGACATGGGAGCCTTGGCCAAGGTCGCCCATGACGCGGGTGTGCCGCTGGTGGTGGATAATACGGTGGCGACGCCTGCACTGTGCCGGCCTTTTGAACACGGCGCCGATATCGTGGTGCACTCGCTGACCAAGTACATGGGCGGCCACGGCACCACCATTGCCGGTGCCATCGTGGATTCCGGGAAATTCCCCTGGAAAGGCAACCCGCGCTTTCCGCAGTTCAATGAGCCGGACCCCAGCTATCACGGTGTGGTGTATGTGGAAGCCATGGGAGAGGCGGCGTTTATTGGCCGCGCCCGGGTGGTTCCGTTGCGTAATATGGGCGCCGCGCTATCACCAATGAATGCGTTTCTGATCATGCAGGGCATTGAAACCTTGAGTCTGCGCATGGAGCGCCATTGTGAGAATGCCATGAAAGTCGCTGCGTACCTGCGCGACCATGCCAAGGTGAGCTGGGTGAATTTTGCCGGCCTGGAAACCGACAAGGATTACGCGTTGGCACAGCAATACATGGATGGCGGGGTGCCCTCGTCCATCCTCAGTTTTGGTGTAGAAGGTGGCCGTGAAGCGGGGGCGCGTTTTATCGATGCGCTGGCGTTGATCAAACGATTGGTAAACATTGGTGATGCCAAGTCTCTGGCGTGCCATCCGGCGACCACCACACACCGGCAGTTAAATGATGAAGAGTTGGGCAAGGCGGGGGTCAGTGCGGACCTGGTGCGTTTGTCCATTGGCATCGAGCATGTTGACGATATCCTGGCGGATATCGAACAGGCGCTGTTGGCCGTTTAAGGTTGTGAACGAAACTGGGCCGGCGTCATGCCGGTCCAGCGTTTGAAGGCTTTGGCAAAGGCGCTTTCATCAGAAAAGCCCAGTTTGTCGGCAATATCAAAGAGTTTTAACCCTTCCTTCAGCGACTGTTCTGCCATGCCCTGCAGCAGTGAATCGCGCAGCAGCTTGAAGCTGGTGCCTTCTTCGCTGAGTTTGCGGATCAGGTGGCGGCCGCTCATGGCCAGTTGCTCGGCCACTTTTTCCTTGCCCCAACGGGGATTCTGGCGCAGCAGGTCGCGCACACTCACACTCAACGACTGACTCCCCAGTTGCTCCAGCAGCTGGTCGGCCAGGGTGCGCAAGTGCTGGCACAGGGCCGGGTTGGCATAAATTAACGGCAGCGACAGGGCGGCAGCCGGAATACGCAAGCTGTTGTGGGCAGCTTCGAATTCAACGGGGACACCCAGCAGTTGTTGATAGCGATCCGGGTCGGCCAGTGCCGGATGGGAGACACTGATGCTGTTGGCTTGAAGCTGCTCGCCGGTAGACCAGCGTGTCAGCTGCAGCAGTGAGGCCAGCGCGGCTTCCACCCGCTCCGCCAGCCGGGTGGTGTATTGGGGCTGGTAGCGGATTTCGCACACATCACCTGCCACGGCATATTCAAAGGTGCCGCCCTCGCCAACAATGGGGTAGTAATCTATCAACGAGTCCAGCGCTTCGGCCACGGTGTCGCAACTCATCAGCACCATGCCCACGGTATCCAGGTGCCCGACCTGAATGGCCAGCCCGAACTGGATGCCAATCAGCGGATCGTCTGCCTGCTGGCAAAAGGTTTCCCAGATCTCCCCCTGCAACTCCAGGCTCACCCGTTCCTGCTCGGCAAAGGCGTTCTTCAGGGGCGCAGGCAGGGAGAATCCCAACTGCTCTGCGGCCTGACTGATGGCCTGGGTAAAGCGTACCGTGACGGTGGGGGTATGCGACATGGGTGTGAGTGAGGTCCCGAATTAACCGTGACAAAGTCCTGAAATAGCCGTGTGTCTATTGCTGGCCGACCCTAGAGTAGCAAGCATACCAAACTCTGTGCTCCGCTTCGCTTGTGGGGCACCGGTGACCGAATAAAAAAGACACAATAAAACGGGATAGCTATGTACGCAGTGATAGGGGCCGGCCCCATGGGGCTGGCCACGGCCAGAAACCTGAAGAAATACGGTATTCCTTTTGTCGGTTTTGACCTGAATACCGATGTGGGTGGCCTGTGGGATATCGATAACCCGCACAGCACCATGTATGAGTCGGCCCACCTGATCTCGTCGAAGGCGATGACCGAGTTCCGGGAATTCCCCATGGCCGATGAGGTGGCAACCTACCCCCATCACCGCGAAATGAAGCGTTACTTCCAGCAATACGCTGCGCATTTTGGACTCTATGAGCACTACGAGTTTTCCACCCGGGTGGTCCAGGTGTTGCGTGATGGTGATGAATGGCTGGTGACCACCGAGGTAAACGGGGAAGAACAGTGTCGCCGCTTTTCCGGTGTGCTGATTGCCAACGGTACCTTGCATACGCCGAATCTGCCCAACCTGCCGGGCCGCTTTGATGGCGAATTGATGCATTCCTGTGAGTACCGCCATCCGTCCCGTTTCGATGACAAGCGGGTGCTGGTGGTGGGCTGCGGTAATTCGGCCTGTGATATCGCCGTGGATGCGGTGCACCGGGCGGCCAGTGTGGATATGTCCGTGCGCCGGGGTTATTACTTCCTGCCCAAGTTTATTGGCGGCAAGGCCACCGATTCCATTGGCGGCAAAATCAAGTTGCCCCGCGCGCTCAAGCAAAAGGTGGATGATCGCCTGATCCGCATGATCATCGGCAAGCCCAGCGACTACGGTTTGCCGGACCCGGATTACAAGCTGTATGAGTCCCACCCGGTGATCAACTCGCTGGTATTGCATCATATTGGCCACGGCGACATTGCGCCGCGGGGGGACATCTCTGCCGTTTCCGGCAAGACCGTGACCTTTGCCGATGGGCAATCACGGGAGTATGACCTGATTCTCATGGGTACCGGTTACAAGCTGGATTATCCCTTCATCGACCCGGCCGAGTTGAACTGGAAAAACAGTGATGCCCCGCAGCTTTATCTGAATGTGTTCAATCCGGTGCACCGTAACCTGTTCATGATGGGCATGGTGGAGGCTGCGGGTCTGGGTTGGGAAGGGCGTAATGAGCAGGCCGAAATGGTGGCGCTGTATATCCGTGCCAGCCAGCAGGGGGCGCCCGCCGCAAAAGCCCTGGAAGAAACCGTGCGCAAGGAGGCGGAAAAAAATCTGGATGGCGGTTACGCCTATCTGAAACTGGCGCGCATGGCGTATTACGTCAACAAGGACTGCTATCGCAAGGCGGTCAACACTCACATTGCCGAACTGAAAAAATTGAAGACGGAGGTGTGAGATGGAAATACACTTCGGAAGTGAAAATCTGCTGATCCTGAACGTCATCCTGGCGTTCATGATGTTTGGTGTTTCCCTGTCGCTTACCGGTGATGATTTCCGGCGGGTGCTGAAGCGCCCGGATGCCCCCATCGTCGGTCTGCTAGCCCAGTTTGTACTGTTGCCGGCGGCCACCTGTGTCACCACCTGGTATTTCGAAGTCGATCCGGAACTGGCACTGGGGATGATACTGGTAGCGTCGTGTCCCGGCGGTTCGTTTTCCAACATCATGACCTGGCTCGGGCGAGCCAATGTGGCTGTGTCGGTGAGCATGACAGCGGTGTCCAGCGTGGTGGCGATTGTTATGACGCCGTTCAACTTTTCACTTTATGGCTGGCTGAACCCGATTACCCGACCCATCCTCACCGACATCCAGATGGACAGCATGAACATCCTGGTTCTGGTGGCGCTGGTGCTGGGTCTGCCGCTGTTGGTGGGCATGTTGATGGGCAAGGCGTTTCCGGTATTTGCGGAAAAAGCCCAGAAGCCCATGCGTTATGTCACCTTGCTGGTGTTGTTGCTGTTCGTGGGTGTGGCGTTCGGCAATAACATGGATGTGTTTCTGGCCACGGCGAACCGTATTGTCGGGCTGGTGGTGCTGCAGAACTTTCTGGCGCTGGGGTTGGGGGCCATGGCCGGCATGATTACCGGGCTCCCCCGGGGAGACCGGCGCGCCATCACCATGGAGGTGGGTATTCAGAACTCCGGCCTCGGGTTGGCCATTCTGTTTACCTTCTTCCCGGACGCCAGTGAAATGATTTTGATCGCTGCATTCTGGGGTGTCTGGCACCTGATCAGTGGCTTGTTGCTGGCCTGGTGGTGGTCACGAAGCCCGGCGCAGGAGGACACATGTCGCGACGCATTCTGATCACCGGCGCCGCTGGCTATATTGGTAGCCAGCTGGCCCGGCAGCTGCAGCAACATCATTACGTGGTGGGCGTGGATATCCGTAAGGACGAAAGCGCGGATTTTCCGTTCTACCAAATGGATATTCGTGATCCAAAAATCGGCGCGTTGATGAAAGAGCACGGTATCCACCAGGTGGTGCATCTGGCCGCAGTACTGGAAGATTCCGGTGACCGTGCACGTGATTTTGATATTGATGTAAATGGCACGCGCAATGTGCTGGATGCCTGTGTGGCCAGCGGTGCGACGCAATTGGTGGTGACCAGTTCCGGAGCGGCTTACGGTTATTACGCCGATAACCCGGCCTGGCTGGATGAGCAGGACCCCTTGCGGGGTAATCCGGAATTCCCCTATTCGGATCACAAGCGCCAGGTGGAAGAGTTGCTGGCGGATTACCGGGAAAAGTATCCCGCCCTGAAGCAGCTGGTGCTGCGCCCCGGCACCGTGCTGGGCGCGGACACTCGTAACCTGATTACCCGTCTTTTCGAGGGGGAGCGGTTGCTGGCCGTGGCCGGTTCGCCGTCGCCGTTTGTTTTTATCTGGGATCAGGATGTGGTGGGTATTATCGAGCAGGGAGTCAATCAGGATCGTAGCGGTTGCTTCAATCTGGCCGGAGATGGCGCCCTGTCCATTGATACGCTGGGCGACTTGTTGGGCAAGCCGGTGATTCATGTGCCGGCCTGGCTGATTCGCAGCGGGTTATGGATCGGGAATCGACTGCGGTTGACCCAGTATGTGCCGGCGCAGGTGAATTTTCTGCGCTACCGGCCGGTGCTCAGTAATCGCCGGCTGAAAGAAGAGTTTGGCTATATTCCCCGCAAGACTTCCGAGCAGGTCTTCCGCTTTTTCATGGCAGCGGCCCGGCAGCGGGGGCAGTTATGAAAACGGTACTGATTACCGGGGCGGCTTCCGGTCTGGGGTGGGCCTTGAGCCGGCAGGCGTTTGCGTTGGGTCACCGGGTGATCCTGGTGGACATGAATGCTGCGTTGCTGGCATCGCGCGCCGATACGCTGGCCGCTGAAGATCCTGCCCGCGTCACCTTTCAGGATCTGGACGTCACCGATGGCGATGCCGTGCAGGCGTTGGTGAATTGGGTGCAGGATAACGAGCCTTCGCTGGATATTCTGGTCAACAACGCGGGCATTACCCACCGGTCGCTGGCGGAAAAAACCCGCATGGCGGTCTTTCGTAAAGTCATGGCGGTGGATTGGCAGGCGCCGGTGGAGTTGGCGATTGGCTTCTTGCCGCTGCTGAAAAAAAGCCGTGGCGGCATTATCAATATTGGTTCCATGGCGGGCTGGATGCCGGTGTTGGGCCGTGCGGGCTACTGCAGTGCGAAAAGTGCCTTGAGCCAGTTTTTTGAAGTGTTGCGCGGCGAAGTGGCCCGTGATGGCGTCCATATTCTGATGGCGTACCCGAGCTTTCTGGATACCCCGATTGAAACCAACGCCCTGGGGCATGATGGGCGCCCGGCCAGCCATAAACGCTCCATGGTCGGCGATATGCGCAGCCCGGAATGGATGGCTGAATTGGTGTTTGACGCTTACGCAAAGAAGAAGAAACGTTTGTTCCCGGATCGCTTCACCTGGTTCGCCAGCTTGCTCTGGCGGCTGCTCCCGGACCTTTATCAGCGCATGATGCAGCGTAAATTCGCCAGCGAATTGAACCAGTAGGAGCCCCCGTGACGGACCTGATGACCTTGCCCTGGCTATTGCTGGGGTTGTTCATATTCTTTGCCTTTACCACCGAAGCCATGACCGGTTTCGGCAGTATCGTGATTGCCCTTTCCCTGGGGGCGTTGTTTCTGCCAATCCCGGAGATTCTGCCGGTATTGGTGCCGCTGAATATTGTCATGAGTGCGACCTTGAGCTGGCGTCATCGTCAGCATATTCACTGGCCCACCTTGTGGCGGCTGATTCTGCCGTTGATGGTGCTGGGTACACTGACGGGGTATGGCTTGCGTCCGTGGATGGGCGATCAGTTGCTGAAAAATGGTTTCGGGTTGCTGGTGGTGTGGTTCAGTAGCCGTGAGCTGTGGCGCATGTGGAAGGGCATCAAGGTGGCGCCCCATGGTAGCTGGTGGTCGCGCTGCTGGATGTTTCTGGCCGGGATCACCCATGGCCTGTTTGCCTCCGGTGGGCCGCTGCTGGTGTATGCCCTGAGCGGCCTGTCACTGGAAAAGAAAGCCTTCCGCGCTACCCTGATTCTGGTCTGGCTGTCGCTGAACAGCCTGCTCACTGTCGTGTTCCTGATCGACGGCACCCTGCTGCCGGCAGCCCCGCGTATCGGTTTGTTGGTACCTGTGGTTATCGCGGCCATCCTGCTGGGGGAATGGCTGCATCACCGGGTGAATGAAGAGCGTTTTCGCCAGGCGGTGTTTATGGTGCTCTGGTGCACCGGGCTTATTCTTGCCTGGCCGGGGTGAATGTTGAGTTGAAAGTGTAAAGTTTAAAGTTCAAAAGCGCGGCGAATGTGTTTTGTATCGGGAAGGCCGTGCCCGCGTTCCCGTTTAGCGTAAAGCGCGGAGCAAAATATTATCCGGTTAGCGCTGTGCCAGCTTCGCGTTTGAACTTTTCACTTTTAACTCGTCTCCTCATCGCCTCCAGGGCCCTGCCGTGGTATTCATGTGACTCCTTGTCGTAGACATTCAGGAGCGCCCATGTCCGCAGTGGAAATTCGTCCGGTTACCGGTATTGCCGTCGAACCCTGGCTGGATGCACTGGCGCAATTGCGTATTGAGGTGTTTCGGGATTACCCCTACCTCTATGACGGCGATCTGGAATACGAGCGCGGTTACCTGGACCGTTATGCCCAGTCTGACCGTAGCGTGCTTGTGCTGGCGCTGGAATATAACCGGCTGGTCGGTGCGGCAACGGCGCTGCCCTTGCGCGAGGCGGATGAAGCGTTTCAGACGCCGTTTCGGCAACTGGGGGCTGAGCTGGATTCGGTGTTCTATTTTGGGGAGTCGGTGTTGCTCAAGCCCTACCGGGGCGAGGGAGTGGGCCACCGGTTCTTTGACCTGCGTGAGCAATATGCGGCGGATTTCGGGTTTCGCCATACCGCCTTTTGCGCAGTAGCGCGGGAAGAGTCGCACCCCGCTCGCCCTGCGGATTACCAGCCGCTGGATGCATTCTGGCGCGCCCGGGATTACTTTCCGCAGAACCAGCTTGTGGCCCATTTCGACTGGACCGATGTGGGCGACAATGCCCCCAGCCGCAAAGCCATGCAATTCTGGCTGCACTCGCTGTAAAGCCCTGCTGGTCTATTGTTGCATATACCCCATTTGGGCGATTTGATATTGTTTTGACATCCCTATACTTCCTGTTTATTTGGGGAAAACAGGGGGCACTTCAATGCATCGTTACTATCGCTGGACGCTCTGGCGCGAGCGCGCTATTCGCAATGGCATCATTATCCTTCCACTGGCGTTATTTGCGCTGGCTGTCGCCGTCCTGGTCGCTGGCTGACCCGGGGCGGGCTCGCTGAAAGCGCAGAGCAGGAAAATATAACAAGCCTGCACTGCGTTTTTTGGCTGGTCTTGCCGTACTTTCACGTGGCGGCTGATTCGTCCAGCCACCGCTGTACCCGTGCGTAGGTGCGGGTTTCCTCGATCATGGTCATGTGGCCCATCTGGTAAAACAGTTCCCGGGTCAGATGGTCCGCTTGCGGGTAGAGATGCTCCGCCAAAGCGCTATCAGTGGTTACCAGCCAGTCGCCCCGGGGCTGGGCATGGTTGGGCTCGCTGACGCTGCCGGCGATAAACAGTTGCTGAACCTGCGGGTCCAGGGGCACCTTGCGGGTGGGGCGCGGGTCGTCCAGTGGGCGGTCCCGCCACTGGTCTTCCAGCACATAGCCAAAGCGCAGGTCACGGATGCCGTCTGAGCGCAGATTGGCCAGGCGCATCAGGGGGCGGGAGTAGGGCGTGCGGCCCAGCAGGCGATTGGCTTCGTTACCAAACCGTTCCAGCAGGGCGCCTTGATGGGGAGAGCCGAGGCAGGCCAGGTGGCTGACCCGGTTGACCCAGCTGTCATCCCGCTCGCGCCCCTGATGCAGGGCACTGCGTGCCACCAGTCCGCCCATGGAATGGCCGATCAGGATCACGCGCTCGGGCAGCGCCGTGTGGGCCAGCAGCCCGGCCAGCTTGCGGCCATTGTCGGAAATATGCAGGCCGGTGTTGTAGCGCAGGTAGCGAATATCCGCGTTGAGATTCTGGCGCGCCCATTGGCAGAAGGCATCAGCGGCGGGGCTATTCCAGCAGGCTTCATTCATGCACAGCCCGTGCAGGAAGATGACCAGCGTATCGGCCTCCGGTGACGGGGGCGCTTTGGGGAGCAGCGTCATGGGCAGGGCATAGCGGTTGTTCTGCTCGACCAGTAGCTGACCGAAAATGCCGTTGATGATGCTTTGCAGGTCCAGGCTGTCGCGCAGTTCCCGTTGTGGGTCCGCGAGCAGGTCGGCCATGCCGGCCAGGTTGCCGGCCTGGCGAAAGCCGTAGCGGATCAGGTTGTACACCATGGGAGCGGGGGTGTAATCGTGCCCGCGCAGGCTGAAGGGGTTGGCCACTGCGCCGTGAATATCCTGTACGACCTGGGTTATTTCGTTGCCGAAACGGGTGACCAGTTGTGCCAGACCGCCCACGTTCCTTCCCATGGTGTGGCCTGCATGCCTGCCGAGTTTTTTCATTTGTTCTCCTTGTTATGGGGGTATCTTACCCGGCGGAAGGCGCTGAGAAAGGAAAAAAACACTATGCCAATTGGCGCGCGCCCATCTGTAACTCTTCGTAAAATGGCCGCTAAATGTGCGAATCCGCTTGGCCAAGTGCCAGGAACATGCTTAGAGTGCTCACTGTCCGAATCAGTTAATTCAAGGAGTGATTCTATGCGTACTTTCGGTAAAGCGGCATTGGCCGCCATTTTCGCCTCTTCTGCCCTGCTGGCAGCCTGTGATGCCAACGACGGTCCGGTTGAGGACGCTGGCGAGAAGGTAGACAAGGCGGTAGAAAACATCACCCCGGATCAAGGGCCGATGGAAGAAATGGGCGAAGATATGGATAACGCCTATGAGAACGCCGAAGAGTCTGCTGAAGACATGAAAGACGCTGCCCAGCAGTAAGCCTGTCATGCAGTGAGCGCACCGTCTGCGGACGGGTGATGCGACAATCAAAACCCCGGCCTTGTGGTCGGGGTTTTGTCGTTTTGGGGTCAGGGATGTGCCGCCAACGGGCAATGGCTTAACAGCTGTTTCAGGGCGTCGGCTTCCTGGAGTGTGACCATCAATTGGTAGCGTTGCTTGATTCGTTCCCAGTGCTGGCCGTATTCGCACCAGTAGCGGCGGTTATCGGGAAGCCACTGGTCCGGGCTGCGGGCGCCTTTGCTGCGGTTGGCGCTGGCGGATACCGGGATCAGGTTGTCCGGGTCGTTGGCAAATTGTCGGCGCAACCGCTCGTCCCACTGGTCGCCGCCGTGGCCGTGTGCATGGCGCAGGGGAACAAAGTGATCCATGTCCAGATCGCCGGCCCGGGTGAAGGTCTGGTTGGTGTAGGGGTCGTACCAGCGGCCGCTGGCCACGGTGCAGTGGTCCGGGCCGGTGAAGGTCACTGCAATTTCACTGGTGGCGATCAAGACTTCTGCCCGGGTGTCCTGGCAATCCCGGTCTGCGTCTATCCAGTGGGGCCAGTGGTCCCGGTCATAGAGTCCGCTGAAGGCGCGTTGGGTGTCAGCGGCCTCCTGTTCAGCCTGTTGCTGTTGGCGGTGCAGGGTGAGGCAGGGCTTCCGGTGGCAATGGTAGTCGCCGGTGCGACGGTCGGTGTGCCCGCCCTGTTGATCGAGCCCGCCGGGGTGGGCCTGAAGGGGCGCTGCGGGGGCAAGCAGGGCAAGGCAAAGCCAGAGCGAGAAGGGGCGTAGGTGCAAAGGGATAGATCCTGTCTGTGGTGACGCAGGAGAATAAGATATTCATGCATTTTGTTGTAGGTGAAATGATACAGCGATTGAAAGTGTGAACTGATTCCAAAACCTGTATCAGGAAGATACAAAACGGCTACGTGGCTACACGGAAATCGGACCGTTTTGTTCTGGGGTGGGCGCGGCTGCCTCGTTAGAGTTAGCGGTGCCGGGCTGAGCCTGTTTCACAGCGGCGCCGGCTTCACTTTTTATGCATTGTCTTTGAGTAGTGGCTATGCAGGAGTTGCAGTTTATGGGCACACAGCAGGGCGCGGGAAAATGGCGTCAGCAGGAGTTGGGGCTGGAAGCGGTGGAGACACGGCTGCAGGCCCTGCAGGAGTACCTGGCCGTTTACCGGGCGAGCTTTGCCTCGTCGGGCAGTGCGGATAGCCATGCCCGGGTGCGGGTGCTGCGCCGGGATGTGTCTCGTCTGCGGGCCTGGGGCTGGTACCTGATCGCGTGTCGCGATGGGGCTCGCTGGTTGGCTGTTGTGCAGTGGTTGGCGCGGGTTTTCTCTGTGCTGGTGGTGCCGCAAAGGCACCGTTCCCGGCGCCAGCAGCGCACGCGCACCATGCGGCATTTGTCCAGTTACAGCCTGGTCGAGCGCGCCTATGCGGCACAGGAAGATGATATCCAGGGTCGTTTGTTGACCTTGCGTCTGGCGCAACGTCAGAACCCCAATGACCTGCGGGCCCGGGAAATCAAGAGGCTCGAGCGTCAGGTCGACGAGGTGGTGCTGCTGCGATTGGCCGGCCTGCCGGAGGCCCGGCAACTTACGGTGATTTGCCATCTGCTGACGTGGACCATGGCCCTGCGTTCCTGCCTGGGCCTGCGGCTTCCCCTGGCGGATGTGGCGGACCGTTGATGCAGGCAGTGACGATGTTGTCTCCCGCGCTGGATAGTTTGCCACGGGTTTTTACCCTCTCGGATCTCAAGCAGCTGCAACCGGAGGAATCTGGTGGCGCGCTGGATACCGTGCTGCGCTGGCTGGAGGCCGGAGTGGTCAAGCAGGTGGCGCCGCCGCGACCGGTATTCTACAAGGTAGTGCTGGGCGAGCCGCTCACCGATGAAGACCGTTGCCGGGCATTGCTGCGGGCGTTTCCGTCGCTGGTCATGGTGGCCGGGTCGGCACTGTGGCGGCAGGGGTTGAGTCGTCAGCAGGACAGCGTGCTGGAATGCTGCGTGGCAGAAACCGAACTGAGTTGCCATTTGCCGGATGTGCGCCTGCACTGGCGGCCGCCGGCCTGGTGGTCGGCGATTCGCCGGGCCGGGGGGATGGCCGGTGATTACCACGGTGTGCCCATGCTCAATGCGGAGCTGGTGCTGGCGGATGCGTCCACGTTTTCCGGTGTATGGATGCCGGATCGCGAATCCGTGGATTGGGATCGCCTGTCCACGGCGCGTCTTAGTGAGGCCAGTGATTATTTGCGCGAGCTGCGCCCCCGCTGAGCCGGTGGGTGCCCTGGGCACCTTGACGAAAACTCCCTGCTACTATTAAATGAGAACCATTATCATGGATTAATGGTTCTCTCCCTATGCTGGTTGCCGTTCTGGCCACACTTGCCAGTGTGTTGCTGTTTTATCTGTCGGATCGCCAGCAACGCTGGCTGGATCAGCCCCTTCCTGTCTTTACCCGCGTAATCGCGCTGGCCCTGCTGGCCGGCGGGCTGTGGCTGTTGTCACTGCAGTTGGGTGTCAGTGTGGGCCTGTTTGTGGGGTTGTGGGTGTTCACGCTGCCGGCCCTGCTGGTGCCGCTGCTGGTCAGCCATTACCGCGATAGCTATCAGCGCCGGGGGGGCAATCGATGAGAGCCTTTTTGGCGTTTTTGCTGAGTCTGCCGTTGTCGGTAATGCTGATGGGGTTGTTGGCGGCGGCGGTACCGGCGCCCTGGCAGTCCTGGCTGGTGTTGCAATTGTTGGGGGTGACCTTGTTGTGGATGCTGCTGGTGGTGCTGGTGGCGCTACCTGAGCGTACCTGGCCCCCGCTGGTGACGTTGCTGGTAATGAATGGGGTCGCCTGGATGGCGCTGCAAACTACCGCCTTGTATGGGGGTGGAGCATGAAGGGAGGTGGAGCATGAAGGCGGACCGCTTGCGACGCTTTATCGACCTGCATGCCTGGCTGGGCATGGCCAGTGGCCTGGCTCTATTTGTGGCGTTTTTTGCCGGCGCCCTCAATGTGTTCCATCACGAACTGCATCACTGGCAGGCGCCGCAGGCTTCGGAGGTGGCATCGCAAGACGCCATCGATGGGCAAGCGCTTCTGGACCGTGTGACCGACCAATACCCGGATGCGCGTAAGCGCCTCTTTTTCCTGCCGGAGGAAGACCCGGCGGTAATGTGGTTTCAGTCCAGCGCTTCTGGTGTGGAAGAGGAGGGGGCCGGGGAGTGGCTCACCGCCCATGCCACGGACTTCGACGAGGCGGGCAAGTATGTTGAAAAGCCTCGCTCGGCGCTGGCGGATTTCATCAACCAGCTGCATTACCAGTTAGCGATTCCCAGTGGCGGCCTGCCCATCAACCTGGGCATGACCTTCATGGGGCTGATCTCGATTCTGTACGGCGCCGCCCTGTTCACCGGCCTGGTGATTCATTGGCCGAAACTGCGCAAGGAATTCTTTGCCCTCAAGCACGAGGGCAACATGCGCCGTTACTGGAAGAACATGCACAACCTGATCGGTGTGGTCAGCTTGCCCTTCCACTTGATCATGTCGGTGACCGGCGCCGCCATGGGCGCCTTTACGCTGGTCGCCGTGGTGCTGGGAACCCTGGTATTTGGCCCGCAGCTGCGTGGGGTTATTGAAGAGGAAACGGCGGTATGGCCCCCGGTGCAAAGCCAGGGTGAAAGCGTTGCCATGGTGCCGATGGCGGATTATCTGTCTGCTGCGGCCGATGCGTTGCCTGAGATGAGTGTGGATTGGGTGGAAATTCGCGGTTACGGCGATGCGGCCGGCTGGGTGGATGTGGCCGGTTCTGTGCCGGGGTATGTGGGGCATCATGCGCATGTGGTGCTGGACCCCGCGATGGGGGTTTTGAACGTGATCGCTCCGGGGCAGCGCAGTTTGAACTTTGATTCGTTCTCGCCGGTGTACTCCCTGCATTTTGGCGATTACGGCGGGATGCTGGTGAAATGGCTGTACTTCGCCATGGGCTTGCTGGGGGCGCTGTTGTTTGTGTCCGGTAATGTGCTGTGGTGTGAGCGTCGCAGTGATCGCCAGGGGCCAAGCCGTGGATCGGCGTTTCTGTTGCGCCTGACCCTGGGGCTTTGTTTCGGCGTTGTGATCGGCGTGGCGAGCAGTTTCCTGGTCAGCAAGGGGCTGCCGTATACGCCCTGGGCGGCCTGGGTTGCTACCGCGGAGCGAGCAATTTGTGGTGTGGTGGTTGTGCTGCTGGTGCTGTGGAGTTTGCGTGCCTCGCCGCTGCGGTTCAGTGGCCTGATGCTTATGGTGGCGCCGTTGTGTTACCTGGCGGTGCCGTTGTTGCAGGTGGTGCTGGAGGGTGGTCACGCTCTTGAGGCCGATAACCTGTTGATCAACGG
Organism: Alcanivorax sp. DG881; assembly: GCF_000155615.1. Taxonomy (GTDB): domain Bacteria; phylum Pseudomonadota; class Gammaproteobacteria; order Pseudomonadales; family Alcanivoracaceae; genus Alcanivorax. Next base: position 2,004,513 of record NZ_DS989915.1, on the reverse strand, counting down.
TCTGTTGCTGCTGGTGGCGTTATCCCTGTGGGTGGTGCGCCGCCAGTTTCGCAAGCGTGTGCGTCTGGCTGAGCCCCATCCGCTCTGGGTGGGCAGGGTGACCGAGGGGCACCCCAAGCATCTTACCGAAACGGAGCGGGAAGCGGTGAGCTGATTCGCTTGCCGATCAAGGGCTAATGCGGCGTTGCGTATTGGTAAAGTGGCCAGTGCTCAGAGGCTTGTCTTCATCGCTGCGGGTTTGTCGGTTTACGGCTAAGCCTAAATCGACCTACGAGAGAGGGTGAAGAGTCATGTTTGGCGTTGGGTGCGTTGCGTGAACCGTGTTGCCGCCGCAGAGCGGCATAAAAAAACGGCGCCCTGGGGCGCCGTTTTTTATTTGACGTGCCTGCGTCTGAAATCAGAAGCGGTACGTCGCCTGCAGGGCCAGGCCGTGAGCGCTGTTTTCGAAATCGGCGCTGTAGGAGTCCTGCGATACGCGGCCTTTTTCTTCATCGATGTAGGCATACGCCGCATCAAGAGTCAGGTCGTCGGACACGTTCCAGCCGGCACCCAGTGTGTAGATATCACGGTCGCTCACCGGGATGCGCACGGTGCGGTGTTCGTCGCTGGTGGGAGATTCGTCATAGGCATAGCCGGCGCGAATAACCCATTTCGGGTTCAGCTGGTAGGCACCGCCTACGGCGAAGGACCAAGTGTCTTCCCAGTTTAGTTCTTCAGAAACCGTGTCGAATTGGGCGGAATAGAGAGGGAATACCCCGCTGTTTTCCACTTCAATACCTTCAAGGCGGCTCCAGCGAGTCCAGGTGGCGCCAGCGTAGAGGGCCAGTTCGTCAGTGGCTTGATAGCTGAATGATGTGTCCACGGATTCTGGCATGGTGATGTCCAGCTTGGCGTCATATTCGCCATTAAGGCCGGGTGTCATCCCCGGGATGGGGCCGAGGGCGCCAGTGCCGCCGCTTACCGTTGTGTCGCCTTCCAGGGTGTAATCCACTTTGGAGTGATAGGTCAGACCCCAGTCCAAAGTATCGGTGATGGCGACTAAGGCGCCCAGGTTAAAACCGTAGGCAATGTCATCCCCCTCAATATCTACTTCTGCGTCGCCGCTGCCACCGAAAGGAACGCTGGAAACGTTGTTGGTCAGCTTGCCTTCGATGTGGTTGATGGTGGGGCCGAAACCTACAGAAACGCGATCGTTGAACGCGTAGCTGATGGTGGGCTGGATGGTGACAACCTGTACTACGCTGTTTAGGCCTTCGTAACGACCCTGCCAGCCATCTTCATAATCACTTTCTACACCGAAAGGGGCATAAATGCCGATACCGGCATGCAGCCTGTCATTGATCGGGCTCACGTAGTAGCCAAACGGCACGGTGGAGAACGGCACCATGTCGCCATCGTTGGTGCCTGGGGCGGTGCCCTGAGCATTGCTGATGTCAGTGCTGGCATCAATAAAGGCCAGGCCGCCGCTCACTTCGGCGCGGTCCAGGCGGCTCATGCCGGCAGGGTTGCCATACAGGGTGCTGGCGTTGGCAGCGGTAGAGGCGCGGCCTGCGTAGGCAGAACCGGCGCTGCTGGCGCTCTGTTCGTTCAGGGCGAGGCCATTGGCCATGAGCTGGGTAGACGCCGCAGCAATCGCGGCTGCCAGCACGGCTTTGTTTGAATACTTCATGGTAACTTTCCCGAGTTATGATTTTGCCGGCGCAAGTTAACATTCAGTCACAAAATATTACAGGTTGTTTATCGTCATAATTAACGGTAAATCGTGTAAAAAACGACTATTTTCGGGAAACATGGTGTTTATTGCTGTGAAGAAGGTTCATGGATGAACGGTATGTTTACCCTGAAATGTGCAGATCTTCTCTTGCGGTGAAGTCGGCTGGCCGCCCTGTCAGGGGCGGCCAGCCAGTCGCTGCCTGTGGTCTATTTCCCTTCGGTGAGGGTGCTGTAGCTGGTGATCAGATTGCGGTAATCCGGGATGTGGTTGGAGAAAAGTGCCCCCAACCCGTCGATATCATTGCGCCAGTCACGGTGTAGCTCGCAGGCTGCGCCAAACCAGGTCAGCAGCTGGGCGCCGGCGGCGCTCATGCGGTCCCAGGCGGCGTCCCGGGTCATGGCGTTAAAGGTCCCGGAGGCATCGGTGATCACGAACACCTCGAAGTCTTCCTCCAGGGCCGAGAGGGCCGGGAACGCCACGCAGACTTCGGTGACCACGCCGGCAATGATCAGCTGTTTCTTGCCGGTGGCCTTTACCGCGGCGAGGAAGTCCTCATTATCCCAGGCATTGATCTGTCCGGGGCGGGCGATATAGGGCGCATCGGGGAACATCTCCTTGAGTTCTGGCACCAGTGGGCCGTTGGGGCCGGTTTCAAAGCTGGTGGTGAGGATGGTCGGCAGTTCGAAGTACTTGGCCATGTCGGCCAGTGCCAGCACGTTGTTCTTGAACTTGTCCGGATCAATGTCGCGCACCAGAGACAGCAGGCCGGCCTGATGGTCGACCAGTAGTACCGCTGCATTGTCCTTGTCGAGTCGCTTGTATTGCTTACCCATGGTCTTTCTCCT
>NZ_DS989915.1:1988402-2001904 GCF_000155615.1 Alcanivorax sp. DG881 | reverse complement strand
ACCCGTTGGTTAAGGGTTAGGCCGGGATTTGGCCAAAATTGCCGCTTTGGAAATCGTGTATCGCCTGTTGAATCTCTTCCCGGGTGTTCATCACGAAAGGACCGTGACCCACCACGGGTTCATTCAGTGGTTCACCGGCAATCAGCAGCAGATCGCTGTCCGCCTCGGCGTGGAGCTGTACTTGCGTGCCCTTTGCGTCGAGCACCACCATCTGTGCCGCAGCCGCCCGGGTATATTCGTTGACCTGAACATCGCCTTTGCGGGTGATGACCGCGGTGTTCCAGCCTTCGGGCAGGTCCAGCGTCACCGTGGCATGCGCCCGCAAGTGGATATCCCATACCTGCATGGGCGAATAGGTGCTGGCCGCGCCTGCGTGTTGTTGGAATTCCCCGGCGATGACGCGCACTTCCCCGGCGTTATCCGCCAGTGGTACTACCGGGATCTCATCACTGCGGATGCCCTGATAGGACGGGGCGGTCATCTTGTCCGCGGCGGGCAGGTTCACCCACAGCTGGATCATTTCCAGCTCTCCGCCCTGGTAGGTGAAGGCGGGGGAGTGAAACTCCTCGTGGAGGATGCCGGCACCGGCGGTCATCCACTGCACATCACCCGGCCCAATCACGCCGCCTTGTCCGGTGGAATCCCGGTGAGCCACCTCGCCCTGGTAGACGATGGTCACTGTTTCAAAGCCGCGATGTGGGTGCTCACCAACGCCGCGAGGCTTGGTGGCAGAGGGGAAGCGTGCCGGCCCTGCGTAATCCAGCAGCAGGAAGGGGCTCAGCTGTTTGCCGTGGCTTTCGTAGGAAAACAGGGAGCGAACCGGGAAGCCGTTTCCTACCCAGTGCGGGGCGGGTGCGGAATACATACCGAGAATCTTTTTCATGGCGGGTTCCTCCGTTTTGGTCATGGGTGAATATTATGCGTGGAACGGATGGGCGGATAGATGGCAAAATTACAACTCAGCGTTGCAAAAATGGGACGATAGATGGTGGACCTTAACGACCTGTTCTACTTTGCCAAGGTGGTGGAGTTCGGTGGTTTTGCCCCGGCCAGCCGGGCGATCACGGTGCCCAAGTCAAAACTGAGCCGACGGGTGGCCGGGCTGGAGGAGCGGCTGGGGGTGCGACTGATCAATCGCTCAAGCCGGCAGTTCTCGGTGACCGAGGTCGGGCAGCAATACTATGAGCACTGCAAGGCCATGCTGGTGGAGGCCGAGTCGGCTCAGGAAGCCATTGATACAGTGACGGCGGAACCCCGTGGGGTTATTCGTCTGGCTTGCCCGATTACGCTGCTGCATGTGCATATCGGCTCTTTCCTGGCCGACTTCATGAAGCAGTACCCGGAAATCACCGTGCATCTGGAAGCCACTAATCGGCGCGTGGACGTGATTAGTGAAGGGGTGGATGTGGCGATCCGGGTTCGCCCGCCGGGTCTGGAGGACAGTGATTTGGTGGTGCGGGTGTTGTCTGACCGGCGGCTGGCACTGGTGGCCAGCCCGGAGCTGGTGGCGCAGTACGGCATGCCGGGCCATCCGCAAGAGCTGTCCAGCTGGCCGAGTCTCGGGCTGGGAACGCCGCGCCCGGATTTTCGCTGGTCCCTGCGCGGGGAAGATGGGAGTGAGGTTCGAGTGTTTTACCAGCCCCGTTATGTGACCACCGACATGATTGCCCTGCGCCGTGCGGCGGTGGCAGGTGTGGGGGTAGTGCAGCTGCCGATTCTCACCGTGCAGCACCAGCTGGAGCGCGGTGAGTTGGTGCAGCTACTGCCCCGCTGGGCGTTGGCGAAAGACATTATCCATGCGGTGTTCCCGTCACGCCGGGGCATGTTGCCGGCGGTGCGTACACTGATTGATCGCCTTGCCGATTATTACGATTCCTTTGATGAGTTGTAAGCCACAACAGTTACCGGCTGACGGGAAAAAATACCGATAATCGGGGTGCCCTGGGCCTGCAGAATGGGCTCAATATCCCGGTGTAATGCGTGGTATTGGTAGAACGGCACCCGCGGAAACAGGTGATGGATGGAGTGCAGGTTCTGGCCCAGCCAGAACCATTCCAGTGGTTTCATCCAGCGCGGCATGATCAGGCTATTGGTATTGCGATAACGCTCATTCACCTTGTAGGGATGATGGGGGCGATAGGCAAACCAGTAGGCAGTGAACAGGCCGCCAGTGTAGTACCCCAGCAGGATGACGGCCGCGGTGCCGGGTTGGTCCACCATGAGCAAAAAGGCAACCCGCCAGCCGACGGAAAGTGCCAGCTCGCTGCTATAAATCAGCTTTTCCTTCAGTGACGCGCTGCCCCAGCTGTGTTGCACAAAAAACGTATTCTGTACCCACTGAAAGCGCAGGCCTGCGGCCAATAAACCCACCAGCCCTTTCTGCATGCCGCTGATAATAAAGTCCGGATCCTTGTCCGGCTGGTTGGTATAGCGGTGGTGGGTGAAATGCTCGATGCGGTGCGAGGCGTAGGGAATCGCAATAATGGGCGCCACCAGATACCCGCACAAATCGTTGACCCACTTGCGGCGGTCATTCTGCCCGTGAATATTGCCGTGGGCGGCCTCGTGCAGCGGTGTGTAGGACATGTAGGTGAGGGCAGCGACCAGTAGGTAGGCGCCCCAGGCCGGCAGGGTGCCATCGGCAAACAACGCGAGTGTGGCAACGAAAGCGATCAACACACCCGCCGTCAGTAAAATTGTCGGCCAGGCGGTTTTCCCCATATAGTGCTTGGCACAGGCAATGGCCTGCTTGTTCAATGCTGCCGCATCCATGGTGTTGCCTCTTGTTGGTCTCATCAGGGTAAACACTACGTCGACAGCGAAAAAACCAGAATAGCCACCGTGGCCAATCACCCTGCAGAAGTGGCCAGGGAGTGACAGGGCGGAACCAGCGGAACGGGCAATGCAGCACTCAGATGACAAATTGCACCCGGTGGCCATCAGTCAGGTCATGCTTAACTTTGCCTTGCGCAACGGCATCGACCAGCAGACCTGCCTGCTCGGCACCGGCATCTCGGAAACCGAATTGTCCAGTGGTGAAGGGTTGGTGACGCGGACCCAGGAAATGCGCCTGATCGAAAACCTGATGCTGGCTCTGCCGGAAGAGGGAGTGGGTGGCTTTGAACTGGGCCTGCAATACAACCTGGCCACCTTCGGTGTGTGGGGCTTTGCCCTACGTACCTGCAAGACCCTGCGCGATGCTGTCGCCCTGGGGCTGCGTTACCTGCCGCTAAGCACCGCCTACTGCCGCATTACTGTTTGCGAGGACGGTGACGCGTTCGGTGTGATCTTCGACCCGGACCCGATCCCCCCACACCTGCGCCAGTTTCTTCTTGAGCGCGACATGGCGACGGCCCTCAACCTGGTACGGGAAATTACCTTTCAGGGCGTGGAATTCAGAGGTGTCGAATTCACCGGTGAGCCGGATGTTGCCGCCTCGGCCATTGAGGCCCTGTGCGGCATGGCTCCCGGCATTCATGCCAGCGCCAATCGTATTCTGGTCAACCGGGCGGGGGCCAGTCAGCCATTCCCCGGCTACGACCCGGTGCTCACCCGCATGCTCGAACAGCAATGCCAGCAGCGCATGGACACCGTGGAAAACAGCGGCCTTGCCGGCAAGGTGCGCCAGAAACTGCTGGGGGAGCTGGGCCTTGGGGCCACCCTCAACGATATGGCCAGTGCGTTGGCCCTTTCCACCCGCAGCCTGCGCCGCAAGCTGGAGCAGGAGGGCACCAGCTACCGGGACCTGGTCGAAGAAGAGCGCCGCCAGCTGGCCCTGCAACTCCTTGACAGCACCACCATGAAAATCGAGGAGCTGGCGGCCCATTTGGGGTATACCGATGCGGGCGGTTTCGTGCGTGCCTTTCGGCGCTGGGAAGGGTGTTCGCCCAGCGCCTATCGCGAAAAGGCGTGAGGTTGTGTTCACGGCACGCGCGGCGTCGAACGTCCGGCAAAGTGCGGGGGATTCGCGATAAGCCAATCAAGCGGAGAGAAGGGTGTTTGTCACTCTAATGCGCGACGAATAAAAAAAGGCCTCCCGTTTGGGAGGCCTTTTTTTATCTGGTACGCCCGAGAGGATTCGAACCTCTGACCTTTGCCTCCGGAGGGCAACGCTCTATCCAGCTGAGCTACGGGCGCAAAACTTTGACGTTCATATTAAGGGGTGTTGGCTAGCGTCACCACCTGACAGCGCGCTGCGCTGCTAACGCTCCCGGCGTTCGCCGGTCCGGCGAATTGCCCTGCATGGCAATCCGCGCTTCGCCGGGGGAAGCATGCTTCCCTTTTTCCGGCTACGCCCAGCTAAGCTACGGGCGCAAAACTTGAAGAACTTGGGGTTCAACGGGCGCGAATGATAGCGGGTTGTGGCGGTCTCGTCCATGGATTGGGTGCATCCTGTGGCGGGATCGCTATAATCGGCGCGCCGGGACCCTCTCCCGGTATCTGAATATGAGCAGGCTGTCTCTTTGCGGGTTTCCGACAGTGCTGTTTTCCTGACGAGCCCGTGCCTGCCTCCGGGCACCGTACCGTGGTGGGCAAGTGTGTTGGAGAAAGCAGGATGAATCTGTATTGGGTGGTGTTGCTACTGGCCGTTATCGTGGAAATCGCCTGGGCCATGAGCCTCAAGTGGATCCAGATTAACCCCGGGGTGCTGTCCATTGGCTCCTCGCTGGTGCTTACCGGTTTGAACATGCTGATGCTGTCTTATGCCATGCGCGGTATCCCCGTGGGCACGGCGTATGCGATCTGGACCGGGCTTGGTGCGGTGGGGATCACGCTGCTGGGGATCGTTTTTTTCAAGGATCCGGCCAATGCCTCGCGACTGGCCTTTATGGCGCTGATTGTGGTGGGTGTCATCGGCCTGAAATTGACCAGCGGGCCGGCCTGAGCGTCGCGCCAGCGGCACGGCAGGCGGTGAAGCATTGGACGTGGCCCCGGTTTTGGTGTCGAATCGTTCGTTTCGGCATTTTACAATCTTTTCCCGCTAATCCGTTGGTAGATCGGTACCCTTTGCGGGCAGATGTCGGCCTGCAACAGATGGAGTTTAACCGTGCGCATTGCTTATCTCGAAGATGACATGGCTCAGGCAGAGCTAGTCACTCACTGGCTTAAAGAGGCTGGCCATAACTGTATTCACATGGCCAGTGGCCGTGAATTCATGTCCCTGTTACGGCGCGACACTTTCGACATTCTGGTGCTCGACTGGGAAGTGCCGGACATGAATGGCTACGCCGTGCTGGAAGAAGTACGTGCCAGTGGTAACCGCACCCCGGTGTTGTTTGCGACCCAGCGTGATGATGAGTCATCGATTGTTGGCGCGCTCTCCCAGGGGGCGGATGACTACATGGTGAAACCGACCAAGCAAGCGGAATTGCTGGCCCGTATCAGCGCTCTCGGGCGCCGGGCAGGGGTATCGGAAATGGATGAAGAAACCGCCCTGAGTGTGGGGCCCTGGACCGTGGACCGGTCCCGTCGTCAGATCCTGTTGGATGAAGACGCAATCAAATTGACGGACAAGGATTACGAGCTGGCCTGCTATCTGTTCCAGAATGTAGGCAAGCTGATGAGCCGTGCGCACCTGTTGGAGAAGGTTTGGGGTATCATGACCCCGATCGAATCGCGCACCGTTGACGTGCATATCAGTCGGATTCGACGTAGCCTGCATATTCGCCCTGAACGTGGCTATCGAATTAAAACGGTGTACCAGCACGGATATCGTCTGGAGCCGATTGAAGAATAAGGACACATCTATGAGGGTCTGGTTGAGCACAGCCATGCTGCTGTGCCTTCTATCAACGGCCTGGGCCGGGGATGATTGGCATTACACCTTGCGTCCTGGCGATTCTCTATGGAAAGTCTGTCAACAGTTTGCCCAGTCTCCGCAAACCTGCTGGGGCGAACTGGCTCGTTATAACGGGCTGGACAACCCCCATTCCCTGCGCCCCGGCAACTCCTTGCGGGTGCCGATCAGCTGGCTGAAAGAAAAGCCCATTCCCGCCACCGTGGATGCGGTTACCGGTGAAGTCATGTTGTACCCGGCCAGGGGCGGGGAGCCCCGTCAGCTGCAAAACGGTGATGCGGTGGCATTTGGTGATGCCCTGGAAACGGCTGCGAAAAGCAGTGCCCGCCTGCGCTTTGCCGATCAGTCCGAAGTCTATATCAAGCCAGCCAGCCTGCTGGTGGTGACCCGTTATCGCCGCTTCCTGGATCAGCAGAATGAACGCACCGAGCTGCGTTTGCAGCGCGGTAATATTCGTAACAGCGTCACCCCCCGGCAAAGCGATGAAGCGTCTTTTGAAGTCTATACGCCCGGCGCCGTGGCGGCGGTGCGTGGCACGGAATATTACCTGGGTGTGGATGGCGCCGAGACCACGCGTAACGAAGTGATCGACGGGCGCGTGGATGTGGGCGCGCGCGGCACCGATCGCCAGATCGAGGGTGGCTACGCTACTCTGGCCCGCCTGGATGAAGCGCCCATCGAACCGGTGGAGCTGCTGCCGGCGCCAGCCATGGAGGTGAGCGCCTCGCACACCGATGTGGTGGCGGTATGGCCGACCCAGTCCAAGGCCAGTGCCTATCTGCTGGAGCTCTATAGCCAGCCAGCAGGTCGGTTATTGACCCAGGCCCACCTGTCTACTGGCCATTGGCAAAAAGATCTGCCCACCGGTGATTATCGTCTGCTGGTGAGGGCGATAGATGAAAACGGCCTGCGGGGCCAGGAAAGCTGGCACGCGTTTAGCGTAACCCCGGCACCGCCACCCCCTGAGCCCGAGCCGGAAAAAGAGTCGCATTGGGATCTGTGGGCCTTCGTCGGCGCGGCGGCTTTGCTGCTGGCACTATAAATCATGCGCAATCGTCTGAGCCCGGACCAGCGTCGTTATCTGGCAGAGCATGTATCGGTGTTGTGCCTGGTGGTGGGGCTGTGTGCACTGCTGACAATCAGCGGTGCGCTCTCCTTTGTCGACCGCTATATCTACGACAACCTGCTGCAAACGCTTCCGGATGATCCGTCCCAGGACGTGGTGATCGTCGGTATCGATGAATACAGCCTGCGTGAAATTGGCCGCTGGCCCTGGGATCGCAAAGTCCACGCACAGTTGATTGACCGGTTGACCGACATGGGCGCCCGTGCGGTGCTCATGGACCTGATTCTTTCCGAACCGGACCGCAATAACCCGGATTCCGACCTGGCCCTGGTACAGGCCATGGCGGCTAACGGGCATGTCTACCTGCCGGTACATGTGGAGCAATTGCGCGCCGGCGGGCAGCTGATCGAAGTGCTGCCCTATTCGCCGTTTGCCCGCGCCGCGGCCGGGCTGGGGCATGTGGACCTGGAGCTGGATACCGATGGCGTGGCCCGCTCGGTCTATATGCGCTCGGGGATTGGCCAGGCCTGGTGGCCCCATATCACCCAGACATTGCTAGTGCAGGAAGGCATCCTGTCTGAACAGGTCTTCCCGGCGGACAAGGGGGAAGAGTTTTCCGGGCTGGCCAATGTGCGGCGCTATCATCGCTATATACCTTTTGTCAGTGGCCCCAACAGTTACCCCCAGGTGTCGGCAGTGGAGCTGCTGGAAAACCTGATTCCCGAGCAACTGATCCGTGACAAGATCGTGTTGATCGGCGCCACCGCCGCCGGCCTGGGCGACATGCTGCCGACTCCCATGGCCAGCAAGGGCGAGCTGATGGCCGGGGTGGAAATCAATGCCAATCTGCTGGATGCCCTGCGCGCGGACCGGCTGGTGCGCGACCTGCCCATGCCCAGCGCACTGGTGCTGGGAGTGGTGCTGGCGTTGCTGGCGCCCTTGCTGCTGCCCTATGTGTTGCCGCGCTGGAGTATGCCGTTGGTGTTTGCCGTGCTGTTGCTGTGCATGCTGGTGAGCATGGCCACGCTGATTTCCCTGCGGTTGTGGTTCCCGCCGTCTGCGGCCATGGCATCGGCGATCATGGCTTATCCGCTGTGGACCTGGCGCCGCCTGGAATACTCCCTGTCTTATATGCGTAATGCCCTGGAACGGTTGTCGGAATACAGTGACTTGAACCAGCGCCTGACCCAGCCGTCCACGCTGGAGCAGATGGGGCGCATGCTCGAGCAGGTGCTGCCGGTGCGTTCCTGGCGTCTACTGGGCGGTGAGAAGCCCTTGCGGGGCGGCGACAGCCTGCCGGCGGCCACCTGGAAGGGCGCGCTGGCGCGCCAGTACCGGTTCCGCCACGAAGGCCGTCGCTATGAGCTGGATCTGGTCTGGGACCAAGCGCTGCACGCGGATACCTACGATTACTGGGTGCGCGCCATGCTGGTCCGTATCCGTACGCGGGCGCCCAATGTGGGGCCGCGCTATGAAGTACTGGAAAAGCACATCGAACGGTTGCGTCGGGAAGAGGAACGCCAGGAAGCCCTGACCCGTTTCTTCCAGGTCACCCTGGCGCAGATTCGCGAAGGGGTGGTGATCGCCGACGCCTGTGGGGTGATTGTTTACGCAAATCCCCAGGCGGCTTTCCTGCTGGGCCTGGAAATGGGCGCCCTGGATGCCGGGCAGCCCATGGTCACAGAGCTGGACCGGGAGCTGGAACTGCGCGAGCAAAGTTGGGATGCCCTGCTGTGCCGGACCCTCGGTGAAGGCCGCACCCAGGTGGAGTGTCGCAACCGTCAGGGCACCGACCTGTATCTGGATATGTTGCTGGTGCATGCCGGTGACAACCCGGGCCGGATGATGATCATTTCCTTCAAGGACATCAGCGATGTGAAGCAGGCCATGCGGGCCCGTTCCGAAATGCTGGATTTCCTCTCCCACGACCTGCGCTCGCCCATGGTATCGGTGCTGGCGCTCACGGAAAAAATGCGCCAGAGCGGCGACCATCAGGGCCTGCCGGCCTTCCTCGACAATGTGCAGCACTATGCCCAGCGTAACCTGAATATTGCCGAGCAATTCCTGCAGCTGGCACGGGTGGAAGCGGTGGAATCCGTGGAAATGAACGAGCAGGACATGCTCGACGTGGTGGAAAGTGCCATCGATCAGGTACAGATTCAGGCGCAGCAGCGTGATATCACCCTGCGGTTTGAGTACGACCCGGACCAGGAGGTCTGGGTGCTGGGCAACAATGAGCTGCTGGAGCGCCTGGTCGTGAACCTGCTGACCAATGCGGTGAAATACAGTCATGAGGGCAGTTCCGTTGATGTGACCCTGTATGCGCAGGACAATCAGGTGGGCTGCGAAGTGCGTGACCGGGGGGTAGGGATTCCGCCGGAATTCCAGGAGCGGCTGTTCGATCGTTTCAGCCGGGCCAGCACCAGCGGTGGCGCCCGCACCCGTGGGGCCGGCATGGGCCTGCGTTTCGTCAAGGTCGTTACCGAACGTCATGGCGGCGAGGTTCGGGTGCACAGTGTGGTCAGCGAAGGCAGTCGCTTTACCCTGCTGTTGCCGCGTATTGAGCTGGCCTGACACCGGGTCGATAACGTTGCCTGAGGGGCTGTCTCCTCCGTCAGCAGATGCTCTGGCATGGCGGATTCCTGGCCCGGTATGCGCCGTCAAGCCTCCGGGGTAACATCAAGCGTTTTGTCCCTACGGCTGGAGCGGGTATAATCGCCAGCCGCAGCGCCCACAAGAGGCCGTTAAGGGCTTCCCGCGGCGAACCACAGAGAATTAGAGGTGTAATTGTGAAAAAGATGCTGACTGCCAGCCTGGTCCTGGTCGCTACCCTGTTTGCCGCCGGTAGCGTGGCTGCCAAGAGCACCAAGGAAATCTCCCCGTACCCGCTGGGCGAGCGCTCTGTATTCAGTGATCGCGCCATCGAAGAGCGTATCAAGCCGGTGGGCTCTGTGTGTGTGGAAGGCGACGAATGTGGCAGCGCTGCCGCCCCGGCCGAAGAAGTGGCCAGTGGCCCCCGTTCCGGTGAGCAGGTGTACAACGCCTCCTGTGCCGCCTGTCATGGCACTGGCGCTGCCGGCGCTCCGAAAGTGGGTGATGCGGCCTCCTGGGCACCGCATGTCGCCAAAGGCGAAGCCACCATGCTGAAGAACGCCATCAATGGCATCAATGCCATGCCCCCGAAAGGCATGTGCATGGATTGCTCTGATGACGAGATCAAAGACGCTATCGAATACATGGTCAGCAAGAGCCAATAACCTTGTTGAGGCTCCGCTGGTCCTTACCCGGAATCATGCTGTCAGCGCTGGTGCTGGCAGCCTGCTCCGACGACAGCGCCCCGGACACGACGGCTACCGACAAGGCAGCGGCGCGTGACGGGGCGCAGTTGTATAAGCAGTACTGTGTGACCTGTCACGGCTCCGGTGCGCTGGGCGCTCCCGGTGTCGGCAAGGAGCATCGCCTTTACTGGTCGCACGAGGTCGAAGAAGAAGGTTTCGATACCCTGGTGCAGGAAGCGATCAATGGCATCAACTCGATGCCGCCTCGCGGTGGCTGCTTCGATTGCAGTGACGACGAAATTCGCAGCACCGTGATTTACATGCTGCAAAAAAGTGGGGCTAAGTAAGAATAAGAGACGCTGCACGCGACACGCTGCACGCAACAATGCAGAAACAAATTTTTCTGTTCTGGAATACAAAGAGGCCGCGCCCAAAGCTTGAGCGCGGCCTCTTTGCGTTGGGAGCCTGTAGCGCGTTCCCGTGTTGTTGCGTGAAGCGTGTGGCATGTTGCGTTGCTTTAATCCAGCAACGCCCGAAGATTGGCAATGCTGGCCTCGGCCACCTCTGCTTCTTTTGCTTCATCCTTCTGAATGCCGATGCCCAGGTAGTCGATATCGTCTTGAGGCATTTCGTCCACGAAGCGGCTGGCGGTGGTGTCGATTCGCTCGCCGTATTGTTTGCGCGTCAACGCCTGTGTCATGGCCAGGGTTTCCCGGGCGCGGGTGATGCCCACGTACATGAGGCGGCGCTCTTCAACGATGTTGTCTTCTTCGATGCTGGTGCGGTGGGGCAGGAACTCTTCTTCCACGCCCATCATGTAGACGTGGGGGAATTCCAGGCCTTTGGAAGCGTGCAGCGTCATTAACTGCACCCGGTCGGAATCGTCTTCTTCCTGCTGTTGTTCGAGCATGTCCAGCAACACCAGTTTCTTGATCACCGATTCCAGATCGCTGGCGCCTTCTTCTTCGTCTTCCTGTTTTTCCAGCATGCGCTCGATGCTGCGCACCAGTTGCCAGATATTTTCGATATTCTTTTCACCGATGCGCGGACTGGAGGCGTTCTGCATCAGCCAGCCTTCATAATCCATGTCGGTGATCAGTTCCTGCACCGCCTGCAGGCTGTTCTGGCCGAAGCAGAATTGCCGTTTGGTATCCAGCCACTCTTTGAACTTTTTGAGCTTTTCGGCGGCTTTGGGGTTCATCACTTCGCTGAGCGCAAAGTCATCACAGACGTGATACAGGCCCTGCTCACGCTTGAGTGCCCAGGTGGCCAGTTTTTCCAAGGTGGCGGGGCCGATTTCCCGGCGCGGCGTGTTGATAATACGCAGGAAGGCGTTGTCGTCGTCCGGGTTGACCAGCAGGCGCAGGTAGCACATCAGGTCCTTGATCTCGCTGCGCGAGAAGAAACTTTTGCCGCCGGAGACCTTGTAGGGAATCGACAGGCTTTGCAGTTTCATTTCCAGAATGCGCGACTGAAAGTTGCCCCGATAAAGTACGGCGAAATCTTTCCACTGCAGCCCTTGCTGAAGGCGGCGGTGAAAGATGTCGCTGGCGATCCATTCGGTTTCTGCTTCCTCATCGCGCAGGGCCGAAAAGCGAATGGGTTCGCCGTAGCCGTAGTCGGACCACAGGCTTTTTTCGAACTCGTGGGGGTTGTTGGCGATCACCGTGTTGGCGGCTTTCAGAATGCGCCCGGTGGAGCGGTAGTTCTGCTCCAGCTTCACCACTTTCAGGGTCGGCCAGTCTTCCTGCAGCTGCGCCAGGTTTTCCGGGCGGGCGCCGCGCCAGGCATAGATGGACTGGTCGTCATCACCTACCACGGTGAACTTGCCCTCCGGCAGGGTGAGCATTTTCACCATTTCATACTGGGCACCGTTGGTGTCCTGGTATTCATCCACCAGCAGGTACTGAATGCGGTTGCGCCATTTTTCCAGGATGCGGGGCTGTTCGCGGAACATGCGCGCCGGCATCAGGATCAGGTCGTCGAAATCCACCGCATTACACACTCGCAGCATACGATCGTAACCGCCATAGGCCATGGCTGCGCGCAGGTCGTCGTCGGTTTCAGCGGTGCTTACCGCTTCCTCGGGCAGCACCAGCGCGTTCTTCCAGTCGGAGATGCGTTTGTGGATCACGTCGACCGCGTCCAGGTCCCGTTCCGATTCGCCCTGGCGCAGGATCTCCTTGAGGATTTCCTTGCTGTCGGCACCGTCCAGAATCGAGAAGCCGTTGCGCAGGCCGCAGGCTTTCAATTCCGATTTGAGAATGCGCAGGCCCAGGTTGTGGAAGGTGGAGACAATCAGTCCTCGGGTCAGGTCGCGGCTGACCAGCTGCTGCACCCGCTCCTTCATTTCCCGGGAAGCCTTGTTGGTGAAGGTCACCGCCGCGATATGACGGGCCGGAATACCCCGTTCCTGGATCAGCCAGGCGATCTTGCGGGTGATCACGCTGGTTTTGCCGGAGCCCGCACCGGCCAGTACCAGCAGGGGGCCGTCGGCGTAGTTCACGGCTTCCTGCTGGCGGGGGTTGAGTTTGCTCATGGGGCTCCGGTAACGCTGGGGGGTGAAATCGGGTCGCTATGATACCAGTGATGGGTCTGCACTCCAGACACCTTATGTCGGTTATCATGGCGGTTTCTCTGGAAACGGTTTTGCCCATGCGTCTGGACTATTTTCTTGCCCACAGTGCCGGCCTTACCCGCAAGGAGGCGAAAAAGCTGATCAGCGGCGGGGCGGTAACGGTAGCTGATGAGGCAAAACCCAAAGCTAACCTGCAGTTGCGCCCGGACCAGGTGGTGATGTTGCATGGTGAAGTCGTGCAGCTTCCCGGCCATCGTTATCTGATGCTGCACAAGCCCGTTGATGTGGTCTGCTCCACGGACGATCCGGAGCATCGCACAGTATTGGATCTGTTGCCGGCTGTGTTACGTACCCAGGTGCACCCTGCCGGCCGGCTGGACCGGGAT
The DNA here is from genome assembly GCF_000155615.1 of Alcanivorax sp. DG881. Lineage (GTDB taxonomy): Bacteria > Pseudomonadota > Gammaproteobacteria > Pseudomonadales > Alcanivoracaceae > Alcanivorax. Next base: position 1,988,799 of record NZ_DS989915.1, on the reverse strand, counting down.
ACCACTGGGCTGGTGCTGCTCACTTCTGACGGGCAGTGGTCCCATCGCCTGACGTCCCCGAACCATGCCTGTGGCAAGTGCTATCGGGTGATTTGCGCGGATCCGGTCAGTGACGAGGACTTGCAGGCCTTGCGTGAGGGAATTCTGCTGCGCGGCGAGGACAGCCCGACCTTGCCGGCCCTAGCTGAGCGAGTGAATACTCACACCTTGCGGCTGACCATCACGGAAGGGCGCTACCATCAGGTTAAACGCATGCTGGCTGCCCGCGGCAACAAGGTGGTGGGGCTGCATCGGGAGCAGATCGGCGACATCGTACTGGATGCGGATCTGGCGCCAGGGGAGTTCCGGGCGCTGACAGAGGAAGAGATTCGCAGTCTTTAAGCTGTTCCGTAGGAGC
>NZ_DS989915.1:1894399-1988289 GCF_000155615.1 Alcanivorax sp. DG881 | reverse complement strand
CTTCCTGGCATCGGGTTTTGTCTTTCGAAACTCGCTTCTCGCAACGCGTTACTGGGTTATCGCGCCGCCAGCGACGCTCCTACGGCAACTTGAGATGGGAGGGAGAGATATGACCTTGTGTCAATTCGATACCGTCACCGTGGAAACCGTGCAAGGCGATATCGCAAACCAGCCGGACCTGGGTGCCATCGTCAACGCGGCCAACGCCGAGTTGCGTATTGGCGGTGGGGTGGCTGGCGCCATTCACCGGGCCGCCGGACCGGGGCTTGAGAAGGAGTGCATTCCGCTGGGTCCCATCCGTCCCGGCAAAGCGGTGATCTCCGGCGGCCACAATTTGCCCAATGCCCATGTGATTCATTGTCTCGGCCCGGTGTATGGGCGGGATGAACCGTCGGATCAGCTGTTGGCGTCCTGCTATCGGAAAGCGCTGGAGCTGGCGGAACAGCACGGTATTGCCCGCATCGGCTTTCCGGCCATTTCTACTGGGGTATTCGGCTATCCGCTGGCGGAGGCAGCGCAGGTGGCGTTGCGGACGATCCGTGATGCCGCGCCGACCCAGGAGGCGGTGAGCCAGGTGCGCTTCGTGCTGTTCAGCGATGCCGACCTGGCTGTTTTCGACAGAGTATTAAAGGAGCTGTAGAGGCCATGCGAAAATGGCGACTACATAAAACAGGGAGAGAAAATGTACGCCGTGATTTTTACCGCCATCGTAGGTGATCCGGACAGCCGTTACCGGCAGATGGCCGAGCAGCTACGGGATCTGGCCATGGCCGATTTCGCTTGCACGGATTTCATCAGCGTCACGGAAGGGGAGCAGGAAATCGCCCTCTCCTACTGGCCGGATGAGGCGTCCATCAAGGCCTGGAAAGAACAGGCCGAGCACCGGGTCGCCCAGCAGCTGGGCAAGCAAGGCTGGTACAAACACTACAAGGTGGAAGTGGTGAAAATCCTGCGGAGTTATTCCGGCAACTAACCGGTTGCCGTAGGCGCGTTTCTGGCGGCGCGATCACCAGCGTAAAAGACACGACTCACACGTTTAAGCGAAGCCGCTGTAGGCGTTCCTCTTGAGGGGCGAATGCGAGCCTGGGCGAGGAGGAGGGCTATGCCTGTACCACCATCACCCTGGTGACGCATGGTACTCCTGATCGCCCTGCGGGCGATTGCCACACGACGCGTGGTTCGTCCCTCAAGAGGCTTATTCGCTACGCTCTGTTCCTGCAGCGGCTTTGTAGATGCCGCGGGAGCCTGGTTAGTTCAACTGCCCTTGCAACTCCATCACATCCACCGTTCTTTCCGGGTTTAGCGGGTCGATTAGCGTGTTCGCGTCTTTGTACACCCGCGGCGTCTGGTACAGCATCGCCACCGCTTTCACATGGCTGGGTGCCACATAGCGTTCCGGCATTTCCTGTTCCAGCCAGGCGCGCACCTTGGGGGCCTGATCCGAACCCATTTTCGGGAACAGGTGGTGCTCCACATGGTGGCTGAAGTGAAAGTGCAGTGGGTCGATCCAGCGCCAGGCGCGCACGCTCATGGAATTGTCCACCGGGTGATTGTTGTCCATCTGCGGGCGCAGCATGTGGTTGGTGAGGATATAACCCTGGCCGATGAAGTTGATCATCATCATCGGAATCAACACGGTGAAGATGGCCAGCGGGCCGGACACGATGGCCAGCGTGATCCAGGCGGCCATGCACAGGTAGGACTGGCGGATGGCCTTTTTACGGTCGAAGCCCTTGAACTCTTCACGCTTGCGGGTCTGCAGGCGCAGTACCAGCTGGGCATGAAACATGAAGGAATAGAACAGGAACAGGTAGCTGTACCAGGTGCCGCCACCGGGGGCCAGCTTGGTGAAGTTGGCCGTCTTCGGGTGTTTCTCGTAGCGGTGCATGGTGCCGAAAGAGTCCGGGTCCTTGTCGCCCAGGTTGGTATGGGCATGGTGAGCCACATTGTGCCAGCGGCGCCAGAACTCCGGTGGCACCAGCGCCGGGCCGAAGCCGATCCAGCCCAGCGTGTTCTGCATGCGCTTGCTCATGCCCAGGGCGCCGTGCAGGACCTCGTGGGCCAACAGGGCCTGGCACGCCAGGGTGTGGCCGGCGAGCAGGGACAACAGCAGGTTGCCCCACCAGGGCAGGTTCAGCACCAGAATGGCGGCGATGCTGCCGATGATGACGATATTGAGGGGAATGAACCACAGCGCTCGCAGGGGGCGGGCCTTGAAGGCGCCGGGGCCCAGATCCTTCTTCACGGCATCGCGAATAGCGCGGGCATCATCGGCGCCGAACTGGCGGCTGTAAGCGGGTGAATCCGTCGTCATGGGGCTGTCCTTGGATTGTGCTGGCTGAATGCAGCCGGGAAATTCCGAGGCAGGCATTGTCGGAGAGAGGGGGCCAACGGCGAAGTGCAGGGTTGGACACTTTTCGGTCATTTCCGGACAGGTCAAAAAGTAGCGTATGATGGACCCATGAACCGTGACCGCTTTATCCAGCTTGATCCGGGCACTGGCCGCTCGCCGGTGCCGGTGAACTACGTCCGCAATCTGGTCGAATTGATCAGTGATGTGGGCGTGGATACCCGGCGTTTGCTGCGCCAGGTGGGGCTAACGGAAGAAGAAGTTTATAACCCGGAGCCTGCGTTGCGTTTCGAGCAGTTCCGCCGGGTGATGGTTGGGGCCCGGGATATGACCGGTAATCCGGCACTGGGCCTGGCCCTGGGGCAGCAATTGACGCTGACCGCCCACGGCCTGCTGGGGTATGCGGCGATCAGCAGTGCCGACCTCGGCGATGCCCTGCGTTTGCTGGAGCGTTATTTCCGCACCCGTACCCGGCTGTGTGTACCGCGTATTGAGCCGACCACGGAAGGGGTGCGTTTCTGCCTGCTGGAAAGTGTGCCACTGGGTGATATTCGTGAAACCTACCTGGAAGTGGTGGTCGCCGCAGTGGTGGGTGGCATCCGCTACCTGCTGGGCGAGCGTTTCCGTGGCGCCGTACTGGAGCTGCCCTACGCGCCGCCGGCGCACGCGGAGCGCTACCGCGAGCTGCTGCAAATGCCGGTTGAGTTTGGGGCGGAGGTGGCCGCCTTGCGGTTGCCGCATTCCTTGCTCAGTGAACCTTTCACCTTGTCCGACCCGGCATCCCGGCACATGGCGGCGCAGAAATGCGAAGAAGAACTGCAGCGTCTGGAAGCGGATCAGGACTGGGCCAGCCGGGTCCGTGCGCGCCTGATGCAGGCAGAAGGTATGCTGCCCAGCCTGGAGCAGCTGGCCGGCAACTTTCATGTGACCTCGCGGACCCTGCGTCGCTATCTCAATGCGTTGGGCGTGAGTTATCGCTCCTTGCTGGAAGAAGTGCGCATGACCAAGGCCATGGCTTATTTGCAGGCCAATATCACCGTGCAGCAGGTGGCAATCAAGCTGGGCTACGCGGACCCCAGCAATTTCGCCCGCGCTTTTCGCAAATGGACCGGCCACCCGCCCAGTCATTTCCAGCCTTAATCCCAAGCCATGCTCCTTTGTATTGTAGGCGTTCCCTTCCTGGGGACGAACGCGCAGCGAAGCAGTGGCCGCCGTTGTGCTGCTCGCCTTACAGGAAAAGGATCACCCGGTGAACAGAGGATTGGCTTTCGCCAATATCGCGCTAAGCGCGGTTCGTCCCCTGGAAGGGAACTCCTACAGCTGCGCCCTCGTCACTCGCTCCATCTGGCAATCCCCTCCCCATAACGCTAGTGTTCCTCGTCTGTTTCAGCAAAAACAACACTCCTATGAGTAACCACGAACCTGTCCTGCTGGTGTCCCGGCACAATCACCCTCGCGGCAGTTGCCAGCGCGGGCGTATGCAGCGCCAGCGCCTGATTCATCGTGCTTCCTACGTGGTGGTACAGGATCTGGCTGGGCGCGTCTGTGTGCAAAAGCGGGCGGCGGACAAGCATTTCTACCCCGGTGGTTGGGATCTGGCGGCGGGCGGGGTGATGCGTCCGGATGAGTCCGTGGCTCAGGGATTGAGCCGGGAGCTGCATGAAGAGCTGGGGTTGCAGCGTCAGTTTTCCCGCTGGCAGTGGTTCTGGTTCGCCAACCCCCATCACCAGGTCTGGGGTGCATTGTCATCGACGGTGGCCTGCCCGGATTCTGTTTCCCTCAGTGACGAAGTGGTCGCGGTGCAATGGTTGCCCGTCCGGCAGGCACTGGCCTTGCCCGGTACCACTCCGGATACCCGTCACGCCCTGTCCTTGCTGTTGTCATCGTCTTTCTGAGCGTTTTCGTCCTTGTGGCTGCCGGGCCGGATGGTTAGTTTCATTTCCTCATGCAAAGAAGGATGAGGAAGTTATGTCCCAGCGATTCAGTGTGGCCGGTAAGCGAATTCTGATTACCGGCGCGTCCAGTGGTTTCGGTGCGCATTTTGCGATGGCACTGGCTGAAGAAGGGGCGGACCTGGTGCTGGCCGCCCGCCGTGTGGAAAAACTGGAAGACACTGCCAGAGCCGTTCGTGATCTGGGCCGCGACGCCACGGTCGTGCCCATGGATGTGAGCGATCACGCCAGCGTTGAGGCCGCCTTTGCCGACATGCCGGCCCTGGATGTGGTGGTGAATAATGCCGGTGTGTCTCACGAAGGCCCCACCGAAAATATTGCCGAAGACGAATGGGACCGAGTGGTCGATACCAACCTGAAAGGGGTCTGGGCCGTTTCCAAGTTTGCCATCCAGCAATGGAAGCGCGATGAGCGCCCCGGCAGCCTGATCAACATCGCCTCCATTCTTGGCTTGCGAGTGGGAGGACGTGTGGCTCCTTACACCGCGTCCAAGGCAGCTGTTGTGCAGTTGACCAAATCTCTGGCTTTGGACTGCGCTCGCCACAATATTCGCTGCAATGCCATTTGCCCGGGTTATGTGGAAACCGATATCAATCGGGATTTTTTCAACAGCCCGCTGGCTGAAAAAATGCTCAAGCGCATTCCTTATCGTCGGCTGGGTGATATCGACGAGCTGGTTGGCCCGCTGTTGTTGTTGGCTTCCGACGCATCCTCCTACATGAGTGGAGCCATCATCGCCGTGGACGGCGGGCACCTCTGCAATACCCTCTAACTGAATTCACCGAGGACAGATCATGGATTTTTCCCTGAGCCCGGAAATTGAAAGCCTGCGGCAGAAAGTCGCCGCTTTCGTTGAAGCGGAAATCATGCCGCTGGAAAATGACAAAGCCAATTACGATGACCATGAAAATTTCAAGGAAAGCGTGGTTGATGCGCTGAGAGAAAAAGCCAAAGCCGCTGGGCTGTGGGGCTTTCAGTTACCGAAAGAGCGGGGCGGCCTGGACGTGGGCGTGGCCGGCATGGCGGTGTTATATGAAGAGGCTGCACGTAGCCCGTTCGGGCCGGTGGTATTCAACTGTGCGCCGCCGGATGACGGCACCATGGTTTTGCTCAACAAGATTCTCAACGACGAACAGAAAGAGCGCTGGCTGCAACCCATGATCGACGGCAAGGTGCGTTCCGCCTTTGCCATGACCGAGCCGGAAGGCGGTTGTGGTTCCGATCCGTCCCTGACCTACACCTCGGCTACACGTGAAGGTGACAACTGGATCATCAAGGGCCGCAAGTGGTTTATTACCGGGGCCGAAGGGGCGCAGACGTTTATCCTGATTGCCAAGACCAGCGATGATCCGCGCAAGGGCCTCACCGCCTTCCTGTTCGATGCCGATCAGCCCGGCTGGGAAGTGGTGCGCCGCATTCCCATCATGGGTCCGGAAGAGCACGGTGGTCACTGTGAACTCAAGTTCGATGGACTGGTGATTCCCGACGAGAATCGTCTGCTGGAAGTGGGCGATGGCCTCAAGGTAACCCAGATCCGTCTCGGCACCGCGCGCCTGACGCACTGCATGCGTTGGCTGGGCCTGGCCAAGCGTTGCATGGAAGAAGCGGCGGATTATGTGGAAAACCGCATGAGTTTTGGCACCACCCTGGCCGAGCATGAAGGCGTGCAGTGGATGCTGGGTGATGTGGCCAAGGACATTGAGGTGGGTCGTCTGCTGACCATGCAGGCTGCCTGGATGCTGGATCAGGGTGACTTCGCCAAGAAAGAAATTTCCATGGCGAAAATTCACGTGGCTGACACCTTGCACAAGGCGGCTGACACAGCCATTCAGCTGTGCGGTGCCCGTGGTTATTCCAAGGACACTCTGCTGGAATGGATCTACCGCTACGCCCGCCAGGCCCGTCTGGTGGATGGCGCCAGCGAAGTGCACAAGATGGTGCTGTCGCGTATTTATTTGAAAGAGAAGCGTGGCTTCTTCAAGTGGGGGGTGTAGGGCTGCTTCGCAGCGGTAACACGTGAGACGCAACACGCTTAACGCAACAGGCATCACGCTAAAAGCCCCGCTTCGGCGGGGCTTTTTAGTGCCAGAACGGTGGGTGGCGCACCATGGGTATCAATCGATTTTTGTAGGAGTTCAGCTTGAGGGACGAACCGTGCGTAGCACGGAATCGGCGGAGGGCGATTAGAGGTGTCCGGGTTTGTCAGGTAATTACCGAAAGCATCTTCGGTCGCTTCGCTGTGCCCGGTTCGCGTCTCAAGCGACGCTCCTATAGGGGGGGCAGATTTTTTCAGGGTGCTCCTGTGTCGCTGTGCTTCCACAGGGCAAGCGCAAGATGGGGTTACCCGTTTGTCGCCCGCCGCAGGGTTCTGGCCGGTGTTTCTCCGAAATGGGCCCGGTAAGCGCGAGAAAAATTACTCACGTGAGCATAGCCTGTTTTGTCCGCCACTACCTTCACCGGGTGCTCGCCGGTTTCCAGCAGTTGTTGTGCCAGGGTCATACGCTCATTGCGAATGAACTCCGCGAAAGTCTGATCGTTTTTCAGTTTGAACAGTTGATCCACCCGGCTTTCTGTCAAACCAACATGGTCGGCCAGGGTGGGGATGGACAACGGCGAGTCCAGGCTGCAGCGCACTTGATCGAGCAGCTCCTGGTAGGCCTGCTCTTCCCACATGGGCAAGGCACCATTGGTGAACGATGCATCTTCCAGGCCTTCAATCAGTTCAGACAAAAACAGGTTGGCGATGGCTTCCAGTTTTAGCTCCCGGCAGGTGCCATTGGCATGCTGGGAAAACAGCCCGGAAGCCAGTTGTCGTAACCGGGTGCTGGGTGTTTGTGTGCGGACATGGACGCTGTTGCCGTAGGGCAGGTCAAACTCTTGAATCGCGGCTGGCAGAGTGCCGCCGAGACGCTCGCGCAGCGTTTTCAATGTCGAGGCAGCACCGACATGGCGAACCAGTTGCCCTTTGAATAACTGGAAGCGGGAGCCGTGCTGGTCAATGCGCATCAGAACCGCGTTGTTGGGATCAAAAGTGTAGCGATTACCGTTGGGGGCAAGCAGTTCGGATTGCCCTTGAATATGCAGGGCGCTACCGATCCAGGGCTCGTTAAAAGCGCCCTGCATTTCCAGAAAGCAGTCGTCCAGCGCTTCATATTCCAGCCGGTACAGCACGATGCCGGAAGCAAACTCCAGGCGCTCCATGCGCCCGCGTACACCGGGAATATCGAAGGTTTCCCCGCCGGCCATGTAAAGGGTGTGGGTGCTGCCGTGCGATGAAATGGTGTCAGTAATCGCCATGATCCTGTGCCATGCGTTGTTATTGTCGGCCCGGCTGCGGATTGCGGCTTGCAAGAAGCCGGACGGGAAATGATAAAACACCGGAAAGTGATAAAAGCGAGACGTGGTTCTTGCCTTCCCCCGCTTCTACCCTACAGGGCTATTGGTGGAAAATCATGTACCGGGGGCCTCATGTCACAGTTCACTCAGCGCCATATTGGGGGGCGTTGTCTTGTCCGCGCTGGATTCTATCCTGTTTCCAGCGCGGTTTTTTCTCTGCTGTTGTTGTTTCCTCTGGCTGGCTGGTCCGCAACGGATGGTGCCGACGGCACCGGCCATGACGGTACCACCGGGGGGCAGGGTGAGAATGGCGGCAATGGCAGCCTGTTCAGTGACGGAGGTGATGGTGGCGACGGCATGAGCCTGCTGTTTACCGGGCATCCTTCGTATTCGGTTGGTGGATTACCTGCCGGGTTTGATTGGGCAACGGATATGACAACGCTGGCCGGTATCCAAAATGGTGATCAGTTCAGTGTGACTGTCGACGGTGTTACTTCGATTATTACCATTAACACCGGTGTCCGAATTTCCGAACTGAGGAATCAGATTAATGCGGTGCTGGCGCCCTATGGGATGACAAGCATCGCTTTCAATCGCGGAGGGGGCAACTTTACGCTGGATCTGGAGGGCAGCACGAACTTTCTGTCTATGGAGCTGGCGAATGTAACCGGAACGCCGCTGTCCTCCACAGGGATCGACTTCGGTGCCCTCCCGGTGGTTGTGGGCAGCAGTCCTCCGCCTTTTGAGCACGGCGGCGATGGCGGAGACGGCGGCATCGGCACCTCTCCCTTTCCGGGAGATTTTTACTTCACGTATGCCACCTCGGGTGGCAATGGCGGTGCAGGCGGCTCTTCAGATTACTTTTATGGTAATGGTGGCAACGGTGGCGATGGCGGTGTCGGGCTGCACATTACCTCGCCCGGTGACACCTTTACACTGTTTTCCGACGCGGCATTTCATGGCGGCAATGGTGGCAACGGCGGTGCGGGTGGTGCAGGGGGAATTGGTGGCGATGGTGGTGACGGTGCTGTGGGCATTCAGGCGGACGCCAGCGCCGAAATCCATATTAAAGCCGGTAACCTGGTGCAGGGCGGTGACGCTGGCCTGGGGGGAGGCGGCGGCACCGCCGGTGCCGATGGCATCGGCGGCTATGGCATTAGCGGTTCTGATCTTGCCATAAGGCTAGCGGGCACGGTGAACGCGGGGGCCAATCAGCCCACGGCGATTCACTTCGCTGGGGGCGACAACAGGCTGACCCTGGAAAGCGGCTACAACCTGGGCGGCGATGTGCTGGCCAATGGCAGTAATGATACCTTGGTGCTGGGTGGCGCCAATGGTGATTTTGATACCGCCACGGTTGGTACACATGCCTCCGATATTTTCCGCGGCTTCGAAGCTTTTGAAAAAGAGGGGGCAGGAACCTGGACGCTGACTTCGGCCAATGGGCTGGACTGGTGGGTGCGTAAAGGCACGCTGGTTGGAAATGAGCGGAATTTGTCAGGGAGCATCCAAAACAATGCGTCTGTTGTAGTGCGCCATGCGGGAGATTTCACGTATTCCGGCGTCATCAGTGGCAGCGGCGATGTGGTTTGGGATATTTCACCGTCGGGTCTCATGGTGGAACATCAGCAGCACTACACGGGGCTTACGCATATTACTCGCGGGCGATTGATCGCGAACTCCTTGAATCCGTTTGCGGGCGATATCCGCATCGATGGTGGGTCTGAGCTTCTACTCAATGGATCAGGGCCAACGGTTCCGTATGAGGGCACTATTTCGGGGGCAGGGGATGTTGCCGTGGGAACCTACAATACAGCCATCTGGAATGCCGATCATACGTTCAGCGGGAGGACGGGTATTGGGCGCGAAGGAACTCTGACACTGGGCACTGGCGGCAACACCGGCTCCATTGTGGGTGATGTGAGGTTTGATGCGCCGTTTGGTGGCTTCTCCGGCACTCTGGAAATCAACCGGGCCAACGACTACCTCTATGACGGTGCAATTTCTGGTGAAGGTAACCTGATCAAGAACGGCGCCGGCCATTATATCCTGTCGGCGGACCATGCCATGACCGGCACCGCTACGGTGAATGCCGGCGGCATGGTGGTGAACGGCGCCATGAATGGTGTGGCCTTCACCGTAAACAATGGCGGCCTGCTGGGCGGCAGTGGTTCGCTGGGCAATACCACGGTGCAATCCGGTGGCACCCTGGCGCCGGGCGATGGCCTGGGCACGCTCTCCATCAACGGCAACCTGACCCTGGCCCAGGGCAGCCTGCTGGATTTTGAGTTTGGCGCACCGGGGAGCGATTTCTCCACACTGGGGCAAAGCGATAGTGTGGCCGTTGATGGTGATCTGGCCATCAATGGCTCGACACTGACCCTCAACGACACCGGCAGCTTTGGGCCGGGTTTGTATCGCCTGTTTGATTACACCGGCACCCTTTCCGAAACCAACGGCGGCCTGCAACTGGCCAACCCGGACTCTTCGCTCACCCTGCAATACCTGTCTGGCCCTCGGCAGATCAATCTGCTCAATACTGGCGACATGACGCTGAACTTCTGGAATGCCAACGGCCTGGCCAGCGGCTCCACCCAGGGCGGTGGCAGCGGCACCTGGACGGCCAGTAACTCGGTCTGGACCGATGCCACTGGCGTTGTCACCGGCCCCATGATCCCCAGCCCCGGCTTTGCCATCTTCGCCGGCGATGCGGGCACCGTGACGGTGTCGGATGTGGATGGCGCAGTAGAAGCGCAAGGCATGCAGTTCGCCAGTGATGGCTATCACGTATCGGGTGACGGCTTTACGCTGGCCGGCACTGACGGTGAAATTCGTGTTGGCGATGGCAGTGCGGCCAGTAGTGGCTACGAAGCCTCCATCAGCAGTGTGATCAGTGGCAGCAACGGCTTGATGAAAACCGGAGAGGGCACGCTGTTACTGGATAGCAGGAACGACTACGTCGGTGACACGGTGATTGCCGCGGGCACGTTGCGGGCCGTGACGAATGAAGCGCTGGGGGATGCCAGTAACCGCCTTGTTCTGGATGGCGGTACTTTCCATGTAGAGGGGGCAGTAATGGCAGCCCTTTTTAACCGTTATCAATTGGCACTGGGCAGCCAGGGTGGAACCCTGTTAATGCGTGATTCTGTGACTGTCCGCAGCGATCTGACCGGTACCGGGGGGCTAACCGTGAGGGGCTCCCACGCTCTGGACCTGAAAGGCAACAATGACTTCTCCGGCGGCCTAATGATTGCCGGCGGCATTGTGCAGGGTGAGGTCAGCGCATTGGGCTCCGGTTTCATCGAGAATAACGATGAGCTTGTGCTGCTAGATGCCGGGCAAGCCGAGCTGAGCAATGACCTGTCTGGCTCCGGCTTGATCAGTATGAGCGGCGGGGGCGAGGTTCGTCTGACTGGCAACAATGCCCTGTTTGGCGGCGATTTCGGCCTGTTTAACGGTGCCTTGATTGGTGACGTCGATGCCTTTGGCGGCGCCACCATCGAGAACCAGTCTCGCCTGGTGCTGGATCAAGCGGCGGACGGTATTTTTGACAACACCCTGTCCGGTAGCGGCGACCTGGAAAAAACGGGCAGTGGCGCAGTGAGTCTGGATCAGGATGCGGTTGCCTTCAGCGGCAATACCGTGATTCAGCAGGGGCGCGTCAACGCCAACAGCAACTGGAGCAACAGTGCCTTCACTGTAGTGAACAGCGGCGTGCTCGGCGGCACCGGCCAGGTGGGTGATACCACTATTGAGTCTGGCGGTACGCTGGCCGCAGGCAACTCCATTGGCACCTTGAACATCAACGGTGACCTGACCTTCAACAGTGGCAGTCAGCTGGCACTGGAAGTGGATCCGGCCAGCACCAGCAGCGACCGGATCGAGGTCAGCGGCCAGGCCAATCTGGCAGGTTCGGTGCTGCATGTGGGCAACGATGGCACCTACCAGCCTTTCAGCACCTATACCTTTCTCAATGCCGCCGGTGGCATCAATGGCCAATTCGATGACGTGACGTCCAGCTATGCCTTCCTGAACCCGGTATTGAGCTACGGCAGCAATACCGCATCGCTGGCATTGCTGCGCAATGATCTGTCGTTTGTCAGCGCGGCACTGACTGAAAACCAGCGAGCGGTGGCCAGCAACGTGGATGGCATGGCCATGACCCACAGCCTCTATCGGCAGGTGTTACAGATGAGCAAGACGCAGGCCGCCGATGCCTTCCAGGCGTTTAGTGGTGACAGCCTGCTGGCAGGTCTGACGGCCGGGCAGCAGCTGCAACAGCGGTTTGCCACCGGCATGCGCCAGCGCGGTCGCAACGCGGGCGGCCAGTCCGGTGGGGGAATGGATGCCCGTGTGTCACAGCAATTGCAGGCACTGGCCGCGCCGTCCGATCCTTATGCGCAGGCAGCCGCAGCCAGCCCGGTGGCTCAGGCCGCGGGCGGCGGTGCGGGGGGCAAGCGCAACGGTGTCTGGGTGCAGGCCCAGTCTTCCCGGTTTGAAGAAGACAGCCAGGGTGATATCGGCAATGCGGCCTATGCCTTCCGGGGGGATCAGTTGGCATTGGGCGTCGACCATCAGTGGGATCACTGGCTGTTGGGGGTTGCGGCAGGCAGTGCGGATGGCGCGCTGGATTACGACAATCGTCAGGCCGATGGCGACGTGTCCTCGTGGTTCGCGGGCCTGTATGGCCGCTGGAGCAGTGCGGGGCCCTGGTTCCTGCGCGGTGACCTGAGTTACGGCAGCAGCGATGTGTCCCAGCAGCGTATTGTCATGGGGGCACCGGCGGAATCTGACAGCAGCGTGGACGCCCTGCGGGTGGCGCTGGAATCCGGTTGGGACCTGGCCTGGGGAGAAAACGGCCTGCATCCCTATGCGATGGTTTCCATGGCCCATATCGAGCGGGACGGTTTTAGCGAAACCGGCGGCGGTATTGCCGGCCTGACGGTGGACGACAGTGAGCTGAACATCGGCGAAGCCTGGCTGGGGGCGGACCTGTCCCGCGCCTTCGTGGTGGGCGGCGACTGGTTGGTGGCGGAAGGCGGGCTGGCGGTGGTGCAACCCTTTGGCGATACCCAGGCAGAGCAAACCGCTCGCTTTGCCGGTGCTCAGCAGGGCTTCACCGTGTACGGCGCGGACCAGAACGACACCCAGCTGGCGGCGAATGCCGGGGCGGAATGGTTCATGACCGATGATTTTTCTCTGTGGCTGGGATACCGCGGGCGCTTTGGTGGGGATACCGAAAGCCACGGTGGGCTGCTCAGTGCCAACCTGACCTGGTAAGGAATTAACCATGAAAAAATGCAATGCGTTGGCCGTGGCGGCCAGCTGTGGCTTTCTCTTTCTGGGCGGTTGTGCGGGCAAGGTGCCTGATGATGCCTGGCCGGGGTATCGCACCGACGGGAAAGGGCAGTTGTTAAAAACCGCAGACGGCCATTGCTGGCGAACGGCGGATTGGAGCGAAGACAAAGCCGTGCCGGCATGTGATGTGGCCATCACCGGGGAGCCTGTCGCCGAGCGGGAAGAAGAACCATCAACAGCGGAGGTGGCGCCAGACATTGCCGCACCGGAACCGTTGCGGGTGACCTTTGCGTTTGACTCCGCCGTCCTGACTGACGCAAGCCGGATTGCGCTCAAAGCCTGGTACCAGGAGGTGGCAAGCCTTGAGGGACCCGTGGTGGTAGTGAATGGCTACAGTGATCCTTTGGGCGGTGCCGCCTATAACCTGGCTCTCGCAGAGCGAAGAGCCCAAGCGGTTGCGCAATGGTGGCGACAGCAAGGTGAGGGCATTGCCGATGTCACGGTGATTGGCCATGGGGAAGACCATTCGGTGACTGGTGACCGCTGCAAGGCGCTGCGTGGTGATGCGCTTAAGCAATGTCACCAGCAGGATCGCCGGGTGCAGCTGCTGGTCAAGATGGGCTCCGGATAAACCGCTCTTTACTCTGTAGTAAGGCAAGAAATGATGCCGACGCCGGCAGGTAGAAATTTGGGGTTGTGAATGACGAAAAAACGATGTTTGCAGCCCTCAAGTAAATTTCGCTATTCAAAATACATAATAAACGGAGGGGAATTAGTATGGTGCATTCATCAGAACACTGGATGTCGGACATTTATGAAAGCATCAAAGATAAAGCGTTGAATGAAATCTGTTGGCCTGCTACTCATGATTCAGGTATGAGTTTTGTTAATGATGATCTTTGGTCAGTGGGGGTCAATGACTGCAATGTAGTAACGCAGAATAAAGGAATTGATGATCAACTAAAGGCTGGTGCGAGGGTGTTCGATTTTCGACCCTTTATGTGGATTAGCAAGAGAGGGGGAGATCTCTATCTGGGGCATTTTAATTATGATCCTGCTTCCGGTGCCTGTGGTGAGGATATGGCCTCTGCGTTAAAAGCGGTGAAATCTTTTATTGATAGAGAAGGGAATGAAAAAGAGGTGGTCTTTCTTCATTTTTCCCACTGTTATAAATGGGATACGGGGATGTTTGAGATCGACAAAATGGTTCTTGATCCATTCTCCTATGACGACATTGAATCCCTGAGGCGTGAAATAGAAGGGTTTATCGGGGATGTTATGTATGTTTCGACAGATGAGAAGTTGAATGTTGGAACTCTGAGTCTTAAGGATGTGGTCGAATCCGGGAGGCGGGTGATTGTGACCATCGAGGATAAAAATTTTTCCTCGGACCCAAAAGGCGGATTTTTTACTATTCAGACTCCTCGATACGGTTACATCCATGATCAAGGTAAGTGCGTCACCTACTCCGATTCCGTCAACGTAAAGGCGTTTTATCAGTATGCGGGTACAGATGATCTTAAGGACATGGAGTCGAAAGAAAGGCGGATGCTGGAAAAGTACAGCGCCTGCTATAAATCAGGTGATGGAATTTTTTCCGGTTTTTCCTGGACCCTGACAAGAGTTGATTGGGCTTTCGGTAAGTGTATTGAAAAGCTGGCAGAAGAAGCGAATAACGCCTTCACAGGTAAGATTGAGGATTATTTGAAAGATGGGGTGATAACCAAAGAAATCAAGCCGTCCATGGTCTGGTTTGATTATTATTCAGACTCCTGCCTTGAGCCACTGATCAAGTTGAATACTCTATAATCTCTTGGTGAAAGCGATTGTAGCCTCCATGCCTTCTTTATTTGTTCGGGCCTTGCAGTGTCTGCCGGTAACTGAGTGCTTCTCGGAGGTGGTCTCGCTCCACATTGTCACTACCTTGTAGGTCGGCAATGGTACGGGCCACCCGGGCACTGCGATGCAGAGCCCGGGCCGACAGCGCAAGCCGGTCCATGACCCCGGTAAGCCAGTCCCGGTGCCGGCGCAGCATGGGTTCCAGTTTGTCGCTGCCTAGCTCCCGGTTCAGGCGCTGTTGGCGGTGCCATTGTTGTTTCCACGCATGGCGAACCCGTTGGGCAACCGCCTCGCTGGTTTCTCCTTCCTTGTCGCCCAACAGCTCCTTTGCTTCTACGGCGGGCACATCCAGATGCAGATCAATGCGGTCCAGTAACGGGCCGGACAGTTTGCCCTGATAGCGTTTGGCTTTTTCACAGCGATAACCGCAGCTCTTTTCCGGATCTCCCAGATACCCGCAGGGGCAAGGGTTCATGGCCGCGACTAACTGAAAACGGGCGGGAAAGGTTAGCTGTTGGGCGGCGCGGGCGATGCTGACCTCACCGGTTTCCAGCGGTTCACGCATGACTTCCAGCACTTTGCGGTCGAACTCCGGCAGTTCATCCAGGAACAGAATGCCGTGATGGGCCAAGGAAATTTCTCCGGGCCGCGGGTAACTACCACCACCGACCAGGGCCGTTGCCGAGGAGGTATGGTGCGGTGCCCGGTAAGGGCGTTGATAGAACAGCTGGCTGTTGCGGGGCTGTTTGAGTGAATGAATGGCGGCCACTTCCAGAGCCTGGGCCGTGCGCATGGGCGGCATCAATCCGGGCAACCGCGAGGCCAGCATGCTCTTCCCTGCCCCTGGAGGCCCACATAAAAGCAGGGAGTGGCCTCCTGCAGCGGCAATCTCCAGTACCCGTTTGGCGGTTTGCTGGCCCCGGATTTCCGACAGGCAGCCGCCCTGAAAATGCTGTTTGGAGGGCGGTTGGCACTGGTGGGGTTCCAGGGGTTGCTGGCCGGTGAGATGGGCCGCGACCCGGGCCAGCTGGTTGGCGGCCAGGGTGGGGGTGCCGGGCAGGCTGGCTTCCTCGGCGTTATCGGCGGCGACGATGAGGGTGCGGTCTTCAGCCAGGCAGGCAAGGGAGGAGGGCAGCATGCCGGAAACGGGATTGAGTTGGCCGTTCAGCGACAGTTCGCCAATAAACTCGTAGTTGTCGGTGGTGATGTTACCCAGCTGCCCGCTGGCGATCAGGATGCCCAGCGCAATGGCCAGATCAAAGCGGCCGCCGTCTTTTGGAAGGTCCGCCGGGGCCAGGCTTACGGTGATGCGCCGCTGGGGGAAATCAAAGCCGCTGTTCACCAGCGCGGAGCGGACCCGGTCGCGGCTCTCGCGCACGGCGGTATCCCCTAAACCGACGATGGTGAATGCCGGCAAGCCCGGTGCCAGATGGGTTTCTACCCGCACGGTGCGGGCTTCAATGCCTATCGGTGCCCGGCTGTACAGCAGCGCATGCGTCACGTTTCCTCACAAATTCAATGGCTTGTGAGGCAGTGTACGGCGAGAGGGCCTGCGCACCTGTGCGAGGTTGGTGGCGGCAGACGTAGGAAATCGGACTGTCTGTAGGGGCGTTACGACGATCAGGCTTAGTTAGTTACGAGTTACGAGTTACGAGTTACGAGTTACGAGAAGCGAAAACCTGGGTGGGTTTGTTTTTCGTCACTCGCTTCTCGCTTTTGGGTAGTGAGGGTTCGGTAGGCGCAAACGCGGATCAAGCGTCCGCTGACTTCTCCAGCTCGGCCACCTGTTTCTCCAGCGCTTCCAGTTTTTCACGGGTACGCAGCAGTACCTGTTGCTGGATATCGAACTCTTCACGGGTGATCAGATCCAGCCGGCTGACGGTTTCCGCCAGTACGCTGCGCACGTTGCGCTCTACTTCGCTACGCAGGCCGCCCAGGTCGGTGGGCAGGCGGCGGCTGATGTCGGCCATGAGGCGGTCGATAAAGGGCTGATCGGGCATGACAACGGCGTCCTTGTAATGATGCGCGGATGGTAGCACGGTGTGCGGGGGCGAGGCACCGGCTGGCGCGGGCAAAGAGACTGCACCAACTTGGATCTCGCCCCATTGTGGTGCGCTATAATGGCGCGCTCGGGCTGGATGTTGAATCCAGACCATGATGTAAATCCCTGAAAAAGCATGATTTTCTAAAACTGGCATGGGTCGTGCACTATTTGGGTCAGAGCGTTCGAGCAAGCTGTGGATCGGGAACCATAACGGGGCTCGAAGAGAAACGGACGTCACCGGACGCGGTGAAAGCTGAGGAGAAAGAAATGAAACTGGTTACTGCCGTAATTAAGCCGTTCAAGTTGGATGACGTGCGTGAAGCACTCTCCGAGATCGGCGTGCAGGGCATCACTGTTACTGAAGTGAAAGGCTTTGGACGTCAGAAAGGTCACACCGAGCTGTACCGGGGTGCCGAGTACGTGGTGGATTTCCTGCCCAAGGTGAAAATCGAAGTGGCCATCGCCGAGTCCAGCCTGGACCAGGTGATTGAAGCCATCGCGAAAGCCGCGAATACCGGCAAAATTGGTGACGGCAAAATCTTCGTTACCTCCCTTGAGCAAGCGATTCGTATCCGTACCGGTGAAACCGGCGAGGACGCGATTTAAGTTTTACCGTGTTTTGAATTGACCCATGCCAGGGCTTTAGGAAAACACGCTTCCATTTTCGGAGGGTTGCATTGTGGAAAACCAAATTTTTGAACTGAAATACGCGCTGGATACGTTTTATTTCCTGATCTGTGGCGCGTTGGTCATGTGGATGGCGGCAGGTTTTGCCATGCTTGAAGCTGGCCTGGTGCGTGCCAAGAACACCACCGAAATTCTCACCAAGAACGTGGCCTTGTTTGCCATTGCCAGCACCATGTACATGGTATGCGGTTACGCGATCATGTATGACGGCGCCATCTTCCTGTCCGGGATTGTGGGTGACGGGGTTGCTGGTGCAGAAGAAGCAGCAACGTATGCACCTTCTGCGGACTTCTTCTTCCAGGTTGTGTTTGTGGCAACCGCCATGTCCATCGTATCCGGTGCCGTGGCTGAGCGGATGAAGTTGTGGGCATTCCTGGTCTTTGCAGTGGTTATGACCGGCGTTATCTACCCGCTGGAAGGGTCCTGGACCTGGGGCGGCGCTGATGTATTCGGCCTGTATAACCTGGGCGATCTGGGCTTCTCTGACTTCGCGGGTTCCGGCATCGTTCACATGGCGGGTGCAGCTGCTGCCCTGGCCGGTGTTCTGCTGCTGGGTGCACGTAAAGGCAAATACGGCCCGAACGGTGAAGTACACGCTATCCCGGGTTCCAACCTGCCGCTGGCCGCACTGGGTACCTTCATCCTGTGGTTGGGCTGGTTCGGCTTTAACGGTGGCTCCGTGCTGGCAACCTCCAGTGTCGGTGACTCCAACGCGGTTGCGGTTGTGTTCATGAACACTAACGCTGCTGCTGCCGGTGGTGCCATTGCCGCGCTGATCGTTGGCCGCATCCTGTTCGGCAAAGCCGACCTGACCATGCTGCTTAACGGCGCGCTGGCTGGCCTGGTAGCGATCACCGCTGAGCCTTCTACTCCGACGGCCCTGCAGGCGACCCTGTTCGGTGCTCTGGGTGGTGTGCTGGTGGTATTCAGCATCCTGACTCTGGACAAGCTGAAGATCGATGATCCGGTAGGTGCGATCTCCGTGCACGGTGTGGTTGGCTTCCTGGGCCTGATGCTGGTGCCGATCACCAACCCGCTGACCGACGACGGTGGCGCCAGCTTCTCTGGCCAGCTGATCGGTGCGCTGACTATCTTCACCTGGGTATTCGTCGCAAGCCTGGTGGTGTGGGGTGTCTTGAAAGTGGTAATGGGTATCCGCGTTAGCGAAGAAGAAGAGTACGAAGGCATGGATATCGCAGACTGCGGTATGGAAGCCTACCCTGAGTTTGTGAAGGGTTAATAAGAGACGCAACAAGCAACACGCGTCACGCAACACGAAAAGCCCCGGCCAGTTGGTCGGGGCTTTTTCAATTTTTGCTTCTCGAAAACCGACGAAAACGCTGCAGGAGTTCCCTTCCAGGGGACGAACCGTGAGAAGTCAGCCCGGCTCCAGCAAACCTTCGAGCATTCCTGTTAGCCGTTGGTTTGTCCCCTGGAAGGAAACTCCTACAGGATCTCTTTGTGTGTTCGTGCGCAGCTGCCTCTGTCGTTGATCGTGGCATTCTCTCCCTGTGTTATCATCCCTCCCTTTCCGGCCAGCTGATGTATGCACCATGACCGAATCGACTGTTATTCGCCTGCGCAAAAATGAAGAGCGCCGCCTCAAGGCGGGCCATCTGTGGGTATACGCCAACGAAATTGATACCCGTCATACTCCGCTCAAGGATTTGTCTGCGGGTACCTGTGTCGTGGAAGACAGCCGCGGCAAGCCGTTGGGGCGTGCGCTGCTCAGCCCCCATTCGCTGATCGCGGCCCGCCTTTACAGCCGTGATGTGAAACAGGAATTGTCGCGCAGTTTCTTCAAAAAGCGCATCGAGCAGGCGCTGACCCTGCGCGAGCAATTGTTTGATGATGACTGCTACCGCCTGATCTACGGCGAAGCCGATGGCTTGCCCGGCCTGGTGGTGGATCGTTTCCACGATGTGCTGGTGGTGCAGACCGGCTCCGGCGCCATGGAAGCCCACCTGGATGTGATTGTCAGTGCCCTGGATGCGGTGCTGGCGCCCTCTCACATCATCGCCAAGAACGAAGCGGCGGCCCGTGAAATTGAAGGTCTGGAGCGTTATACCAAAGCGTTGAAAGGCGAGATGCTGGACGAAATCAGCCTCACGGAAAATGGCGCAAAATTTGTAGCGCCGTTGGCGGAGGGACAAAAGACCGGGTGGTTCTACGATCATCGGGCTGCTCGTCAGAAGATGCAGGCACTGGCCAAAGGCGCTCGCGTACTGGATGTGTTCAGTTACTGTGGTGGCTGGGGTGTGCAGGCGGCACTGGCCGGGGCGGAATCGGTGACCTGTGTGGATGGTTCCGAAATGGCCACGGATTATGTGCACCGCAACGCCGAGCTGAATGGTGTCGCTGACACGGTGGGCAGTATTCAGGGTGATGCGTTTGCGGCCATGAAGCAGCTGATTGCCGATGGCGAAAAGTACGACCTGGTGGTGCTGGATCCGCCGGCGTTCATCAAGCGCAAAAAAGATTTCAAGAACGGCCTGGCCGGTTATCACGCCATCAACGAGCTGGCCATGCGGCTGGTGAAACCCGGTGGTTATCTGGTATCGGCTTCCTGCTCCATGCACATGCCGGCAGAGCGTCTGCTGGATGTGGTGCACAGTAGCGCCCGGCACATCGACCGTAGTATTCAGGTGGTGGGTTATGAAGGGCAGGGTCCGGATCATCCGGTGCACCCGGCCATTGCCGAAACCGCTTACCTGAAGACCTGGTTCTGCCGGGTGCTGTTCAGCCTGTAGCGCCGTGACGATGGAGTTCGCCTTCGCATTTCTGGCCCTGTTCATCAAGGCGATGGTGCTGGTTGCGCCTTTCCTGGCAGGGTTTCTGGTGGTGATTGTCGGGCTGGGGCAATGGGTGGGGCGCCGCGAAGGCTGGAGCCGATTCGATGCGTTCTACTGGTCCATGATTACGGCGTTAACGGTGGGGTACGGGGACCTGCGTCCATCCCGCAGGAGCACCAAGTTCATGGCGATCCTGGTGGCCATCGTGGGGATCATGTTCAGCGGAGTCTTTGTGGCGGTGACGGTCACCGCCGCCACCGAAGCCTTCAGGACCTATATGGTCGGAGCCTGAGGGCTGAGGCGGTTTTCGTCAGGCATCCTGCATCAAGCTTTTGCTGGATACCTGTTTTTCACTCCTGTCCGCGGAGCCGTTTTTCTAGCCCAGTTTTTCCAGCATGGCGGCCATGTTAGTGCGTACTACTTCAATGGCCTTGTAGGGGCGGATCATCACTTTGAAATCGATGATTTTTCCGTCGGTATCCCACTCAATCATGTCCACGCCATTCACGGCGATACCGTCCAGTTCCAGGGCAAATTCGAGCACAGAATGCTGTCCGTCATTGATCTCCCGCACATAGCGAAAGCTGTCATTAGCCAGCACATGCATGGCCGCGGTCAGATAGGCGGTGGTAATCGGTTTGCCAACCTGTGGGGTGTGCACCAGCGGTGAATGGAATACCGCCTGATCGGCAATCAAGTCGTTGAGCGCCTTCCGGTCCTGACTTTTGACTACCGCGTGCCATGCATCAATATTCGCCATGGTCTTTCTCCTGTTTTTTGATGTTGGCTCAGGCCGCATTCAGTGCGCGACGGGCCTGCTGATATTCCTCGCTGAGCTTGGCAATGGCTTCGCTGGCGCTTTGCACCGCATCCACCGCGCCGATGCCCTGGCCGCAGCCCCAGATATCTTTCCAGGCTTTCTTGTCGGAATTGCCGCCGGAACCGAAGTTCATGGCCGAAGGGTCGCTTTCCGGCAGGTTCGCCGGGTCCATGCCTGCCTTGATGATGGACGGGGCCAGGTAGTTGCCGTGCACGCCAGTGAACAGGTTGCTGTAGACGATATCGGAGGCGTTGCTGTCCACGATCATCTGCTTGTAGGCAGCGTCAGCGTTGGCTTCCTGGGTGGCGATGAACAGCGAGCCGATGTAGGCCAGATCTGCGCCCATGGCTTCAGCGGCCAGAACAGAGGGGCCGCTGGCGATGGAGCCGGACAGGGCCAGCGGGCCGTCGAACCAGCTGCGAATTTCCTGCATCAGCGCGAACGGGGACAGCTGCCCCGCATGGCCACCGG
The DNA here is from genome assembly GCF_000155615.1 of Alcanivorax sp. DG881. Classification (GTDB taxonomy): domain Bacteria; phylum Pseudomonadota; class Gammaproteobacteria; order Pseudomonadales; family Alcanivoracaceae; genus Alcanivorax. Next base: position 1,966,700 of record NZ_DS989915.1, on the reverse strand, counting down.
CGCCCGCGGCGACAGCGATCAGGCCGTCGGCCCCTTTCTCGATGGCCTTGTGGGCAAAGCGGTTGTTGATCACGTCATGCATCACCATGCCGCCCCAGCCGTGTACTGCCTGGTTCACGTCTTCACGGGCGCCCAGGGAAGTGATCACCATGGGTACCTTGTACTTTTCACACAGCTCCAGGTCTTTTTCCAGGCGGTCGTTGGAGCGGTGGACGATCTGGTTGACTGCGAACGGCGCGGAGGGCTGGTCCGGATGGTCCCGGTCCCAGGCAGCCAGTTCTTCGGTAATGCGGTGCAGCCATTCATCCAGTTGCGACAGCGGGCGGGCGTTCAGGGACGGGAACGAGCCGATAGCACCGGCCTGGCATTGGGCGATCACCAGGTCCGGGTTGGAAATGATGAACAGCGGTGAACACATCACCGGCAGGCGCAGGCGGGAGCGGATTTCAACGGGTAAAGACATGACTGTGTCCTCATGCTGGGCCCCGATACTCACGCGGGGCAGGGTCCGGGCCACCGGGAAATACGGTCCGATGGGATAAATATACGAAGTAAAATTTACACCGTATATCTATAGAGTCAAGTCCACCAATGCTGAGAGTGAGCTAAACGGTCAGGAATCCAGAGTGGGCGGGGTAACCTGCATGCCGGCATAGAGAGTGCGCATGATCTTTTCGCGCAGGGTGTCGCCGTCCATGCCACGCAGGCCGCTGGCCAGTTCCAGCACCACAATACCGTGGAGGGTGGCCCAGAACATGTAGCCGATAAGCTGGGCATCGCCCTTGAGCAGGCCCGCCTCAATCATCTCGCGCACATAGCCCACCATGGTTTCCTGGGCGCGGCCGTTGGCGGCCTGCAGCTCCGGGTAGCGATCTTCGTCGGGCTGGGTGAAGGAAAAAATCAGCTGGTAGGCAGCGGGGTAGGATTTGGCAAAATCCACATAGGCATCCCCCACCGCCCGGCCTTTGCTGCGGGCGTCGGGGGCATTGGCCACGGCGTTTTCCAGCGCGGTGGCAAAGCGGTTGAAGGCCGCAGCGCGGACGGTGGCCAGGATGTCATCCTTGTCGCGAAAATAGCGGTAGGGGGTCATGGGGCTGACGCCCACTTCGCTGGCGATCTGGCGCATGGTCACATTTTGCGGGCCACGTTCGATGAACAGCCGCGTCGCCACATCGCACACGGATTCACGAAAACGCGCAATCTCGGCCTCGGTTTTTGCTTTTTTGGCCAACGCAGGGCTCCACGGCAGGGGTAACGCGTACAGTGTAAAGCATGTGGTGGGGATCTGCTGGATGCGTTGAAGCGGAGCGTCCGGCAGGCGGGATGAGAGCAGTTGAAAGTGTAAAGTTGAAAGTTAAAACGCGGGCACCGCTGAAGGCACCCGGACAGCCCGTACAAGTGTCATTATGGTATGGGCGCGAGCGCAGCTTGAAAGCAAGCAGAGCGTTTGCTGCGCTTTTCAACTTTCAACTTTCAACTTTCAACTTGCCAGCCAGCTCAGCGCATCTTTCTGTTCGGCCCATTCGAAGACTTTAACCTCGCCGGGAATCAGCGCGCTGGCCTGTTGCACGGTGTTGCTGATCCAGTCGTGGCTGGTAACGATGGCGATGCGGTGCCAGCTTAGCGGGTGGCGCAGGCCAACCAGGGCATCCTGCAGCATGGCCCCGGCGGAGAAATGCTCAAAGGTGGGGCCGATTTCGTACAGCACATTGATCTTGTCGTGCTGGCTCAAGGCGCCTTCGATGGCGGGGGCCAGCACCTCGCGATAGTCCTCGGCGGTGAGTTCGCCGTGGGCACTGACGCCAACGGTATCGCCGGGCAAATTGTCGATCAGTTCCAACATAAACGCCTCCTTGGCATGGGAACGCCTTCGTGGTCTGGTTATCATGCCATGGTTACTGGCCAGGAATATTTCAAGTGCCCGCTGTACTGATCGTAGAAGATGAGCCGCGTATTGCCGAACCTCTGATGTTTGCGTTGGAGCGTGAACACTTTGCCGTGACCCACGTGACGTTGGGTCAGCAGGCGCTGGATGCCGTGGCCGGCCAGGCCGTGGATCTGGTGGTGCTGGATGTGGGGTTACCGGACATGAATGGCTTCGATGTGCTCAAACAGTTGCGCCAGCACAGTGAGCTGCCGGTGCTGTTTCTCACCGCCAGGCAGGATGAAGTCGACCGCATTCTGGGACTGGAGCTGGGGGGGGATGACTACGTCACCAAACCCTTCAGCCCCCGTGAAGTGGTTGCCCGCATTCGGGCGATTCTAAAACGCCTGGGGCCGAAATCGGATGCCGATATCGACACCAATAAAACAACGCTGTGGCAGGTGGATGACAGTGGTCTTCGGGTCTTTTTCCGGCATACCGAATTATCTCTGACGCGCTCGGAATACCGTATTCTGACGACCATGGTGCAGCGGCCCGGTCAGGTATTCAGTCGTGCCCAGCTGCTGGATATCTGCGACAGCGATGAAGACAGCTTCGAGCGCAGTGTGGACACGCACATCAAGACCTTGCGCGCCAAGCTGCGCCCGCTGAATGGTGATCACCTTATCGTGACCCGGCGCGGCATCGGTTATCTGCTGGATACACCATGAAACTCGGTCAGCGCCTGCTGGTATTCTATTTTCTGATCCTGGGTCTGGTGGGTTGGTTCGTGCTCGATCTGGTGTTCGGGCAGGCCAAGCCGCTGGTGCGCCAGTCTGCAGAAGAAACCCTGGTGGATGCCGCCAACCTGCTGGCGGAAATTGTCGCCAGCGATGCGGCTAACGGGGAAATCGTGATCACGCCGGCGCTGCGGGATGCGCTTAACCGTTACGCGGGGCGCACTCCGGATGCGGATATCTGGGGATTAAAGAAGTCCCGTATTCATACCCATGTGTATATTACTGGTCCCGCCGGCACCGTGCTGTTTGATTCCCGTGGCCAGGATGAAGGAAAAGATTTTTCCCGCTGGAACGATGTGCATCTGACCTTGCAGGGGCGCTATGGCGCTCGCACCACACGCAGTGATCCACAGGATCCATCTACCTCGATAATGTACGTGGCCGCGCCGATTCGTGATCAAGGTAGCCTGATTGGTGTCATCAGTCTGGGTAAACCCGGGCGTGCCATTGAGCCTTTTGTGCAGCGTGCGGAACGTTATCTGATGCTCTACGGCGGCCTGGCGCTATTGGTCTGTTTGTTGTCGGGTGTGCTGCTGGCCTGGTGGCTCAGTCGCCGGGTGAATCGGTTGCGGCGCTATGCCGAGGCGGTGGCCAACGATGAACGCCCGGCGCCGCCGCGCTTTCGTGGCCACGATGAAATTCGCGACCTTGCGGATGCTGTCACCGCCATGCGTCGTCGCCTGGAGGCGCGGGCGCAGCTGGAAGATAACGTGACCTTGCTGACCCATGAAATGAAAAGTCCGTTGGCGGCGATTCGTGGTGCGGGGGAAATTCTGGCCGAGGAAGTGGACGACCCGGCCCTGCACCGTTTTACGGATAACGTGATACACGAAAGCATCCGGCTGAGTGATCTGCTGGACAAGTTACTGGCCATGGCGAGGCTGGAAAAACTGGAAAGCTTGCCGGCGCACAAAAGTGCGGTGTCGATCTCCGCTCTGGTGCAGGAATGGCAGCATAGCCGCTATGCGTTGCTGGCCGAAAAACAGCTGGATATCACCGTGAATGAGGGCGCCCTGCAGGCGGAAGCGGACACCTTCAGGTTGGCCCTGTTCAATCTGCTGGATAACGCCCTGCGTTTTGCCAATGAAAACACCACGATCACGGTGCATGTTGACGTCGCCTGCCTGACAGTAACCAACACTGGCCCGGTGATTCCTGACTATGCGCTTGGACGTATCACTGAGCGTTTCTATTCCCTGCCGTCGCCGGGTCAGGAAAGAAGTTCAGGGCTGGGGTTGGCCATGGTCAGCGAAATCGCCAGCCTGCACGGTGGCAGCCTCAATGTGGAAAACACCCATCAGGGCGTTCAAGCCAGGCTAATTCTCCCCGAATAATCCCCTTCCGCAGGAGCGTCGCTAGCGGCGTGTTTTTAAGAAGTTAAAAGTAGAAAGTTAAAAGTTGAAACGCGAAGAAAGGCAGGTGCATTCTTGTAGATTAGGTGCTCCGCGCCAGTAGTGATTGGGCGTGGGTATGGCCTATCCGCTCCATTGGGCTGTCCCGCGATTTAAACTTTGAACTTTCAACTCGTAACTACTTTCCTCCCACACAATCCCCACAAAACCCCCAAACCGGTTTCGCACACTGGCCTCCCCTGTGAGGGAACCATTGTGGGTGTCATTTGTGGGAGAAAGCCATGCGACCCAACCTGTTATTGAAAATGTTCACGATTGCCGGGCTGATGCTGGTGCTGGTAGTGCCGCTGTTAATGATCCAGGGAAAGATATCCGACCGCAGTAATGAAGCGATGCACGTCAAACACCAGATTACCCGACAGGTGAGTGGCGAGCAGCAGATCAGTGGGCCGCTGATCGTGGTGCCACGAACCCGGAAACAGCTGGTGGAAAAACGCGATTGCCGTAGCGGCGAAACCTGTACAGCCATTGAGCGGCGGCAAGTGTTGGATAGCCAGATTCCGGATACCTTGAGTATTGATGGCGAGCTGCAAAGTGAAATGCGCTATCGCGGTATTTACGGTGTGCCGGTATACCGGAGCCTGTTGCACATCGAAGCCGTGTTTCCCGCCAATTGGCAGACAGTGAGTCAGCCGGAACAGGTGGTGTCTTCACAGAAGCCGTTGCTGCTATTGCAGATTCAGGATCTGCGCGGGCTGGTGGAGCGCCCACAGATTCTGGTCAACGATGTGCCGCTACCATTGGTGGAAACCGAGCAGTTGCCGGATGGCGTGGGCGGTAATGCGGTGGCCGTGGCGCTGCCCGACGATTTGGCCGGGGCTTTTACCGTCAAGGTGCGGTTGAACCTGAACGGCACGGAATCACTCGGTGCTCTGCCGCTGGCCAAGGAAACCCGCATGGCGTTACGGGCCGATTGGCCACACCCCAGTTTTGAAGGGCTGGTGTTGCCGGTGGAGCGTGAGATTACCCCGGAAGGGTTTACCAGCCAGTGGCGTACCAACAGCCTGGCGGCGGCCAGTGTGATTCATTGCGCCCGGGGTGATGCAGCCTGCGGTGACAGCGGCCAGGCATTGCGGGTGCGTTTGGTGCAGCCGGTGACAGGGTTGCTCTCCAGTGAGCGGGCGCTGAAATACAGTTATCTGATTGTGGGCCTGGCCTTCGCAGCGTTTTTCCTTTTTGAAGTGCTGCGCCGGTACCCGTTACATGCCATGCAATACCTGTTGGTGGGGTTGGCGCTGGCCATGTTCTACCTGCTGCTGGTGGCACTCAGTGAGCATATCGACTTTGTGTTGGCGTATCTGGTGGCTGCGTTATCGTGCTGTGCCTTGATCGGCGTCTACCTGATGGCGGCCATGCGTTCCTTCAAGGCCGGCTGGACGTTCGCCTTGAGTCTGCTGCTGGTGCAAGGGTTGATCTACGGGATTCTCATGGCTGAAGACTATGCCCTGTTGCTGGGCGCCTTGTTGCTGTTCGCTGCTCTGGCTGTGGTGATGGTGGTGACCCGGAAACTGGACTGGTATGCCTTTGCCGTGCCAGGCAAGGCGGCCGCTAAAGTGCAGCCGAATGCGGACAGTGCCCAGAACGGTGATGCGCTGTGAGTGCCGATGACCTGGGGCATATTGCGACCCTGGTGCGGGCCGCCAAGCGGTTCCCCAGCCATCGGCGGTGCTTGCTTGGACGAGCTCTACGTATCGCCCAGCAAGCCCTGTCCTGCAATGCAGAGAATCACCTGGCGATTCGGTGGCTTGGGGTGATCTGGTGGCAACTGGGTGAGCGGCGTCGGGGCAGGGCACTGCTTTATGCGGCAGAAGTGAAAGCGTTGCGTGGCGTGTCTTGAATCAGTGTTGGCGATGCGTTGTCGTTGTTCCCAGCGTCACGGTAAATGTATTGTATATTGCGGTTTTTTTACAATTGCGTTATCAATGCTGCAGGGCCAAGGATGTCAGTGATCGGGCTCAGGCCAGCCTTGGCTTGTCTATATATAACAGGGAGAAAGTTATGAACAAGAAAATTGCCTCGCTTGCGTTTGCCACCCTGATGGGGGCCACGGGTCAGCATGCCTTTGCGGATGCGCCCTCGTTCAACTATGTACAGTTCGACTATGTCATGTCTGGTGATTCGGAAGTCACTGAAGGCGGTATCTCCGAGTCCTTTGACCTGCAGCAAGGGTTCGGGCTGCAGGGTGGTTTCGAGATTGGTGATTATGTCATGGTCATGGGCCGGCACATGTCGCTGGACTATGAAGATGATGTGGGGTTCGCTCTTGGCCAAGCTGATAATGCCGTGTTGAATGACATGACCTTTATTGGCGTGGGTGCCCATTTCCCGGTGGCGGGGATGGTCGATCTTTACGGTGCTGTAGGGTTCAGCCGGCCAACGCTGATCGGTTTTGCCGGTGAAGGCTACGGCCTGGAAGTCGGCGCGCGCGCCAATTTCGACATGGTGACGGCGTCACTCTGGTACAACATGGGTGATACTGATACCAAGGTCGGCCTGGATTCCCTTGATATCGAGCCCGAACTGCTGGGGTTGGATGTAGCCATCGCCTTTGCGCCGGATGCTCCGGAGCTGGTGCTGGGCTATGTGGATGCGAGCCACGAAATCAAGATTGCAAATGACAAGCTTGATGTGGATTACGACCACTTCTCCATCGGCGTCAGAAAATCTTTCTGATCTTTTCAGGGCGGGGCCAAAGGCCCCGCTGCCTTCAATGCATGACTACGCTGCTAAATCTGTTTATTCCCCTTCTCTCCCGTAAGCCCGCAGGAACATATCCACCACTTGTGCGGCATGAGGCTGCGCCTCGCTGGCCGTCATTGGCTGGTTACAGCCAATAATCACACGCATATGCTCGCAGCCTTGCAACAGGCTGAAAAAATTCTCCGCCGCCTGTTTGGGGTTGTCTGCCTGCAATCGGCCTGTGTTATTGCCGTTACGCACCAGGTTTTCCATGGCGGTAATGGTGCGCTGCGGGCCGGCTTCGAAAAACAGCTGTGACATGGCCGGATCCTGTGTCGCCAGGCTGCTCATCAGTCGCTGTAATTCAATCACTTCCGGCGTATGGATCAGTTCCAGAAACGCCAGGCCAATCTTGGTCAGGGTGGTGCGAATCGGCAGGTCCGGTTCCAGTTCGAAGATCGGCATGGGGAGCAGGTTGTGACATTTCGCCTCAATGGCTGACGAAAATAACGTTTCCTTGTCGCTGAAATGGCTATACACCGTGAGTTTGGAGACGCCAGCCTGTTTCGCCACGGCATCCATGCTGGTGCCGGCAAATCCCTGCCCGAGAAACAGTGTGGTGGCTGCTTGAAGAATGGCACTGCGTTTCGCCGGGTCTTTGGGGCGTCCGCGTGGGTTGGGCTGATCTGGGGAGGCAGAGTCGGTCATATTTCAATACTGGACGGTTCAGTTTAATAAAATTACTATACTGGCCAGTATAGCATGCCGGCAAGTCAAGACCGGCAAAATCCGCCGACTTAACGGGCGGATCCGTCTAAAGAGGTGGGGTCAATGAGGGAACCAGTCATGTTTCGTTCTGTATTGCTGTCGAGAGTGCTGTCGGGGCTGATCGCCACGGGCATGGCGGTGGGGGCGTTGTCCCTGCAGGGGTGTTCCGATCCGGAGTCGGAAAACAAGGCGCCGGCCCGCCCGGCACTGGTGGCCCAGCCGCTATCGGCGGATGCCAGTCAGGACGTGTTCCCCGGTGAAGTCCGTGCCCGCTATGAGCCGGAGTTGGGTTTCCGCATTGGTGGCAAGATCAGCCAGCGGCTGGTGGATGTGGGCGACCGGGTCAGTGAAGGGACGGTGTTGGCCAAGCTGGATACCGATGATGTGAGCCTGAAACTGGATGCGGTACGGGCGCAGATGGCCTCTGCCCAGGCCGACCACAACCTGGCCAGCAGCGAACTGGAGCGTTACCGCGAGCTGATGGAGCGTAATGTGATCAGCCGCTCCCAGTTCGATTCCTTTGAAAGCCGCTATGACGCCAGTGTGGCGCAGCTGCGCCAGGCTCGTGCGAACCTGAAGGTGGCCCGGAATCAGGCGGACTATGCCTCGCTGAAAGCGCCCCGTGACGGCGTGATTGCCCAGCGTCTGGCGGAGGCTGGCCAGGTAGTGGCTGCCGGCCAGGCGGTGTTTGTGCTGGCGATCGACGGCGACCGCGAAGTGCGGATTGATTTGCCGGAGCAGGACGTGGGCCGCTTCAAGATCGGCATGCCGGTGGCGATTGAATTATGGTCGCGGCCCGGGCAGGTATTCGAAGGTAAAATTCGTGAACTGTCGCCGGCCGCGGATCCCCGCTCACGGACGTTTGAAGCTCGCGTGGCATTCGAAAACGCCAGCGTTGGGGCGGATCTGGGGCAGTCTGCCCGGGTCTTTGTCAGCGGTGCCGCCAATGCTGACGTGCTCAGTATTCCCCTCTCTGCGCTCACCGCCGAGGAAGGCAATACCTATGTGTGGGTGGTCAACCCGGATGCGCTGACCTTGCAGAAAACACCGGTGGAAGTGGGGCCTTATCAGGAACAGGTGGTGCCGGTGTTAAGCGGCTTGCAGCCGCAGGACTGGGTTGTGACCGCAGGCACGCAGTTGCTGCGCGAAGGACAGAGGGTTATTCCCGTGGATCGCCAGAACCGTCAGCTGGATCTGGCTGAGGCCGCGCCTGCCGAGCAGGCGGCCCCGGAGGCGCCGGCTGATGACAGTGCAGACGCGACGCCAAGCCCAGACGCGGATCAATAAGGAGAGCATGGCCATGTCGTTCAATCTCTCCGAATGGGCGCTGAAAAACCGCACCCTGGTGCTCTACGCCATGATCCTTCTCGGTGCCATGGGGGCGATTTCCTATGCCAACCTGGGCCAGAGTGAAGATCCGCCGTTTACCTTCAAGCTGATGACCATCAACACACTTTGGCCCGGTGCCAGTGCCGAGGAAGTGTCCCGGCAAATCACTGACCGGGTGGAAAAGAAACTGATGGAGACCGGCGACTTCGAACGCATTACCTCCTATTCCCGGCCGGGCCAGTCATTGGTCATGTTCATGGCGCGGGATGAGATGCGCTCCAAGGACATCACGGATCTCTGGTATCAGGTGCGCAAGAAGATTGGTGATATTCGCCACACCTTGCCCCAGGACGCACGCGGGCCCTTTTTTAACGACGAATTCGGTACCACCTTTGGCAATATCTATGCGCTCACCGGTGAGGGTTTTGACTACGCCATCATGAAAGACTACGCCGACCGCTTGCAGCTGGCGCTGCAGCGGGTGGACGACGTGGGCAAGGTGGAGCTGGTCGGCCTGCAGGACGAAAAAATCTGGGTGGAAATTGCCAACACCAAGCTGGCGTCCCTGGGCATTCCGCTGGTGACGGTGCAGCAGGCCCTGCAGTCGCAGAATGCGGTGGCCGACGCGGGTTTTTTTGAAACACCCAGCAGCCGCGTGCGCCTGCGGGTATCCGGTGAATTCACCAGCGTGGAAGATATTCGCAACTTCCCCATTCAGGTGGAAAACCGCACCCTGCGTCTTGGCGACATCGCCAACGTTTATCGGGGCTTTAGTGATCCGCCGCAGCCGCGCATGCGTTTCATGGGCGAAAATGCCATTGGTATTGCGGTGTCCATGAAGGACGGCGGCGATATTCTCAAGCTGGGTGAAAACCTTGACCAGACCTTTGCCACATTGCAGGAAAGCCTGCCTATCGGCATGGAGCTGCGTAAGGTTTCCGATCAGCCGGCGGCAGTGGAAGCCGGTGTGGGGGAATTTGTTCAGGTATTGATGGAAGCCCTGGCCATCGTGTTGCTGGTGAGCTTCTTCTCGCTGGGGTGGCGCACCGGTCTGGTGGTGGCCTTCTCCATTCCGCTGGTGCTGGCGATGACCTTTGCGTCGATGAAATATTTCGACATCGGCCTGCACAAGATTTCCCTGGGTGCGTTGGTGTTGGCGCTGGGTCTGATGGTGGACGATGCCATTATCGCTGTGGAAATGATGGCGATTAAAATGGAGCAGGGCTTCAGCCGTATCAAGGCGGCCGGCTTTGCCTGGACCAGTACCGCCTTCCCCATGCTCACCGGCACCTTGATTACCGCTGCAGGTTTTCTGCCCATCGCCACTGCGGAATCGAGCACCGGGGAATACACCCGGTCCATCTTCCAGGTGGTCACCATTGCGTTGCTGGCGTCCTGGGTGACTGCGGTGGTGTTCGTTCCTTATCTGGGTGAAAAGTTGCTGCCCAGTCTGGCCCGTCGTGATGCCAGCGGCGATGTGCATGACCCTTACCAGAAACCGTTTTATCGTCGTTTCCGTGGCTGGGTAGAGTGGTGCGTGCGCTACCGGAAAACGGTCATCGGATTGACCGTGGGCATCTTTGTTTTTTCTCTTCTTTTGTTCAGTTTTGTGCCCCAGCAATTCTTCCCGGCGTCCGGTCGGCTTGAGCTGATGGTGGACATGAAGCTGGAGGAAGGGGCGTCGCTGACGGCGACCCAGGAAAAGGCGCTGCGCCTGGAAGTCATGCTTGGCGAAAACGACATGATCGAAAACTACGTGGGCTACATGGGCAGCGGCTCGCCCCGTTTTTATCTGTCGCTGGATCAGAAATTGCCGGCCGCCAGTGTGGCCCAGTTTGTGGTGCTCACCCGTAACGTGAAAGAACGCGAACAGGTGCGTGGCTGGTTGATGGAGATCCTGGAGCGGGAATTCCCGGCAGTGCGTACTCGCGTGTCGCGACTGGAAAACGGTCCGCCTGTGGGGTATCCGATTCAGCTGCGTGTTTCCGGAGAGCATATTTCCCAGGTGCGTGAGCTGGCTCGTCGGGTGGCTGTGAAAGTGCGTGATAACGAGCACACCGCCAACGTGCATCTGGACTGGGAGGAGCCCAGCAAGGTGGTGCGTCTGATCGTGGATCAGGATCGCGCACGGACTTTAGGCATTACCACTTCGGATCTGTCCACTGCGTTGCAGGCGTCGCTCTCTGGTGTGGCGGTGAGCCAGTACCGGGAAGATAACGAACTGATCAACGTGGAAGTGCGCGGCGACAGCCATGAACGCCATGCGCTGGGGTTGCTGGGCAACCTGGCGGTGCAGACGGAGAATGGACGCAGCGTGCCACTGAATCAGGTGGCGACGCTGGAATCCGGCTTCGAGGAAGGCATCATCTGGCATCGCGATCGTTTGCCGACGGTGACGGTGCTGGCGGATGTGAAAGACGGCGCCTTGCCTGCCACGCTGATGCAGCAAATCATGCCGACCTTGTCCCAGGTGCAGGCGGATCTGCCGCCGGGTTATCTGCTACAGGTGGGTGGCACGGTGGAGGAATCGGCCCGGGGCCAGAAATCGGTGAACGCAGGGATGCCACTGTTCATTCTGGTAGTGATTACCTTGCTGATGTTGCAGCTGCGCAGTTTCCCGTTGTCGCTGATGGTCTTCATCACGGCGCCGTTGGGGCTGATCGGGGTGACCTTCTTCCTGTTGTTGTTCCAGAAGCCGTTCGGGTTTGTCGCCATGCTGGGCACCATTGCACTGGCCGGCATGATCATGCGTAACGCGGTGATTCTGGTGGACCAGATTGGTCAGGATATGGACCAGGGGCTAACCGCCTGGGATGCCATTATTGAATCCACGGTCCGTCGTTTCCGGCCGATCGCGCTGACCTCGCTGACGGCGGTTTTGGCGATGATTCCGCTGTCGCGCAGTGTGTTCTTCGGCCCCATGGCCGTGGCGATCATGGGGGGGCTGATTGTGGCCACCGCGCTGACCCTGCTGTTCCTGCCCGCGCTCTACGCGGCCTGGTTCCGGGTGAAGGAAGAGCATGCGGATACAGCATAACGAACGCTGACTCTGTTGCCGGACAGTTTCCGGTTTTCCCCTTGCCCCGGCACTTGCCGGGGCTTTTTTATGGCTGCTTTGCAGTAAGCGGAAGTCGCCTGGTATCGGTGGGAGGGTTACGTTCTCCCAAAGAAAGGAGCATGAGAGTCTGTTGCATAACGTAGCAGTTACGAGGTGCGAGTAACGAGTTTCGAAAGGCACGACAGGAATCAAAAGACCGCTTGAGCTTAACCGTATCCCGGGTTTTTCTTCGTCACTCGTCACTCGTCACTCGTCACTCGTCACTCGTCACTCGTCACTCGTCACTCGTCACTCGTCACTCGAAACCGATGTTCTATAGCTTCACAAAATCCCGAAATGGCCCGGTGATTTCATAGGTAATGCCGAAGCCTTTGCCGCCACCGAAAATGGCGCTGCCACGTTGGGAGCTGAAATACAGCCGATTGCCGTCCGGGCTGAAAGCCGGGCCGGTAATTTCCGAATCGTCTTGCCCGGTGACTTGTAGCAGGGGAGCAACATCGCCCTGCGCGTCGATCACCACAATCTGCATGTCCCCGCCGTCTTCGGCCACCAGCACGTCACCGCCGCTGGACACCGTCAGGTTGTCCACGCCCGTGAGTAATGGATTAGCGGCGGTGGCGGCATCGTAAAGTACGCTCAGTTGGTTCAGGTTGGTGTCCAGCTGCCAGACCCGATTGTCGCCCTTGGTGGTGAAATAAATCTGGCCCTGGCTGTACCAGATACCCTCGCCGCCATTGAATGCGGTGCTTTGGGGCAGCTGTTCCCGGGTCGGGGTTTCCAGTAGCGAGGGCGTGGGGTTGGGCAGGTCCAGCCAGCTTACGAATCCTTGTTCGTCCACCGCGGCAACCTGCAGGATACCATCGTCCAGATTCAGGCGGCCATCACGGTGCTGGCCTGCAGGGATGAACCGGTACAGGCGTCCGTCTGACTCGTCCTCGGTGAGATAAAGCATGGCAAACTGGTCGTCCACGGCCACCGCTTCGTGTTTGAAAAAGCCCAGCGCCGGGCGTACCTGGGCGGGCTGTTTTCCGAAAGGGTCGCATTCATAAACCCGGCCGAAATCAATTTCCTCGCAGGACAGCCAGGTATTCCATGGCGTAGGGCCGCCGGCACAATTCAGGTTGGTGCCACCGAGAATGCGGTAGGCATCGTTCACCGAGCCGTCCGCATGAAAGCGTATCGCGGATACCCCGCCACCCAACAGGCTGATGGTCTCGCTGTTGGACACATATACCCAGCCGCCATCGTCGGCGGGGAAGGTGGCGCCGCCATCCGGATAGCTATGCCAGCGGTAGGCCGTGCGGTTCCAGAAGCTGCGCCGTACCCGCTGCCCGGCAGCTGCGATGCAGCGTGATGAAAAGCCGGCGGGTAGCCGAATGCCGTTCTCGTCGGGTGCCTGTAACGGGCCGATCTGTGCCAGCGACTGGGCGGACAGTGGCCGACTAATGGATAGCAGGCTCGGGCCAATAGCCAGCGCGGCCATACCCAGAGAGCTCTTCCTGAGCAATTCGCGGCGCGACAGGGGGGCAGATTGTTTCATGGGGCTCCTCCTTGAGATTGATAACTGTGTTTCGGTTTGGGGTAGCGGAAACCGTTGCGCACAGGCAACTCGTCAGAGCCTGAACGATTAATGCGACAAAAAGGGTGCAGTAGCGCAATAACGGATAGGCCAATGCGCGATGTGTGTCACGTTTACGGCAACGGTAGCCGAAAGTTCATGGTTTCGAGGGGGGATCAACGATAATGCTCAGCGCGGGGCTGTGTTGCTGGTGCTCGGCGCGTACGCAGCGCAGGGAATACTCGCCGGGTTTGTCGAAACGCCAGGGCAGTTGCACACTGGTATCGGGCTCGCTCAGACGAGTGTTGGGGTAGTCCTTGCGCAGGTCGGGCATCAGCCGGTGGATCAGGTTCTGGTCGCGCAGGGCTGTGTCATCGACCAGAGCAAGCAAATGCCACTCCGGGCTGGCATTCTCCAGAATCAGTAATATGGCCTGCCCTTGGGTGAAGGTCAGTGAGGTCGGCGTCCAGTGATCCGTGAGCACCACGGTTTGCGGTGCCAGATCGCCGGGGTCGCGCAGCGCTGTGCCGGCGGCCATGGGGATCTCATCCGGCAGGATGCCGTGGGCGTCGCCTGGTGGCGACAGCAAGAATAAGTTAACGAGCAGCAACAGGCTCAGTGCTCGCGTGTGTTGGGGCATGGGCTACCGCGTTGGTGGTGAAAGAAAAAGGAGTAACACATTGAACGGCAGAATACTCGCACTGGTACTGGTTTGCCTATGGGGCCTGGTTTCAGCGGCGCAGGCCGCACCGTTAACGGTGGCGGTGAAAGCGTCGCCGCCTTTCAGTTATCAGCAAGGAGACCGCTGGGACGGCATCAGCGTGGAACTGTGGGAAAAGGTGGCAGAAAAGGCCGGCTACGAGTATCGCCTGCGGCCCTACGGATCGGTGTCGGAGATGCTGGCTGCTGTGGAGCAGGGGCAGGCCGACGTGGCGATTGGCGCAATCAGTGTGACTGCCGACCGGGAGCGACGTCTGGATTTTACCCAGCCCATGTTCCGGGCGGGCCTGGGGATTGCCACCCGTAACGAAGCCAGTGGCTGGGTGACCACCCTGCGTAATCTGTTCAGCTGGAAGTTTGTGTCGGCGGTACTGGCTCTGGTGTTGGTATTGCTGTTGGTGGGCTTGCTGATCTGGTTGCTGGAGCGGCGCAAGAACCCCGAACAGTTCGGCGGTTCCGCCAGCCAGGGTATCGGTAGCGGCTTCTGGTGGTCGGCGGTGACCATGACCACGGTGGGGTACGGTGACAAGGCGCCGGTGAGTACCGGGGGGCGGGTTCTGGGGCTGGTCTGGATGTTTGTCAGCATTATCACCATTTCCGGCTTCACGGCGGCCATTGCCTCCAGCGTGACGCTCAATGAGCTGCAGTCGCGCATCAATGGCGCCGCCGATTTACCACGGGTAAAAGTGGCGGCGGTGGAGGGCACCAGTGGTGCGAACTGGCTGGCAGGTCAGGGCACCACCTTTGTACCGTATCCGAATAACCAGCAGGCATTGCGTGCGGTGGTGATCGGCGAGGTGGATGCGCTGGTGTCCGACGCACCGGTCATGCGTTATATGCTGCGCGAACGCGGTACCACCAATGCGCTGGTGTTGCCCGCCCTGGTCCGCGAAGAAAGCTACGCATTTGCCATGGCCAATGGCAGCGCATTGCGCGAATCGCTGGACCAGGCCATGCTGGAAATTCTCCCGACTCAGGAGTGGCGCACAGTGTTGAATCGCTACCTGGGTGCGGAAGAATAATCGCCCGTTATTGATTGAATGGGGGATTGCGTTTGCTGGTGTCAGGTTACGCCGCTACGCGGCTAACCTGACCTGCGCGGCTTTATTGTAAATGCTGCGCTTCGTGTAGGCCGGATTAGCCGTGTAGCGGCGTAATCCGACATCCCTAATTAACCGTCGCTCCCGGAAAACAGCGCCGCCAGGCTTTCCAGTTCTTCTTCCAGATTCCAGTGCATTTCCCGCGCGGTGACATGCAATAGCACCAGTGCATTGATCGGCGCATCGGATTCGCCGCGCTGGCGCAGCCTCCCGGTAAAACAACGGTTCAGTTCATTGAGCGCGTTGTAGCGATCATTCAGTCCGTCCAGAGAAATGGTCTGTTCCGGTTGTTTGCGGTTGAGCAGGTAACGTTGCAACAAGTATAGGCTGGCGGTGCGCACCAGCGTTTCCGTGTCGCTGCTCAGTGGCAGGTGGAAGTGGGCCATGGGGCGCAGGAAGCGTGTGTGTGGGCAGTCGCTCAGGGCGCAAATCAGTCCGAACAGGGAGCTGAGTGCCCGTTGCAGGGTGGTGTCTTGTTGGTAGCGTCGTTGTGGCGTTTCTACGTCCAGGTTGACCGCTTGAAACGAATCACCCAATGCGGAATCGGGCAGCAGGTAGGCCAGGTTACGGGCGATGGGGCAGTAGGGGTGTTCGTCGGGATCCAGTGGGCAGTGGCTGCATTGGTGATAGCGCAGCGCGGCCCAGTCCGGCGGCGTGAAGGTGTCGGGGACGGCGATGCTGCCGTGTTCCTCAACCAGCGTAATCGGGATGCGTTGCTGCACCCCGGTGGGCGTGGTGAGGGTGTACACGAAATCAGGCTGCATCGGCCCGGTCAGTCTGCTTCAGTGGCAGCCGGATGGTAAAGGTGGTGCCGGTGCCAAGCTGGCTTTTCACGGTCATGGTGCCGCCGTGGTGCTGGATGATGTCGTGGGAAATGGACAGCCCAAGCCCGGTCCCCTGGCCGATGGGTTTGGTGGTAAAAAACGGCTCGAAAATTTGCTTCAGGGCTTCATCCGTAATGCCCGGCCCGTCGTCGGCGATGGTCAGGGTGCACCATTGTTCATCGCACTGGGCCGCAATGACGATGCTGCCTTTGTCTTCGATGGCCTGGGCTGCGTTAACGAAAAGATTCATGAACACTTGCGATAGCTGGCTTGCCGATCCGCTGATCGAAGGCAGAGAGTCGGGGAGGGTGTGAGTAACCGTAATCCGGTTTTTCAGTTCATGTTTGGCCAGGTTGAGTGAAATGGCCAGGCAGGATGCGATATCGGTGGGGGAAAACGCCTCGGGTCGGTTATGGGAGAAATGTTTCAGGTCGCGAATAATTTTCTTTATTCGCTCAATTCCCTCATCGGTTTCATCCAGCAGAGCGGGGTAATCCGCCATCATGAAGGCCAGTTTCTTTGTGTCTATATTCAGTTTTTCTTCAGCATTCAGAAATTGCTGAAACTTTTCTTCGCTGATGCGTTTTTTTAGCCCCTGAATAACCCCGGCCATGGCGTCGAGGTAATCCCGGCTGCGATTCAGGTTGGAAGAAACATAGGCAATGGGATTGTTGATCTCGTGGGCAATGCCCGCCGAGATAGTGCCCAGTGATGCCATTTTTTCCGAGTGAAGAAGCAGTGATTCCACCTGATTCAATTTCTGGCTCTTGTCCTTCACTTCCTGCATCAGCTGGTTGTTTTCCGTTTTGATATCAGTGATATCGGTACCGAAATAAATATAGCCATCGTCTTCATCGGAAATGTAGGAAAGCGGGAACAGGAACATGTTCATCCAGTAACGGCTGCCGTCCGCATGGCGGTTGCAAACCTCCCCGTTCCACACCCCGGATAGCGCCTGGTCGCACTGCATCACTGGCAGTGAATCATCGTCGGGGTGATTGAAACTTTCGTTCTGTCCGATCAGGCGGGAAAAGGAATGACCGCTGAGGGCCAGAAATTTGCCGTTGGCAAAGGTGATGGTGCCGTGGCGGTCGGTGGTCAGCACACAGTACTCGTCGATGATGCGCGCCAGCGGGCCGAGCAGCGCCTTGTTGAGTTTGTATTCGTCTGCGTTGACCTCGATCAGGTGCATCTTGCGGCCAAAGCGGTTGTCCGTCAGCGACGAAAACTCGGCCAGTTTGGCTTCCACGTTGATGGAGGTGCGGTAGGTTTTGTACAGAAAGAAAATGATGATCAGCAGGATCACCGTGGAAGATACCAGGAACAGCCCCTGGGCTTCCATGCCAAAGCCGATGTCCGTTTTGTCGAGCAAGCTATTCATGCGCCGCGCCGTGAGTTGTTGTTTGTCGGGCTGAAAGGGCTAGCCTTCGTAGCCCATGCTGCGCAGGGTCTCGCGTTGTTCCCGCACGGTTTCCGCCAGAATACGGTTTTCCAGCAAAATATCGCGGAACTTCAGGCCTTCGCGGATATTGTCGAGTAACTGGTCGTCGTCCCAGGGTTTGGGGATAAAGCGGAATGCGCCGGCTTTGTTGATCGCGGACATGACCGTCTCGATGTCGATCACCCCGGTCAGCACAATACGAATGGTGTCGGGTTGCAGGTCGCGCAGTTCCTGTAGCAGTTCCAGGCCATTCATCTCCGGCATCATATAGTCGGTGATCACCGCATCGAATACGGTAGTGCGCGCCCGGCGCAGGGCTTCGTGGGGGTCCTGGTAGGTTTCCACTTCCCAGTCGGTGTAGGTATTGATAGTGCGCTTCAAGGCTTTGAGGATGTATTCCTCATCGTCCACGACCATGACCTGATACATGGTGAGTCCCTCATTCACGGCGTGCTACTACGCTGGCGTCCTGCCGGCGACTGCATGCGTTCAACAACATTGTGCCCACCCTTTTCCGCTAAGGTTTGGCACACGGGTATCAGGTTTTACGATACGCCCCGCTATAGGGGCTGACAATTGGTTCGGGTAACCGCAAGGAGCCGGTCATGCCGTCCGGATAGCCGTTTATCCGGCAGGGACGAAAAGCGCACAATGGTGGGGAAAAACGCGGGGAAAACGCGCAAAAAAACGGCTACACGGTCTGCACGATGGCTTTGGTCACCGATCCGGTGGCGATCAGACGTTCCTGCTGCTGCGCGTTTATGGCATAGGCTTCGGCACGCATGGCAGCAAGGGTTCGGCCCAGGCGGTCCACATGGGCGCGGATCACGACCTGTTCGCCCCGGCTGGCGGCACGCAGCACGCTGCTATGGGTTTCGATGGTCACCGCGTGCTGCTCGGGGGGCAGTCTGGAGGCCGCCGCAAAAAAGCAGGCCACATCCATCAAGGCATAAACGATGCCGCCATGCAGGGCGCCCTGGGGGTTGGTGGTGAAATCATTCACCGGGAAACGCACTTCACTGCGGCCATCCACCGCGCTTACCAGCTCCAGTTCGCAGGCCCGGTGCAATGGGTGGGCGAGAATGTCGTCTTTGATCTGGTCAATGTGGCTCATGGTTTTCCTTTTTCATTCCGGCGAAACGGAGCCGACACTATACGATGCCGGTTCGGAAAACGGGATGACCGGATCGTACCCACAGGTGACGGGGAACCGATTGTCTTGACGGCGGTCTATGGGTATCGCAAGGTTGCGACTCTTCCCTCGTTAGCGGGCATCCCATGAAAGCACTGGTCTACACATTGCTGCTTATCATCAGTACTCATGTACTGGTGCTGGATGCCATGCATCACGAGCACGATGGTGGCGCGGCTGCCTCGCTGGAACAGGTCCAGCAGGATCTGGCCAGTGCGGATGTGCTGGACAAAGGCGGCGACCATTGCTGTCAATGCCATGGTTTCATGGCCTCCACCGATTGTGAGCCGCTGCGCCTGGCCCCGCCCTCTGCAGGTCAAATGGCGTTGCGCCCCTTCCTGCCGGATGCCCCGGCCGATAACCCTTTCCGTCCTCCTATAGCCTGATCGTTTCTTCGTTTCCCCCGACTTTGCTGCCTTGTCCACGGTGAATGTGCGCCGTGCGAGCGCCGGCATTGTTCTTGACGTAACGTTTTGAGACATCAGGAGTTTCCCCATGGGAATCCAGACCGCAGTGCGCATGGCCGCACTGTTACTGGCCGTGTGCGCGTATGCCAGCGCGTCGGCCGATTCTTCTTCCTCGCCCGCACAGTGGGCGCAATGGGTGCAGCGCCAGGTCAGCCAGCTACCGGCCAGCCGCGCCATCCAGGCGGAGCAGGAACGGTTGCTGGCGCAAAGCCGGGCTTTATCGCAGCCGCTTTATAACCCTTCATTGAATATCGACTACGAAGACAGCCTCGATATCACCCAGACCGTGGGCCTCAGCCAGACGCTGGACTGGTCCGGCAAGGCCCGCGCCAGCCGCGATGCCGTGGCGGTGCGTGATCAGCTGGCGCAGCTGCGTGGCGACAAGGCCCGCGCCCGCCTGTTGGCGGACAGCCTCAATGCGCTGGTGGCCCATGCCGCCGCCCGCGAGCAATTGGCGGCCGCCCGTGAGCAGGAACAGCAGCTGCGCGATCTCACCGACCTGATTCGCCGCCGCGAAAAGGCAGGGGATGTGGGGCAGGTGGATGCGCAATTGGCCTACCTGTCACTGGGGCAGGCTCAGCAGGCCCTGGCGGATGCGGAAAGTGCCGCCACCCGTGCTGCCACCACATTGCGCCAGCAACTGGCCAGCCAACAACCCGCGGTGGCCTTGCCGGCGGCGGACCGTTGGCAGGCCCCGTCACTCACCCATGGTGTCGTGCAACGGCTCCCCACCAGCTTCGATTTGCAGTTGGCAGAGCAGCAACTGGCGCTGGCTGAGCGAGGGGTGTCGGTGGCAGACAAACAACGCAACACCGACCCGACCCTGGGCCTGCGCGTGGGCCAGGAAGATGGCGAAAATTTGTGGGGCGTGGATTTCAGCCTGCCATTGAAGTTCTTCAATACCGGCAAGCCAGGCTATGAAGCCGCCCTGGCGGATAGTGAAGAGCGGCGTGCGCTGCTGGAGAAAACCCGCAACGACATTCAGGCCCGGCTGGACGGAGCGTTGAGCGATTACCAGCAGCGGCGCGAGCGCTGGGAAACCTGGCAGCAACTCACCGGCGATAGCCTGGCGCGCAGCGACACCTTGCTCAAGCGCGTCTGGCAGCAGGGCGAACTCACCACCCAGAACTATCTGCAGGCCTTGAATCAGCGGCTCGATACCCGGCTGGCTGGCATCGCCCTGCGCGATGCCATGCAGCAGGCCTGGGTGCAGTGGCTCTATGAAAGCGCCCAGCTCAACGACTGGCTGAACCAGCTGGCGGACTAATGATTGTTCTGTAGGAACCGAGCTTGCGAGGTAACAGCCGCAGACTGGCCCGAAGGGTGAGCGAAGCGAATAACACCGCTTGAAACGAGAAATTAAGCGAAAAATTACTGTAGGAGTGCCACTTGAGGCGCGAATAGTTTCTGCGACACGCGGTGCCAACTTCTTCGCGCCCTGAACGGCGCTCCTACAAAAAATGGAAAATTTTTTATGAAACCGAAAATGACATTTCACAAAACGCCTCTGGCCATTGCGCTGCTGGCCAGCCTGGCGAACCCGGCCTGGGCGGATGAAAATCATGACCATGCCCACAACGAAAGCAACGAAGCCGAACAGCATGCACAACAGGCTGCTCCGGATAATAGCGGTGACCATGATGAGCACGCTCATGGGAAGGAGGTTGGGAGCGCAGCGTCCCATAGTGAAGAAGCGGCACTGGAGCTGACCGCAGAACAACAAAAGATGCTTAACCTGCAGGTCATTACCCTGCAGCCTGATGCCGACGCTACCCGGACCCTGACCGTGCCGGCGGAAATTATCAGCAACCAGTACCGCACCTGGGTGGTGCCGGTGCGTATCGATTCCCAGGTGCAGTCTCGCAGTGCCACGCTTGGCCAGCACATGGAAAAAGGGGAGGCCATTGCCACCCTGTTCAGCCCGGCCATGGCGCAGTTACAAAGTGATCTGCAAGTGGCGGCGGATGGCTGGCGGCGGGTTAAAAACCTCGGCCGGCGTACCGTGGGCAACCAGCGCTATCTGGACGCGCAAAGTCAGTACCAGTCCTTGCGAGCCCGGGCCAAGGGTTATGGCCTCAGTAACAGCGCCATCGCTGATATCGAAGCCGGAAAAAATGAAAAAGGGGTTTATACCCTCACAGCGCCGGACGATGGCCTGGTACTGGAAGATGCCTTCCAGCAAGGGCAATGGTTAACCGCGGGCAGCGCCCTGGTCACGCTGGTGGATGAATCCGAATTGTGGGCCGAAGCGGCTTTACCGCCGAACCCCGGTTTGCAGATCAGCACCGGCACCCCGGCCCGCGTCATCGTGGGTGGCACATCCGTGGACGGCAAGGTGATCCAGTCTGGCCATCGCCTCAATCCCGTCACCCGTACCCTTGCGGTGCGAGTGGCGATTCCCAATGCGGGCCATCTGTTGCACCCCGGCATGTTTGCCGATGTGGCACTGGCGTTGGCGGCACCGGAGAACGCCCTCACCGTGCCGGAAGAGGCGCTCACCCGTAGCGCCGATGGCGATTGGCAACTGTTCGTGGAAGAAGAGCCTGGCCACTACAAACCCGTGGAAATCCAACTCAATGGCCAGCTGGAAAACCGTCGCATCGTCACGGGGATTGAGCCTGGCACGCGCGTGGTCACTCGTGGCGCGTTTTTTCTGGCCAGTGAAATGGCCAAGTCCGGTTTCGATATTCACAATCACTGAGGATCACCGTCATGTTTAATCGACTTGTCGATTGGGCGGTGAACAACCGCCTCATTGTGTTGCTGTTACTGGTTATCACCATCGGGGTGATCGGCTGGCAATTGCCCAACCTGAAACTGGATGCCTTCCCGGACGTGACCAACGTCCAGGTACAGGTGAACACCGAAGCCGAAGGCCTGGCCGCGGAAGAAGTGGAGCAGCTGATCACCTATCCCATCGAGGCAGTGATGTATGCATTGCCGCAGGTGGCCGAGGTGCGTTCCATCTCCAAGACCGGCCTGTCCATCGTCACCGTGGTGTTCGAGGAAGGCACCGATATCTATTTCGCCCGCCAGCTGGTGTTCGAGCGATTGCAGGCCGCACGGGAAGATATTCCCGACGGCGTCGGCACCCCGGAAATGGGCCCCAACACCTCCGGCCTGGGGCAGGTCTATCAATACCTGCTCACCGCGGAGCCCGGCTCCAATGTGGATGCCATGCAGTTGCGCAGCCTTAACGACTGGGTGGTGAAACTGCTGCTGATGCCCGTGGGTGGCGTCACCGATGTGCTCAGCTATGGCGGTGAAGTGCGCCAGTATCAGGTCAACGTGAACCCTACCCGTTTGCTGGCCTACGACCTGAGTCTGCAACAGGTCATGGATGCCATCGCCGCCAACAACCGCAACGCCGGTGGCTGGTATCTGGATCGCGGTGCCGAGCAATTGGTCATCCGCGGCATGGGCTGGGTAGGCAGCGGCCAGCAAGGGCTCGGTGACATTGCCGCCATTCCCCTCAAGGAAGTGGACGGCACCCAGGTGCGCGTCAGCGATGTGGCCAAGGTGGAGTTCGGCGGCGAAATTCGTCAGGGCGCCCTCACCATGACCCGCCGCGATGCTAACGGCGAACCGGAAGCCTTGGGCGAAGTGGTAGCCGGCATCGTGCTCAAACGCATGGGCGCCAATACAAAGGCCACCATCGATGGCATCAAGGAACGCGAAGCGCGCATCCAGCAGGCCCTGCCGGACGGTGTGCAGTTTGAGGTGTTCTACGACCAGGCAGATCTGGTGGAAAAAGCCGTCAGCACAGTGGTCACCGCCTTGCTGCTGGCCTTCGTCTTTATCGTCATCGTGCTGGCCCTGTTCCTCATGAACCTGCGCGCCACCGCGTTGGTGCTGTTGTCCATTCCGCTCTCCATTGGCCTGGCCTTGTTGGCGATGGCCAGCCTGGGCATGTCCGCCAATCTGATGTCACTGGGTGGTTTGGCCGTGGCCATCGGCATGCTGGTGGATGGCTCTGTGGTGATGGTGGAAAACATCTTCAAACACCTGAGCCGCAAGGAAGGCAGTCACGACTCACAGGGCGGCATCGCCTTGAGAGTCAAAGACGCCGCCCAGGAAGTGGCCCGCCCGGTGTTCTTTGCCGCCAGTATTATTCTGGTGGTGTTCCTGCCCCTGTTCGCCTTCGAAGGGGTGGAAGCCAAGATGTTCGTGCCCATGGCCATCAGCATCATGCTCGCCATGACCGCCGCGGTACTGGTGGCGCTGATCGTGGTGCCGGCGCTGGCCGGTTTCCTGTTCCGCAATGGCGTGGAAGAAAAGCCCAACAAGCTGATGCAGTGGCTGGAAGCCCGCTACCGCACCCTGCTGGGTAAAGCCATGCAGGCCCGCAAAGTGGTGGTGGGTGGCGCGGTCGGCTTGTTCGCGTTGGCACTGGCCACCACGCCTTTTATTGGCACTGAATTTGTGCCGGTGCTGGAAGAGGGAACGTTGGCGTTACGTGTGACGCTGGCCCCGTCCTCCAGCCTCGATACTGCGTTGGACGTGGGGCAAAAACTGGAGAAGGAAATCATGGCCTTCCCGGAAGTCACCTACGCGCTTAGCCGGGTAGGGCGTGCCGAAATCGGCGGCGACCCGGAACCGGTGAGCAACGTGGAAATCTATATCGGCCTCAAGCCTGTAGATGAATGGGAAAGCGCCAGTAACCGGCTTGAGCTACAGGAAAAGATCCAGAAGAAACTGGAAAAACATCCCGGCCTGTTGCTCAACTTTTCCCAGCCCATCGCCATGCGCGTGGACGAACTGCTCTCCGGTGTAAAAGCCCAGCTCGCCATCAAACTGTTTGGCCCGGATCTCGATGTGCTGCAGGAAAAAGGCGAAGCCATCACCCAGGCCGTGAAAGCCGTGGATGGCGCCACCGATGTGCAACTGGAACAGATCGCCGGTGAAGCCCAGCTGGTCGTCACCCCGGACCGCAACGCCCTCAGCCGCTACGGCCTGAGTGTGGATCAGGTCATGGATCTGGTCAGCAATGGCCTGGGTGGCGGCAGCGCCGGGCAGGTGATCAATGGCAACGAACGCTACGATATCTACGTGCGCCTGGAGCAAAACGCCCGCAAGGACGCCGAAGCTATCCGCAACCTGCGCCTGAAAGCGGCAGACGGTGCCTGGGTGCGGCTCATGGATGTGGCAGAGGTATCCCTGGTCTCCGGCCCGCCCCAGATTAGCCGCGACGACGTGCAACGTCGCGTGGTTATCCAGGCCAACGTGGCGGGGCGTGACATGGGCTCCGTGGTCGCCGACATCCAACAGGCCATCGACAGCGAGGTAGACCTGCCCGCCGGCTACAGCGTCGACATCGGCGGCCAATACGAAAACCAGCAGCGCGCCCAGCAACGCCTGGCCATGGTGGTGCCCGTGGCCGTAGGCCTCATCGCCCTGTTGCTCTACTTCGCCTTTGGTTCCGTGGCCCAGGCCGCCCTCATTCTGGTCAACGTCCCCCTGGCCCTTATCGGCGGCATCCTCGCCCTGGCGATCAGCGGCCAGTACCTGTCCGTGCCTAGCTCCGTGGGCTTTATCACCCTGTTCGGCGTGGCGGTGCTCAATGGGGTGGTGATGGTGGAAGCCATCAATCATCGCCTGCGCGATGGCGAAGCCCTGGAGACGGCGATCTTCGAAGGTGCCGTCTCCCGCCTGCGCCCGGTACTGATGACAGCGCTCACCTCCATGTTGGGGTTAATTCCCATGTTGCTGGCGACTGGTGTGGGGAGTGAAGTGCAGCGGCCACTGGCGGTAGTGATTGTGGGTGGGCTGGTGTCGGCCACGGCGTTGACGTTGTTAGTGTTGCCAAGTCTTTATGGGGTGTTTTCGAGGGGGAAGGTGGAGGAGTTGCAGCGATAAGCCGTTATCCCCGGCCTTGCGGGCCGGGGATAACATCCCGTTTTCACCCGCGCGCACGTTGAATTTGTAGGATATGGCTTACATAAATTTGTAAGTGGCTGAGATAAGGTGGGTTTTCAGAAAAGCGGATACAAGAAAAGTCCGAGTAAAAATTCCCGTTCAAAACGCAAGTGCAAGAAACGTCTGTTGAGAGTGGTTGCTGCTTTGTAGCTAAAATACTGATTGCCTTGTTATTTAGGGTGGCTTCAGGGAAAAGTCGGATTGGGGATATATTGCAAAGTGATATATAGCATCTGCAATTGAATACGCTGTTATGCAGAGAAGAAATGAGAAACATCGAATATAGTCATGGTTTTATGGGTTATGTACTTCGCTACCTTGGGGCGCCAGTTCTGATACTTCTTTCAGGGCTGTTTATCTTTATTGACTACTTGATATTGGTAAATTGGGAATCAAAGGATTCTCTTGTGAATATGGCCGTCTTGCCCGCTATTTCTTTGTTTATTATTCCGCTGTTATGGGGAGGTGCGTGGATGTGTCTTTCTCATGGGCGATCCTTTACCTGTTCATATGAAATAACTCCAAATGAACTTAAGGTCTTCGAGAAGGGTAAGGAGATATCTGCAATAAATATCCCCTTTTCAGAAATTCGATACAGGTGGTTGTTCAAAGCTTTTCTTGTCTCTCATGAAGACTTGGAGGGTGGGTCCGTTATCTTGATGAATAATGCCCAAAGAGAATCTATGTCATTTTCAGAGATTAAGGATGTGTTGCTTCCCCTCGGCAATACTAGGAAGGTATTGTGGTAATGCATAACAAGCGGCGGCAGGCAGACCAAATTTCCGCTCCTCCGTCGCTCCAATTCCACTGCTGCGCCGGGCGTTAAATGTCTATGATCGATCACGATAAATTTCGGGCCTTGGTTAAGCAGCTCTATGCAACGGTCAATGAGTTGGAAAACATGTTCCCGGGGAGGCACTTTACTCCGGACGGTCATATGGTTGGCAGTTTGGGTGAATGCCTCGTGGCCGACGCATACAATTTGGAATTGAAGACAGCGTCGAACAAAGGATATGACGCTGTCACCGAAACCGGCTTAGAAGTTGAGATCAAGGCTACGCAATCCAACTCTGTTGCGTTTCGGAGTCAGCCGCAGCATACGATCATCATCAAGATCCTGCGTAACGGTACATTCGAGGAGATCTATAACGGGCCTGGAGCCCTTGTTTGGGAGCAATTCAAAGGTAAACGGCTACCGAGTAATGGCCAGTTTCAAGTCTCTCTAAACAAACTCCGGCAACTCAATCAAACAGTGGCTCAAGCGGACCGTGTGCCTAGGGCCATTTAACAAGTCGCAGCAGTTCGCGGACGATGGCCGCCGGACGCCACTGTGCTCGGCGTTATGTGGGATGACAAAGAAGAATTAAGGGCACGCATGAATTGGAATTTTTCTTACGTGTCACTCAAGTGTCTCTTTATGAAAATCCGTATTACCACTGCATCAGAAAACGGTCACTAGCCTGTTGATCAGGACCCTCTGCTACGCTCCTTTCCTATTGCCCTCTGACCTCAATAGTCTCCAGGTTCTCCATTCCATCATCGGCTCCTGGGTTGCATGACGCGCTTTTCTGCGATGGAGTGGGGCGGCGGGCTTGCTCGGCTCGCTGTGTTGCTCTCTGGCACAAACCAGGTGCCAGAAGCAGGAGGACCGATGACGCGCATCTCTACAATCCTGGTGATTCTGGCGGCACTTTGTTGGGGGCTCTCTGGCGGCATTGGCAGCATGCTGATGGAGGAGGGATGGGGTGTGTTTCTGGTGGCGTTTTATCGTGGTGCCATCGGATTGCTGTTCGTGTTGGCCTGGCTGTGCTGTCGGCCGCTGAATCATGGCCTTGGTGATCGCCGGTTATGGGGCTGGTCGGTGGTGGCTGGCTTGGGGGTGGCCGGGAATTTTGCGTTCTATTTTTTGAGCATTTCCCACGGTGGCGTGGCCGTGGCGGCAACACTGATGTACAGCGCGCCGGTCTTTGTCTATCTGCTCTCCTTTGCGCTCCGGCTGGAGCGTCCGTCTACGGTAAAGTGGGCCGCCATTATGGTGGTCATGCTGGGCATTGTTCTGCTAACGCGGATCCATAATGTGGATGACGCGGGTGTCACCGTGTTGGGGGTGGTAGCCGGTTTGCTGTCGGGTTTGTGTTACGCGGTTTTTATTTTCGGTTTCAAGTATGCGGCGCCCCATGGCAGCCCCCAGGCGATTCTCTCCATTGCGTTCAGCGTGCTGGTGGTGGTGCTGGTGTGGCCTGCACAAACCGGTGAGGTGATGGCGGCGGCGCGCTCGGCAGAGTGGCCCCTGTTTGCCTGCCTGGGGGTGCTGGGCGCGGGGCTGTCGTTTGTGCTTTATGTTATTGGCCTGAATTACACCGCGCCGGCGGTGGCCTCCATTGTGGCCATGGTGGAGCCGGTAACCGCATCCTTGTTCGGGGTGGTGGTTCTGCAGGAGGCGCTGGTCGCCAGCCAGGTTCTGGGGATGGGTCTGATTCTGGTGGCGGTGACAGGACTGAGCTTGTATTCGGCGTCTGACGCCCTGCGGCGGCACTGGTGAGGCCAGCAGGGTGGCCGTTGGCAATAGCGTTCACTTTGTGGTCTTGCCAGCCGTTATTTTCTGTTGCGACTGATGAGTTATTGGAAAGCTTGTCGACGACCTAGGTTCTTCTTCCTGTTGGTCATGGGTGGTGAACTCGGCGGAGAGTTATGACGCGATGGCGAAAGAGTACACTGTGGGGCTTACCAGGGAATATCTTGCCCGTCCCAGGCAATAAAACGGCCGTGATCCTCCTGGGTAGCATTGTCGATAATCCAGGCCAGTTTTTCGGCAGCGTATTCTGCTGAGAACAGCTTGTCCGCCGGTACATTCCGCTGGAATGGTTTCGATAATGCGGTATCTGTGGTGCCAGGGTGTAAGGAAAGCACGCACAGTTGTGGTCGCCGTCGGCGGGTCTCAATGGCGAGGGTGCGCATTAACTGGTTCTGTGCCGCCTTGCTGGCGCGATAGCTGTACCAACCTCCCAAATGATTATCTGAAACGCTTCCCACTCGTGCGGAAAGACTGGCAAAAACCGTATGTTGGTTTTTCGGCATGACCGGGAGCAGGGCTTTTGCCAGAAGGATGGGGGCAAAGGCATTCAAGGTAAAAACGTTCTGCAGTGATTCCAGGTTTACTTCTTCGAGCTTCTTTTCCGGCAGTAATTCGTCAGGTTGCTGATGGAGCAGGCCCGCACAATTCACTACCACCTGCGGTGATAGTTCTCGCGCCTTAAGTTGTCCGGCTAAATCCTCCAGCTGGCTGGGGTGAGTAATATCCACGTCGAGGCAAACTAAAGGGAGCCCCTGCTGCTGCAGGGCGATCAATTCTGGTGAGCCTGTGGCGTGCCGGGAAACAGCGACAACATACCCGCTTGATCCGGTGTCGCCGGTTAACCAGTGGCGAGTCATTGCCAGACCGATACCGGCGCTGGCGCCGACAATCAGCCTGATGGGTGAGGTGTCTATCTGTCCGTTCATGGATTCAGTATGCGGGTAGACGGGCAAGAAGGGGTGAAGATTGTGAGGGGGGAGTGGCAGGGAAATTTTCCTCAGCTCCCCGCCATCACGCTCACGCCTGAACAAAATAGGTGAGTATGAAATTGGCTCTGATCGACCTGTTGCTCTCTAGTCATGGCACGGCACTATGTGGCAGCCGATAAATAACCCATACCCGGGGAGATGCGATGAAAGCGGTTGTTTGCCATCACGGTGAATTTGAGGTTCAGGACGTGGCGGATCCGGAACCTGGTAAGGGCCAGATTCTGCTTAACGTGCTGCGTTGCGGTATTTGCGGATCGGACCTGCATGCCCGGCATCATGCGGATGAGCTGGCGGAAGCCACCGAGCGTGTTGGTTATCCTCATATCATGCGTAGCCATGAACATGTGGTGCTGGGGCATGAGTTTGTGGGGGAGATTGCAGACTACGGTGCAAAAACGCACCGTCGCTGGAAGCCAGGAAAACGTGTTGTGGCCATGCCCATGCGTCGTAATAGCGGGGTGGCACACCTGACAGGTTTGTCCACTCAGGCGCCCGGCGCCTATGCCGAACGTGTGCTGGTGGAGGAATCGCTGGCTTTTCCTGTTACCAACGGTATTTCTGATGACCACGCTGCCCTGACTGAACCCATGGCGGTGTCTCTGCATGCGGTGAATCGCTCCGGGATCAGTCGCCGGGATACGGCGATTGTGATTGGCTGCGGCCCCATTGGGCTGGGTGTGATTGCCATGCTGAAAGCCAAGGGTGTGCGGCATATTGTGGCCAGCGATTATTCCCCAACGCGGCGCAAACTGGCCCAGGCCATGGGTGCTCATGTGGTGGTAGATCCGTCCCAGGGTAGCCCCTATGAGGGCCTGGCCAAGCGGGGCTTTGTGGTCAATGCGCCGCAATTGTTTGATATGGCACTGGACGGCATGGGCATGTTGCGCATGACGCCGTTCCCCTGGGAGCCACTGTGGCGGGCGGCGGAAGTGGCCGGGGTCACCGAGCCCAAACGCCCGGTGATTTTTGAATGTGTGGGCGTGCCGGGTGTTATTA
The DNA here is from genome assembly GCF_000155615.1 of Alcanivorax sp. DG881. Classification (GTDB taxonomy): domain Bacteria; phylum Pseudomonadota; class Gammaproteobacteria; order Pseudomonadales; family Alcanivoracaceae; genus Alcanivorax. The sequence goes on along the minus strand of NZ_DS989915.1, from coordinate 1,937,012 downwards.
ACAGCATCATCGCCGAGGCGCCGCTGCGTTCCTGTGTGGTGGTGGTGGGGGTGTGCATGAAGACCGACAACTTTGTGCCGGTGAATGCCATTAACAAGGAAATTGATCTGCGTTTCGTGCTGGGTTACATGCCCATCGAATTTCGCGATGCTTTGCACATGATCGCCGAAGGCAAGGTTAATGTGGGTCCGCTTATCACCGGCACAGTCGGGCTGGCCGGGGTGGATGAGGCGTTCACCGCATTGGGCAATCCGGAGCAGCATGCCAAGATTCTGATTGACCCCCGCCAGCCTTAGCGGAGCAAGCCTTTTTAACGGAACGGTTTCGGGGGGAATGCCCCCCCCGTATGCTTGTTGTCAGCTCATCCGCGATCGCCCGCGAATCATATCCACCGCTTTCTCCGCAATCATCATGACCGGTGCATTGGTGTTGCCGCCAATCAGTGTCGGCATGATGGAGGCGTCGATGACGCGCAACCCTTCGATACCGTGAACGCGCAGTTGTGGATCAACCACGGCAGTGTCATCGGTGCCCATCTTGCAGGAACCCACCGGGTGGTAAACGGTGTCGGTGCGTTGGCGGATGACCTCGCGGATTTCTTCATCGCTGTTCACGTTTTCGGTGAACATATCCTTTTTCATCCAGCGCTTGAGTGACGGGGCTTCCATGATGTTCCGGGTAATCTTGTAGCCGGCGACCATGTCTTCCATGTCTTGTGGGTCGTCCAGGAAGGCCGGGTCGATCAGCGGCAGGTCGTCCGGATTGGCGCTGGCCAGTTGCACGCTGCCGCGGCTGCGGGGGCGTAACAGGCAGACATGGCAGGAGTAGCCCTGGGTGTAATGTTTCTTGCGACCGTGATCGTCCACCAGGGCAGTAACCATGTGCAGCTGCAGATCCGGCGCGGAGAGCGTCGGTTGTGTTTTCAGGAAGGCGCCGGCTTCCGCAAAGTTGGACGTCCACAGTCCGCGCCGTTCCTTGCGGTAGGTGCGCATGGCCATCAGGGCTCGCCACATGCCACCCGGTGAGAGGCCAAAGGTAGCAGTGCTGTCGGTGGTGTAACCGAAAATGAAGTCCGGGTGATCCTGCAGATTCTTGCCGACACCGGGCAGGTGGTGCACCAGGGGGATGCCATGTTGTTTGAGTTCGCCGGAATCACCCACCCCGGATAGCATCAGCAGTTGAGGGGACTGGAAGGCGCCGGCGCAAAGCAGCACTTCCTTGCGAGCGCGGAGGGTGCGCAGCTGTTTGCCCTGCTTGAATTCCACACCGACGGCGCGTTTGCCCTCGAATACAATGCGCTGCACCTGGGCCAGGGTTTCCACGGTCAGATTGCTGCGATCCAGATGAGGGAACAGGTAGGCCCGGGCACTGCTCCAGCGCTCGCCGTCTTTCTGGGTGACCTGATAGACCCCTGCGCCTTCCTGCTCGGCGCCGTTGAAGTCATCGGTAATGGGAATGTCGCACTCTCTGGCGGCATCCAGAAAGTAGTCCTGGAAAGGGTTGCCGGTGCGGCTGTCGCTTACCCAGAGCGGCCCATCGGTGCCGTGGTACTCGTTGTCGATGCGTTCATTGTGCTCACTGAGCCGGAAGTAGGGGAGCACATCCTGATAGGACCAGCCGTCATTGCCCTGTGCGGCCCAGTGGTCGTAGTCCTCGCGGTGGCCGCGGATATAGACCATGGCATTGATGGCTGACGAACCGCCCAGGCATTTCCCCCGGGGTTGAAAGCCCTGCCGACCGTTGAGCCCTTTCTGGGGGACGGTCTCCATGACCCAGTTATTGATGGGCTTGGAGAGCATGGCCACGGCGCCGGAGGGGACATTGACCAGCAAGCCGTCCCCCTGGCCGCCGGCTTCCAGCAAGCAGACACGGGTGTCCGGGTCTTCACTCAGCCGCCCGGCCAGGGCGCACCCTGCGGAGCCGCCGCCGATAATGAGATAATCGAATTCGTTTTCCACGATAGCTTCCCTTTTATTGTTTATTTTCGCGGTGCGGAACGACGACAGCACCGGCTTTACCGGTTTGTCACGGGCGTAAAGATTCTGGCCTCGATGAACACGCAAGGCGTTTTCAGAGGCTCCTTGGCAGGTTAGCACTGGTTTTTTGTGGCAGTAAGTACTGTTTTTGTCAGCCACGGACAGGTAGGTTGAGCCACCTGAACGGGATTTGTTGATGGCGGTGGAGTCATAATGATTAATACCAAGATGCACAAGGCGGTTTACGGTCTGGCTGAGCAGCTGATGGAGGCTGACAGAAAAGGGCATAAAGACAATTTTGAGTCGTTGTATGCCCAGCTACAGGCGATGTGTGTCGACAACGAAAAAACCGATAAAGATCATCCTGAGCAATGGGAAACCCTGGCCGACTTCACTGAAGAGCTGGACGTGGCGTTGAGCCTGTACGAAAAGGCGCTGGGCAAAGCCCGTGATATGAACGCGAAGGACTATCTTTCATCAATCGCGTTTTCCATGGCGACGTTGCAAGTCGAGTTGGGTAAAACCGATGCGGCAATTCAGAGCCTGGCGGATGCCAAGATCAGCGCCAACAAGATTGAAGATAAAGAACTCAAAGCCGACATTGAGGAATTACTGGAGCGTTTGCAGGAGGGTTAGCAGCGGAGAATGGCTGCTCGTCTCGGTGACGTGTCTGCTGGGGGCAGAAAAACGCCGCGCTTATGCGCGGCGTTTTTTTGTGCTGTCGGCGGTGCCGGTATTGGCCACAGTCCCTGCCCGCACTTTGCTGGAAACGTAATTGGCGGGCGGCTCTTCATAGAGGCTCTGGTAGCTGAGATTGACGATGGATTCCGATGTTTTTGGCAGCAGGTAGTACATGGCCAGTGCACCCTTGCCGAACACGCCCAGCTTGCGTTTGTCCTGGGTGATGATCATGTCGAGCATCCAGTTTACGGCGGTTTCCGGCGACATGACCGGCATGTATTTGTAGATTTTGGTCGGTGCAATCATGGGGGTGCGCACCAGCGGATAATTCAGTGAGGAAAAGCGCACCTTGGTGTGGGCGTATTCATTGGCTGCCACCCAGGTCCAGCCTTCCAGCGCCCACTTGGAGGCCAGGTAGGCGGAAAATCGTGCCGGGTTGGCCTGCACGCCCACGGTGGAAACATTGATGATGTGTCCTTCGTTACGGGCTTCCATGCCGGGTAACAGATTCATGGCCAGCCGGATGGAGGCCAGATAGTTGAGCTGCATGGTCCGTTCGTAATCGTGGAAGCGCCCCACGGTGAATTTTATGGAGCGGCGAATGGAGCGCCCGGCGTTGTTGATCAGAACATCCACCCGGCCATGGTCCTGCAGAGCTTGTTCGCAGAGGCGGTCGCACTCTTCCAGATTGGACAGGTCGCCGGGGTACACGAACGCCTGGCCGCCGCGTTGGTGAATGGCGTGGGCGATCGCCTCCAGCTTCTCCTGATTGCGTGCCACCAGCAGCACAGTGGCGCCGGCGTCAGCCAGCTTGTCTGCCACCAGGGCGCCGATGCCGGAGCTAGCACCGGTGAGCAGAATAACCTTGCCGTTGACCCGTTGCTGCAATGCTCTGCTGGGCGCAACGGCACGCTTGAGATGCCAGGCCCAGTGATCCCGTAACCGGTTTACGTAAGGCAGGACTTTGGGGGTTCTGAATTTCACGGCATTGGACATGGTGGGCTCTCGGCTTGATTGATCTCGGGGGCTAATGCATCCAGTGTAACCTGAGCATATACTCGGAAATACTCGGGTTTATCCGTTGGCGAGGTGTTAGGTTGTATGGGGCAGATTCGCTGGAAAGTCTCTGATTTTGCTGTCAAAAAAGAGCCCGGGCAGGCCCGCTCGAAAGCCTCGGTACAGGCGATGGTGCAGGCATGTGCTCGGATTTTGGAGCGCCGGGGATACGCTGGCTTGAGCACCAATGCCATTGCGGAAGTGGCGGGGGTCAGCATCGGGTCGGTGTATGAATACTTTCCCGGCAAGGATGCCATTGTAGCGAGGTTGGTGCAGGACATGGTGGCAGAGGTCAGGGCGATGCTGGAAGGTCGGTTGGCCCTGACAGACAGCCGCAATGACTTAAACAGCGCCATGCGATATTTTCTGGGCGCGATTTACAGGCTAATGCGCAAGCATCGAGAGTTATTGCGGGTGTTGGTTTTCCAGGTGCCTTACCTGCACCAGTTGCCGGCCACCCGGCAGTTGGAAATCGAATTACAGCAGGTCTTGATGGCAGGGCTGGATTATACGCGGGAGCAATACGCCTTGAGCGCCCAGCCGCATACCTTGTACCTGATGACCACTTCCGTTGCCGGCACGCTGATGCATCTGGTGCTGGTGGCCCCGCCAGCCATGGAGCCGGAAGGCATACTGGATGCACTGGCAGAAAAAATGACAGCCTGGCTGATTGAGGGTTGAGGGGTTTTTTATCCAGTCTGTACACATTAATAATAAGCGATTGAGTGAAACCGGGAGCCCGATGAAAACAGTGTTGATCCTCGTGGATGTGCAGAATGTGTACTACACGACACGGCAGGCCTTTAACCGCCGATTCGATTACAACCAGTTCTGGTCGACAGTGACAGCAGAGGGGCAGGTGGTAAAAGCCATCGCGTATGCCATCGATCGGGGTGATAAAAAACAGCGTGAGTTCCAGAACATTCTTCGCGCTATCGGTTTTGAGGTAAAACTGAAACCGTTTATACAACGCTCTGATGGCTCCGCCAAAGGGGACTGGGATGTGGGAATCGCAATTGATGCGCTGGAATATGCTGCGGAGGTGGACAGCGTGGTGCTGGTCTCCGGAGACGGTGATTTCGATCTTCTGGTGGATAAGTTGCGAGTGGACAAGGGCAAGCATGTCGACGTCTATGGCGTCGCGCCACTGACCGCGGATTCATTGGCCCGTGCGGCGAGCCGGTTTGTTCCCATTGAGGGGGACCTTTTACTGTAATCGCGTTTTGACGGGGCAGTGTGGTTATCGGTGGTTGTCGCTTTACGCAATTTGCTACCCTGTGCCGCTCACGTGCCAGGAGAGATTGATGTCAGAAGCCGCCCTTGAAGCCTTGTCCGATATGATCACGGAAGCGCATACGCGCATCCAGCAGACCTACGAGCATATTAATCCAGTGGTGGGTGTGCGCCGTGGCATGCGTGATGTGGGTATTCCTGCCGATGCCATGACCATTGATTGCCTGCAGACACGGGGACGCATTGTTCTGATACTGCATGATGAGCAGCCCGGTGTGCTTCTTTATCAGTTTGGCACTATTGATGAGGACGCCGGCGAGGATTTTCAGCGCATGGGTCTGGCCGAGGTGAGTGCGGAGACGTTATTTACCTGGATGCAGGATTACTTTTCCGCCTGAGTCAGCAGGCAGTCGTTGGGGCCATTTACCAGCGTCAGTATTCCCCCAGCGTCAAAAAGGGCACCAGTGTCACCAGTATCAATACCGTGACGGCGATCAGCACACCCAGCGCGCGGCCGGGCTGATCGCGCAAGCGGCCACCCAGCGTTGGTGCGGTGCCATCCCGCTGGGCTTCCTCGAAGCGTTCCCTTTCCCGCCGGGTGCGTTGCTGCTGATAGTCTTCCATTAGCGCCTTGGCGCGCTCACGGTCTGTCGGGTTGGTGAGCCAGATGCCCCCGGAAGAAATACCCCACAAGCTCGGTGTCGTTTCGTAGAACGGGATCTGCTGCTCATTCAACAAAGTGCGCACTTCCTCGGCCTCGTCGTCCGGTACCTGGCGCAAATTCAGCAGTAGTGTGGTCATGGCGTATCACCGTTGGTGGGGCGTGGTCGTTGCTGTCTGTCTCGGTGGCCATTATCGCATTTTCCCGCGCGTTTTTGCTTTCTTCCTGTCAGGGCTCCCTAGTACAGGATGAAGTGGCTGGCCCAGCCGCCGATATACAGGCCCACGCCGAACACGCCATGGTTGAGCAGGCTTTGCAGCCGGGCCTTGTTCGGTGCCGGGGTGCGCGAGGCGGCGATGCCTGCCCCCATGCCCGGCTGCATGAGCAGGAAAGGGGCCGCCACGGTAACCAGGCCGATCAGGATAGGTAGCCCGGCAGTAGGGTGGTCGATCCACGCCTGCCCTCCCGTGGCCAGTAGCAGGCTCGCAAAGACAATGCCGATCAGGTAGTGCGCCAACCATCCGCTGACGGTTTCTCCTGCTACCGGTGGGGATTGAGTGATCGGGTTGTGCCGGAATTGGCCGTGGCGCATATGCAGTATCCATCGCCCGACCAGCCCGTAGTTGGGGGCGGCAATGGCGAAGGCCCGTTGACGTAGTACGCTCCAGCCATCCATGACCAGGGTGGCGGTGATCCCGGTGATCAGGACAGTGAGAAAACAGGTGGTGGCAGTGGCCATTTCAGGTGCCTCGTTGAGGGTGTAGTGGTAACGTACTACTTCAAGTCAACTTGAGGTCAAGGCCGTGCTGGATATTTCAGAAGTAGCGCAGCGTGCTGGATTGCCTGCATCGACCCTGCGCTATTACGAAGAGAAGGGATTGATCATGTCCACGGGCCGGCGGGGGATAAAACGCTTGTTTGCGCCTGTGGTGCTGGATCAACTGGCGTTGATTGCGCTGGGCCGGGCAGCGGGGTTTTCACTCGACGAAATCGGCGCCATGTTTGATGCCCGTGGCGAGCCACAGATTGACCGTCAAACCCTGGTAGACCGGGCGGATTCGCTGGACGTCACGATTCGCCGGTTGTCTGCCATGCGGGACGGGCTGCGGCATGCGGCAAAGTGTCAGGCCCCCAGCCACCTGGAGTGCCCACAGTTTCGGCGCCTGATGACGGTGGCGTTGGCCAGGAAGAAGGGAGAAAAAGCGCGGGGGTCTGCGGGTGCGGGCCGGTTCGGAAAGCCGTGATGGTTCTGGCGTTGAGCAGCAAGCGTACATTGATGTCACCAGGGTGGTGAGTATGGATAGAAAAGAACGATCCCGCAGGATGCAGTATTCCAGCAACCGCGGAGGCGCTCGGCATACGGTGCGCTATGTGGAAAGTTCGGCACCACCGGAAGGCGAGTGCATGCTTTGTGTCGGCTCGCTGGCCGACGCTGAGCCGGTGCAATGGGTGGGGCCGGTGAGCGACCCGCGCCCTTTGCTCATGCAATGGTCGCGACGCCGCCTGTAGTGTCATTGTCGGGTGTTTTCTTGAGTGCTAATGCTGGCTTCCCCGGCCTTGTCACCAGAAATAAAATACCGCGCCCACTGCCACTGACGTCAGTGATCGCTCATCGATGATCGGGCTGTCTGTAATGCCCTCACCGAGATAGTCCTCTTTTACCACCGCCAACAGGTGCCAGTGCTTTCCCGGCGTCCAGATTCCGGTCAGGGCCGCCTGATAGTTCAATGAACTGTGCTCGCCATAAGCGGGGCGCCCCGGCGCTGTTTCGTCATCCGCCACACCGTAGAAATGTTCGACCAGTCGGCCGTCCTGCCATACCAGCCCCAATGAGGGCGCGATGGTGAAGTCTCCCCAGTTGAATCCCCGGCTGACGGTCAGATTTGCTTCGGTGCCATCGCTTTCCCCGCCGACGTCTTTCAGGGCGTTGGCGGCTACCTGAAACAGCGCATGTTGGTATTGATAGGATACGCCGGCAAAGACGGTGCGGTGGGTGGTATCAATGCCATTGAGTTCACCGTCATCGGCAAAGCTGGATTTCACTTCATAAAAGCGGGGTGTCAGCAGCAGCCCAAAGACGCTGTTATCGTTTTTGAAAAAATCCAGCCCCGCATCAAGGCCTTCCACGCTAAAGCGCTTATAACGAATGGAGAAATAAGGAAGCCCTTCGTCCTGGCTGTCGACGCCAACAAAGGGGCGTTCGGTTATCGAGGTGGTGGCGCCGATGCCGAAGTGACTGGTGTCGTCCAGCGGTGCCCGTGATAGCGGGGTATTGATGGCCGTGGGAGCTGCTGAAACGGCAGTACTGGCACTCATAAGAAAAAGCAGACAGGAAAAGCGTTTCAATGTGCCAAGCAGGGCTTGTCGAATAGTGATCATGGTGACTCCGGGAAAGACGTTGAATTATTTTTTTGCGAAAGAAAGCCGCCCACAGCTTGTACGGGATGTGGGTCGGTGAGTTGACTGATCCAGACCACCAGCCCTGTTTGTTCCTGCCCTTTATCGGGGGGAGCGGGAAGTGGCAGCGTTAGCGAGGCCGTTGGCATTGGCTGATGACTCCAATGCAGCACCACGAAATCATGCTTCAGGGTTTTTCCCCTGTTTTCGCCTCGACGGATCGAGGACTGCAGGCCGGAGCCAATCCAGGCCACGTTCAGGTTGGCGTTATTAGGCAGGGTGCCGTTGAAAGTGGCGTGGAGGGTATGGTTGGCATAGCGAATGGACAGATTTCCCACTTCTTCATGAGACAGCGCGCGCTGCCAGTGGCGGTTGCGCTGGAAGAAGCCGCGCCATTCCTTGCCATTGATAAAGAAGCCGGGCGTGTAGACGCGACCGGATTCGTGCAGCTGGGCATAGCGCCTCTGGCGGTTACTGTAATCCGGGCTGGCATAGGGATCGGCCCAGCCGATGTAATCCCAGTAGTCCACATGAAACGCCAGCGGGATAAAGGTTGTGAACGCCTCTTCCTGCTCTCCCAGCGAGGCCAGGAAGCGATCAGCGGGTGGGCAGCTGCTACATCCTTCCGAGGTGAAAAGCTCAATCAGTGACACCTTCTTTTCGCCGCTGTTCAGGATCAATGGTGTGCTGTCGGCATACAGCGGTGCAGAAAGCAGCAGCAGAGCCAGACAAAAAAATGAACGCATAACGAGCCTTTGCGCGTGTTCAGTTATTGCTTCGATGCGCAGGAGCCGTGTTCGTTACAGATGGTGGCAGGGTGTAATGGGGTGACTGTCTGCCACGGGAAACCCGTGGCGGGATGGATGTATTAAAGAAAAGGAAAAACGGAAAGAAGGGGCCCGCATCCGTAAGAGAATGGAGAATAACAGCCCATGACGTTCAGGCACTCTTCCTTTGCGCCGGTTTGTCAAAACCGTTCAGTCCTTCCAAAAACAGCAGTTGCTGGCGGATCACGCCGCTGAATGTCGGCTCGAAATAGGGCTCGAAGTGGTTGGCGTCAATGCTGGCGATGGTCAGGTTGGGATTGTTGACGCCGCGGATGGCGCTTTCCACAAAGGGGGCGACAGAATCCTGGCTGGCGCCCAGCAACAGGGTGGGAATGCGGATGTTCTTGAGACGCTTGAAAGGTCGGTAGGGCCCCATGGTCATCATGGAGCGGGCCGCCACGCGGTTGTCGTAGCGACGGCCGATGCTGGTTTCGGCCAGTTGCAGTGCCTTGCCGGCATCGTCCCGGTCCATGGAGGAAAACGCTCCGGGCTCACTGACCACAGGCAGATAGATAGGCTGGCCCGGCTTGAGCAGGTCGGCCATGGCGTAGAGCCCAAAGCGTAGCAGTCGTGGCAAGGGGACGGCGCGCACCGCGGCCATGCCATCAAGCATGGGGACCTGGGCAATGGCCCCGGCCAGTTCCGGGTGTTCGGCGGCCAGCTCCACCACATGGCCGCCACCAAAGGACGAGCCCCACAGCACGATGCGACGGGGATCGATGCCCGGCTGGCTTTTCAGGAAGGCCAGGGCGGCGTCGCCGTCGGCTACCCGCTGGCGGGCGGAAATGACGTGTCGCGGCAGGCCGGCACTATCGCCCCAGCCGCGATAATCAAAGGTCATCACCGCGTAGCCAGCGCGGGTAAATTCCTCATAGTAGGACACCGTTAGCGCATCCTGAATCCCGCCCCAGCCGTGCAGCATTAGGATAGCTGGCAGTGTTTCTGCCGTGGCCTTCGCTGGCCGGTGCAGGGTGGCTGCACACCAGGTCCCGCTAGAGTAAAAACCGGTTCGCTGGCTGTCACAGGTCAGGTCCTGGGGGCTATGTCGCAGGGTATCCATGGTCGGGCTCCAGTTATCTTGTATGGTATTCAAGAGCAAAGACTAGCATTCTTGAATACCATACAAGATGACCGGACCGACTGTGGGAGAAGGCCCCTTGGCCAAGAATAAGCGCGATATTGATCTGAAGGTAAAGCAGGACGAACTGGAGAGCACAGCAGCCAGGCTGTTCTTGTCGCTGGGCTACGATGGTACGTCCATGAGCCGTATTGCCAGGGAGCTTGGGGTCGCCCCGAATACCCTGTACTGGTATTACGCCAGCAAGGATGAACTGTTGGTGGCTGTACTCAACCGGCAGATGTCGCAGACCCTCGTTCACCTGCCGACCATCGTGGATGAACCCTTGAAGGACAAGATGGCCTGGGCGTTGCGGGAATTCGAACAGAGCCGCGAACTGGTCACCACGGTGCATGCCCGGCTGGAACAGTCCGCGGTGATCCGGGAATGGCATGACCAGTTTCACCGCTTTGTGGAGGCGGCGGTGATCCATACCCTGAAAGCGGACGGTGTGGCGCAGGAGCGCGCGACCATGCTGGCCACAGTGGGCACCTTTCTGGTGGAAGGGTTGTTGGCCCACCCTCACAGTAAGCGTCAGCGTGAGGCTATCCTGCAGTGGTTTGCTGACAGCGCCTTGCCTGCGTAGCCGTGGTGCCCGCTGGATTGTCCTCTGCGCACTCCTCATGAGGCATACCGAGTTAGCTGTCTTCTCGGCGCAGGTGTTGCTCTTGGCTCTGATCGCCTCTCAATCGTCTTGGTCTGCCACCTTTATTTGCTGCCTTCAGGAGGAGCATACTTCTGTAAGAAAAATATAAAACGGGGAAGGACACCATGAAAAGGAACTTCACGGCCTGCCTGCTGGGCGGAATGCTGTATGCGGTCTTATCCGGCTGCGCCACACATGAAACACCGGACCGGTTATCCCGGATCACCGGCGTGTCCGGGGACAAGGCGGTCACCGCAGAGGATCAACAAGGTTATTTGCGCAGCCGTTTCTGTCAGGAGCTGCTACTGCGCTTTGGTGTAAAAAGCTACGAGGGCGGCGGTCGCACCGATGCCTTGCAGCGCTGTCTTGATGACACGGCGTCTGCAACCCCTTATCCCAGGGATGCCTTTTCGATCGCGTTGTCAGGAGGTGGGGCCCGTTCGGCTTCGTTTTCCATGGGCGTTTTGAAGGCGCTCAATCACAGTGGTTTATTGGAAGAAGCGGATGCCATTTCATCGGTTTCCGGTGGTGGCTATACCTCCTACTGGCTGATGTCGCAGCGTTTCTACGGGACCATGTACGCGGAAAATCTGGATGGAAGCCTGGCAGAAAAACTTCCCGCTACTAACCGGGATTATTACGCCAACGTATTGAAAGGCATGGCGGGTTCCGCCGATGTGGCGGCCACGCCGTTTTGTCAACTGGTGGCAAGCAAGCACCAGGATGAGCAGAATGTGGACAATCTGTCTCCGCTTTTTCTGTCGCGAACTGATGGCAGCATCCTGGCGGATGACGCCTATCAGCGCCATATCGCGGCCCAGTCTGACATTATCAACTATTCCAGTAATGGTGCCGTACAGGCCCTCGAGAGCGGTGGGTTGGTTGCATCCCATGTGGTGTCGTTGCCTTTCTACTGGGTTACGGATGGTTTTCTGAATCTGCGACTGATCAATGGTTCGGTGTTTACCAATGCCTATAGAAAAGGGCTGGAGCGGGCTTACGGCCTGGCACCCAACGCCGACCATGATGAGTACGTTGACTACTTCGAGCATGAACCGGATCAGTTCATGAACGCCCAAAATGGCAGCGTGCTGTTTTGGCGCAAGGCTTCCCAGACAGAGGAGCTACATTTTAGCCATCTGCGGGAGTTTGCGCTGGCCTATAACAGCTGTGCGGATGCCCTGGTCGATGCCGGTCAAGCGGTGCCGCCATTGTCTCTGCCAATTATCAATACCAAGCTGATCCGGCCGTACAGTTTTATTGATGATGACGAAAATTATGATATGGCCTCACTGGAGAAAAGTGTCTTTACCTTCTCACCGGTTCAATGGGGGTCGGCCCATACCAGTTACCAGCCAGAGCAACAGCTGCTGGCCCCGATCTCCTTTTCGAAAGCGGTGGCTACATCCGGGGCGGCAGTGGATGAGGGGGCCAGACAGTTGCGGGGGCTGGGGGACTTTTTTGTGTCTGCGGCCAACATGAATCTTGGCTATGAGATGCGCAACCCGGCCACCCAGGAAGGCCCTATGGGGAGTGCCTGGTTCTGGACCTACAAGCTGTTGGGTGGTTTCCCCTTGAAGTTCGTCGTGCCGGAGGATTACCACGCTACACTCCGTATTAGTGATGGCGGCCATGCCGAGAACCTTGGTCTGTATTCCCTGATTGAACGCGGTACCCGGCGGATTGTAGTGGTGGATGCCGAGCATGACCCCGACTATGAATTCGAATCGCTCAAACGTATTCGGGCCAACCTGGATGCCAATTTGGGGATCGAGCTGAAGTGTGCCGAAGACGCGTGCCCCCTGGCTGGTGATTATATTCAGCGCCAGGGCGCCGGTGTGTTTGAGCTGACAGCAACCGGTTTTCCCTGGCAAGAGCCAAGCCAGATCATTTATGTGAAGCTGTCGCTTGATGAAAACAGGCTGGCTGACAATCTGGCCGTGCCGCCAGATCAGGCCTGCCTGACTTCGCTAGCGGATCTGGGGGAGGGGGCGGCCCATTACTCCTGCAATGTGGCCCGCTATTACGACAGTGAATCCGCCCAGCGCAATGCCTTTCCGCAGAACATCACGGCGGATATCTGGTACAGCGAGGAGCAGTACGCAGCCTATCGTGATCTGGCTTATTTTATCGGTGTTACCAAGCTGACTCCCAGGCTCAATGGCTGGAAAGCGATAATCCAGGCGGAGCGGGAACAGGCCCGGAATCTGGTCGGCCAATACCGTGCTGGTCGCCCGGTTTCTCCCTGATGCAGAAAGTCCCGGCCAGGCAGAAGATGGGCCCACATTTGGCGGTTAGTGATTGACGGTTGCTGTTTTCATGGGGCGGGATTACTTCCCGGGTCAATGTAAGGAGGTCCCTTGTTGCCGGAGATGATGGAAAGGCAGGTTATACCGTGGCGTATAGCGAGGGTAGACTGGTTAGCCAATCTGGCACGGATCCTGTGGCAGCAATGAAAAGTCATCAAAGCGAGAGTCGGTATGAATGAAATGGAGCAGGCTGAAGACGAATTTGCCCAGAAGGCAATGGTTGAAGCCGTGGAAAACCAGATTGCGGATGGTCACCCCCGTGAGGCGGGGATGGTGATGATGGCATTGACGAAGAATGGTCTGGATCATGATGCCGCGCTGGAGAAAATGGCGGATGTACTGGCCAGCCATGTGGCGCTGACCATGGATGGCGAGACGCCGTTTGATATCAACGCCTATGCGCGGGATCTTCTGCAGCTGGCCAAGGACTGACGCCAAGGTGTTCGTCAGGCACCAGGCTCTCTGTGCAATGCGGTATGAGGGAAAGACACTGCTCCGTTCATGTCACTCCCTCAATGCCGCGATACATTTTTAGGTTTGTCGCGGCATTGAGTGATCAGCCAGCTTCAGAACTTGTCGCATTATCCCGCCCTGGCAACCGCTGGACGCCGGATGGGCGCTAGCTGTATGCCCCAGCCGAGTAAGTCAGCTCATAGCTGTGGCTGTAGATTTCCAGAATGTTGCCGAACGGGTCTTCCATGTAGACCATGCGGTACGGTTTTTCGCCCGGGAAATACTCCCGCACGGGCATCCGTTGTTTGCCGCCGGCAGCAACGATCTTCTCAGCCAGGCCTTCCACGTCCGGATCCTGCACGCAGAAATGGAAGACCCCGGTTTTCCAGTATTCAAAATTATTTTCCGGCTTTTCCGCATTGTTGAACTGAAAAATCTCCACACCGATACGGTCGCCAGTGGAAAGGTGGGCAATGCGTAATGATGTCCAGCCAGCACCGAACACATCGGTACACATGACGCCGACGGCACTGTCATCTTCGCTGATGGTGGTGGGGGGCATGATCAAATACCAGCCGAGCACCTCCGTGTAAAAACGCACGGCAGCGTCCAGGTCGGTGACGGAAAGACCAATGTGAGAAAAATTGCGTGGGTAAGTCTGGCTCATGGGGGCTCCTCATGGTTGATGGTGATTGCTGTTGTCGAGCATGAGGAAAGCGTACGGGTGTCGTGGTATAAGTTAAACTGAGTGCTGCTTATTATATTGATAAGGTTTTCTTATGATGAATCCGCAATGGTTGCGTTCATTTGTGGTGCTGGCGGAGCGTGGCAGCTTCACGCGCACGGCGGACCAGCTGGGGCTGACGCAGGCGGCGGTCAGCCAGCATATCCATCATTTGGAAGCGCAGCTGGGGCCGTTGCTGATTCGCCGTCCCCGTCAGGTTGAATTGACCCCGGCAGGCCAGGCGCTGCTGGGCTATTGCGATGATATGGAGCAGGCGGAAAAACGCTTGAATTTGCGGTTGTCAGGGGCGGACGACCGGCAGGGTGAAATCAGCCTGATCACCCCAGGCAGCATTGGCCTGTCGTTGTATCCGCTGCTGCTGGATTTGCAGGCCTCTTATCCGGGGTTGTCTGTGCGCCATCGCTTTGCACCGGATCAGGATGTGCTGGAGGGGGTGCGCAACAATCACTTTGAGTTGGGGCTGGTTACCCTCAAGCCGGATGACCCGCGCCTGGTGGCGTGCCACTTTGCCGATGAGCCGCTGGATTTGGTGGTGCCCGCCACGGCCACAGTAAACAGCTGGGAAGACCTTGAAAGCCTGGGCTTCATTGATCACCCGGATGGACACGCCATGGCATCGCGTCTGCTAAGTCGGGTGTTTCCCGGTAATCGGGGTATTCGCAGTATCGCCTGCAAGGGGTTTGTTAATCAGGTCGGCTTGATTCTGGAGCCGGTGGCGCGTGGCTTTGGGTTTAGCGTGATTCCGCGTTATGCCCGTGAAGCCTATGCCCCGGGGGAGGCGATTCGGGTAGTGGAAATGGGTCCGCGTGTGGTCGATGCATTGTGGCTGATTTATCGCGCGGAGTGGCCACTGTCGGCTCGTGCCAGGTTTGTGGCCAGCGAGTTGGCATCCCGTCTAACGGGGGAGACGTTGGTGCTGGTTTAGGGAGGTAGGCAAGGTGGCGCCATGGAGAACGCCAGCCTCTACACATCAAACATGTGTCATGCGTCATCCATCATGCTGCTTGCGTCAACGTGGACTTGTGTCGAGTGCACCTTTGCCGCTAACTCCACTATAGTCAGTGGCTGTTGTTTATTCGCCAGGAGCCGCGCCATGTCATCCCAGCCCTACGCCGATATCGGCCATAGCATTACCCGTATCGACACCGCCATGATGCGCGAAGGGCTGGCGGCTTGTTATCTGCTCCAGGGCGGCGACGAGTACGCCGTCATCGAGACGGGCACCCATAACACCGTGCCGATTATCCTTGCCTTGCTCGAGCAGCGGGGCATCGAGCGCGGACAGGTCAAATTTGTTATCCCTACCCATGTGCACCTTGATCATGCCGGCGGTGTGGGTGGCTTGATGCAGGCGCTGCCAGCGGCCACCTTACTGGTTCACCCCCGTGGTGCCCGGCACATGATTGACCCTTCGAAACTCAAGGCGGGTGCTACAGCGGTATACGGTGAAGAGGCCTTTGCAAAAGTCTATGGGGATATTATTCCTGTGGACGCGCAGCGCGTGCGGGCAATGCATGAAGGGGACCACGTGATGGTCGGCGAGCGGCGTCTGGATTTTTACGATACCCCGGGCCATGCCCGCCACCATTTCTGTGTTTATGACTCCCTGTCTGCCGGTATTTTTACCGGTGATACCTTTGGGCTGTCTTACCCACCCCTGACGACCGAGCAAGGCCCTTTCATCTTGCCCACCACCACGCCGGTGCAATTCGATCCGCAGGCGTTGAAAGCGTCCATTCGCAAGTTGTTGGCGCTGAATCCCCGGCGCATGTTTCTGACTCATTATGGGGCCATGGATACGCCCCAAGAGCCCGGCGAACGTTTGCTGGCGATGGTGGATGATTACGTGGCGCTGGCAGAAGCCGCCGCTCCCGGCGATAACGCTACGTTGCTGCCGCGACTGGAATCTGCCATGCAGGACTATCTGTTTGCCAAGGCTCGCGACCATGGTGTCGCCCTGTCGGAGGATGAACTGCAGGATGCGCTCGGGTTTGATATCAACCTGAACAGTCAGGGCCTGCTGGTATGGCTTCAGCAGCAAAAAGGGTAAGCCCTGGCGAACCAAACCCGGCCAGGTGCGTCCAACGGTTTTTCCAGGGAGAACAACGATGACATTCATTCGATGCAGTGCGTTATGCGGGGTGCTGCTGGTCAGCGCGGCCCAGGCCGAACCGGTAACCCCGTTGCCGCAGCTGGAAGCCTACACGGTGCCGGAGGCCTGGCTGCAGCCCATGGCACCGCTGCAGATTGCCGATAACGTCTGGCAGATTGGTACCGATGAGCTGACCTCGCTGCTGCTGAAAACCCGCGACGGCGCCATCCTCATTGATGGCGGGATGCCCCAGAGTGCCGAGCATCTGCTGGCGAACATGGAGGCTGTGGGGGTGGCGCCGCAGACCCTGAAATGGATTCTGGTCAGCCATGGCCACGGCGACCATGCCGGCTCGCTGGCGGCGATCAAACAGGCCACCGGTGCCCGGCTGGTGGCCAACGCTGAAACCGCCATGCTGATGGCGGACGGTGGTGCCAACGATATTCATTTTGGTGACGATATCCTTTATCCGCCAGTGCGGGTGGACCGGCAGATTCAGGACGGCGAACAGGTCTCTCTGGGCAACCTCACACTCACCGCCCATTTCATTCCGGGCCATACCCCCGGCAGCATGGCCTGGACCTGGCAGAGTATGCGAGACGGAGAAAAGGTGGATATTGCCTACGTGGACAGCCTGACAGCGCCGGGCTATCAGTTGGTGGATAACCCGCGTTATCCCCACATCGTTGAGGCTTTCACCGGCACCTTCAAAACCGTGAAGCAATTACCTTGCGACTTGTTGCTGACGCCGCATCCCGGTGCCAGTGGTTGGAATTATACCGATGTCACTCAGTCGACACGGATGGATTGTGCCGACTATGCGAAGAAAGCGGAAAAAACGTTACGTGAGCAACGCAAGGCCCAGCAAGCGGATTGATTCATTCAGCTGAAGGAATCAATCGGCTGATTGCCCTTGTTCACACCGGGGCGGCTGGCCATAGTGTCTGCAATAGTAGTTGCACTCATTCTGTTTGGAGCCAACATGTCTGACGATACCTACACGCCACCCCGGGTCTGGAAATGGGACAAGGAAAGCGGTGGCAAGTTTGCCAATATTAATCGCCCCATTGCCGGCCCCACACACGACAAGACACTGTCGATCGGTGAGCACCCCTTGCAGGTTTATTCCCTGGCCACGCCCAACGGGGTGAAGGTCACGGTGATGCTGGAGGAGCTGCTTGAGAAAGGTCACCAGGGGGCTGAGTACGATGCCTGGTTGATCAATATTCAGGATGGCGATCAGTTTGGTAGCGGTTTTGTGGACGTGAACCCCAACTCCAAGATTCCCGCACTGATGGACCATAGCGTGAACCCGCCCCAGCGGGTGTTCGAGTCCGGCAGCATTCTGCTTTATCTGGCGGAAAAGTTCGGTGAGTTTTTGCCCCGGGACCCGGCAGCCCGCACCGAAACCCTGAACTGGTTATTTTGGCAAATGGGCAGTGCGCCGATGCTGGGGGGTGGCTTTGGCCACTTCTATGCTTACGCACCGGAAAAATACCAATACCCTATCGATCGTTACACCATGGAAATCAAGCGGCAGCTTGATGTGCTGGATCGCAGGCTGGCGGATAACACGTACCTGGCGGGTGATGAATACACCATCGCGGATATGGCCGTGTGGCCGTGGTACGGCGCGCTGGTCACCAACAAGGTGTATGAGGCGGCGGAGTTTATCGAAGCCCATACGTACACCAATGTATTGCGTTGGACCCACCAGATTGCCGAGCGCCCGGCCGTGAAGCGTGGCCGCATGGTGAACCGGGCCTGGGGTGATCCGGCCAGCCAGCTGCTTGAGCGTCACGATGCCAGTGACTTTGAGTTGAAGACCATGGACAAGCTGCAAGGCTGAGGGCGTTCGTTAAACCGAATGCGCCCTTGGGTAAATGCGACCTACGGAGCCAGTGGTGAGTTTGTAGGTCGTGTTAGCCGCGTAGCGGCGTAACCCGACATTGAGCTTCACGTGCCGCAAAAGGTCTGAAAGACTTGCTCGCCGGGTGCGGCTGATTGCCGATAAGGATCGTTACTGTCCCGGTCCGCATAAGGTTCGGCCAATGCATCTAATAACGCACGGGTTGGCGCCATATCGTTATCGTCGCTGGCGGCATTCAGCGCCTGTTCCACCAGATGATTGCGCGGTATCACCGCCGGGTTGTGATTACGCATCAGGCACAGCGATGACGCCAGGGGTTTTCTGTTGCGGGCCAGTCTTGCTCGCCACTGTTGGTGCCACTGCTGGAAGCTTTCATTCTGGTATTGCTCCCCGTCAGGCAGGCCGTCGTTGATCAGATCACGGAACGTATTGGTGTAGTCCGCGTTCTGCGCCTGCATCCAGGTGAGTAAATCAGCAATCAGCTTGTCGTCCTCTGCTTCGCTTCCGAATAATCCCAGTTTCTTGTTCATCATGGCGCGCCATTTTTCTTCGTAACGCTGACTGAATGACTTCAGCGACGCGGTGGCTTTTTCGATCGCGGTGTCCGTGTCTTCGTCGATCAAGCCGAGCAGGGTTTCCGCAAAACGGCCCAGGTTCCACTGGGTGATGCTGGGCTGGTTTCCATAGGCATAACGTCCCTGGCGATCGATGGAGCTGAATACCGTGTTCGGGTCAAAATTGTCCATAAAAGCACAGGGGCCGAAATCAATACTCTCGCCGGACAGGGTCACGTTATCGGTGTTGAGTACGCCGTGAATAAAGCCCACGCGCATCCAGTTGACCACCAGATCTATCTGGCGATCCATCACCGCTTCGAACAGGGCCAGCGCCTTGTTCTCTGCCCCCTCCAGGGAGGGGTAATGGCGCGCGATGGTGTAATCCACCAGTTGTTCCAGCAGGGCGGGATTTTGTTGCCCGGCGGCGTATTGGAAGGTGCCTACACGAATATGGGATGTTGCCACCCGGGCCAGGATGGCGCCGGGAAGCAGTGTGTCCCGGTGCACCCGGTCACCGGTGTGGGTGACGGCCAGGCTGCGAGTGGCAGGAATATTCAGGGCGTGTAGCGCTTCACTGATTATGTATTCGCGCAACATGGGGCCAAGGGCCGCGCGCCCGTCGCCACCTCGGGAAAAGGGGGTGCGCCCGGCGCCTTTAAGCTGGATGTCGCGGCGTTGCCCGCTGTCATCAACGTGTTCGCCCAACAGGATAGCGCGGCCATCGCCGAGCATGGTCAGGTTGCCAAACTGGTGGCCCGCATAAGCCTGGGCAATGGGCTCGCTGCCATCCAGTAATGCATTGCCACTGAAAAACTCAGGGTGCGTCGACAAGGCCTCGCTATCCAGCCCAAGTTCCCGGGCCAGTGCATCGTTAAACAGGGCAAAGGCCGGTGTGCTGACCGGCTGTGGCGAGCAATCTGAAAACAGAGGCTCCGGCAGCCGGCGGTAGGTGTTGTCGAAACGAAAGCCGAACGGGCTTGGCATGCAATATCCTGAATGGTGGCAGTGAATGTGACTGCCCACAGGGTATCAGAGTCTGCGCGGCCGGGTGACCTTGCCGATGGCGGTATTGTCCAGATAGTCCGCCCAGGCCTGCAGCATCTCCCGGCGTTTATCCAGGTAGGTTTGACGGTCGGCCGGTTCGTCGCCGGTCTGGTTGAGTAGCTGGGATTGAATCTGCTCTGCCTGATAGCCCAGTTCGCCCAGTGCGGTGGCGGCCAGGGTGCGCAGGTTGTCGGTGGAAACCGGTGTGGTCCGTGTGACTTTTTTCAGTGCCGCGGAAAGGGTGCTGGCGCCCAGGTGTTTTTTGCGATCGCGGGTGCCGGGAAAGATGTACTCCTGGCGGCCGGTGATGGGCTCGATTTCCCGCAACAGTTCCACCGCCTGGCGCGGCAAAGGCACGGTAATGATCTTGCTGCCCGTGGGGCTCCCGGTGCTGTTGCGGTGGATGCGCCACTCGCCGGCGTCCAGGTCCATGTCGGACCAGCGTGCGTTGACGATTTCGCTGGGGCGGGCCAGCAACCACACCGTGAGTTTGAGGGCGGCGGTAGTGGTGGTGCGGCTCCACTGGCCGAGAACGCCGCTGGCCAGATCGAGAATCTGCTCACGGGTACTGAGCAAAAACTCCGGTTCGGTACCGGAGCCAGTGAGCCGGCGGCGCAGGGCGCCGGTTTGCTGGTAGCCCGCCACGCCGGTATCACGGGCATGGGTGTAGATTCGCTTGCCGATGCCCAGAACACGCTTGCCCCTGTCCAGATGCCCCTCGGCGCCGAGGGCGGCCGCCAGGGATTTCAGGTCTTCGGGGGTCACTTCACTGACGACCCGTTTGCCAATGCTGGCAATCAGGTAGTTTTCCATTTGCCGCTTGGTGCGCCGGAATTGTTCTTCCGACACTTCCAGTCGATAGACGCGCTCCAGCCAGTCTCGGGCCACCGCTTCAAAGGTTTCCACCGAGGGGCTGAAGACTTCCCGCTTGACGCAACGGCTGATCGGGTCGATGCCATCGGCGATCAGTTCCCGGGCTTCATCGCGCAGCTGGCGGGCAAAGCTCAGGGTGACTTCCGGGCAAGGCCCCAGGGTGATGACTTTGCTGCGGCCGTCGAAACGGTAGCTGAGTTTCCAGGTACGGTTACCATCGGTTTCTACCAACAGGTAGAGCCCCTTGTCGTCATGGAGTTTGTAGTCTTTCTGGAGCGGTTCGGCGTTGCGAACATCCGCGGAAGTCAGGGCCATGGCTCGCTGCAACTCAGAGTCAAAGTGGTGCGCCGCACAGGCGGTGCTTGTTCCAATAAACTACCCAGCTTTGTGGTGGCGTTCAATTGCTGTTCGGTCAGCGCAATGGCGCCTCAGGGTGAGCGGTTTACACCAGTGTGTAACGAAAACGCCGCCAGGGGTGCTGGCGGCGTTTTATCGGAGTCGTTTGTTAAAGGCGGTTATTCCACCGGGTTAACACACTCCGCCCGAGAGGGATCCTGCTTGCAGCGAACCTTGAGCAGCAGGGACATCATGTCTTTGCTGTATACCCCTTTCTTGGTCAGCTCGATGCGGGCTTCGCGCATCATTTCGTCATAACGCAGCTTGTCTTTCTCGGGAATGCGAATCCACCAGCGGTCGGCAATTTCATTGCTGGCGTTATCAATCAGCTTCATGGCGCGATCAAACTGGCTGAACATGAAGGCACGGGATTTCTGGCCATAGCCTTCCGGGAATTTATCCTTTTTGAGAATGACCTGGGCGCTCAGCTGGCCCAGTACGTAGTCAAGGATACCGCCATCCGGCGCCATGCCCTTGTAGAGTTCCAGTGCGGAGTAACCCATTACCGGGGCAAAGCAGATATCCACGGAACCATTGTTGAAGCGGGTGGAGAAGTTGGTGATATCGGACATGACCGGCGACATGCCGACCCGGGAAGCCATGCTGGCCTGGGCGCTGTCATATTCCAGTACCGCGATGGATTTGCCCGCCAGTTCTTCAACGGTGTCGATTTCCTTGTCTTTCAGGAACAGGAAGGCCGCGCCGAGCGGGGCAACCCCGCCCACTTCATAGGGGCCGGAAACCAGATGTTGATTGACGCTGGGGCTGTTGCTGGCAATCACCGCAATCACTGTTCTCATGGCGTCGTAGCTGGGGATGGCACCAATGGAATCCATGCTGCCGGTGTAGCTGTTGAACTGACGCCCGCGAATACCGGTTAGCACGGCGGCATCACATTGCCCGGCTTTCAGGTCTTCAGAGGCAATTTTTTCATCGGTGTAGGGCTTCAACTCTACATCCACGCCCCACTCGACAGCGGCAGTCTTGTAGTCGCGCATGATGTTGAAGGTGTCACCATTGGCGCCGATGATGTCGAAGACGCAAAAGGTTCGCTTGGTCAGTGCCATGGCATTGCCGCTCAGGGACAACATGGCTGCGGTGGCCAGGGCTACCAGCCCCATTCTTGTTTTCATGGTGTGCTCTCCAGAAAGTGAACTTGCTGGCATGACCAAAACGGATTGCCAGTTTCATGAAGTGCATTTTGTTGGCTAAACCCGGTGGATGCTGTGCATAACGTGTTGTGGACAGGACGGGGAAATGTTGCGGGTGTATACAAAGTGTTAACACCTGTTGGTTCTTGTCGTTGTCTTCACGTGCGGTGGCGCCTTGCCCGGGCACCTGCATGGACCTTTTGTCTCATTTACCCTGCATCCCCCTGTGCTACTGTCTGGAGGAATGAAACCTCGTCACTGGACGAAAGGAAGGAGTCGCCCCGGTGGAATTTGATCCGTTCCTGTTGGCCCGGCTGCAGTTCGCCGCCAATATCAGCTTTCATATCCTGTTTCCCACTATCACCATCGGCCTGTGCTGGGTGCTGTTCTACTTCCGCTTGCGCTACACCTTCTCCGGTGACAAGGCCTGGGAATATGCCTACTTCTTCTGGGTGAAGATTTTTGCCCTCAGCTTTGCGCTGGGGGTGGTGTCGGGCATCACCATGAGTTTTCAGTTTGGCACCAACTGGCCCGGGTTCATGGAGCGGGCGGGGAATATCGCTGGCCCGTTGCTGGGGTATGAAGTGCTGACGGCCTTTTTTCTGGAAGCCTCATTTCTTGGCATCATGCTGTTCGGGAAAAATCGGGTGTCCAACCGCCTTCACCTGGTGTCCTGTGCGCTGGTGGCAGTGGGCACCAGTTTCTCCGCATTCTGGATTCTCAGCCTGAATTCCTGGATGCAGACTCCTACCGGGTTCCGCCTGGAAGACGGCGTATTCTTTGTGGAGAGCTGGTGGGAAGTGATTTTCAATCCATCGTTCCCCTATCGCCTTGCGCATATGTTCAACGCGTCTTTGCTGACGGCGGCGTTCCTGATTATGGGGATCAGTGCCTGGCGAGCCATGCGAGGGGTGGATGGTCCGGCCACCTGGAAAGTGATGCGCACCGGTGCATTGATGGCAGCAGTGCTGGCGCCCCTGCAAGTCTGGATAGGCGACCTTCATGGCCTGAATACCCTGGAGCACCAGCCAGCCAAAATTGCCGCCATGGAAGGGGTGTGGGAGACCGAGCGCAATGCTCCACTGACCCTGTTTGGCTTTCCCGATGAGGAACAGCGCACTACCCATATGGCCATTAAAGTGCCTGGGCTGGCCAGCCTAATTCTTACCCACGAATGGGACGGTGAGCTGAAAGGACTGAATGAGTTTGACGGTGATCACCCGCCAGTGGCACCGGTGTTTTGGGCCTTCCGGGTTATGGTGGGAATCGGCGTGCTGATGGTTCTGGTGGGCTGGTGGTCTGTCTGGAAATTGTTTCGCGGCCCGCGTGAAAGTCGGGACGGTAACGTGTGGTTGTTGCGAGCTCTGTCGGTGATGACCTTCTCCGGCTGGGTGGCCGTATTGGCCGGGTGGTATGTGACGGAAATTGGCCGTCAGCCCTGGGTGGTCAGCGGCCTGCTCCGTACAGCCGACGTGGTGGCCGATCACAGTAGCGCGACGGTGGCGGGTACCTTGTTTGGCTATGTGCTGCTGTACCTGTTTCTGCTGGTGTCCTATATCGCGGCGCTGCGTTACATGGCGACCAAGCCCGCCCGCTCCTTGTCATTGAGCCCACAGCAACGGGCCATGGAGGCTGAGCTGGATGACGATGAACATGCAGAAGGAGAGAGATAATGGATCTTGGATACTGGCTTCCGCTGTTCTTTGCCGGCGCCATGGGGCTGGCACTGCTGATTTATGTCGTTCTGGATGGCTATGACCTGGGTATCGGTTTGCTGTTGCCATTCGCCAACGAGGAAGAAAAGGACGTGATGGTGGCCTCGATCGGGCCGTTCTGGGATGCCAACGAAACCTGGATTGTTCTGGGTGTGGGTATTTTGTTGATTGCGTTCCCGCAGGCCCACGGGCTGGTACTGACCGCATTGTATTTGCCGGTGACGCTGATGCTGATGGGGCTGATACTGCGTGGCGTCTCGTTCGATTTTCGCGTTAAGGCGGGCGACAAGCACAAGGCAAAATGGAACGCGCTGTTTGCGCTGGGGTCCCTGGTGGCTTCAGTGTCCCAGGGCTGGATGCTGGGCGCTTTCGTGACCGGCCTTACCGGGGATGCCACCAACACCTTGTTCGCCGCTTTGATTGCGTTGGCCCTGCCTGCGCTTTATATCATGCTGGGTGCCTCCTGGTTGCTGATCAAAACCGAAGGAGCCTTATTCGATAAAGCGGTGCGCTGGGGGCGCCTGGCAGTTTTGCCCATGGGGGCATTCCTGTTGCTGATCTCCATTGCCACGCCCCTGGTCAGCTCTACCATTGCGGCTAAATGGTTCACCTTGCCCAGCGCCATCGGTTTGATGCCCATTCCGATTGCCACGGCGTTGGCCTATGCCGGCCTGATTTGGGTTTTCAACAGTCGGCAGATTCTGGATAACGGCTATGGTTGGCTGGCGTTCCTGTCATTGATTGTCATGTGTGTGCTGGCCAGTATCGGGCTGGCGTACAGTTTGTTTCCGGACATCGTACTGGGGCGTTTGTCGATCTGGGAGTCTGCATCAGCAACGGAGTCACTGTTGTTCACGTTTTGGGGAACGGTGATTACCCTGCCAATGATTCTTTGCTATACCGTCTTTGTTTACCGGGTGTTCCGAGGCAAGGCGACCAACCTTAGCTACGAGTAAAAAAGGTTCTTCGCGGATTAGAGTGAATAACACGTTTCTTGCCATCTGCCTGGTTTATCCCGAATGCCCGGCACTTTGCCAAACGCTCGACGCCGGATGCCTGACGTAAACCGACATAGCCTGAGAGGCTGTCGTTATTCCGGCATCTCTTTTAAGAGGTGTCTTGAGGAATTGTCAGGGCCATCATTGAGGCAATAATCGGATAATGCATTTTGTACAAAAAGTATGGCGGACAAGGCGGGGTCATGGGACAAGTTCTGACGCTGGCTGATCACACAATTCCGCGATGAATAATAAAAAAGGGCGCATATAGGCGCCCTTTTTATTGTTCCGTTACGCCAGCAGTTTCAGCAGGGCTTTTGCTCCGGCTTCCGATGAGGCCGGGTTCTGCCCGGTCACCAGATTGCCATCGGTGACCACATGGCTGGCCCAGTCGTCGCCTTTTTCATAGACGCCGCCATTGGCCTTGAGCATGTCTTCCACCAGAAAGGGAACGATATCGGTGAGCTGCACACCGTCTTCCTCGCCATTGGTGAAACCGGTGACGGCACGGCCTTTGACCAGCGGTTCGCCGTTATGGCGAGTGTGACGAAATACGGCGGGGGCATGGCAGACAGCGCCGATGGGTTTGCCGCTGTTGTTGAAGGCTTCAATCAAGGCAATGGAGTGGGCATCTTCGGCCAGGTCCCAGAGCGGGCCATGGCCGCCGGGATAGAAGACGGCATCAAACGCCTGGGTATCCACCTGGGCCAGGGGCCGGGTGTTGGCCAGGGCAGCTTTGGCATCGTCATCTTGATTGAAGCGACCGGTGGCAGCGGTTTGTGCCTCCGGTGAGTCACTTTTGGGATCCAGTGGCGGCTGGCCGCCTTTGGGGGAGGCGAGGGTGATCTGTGCGCCAGCATCCTTGAAAACATAGTAAGGCGCGGCAAATTCTTCCAGCCAGAAACCGGTTTTGTGGCCGGTGTCGCCCAGTTGGTCGTGGGAGGTGAGAATCATCAGAATATTCATGGTTGCTCTCCGTCAGTTTCATCTCAGTGCCACCCCGAAGCCGGGGTGGGGTTGTGCAAGAGTGGGGTGGTTAGAGGCTGGCGTGCAGCACCCGCCGGCATACGTCGGGGGTGACGTCGTTGTGTTCGCCTAGCGCGGTCATACCATGTTCCTCGAGGCTCTTGATCAGCGGTTCGATATGTTCTTCAGCCAATTGGTAATCCCCGAGGCGGGTCTTTACGCCCAGGCTTTCGAAGAAGGCGCGGGTTTTTTCAATCGCTGCCTCGGCCTGCTCTGACTCGCTGCCTTCATGGATAGACCAGACCCGTTGTGCGTACTGCACCAGCTTGCCGTGCTTGGCATCCTTGCGTTCTGTCAGCATGGCAGGGAGCACAATGGCCAGGGTCTGCGCATGGTCCAGGCCATGCAGGGCAGTGAGTTCATGGCCCAGCATGTGCGTGGCCCAGTCCTGGGGAACGCCGGCACCAATCAGGCCATTGAGCGCCAGAGTGGCGACCCACATCAGATCAGCGCGCACCGAATAGTTTTCCGGGTCGCTCAGGGCCTGCGGACCGATGTCGATCAGGGTTTGCAGCAAGCCTTCCGCGAAGCGGTCCTGTACCGGGGCACTGGCCGGGTAAGTCAGGTACTGCTCGACAATATGAACGAAGGCATCGACCACGCCGTTTGCGACCTGCCGGGGGGGCAGGGTGAAGCTTTTGGTGGGATCCAGTACGGAAAATTGCGGGAACACATGCTCACTGTGGAACGGCAGTTTGGCTTGCAGGGACTTGCGTGTGACCACGGCGCCCTTGTTCATTTCCGAGCCGGTGGCGGGCAAGGTCAGGACCGAACCGAATGGCAGTGCACGGTGAATATTGGTGCCGCCCTTGAGCAGGATGTCCCAGGCATCGCCGTCGAATACGGAGGCCGCAGCGACAAACTTGGTGCCGTCGATGACGGATCCGCCACCGACTGCCAGCAGGTAATCGATGCCGTCGCGCTGCACCACGGTTACCGCTTCCATCAAGGTTTCAAAGCTGGGGTTGGGTTCAATGCCGCCAAACAATTGTACCTGGCGGTTACCCAGTGCGGCTTCTACTTCGCCCAGGGTGCCGGTGCGGCGGGCGCTCTCGCCGCCAAACAGAATCAGGACCTTGGCGTCGGCGGGCACCAGGGTGTCGAGAGCGGCAATTTTCCCTTCGCCGAAGGCAATGCGGGTGGGGTTGTAGAAATCGAAGTTGTTCATGGAGCGGTATCCTTGATTGATGGCTCTTGATTCGGTGGATGGTTTTTAAATAGACCGGTCGTCTAGAGTTGATGGGTAAAAAAGCCCGCTTAATAGCGGGCACAGTTGTATTCAGTGTGGTTGTGTCAGCGTGCGAGCATGCTCTGGGTCAGCGTCATGGCCTGATTCATGGGCTGCGTATTGCGGTGCAGCTTGGTCAGCAGGCTGGCGCCCAGCCATAGCTGGTACAGGTTGCCGGCGGTCTGCTGGGCTGGCTGCGGATGCAGGGAGCCATCGGCAATGGCGGCGTCGATGCAGTTGGCAATGCGCGCCATGACTTGCTCGGTACCATCACGCAGGGTGATGCGCATGGCTTCGGACAGGTCGGCCACTTCGGCGCTCAGTTTGACCACCAGGCAATCGCGCAGGCCGGCGGGGCCGCAGTAGTTTTCCTGCCAGTCCTGCCAGTACTGCATCAGCCGACTGATGGCCGGGGTGCCGTCATCGGCGAAGCGGGCATCCAGGTCTTGTACGTAGCTGGCAAAATAATCTTCCAGCAACGCCTGGCCAAATTGCTCTTTGGACTGAAAGTAGTGGTAGAACGAGCCCTTCGGCACGCCGGCCGCTTGCAGGATGGCGCTCAAGCCGACGGAGCTGAAACCGCGGGCAGCCAGAATATCGCGACCCGTATCCAGCAGGTGCTGGCGGGTGTCGAGGTGTTTGTCTGGCTGATCGATGGCGGTTTGTGTGTTCATGGGCGGCACTCTAACACTTGATTAGACCGGTCGTCTAGCGTTGCGGCAGCACCGCGGGTTTGTCCATGAACAGGGCGGTGCGGATCAGGTCCACATAGATCTGCTCCTTGCCGCCATGGCTGAGCAATGACAGGACCTCGCCGTTATTCAGGTTTAACTGAATCTGGCTGTTCAGGTAGCTGCGCTCGCCGGTGCTTAGTATCTGGTTGAGCTGAATGGATTCCACTTCCCTGAACGCAATGGTCCGGGGGCCCTCGGGCAGCGTGATGACCTGTTCGCGACGATCGATGCTGGCCTGGCTGGTACTGGATGCCAGCAGGTAGAGGCCTACCAGGGTGAACGGGATCGACAGCATCAGGCTTTGCATCATGCCGCCCCATTCCAGTTGCTGAAACGGAGTATGGGCAACCATCAGCGCGTCGTAGAGAAAATACAGCTCTACGATCAGCCCGCCTTGTGGTGCGATGATAAAGCTCAACCCCATGGCGCTGAGTATGCCGCTGCGCTTTACCTGTAGCCGGTCGGCCTTCACGGCCCGGATGCGCCCGGTCACAAAGTTGCTGGCGTTACGGGTAGGGGCCGTCACGTTGCGGTGCGCGCCGGGATCCAGCCTGAGTGAGGGAATGTCCTCCGGGCGGCTGGCCAGCCAGCGCTGCTCTTCCTTGTTCAGGGCATTCCCGGAGCGAGTGACAATGCCTAGCCCCAGGCCGGCCAGTGCAATGAACAGCACCAGGTTGCCGATCCAGGTGCGCAAGAAGCTGCGTTGCAGCCGGGAAACGCCGGACTGCTGGGTGACCAGTATCTTGTCCAGGCCGGCGCGGGTCTTTTCCAGGTGGGTAATCAACCAGCGGTCGTGGTCACTGAGGGTGGGTTTGGTCCGGGTCTGCGCAATGCGGTCGCTGAGTTCCTGCTGCTTTTGTTGTTGCTTGAGCAGGTTTTCCTGCATGCGGACCATGGCGTCCTGATGCATGCGCCAGTGGTCCTGGGCGGTAGAGATGGCGCCCCCCACAACCAGGGCAATAAAGGTGGCAATCAGTAAACGGTAAATCCATTTCATTATCTGCAGGTCCGTCGGCAGTGAGGGGCGCAAAGAGCAAAGAGTTGCGTATATTACAGGGTTGCCAACGCAGGGGTAGGGCAATGGATGCTTGACCTTGTCGCGCGGGGATATGAGGCTTGCCGCCATACGGATCACTTAATTCAGGATGCTTTCATGTCAGAACTGATTCTGCACCACTACACGCTGTCCCCGTTTTCCGAGAAAGCCCGTGCCATGCTGGGGTATGCCGGCTTGCAATGGCAGTCGGTCACCGTGGCGGAAATGCCGCCGCGCCCCAAGTTGGCGCCGCTGGCCAGCGGCTACCGGAAAATTCCGGTGGCGCAGATTGGCGCTGATGTTTTTTGTGATACCCGCACCCTCAGCCGCGAAATTGCCCGGCTGGGCAACAAACCCGAGCTGGTGGTGGAGAATTGCAGTGAAGAGGTGCAGGCCTTCGTCCGTGAGGTGGACCTGGAGATTTTCCTGGCCTCCATTGTCACGGCGGGGAATTTCACCCTGTTGCGCCGGGTGCTGAAAGAGTCGTCGTTGCTGGATCTGGGGCGCTTGTTGCTGGACCGGATCAAGATGGGCAGCAAGTCGAAAGTGAAAGCCGACAGCCCCCGCGAAATGCGTCGCAAGGTGGCCGCGCATCTGGATCATATGGAAACCCTG
The DNA here is from genome assembly GCF_000155615.1 of Alcanivorax sp. DG881. Classification (GTDB taxonomy): domain Bacteria; phylum Pseudomonadota; class Gammaproteobacteria; order Pseudomonadales; family Alcanivoracaceae; genus Alcanivorax. The sequence continues at coordinate 1,907,576 of NZ_DS989915.1, read as the reverse complement.
CTGACCGGGAATTTCCTGTTTGGCGATGCGCCCAATGCCGGTGACTTTTCCGCCTACCACAGCCTCTGGTTTCGCCGTGATCTGGCCGGGCGAAGCATTGCGGGTAGCCATCCGAAAGTGGAGGCCTGGATGAACCGCATGCAGGCCTTCGGGCAGGGCACACGCAAGGATATCAGTGCGGATGACGCGCTGGAGATTGCCCGCCAGGCTACGCCGCGGGCCCTGCCCGAACAGGTGGAGCAGGCGCCTTTGCTGGGTCAGGCCGTGCGAGTGGCACCGTCAGATTATGGCCGTGAGCCGGTGTTCGGTGAGCTGTGTTATTGCGATGATCGCACGCTGGTGGTTCGTCGTGATGATGCCGTGGTGGGGCAGATTCAGGTGCATTTTCCCCGCGATGGTTTTGTCCTTTCAAAAGCAGACTGACGGAAATATTGATGAGCCAACCCAATAATCCGTTGCATGGCGTCACCCTGGAAACCGTGGTGACGCGTCTGGTTGAACACTATGGCTGGGAAGAGCTGGGGGATCGCATCCGCATCAATTGCTTTATCAGCGATCCGTCAGTGAAATCCAGCCTGAAGTTTCTGCGCAAAACGCCCTGGGCGAGAGATAAGGTGGAAGCGTTATTTGTGGACACTTTTTCGCAATGAGCTGCCTCAATCTAGCGCAGAGAGTAGGTCGAATTAGCCTAATGGCGTAATCCGACATTAACCGTTTTCGCTATTGGTTCGGGCAGATGTCGGGTTACGGCTACGCCTCTCTGTGCCCTTGGGTAAACTCGACCTGCAAAATTCGCCTTGCCGGCACGGCCCTGATATGGGCGCGAGACACCGGTTAAAGCAAAGCCTTGTCGGTCAGCGCAGCTTGCAGGTCTTGCTCCAGCCCTTGCAGATTAATCTGAAAGGTATCGGCTAGCAGGCGAGCCATCGCCTGTGGGTCGGTAATGTTTTGCTTGTCACTGCGCCCGTCCGGGTAGCGTACCGTATAGAGCCCGTTCAAGAGTGTGTGGCGGCGGTCTACGTCGGTGCGCACGGCAATCAGGTTATTGACGAATTTTGACGCCGGGTGGCACGCCACGTACCAGTTGGCCATGTCGAAATCGATGGGCCATTGTGTCATCAGATCGAACCGGTACAGCAGTCGCCATACGCTACCCAGCTGCACTTCAATACGGAAATGGTCGCTCTGGGGAAGAACACGAAACGTCTCCAGCGAAGTGTTTTGGGCTGCCAGGCTGTGCAGCCTTAATGGCGCTGTCGGTGTCATGCCTCCAAACCCTACGTCGCTCAAGTATTCCTCATCCCCGATGGTTACCAGCAACAACATATGCGAGCGGGGTGGCTGTGCGTCCTCCGGTTGGTTCCAGTAGACCCGGGCGGTAATCCCCCGCACGGTAAAGCCAAGCGCCGTCAGCACCGCCATAAACAGCAGGTTGTTCTCGAAGCAGTAACCGCCACGGCCCTGATGAATCAGCTTGTGTTCCAGGCTGGCCAGATCCAGAGGCACCGGCTTGCCCAGCAGCGGGTTCAGGTTTTCAAAGGTGATATGCAGCAGGTGGCATTGCTGCAGGGCGCGCAGGGTTGCCAGGGTGGGCGTGCGTTCACCGGTGTAACCGACGCGTTGGCAGTAGGCATCCAGATCAACAGGCATGACAGGCTCCGGGTTCATCAACAGGAAAAGGGAGAGTACGGCCTCAACCCCGGTTGAGGTAAAGGGAAAAGGCGTATGACTCCGTCGCTGCCGCGATAACGTTTCGGATGCGATGGCGATGCTCACATTATCGCCGCTTTCCGACCATTGGTAGCAATGGCTGCACCAGCGTGGTTCGTGCTGGCTCCGCTGTGGCTTGCAGGGTGACATAATTCCGAAACAGGCGTGAATTAGGTCACAGATGCGTATGCGAAAAGTCGCTTCGAAATCCCCTGCGATTTACCGGTTGCTCGACTGGAAGGACATCGACAAATGCCTGCTGTTGTCGGTGTTGCTGTTCATCTACATGTCCTTCTACCTGGTCTGGCATCTGGTCACTGCGTTTTACACTGACTTCGGTGCGCAGTACGTCTCCCCGGTCGGCGCCAGGCAGCTTTCCTGGGTGCTGTTATTCAATTTGAGCGGCTATCTGCTGCTCATTCTCTGGGCTTCATTATTACGTAAGGTCCGGCGCCAATCGCCGCTTTTTGTACACTGCTTTGTGCAGTTTTTTGGGGTCAGCTTTCTGCTGCTGGGCCTGATGTTCGGGCTGTATAGCCCGATCACGGGAATGGTGCTGCTCGGTTCACCCCTGGTGGGATTCATCCTGTTTGGCTTCCGTCCAGTGGTCTGGGGCTTCACCGTGAGCACCGTGATGGTGTTGCTGTTGTCCTGGTTGGCGGCCCGAGGTCACGATATTTACGCGCTGTATTTCCGCACCGATCCGGCGGCCAAGGGCTACCTGTCCTATTACTGGATCGCCAGCACCGTTGCTTTTTCGGTGCCCTTCGTGGCGGGGGTGCTGACGCTGGTGTCCCTGCTGCTGCGCCGCTGGGTATACCGTGAAGCCCAGGTGCGCGCCATGGCCGTGCAGGATCCGCTTACGGGGCTGTCGAACAGGCGGGCCCTGTTTGACCAGTTTGCCCATGAAATGGCTCGTGCCCGGCGCACCGGGGAAGCGCTTTCCGTGTGCGTCATGGACCTGGATCATTTCAAACAGATCAATGACCGTCACGGCCATGCGGCCGGCGATACCGTGCTGGTGCGAGTGGCGAACTTACTGCGTGAATGCTTGCGCGAAACGGATCGCATAGGGCGTATTGGTGGCGAAGAGTTTGTACTGGTATTGCCCGATACCGGCCACGAGGGAGCAGAAAAAGTGATCGAACGGTGCCGCGCTGCCCTGGTCGGCACCCCGGTGATGCTTGATGTGGGTGAGCCGCTCACTGTCAGTGCCAGCTTCGGGGTGGTCACTGCGCTTGCCGGAGAGCAGGCCACGGAATCCCAGCTGGTATCCCGTGCCGATGATGCGCTTTACCTGGCCAAGAAACGCGGGCGCAACCGTGTGGAATTCTGGTCATCGGCCATGCTCGAAGTGGCCACAGCCTGACGCCTTGTCCCTGATTAACCAATTCCTGTCGCGTAATGGCCGGGTGCTGATCCAATGCCCGCTCTATGGTTGTTAACAGGCTGGCGTTCGTGTGCGCCATTTTCCGTGCCATCCAACAACAACATCGCGGCGGGGCATCATGCAGCAATACGTTTACGACATTGTGATCAATCATGGGCAGTTCTTTGATGGCAGTTGCCGGGACGGCAGTATCCGGCATCTGGGGATTCGTGATGGGCGCGTTGTCACCATCAGTGATGTTCCATTGCCTGACCATGCGGCGCCCAAAGTGTATGACGCCACTGGGCAATGGGTCACGCCGGGCTTTATCGAAACCCATAGCCATTACGATGCGGAAGTCATTGCCACGCCGTCACTGAAAGAGTCGGTGCGTCACGGGGTAACTTCGGTGCTGATCGGTTCCTGCTCGATCAGTATGATCAATGCCCAGCCGGAAGATTGTTCGGATCTGTTTACCCGGGTGGAAGCGGTGCCCCGTGAAGCGGTGCTGCCGATTCTGAAAGAGAAAAAAACGTGGCGTGACGCTGCCGGCTACCGGGGGTTTTATGACCGGCAGCCGCTGGGGCCCAATGTGGGTTCTTTTGTGGGGCATTCCGATATTCGTGTGGCGGTAATGGGGCTGGAGCGGGCCACGTCCCCGGCAAAACCCAGCGAACAGGAATTGCAGAAAATGGAATCCCTCTTGGAAGAGGCGCTGGATGCCGGCTGTGTCGGTATGTCGCTGATGACGACCCGGCTGGACAAGGTAGACGGAGATCGAGCCTGGTCACGGCCCTTGCCGTCCACCTACGCACGCTGGAACGAATTCAAACGGTTGTTCCGGATTCTGCGTCGCCGAAATGCGGTCATGCAGGGCGCCCCGGACGCGGTAAAGAAGGTCAACGTAGTGCGCTTCCTGTGGCAGGCCCACGGCCTGTTCCGTCGCCCCATGAAGTGCTCCATGCTTACGGCCCTGGATCTCAAATCCAACCCCTGGCTTAACGTGGTGACACGGCTGAGTGGTTTCGTGGCTAACCGCTTTTTGCGGGGCAACTTCCGTTGGCAGACATTGCCCGCACCGTTCACGTTGTATCTCAGTGGTTTGAATGTGAACGCCTTTGAAGAATTTTCCTCCGGTGAGTTGCTGCGTGACTACAAGGATGAAGATGCCATGTACGCGAAGGTGGATGATCCCGCCTTCCGCAAGCTGTTCAAGAAGCACGTTAACGCCTTGTTCACCAAGGGGCTCTGGCACCGGGACTTCAGTGATTGCTGGGTGGTGGATTGCCCGGACACGTCGTTAATTGGCAAAAACTTTGAAGAAATCGGAGCGGTTGAAGGCAAGGATGCGGTGGATGCCTATTTCGATCTGGCGGTGCAGTACCGCAATGATCTGCGCTGGAAAACCAATTACGGTAATCACCGGCCGGAGATCATGCACAAGCTGCTGGCGAGTCCGTATACCCATGTGGGTTTTGCCGATTCCGGCGCACATCTGGAATCCATTGCCCAGTACAACTTCCCGCTACGGTTACTGAAATATGTTCGTGATGCGGACGAAGCCGGGTTGCCCTTTATGAGTGTGGCAGAAGGGGTGAATGCGGTAACCGCCGATCTGGCGGACTGGTTTGGTTTGCAGGCCGGCAGCTTGCGCCAGGGCAGCCGGGCGGATGTGGTCATCGTGAATCCGGAAGGCCTCACCGACGAGCTGGATGACGTTGCCTGGGCGCCGCTGGAAGGCACCTCGCTGAACCGCCTGGTGAAGCGCAACGATGACGCCGTGACGGCCACGATCATTAACGGCCGGGTGGCCTATGACCGCGTTCAGGGCTTTGATGATGAGCTGGGTCGTGAGCGGAATTTCGGGCAATTTTTATCGAGTAATGATGTCATTTCCGCAAGCATGTATGTGAGGGAAGCTAATAGAACTGAATGATATCAAAATGACATTATTTAGGCGGGGAAACCGAAAGGCTAGACTCAGCAGCTAAGAAAAAAATAGCACAAAAGGAATTGTTATGGATAACAAGATAAAATATGCAGTAGCTATGTTTGCTGTCACGTTGCCTACTTGCTCATTTGCTGCTTTGGATGATTATGTTCTGAGACGTCTACCTGCGAGTGTTGGCAATGAATTTGTAAACCCGGCAGGAAATGTTCGGCAATTTGTTCCGACGAGTGTGAATGATTCGGGATTGCTTGCAGGATTCCGTTTGACTCACGTTCCTGAGAGCGATGGGGGGAGCGCTGGTGTTGTTGGGGAGCTGAGTTACATTTATGACCTAAATTCAAGGTCGTATGTTGCGAAGGTGATCAACGATATAAGTATTGTTTACATGGGGGGGGATAGTTATATCGGAAAGAGGCTTACGCGAGACGGGAGTAATCGTTGGCAGACGTTACGGTGTCCAATTTCCGGGCTAGTCCAAAATCAAAACGAAACGTGGGATAATCCTGGTTGTCAATTGATAGACAACGATTTGATTGATGACTTTACCGTTTTGGAGAATTTTGGGTTCAGATCAGAGCTTTACCAGTTCGCAAATACTACAACGCTGCCAACATTTATTGGGAATGTGGCGACTGATCAAGGTAGTGTTTTTGTTGCTGATATTCCGGATCAACAAGATACGCATCCAAATGGGGATGAAGCGTCGTTTTACTTTTCAGATGGAACATCTTACAAATTCGTCATCAATGATGCCCCTGTTAGTAGCTTGACAGATGGGGCTTACCGGCTGGTGCAGAGTGGCAGTGAAGTAAAGCTTTTATCGGCGAAACATGATGTTTCTAGTCAGGCTAATCCTGCTTTTTATCGAACTTATACGGTTTCTTCATCGGGATTTGAGCTGGATGCAGAAACGTATGTAGGGACTATAGATAGCTCGGGTTATGTGTCCACGCCTTTGGCCATATCTGTTCAAGGAAGTGTGATTAATACTGCGGGGTATTGCGCTGATTTTGACTCCTGTTCTTCTCCGAGTATTGGGATAGATATGTGGGAAGAGTTTTCTAGTATTAATTTTACCGGATCATCAGGAAGTGCGCCTGATATAATGGGATCATTTTTGGGGACGAATGGGGTGTACTCAGTTCTGGGTTGTGAGCAGGGTGATCAGGCGCCATGCGTTAAAGCTTATGTAATGGATGTGAATGATGGGGACCCGAAGTTCGAGTCTCCCTTTCAATATTCAGAGCAAAAATTTTCTGAAGTGGCAGTAACAAGCCACCTGTTTTCCCATAAGCTTGGAGTATCCCCTGTTTCCTCGCTTCCACAAAGGCTACATATGAGTCCAAGCGGTGAATATATTGTTGCCGTGACACGTCTTGATAATGGGCAGATTGCAAGATATTCGTTCATCAAGAAATGATGCTGTAGCCGTATCATGGAAATGCCCTGTTAATGCAGGGCATTTTTGTGTGTGCTACTGCACTTATTTGAATTTGCGCAGCAAACCATTCACGGCCTGGGCAAACTGCACCGGGGAATCCTCCTGCAGGAAATGCCCGCCCACCAATGTTTGGTGCGGTTGCCCCTGCGTGCCGGGGACCCGTTCCTGCATGTATTTGTCCCCGCCACGGGTAATCGGGTCGCCGTTGCTGAAGGTGGTCAGGAATGGCTTTTGCCATTGCTCCAGAATTTTCCAGGCCGCCCGGTTGGCGTCGCTGGCCGGATCGTTCGGTGTCACCGGTACCAGCTTGGGAAAGGCCCGCGCCCCGGCCTTGTATTTTCTGTTGGGAAACGGCGCGTCATAGGCGCGGATTTCGTCCGGGCCCAGTTTGCGGAAGGTGGCGGTATTCAGAATGCGGGAAATGGGCAGAACAGGGCTATAGATCGCAAAGTTCTTCCACAGGTGAAAGGCTTTTGGTGCCTGCTGATCACCGGTAGGCAGCATGCCGTTGCCTACTACGATGGCGCGAAAGCGGGATTCGTTTTCTGCGGCCAGGCGCAGGCCAATCAATGATCCCCAATCCTGGCATACCAGCGTGATGTCGGTGAGATCCAGCTGATCGAGCAGCGATATCACCCAATCCATGTGGCTCTGGTAACTGTAGGCATTGATGTCGGTGGGCTTGTCGGATTTGCCGAAGCCGATCAGATCCGGGGCGATCACGCGATGGCCGGCGGCGGCGCAGATGGGAATCATGTGCCGGTACAGGTAAGACCAGGACGGCTCACCGTGCAGCATCAGCACCGGTTTGCCGTCGGCCGGCCCCTCATCCACGTAGTGCATGCGTAATCCGCCCACATCCACGTAGTTCGGTTCGAAGGGGTAGTCCAGCAGCCGCTCGAAGCGGGAATCCGGGGTGCGCAGGTAATCCATGGCCGATCCTTGTCTGTACTGATAGCGAAGTGTGAGTAAGGAATACCAGTAGATGCCCGGATCGGCCATGTCGTTACAGGACAGTCTGCGTTTTGTTTTGTGTGAACAGGCCCTGGGGTATGGCACTTACTCATCCCAGAGGTTGGCCAGGGTGTAATCGCTGCCCGGTTGGGCCCAGAAGCCGCCGTCCACGTAGCGGCGGTGCTTGTCCAGGGTGCGGATGGCATCCATGTCCGCGTCACTGAGTGACAGCTCGGCGGCGGCCAGATTCTGCTTCAGGCGCTCCGGGTTCACGGATTTGGGGATCACCACGGTGTCACGGTGCAGTGCCCAGCTGATCAGCACTTGTGCCGGGGAGACGCCATGACGGTCGGCGATTTCCAGGATCACCGGGTCTTCGAGCAGCACCGGCTCGTCATCGGCTTTCATGCCCGCAGGGCGATCAAATGACCCCAGTGGAGAATAGCCGGTGAGTGCAATGCCCCGTTCCTTGCAGAAGGCCAGCATGTCGTTCTGTTGCAGATAGGGATGCAGTTCAATCTGGTTCATGGCGGGCTTGTAGCGTGCCTTGCCAAGCAAATCCTGCAGCTTTTTCACGCTGAAATTCGACACGCCGATCTGCCGCGTCTGGTTATTGTCCACCAGTGCTTCCATGGCTGCCCAGGTGGTTTCCACCGGCAGCTCCTTGAGAGACACCATGTCGTCCGCGGATTTCGGGAACGGCACGCCAGGCTTCAGCGCTACCGGCCAGTGCATCAGGTAAAGGTCCAGATAATCCAGCTGCAAGTTACGCAGGGTGGTTTCCAGGGCGGGCTGCACGTCGTCCGGCGCATGGTCACTGTTCCACAGCTTCGAGGTGATCCACAGCTCTTCGCGCGTTACCGTCCCGGCGGCAAACACGTCACTGAGAGCCTGGCCGATTTCCTCTTCGTTGCCGTAAATATGGGCGCAGTCGATGTGGCGGAAGCCCGTTTCAATGGCGCTCTTCACCGCCTTGTACACCTCGCCGGGTTCGGATTTCCAGGTACCCAGGCCGAGCATGGGCAGGGTATCGCCATTATCGAAGGTCAGCGTTTTCATGGTCTGCTCCTGTAAAGCGTACGACTCCCGGCTGGCTTGTGGCCGCCGGGACGGGAAACAATCTGCAACCCTACTACAGGGACTTTGCACCCCCCTGTTGGGTTCCCGTTGAATCCTTGCTCGATTCTCCACGGCGCTCCCTTATCCGGATTATTGGCTCCAGCGGTTTCCCTGCTTGAGCCGCCCCCGGCATTTCGCTACTGTGGCCGACCGGCGTTGGCCGCCCTCATTATCGGCAGTGCCTTTTCTCACTGCCCCTGCTTTTGGAAAACTCTATGTGGATCAAGAACCTGACTGTCTTTGTGGGCGAAGAAGCCTTCCCCTGTTCCGTGGCCGAACTGGATGAGATTCTGGACCAGAACCGCTGCCAGCCCTGCGGTTCGCAAACCGAACGCACCGAAGGCTTTGTGCCGCCGCTCAAGGGGCAGGACCCCATGGCCTACGCGGTGGACGGGTTCATTTTCTGCACCTATCAGGAAACCGCTCGTCTGTTGCCCGGGCCGGTGATCAAGGAGCTGCTGGATGAAAAAGTGGAGCACATCCAGCAGGAAGAAGGCCGCAAGGTGGGGCGCAAGGAAAAGGCGGATCTGAAAGAGCAGATTACCTTTGAGTTGATGCCGCGGGCGTTTACCCGCTCACGCCGCACCTCGCTGCTGATCGATACCGAGCGCAAGCGGGTGATGGTGGATTCTTCCTCCGCCAGTCGCGGCGAAGAAGTGATCGCCTGCCTGCGTAAAGCCATCGGCTCCCTGCCCGTGGCGTACCCGGCGCCGAATTCCGCCCCCTACACCAGCTTCAGTAACTGGCTCCGTGATACCAAGCTGTTGCCGGAAGGGTTCACACTGGGTGACCGTTGCGAGCTGAAAGGCGTCAAGGACGAAGGCGCTGCGGTGAAGTTCACCGCCGTGGATCTGGGGCAGGAAGAAATCCTCGCACACCTGGAAACCGGCATGGTCGCTACCCGCATCAATCTGGCGTGGCAGGATTCGCTGGAACTGGATATCAACGAAAAGCTGGAGATCAAGCGCATCAAGCCGCTGGATCTATTGCAGGAAAATATCGATGCGCTGGATGCGGACGACGCGGTAGCAGAGCTGCAGGCGCGGATCAGTTTGCAGGGCAAGGTGCTGCGCGAAGCGCTGGACAGCCTGTACGGCTATTTTGAAGTTTAAAGAGACGCATCACGCGGCATGCATCACGCAACAACGCGAAAGGTGTGATCTTTTTCAGTAAAGCCGTGCCCGCGCTAAAGGTGTCAGCGCGGGCACAGTCTTTCAACATCTGCGAGAGTTGAACCGCGTTGTTGCGTGCAGCGTGAGGCATGCTGCGCTAGTCATTAATATCCTCATCGTCCTGCTGGTCCTTGTCCATCTTCACCGGTGAGTTTTTATCGCACTGCGGTGAATGCTGGAAGGTCTGGGTCACGTCCAGATAGCCCAGGTGGGAAATGGTGCGGCGACCCAGCAAAATCGGATAGATCATGTCCGAGCGGTCGTTCAGGGTGAACTGCTCTTCATATACGGTGTTGCCCATGCATACCTTCATCAGCACTACCGGGCGACGTTCCGTGCCGCCGGCACCACGAATCAGCACCTTGCGGTAACGCGGCTTCTCGAAGGTTTTTTCCACTTTTTTACCGGTGGCTTCATCTACCACATCCACGGTAAAGCGGACCCAGTCCTCATCATCCTTTTCGTACACCTCCACATCGGTGGCATGCAGGGAAGAGGTAAGCGCGCCGCTGTCCAGCTTGGTCTTCAATTCCACACCCCAGGGCACCAGGGTGGACTTTTCCACCCAGCCAAACACTGTGGGGCTTTCCGGTGACTTGGCCATGGCCATGCCGGTGCTGCTCAGCAGTGAGGCGGTAATAAAAGCGATGAGTCCTTTTTTCATGGGCGCTCCTTGGTCGTGAAAGCCTTGTGCGTAAAACGGGGATGTCATTCGGCATCCTGTTGGCAGGGTATGACTGTGTTCGCCGCAGACCGTTCCCCGGCAAATCATTGACTCTCTGGCTGCAGGCTGTCGCCAGTCAGCCATCCCCGACCCCTCCTGACAGGTTACCATTGTTGCAAATGCGCCGTTGCCGGCCGGTTAATGAACCGGCCTGCTGCAGGCGCCGGAAAAAGGGCCGGAGGGCCAGTGATGACAACAACGATTGCACCACCATCCATCAAGCTGCTGCTGGGTGAAAGCCGCGCCGCGTGGGCCTATGGACGCTATCTGCTGCGTGGGCTCGGCCATCGGCAGCTGCCGCTGGGCAAAGGCCAGCCAGTGCTTGTTGTGCCCGGTTTTGGCGCCAGCGATGCCAGTACGCGGCCACTGCGCAGGGCGCTGAGCAAGCTGGGCTATAACGTCTACGGCTGGGCCCAGGGCACTAATCTGGGCATGAACAGCAAACGTAAAAACCTGTTAGTTACCCAGTTGCAGGCGATCAATACCCGCCACGGGCAACCTGTGGCGCTGGTGGGCTGGAGCCTGGGCGGAGTGTTTGCCCGGGAGCTGGCGCGGGCCTTTCCCGATCAGGTGAGCCAGGTCTTCACCCTGGGCAGCCCCATCAATGGCGACCCGGAGGCCAACAACGTCTCCACGCTCTTCAATCTGTTTAACCCGAACCGCCCGCCGGCGGACCGGGATGCGTTCAATCAACGCATAGCGGCGCCGCCGGTGCCGTGCACGGCCATCTTTACCCGTGAAGACGGCATCGTGGCCTGGCAGTGCAGCCAGGAAGAGGAAGGCCCCATGACAGAGAACGTGGAAGTGCAGGGGACCCATGTGGGGCTACCCTGGAATCCCCTGGTGCTGGCGGCCATCGCCGAGCGGCTCCCCCGCACCCCGTTACCCGGAGAATTGCCATGAGTGACCTGAAACCCGGCCGCTACCGGCACTTCAAAGGCAATGAGTATCAGGTGATCGGCCTGGCGACCCATTCCGAAAGCGGTGAAACCGTGGTGGTCTACCACCCGCTCTACGGTGATCAGGCCCTGTGGGTGCGGCCCCTGGCCATGTTCACCGAAACCGTGGACCGCGACGACAAGGTGCAACCCCGCTTCGCCCGGGTGGGGGACTGAGTTGAAAGTTAAAAGTTGAAAGGCGCGAGCCGGGCACTTGGTAGGCTGGTTGGCGGAGGCCAGGTTCAAGCTATGTTGCCAGCGCGAAGCAATAACCCCTCCGGCTGAGAGGTGCGGATCACCGCGTTTCAACTTTTAACTTTCCACTTTAAACCCCCTCGGATGCTACAATGGCGGCCTTATTCATGGAGTTAGCCCGTTATGTCTTCGTTTGCCGACCTGAACCTGCACGAGCGCCTGATCAAGGCACTTGGCGAGCTGGAAATCACCACCCCGACCCCTGTTCAGACGGCAGCGATTCCGGCGGCGCTTGAAGGCCGTGATTTACGCGTGGTGGCCCGCACCGGCAGCGGTAAAACGGCGGCTTTCCTGCTGCCCATGCTGCATCAGCTGCTCCAGTATTCCCGTCCGCGCACCGATACCCGTGCCCTGATTCTGCTGCCCACCCGCGAGCTGGCCCAGCAGACCCTCAAGCAGGTAGAGGCACTGGGCCGTTACACCTTTATCAAGGCAGAGCTGTTGACCGGCGGTGAAGACTTCAAAGTGCAGGCCGCCAAAATGCGCAAGAACCCGGAAATCCTGATTGGCACCCCGGGTCGCCTGATCGAACATCTGGACGCAGGCAATCTGCTTTTGCAGGACCTGGAAATGCTGGTGCTGGATGAATCCGATCGCATGCTCGACATGGGCTTCAACGATGACGTGCTGCGCCTGGCCGCGGAATGCCGGGCCGAGCGGCAGACCCTGCTGTTCTCCGCCACCACGGGCGGTAACGCCATGGAAAACATGATCAGCAGCGTGCTTCGTGATCCCAAATCGCTGGTGCTCGATTCCGTGCGTGACCTGAACGAGTCCGTCAGCCAGCAGATCATCACCGCCGATGACGTGAAGCACAAAGAGCGGCTGGTGCAATGGCTGCTGGCCAACGAAACCTACGAAAAAGCCGTGGTGTTCACCAACACCCGCGAGCAGGCCGATCGCCTTGGCGGGGTGCTGGTGGCCTCCAATCTGAAAGTGTTTGTGCTGCACGGCGAGAAAGATCAGAAAGACCGCAAACTGGCCATGGATCGCCTCAAGGCCGGAGCCGTGAAAGTGCTGGTTGCCACCGACGTGGCTGCCCGTGGCATTCATGTGGACAACCTGGATCTGGTGATCAACTTCGACATGCCCCGCAGCGGCGACGAGTACGTGCATCGTATTGGTCGCACCGGTCGGGTAGGCGGTGAAGGCACCGCAATTTCCCTGATCGCCGCCCACGAATGGAATTTGATGGCCGGCATTCAACGCTACCTGCGTCAGAATTTTGAATACCGTCTGGTAGAAGCCCTGCGTGGCAATTTCCTGGGGCCGAAAAACCTGAAGTCCAACGGCAAGGCCGCCGGCAATAAAAAGAAAAAAATGAAGAAAAAAGAAGATGCCAAGAAAGGTATCAAGAAATCCGGCGCCAAGAAAAAAGTCGCTAAACCCAAACGCAATGCCAAACCGCCCACCCAGGACACCAAGGGCGGCTTCGCCACAGTGAAGCGCAAGAAGACCCCCGGGCCACTGGATTGAGAGACGCTGCACGCGCCACGTTTCACGCAACAGCGCGAAGCGGAGCCGTACAGGTTTCGATAGGTGAG